>NZ_JAKRET010000013.1 GCF_022664395.1 Sphingomonas lacusdianchii | reverse complement strand
CGGCCAAAGCGGCAGAGGGCGTAGCAAGGCCAACCAATATGGCCGCGATCAAGTGCGCTTTACGGTTCACGAACTGAGGTTACACACGCGAAAGCTGACCGTCACCAATTTGTCCACGCCGCCTAGTCGCAAGTCAGGCCAGCGAACGCGCGCATGGGCTGGCCTGTGGGATCAATCGCTGATCGGTTGAGCTGGCTTCTGCGCGCCCGGTGGCTGGGGTTGCGCGGGCATCCTCGCGATAGCCAATGCTCTGATCAAACGCATCAGCCGGCATTTGCCGTTGCTTCTGCAACCGAACTCGACGGGAGTGCGACGATCCTGTCCGTGGCAACGATCACGGAGGAAGCGGACTTCTTTCTCGAGCACACCGACGAACGCTGGTCGACCGGCACATCGATCGACGACAGGGATTGAACCGGGGGTGCGACAGAACCTCGGACACGATGCGATCCTGCCCGAGGTCTCGTCACAGCTTCGTGGGGGTGCCGGGGCTAGCCCGTCGCCTTCCTGCCGAAATCGGCCCTAACGACATTCCCTCCCTCGCGCAGCCTGTCGAGATAGTCGGACCAGTGCTGCATCATGTCCACACGCTCGTCCCAATACTCGCCCCGGGCGTAAATGCGCCGCACCTGATTGGTATCGACATGCGCAAGTTGCCGCTCGATCGCATCCGGATTCCACTTGCCCATCTCGTTGAGCAGCGTGGCGCCCATCGCCCTAAACCCGTGCGCCGTCATCTGGTCGGTCGTGTAGCCGAGCTTGCGCAGGCCCTGGTTGACGGTGTTCTCTGACATCGGCTTCCGAGGCTTGCCGAGGCAGGGAAACAGGTACTTCCACCAGTGCGTGTGCCCGTGAAGCTCCCTGAGCATCGCGATGACTTGCCGCGACAGGGGCACGCGGTGCGGCCGGCGCATCTTCATGTGCTCCGCAGGCACGAACCAGATCGCCTCGTCGAAATCGATGTCGCTCCATTCCGCTTGCCGAAGCTCGCCGGGACGAAGCAATACATGCGGCGAGAGGCGCATGGCCATCACCGTCACCTTGTGGCCGGTGTAGCCATCGATCGCCCGCAGCAGCGCACCGACTTCGGACGGTCGCGTGATGGCGGCGAAATGCTTGACCTTCGGCACGACGATCGCACCGCGAAGGTCGGCGGCGACGTCCTTTTCGCACCGGACGGTCGCCACGCCATAGCGGAACACGCGGCTGAGGACGCTGCGCATGCGCCGTGCGCTCTCATAGGCACCGGTGGCTTCCACCGCGCGCAGGACGGCCAGCGCCTCATGCGGCGTGATCTGTGCGATCGGGATGGTGCCGATCAGGGGGTAGGCCTTGGCGAGCAGCCACCGGATCTTGTCGACGGTCACGGGCGCTAGTCCGTCGCGCTCGCATTTGACGAGCCACTCCTCGGCGACTGCCTGGAAGGTATTCGCCGCCGCGTACTTGGCGGCGATCCGGGCGCGCTTCCTCTCCAGCGCCGGGTCGATCCCTTCCGCAAGTTTCTTCTTGGCGTCGTCGCGGCGTGCACGCTCGTCGGCGAGGCTCACGGCCGGCCATCCGCCGAGATGGAGCTTCTTCTGCTTGTCCAGGAACCGATAGTTGAAGCGCCACAGCTTCGAGCCGTTGGGCTGGACGACGAGGTACAGGTTTTGTGAATCGGAGAGTTGCCAGGCCTTCTCCCTCGGCTTGGCGGCGTTGATCTGGATGTAGGTCAGCATGGTCGTTTTCCCAGCAGGGCCGGGTCGATCCGAGGGCATCAAAAAGGGCAGCATTTTGTGGTCGCTGCTGATGCCCATAGGCGGATTTCGCCGGACGGTGTCTGGCGATTCTCCGTCGAGAAATGCTGCGAAACCAGTCGCTTACTGGACGATGCTGGACGTATCCAGAGCCAGTAGTGGTGCCCAGAAGAGGACTCGAACCTCCACGACCTTGCGATCGCCAGCACCTGAAGCTGGTGCGTCTACCAATTCCGCCATCTGGGCACGGGGTAGGAGGGCGCCTCTACGGGGGGTGCGGCGGGGCGTCAACAACTTATTTTGCGATTTCTACGTTGTCCTTGCCGTTTTGCTGCAGGAGCGGCATGGGGCTGGCATAGAGGCATGTGGGCCAGGTAAAGGCGGGCACGATGAAGAACCAGTTGGTGACGCTGTTCGGCGGTGGCGGTTTCGTCGGCCGCTATGTCGTACAGGAATTGTTGAAGGCGGGCGCACGGGTCCGCATCGCGCAACGCGATCCGCGCCAGGCACTGTACCTGCGCACCCAAGGCGGCCTCGGCCAGACGCAGTTCGTCGCCGCCGACCTGTCGCGCCCCGACACGATCGCCCGCGCGGTGGCGGGATCGGACGCGGTCGTGAACCTCGTCGGCATTCTCGAGGGCGATTTTGACAAGGTGCATCTCGCCGGCGCGCGCAATGTCGCCGAGGCGGCGGCTGCGGCGGGTGTCGGGGCGTTCGTGCATATCTCCGCGATCGGTGCTGATCCGGCATCGGCCTCCGCCTATGGCCGGTCGAAGGCGGCGGGTGAGGACGTGGTGCGGGCGGCATTCCCGAAGGCGACTGTGCTGCGCCCCTCGATTGTGTTCGGGCGCGAGGACGGCTTCGTCAATCGCTTCGCCGGCATGATCGCCGGCGCGCCGGCGCTGATCGGACGGCCGATCGTGCCGGTGATGGCGGCGGGGACGAAGTTCCAGCCAATCTATGTCGTCGATCTGGCGCAGGTGGTGGTGAAGGCGCTGGCCGATCCGGACCGGTTCGGTGGACAGACCTATGCGATCGGCGGGCCGGACGTGATGTCGATGGGCGAACTCAACCGTTGGATCGCGCGCGCGGTCGGGCGTGACGTCCGCTTCGTCGAGGTCGCGAACGAACTGGGCGGGCTGATCGCGGCGCTGCCGTTCACGCCGATCAGCAAGGATCAGTGGGCGATGCTCTCGCGCGACAATGTCGTCGCCGGCGATGTGGAGGGGATCGAGGCGTTCGACATCCGTCCGGTGCCGTTGGCGACGGTCGCGCCCGAATGGCTGGTCGCGTACCGCAAGAATGGCCGCTTCAACAAGGTCGCCCGCGCGTGAACCCTGCCACCGCGTGGCTGGAAGCCGCGATCCTCGGCATCATCCAGGGGCTGACCGAGTTCCTGCCGGTCTCGTCCAGCGCGCATCTGCGCATCGCCGGCGCGTTCCTGCCGTCGGGGACCGATCCGGGTGCCGCCTTCACCGCGATCATCCAGATCGGGACCGAGGCGGCGGTGCTGCTGTATTTCCGTAAGGATATCTGGCGGATCGCAACGGCATGGCTCGGCCAGTTCTTCAGGCGACAGGCGGCGCAGGACGCCGACAATGCCCGGATCGGCTGGCTGGTCATCATCGGCACCTTGCCGATCGTCGTGCTGGGGTTGTTGTTCAAGGACGCGATCGAGACGTCGTTGCGCAATCTATGGTTCACCGCGTTCAGCCTGATCGGCTTCGGCATCCTGCTCGGCATCGCCGACCGGGTCGGGCGGCGGCGCTGGGGCATCGACCGATTGGGCTGGGGCAGCGGTATCGCGTTCGGCTTTGCGCAGGCGATGGCGCTGCTACCGGGTGTTTCGCGATCGGGCGGGACGATCACCGCCGGGCTGTTCATGGGGTTCACCCGCGAGGCGGCGGCGCGTTATTCGTTCCTGCTGGCGATTCCGGCCGTGCTGGCGTCGGGACTGTACCAATTGCTCAAGACCTGGGGCGAGTTCGGCCCCTATGGTCCGGGACCGACGCTGCTCGCCACCGCGATTTCGTTCGTCGTGGGATATGCATCGATCGTCGGCTTCCTGAAGCTCGTGTCGACGCGCGGCTATATGGTGTTCGTCGTTTATCGTGTGCTGCTGGGTAGTGCGTTGATTGTACTGCTTTCCCAGGGACGGATAACGCCGCTGGGTTAGGGCCGTTTCGGCCCTTCTTTCGCTAGTTAAGAATGGATGTCATTACTGGTAGCGACCAAGACGCTCAATAAGGTCACCAATCCTTACCTATTGGCTGTTTATTGCGTGACTCCGCCGTTAAAATATGCTTTCCGAACGGTCGGAGGGCATTATGGCCGATCAAGCAATGCTGAAGTTCGTTTCGCGTCCGCAGGCCTATCCGGCCAAACGGGAACCGGAACTGCGCGCGGAAGACTTTCGGGAGATCGCGGAGCGCTATGCCCCGCCGACCGCAGAGGATCAGGCGGGACGCTGCTCGCAATGCGGCGTCCCCTATTGTTCGGTCCATTGCCCGCTGCACAATCATATTCCCGACTGGCTGCGCCTGACCGCCGAGGGGCGGTTGCAGGAAGCCTATCAGCTGTCGAACAGCACCTCGACCATGCCCGAGATTTGCGGCCGCATCTGTCCGCAGGACCGGCTGTGCGAGGGCAATTGCGTCATCGAATTTTCGGGGCATGGCGCGGTCACGATCGGGTCGGTCGAGAAGTTCATCACCGACACTGCGTGGGAAAATGGCTGGGTCGAACCGGTCGCGGTCGGTCCGGCGCGGGGTCAGTCGGTGGGGATCGTCGGGGCGGGTCCGGCAGGACTGGCGGCGGCGGAATGGCTGCGCAACCTCGGCTACGACGTCCATGTCTATGACCGCTACGACCGGGCGGGCGGACTGCTGACCTATGGCATTCCCGGCTTCAAGCTCGAAAAGCCGGTAGTCATGCGCCGCGTCGAGCGGCTGAAGGAAGGCGGCATCGTCTTCCACGAAGGCTTCGAGGTCGGCCGCGACGCCAAGCTCGACGAACTGCGGCAGAAGCACGACGCGATCCTGATCGCGACCGGCGTCTACAAGCCGCGCGCGATCAAGGCACCGGGCGTTGGCAGCGGCGGGGTGGTCGATGCGCTCGACTATTTGACCACGTCGAACAAGATCGGCTTCGGCGACAGCGTGGCCGCCTATGACGACGGTTCGCTGAATGCGGCGGGCAAGAATGTCGTCGTGGTCGGCGGTGGCGATACCGCGATGGACTGCGTCCGCACCGCGATCCGCCAGGGGGCGAAGTCGGTCAAGTGCCTCTATCGCCGCGACCGCGCCAACATGCCCGGGTCGCAGCGCGAAGTCGCCAATGCCGAGGAAGAAGGCGTCGAGTTCGTCTGGCTCTCCGCCCCGGCTGCGTTCGACGAACGGGACGGACAGGTGGTGCAGGTCCGTGCGACCGGCATGCGGTTGGGCGCGCCCGACGCTTCGGGTCGCCGCGCGCCGGAGACCGATCCGGGCAACGAATTCGTCCTCGACGCCGATCTGGTGGTGAAGGCGCTGGGCTTCGATGCCGAGGATCTGCCGACGCTGTTCGATGCGCCGGAGCTGGGCGTGACCCGCTGGGGCACGGTGCGCGTCGATGGCAAGTCGATGATGACGTCGCTCGACGGCGTGTTCGCGGCTGGGGACATCGTGCGTGGGGCGTCGCTGGTGGTGTGGGCGATCCGGGACGGGCGTGACGTTACCGAGCGGATGCATACGTATCTGAAGGCGAAGGCCAAGGCGGAAAGGCAGGCGGCGTGAGGCTGAAGCCGAACGAGGTGCAGGCGATCAAGGCGGCGGCGCAAGAAGCGTTCGGCGACGATGTGGTCGTCCGCCTGTTCGGCAGCCGGGTCCGCGACGATCTGCGCGGGGGAGATATCGACCTGTTGGTCGAGGTTGACGCCAGCCTCGCGACCGAAGCGCGGGCCGACCGGTTCCGTGACCGTCTGTTCGAGCGGATCGACGAGCAGAAGGTGGATGTGGTCTTCGCGCCGCGGTCGGGCGACTGGTCCGATTTTGCCCGGATGGTCGCGCCGCAGGCGGTAGCATTGCCATGAGCGATACCGACACAGTCCTGCGCGCCACGCTGCTGCGGTGCCGGCGGCTGTCAGACGGGATCGACGAACTGCGTCCGCTATTGTCGCCGCATTTGCCGACCGAGGTCAGGGCGCTGGAGGCGCTTCCGCTGATCGAGCGGATCGCATCGACCGCGCTGCTCAAACGCGTCGAGCAGTTGCAGGACATGATCGCGCGGCTGGTCCGCCTGGTCGCCACGTGGGAACTGCTCGACACGGCAGCGATGACCCGGCGCGATATCGCGAACTGGATGGAAAAGAGCCGGTTCGTCGAGGACGCCGATCACTGGGTCGACCTGACGCTGCTGCGCAACCGGCTGGTGCATGAATATCCGATCGACGAGGCGGAGCAGGTTCGCCGCGTCAACCAATGCTGGGACGCAGCGACGCGATTGCAGTCGATCGTTGCCGCCATCGTAACATATCTTTCCAAGAAAGGGTTTGCGGCATGACCGACATGACCTCCGAACGCCTCCGCCTCGCCACCGAAGGCATGTACCGCCCCGAATATGAGGGCGACGCCTGTGGTGTCGGCATGGTCGCGGCGACCGATGGCAAGCCGTCGCGCCGCGTCGTGCAGTCGGCGATTGATGCGCTGCGCGCCGTGTGGCATCGCGGCGCGGTCGATGCCGATGGCAAGACCGGCGACGGTGCCGGCATCCATGTCGATCTACCGCACCGCTTCTTTGACGATGCGATCGCCGCGTCGGGGCACAAGCCGCTGCATGCGCGCCTCGCGGTCGGCATGGTGTTCATGCCGCGCACCGACCTCGGCGCGCAGGAAACCTGCCGGACTTTGGTCGAATCGGAGATTATCGAGGCGGGTTGGTCGATCTATGGCTGGCGGCAGGTGCCGGTCGACGTGTCGGTCATCGGCATGAAGGCGCAGGCCACCCGGCCCGAGATCGAGCAGATCATGATCGCCGGTCCCGCGCCCGAAGAGATGGACGAGGCCGAGTTCGAAAAGAACCTGTATCTGGTTCGCCGCCGGATCGAGAAGCGGATCATCGCCGCGCAGATCACCGGTTTCTATTTCTGTTCGCTGTCGTGCCGGTCGATCATCTACAAGGGGCTGTTCCTCGCGGAGAGCCTGTCGGATTTCTATCCCGACCTGACCGACGAACGCTTCGAGTCGCGCGTCGCGATCTTCCATCAGCGCTATTCGACCAACACCTTCCCGCAATGGTGGCTGGCGCAGCCGTTCCGCTGCCTCGCGCATAATGGCGAGGTCAACACGATCCGCGGCAACAAGAACTGGATGCTCAGCCACGAGATCAAGATGGCGAGCATCGCGTTCGGCGAACGGTCGGAGGATATCAAGCCGGTGATCCCGGCGGGCGCGTCGGACACGGCGGCGCTGGACGCGGTGTTCGAGACGATCTGCCGTTCGGGTCGCGACGCGCCGACCGCCAAGCTGATGCTGGTGCCCGAGGCGTGGCAGGGTGTTGCCGACATGCCCGAGGCGCATACCGCAATGTACGACTATCTCGCGAGCGTGATGGAGCCGTGGGACGGTCCCGCCGCGCTGGCGATGACCGATGGCCGCTGGGCGGTCGCCGGGCTCGATCGCAACGCGCTGCGTCCGTTGCGCTACACGATTACCGGTGACGGGCTGCTGATCGTCGGGTCGGAAGCGGGCATGGTCCCGGTGGCCGAAGCGACGGTGGTCGAGAAGGGCCGTCTGGGCCCGGGCGAGATGCTCGCCGTCGATCTGGGCGAGGGCAAGCTCTACAAGGACCGCGCGATCAAGGACAAGATTGCGGGTGAGGCGGACTATGCCGCGATGACGGCCAAGTTCCTGACCATCGACGACCTGCCCGCCGCCACGGCCGAACCGCTGCGCTACGACCGTGCCGAACTGGCGCGGCGGCAGGTGTGCGCGGGCCAGACGCTGGAGGATATGGAGCTGATCCTCTCGCCGATGGTCGAAGGGGCCAAGGAAGCGATCGGGTCGATGGGCGACGATACGCCGCTGGCGGTCATTTCCGACAAGCCGCGGCTGATCAGCCATTTCTTCCGCCAGAATTTCTCGCAGGTCACCAACCCGCCGATCGACCCGTTGCGCGAGCGCTACGTCATGTCGCTCAAGACGCGGTTCGGCAATCTGGCCAACATCCTCGACGCCGCCGACCGCGGCAGCGCGGTGCTGGTGCTCGACAGCCCGGTGCTGACCAACACCGACTGGCTGCGGCTGAAGGCGCATTTCGGCGCCCAGGCCGCCGAGATCGACTGCACCTTCCCGGCGGGCGAGGGGCCGGAGGCGCTGCGTGCCGCCATCGCCCGCATCCGCGCGCAGGCCGAACAGGCGGTGCGCGAAGGGCGCAGCGAGCTGTTCCTGACCGACGAGCATCTCGACGCGACCAAGGTGCCGATCGCCGGCGTGCTGGCGGCGGCGGCGGTGCATACGCATCTGGTGCGGAAAGGTCTGCGGTCCTATGCCTCGATCAACGTGCGGTCGTCGGAATGCCTCGACACCCATTATTATGCGGTGCTGATCGGTGTCGGCGCGACGACGGTGAACGCCTATCTGGCCGAGGCCGCGATCGCCGATCGCCATGCGCGCGGGCTGTTCGGCGAGATCAGCATGGACGAGGCGCTGAAGCGCCATCGTACCGCGATCGACGAGGGGCTGCTCAAAATCCTGTCGAAGATGGGGATCGCGGTGATCTCCAGCTATCGCGGCGGCTATAATTTCGAGGCCGTCGGCCTCAGCCGCGCGCTGGTCAACGACTTCTTCCCCGGCATGCCGGCGAAGATCTCGGGCGAGGGCTATCATTCGCTGCACGTCAACGCGACGCAGCGGCACGAGGCGGCGTTCGATACGGCGGTGGCGACGCTGCCGATCGGCGGCTTCTATCGCCAGCGCGGCGGTGGCGAGGCGCATGCCTATTCGGCGCAGCTGATGCACCTGCTGCAGACCGCGGTCGCGACCGACAGCTATTCGACCTATATGCAGTTTTCGCGGGGCGTCCGGGATTTGCCGCCGGTGTATCTGCGCGACGTGCTCGAGTTCAACTTCCCCGATACCGGCGTGCCGATCGATCAGGTCGAGGCGATCACCGAAATCCGCAAGCGCTTCGTGACGCCGGGCATGTCACTGGGCGCGCTCAGCCCGGAAGCGCATGAGACGCTGGCGATCGCGATGAACCGCATCGGCGCCAAGGCGGTGTCGGGCGAGGGCGGTGAGGATTCGATCCGCTATCAGCCGTACGAGAATGGCGACAACGGCAATTCGGTCATCAAGCAGGTCGCGTCGGGTCGCTTCGGCGTCACCGCCGAATATCTGAACGCCTGCGACGAGATCGAGATCAAGGTCGCACAGGGTGCCAAGCCCGGCGAGGGCGGGCAGCTGCCGGGCTTCAAGGTGACCGAGTTCATCGCCAAGCTGCGCCATGCGACGCCGGGCGTTACGCTGATCTCGCCGCCGCCGCATCACGACATCTATTCGATCGAGGATCTGGCGCAGCTCATCTATGACCTGAAGCAGATCAATCCCAAGGCGCGGGTGTGCGTGAAGCTGGTCAGCTCGGCCGGGATCGGCACCGTCGCGGCGGGCGTGGCGAAGGCGCATGCCGACGTCATCCTCGTGTCAGGCCATGTCGGTGGGACCGGTGCGTCGCCGCAGACGTCGATCAAGTACGCCGGCACCCCGTGGGAAATGGGGCTGTCGGAGGTCAACCAGACGCTGACGCTCAACGGCCTGCGCGGGCGCGTGGTGCTGCGGACCGATGGCGGCCTCAAGACCGGGCGCGACATCGTCGCCGCCGCGATCCTGGGGGCGGAAGAGTTCGGCATCGGGACGTTGTCGCTGGTGGCGATGGGCTGCATCATGGTGCGCCAGTGCCATAGCAACACTTGCCCCGTGGGCGTGTGCGTGCAGGACGAACGGCTGCGCGCCAAGTTCACCGGCACGCCGGAAAAGGTCATCAACCTGATGACCTTCATCGCCGAGGAGGTTCGCGAGATCCTGTCGCGCCTGGGCGTACGCAGCCTCGACGAAGTGGTCGGACGGACCGAGTTCCTGCGGCAGGTCAGCCGCGGTGCCGAGCATCTCGACGATCTCGACCTCAACCCGATCCTGGCCAAGGTCGATGCCGAGGAGAGCCAGCGGCGCTTCAGCCTGTCGACCTTCCGCAACGACGTGCCCGACAGCCTCGATGCGCAGATGATCAAGGATGCGGCAGCGGTGTTCTCGCGCGGCGAAAAGATGCAGCTGACCTATTCAGTGCGCAACACCCACCGCGCGGTCGGCACCCGCCTGTCGAGTGAGATCACGCGGACCTTCGGCATGTCGAAGCTGGCCGATGGCCATGTGACGGTGCGGCTGCGCGGGAGCGCGGGGCAGAGCCTCGGCGCGTTCCTGTGCAAGGGCATCAAGCTCGAGGTGTTCGGCGACGCCAACGACTATGTCGGCAAGGGGCTGTCGGGCGGCACGATCGTCGTTCGGCCGATGGTGTCGTCGCCGCTCAGGAGCCATGAGAACACGATCGTCGGCAATACCGTGCTGTACGGCGCGACCTCTGGCCGGCTGTTCGCGGCAGGGCAGGCGGGCGAGCGCTTCGCGGTGCGCAATTCCGGGGCGACGGTGGTGGTCGAGGGCTGCGGCGCCAATGGCTGCGAATATATGACCGGCGGCGTCGCGGTGGTGCTGGGGCGGACCGGCACGAACTTCGGCGCGGGGATGACCGGCGGCATGGCGTTCATCTACGACCATGACGACAGTTTCGAGCGGCACTACAACCCGGAGAGCATCACGCTGCACCGGCTCGGCTCGACGCATTGGGAAGCGACCCTGCGCGACCTGGTGGAACAGCATCACCGGGCGACCGATAGCCGTTGGTCGGGAGCGATCCTCGAGGATTGGGACCGGTGCAAGGGCCGGTTCTGGCAGGTGGTGCCCAAGGAAATGCTGACGCGGCTGCCGCACCAGCTGCTCGACGATGCGGCGGGCGAACCGGGACAGGCGGTCGCCGCCGCCTGAACTAACGCGCCGCGACGGTCAGCCGACCGATCGTCGCGGTGCCGTGTCGAGGTCGGTCGAGCGCAACCATGCCTCGGCCGCCTCGATCGTGTCGAAATAACGGGCGACCCGCCCTGCTGCCGCGCGGCGAACCTGCATCGCCGCGAGCGACTTCGCGACCACGAACGCGATACAGGACGCCGCGTTACGCGGATCGGCGAGAATGCGCTGAAACTCGGCGACGGCTTCGCTCGATTGAATATCCGCATGCCGCATGTCGACCAGCGTCCGATGCTGGTTGGGCGGGGTCTCGAGCCGGGCCAGTCCGTTGCCGATCGCGGCGGCGAGACGGGCGATATCGGGGGGCGCGAAGAACCCGCCCACCGTGATCCGCAACATGCCCGATGCCGGGTCCGCCATAATATCGAAGGTCGCTTCCATAAGACTATTGTAGCGCGGAACGGGTTTCCAGATCGTATACTGCCGTCGTGAAAGATATCGGACACGGTTAGACAATTAGATTGATCTACATCAAGTCGAGCGACGCCGCCGGGACTGGGCGACTGCTATCCAGCCAAATGCGGCATAGCAGGTCAGCGCCCACCAGCCGCCATCGGTGGCGAACAGATAGGCGACGCCGATCAGTATCAGAATCAGCGCGGTCGACAGGGCAAGGCCGATCGGCAGCGCCGCTGCGAGCAGGACCGCGCCGGCAAGGGTCGCCACCACCGCCTGCACGCCCAGCCAGGCATAAGAGCCGGAAACGCCGAGCGATCCAAAGCCCGGCAGCTTGACCGTCGCGAAGCCGCGCATCGCATTGGGAAAGGCATCGGCGGCAAGATGCAGACCGATGCCGATCGCCAATCCGGCCATGACCGGACGCCAGTGGCGCCCGAACAGCGCCAGCCCGAGCGGCAGCAGCGAATGGGTCAGGGCGCTGCGATGGCCGATCGGCAGCAACAGGTCGAGATCGGGCAGGGTGGTGGCGGCGATCCCCGCGCAGACGATCGCGGCGGCATGGACCACCGGTCGGGACGATATGCGGACCAGCAGGATCGCGGCACCGAGCCACAGCAGCGCAATCAGCAATCCCACACGAATCCCCTTCCGCACCGCAGCCGTGCCGCCTAACACGAAGCCATGTGGCAGCTCCTGCAATTCCCGTTATGTCCCTTCTCGCGCAAGGTCCGTCTGCTGCTCGCCGAAAAGAGCATCGGTTATCAACCGGTTCGCGAATCGCCCTGGACGCGGCGCGACGAGTTCCTGCACCTGAACCCCGCGGGCCAGACGCCGGTGATGATCGATGAGCAGGCGGGCATCCGGCTGATCGATTCGATGGCGATCTGCGAATATATCGAGGAGACGGGCGACAAGCCGGCGATGCTGAACGGCAGCGCCGCCGACCGCGCCGAACAGCGGCGGCTGGTGACGTGGTTCGACACCCAATTTTATCGCGAGATTACCGGCCCGCTGCTGATGGAACGGATGGAGAAGCGCATCGTCCACCGCCAGACGCCCGATACGCGGGTGCTGCGCGAGGCGATGAAGGCGGCGGTCGAGCATCTCGATTATATCGATTACCTGCTCGATCACCGGCAATGGATCGGCGGCGCGACGATGAGTCTCGCCGATCTGGCGGCGGCGGCGCAGATTTCGATCGCCGACTATCTGGGCGGGATCGATTTCAAGACGCACGACCTCGCCAAGCGCTGGTATGTCGGCATGAAGAGCCGGCCGAGTTTCCGGCCGCTGCTGGCCGAGCGGATGGAAGGCGTGCCGCCGCCGGCGGATTATGAAAAGCTGGACGTTTAGGGGGCGGTAGCTGCCGCCTGTCTTTGCTACCCTTCCCCTCCCGTTCGGTTCGAGTAGCGATCGAGCTTGTCGAGAGCGCGTATCGAGAACTTGGCGCCGCAGAGGCGACCTATTTAGGGTTCGCTTGTGGTAGCGTGTTCTCGACGGACGCTTCTCGACAAGCTCGAAGCTGCTCGAACCGAACGGATATTTACGGATTTTAGGTGCTTACCCGATCAGGGACGGCCAAAGTTCACGAAGTTCACACTCGTACGCGTTTTGCAGCGTGCGTGACCTTGCCCGGTAACAGGGGGCGCTGGATGGACGGTGCGAAAGAGCGCCCGCGACCTTGCCACCCGCCGCCCCCTGTAGGAAAGCCTTACCCGCCGAGCGCCTTTTGCCGCCGCCGCTGCACCGACGACCCCAGCCCGATCGCCTCGCGATATTTGGCGACCGTCCGCCGGGCGATGTCGAAGCCCTTGGCATTGAGCAATTCGACCAGCGTGTCGTCGGACAGGATCTTCTTCGGGTCTTCGCCGGCGATCAGGGTGCGGATCGCTTCCTTGACCGCGAGCGCCGATACCGCCTCGCCGCCATCCGCCGATTGGATGGCGGAGGTGAAGAAGAATTTCAGTTCGAATAGGCCGCGCGGGCAGGACAGATATTTGTTCGACGTCACGCGGCTGACCGTGGATTCGTGCATCTCGATCGCCTCGGCGACCTTCGCCAGCGTCAGTGGGCGGAGATGGGCGACGCCCTGCCGAAAGAACGCCTCCTGCTGCTTCACGATCTCGGTCGCGACCTTCAGGATGGTGCGCTGGCGCTGGTCGAGCGCCTTTACCAGCCAGTTGGCGCTGGCGAGGCAATCGGACAGCCACGCCTTGGACGATTTGGTGCCACCCGCGCTCAGTTCCGCGAAATAGCCGCGATTGACCAGCACGCGCGGCAGCGTCGCGCCGTTGATCTCGACCGCCCAGCCATCTCCGCGGGGGGCGACGAACAGGTCGGGGACGACCGACTGGGTGCGTTCGCCGCCGAATCGGCAGCCGGGTTTGGGATCGTATCCGCGCAATTCGCGGATCATGTCGGCGAGGTCTTCCTCATCGACCTCGCAGATCCGGCGCAGTTGCGGCAGTGCGCCGCGCGCGAGCAGGTCGAGATGGTCGAGCAGCCGCGCCATGCACGGATCGTAGCGATCGACCTCACGCGCCTGGATCGCAAGGCATTCGGCGAGACTGCGCGCGCCGACGCCGCTCGGGTCGAAGGTCTGGACGATCGTCAGCACCGATTCGACGCGCGCGAGCGGCACGCCGAGGCGGTTGGCGATGTCGAGCAGCGATCCCGACAGATAGCCGCAATCGTCGATCTGATCGATGATCGCGCTGGCGATGAACAGGTCGGCGCCGGACACGCAGGCTCCGGCCTGTTGCAGCAGATGGTCGACCAGCGACACATCGGCGCTGGCCAGCGCGTCGAGATCGGGCGCGTCCTCATAGCCGCCCGCACCGGTCGCGGCGAGGCCGAGGCCGCCGTCGAGCGAGCCGACGCCATCGGCGGCGCTGTCATGGTGGAAGGTGTCGCCGAGATCGAGGTCGAGCGACTCGCCGCTCGCCGCGCCGAGGCCCAGCAGTTCGTCCGATCCGGCGGGTTCGCCGGAAGGAGCGGGTTCGGGCGCTTCGAGCGCGGAGCCATCATCGTCGCTGCCGCCCGATTCGAGCAGCGGGTTCTTTTCGATTTCCTCGGCGAGGAAGCCTTCGATCTCCAGATTCGACAGCGCGAGCAGGCGGATCGCCTGCTGCAACTGCGGCGTCATCACCAGCGATTGCGACTGGCGCAGGTCGAGGCGCGGCGCGAGGCTCATTCTGGTTAAAGCTCGAACCCTTCGCCCAGATACAGGCGGCGGACATTGGCATCGGCGACCAGTTCGGACGGCGATCCGGCGAACAGCACGCGGCCGTCATAGATGATATAGGCGCGGTCGACGATTTCGAGCGTCTCGCGGACATTGTGATCGGTGATCAGCACGCCGATGCCGCGCGATTTCAGCTGGATCACCAGGTCGCGAATGTCGGCGATCGAGATCGGATCGATGCCGGCAAAGGGTTCGTCGAGCAGGATGATCGTCGGATTGGCGGCAAGCGCGCGGGCGATTTCGGCGCGACGCCGCTCGCCGCCCGACAGCGCCATCGCCGACGCGGTGCGCAGCCGGGTCAGGCCGAATTCGTCGAGCAGCTGTTCGAGCCGCGCGGCGCGTGCCGTCTTGTCCGGTTCGGCGAGTTCGAGCACGGCGAGGATGTTCTTTTCGACCGACAGGCCGCGGAAGATCGAGGTTTCCTGCGGCAGATAGCCGAGGCCGAGGATCGCGCGACGATACATGGGCAGCGCGGTAATGTCCTCGCCATCGAGCAGGATGCGGCCGGCATCGGGCTTCACCAGGCCCATGGCGGAATAGAAGCTGGTCGTCTTGCCCGCGCCATTGGGGCCGAGCAGTCCGACGACTTCGCCGCGCCCGACCGACATCGACACGTCGGAGAGCACGACCCGCTTGTCATAGGATTTGGCGATCGACACGACCGACAGCCCCGTGTCGGAGGGCAGTTCGTGGACCGGGACAGCGTCGGCGCTGCGGGACAACAGGGTGGTGTCGGTCATCGGCAGCGTCCTGATCGCATGGCAATGGTTACCGTACCGTTAGGACGGTTCGATTGGCAGGAATATTGCATGAAAGACGCATGCAAGCAAAGGTCCGATCACCGGCCCGCCCGGAAAGTGCGATTAGTTGCGCCGGGGTACCGAGAAGCGACCGGTGACGCGGCCACCGCTCTGCTGGACCGTGCCATCGGGCGCGCGGGTCGTGCCGACGCCCGAGCCGTCGATCGTCGCACGGCCGGTGTCGAGGTCGATCGACAGCCGCCCGCCGGTCAGGGTGTTCGCCCCCTGCGTCAACTGCACGCCGCCGATCATCGTCACGACGCGGCGGTTGACGTCATAGACGGCGAAGCGCGATTTGGCGGTCTGATCGGGACGAGTGACGGTGACGTTGCCGGTCGCGTCCATCCGCGATGCCTGGGGCGAGGCGCCTTCGGTAATCTGGCCGGTATAGGCGACGACGACGCGGTCGGCGGTCAGCGTCATGGTCGACTGGCGGATGGTGACCCCGCCGGTCAGCACCGCGCGATTGGCGCGATCCTGCAATTCGATGGCGTTGGCCGAGAAATCGATCGGCGCGTTCGAATCGTGCCGCGTCTGCGCCGGAGCCGAGCTCGCAATGGCGAGGAAGCCGATGGTGGCGATAAGGCCCGGGAGCGCATGGCGAATCATCGCGGCTATTTCGTGCGTGCCGGGTCGATACGCAAGCGGGCATTGCCGGTCAGCCGCACGGTGCGCGACTCCAGATCGGCATCGAGCCGGTCGCCGCTGAACGTGCCCATCGCCGTCGTGCCGGTCACCGCGCTGCCGCTTTGCAGGCGGCGGGTCTTCAGGTCGACGGTCGCGTCGTTGGTGTCGAGCGTATAGCCGTCCGCCGCGCGGAAGCGGATCGGGCCGTTCACATCGACCTGTTCGTCGCGCATGTCGTAGCGGCCGCTGGGTGCGGTCAGGCGGGCGGGGCCGTCGGGCAGGCGGATGGCGGCGGCCAGTTCCTGCAACTGCACGATCGGTTCGGCCGAGCTTTTCTGCACCGCCGACCCGGCATCGATGACGAAAGGCTGGCCCTTGGCATCCTGTCCGCGATATTCGGCCGCGCGCAGCCGCATCCGTTCCTGCGCGACATCGACCTTGTTCTTGTCGAGCACGAAGCTGGTATCGCCGCGCATGAACAGCGGCGCCATCACCAGAAACGCCGCCAGCACGCCGATGCCGATCGGCAGCGCGACCATCAGCACGGCAATCGATCGGTCATGCGCGCTGCCGGGCGCGGCACGGCGTTGCCGGCGCGAGCGTTCCTGGCGGGCGATTTCCGACATCGTCGTCCCTTACATGTGCGCGAAGATATCGGTCTCGGGCCAGCCGGCGAGATCGAGGGCGGCGCGATGCGGCAGGAAATCGAAACAGGCCTGCGCCAGATGGGTGCGGCCTTCGCGCGCCAGCCGCTTGCTCAGTTCCTCGCGCAGCGCGTGGAGGAAGCGGACGTCGGAGGCGGCATAGTCGCGCTGCGCATCGGACAGCACCGGACCGCCCCAGTCGGACGATTGCTGCTGCTTCGACAGTTCCTGCCCGAGCAGTTCGCGGACCAGTTCCTTCAGCCCGTGGCGGTCGGTATAGGTGCGGACCAGCCGCGACGCGATCTTGGTGCAGAATACCGGGCCGGCGGTGACGCCGAGGTAATGCTGGATCGCGGCGAGGTCAAACCGGCCGAAATGATAGAGCTTCACCCGCGCCGGATCGGCAAGCACCGCCTTCAGATTCGGGGCGGCATAGTCGCTGCCGGGGTTGAAGCGGACGAGATGCTGGTCCTCGCCGCCGTCCGACAACTGCACGACGCACAGCCGGTCGCGCGGAGTGATGAGGCCCATCGTCTCGGTATCGACGGCGATATCGGCGCCGGGGGCGAAGACGCCTTCGGGCAGGTCTTCTTCGTGGAAATAAACGGTCATCGAATGCGCCTAGCGGTTGGCGGGGGCTCGCTCAATGGTCTCTCGCGCCGCTCGCTTCTTTGCCTTGGATCGCCGCGAAACGATGTTGAGCGTCTCGACCCCGGCCGAAAAGGCCATGGCGGCGTAGATATAGCCCTTGGGCACATGCACGCCGAAGCCATCGGCGATGAGCACCGCGCCGATCATCAGCAAGAAGCCGAGCGCCAGCATGACCACGGTCGGGTTCGCGTTGATGAAGCGCGCCAGCGGATCGGCGGCGACCAGCATGATGCCGACGGTCACGATCACCGCCGCCATCATGATCGGGACTTCGTCGGTCATGCCGACCGCGGTCAGGATCGAATCGATCGAGAACACCATGTCGAGCGCGACGATCTGCGCGATCGCCGATCCGAACGACAAGGCGGTCTTGCCCTGTTTGTCGAGTGCCTCACCGGTCGGTTCGTCGTCCATCGTGTGATGGATTTCCTTGGTCGCCTTCCACACGAGGAACAGCCCGCCGACGATCAGGATCAGGTCGCGCCACGAGAATGCGGTCTCGAAGCTCGGGCGGCCATAGCCGTCGGGCCGCCCCTGAATGCCGAGGTCGAATACCGGGTTGGTGAGCGAGACGATGAAGGCGATCATCGACAGCAGCAACAGTCGCATGACCAGCGCGAGACCGATACCGATTCGCCGCGCCAGTTGTTGCTGATGCGCCGGCAACTTGTTCGACAGAATCGAAATGAAGATGAGATTGTCGATGCCGAGCACGACTTCGAGCACGACCAGCGTGAAAAAGGCTGCCCAGGCAGTCGGATCGGCAACAAGCGCCAAGATGGTGTCCATGCGAGGATTCTGTGCCGTCTTCGCCACATAACCGCAAGATAATCGCGAGGTTCGCGGCCACCGGAACGATTGCAACGGCGAAATTCGTTTGGGGCCGCGCGCTTTTACGCTATGGCAGGGCTGTGGCACCCGGTTTGGCGGTGCCCGGACACCTGCGTTTTTCGCTCGGCGCTTGGGTTTAGAATGAAGTTGGGCGAACCGGGAAGACGAACAGGGCAATGAGTTTCGATCGAGGACGGCGCGGCGAGCGCGGTGGGCGCGGCAGGGACAAGCGCGACGGTTTTGGTGACGAAGGTGGCAGCAGCTACGGCGGCGGCGGCTTCGGCGGCGATCGCGGTGGCTTCGGCGGCGGTGGATTCGGTGGCGGCGGCTTCGGCGGCGGCAGCAGCTACGGTGATCGTGGCGGCGGCGGTGGCGGCTTCGGCGGCGGCGGCGGTGGTTTCCGTGGCGGCGGTGGCGGCGGCTTCGGCGGCGGCGGTGGCGGCTTTGGTGGCGGCAGCGGCGGTGGCCGCGGCATGCCGCCGCAGGTCGTCGGCGAAGCGACCGGCGTGGTCAAGTTCTTCAACGCGCAGAAGGGCTTCGGTTTCGTGGTCCGTGATGACGGCGGCGAAGACGTGTTCGTCCACATCTCGGCCGTCGAACAGGCCGGGCTGAGCGCGCTGGCCGAAGGTCAGCCGATGGGCTTCACCCTCGTCGATCGTGGCGGCCGCATTTCGGCGACCGACCTGAAGATCGACGGCGAACCGATGCCGGTCACCGGCGGCGGCGCTCCGCGCGAACCGCGTGATGCCGGCCCGCGTGGTGGCGGCATGGGCGGCCCGCAGCGGCAGCTGACCGGCGAGCGCGCGAGCGGCGTCGTGAAGTTCTTCAACGCGATGAAGGGCTTCGGCTTCATCCAGCGCGACGATGGCCAGCCGGACGCATTCGTCCACATCTCGGCCGTCGAGCGTGCGGGTCTGCCGACGCTCAACGAAGGCGATCGTCTCGAGTTCGAACTCGAAGTCGACCGTCGCGGAAAGCACGCCGCGGTGAACCTCAACAAGCTTTGAGGTTCGCGCTTCGGCGATAGTCAAGGGGCCGGTCACTCGCAGGGGTGACCGGCTCTTTTCGTTTGCGCGGCGTGCGCGCGAATCGGAGGGCCGAATGGATCTGGCGACACCCAATTTGCCGTCGCGCGACTTTGCGGTGACCTCGGCGTTCTTCGCCGCGCTCGGCTTCGTCGAAACGTGGCGCGATGCGACGTGGATGATTCTCGAACGCGGATCGCTGAAGCTCGAATTCTTCCCATGGCC
This sequence comes from Sphingomonas lacusdianchii, assembly GCF_022664395.1. Lineage (GTDB taxonomy): Bacteria > Pseudomonadota > Alphaproteobacteria > Sphingomonadales > Sphingomonadaceae > Sphingomonas > Sphingomonas lacusdianchii. Next base: position 130,032 of record NZ_JAKRET010000013.1, on the reverse strand, counting down.
CGATCTCGATCCGACGACGAGCGGCTATGGCAGCTGCCTGCGACTCGATGACCTCGACGCTTTCTATGCGGTGGCAAAGGCGGCGGGCATTGCGGAGAAACCGACCGGCTTTCCCCGGCTGCAACCGGCGCGCGAGCAGAACGGCCTGCGCATCGGCGCGTTGCTCGATCCCGATAGTTCGTTGTTGCGGCTGATCCAAAATCCCTGACTCGTTGGGCGTCCGTTTGCGCCCCCGCGATCGACATACCGTCGAGAACCCCGACGCATCCTCGCTCGTTGCATCGCCGGACAGCGAAGGGATCGCCGATGGGCATGTTGCAGCACGGGGTTTGGACCAACGATACGCCGGTCGCGCCGACCGATGCGTCGGGCAATTTCCAGCGGGCGGAGAGCGGGTTTCGCGACTGGTTGACGCGCGACGGCGGTGCGGGGCCGGACGGGCAGCGCGGCTGGCCCGCCGAGGCCGGGCGCTATCATCTCTATGTCAGCCTTGCCTGTCCATGGGCGCATCGGACGCTGGTGGTGCGGGCGCTGAAAGGACTGGAGGATTCGCTGCCGGTCACGGTGGTCGGGCCGCTGATGGGCGCGCAGGGGTGGAGCTTTGCCGAGGCGTTCGGCGGGACGGGCGATCCGGTCAACGGCGTCGACCATCTGCACCAGCTTTATGCGATGGCCGAACCCGATATGACTGGCAAGGTGACGGTGCCGGTGTTGTGGGACAAGGCCGAGCGGCGGATCGTCAACAACGAATCGTCGGAGATCATCCGGATGCTGAACATTGCGTTCGACGATCTGGGCGCGACGCCGGGCGACTTCTATCCGCCGGACCTGCGCACCGAGATCGATGCGGTCAACGAACGCGTCTATGCGACCGTCAATAACGGTGTCTATCGCGCGGGCTTCGCGACGACGCAGGCGGCCTATGACGAAGCGGTCGAGGCGTTGTTCGAGTCGCTCGACTGGCTGGAGGAACGGTTGACCGGCGAATGGCTGGTCGGCGACCGGCTGACCGAGGCCGATATCCGATTGTTCACGACGCTGGTGCGGTTCGATCCGGTCTATCATGGCCATTTCAAATGCAATGTCCGGCGGCTGCTCGACTATCCGCGGCTGCGCGCGCTGGCCGAACGGATCGCGGCGCTGCCGGGCGTCGCGGAGACGATCGACCTCGACCAGATCAAGACGCATTATTATCGCAGCCACAAGGACATCAACCCGACCGGGATCGTGCCGGCCGGACCGGCAGTGCCGTTCTGATCGTTCAGGCGCCGGCAAGGCAGATGCGAGGATGACGACGACCATGATCCGCTGGTTCCTGCCCATAACCCTTTCGCTTGCCGCCGTCGCGTCGGCCCAGACCCCTGCGCCGGTGCAGTCGGTGCAGCCGGTGCCGGTCGAAGCCATCGCCGCGCGGATCGTGGCGCGCTATCCGCATGATCGCACTGCCTTCACCCAGGGGCTGGTGTGGCATGACGGGGCCCTGTTCGAAAGTACCGGACAGCCGGGCGTGTCCGATGTGCGGCGGGTCAACCTGACCGATGGCAAGGTGCTGGCGCGCGCCCGGCTGCCGGGGCAGCAGTTCGGTGAGGGGCTGGCGGTCGACGGGCAGCAGCTGGTCAGCCTGACTTGGCAAGACGGCATCGCGCACCGTTGGAACGCGAAGACGCTGAAAGCGGTCGGCAGCGCGCGCTATCCGGGTGAGGGCTGGGGACTGGCGAGCGACGGCCAGTCGCTGATCCTGTCGGACGGGACGCCGACATTGCGCTTCCTCGACCCCAAGACGTTTCGGGAAACGCGGCGGGTGACAATCACCGCCAATGGCCGCCCGGTGCATAACCTCAACGAGCTGGAGATGATCGACGGCAAGCTGTGGGGCAATATCTGGCACCGCGACTATATCGTCCGGATCGATCCGGCGACGGGCGCGGTCGACGGACTGGTCGATCTGGCGTCGCTGCGCGCGGAACTGGGGCCGCTCGATCCGGAAGCGGTGTTGAACGGGATCGCGTGGGATGCGGCGGGCAAGCGGTTGTTCGTGACGGGGAAATGGTGGCCGACGCTGTTCGAGATCGCGTTGGAGCCGGCGGGACAGGAATAGGCCCGTTGGCAGTGCGGGCACCTCCAGCGGTCGGTACCCCGGCGGAGGGTGGGGTCCAGTGACGGAACGGTAGTAAGTCCCAACGAACCCTTACCAACTGGGCCCCGGCCTTCGCCGGGGTAAGAGCAAGTAAAAGGGTACTTATGGGCCGACGCCTAGCTCACCAGCTTCAATAACGTCGCGACATGGTCGGCCTCGGCCGCCGGCTTGTCGGTGCGGATGCGGCTGATGCGGGGGAAGCGCATCGCGACGCCCGATTTGTGGCGTTTCGAGGCGTGAATCGAATCGAACGCGACCTCCAGCACCAATGTCTTCTCGACTTCGCGCACCGGGCCGAAGCGCTGCACGGTATGTTGGCGGACGAAGCGGTCGAGGTCCTTCAGTTCGGCATCGGTGAAGCCCGAATAGGCCTTGCCCACCGGTAGCAGCTCGCCGCCCTCGGCTGGGTCGGCAGTCCAGCAGCCGAAGGTATAGTCGGAATAGAAGGACGAGCGCTTTCCGCTGCCGCGCTGCGCGTACATCATCACGCAATCGGCGACGAGGGGGTCGCGTTTCCATTTATACCACAGCCCGACGCGCCGCCCGGCGACATAGGGCGAATCGCGCCGCTTGAGCATGACGCCCTCGATCGCGGCGTCGCGGGCACCGCTGCGGATGTCGGCCAGCGCATCGAAATCGGCGGCATCGATCAGGCGCGACAGGTCGAAGACGGTCGGGTCGAGCTGCGGCACGAACGCTTCGAGCCGGGCGCGGCGCGCGGTCCATGGCTGGTCGCGCAGATCCTGCGCACCGTCGAAGAGAATGTCGTAGAGGCGGACGAAGGCGGGATAGTCGGCCAGCATCGCCTTCGACACGACCTTTCGCCCCAGCCGCTGTTGCAGCGCGTTGAAGCTGGCGGCGCCGGCGTCTTCATGGACGCTCGCCCCCTGTCCCTCGCCGCGAACCAGCAATTCGCCGTCGAGCACGCCGGCGGTGCGGAAGGCGGCGGCGACTTCGGGAAAGGCGGCGGTGATGTCGTCGCCCGCGCGGCTGTAGAGCCGGGTCTCGCCACCGACATGGACCAGCTGCACGCGGATGCCGTCCCATTTCCATTCGGCGGCATAGTCGGCGAGGTCGACCGCGCCGTCGTCGAGCGGATGGGCGAGCATGAACGGGCGGAACACCGGCAGGTCGGCTGCATGCGGCTGTTGCCCGCGCCCCTCGGCCCAGGCGAAGAGTTCGGCATAGGGCGGGGCGAGGCCGTGCCACACTTCTTCGACTGCATCGACATCGAGACCGAAGGCCTGCGCCAATGCCGTCTTGGCGAGGCGGGCGGACACACCGACGCGCAACGCCCCGGTCGCCAGTTTCAACAGCGCATAACGTTCATCCGATTCGAGCCGGTCGAGCATATCGGCCAGCGCGCGTGGCGCATCGGAACGCGACAGGCTGGCGAGGCGGGTGACGACGGTATCGAGCGTCAGCGGATCGGCATCGGAGACCGCGCCGGGCGGCGGTTCGGGCCACAGAAGGGCGACCGTCTCGGCCGTGTCGCCGACGAAATCGCGGCTCATCGCGAACAGCACCGGGTCGGTACGTTCGGTGATGAGCGCGCGGATCGTGGCCGATTTGACTGCGGGCAGGTCGAGATCGCCGGTCAGTGCCGCAATCGCCCAGCCGCGATCGGGATCGGGCGTGTCGCGTAGATAGGTGCCGATCAGCGCCAGCTTGGCATTGCGCGACCGGGTGTAGATCAGGCGGTCGAGCAGGTCGGCAAAGGCGCGCATCGGTTCATGCGGGACAGGCGGGGCGGCACGGACCGCCCCGCACGCCCGATCAGCCCTTGCGAGCGGCTTCGAACAGGAACCAGGCGCGCTCCTCGGCCTGGTCGATCCAGTCGTCGGCGAGGCTGCTGGTCGCGGTATCGCCGGCGTCCTCGGCCGCTTCGCGCGCCTCGCGCAGCCGTTCGACCAGCTTCAGATTATCGTCGCGCAGTTCGGCGAGCATGTCGTCGGGTTTGACGAAATCCTTGTCATTGTCCTTGATCGCGGCGCGGCGGGCGATGTCGCCGATCGAACGCAGCGTGGTGTTGCCGGTCTTGCGCACGCGTTCGGCAATGACGTCGGTCACGGCGAGAATCTGCGACGCCTGATCGTCGAGCATCAGGTGATAGTCGCGGAAATGCGGGCCGGACACGTGCCAGTGGAAATTTTTGGTCTTCAGATACAGGGTGAAGCAGTCGGCCAGCGCGGCGTTCAGCCCATCGGCGACGGTCACCGTCTTGTTGTTGGGCAGGTCGGTCGGCGTGTCGAGCGCGGGATTGGTCACGGGGAAAGTCTCCGGCTGGATATGGTTCGGTTCAGCAACGATCGCGCTGCCGAATCTTTCCGCCACGCTCCAGTCAAAAAATCCGGTCGCGGTGATCGTCCGGCTGGATCACAGCAGCCGCAGCGCGCCGAGCCCGACGACCGCGCCGGTCAGCCCGAGTAGCAGCGTCGCCACGATCCGGATCGCGGTGAAGGGCAGTTTCTGCCAGTCGCGCTCGCCCAGCGTCGCCGCGGCCAGCAGGAGGACTGCGCCTGCCAGCGACGCACCGATCGCGCCCGCCACAGGATCGGGCGTGCGCGCGACGAGGGCGAAGACGAGGAACTGGCTGCGATCGCCCAGTGTCAGCACCGCCATGCCAAACAGCCCGGTCGGGAAGGGCGGCAACCGCCAGCTGTCGAGGCGATCCTTGATCCGTGCCGGGATCGGCGCGGCAGTCGCCGCTGCGATCAGCGCGAGGGCGAGCATCGCGTTGCGCGCGTTCGGTGTCAGGGCCGGCGCGACCAGCACGCCGCCGATCGCGGCAAGCGCGAAACCGGTCGCCTGCGCGACGATCGTCCCCCATAGCGCACCGCGTCCGAGCCGGTCGGACAGGATCGCGGCGAGCAGCGGCGGGCGGTCGCTCACCCCCGCCAGCAGGACCGCGACGAACGCGGGAACGAGCGGGTCCATCGCGTGCCGGTTCAGTCGGCGAGGCGCACCGTGCAGGCCGCGGCATAGGCCTGTGCCGTCGCGACGTCGCTGCGGCCGCAATGCATCGCTTCGCGGGCGAGCGCGGTCCATTCGCCGATCGAGCGCCGTTCGCCGCGCGCGATGGCGGCATCGACGACGGCGAGGACGCTCAGCGCCGGCAGGCTCGATTCGGCGGTAGCGATTGCGCGAATCGCCTCGATCTCGGCAAGGGGGCAGGCGCGGTATCCGACGCGCAGTGCTCGTTCCGCATCGATATGTGCTGCCTCGATCTGCATCCCGACCTCCAAAGCCTTGAATCAGAACCTAGGATGACTTGGTTACGTTCCGGTGAAGACCGCTCGCCTTGACTCCGGCGCGCATTTGGCCCATGCGCCCACGTCTTGCAGCAGCCCCCATGTGGCGGGCCGCTTTTTATTGTCAATTCGCGGGCGTCAGGCCCAAGGGGTTTTTGGGTCATGGCAAAGCCGACCACCGTCAAGATTAAGCTCGTCAGCTCGGCCGATACCGGCTTCTTCTATGTCACCAAGAAGAACCCGCGCAACCAGACCGAAAAGCTGACCTTCCGCAAGTACGACCCGGTCGTGCGCAAGCATGTCGAGTTCAAGGAAGCCAAGATCAAGTAAGCCGCGCCGGTCCATCGGGACCGGACGTGCCGCTTGCGGCTTTCGAAACCCGCCGGACGTCGATGGACGACCGGCGGGTTTTGCTGTGTCGGTTTCGATCGGGGAGGCCGGTCCGCCAGACCGAACGGCGTCCCCCGCGCGTCAGGATCGCTCGATCTCCGGTTCGAACCGGAGTCGTTCGGGACGCCTGCCGTTGCCGTCGTCCGGCGGACGATCAGTCCCTTGCCCGCGCCGCGCGCAGTTCGTCGCGGATTTCGCGGAGCAGCGCGATATCGGCCGGATCGGCGGCGGGCGGGGCTTCGCCGGTCTTCTGCTCTTCGTGGACGACCGCGATCGCGCGGTTCACGAACTTGACCAGCAGGAAAACGATGAAGGCGAGGATCAGGAAATTGATCACCACGCTGATGAATTCGCCATAGCCGAACAACGGCACGCCCGCCGCCTTCAGCGCGGCGTAATTGTCGGGCGATCCGGTATAGCTGGCCGGGACGGGCCCCAGTTGCAGGAAATAGCTGGAAAAATCGAAGCCGCCGAAGAGATAGCCGATCACCGGCATGATGATGTCGTCGGTCAGCGATTTGGTGATCGTGCCGAAGGCCGCGCCGATAATGACGCCGACCGCGAGGTCGAGGACGTTGCCGCGCGCGACGAAGGTGCGGAATTCCTTGAGCATTCCCATGACCATCTCCCCATGGTTGAGGACGCTGTTGTGCTTCGATACGGTGCGTACAGGCAAGGGCCATGACAGGAAGTTCGATGATCGACAGCGACGCTCCCGAAGAAGTGATGTGGGCGGGGCGCTTCATCACCGCGAAAAGACGCGGGCGCTGGGAATATGTCGGGCGGGCGAACGGCATCGGTGCGGCGGTGATCGTCGCGATCGACGACGGTCATGTCCTGCTGGTCGAGCAATATCGCGTGCCGCTGGGGCGGGCATGTATCGAACTGCCCGCCGGGCTGGTCGGCGACGATGCCGCGCGCGAGGCGGCGGCGGTGGCGGCCGCGCGCGAGCTGGAGGAAGAGACCGGCTATCGCGCCGGCAACATGACCTCACTCGGCGAATATCATTCGTCGCCGGGCATGGTGTCGGAGAGTTTCACCCTGTTCCGTGCCGGCGAGCTGACGCGGGTCGGCGATGGCGGCGGGGTGCCGGGGGAGGAGATCATCGTCCATCGGGTGGCGCTGGCGGACCTTGCCGGGTTCGTCGCGGCACAGCGGGCGGCGGGCAAGGCGGTCGATGTGAAGCTGTTGCTGTTGCTGGCGCCGGTTTTGCTGGGGTGACGGCCCCGTTGCGGTCCCATCCCCCGTTCGTCCTGAGTGCCATTGAGCCCGTCGAAATGGCGTATCGCAGGACGGGGGCCACAGGTGCTTCGATACGGGTCTTCGACAAGCTCAGCCTCTACTCAGCATAAACGGGTGGGGATCGGCCTTTCTGTCCTGTCCCGTCTCTTCCCCACCCGTTTGCTTCGAGCGGAGGTTCGAGCTTGTCGAGAACCGAAGTCGAGAAGGCGGTGCCTCAAGCGACCCGTTCTCGACGGACGCTTCTTGACAAGCTCGAAGCTGCTCGAACCGAACGGGTGGGGAAGGGGGAAGGGCCTCAGCCCTGGTGGTTGCCGCTCGGGCTGGCGCTGGGCGTGGGTGACGGCACGCGGCACGGCACGATCTTTTCCGGCGCCGGGCGTGGACCGTCGGGCGTGAACATCGCGATATAACCGCCGGCCGAGGGCATTTTCTGCAACTCGACCATCCGGTACCCGACCGCTTCGAATTCGCACTTTAGCAGCGCGGGTGGGGTGCCGTGATTCTGGGTCGGGCGGTCGGCGTCGACCACCACCACCTGTCCGCCGGCCCGCAGCGACGGACGCAGGTTCCACAGGAACGCATAGGGCTCGGCGATCTCATGGTACATATGGACCATCAGCACCCGGTCGAAGCTGTTCGCGGGCAGCTTGGCGTCGTCGGGTTCGCCCAGCCGCACACTGACATTGTCGAGCCGTTCGCGCGCCACCCGCTGCGCCAGTGCGTCGCGGATCTGCGGGATGATGTCCTCGGCCAGCACCCGCCCGTCCGGCCCGACGCGCTGCGCCATGCGGATGGTGTAATAGCCCTCGCCCGCGCCGATATCGGCGACGGTCATCCCCGACGCGATACCGGCGCGGTCCATGACCAGTTCGGCCTCGTTCAGCCGGTCGCGCGCTTCCTCGGTCGACCAGCGGGCCGACACGATCGTCGCCACCGGCCGGTCGGCCTTGGGAAAGTCATGACGTTCCTCCCGCTGCCCATTGGCCACCGCGCTCGGCTGCGTCGCGTCGCAGCCAGCCAATAGCAATAGCGCAAGCGGGAGCGCGTGGCGCATCAGTCGACGTCCTCGATTTCGACCTTTTCACCGGTCACGCGCTGCGACAGTGCCGCCGCCATGAACGGGTCGAGCGCGCCGTCGAGCACGTCGCCCGGCGCAGTCGAGACGACGCCGGTGCGCAGGTCCTTCACCATCTGGTACGGCTGCAACACGTACGACCGGATCTGGTGGCCCCAGCCGATATCGGTCTTGGTCGCGTTCTCGGCATTGGCCTCCGCCTCGCGGATCGCGAGTTCGCGCTCGTAGAGGCGGGCGCGGAGCTGGTTATAGGCCTCGGCCTTGTTCTTGTGCTGCGAACGCTGGTTCTGACACTGGACGACGATGCCAGTCGGGATGTGGGTGATGCGCACCGCCGAATCGGTGGTGTTGATGTGCTGACCCCCGGCGCCCGACGCGCGATAGGTATCGATGCGCAGGTCGCTTTCGTTGTACTCGACCTCGATATTGTCGTCGATCACCGGATAGACCCAGATCGACGCGAACGAGGTGTGGCGGCGCGCGGCGCTGTCATAGGGGCTGATGCGGACCAGCCGGTGGACCCCGCCCTCGGTCTTGGCGAAGCCGTAGGCATTCTCGCCCTTGATCAGCAACGTCGCCGACTTGATCCCGGCCTGTTCGCCCGAATGCTGGTCGACCAGTTCGACCTTCATCCCGCGGCGTTCGGCCCAGCGGGTGTACATGCGTTGCAGCATGCCGGCCCAGTCCTGGCTTTCGGTCCCGCCGGCACCGGCGTTGATCTCGATATAGGTGTCGTTAGCATCGGCTTCGCCCGACAGCAGCGCCTGTACCTTGTCGTGATCGGCGCGTTTGGCGAGTTCGGCGAGATTGGCGACGCCTTCGTCGGCCATCTCGGCATCGCCCTCCTCCTCGGCCATCTCGATCAGCTCGACCGTATCGGCCAGTTCGCGCTCGATGGTGCGGGTGGCGGTGATCGCCTCGTCCAGCCGGCGGCGTTCGCGCATGACGTCCTGCGCGGCCTTGGGATCGTTCCACAATGCCTGATCCTCGACGCGCGCGTTCAGCTCGTCGAGCCGGCGGAGCGCGCGGTCCCAATCGAGGAAGCGGCGCAGCAGCGAGAGCGCATCGTTGATCTTGTCTACATGGGCTTGCGCTTCGGCGCGCATGAGAAAACTCCGGAAAATCTGAATCGAAGGGAATGCCGCCGATATAGGCGGCGCGCTAGTAGATTCCCCCTTCGCGTTGCAAGAAGTCGCTGTCGCGCGGCTGCACCTGTTGCCGGCTCGGTGCGATACGGGTCGGATCGCGGGTCACCGGCGCACGCGCCTCGCCCAGCCGACCAGTCGCACGGCGCGCCTCGGTCTCGGGCTTGAACGCTTCCCAGATCACCGCCGCCTTGGGATCAGTGGTCGGCCATGCGCCATAGACTGGGCGGCCGCTGGCGCGGTCGATGCGGACCATGCGGATGCCGGCGGGGGCACGGAAGGGCAGGACCTCCATGTCCTGATACGCCTTGACCGCAAAGGTTTTGTAGATCGGCGCGGCGATCGTCCCGCCCTGCGCATAGCCGCCGAGATTGCGGGGGCTGTCGAAGCCGAGATACAGCCCGGCGATCATCTGCGGCGTGCCGCCGACGAACCAGACGTCGGTGGGGCCGGTCGAGGTGCCGGTCTTGCCCATCATCGGGCGGTTCAGGTCGCGGAGCGTGGTGGCGGTGCCGCGCTGGATCACGCCCTCCATGATATGCACCATCTGGTAGGCGCTCATCGCGTCCATGACCTGGCGCGACCGGATTTGCGGACGCGGCATCAGCTTGCCGTCCCAATCGGGGGCGTTGCACCCGTCGCAGGCACGCCAGTTGGCGGGCAGGATCACCTTGCCGCGGCGGTCCTGCACGAAATCGATGACGGTGGGCTTCAGTTCGCGGCCCTGATTGGCGAGGATCGAATAGGCGTTGACCATGCGCAGCACGGTCGTCTCGCCCGCACCCAGCGCATAGGAGAGATAGGGCGGGAACTTCGTATCGCTGATGCCGACGCGCTGGATCAGGTCGTTGACCCGGTCCATGCCGGTCTGGGCCGCCGCGCGCACCGTCATCAGGTTGCGCGACTGTTCGATGCCCCAGCGCATGGTGTGCGGTCCGGCACCGCCGCCGCCGAAATTGCGGAAGCATTTCTGGCCCAGCCGCCCGCCCTGATTCACGCAGAACGGGCCGTCGACGATGATCGACGCCGGGGTCATCCCCGCCTCCAGCGCGGCGGCATAGACGATCGGCTTGATGGTCGATCCGGGCTGGCGCATCGCCTGCGTCGCGCGGTTGAACGACTGGATGCGGCTGTCGAACCCGCCCTGCATGGCGAGGATGCGGCCGGTGCGCGGGTCCTCGACCACCATGCCGCCCGACACGCGCGGGACCGAACGCAGCGACCATTGGCTGCCGGCCGGCGCGACGGCGAGGATGTCGCCGCGCTGGATCGCGCCAAAGGCGTTGCCGGTGCCGCCGCGGACCGGCATCTGCGCATTGCCGCGCGGCAGGGTGCCGGTGCGGCCATCGGCAAAGCCGATTCGCGCCGCATCGCCGTCCTTGTCGATGACGATCGCCGCCTGCCAATCCTGATAATCGACGCCGATATTGGTGTTGAGCAGCGCCTGCTGCCAATTGTCGCCGTCGATCGTCGCGCGCGGCTTGTTGAGCGGGCCTGACCAGCCACGCCCCGAATCGAACCGGATCAGCCCGCTGCGCAGCGCGTCCTGCGCATCCTGCTGAATTTTCGGGTCGAGCGAGGTGCGCACCCACAGACCGCCGGCATAGACGCTGTACGGGCCGTCCTTCGCATTCTCGCCGAACTGGCCGAGCAGCTGGCGGCGGACTTCCTCGATGAAATAGCCGCCGGCGGTTTCCTGTCGCGGGGTCTGGCGCGGGATGGTGCCGAGTGGTTGGGCGACGGCGGCGGCGCGCTGCGCGGGCGTGATGAAGCCGTTACGCTCCATTTCGCCCAGCACCCAGTTGCGGCGGGTGATCGCGCGATCATATCCACGTTCAGGCGTATAGTTCGACGGCCCCTTGGGCAGGATCGCCAGATACGCCATTTGCGGCAGGGTCAGCTCGCGCAGCTCCTTGCCGAAATAGGCATGGGACGCAGCTTCGACGCCAAAGGCGTTCCGGCCGAGCGCGATCTGGTTGAGATAGAGTTCGAGGATCTGCTGCTTGGTCAGCGCATCCTCGATCCGATAGGCGAGCAGCGCCTCCTTCGCCTTGCGGACATAGCTGACCTCGTTGGTCAGCAGCAGGTTTTTCGCGACCTGTTGCGTGATCGTCGACGCGCCGATCGGGCGGCCGTCGTTGCGCAAATTGGTGAGGATCGCGGCGGCGATGCCGGGATAGTCGACGCCGTGATGTTCGAAGAACGTCCGGTCCTCGGCCGCGAGGAAGGCGCGGACCAGCAGCGGCGGATATTCGGCATAGGACAGCTGCACCCGGCGTTCGCGGGCATAGCTGTGGATCGGATCGCCCCCGATCCCGCGGACATTGGTCGGTAGCGGCGGTTCATAGGCGCGCAGCGAATCGACCGACGGCAGGGTCCGCCACAGGAGCAACCAGATGAGGAACACACCGATCCCGGACAGCAGCAGGGCAATGGCCGGCAGGCGGAACCACCACCGTCGCCGGATGCGGGCGAAGCGGGCCCGCCGGGAGGGGGCGGGGGAGGTGTCGGTATCGGATACGCTCATTGCCCGCGCGGTTTAGCAGGTTTGGCCGTCGGGGAAAGGGAGGGGGCGGAGCGAGCGCTGATGTTCCCCCGGCCATCGACACCGTTCGTGCCGGGCAGGGGCCGCGCGAAGTCGAAACCCGGATCGAAGCGTCTCCGGCAACGGTCCTTCGATACGCCGCTTCGACAGACTCCGCTGCTATTCGGAACGAACGGCAGAGCGGGGTACGGTGGAACGGGGATCAGTCGTCGGCCGCCAGCGCATCGGCCAGCGTCGCGCGGATCGCACGCAGTTCGATGATCCGCGCGGCGCGGCGGGTGATCGGCGCGACCGGTACCGCCGGGGCCTTCGCCTCCTGCGCCAGCAATTGCTGGACACCGCGCACGGTATAGCCCTGTTCGCCAAGCAGCGCCTGGATCCGGCGCAGCAGCGCGACGTCCTCCGGCCTATAATAGCGGCGATCGCCGGCGCGGGTCAGCGGCCGGATCTGCGGGAAACGCCCTTCCCAATAGCGCAGCCGATGCTGCGGCACCCCCAGGTCGCGCGCCACTTCGCCGATCGTGCGATAGGCATTGGCGGATTTGTCGACCGGGGGTGGCAACCGAATCCGTTCAGTTGGCGACGATGCGGTCGCGCATCATCTGGCTGGCGCGGAAGGTGAGCACGCGGCGCGGCGCGATCGGAACTTCGATGCCGGTCTTGGGATTGCGGCCGATCCGCTCGCCCTTGTCGCGCAGCACGAAGCTGCCGAAGCCGGAAATCTTGACGTTCTCACCGGCCGCCAGCGCCTCGCACATATGGTCGAGAATCTGTTCGACGACGCGCGCGGAATCGGCACGCGACAGACCGATCTCACGATGCATTTCTTCGGCGAGATCGGCGCGGGTCAGCGTACCATCGGAAACCATTGGAGAAATCCTTCTTTCGTGTACGCCGCTTCCGCTAGCACAGCGTATACGAAGATTCAAAAATACTAAAGGATTACCAACGGACTACAGCAGCGCCCCAGGTGAAACCACCCCCCATCGCTTCCAGCACGACGATGTCGCCCGGCTGGATGCGGCCGTCGCGCGTCGCGACGTCGAGGGCCAGCGGGACCGACGCCGCCGAGGTGTTGGCGTGGATGTCGACGGTCACCACGACCTTTTCGGGGGGGAGGCCGAGCTTGCGCGCGGTCGCATCGAGGATACGGGCATTGGCCTGATGCGGCACGACCCAGTCGACATCATCGGCGGTAAGCCCCGCGAGTTCCAGCGATTCGCCCATGACGCTGGCGAGGTTCACCACCGCGTGGCGGAACACTTCCTTGCCCTTCATCCGCAGCTTGCCGACGGTGCCGGTGGTCGAGGGACCGCCATCGACATAGAGGAGGCCGTTATGGCGACCATCGGCATGAAGCCTGGTCGACAGGATGCCGCGCGGCGTGTCGCCCTCCGCCTCGCGTCCTTCCAGCACGATCGCACCCGCGCCGTCGCCGAACAGGACGCAGGTCGTGCGGTCTTCCCAGTCGAGGAGGCGGCTGAAAGTCTCGGCTCCGATCACTAGTGCCCGGTGGTGAACACCGGTGCGCAGCATCGCATCGGCGACCTGCACCGCATAGAGAAAGCCCGAACACACCGCCGCCACGTCGAACGCGACGCAGTCGTCGATGCCGAGCATCGCCTGCACCTTGGTCGCGGTCGCGGGGAAGGTCTGGTCGGGGGTCGCGGTGGCCAGCACGATCAGGTCGATCGCCTGCGCCTCGATCCCCGCAGCGGCGATCGCCGCGCGGGCGGCATCGGCGGCGAGGGTCGCCGTCGTCTCATGCGCGGCGGCGATGTGGCGGAAGCGGATGCCGGTGCGCTCGACGATCCATTCGTCGGAGGTGTCGACGCGCTCGGCGAGTTCCGCGTTCGAAACGCGCTGCGCCGGCAGTGCCGAACCGGTGCCGGTGACGACCGAACGGATCATGCCGCGCGTGCCTCTATGCCCGCCAGATCGCTGGCGATGCTGCGGGTCAGGTCGTCGCGGACCATCTTGGCCGCGACCTGGATCGCGTTCGAAATACCGGCCTCGTTCGCGCTGCCATGGCTTTTGACGACCAGCCCGTTGAGGCCGAGAAAGACCGCGCCATTATGATTGTTGGGGTCGAGGTGATGGCGGAGCAATTCGGTCGCCGGGCGCGAGATCAGGAACCCGATCTTGGAGCGAATCGACGACCGGAAGGCGCGCTTGAGCAGGTCGGCGACGAATCGCGCGGTGCCCTCGGCGGTCTTCAGCGCGATATTGCCCGAGAAACCGTCGCACACCACGACATCGACCTGCCCACGCGACAGGCGATCGCCCTCGATATAGCCCGAAAAGGTCATCGGCAGATGCGGCGAGGCGCGCAGGATCGCCGCCGCCTCGCGGACGCTGTCGATGCCCTTCAGCTCCTCGGTGCCGATGTTCAGCAACGCGACGCGGGGGGATTCGAGATCGAGCGCGGTGCGGGCATAGGCCGCACCCATGACCGCGAACTGGACGAGGTTGCGCGCATCGCACTCGGCATTGGCGCCGAGGTCGAGCATGACCAGATCATTGTCGCCAAGGCTGGGCAGCAATGCCGCCAGCGCCGGGCGATCGATGCCCGGCATGGTGCGCAGCGCCAGCTTCGCCATCGCCATCAGCGCGCCGGTATTGCCCGCCGACACCGCGGCGGCGGCACGGCCCTGCTTCACCAGGCCGATGGCGACGCCCATCGATGTCGTCTTGGCCCGGCGGATCGCCTGGCTGGGCTTGTCCGACGATCCGACGACTTCGGGGGCGTGGACGATTTCCGACGCCGCGGACAGGTTCGGGTGCGATTCGAGCCCGGCACGAATCGCCGATTCGTCCCCGACCAGCAGGAACCGCATCGATTCGTGGCGGCGTCGCGCATGGGCGACGCCCGCCAGCATGGTGGCAAGCCCTTCGTCACCGCCCATCGCATCGATGGCGATCCAGGACCCGTCGGCCATGCGTGCTTCCCTGTCCGGTCTGGCGGTTACGCTTCGACCGAGACGACTTCGCGACCGTTATAATGGCCGCAGGCGTTGCACAGATTGTGCGGACGCTTCAGTTCGCCGCAGTTCGGGCATTCCTGGAACGACTCGACGCTCAGCGAATCGTGGCTGCGACGCATACCGCGCTTGGAGGGCGTGGTCTTTCTCTTGGGAACTGCCATTTCGGCACCTTTATAACTTGGGTATCACTTGGTTTCGCCACCAACTGACGACGCGGCCCAGGCAAGTGCCCGACCGCTTTTCGCGACCGGCGACCCGCCGGACCGGCAGACAGGCTGGTCGCGAAGCGAACCGCGCCTATAGCGTTTTCGCGCGGCGTTGCAAGCTTCGGGTTGGGGTTGGATGCCGCAATTTCGCTTCCACCGCCGTCACCCAGCGAAGGCTGGGGTCTCTCGTTGATAGCACGGAACAGGAGCCGCGACAGACCCCAGCCTTCGCTGGGGTGACGTCCGTGGCCACAGGCGCGCTCAGACTGCCAGCGCCGCGTCGCCGACGAACGGATTGGTCGCGCGTTCATGGCCGAAGGTGCTGCCCGGACCATGGCCGGGTACGAATGCGACATCTTCGCCCAGCGGCCACAGCTTGGTCACGACCGAATCGATCAGCGCCTGCGTATCCGACAGCGGAAAGTCGGTACGGCCGATCGACCCCTGGAACAGCACGTCGCCGACCAGCGCGAATTTGGCGTCTTCATGGTGGAAGATGACATGGCCGGGGGTATGGCCCGGGGTCTCGTACACTGCGAAGCTCGCCTCGCCGACCGTCACCGTGTCGCCCTCGACCAGCCAGCGGTCGGGTTCGAACGGCACGCCGCGCAGCCCCCAGCGCTTGCCGTCCTCATCCAGCCGCGCGATCCAGAACCGGTCGGCCTCATGCGGTCCCTCGATCGGCACGCCCAGTTGCTCGGCCAGCGGCTTCGCCTCGCCGCAATGGTCGATATGGCCGTGGGTCAACAGGATCTTTTCGATCCGGACGCCGTGCTGTTCGGCGGCGGCGATCAGGCGCGGCAGGTCGCCGCCGGGATCGACAAAGGCACCGCGCATCGTCTTCGTACACCACAACAACGTGCAATTCTGCTGGAGCGGGGTCACCGGGATGATCGCCGCACGGATCGGGGATGGAGTCATGCCGCTGCCTTTACCCGCGAAAGCCGTAACGACAAAGCGCGGTTCGGTGCTTGCCCCGCGCCGCGGCAAGCGGCAAGCGTGGGCGATGTTCGATACGACCCGGCCTTTCGTGCTGTTCGACGATGCCCGGCCGGGCGGTTCGGCAACGCTGTATCAGGCACCGATCCGCATCATCCGCGCCGATCGCGCGGCGGAGGTGTCGGCGGCGTTGGCGGAGGTGTCGCGCGCGATCGCCGAAGGGGCATCGGTCGCGGGCTATCTCCATTATGAAGCCGGCGCGGTGTTGGTGCCGGGGCTGCATGCCCGCAGCGCTGCCGCGCCGTTGCTGTGGTTCGGGGTGTTCGATTCGGCTGAATCGATCGATGTCGCCGCTGCGCTGCCCGACCCGGCGGGTGCGTGGATCGGTGAGGTCGAGCCGGCGATCGACGCCGAGCGATATGCGGCGGAGTGCAATACCGT
The DNA here is from genome assembly GCF_022664395.1 of Sphingomonas lacusdianchii. Classification (GTDB taxonomy): domain Bacteria; phylum Pseudomonadota; class Alphaproteobacteria; order Sphingomonadales; family Sphingomonadaceae; genus Sphingomonas; species Sphingomonas lacusdianchii. The sequence continues at coordinate 113,677 of NZ_JAKRET010000013.1, read as the reverse complement.
CCTCGACCTGATCGCGGCGGGCGATCTCTATCAAGCGAATCTGACCTTCGGGGCGACGGTGCCGGTCGCGGGTCATCCGCTCGCCGTCTATGCCGCGATCCGGCCGCGCGCGGCGGCGGGGCATGGCGCGGTGGTGTGGACCGGCGACGACTGGATCCTGTCCTTCTCGCCCGAATTGTTCTTTGCGGTCGAGGGGCGGAGAATCAGCGCGCGGCCGATGAAGGGTACGGCCGGGCGCGATCCCGATCGGGCGCGCGACGCCGCCGCCGCGCGCGACCTCGCTGCCGATCCCAAGCAGCGCGCCGAGAATCTGATGATCGTCGACCTGATGCGCAACGACCTGTCGCGCGTCGGCGTGGCGGGCAGCGTGCGCGTGCCCGAGCGATTCGTTGTCGAAACCTATCCCAGCATCCACCAGCTGGTATCGTCGGTGACCGCCGAACTGTCGCCGGGCAAAACCGCGGTCGATGCGCTGGCGGCGCTGTTCCCGTGCGGATCGATCACCGGTGCGCCCAAAAAGCGGGCGATGGAGGCGATCGACACGATCGAGGATCGCGTACGCGGCATCTATACCGGGGCGATCGGCTGGATCGACGGCGCGGGCGACGCATCGTTCAACGTCGCGATCCGGACGCTGCACCTCCCCGCCGGCGCGACCCGTGCGACGCTGGGGCTGGGATCGGGGATCGTCGCCGATTCGTCCGCCGCCGAAGAATGGTGCGAATGTCTGGCCAAGGCGCGCTTCCTCGACCTGCCGCCGGCACGCTTCGACCTGGTCGAGACGATGGCGTTCGATCCGCTGAACGGCATCGCGCTGCTCGAGCGCCATGTCGCGCGGCTGACCGAGAGCGCGCGGCGGCTGGGTTTCGCGTTCGACCGGCATGCGACGCGCAACGAATTGCAGGCGGCGACCTTTCGCCTGCGCAATCCGTCGCGCATCCGCTTGCTGCTGTCGCGATCGGGGGCGATCGCGGTCGATGTCACGCCGTTGCCGCCGCCGCCCGCCGGGCCGGTGGCGGTCGCGATCGCGCCCCTGCCGCTGTCGGCCGCCGACCTGCGTCTCGCCTACAAGACCAGCGACCGGCGCTTCTGGCCGGCACCGCCGCCGGGCTGTTTCGAAACGATCTTCACCCGCCCGGACGGCGAGTTGACCGAGGGCAGTTTCACCTCGATCTTCGTTCGGCGCGAGGAAGGGGGGCAGTTGCTGACCCCGCCGATCGACCGGGGATTGTTGCAGGGCGTTCTGCGCGCCGAGCTGATCGCGCGCGGCGAAGCGGTCGAAATGCCGCTGACACTCGCCGATCTCGCGCAAGGATTTTTCATCGGCAACGCGGTTCGCGGATTGATTCATGCGCGGCTGGTTGCGGACGGGGAACGGGGCGGCTAAGGGCGCGGCACCTGTTCCTTCTCAGCATCGGACGTCCCATGAAGCCCTCCGCCGCGCTCGACCGCATCAATCCGTCGCCGACCCTCGCCATCACGTCGAAGGTGCTCGAACTGAAGCGGCAGGGCGTCGACGTGATCGGGCTGGGCGCGGGCGAACCCGATTTCGACACGCCCGATTTCGTCAAGGACGCCGCGATCGAGGCGATCCGCGCCGGCAGGACCAAATACACCAATGTCGACGGCACCGCCGAACTGAAGGACGCGATCATCGCGAAGTTCAAGCGCGACAACGGCCTGACCTATGCCGCGAACCAGATCAGCGTGAATGTCGGCGGCAAGCACACGTTGTTCAACGCGCTGGTCGCGACGGTCGATGCCGGCGACGAGGTGATCGTGCCCGCGCCCTATTGGGTCAGCTATCCCGATGTCGTGCAGTTCGCGGGCGGCACCCCGGTGTTCGTCGCGGCGGGCGCGGCGCAGAATTACAAGATCACCCCCGAACAGCTCGACGCGGCGATCACCGAGCGTACCAAGTGGGTGATCCTGAATTCGCCGTCCAACCCGACGGGAGCCGGCTATACCCGCGCCGAACTGCGCGAGCTGGGCAAGGTGCTGGAACGGCACCCGCATGTGTGGATCTTCGCCGACGATATGTACGAACACATCGTCTATCCCGGCTTCGAATTCGCGACGATCGCGGAAGTGAACCCGACGCTCTACGATCGCACGCTGACCGTGAACGGCTGTTCGAAGGCCTATGCGATGACCGGCTGGCGCATCGGCTATGCGGGTGGTGCGGCATGGCTGATCAAGGCGATGGCCAAGTTGCAGTCGCAATCAACCAGCAACCCCTGTTCGATCGCGCAGGCCGCCGCCGTCGCCGCGCTGAACGGCGACCAGTCGTTCCTCGCCGAGCGCAACGACGCGTTCCAGCGTCGCCGCGACCTGGTGGTTGCCGAACTGAACGCGATCGAGGGCGTGACCTGCCCGACGCCCGAAGGCGCCTTCTACGTCTATCCCGAGCTGTCGGGGCTGATCGGCAGGACGACGCCGGGCGGCCGCCGCATCGAGACCGACGAGGATTTCGTCGGCTATCTGCTGGAGGATGCCAAGGTCGCGGCGGTGCAGGGCGCGGCGTTCGGCCTGTCGCCGGCGATGCGGATCAGCTATGCAACGTCGGACGAATTGCTGCGCGAGGCTTGCGCGCGTATCCGTACCGCCTGCGATGCGCTCAAGTAATTTGCGTTAATAAACGGACTATTAGCGCTTCCTCGTCTATCGGGACATACGTTCCGCTAGACGAGGACCGTTTGCTCGATCTCTCAACCCTGTATGTCATGGTCTCGCTGGCATCGATCGTTGCCGGCCTGATCCATGTCGTGCCGTGGGCGACGGGGCGATTCGACAGCTGTGCGGCATGGTGGGGGTTCGGGCATATCCTGCTCGGCATCACCGCCGCCGGGGCGGTGATCCGCGAACTGGGCGGCGGCGAGTTCATCACCCGATTGGGCAATCCGATGGCGATCATGGCCTATGCCGCGATCTTCATCGGACTGCGCACCTTCGCCTATCCCGACAGTCGCAACCGGCTGTTGCTGGCGGGAGCCTTCGTTGCCGGCATCCCGCTCTATTTCTCGGTTGCTCCGGGTGAATTGGGGATGCGGATCGCCTATCTGAGCGTGATACGGTCGATATTCGACGCGGCGATCGTGCTGATCGCGATCCGGCTTGCCCGGCGCGAATCGCTCCACACCGCATGGATCGTCGTTGCGCTGTTCACGCCGACCGTGCCGCTGTTCCTCGCCCGGGCGTGGTCGGCCCTGCGCGGCGATATCGGCATTAGCGTCACCGGCATGCATGGCGGGATCGCGGCGTGGCTGACGGCACTGCCGATCTCGTTCATCATCTTTCGCGGGATCGCGTTGATGACGATGGAGGCCGAGCGTGGGCACCAGCTGCTCACCGCGCTGCTCGAACGCGATCCGCTGACCGATGCGCTGAACCGTTCGGGGTTCGACCGGCGTGCCGCGCGGTGGCGTGGGGGCGGGGCGGCGCTGGTCATCGATGTCGACCATTTCAAAATCCTCAACGATCGCTGCGGCCATGCCACCGGCGACGCTGCGCTCGTCGCCCTCGTCCGGGCCGCCAAGGCCGCGCTGCCGCAGGACGGCCGCATCTTTCGCTGGGGCGGCGACGAGTTCGTCTGCATCCTGCCCGGCGCGGACATGGCCGATGCCGAAGCTGTCGCCGCTGCGATCGGCGCACGCTATGGCAGCGCGATGCAGGCGATCGCGCCGGCCGACCTGCCCGTGTCGATCAGCGTCGGCTGCGCGCTGGGCGACCTGACCGACAGTGCCGCAATGATCGCCGCCGCCGATGCCGACATGTATGCGGTGAAGCAGCATGGGCGCGAACGCACACCGTTCCTGCAACGCAGCGTTGCCGAAACCCGCCCCTCCAGCCGCTTGATTTCGCACGCGCAACATGGTTGAGGCTGTGCAGGAGATGAACGGGCGCGCCAGCATCGGTTCACCGCCACCCACTATATCTTGCCGACGAACGAACGGGTCGTCCGCCGCGATGGCGATCGATCCGCTGCTGCGCACCATCGGGGTGCGCGGTCCGGCAAGAGGATGAGGCAGATGACGAGCAAGCGCACCGGTTTCCTTCGCCATTTCATCAGCGGCTTCGCACTGGGCGCGGTCGCGCTGGTCGCGGTGCAGGTCGCCGATCCCAGCGATGCGAAGTCGGTCCGTTCCGCACCCGCCGTCGTCGAACGCATCGGCTGATCTGGCGGGGCGGCCGCCCGCGCCCCATCTCCTGGCGGTTCGTCCTGCGAGGAACCGGTCATGAAGTCCCTGCTGCCCCTGTCGATCGCCGCAATCGCCATCGCCGCCGCGCTGTCGATCCCGCCCGCCACCGCCGAACGCGCGGTGCCGGTCCCCGCCATCGCCACCGACGTGCCGCCGACCCCCGGCCTTGCCACCGCCGTACTGGCGGGTGGCTGTTTCTGGGGCATGGAGGCGGTGTTCGAACGGGTGAAGGGCGTGAAGTCGGTGGTCAGCGGCTATGCCGGCGGTGCGAAGGGCGACGCGACCTACGACCGGGTATCGACCGAACGCACCGGCCATGCCGAGGCGATCCGCATCACCTATGCCCGCGGATCGTCAGCTATGGCACGCTGCTGCGGCTCTATTTCTCGGTCGCCCACGATCCGACGCAGGTCGACGGCCAATATCCTGATCGCGGCCCCAGCTATCGCTCGGCGATCTTTCCGCAGACCCCGGCACAGGCTGCGGTCGCGCGGCGCTATATCGCGCAACTGACCCGGGCGAAGGCGTTTCCGAAACCGATCGCAACGAAGGTCGAGACGGGGGCCTTCTATCCGGCGGAAGGCTATCATCAGGACTTCGCGCGGCGGAACCCGTCGCATCCGTATATCGTGCGCTGGGACAAGCCGAAGATCGCGGCGGCTAAGGCGGCGTATCCAAAGTTGGTGGGGTAGAAGACGATTCGGTTTCACGCGAAGGCGCGAAGACGCGAAGGAGTTGCGTTGGCTACCACCCGATCGCGGCCACGCGGATGAAGGGTTCCGCTGACGCGGAACGTCAGGGAGCCGCAACCTCCTCCGCGTCTTCGCGCCTTCGCGTGAAAACGATCTTCCTTTCTCGCTACAGCAACCCCAGCGCCATCAACTCCCCAATGAGACGCGGCGGCAGTTCATCGGCTCCCGTCCCTTCGCCGCCCAGATCGGCCGGGGCGTCGGCTTCCTCCAGATAGCGCCAGCCCTGATGCGCGCGCTTCGGCCGCGCCTCGACCAGCACCAGCTTCGGCCCCAGATGGATCGCGACGCGACCACCCTCCGCTTCGCCGAACCCCAGGATCGGCGAACGGGCGACCAGCCGGTGCTTGAGAATCCAGAACAGCGATCCGCCGGCGATCTCGGCGGCGCGTTTCGGCAGGTAGCGCGTGGTCAGCGCCCCGCCCTCGGCATGGCGGACGGCAAGCCGGTCGGCGAGTTGTTCGACCGATTCGATGGCGAAGGCGACTTTGGTCAGATGCAGCGGCACGCGCCCCAGATGGGAAGCGTCCCTACCCGCCTCAACCCGTCAGTCCGCTGACGGTCGCAAGGCCGAGAAACACCAGAAACCCCATCGAATCGGTCGTCATCGTGACGAAGATCGAGGAGGCGACCGCCGGGTCGGCATTGAACCGGTCGAGGGTCAGCGGCACGAACACGCCCGCAAAGCCGGCGATGACGACGTTGAGCAGCATCGCCGTGCCGATGACCGCGCCCAGTTGCGGGTTGCCGAACCACAGCGTCACGCCGGTGCCGATCAGCGCGGCGACGGTCGCCCCGTTCATCAGCGCGATCACCATCTCGCGCCGGATCGCGCGCAGCGTGTTCGACTGGGTCAACTGGTTGGTGGCGAGCGCGCGGACGGTGACCGCCATGGTCTGGGTGCCGGCATTGCCGCCCAGCCCGGCGACGATCGGCATCAGCGCCGCCAGCGTCACCATCCGGTCGATCGTCGCGCCGAACGCGCCGATGATCGTCGCGGGCAGCAGCGCGGTGATGAGGTTGGTGATGAGCCACCGCACCCGCGCCTTGTACGAATCGCGGATCGGTTCGTTGATGTCGCCTTCGCCGGCACCCGACAGCAGCAGCGCGTCCTCGCCCGCCTCGGCCTGGATGATATGGACCACGTCGTCGACGGTAATCATGCCGACCAGCCGCCCGCTGCCATCGACGACCGCGGCGGAGATCAGCGCATATTTCTGGAAGCGCAGCGCCACCTCTTCCTGATCCATGTCGACCGGGATCAGCGTCTGTTCGCGCGCCATGACGTCGCTGATCGCGACCGATCGCGGCGTGCGGAGAATCCACGACAATTGGCAGGTGCCGACCGGCCGGTGCGCCGGATCGACCACGAAGATTTCCCAGAAGTCGGTGGTCAGCGCTTCGTCGGCTCGCAGATAGTCGAGCGCGTCGCCGACGGTCCAGTGTTCAGGCACCGCGACCAGCTCGCGCTGCATCAGGCGGCCGGCGGACTCCTCGGGATAGGACAGCGCCTCCTCGATCGCCGCGCGATCGTCGGGGTCGAGCGCGCGCAGCACCGCGCGCTGTTCGGCATCGTCGAGGTCCTCGATGATCGCGACCGCGTCGTCGGTATCGAGCTGTGCGGCGAGGTCGGCGACCTGGGTCGCGGTCAGCGCGTCGATGACCGCTTCGCGCACCCAGTCGTTCATTTCGGCGAGGACGTCGCCGTTCAGCCGCTCGGCGATCGCCGCCGCCAATGCCGCGCGCTGTTCGCCCGGCACGAGTTCGAACAGGTCGGCAAGGTCGGCGGGGTGGAGCGGTTCGACCAGCTCGCGCGCCGCCTCGTCATCGCCGCGATCGACCGCCTCGCAGACGGCGCGGACGAATTCGGGCTTCAGCCGGTCGTCTTCGTCGAGTTCGCTGGTCGCGTCGGGAAGGTCGAGTTCGGTCATGGCTGCAACCCTCCTGCCGCGTGCGTCGCAACGCTGTAGCCATGCTGCACCGCCGTGCAAACCCTGTGCGGTTGCCAGTGCGGTTCCGGCACCCTAGCTAGGCCCCGACTTTCAAGGAGCTTTCAATGGCCGATACCCCCAGCACGCTCGTGATGACGCTCGACACCGGCGAAGTGCGCATCAAGCTGCGCCCCGATCTGGCGCCGAACCATGTCGAACGCATCGTCAAGCTCGCCGATTCGGGCTTTTATGACGGCGTGCCGTTCCACCGCGTGATCGACGGCTTCATGGCACAGGGCGGCGACGGCGGTCGCGGCGACGGCACCGGCGGCTCGAAGGAACCGAACCTCAAGCAGGAATTCAACGCTGAGCCGCACGTCCGTGGCGTATGCTCGATGGCGCGGACGATGGACCCGAATTCGGCGAACAGCCAGTTCTTCATCTGCCTCGACGATGCGACCTTCCTCGACCGCCAGTACACCGTGTGGGGCGTGGTCGAGAGCGGCATGGACGCCGTCGACGCGCTGCCCAAGGGCGAGCCGCCGCGCAACCCGGGCAAGATCGTGACCGCGCGCAGCGAGGCGTAAGCGGTTTGCCGTCGTCCGTCATTCCGGCCTTCGCCGGAATGACGGCGCGGGCGGCAGTGATGCCCTACTCCGCCGGTGCGTTCAGTGCCTGCACCAGCCAGTCGTGGAACAGTTTCACCGGCCGTTGCTGCAACATGCGCGGGCGGCACACGAACCAGTGGCTATAGGTCGAATCGACCGCGCGATCGAACAGCGGCACCAGCCGCTCGTCGCGTGCCGTCTCGAAATGCGATTCGAGCATGAAGGCGACGCCCAGCCCCTGTGCCGCCGCCTCCAGCATCAGCGTCCCCGAATCGAACCGGTCGATCGCCGCCGGTTCCAGATCCGGCAGGCCGGCGGCGTGCATCCAGTCGGCAAAGGTATCGGGCATGTCGCGGTGGATCAGGGCGGTATGCTGCGCCAGCTGCGCCGGATCGGTGATCGGCGACCGGTCGATCAGCGCGCGTCCGGCGATGGCATAGACGCGATTGCGGTCGAGCCGCCGGGCATAGAGCGCGGGATCGATCGCATGGTCGAGCACGATCGCGACGTCGATCCCCTCGCCCAGCCGTCCCAGCCCATGATGCGCGGTATCGAAATCCAGATGCAGTTCGGGATGCTTTTCGTGCAGATCGCCCATCCGCGGCATCAGCCGCTGGATCGCGAACAGCGGCAATACGCCGAGGCGCAGCCGCAGCACCTCGACCGCGCCCGACATCTGCTCGACCGCGTCGGACAGCGTGTCGAGCGCCCCCGACAGCAACGCCAGCAGCCGTTCGCCATCGTCGTTCAGGCGCAGCGCCTGATGCCGGCGTTCGAACAGCGGCTTGCCGATGAAGCGTTCGAGGGCCTGCACCCGCCGGCTGAGCGCCGGGGACGACAGGGCCAGTTCATCGGCGGCGAGCTTGACCGATCCCAGCCGCGCGACGTGGACGAACGCTTCGATGGCGGTGAGTGGCGGCAGGCGGCGCATCCGGGTCCCTATCTGGTTGCGGTGCGGCACAAGCTGCACCGCGTTCGTCTCCGTTGCAACCACCGCCGCGATTAACCATTGCAGTTTTTGCAATATCGATTGCGTCGTTCGCACTTGCAGCAAACTACCCCGCGCTGCACATAGAGCAGGCCTTTCAGGCATCCTCTCCTAAAAACTTTCCGGCCGGTCCTTTGCGATCGGCCTTTTTTTTCGCCTTGTTGCGGGCAACCTGCCGCCTATCTCCGCTGTTCAAATCGTTCCAGCAGGACGGGATAGCGCATGGCGGACAGCGAAACAGGCGGACGGCGGTTGCAGGTGGCGAATGCGCGGCCCGAGGATAGCGGGCGCGGCATCGCCCATCTCCCGCGCTCGGTCATGGCGCTGCTCGGCATCAACGAGGGCGATGTGGTCGAGATCGTCGGCAAGAAAACGACGCCCGCGCGCGCCGTCGCCCCCTATCCAGAGGACGAGGGGCTCGACATCGTTCGCATCGACGGATTGCAGCGTGCCAATGCCGGGGTCGGATCGGGCGATCAGGTCGAGGTGCGCAAGGCCGAATCGCGTCCCGCCACCCGCGTCGTCTTTGCACCCGCGCAACAGAATCTGCGGCTGCAGGGATCGTCGAACGCGCTCAAGCGCACCTTTTTCGGGCGGCCGCTCTGCCAGGGCGATATCGTCGCGACCACCGGCCACCAGCGCGTCGACAATCTGTCGCCCAATGTCCGCCGCTATGTGAACGCGCCCGCCTTCTCGCTGCAGGAAATCCGCCTCGCGGTCGTGTCGTCGACGCCCAAGGGCGTGGTGCATATCGACGAATCGACCGAGATCGAACTGCGCTCGGAATATGAGACCCCCCGCGAAACGCGGCGGGCTGACGTCACCTATGACGATATCGGCGGCATGGGGCAGACGATCGACCAGCTGCGCGAGATGGTCGAGTTGCCGCTCCGCTATCCCGAACTGTTCCAGCGTCTGGGCGTCGATCCGCCCAAGGGGGTGTTGCTGCACGGGCCGCCCGGCACCGGCAAGACGCGGCTCGCCCGCGCCGTCGCCAACGAATCCGATGCCGAATTCTTCCTCATCAACGGTCCCGAAATCATGGGGTCGGCCTATGGCGAGTCCGAGAAACGGCTGCGCGAGGTGTTCGAGGAGGCGACCAAGGCATCGCCTTCGATCGTGTTCATCGACGAGATCGATTCGATCGCGCCGAAGCGCGGACAGGTGTCGGGCGAGGCTGAAAAGCGGCTGGTCGCACAGCTGCTGACGCTGATGGACGGGCTGGAGTCGCGCGCCAATATCGTCGTCATCGCTGCGACCAACCGGCCCGAGGCGATCGACGAGGCGTTGCGCCGGCCCGGCCGGTTCGACCGCGAGATCGTGGTCGGCGTGCCCGACGAACGCGGGCGGCGCGAGATTCTCGGCATTCACACCCGCGGCATGCCACTCGACGAGCATGTCGATCTGGGTGAGCTGTCGCGCACGACCTATGGTTTCGTCGGCGCCGACCTGGCGGCGCTGACCCGCGAGGCGGCGATCGATTCGGTCCGGCGGATCATGCCGCGCATCGACCTGTCGGCGGGCACGATCCCGCAGGACGTGCTCGACAGCCTGTCGGTGACCCGCGACGATTTCGTCGAGGCGCTGAAGCGGGTGCAGCCGAGCGCGATGCGCGAGGTGATGGTGCAGGCCCCGACCGTCCGCTGGGACGATGTCGGCGGGCTCGACGATGCGCAGATCAAGCTGAAGGAAGGGGTCGAACTGCCGCTCAAGTCGCCCGAATCCTTCCGCCGGCTGGGCATTCGTCCGGCCAAGGGGTTCCTGCTCTATGGCCCGCCCGGCACCGGCAAGACGCTGCTGGCAAAGGCGGTCGCGCGCGAGGCGGAGGCGAATTTCATCGCCACCAAGTCGAGCGACCTGCTGTCGAAATGGTATGGCGAGAGCGAGCAGCAGATCGCCCGCCTGTTCGCCCGCGCGCGACAGGTCGCGCCGACGGTCATCTTCATCGACGAACTCGATTCGCTGGTGCCCGCGCGCGGCGGCGGCCTTGGCGAGCCGCAGGTGACCGAGCGGGTCGTGAACACGATCCTTGCCGAGATGGACGGGCTGGAGGAATTGCAGTCGGTCGTCGTGATCGGTGCGACCAACCGGCCGAACATGGTCGATCCCGCGCTGCTGCGGCCCGGCCGCTTCGACGAGCTGATCTATGTCGGCGTGCCCGACCGGGCGGGGCGCGTGCGCATCCTCGGCATCCAGACGCAGAAGATGCCACTGGCCGACGATGTCGATCTCGACGTCGTTGCGGGTCGGACCGAACGCTTTACCGGTGCCGATCTGGAGGATGTGGTGCGCCGTGCCGGCCTGTTCGCGCTGCGCGATTCGCTCGACACGCGCGCGGTGACGATGGCGCATTTCGAAGCGGCGCTGGGGGAATCGCGTGCGTCGGTCACGCCAGAGATGGAGGAGGAATACCGCGCCATGTCGTCGCGGTTGAAGCAGGATGCGCTGTCCATCCAGCCGCTTGGCTTCATCGCGCCGGGCATGGTCGAGGGTCGCGGACCGAAGGGATAGCGTGGCGGGAGTGCCGCCCCGTCGGTGGCGGGGCGGCACCGAAATGGAACGGCGTATGGCGCACCGAAACGCCGAAGCGAAACCGATATGCTTGCAAGTTCGTTTCGCTTTTGCGACGACGCGATGACCATGGCCGCCCGGCCATCCGTTCGAGGATTTCCATGACGACGACTTCCAACGCCGCGACCCGACGGAAGCCGCGCGGCGTACCATCGCCGGCCGGCATTTTCCTCCGTGGCTTCGTGAAGCATCCGGTGATGGTCGGGTCGGTCATACCGTCGTCGAACCGCCTGATCCGCAAGATGCTGGCCCCGATCGACTGGGCCACTGCCAAGGTGGTGGTCGAATATGGTCCGGGCGTCGGCACCTTCTGCCGCCCGATCCTCGAACGCCTCGCCCCCGATGCGCAGTTGATCGTCATCGATACCAACCCCGATTTCATCGATTATCTGAACGCCACCATCCTCGATTCGCGCTTCTCGGCGGTCCATGGATCGGCGGCCGATGTCGAACGGATCGTCGCCGATCATGGTCAGCCGCACGCGGATTACGTGCTGTCGGGCCTGCCTTTTTCGACGCTCCCGGCCGGTGTGGGGGACGATATCGCCGCTGCGACGCAGGCGGTGTTGCGGCCGGGCGGGGCATTCCTCGTCTATCAGTTCAACCCGCGGGTCCGCGATTTCCTCGACCGGCAATTCGCGCGGATCGATCACGACATGGAATGGTGGAACGTGCCGCCGGCCCAGCTTTGGTGGGCGTGGAAGGACTGATTTCGTAGCCATTTGCGGCCCCGGTGCGTTGACGCCGCAATGACTTCTCCCGTCGCGCCTGTCGCCTGGCTCAACGCGGTCGCCACCGCGACGCCTGCCCACGACATTCACCACGCCTTTATCGACTGGGCGCGCGCGCGACTGCCGTTGCGTGAGGCGCGGCTGTTCGACCGGATGGTCGAGCGTGCCGGGATCGCCCGGCGCTGGTCGGTGCTGCCGCAGGGCGCCGATGGTGGATCGCCGGTCGCGGCGGGCGGCTTCTATGCCGATGCGATGCCCGGCACCGCCGCGCGCATGACCGTCTATGCCGATGCCGCGCCGACCCTGGCGCTGTCGGCGATCGACCGGCTTGCTGCGCAGCATCCGCTGGGAAACGTCACCCATATCGTCGTCGCCAGCTGCACCGGCTTCGTCGCGCCGGGCGTCGATCAGATCATCGCCGCGCGGCTCGGCCTGCCGTCCACGACCGAGCGGCTGCTGATCGGCTTCATGGGCTGTTACGCCGCCGTCGCCGCGCTGCGCAGCGTCCGCCATATCGTCCGCTCCGAACCCGCGGCGCGGGTGCTGGTCATCACGGTCGAGCTGTCGACGCTGCACCTGCAACCGGCGGTCACGCTCGAACCATTGCTGGCGATGCTGCAATTCGGGGACGGCGCGGCGGCGGCACTGGTGACCGCCGACCCGGCCGGCATCGCGATCGAGACGCCGTTCGCTGCCGCGCTGCCCGACTCCGCCGATCTGATCCGCTGGGACATTACCGACGCCGGTTTCGCGATGCATTTGTCGGGCGAAGTGCCGGGGCGCATCGCCACCGCGCTGACCGATCCGGGTTTCGCGGCGGCGGCGACCGGGGGACGATCGCTGGCCGAGGTCGATGGCTGGGCGGTCCATGCCGGCGGGCGATCGATCCTCGACGCGGTCGAACGCAGCCTGTCGCTGTCGCCCGATGCACTCAACGCGTCGCGCGGGGTGCTGGCCGCGAACGGCAACATGTCGTCGGCGACGCTGATGTTCGTCCTTGCCGAACTGCTCGCCGGACCACCGGTCACCAACGGCATCGCGCTCGCCTTCGGCCCCGGCCTTGCCGCCGAGGGGTTCGGCTTCCGGAGCGCGGCATGAGCTTCGCGCGGGTTCATGCCGATGAGGCGATGGACGATCCCGCGCTCGATCCGGCAATCTATGCGTCGGTGCTGCGCGATCTGGCACGGGTCAACCGGGTGACGATGGCGGCGCGACCGACGCTCGCCTTCCTGTCGGGGATCGTCGGGCGGGGCGATCGGCTGAAGCTGCTCGATATCGGCTATGGCGATGGCGATATGCTGCGCCGGATCGCGCGCTGGGCAGTGGCGAGGGGCGTGGCGGCGGAACTGGTCGGTATCGACCTGAACCCGCGCAGCGAAGCCATCGCCCGTACCGATACGCCATCGGATCTGCCGATCACCTATCGCACCGGCGACTATACCGATCTGGCGGGGCAGGGCTGGGACGTGATCGTCTCCAGCCTTGTCGCGCACCACATGACCCACGAGCAGCTGGTCGCGTTCCTGCGCTTCATGGAAGCGGAGGCGGCGCGCGGCTGGTTCGTCAACGATCTGCACCGCCATCGCTTCGCGCATCGCGGCTATCCGCTGCTTGCCACGCTGATGCGCTGGCATCCGATCGTCCGCGCCGACGGCACGCTGTCGATCGCGCGCTCCTATCGCCCCGACGAATGGCCGCCGATCCTCGCCGAGGCGGGGATTGCGGACGCGCAGGTGCGGCGGCGCTTCCCCTTTCGGCTATGCGTCGAACGTCGGCGCTGATCGCGGGCGGCGGCCCGGCCGGGGCGGTCGCGGCGCTGCTGCTGGCGCGCAGCGGCGCCGGGCCGGTGCTGCTGGAGCGGTCGCGCGGCACGCCCGATGCTTTGTGCGGCGGATTCTTGTCGTGGCGGACGCTGGCATCGCTCCGGCAGATCGGGGTCGAGCCGGAGGGGCATGTAGTGCGTCGGGTGGTGCTGTTCGCCGGCAGCGGTCGCTCCGAATCACCGCTGCCAGCGCCCGCGATCGGCCTGTCGCGGCGGCGGCTCGATGCCCTGCTGCTGGCAGCGGCGCAGGCGGCTGGGGCAGGGGTCGAACGCGGCGTGGCGATCCGGTCGGCCGACGAGCGCACGCTGCATACCGGCGACGGGGCTGAGGTCGCCGGGGAGACGCTGTTCTTCGCCACCGGCAAGCACGACCTGCGCGGGGCGATGCGCGATGCCGATCCCGGGGCCGATCCGGCGATGGGGGTACGGGTCCGGCTGGCCGCGCATCCGGCGCTCACCCGGCTGGTCGGCGACGCGATCGAACTCCACGCCTTTGCCGGTGGCTATGGCGGGCTGGTGCTGCAGGAAGATGGCAGCGCCAATCTGTGCATGGCGCTGCGCCGGTCGCGGCTGCGCGCGGCGGGCGATCTGCCCGGCTTGTTGCGGCTATTGGCGACCGAATGCCCGGCGCTCGGCGAACGGCTGGCCTATCTGGCCGAAACCCCGACGATCGATGCGGTCGCCAACGTCCCCTATGGCTGGCGCGCGCGCACGACCGGGGCGGGGGTGTATCGGCTGGGCGATCAGGCGGGGGTGATCCCGTCGCTCGCCGGCGAAGGCATGGGCATCGCCATCGCCAGCGCGATCCGCGCGGTCGCGGCGTGGCAGCACCGGGGCGCGGGCGGAGCGATCGGCTATCAGCGCGATCTGGCGCGTGCGCTCCGCCGCCCGATCATGCTGGCGGGGCTGCTTCGGACGCTGGCCGAGGACCGGCGGGGCAGCGCGCTGTTGCTGGCAGGGGGGCGAGTGCCATGGCTGGTCGGCAAGGCGGCGGCATGGACCCGCGTCGATCAGATGCCGGCATACCAGTCGTAACCGGCGACATCCTCCCAGAAGCCGCCCTTGCCGCCCGCAATGGGGTTCAACGACGCCACCGCCTCGATCCGTTCGACATATTTGGCGTGTTTGTAGCCCAGTTGCCGCTCGACCCGCAGCCGCAGTGGTGCGCCGTTCGGCACGCCGAGCAGCCGGTCGTTGAGCGCCCACGCCAATATCGTCTGCGGATGAAAGGCATCGATCAGGTCGATCGATTCATAATAAGGCCGCCCACCGATCGCATCGGCGCAGTGGAACACCAGATACCGCGCATCGGGCCGCAGCCCGGCGGGGTCGAGGAGGCGCGACAGCCGCGGTCCGGTCCACTTCCCGATCGCGCTCCATCCCTCGACGCAGTCATGGCGCGTGATCTGCTGACGCGACGGCATCGACCGGATCTGGTCGAGCCGCAGCGACAGCGGGCGCGTCACCAGCCCGTCGACGCGCACCCGCCAGTCGGCGAAGCGGTTGGCGGCGTGCGCATTATAGTCCGGCGTGTTGGGATTGTTGGTCCCGTTGGCGCGAAAGATCGGCGACCGCTGTTCCGGCCGATATTCGACCGCCAGCGCATCCCGCGCGGTAATCGCCCGCTGCAACCCGCGATGCGCGACCTCCGCCCCGCCCAATAGCTGTTGCGCCGCCGGCAGTTGCGCTACCCGGTCGCATGCCGCGACCAGCCCGCCGGCCCCGACAACCAGCGCCGACCGGCGGGAGAGCAGCCGGCTCATTCGGGCACCCGCCAGCGCCCGGTGACCATCGACCGCACCTCGTTCACCGCTCCCGCCAAAATCACCAGCACCAGATGGACGATGACGAACAGGGTGATGCCGCTGGCGGCGAGGAAATGGATCGACCGCGCCGACTGCCGTCCGCCGAGCACCTCCAGCACCCACGGAAACGCCGCGTTCAACCCCGGGGACATCGCGATCCCGGTCAGGATCACTAGCGGCAGCAGCCCGAAGAGCACCAGCACATAGCTTAATTTCTGGAGCACGTTGTAGTCGCCCGGCGCCTCCGGATCATGGAAGCGGAACGCCAGATGCGCGCGGATATCGGCGGTCAGATGCGCCCACGACAATTCGCGCCGCCGGATCGCCAAATCGCGTTGAAAATGCCGGTTGAGCAGGCTGGCGACCATATAGGCCAGCAGCCCGAAGCCCAGCACCAGCGCAAAGCTCAGATGCCAGTTGCGCGCCAGCGCCAGATTATAATTCTGCGGGATCGTCACCCATCTCGGAAACCGGTCGAAGGTCAGCCACGCATGGTCGAAATTCGCGCCATAGCGACCCCAATAGAGTCGGGGATGCGCGTTCAGGATCATCAGCCCGCTGCCGATCAGGATGATGACCGCGACCGCGTTGACCCAGTGCCACAGGCGTGTGGCCAGTCGGTGGCGATGGATCGAACGCGTCATGTCCTTGGTCTAGGCCGGATCGCGTCGATTGCGAAGCATGGTTGCGTCGATGGTGCGGATCGTGCGTTGGGGGCGGGCATGACCGAATTTCACTCCTATGCGCCGGCCGAGGGCCATCGCCTGCCGCACGACCCGTTCAACGCGATCATCGCGCCGCGCCCGATCGGCTGGATCGCCAGCGTGTCGGCGGAAGGGAAACGCAATCTCGCGCCCTACAGTTTCTTCAACGCCTTCAACTATCGCCCGCCGATCATCGGCTTCGCCTCGACCGGGGCCAAGGATACGCTCGCCAATATCCGCGCGACGGGCGAGTTCGTCTGGAACCTCGCGACCCGGGCGCAGGCCGACGCGATGAACGCGACGTCGGCAACGACCGAGGCCGACGAGTTCGTGCTCGCCGGGCTCGACACGCTTGCGTCGACAACCGTCGCGCCGCCGCGCGTCGCGGGATCGCCGGTTCAGTTCGAATGCCGATCGACCCAGATCGTCCGCCTGACCGATCATGCCTGCGGCGAAATCGATACGTGGCTGGTGCTCGGCGAAGTGGTGCATGTCCATATCGACCCCGCCTTGCTGGAGGACGGCATCTACCGCACCGAACGCGCGCACCCGATCCTGCGCGGCGGCGGGGCGGGGGATTATTTCGAACCCGGCGAACGCTTCGACCTGCGCCGGCCAAAATAATCCTCCCCGGGACGGGGAGGGGGACCATGCGCAGCATGGTGGAGGGGGCGTCCCGCGGACGTGCGCTATCCGTACGCGCGGACGAAAAACGCCACCGTGACGCTGAACGTCACCAGCAACGTCCACGCCCGCACCTGTCCCGAGGTCAGCTTCACTCCCAGTTTCGCCCCCAGCCAGCCGCCGAAGATCCCGCCCAGCAGCATGGGGATGCATGCCGCCCATGCGACCATGCCCCCGACGATGAACACGATCGCCGCCGCGCTGTTGGCGGTGGCCAGCATCAGGGTGCGGGGTGCCGCCATCGATTTGGGATCGGTGCCGGCCAGCAGGCCATAGGTCGCGGTGACCATCATGCCCACGCCGCCGCCGAAATAGCCGCCATAGACGCCGAGCAGCACCTGCGCGACGACCAGCGTCGCCGGCCCGATCGTCACCCGGTCGTGCAGCCACACCGCCGCCCGCTTGCCGAGCGCGATGGCAAGGAACGCGACCAGCAGCAGCCACGGCACGATGACGTCGAACAGGTCGCTGGGCGTCCATACCAGCAAAAGGCTGCCGACCAGTCCCGAGACGAAGGTGATGGCGGCCAGCAACCGGATCGGCAATCCGCCGAGCGGCTGCAGCCCTTTGCGATAGGCCCAGGCGCTGGCGATCGCGCCCGGCTGCAACGCCACGTTCGACGTCGCATTGGCGATCGATCCGGGCAGCCCGAGCGCGATCAGCGCCGGCATCGTCGCGAACGTGCCGCCACCGGCCAGCGCGTTCATCGCGCCGCCGACCACACCGGCACCGGCCGCGAGCAACAGGGAGGAGGTGTCGAGCATCGGGCGGGCTAGATACTATCGGCCCGGGACTGTCGAGGGGCCACCCGATCCGGCGTACATTACGACCGTTTCATCCGGTACGAAGGGACGGCGCGGCGCGTAATTAAACGTCCGTCATATTCGGATCGGAGGCGAAACAACCCGTCGGCTCGCGCGATTCCTCAGCCTCTGGCAAAGAGGAGATGACATCATGAAGAAACTGGTTTTTGCGATCGTCGGCACCCTTGGCGTTCTGAGCGGCGGGGCTGCCCTCGCTACCCAGCCGGCGAAGAAGCCGTGGGTGACCGAAGCGGCGCAGCTCCCCGGCCGCGCCGGCACCGAACGGACGGTCGCCGTCATCAAGAGCGGCAGGAACCTCGAAACCGTCAGCTGTCGCGACTTCAACATGCTCGACGAATCGTTCAAGCCGGAAGCGATCCGCTACGCCGCCAATTACGGTCCGAAGGGCAAGCCGCATCCGACCGTCACCGTCGCGGGTGTCGAAACGATCCGGCCGATGGTGGTGGCAAGCTGCAAGGCGCGGCCCGGCGATCATTTCGCCGCGTCGGTCGACGCTGCGCTGAAGCACCGCGGTTGACGATATGCGGCCCGGCGGCACATCGCCGCCGGGCCGGCATCGTTCAGATCGCTGCCGCTTCCGCCGCCTCGCGATCGCGTTCCGCGCGGCTCTTCTTTTCGGCCGCGGTCTTCAACTGGCCACAGGCCGCCCCGATATCCTGCCCGCGCGTGCGGCGGACGGGGGCCGAAATGCCGCCTTCGAACACGATGTCGCTGAACGCGCGGATGCGGTCGGGCGTCGAACATTCGTACGGCGCGCCCGGCCATGGATTGAACGGGATCAGATTGACCTTCGCCGGCAGCTGATACTTGCGCAGCAGCCGCACCAGTTCGCGCGCATCGTCGTCGCTGTCGTTCTTGTCCTTCAGCATCACATATTCGAAGGTGATGCGCCGGGCATTGTTGGCGCCGGGATAGTCGGCGCACGCCTGCAACAATTCCTCGATACCGTATTTGCGGTTGAGCGGCACGATCTCGTCGCGCACCTCCTTGGTCACCGCGTGCAGCGACACGGCGAGGTTCACGCCGATCTCCTCGCCCGCGCGGGCCATCATCGGCACCACGCCCGAGGTGCTGAGCGTGATCCGCCGCTTGGACAGGGCAAGGCCGTCGCCGTCCATCACGACGCTCAGCGCATCGCGCACCGCATCGAAATTATAGAGCGGCTCGCCCATGCCCATCATCACGATGTTGGTCAGCATCCGCCCCTCGGGCTGGCTCGGCCATTCGCCCAGCGCATCGCGCGCCAGCATCACCTGCCCGACGATCTCGCCCGGCGTCAGGTTGCGCACCAGCCGCATCGTACCGGTGTGGCAGAAGGTGCAGTTGAGCGTACAACCGACCTGGCTCGACACGCACAACGTCCCCCGATCGGCGTCGGGGATGAACACCATCTCGTAATCCTGCCCGTCGGGCGAGGTCAGCAGCCATTTGCGCGTACCGTCGTTCGAGACCTGCGCTTCCTTCACATCGGGGCGGCCGATGACGAAGTGCTTGTCGAGCGTCGGATGCTGCGCCTTAGCGATGTCGGTCATCGCCGAAAACGCGGTCGCGCCGCGATTGTAGATCCAGTGCCAGATCTGCTTGGCGCGCAGCTTCGCCTGTTTCGCGTCGAACCCGGCGGCTTCGAGTGCGGCACGGATTTCGGCCTTGGACAGCCCGACCAGATCGGTGCGGCCATCGGGACGCGGCGCCAGCGGCCGCGGAACGGGCACGGGGTCGACATGGCCGGGAATCGGCATGGGGGGCGACGATACTGTCAGCATCGGCGGGATATAGCCGATTTGCGGTGGGATTTCCACTCGGACATCCGTTCACTCACACAACGTTCGTCCTGAGTAGCCGCTGAGCCTGTCGAAGCGGCGTATCGAAGGACTGCTGACCAAGTGCTTCGATACGGGCCTTCGACTTCGCTCAGTCTCTACTCAGCACGAACGGTTGGAGCGTCGGATACCCTACAAACACCCCAGCGCCGCCGCATCGATCGCTGTCGCCGCCCCGGCCAGCGCATAGACGTCGACGAACGGCGCGCCGTTCTCGGCGACGCTCTCGATGCTCATCGACCGTCCGCCGCGCATCGCCGCGACGATCGCGCGGTCGGTGGCGGTATCGGGGCTCCATGCGTCGATCCGCCCGGCCTTCAGTTCGAACCGCCGCTCGCCGACCGCCAGCACGACCTGCGCCCGGTCGCTACGGGCCCGGCTGAGCCGGACATGGACCTGCCCCCGTGCCCCCGCACCCGGCCAGTTGCCGATGCTGGCGAAGGGCGTGCCGGTACGCCCCCGCACCGGACGACTGATCGCATAGCAGCGTGTCGGCGCATCGTCGCGAAACGCGCCCCAGCGCTGGTGGATACCGATCGCCTGCGGTGCCGCCACCGTCAGCAGCAGCGCGATCAAGCCGGCGCCGCCATCGACGGCCCGCCGCTGCCCAGATGCGCGATCGTCTCGTGCCCGCCCTCGATCAGCGCGATCGATCCCTGCGGCAGGTCGGGCGCGACCGGCGCATCGAATTGCGGCAGCACGTCGACTCCGGTGAGCACACCGCGCAGCACCCGGCTCGACATGCCGTGCATGATGACCAGCCGATCACCGGGATCGGCATCGGTGTCGCTCGCCCAGCCACCGACCCGCGCCGCGATCGCGTCATACCATTCGCCGCCCGGCGCCGGGCGGCGGTACAGCCGCGCCTCGACATCGAGGAAGTCGGCGTCCGCCCCGACCAGTTCGTGATAATAGCGTCCCGACCATTCGCCCATGCCGATCTCGACCAGACGGTCGTCGCGGCGCGCCGCGTGCCAGTCGAGTTCGAGATGTTCGGCGATGATCGCCAGCGTCTGGAGCGCGCGACCCGCGCTCGACGCCCATAGCGTCAGCTTCGGCTTCGCGCCCAGCAGATCGCGTAGCGCCGCGCCCATCGCATCGGCCTGTGCGAAGCCCTTGCGGGTCAGCGGAGTATGCGGGTGATCGCCCTGCATCCGCTGCGCGATATTGTACACGGTCTCGCCATGGCGGGCGATGAAGTCGCGTCCCTTGCGGGCGGCGTGGGGATGGGTCGTCATGGTCCTGCTTTCAAGCCCGTGTTGCGCGATTGCAACGGTTTTCGCTGTTTAGGTGAGGTTCATGCAACGCCCGGCGAATGCGTCCATTGAACCCCGGCGCCCATATGGGCGGTGACAATGGAGTTTCGACTATGCGTACCCTCACCCTCGGTCTTGCCGCTGCCGGCACCGCCCTTTCCGCCGCGCCCGCCATGGCGCAGGACGTCAACCCGGCCTTTACCGGTTTCCGCGTCGGCGCGCTCGCCGGTTATGACGGCATCCGTCCGGGCAGCACCCAGGATACCGACCTCGATGGCGACGACCAGACCGTCAACGGCCTGCTCTACGGCGTCGATGCCGGCTACGATTTCGCGCTGAGCAACTTCCTGATCGGCGTCGAGGGCGAATATACCGGATCGACCGGCAAGGTGGAAACCGCGCGCACCGATCCGAACTTCTTCGGCTTTGGCAGCGTGTCGACCGGCCGCGACCTCTATGTCGGCGCGCGCGCCGGCCTGCTCGTCGCGCCGACCACGCTCGCCTATGTGAAGGGCGGCTACACCAACGCCCGCCTCAACGTGCTGGCCAGCGACGGCACCGTCGACAGCCGCGAGAATTTTGAACTCAACGGCTATCGTCTGGGCGCCGGTGTCGAACAGGCGATCGGCTCGCGCGCCTATGCCAAGCTTGAATATCGCTATTCGAACTACAACAACGCCGACTTCCAGTTCCGCGACGGCAGCACCACGTCGCAATTCGACATCGATACCGACCGGCATCAGGTCGTCGCGGGCGTCGGCATCCGCTTCTGATCTCTGACGGGAACGCGCCGGTGCGCGTTCCCGCAGGCGGTGCCGGCCCGCTCCCCCGCCCGGCCACCCATTCAGGATACTGTCGTGGGTAGCAGGGCGGGGGAGCGGGTCGGCAGCGCAAGTCGCTCGAGAGAGCGACCAAAGCGACGCGTTTACATCTCGGTAACCAAGTTGCGCGAGGAGGGTCGGAGCAGTTTGCTCCGGCCCTTCTTTGCGCTAGACACCCTGCTCGGTTTTCTAAGGGGTCGGCACCGAATCCGCCGGCCCGAGTGCGAGCGCATCCGCGCAGGGGAACATCATGAAGGCGACGATCGAACGCGCGACCCTGTTGAAGGGCCTCAGCCACGTCCAGTCCGTGGTCGAGCGGCGCAATACCATCCCCATCCTGTCGAACGTGCTGATCGAGGCAGGCGAATCGACGCTGCGCCTGATGGCGACCGACCTCGATCTCCAGATCGACGAGACGATCGCGGCGGCGATCGATCAGGCGGGCGCGATCACCGTGTCGGCGCACACGCTGTTCGACATCGCCCGCAAGCTGCCCGAGGGCGCACAGGTGCAGTTGTCGGCGGCCGAAGGGCGGTTGACCGTGGTCGCCGGGCGCGCGCGCTTCAGCCTCGCCACGCTGCCGCGCGACGATTTCCCGGTGATCGCCGAGGGCGAACTGCCGACGCAATTCGAACTGCCCGCGACCACGCTGAAGGCGATCATCGACAAGACCCGTTTCGCGATCTCGACCGAGGAAACGCGCTATTATCTGAACGGCATCTTCCTCCACGTCGCCGAGAATGACGGCAAGCCGGTGCTGAAGGCCGCTGCGACCGATGGCCACCGCCTTGCCCGCATGACCGTCGACCGGCCCGAGGGCGCGGAGAAGATGCCCGACGTCATCGTGCCGCGCAAATGCGTCGCCGAACTGCGCAAGCTGTTGGACGAGGTCGACGGCTCGGTCGGCGTGTCGCTGTCGGGCAGCAAGATCCGCTTCGATCTGGGGCAGGCGATCCTGACCAGCAAGCTGATCGACGGCACCTTCCCCGATTACTCGCGCGTCATCCCGACCGCGAATGACAAGCTGCTCAAGCTCGACCCGAAAAGCTTCATGGCCGGCGTCGATCGCGTGTCGACCATCGCCACCGAAAAGACCCGCGCGGTCAAGATGGCGCTCGACCGCGACAAGATCACCCTGTCGGTGACGTCGCCGGAAAACGGCGCGGCGGCGGAGGAAGTACCCGGCGAATATGCCGCGCTCCCGTTCGAGATCGGCTTCAACAGCCGCTATCTGCTCGACATTCTCGGACAGATCGACAGCGACCTGTGCGAGGTGCATCTGTCGGATGCCGCCGCCCCGACGCTGATCCGCGAGAACGACGCGTCGCCCGCGCTCTACGTGCTGATGCCGATGCGCGTCTGACGCGCTGTCTTTTCGCCGCCAAACACGTCATCCCAGCGCAGGCTGGGATCTTCCGGTGATAGCACGGTCTGTCTGCCGCGAGAGATCCCAGCCTTCGCTGGGATGACGTTTATTGGAAGTCCGTTCGAAGCAGCCGTGCCGACTCCACTTTACTCGGGCCTTCATCCGGCTATTTATCGCTAGACGATAAACGAAGGAATTGCCGTGAAACTGGTCCGGGGTGCGTGGAAGCTGCTGGTCGGGATCAAGGACGCACTGGTCCTGATCCTGCTGCTGCTGTTCTTCGGCGGTCTGTTCGCTGCCCTGTCGAGCCGCCCCAACACCCGGGTGACCGATGGCGCACTGCTGCTCGACCTGTCGGGGTCGATCGTCGAGCAACCGGCCGAGGCCGATCCGGTCGCGCTGCTCAGCGGCCAGTCGGTGGCACAGCAACTGCGTCTGCGCGACGTGGTCCGCGCGCTCGACGCGGCAAAGGGCGATTCGCGGGTGAAGGTCGTGGTGCTCGACCTCGACAAGTTCGCCGGCGGCTATCCCTCGACACTGGCCGAGGTCGGCGACGCGGTTGCGCGGGTCCGCGCGTCGGGCAAGCCGGTGCTCGCCTATGCCACGCTCTACACCGATGGCGGCTATCGCATCGCGTCGAACGCCAGCGAGATCTGGCAGAACCCGTTCGGCGGCACGCTGTTCCGCGGCCCCGGCGGGTCGCAGCCTTATTACAAGGGCTTGATCGACAAGCTTGGTGTCAATGCGCATGTCTACCGCGTCGGGCAATTTAAGTCCGCTGTCGAACCCTTCACCCGCGCCGACCAGTCCGAACCGGCACGTGCCGCCAATCAGGCGCTGTACGGCGCGATCTTCGACCAGTGGCGGGCGGCGGTGCAGAAGGCGCGGCCCAAGGCACAGATCGACGCCTTCCTGACCCGCCCGGCGGAAACGGTGCAGGCGGCCGGCGGCGATATCGCCCAGGCCAATCTGCGCGGCGGCCTTGTCGACCAGCTCGGCGACCGCATCGCCTTCGGCAACCGTGTTGCCGCACTGGCGGGCGAGGACAAGGGCAAGGGCGCGGGCAGCTTCCGCACGATCAAGTATGACAACTGGCTGGCGGCGAACCCGGTCCCGACCGGCGGCGACGCGGTCGGCGTCATCACCGTCGCCGGCACGATCGTCGATGGCGAGGCGAAGGCCGGCACCGCGGGCGGCGACACCATCGCCAAGCTGCTGCTCGACGGTCTCGCCAGCAAGAACCTGAAGGCGCTGGTCGTCCGCGTCGATTCGCCGGGCGGGTCGGTGCTCGCCTCCGAACGCATTCGCCAGGCGATCCTGCAAGCCAAGCAAGTGTCGAAGATCCCGGTCGTGGTCTCGATGGGCGGCCTCGCCGCATCGGGCGGCTATTGGGTGTCGACCCCGGGTGACGTGATCTTTGCCGAACCCAATACCATTACCGGGTCGATCGGCGTGTTCGGCGTCATCCCGACCTTTGAGAACACCCTTGCCAAGATCGGCGTCACCGCCGATGGCGTCGCCACCACGCCGTTGAGCGGACAGCCCGACGTGATGCGCGGGACCAGCCCGGCGTTCGATGCGATCATGCAGGGCAATGTCGAGGACATTTATCGCCGCTTCACCGGCCTCGTCGCCGCTTCGCGCAAGTTGACGCCGCAGCGGGTCGATCAGATCGGGCAGGGCCGGGTGTGGGACGGCGGCACCGCGCGGCAACTGGGGCTGGTCGACCGCTTCGGCAATCTGAACGATGCCGTCGCCGAGGCCGCGCGCCGCGCGAAGCTCGACCCCGCCAAGGCGCGCGCCGTCTATCTCGACCGTGAACCCAGCGCGTTCGAAAAGCTGATGAAGGGCTTTGCCGATCGCGAGAAGGGCGAGACGACCGACGCCGCCACCGATCTGCTCGGTGCCGCCGCGATCGAACAGCGCGCGCTGATGGCGCAGGCGCTGGGCGACGCCCGCCGGATGCTGACCGCGCGGACCGGCGTGCAGGCGCGCTGCCTCGAATGCGCCGGGCTGGGGCCGGTCACCCCGTCGGCCGACGATGCGTCGCTGTTCGACCTGATCGTGGCGCGGCTGGGCCTATGATCGCGATCCGCGCCGCCCGGCCCGAGGACGCCGCCGCGATCGCCGCGATCTACGCCCCCTATGTGCTGGGCGGCACGGTGTCGTTCGAAACCGAGGCGCCGGACACCCGCGCGATCCGCCACCGCATGGCCGCCAGCGACGGCTTCTATCCGTGGCTGGTCGCGACGACGGGCGAGGCGGATGGCGATGCCGTGCTCGGCTATGCCTATGCGACGAAGTTCCGCGAACGGCCCGCCTACCGCTATGTCGTCGAAACCTCGATCTACATGGCCGGCAGCGCGCAGCAGAAGGGGACGGGGCGGCTGTTGTACGAAGCGCTGATCGACACGCTGCGCGCGCAGGGCTTTACCCAGGCGATCGGCGTGCTGTCGCTCCCCAACGACGCGTCGATCACGCTGCACGAAGCGGTCGGCTTCCGCCGCGCGGGCGTGTATCGCGAGGTCGGCTTCAAACAGGGCCGCTGGATCGATGTCGGCTTCTGGCAATGCCGGCTGAACGAAGGGACGGTTCCGCCGAAGGAGCCGCGGCCGTTCCGCGAAACCGGGGTCGTTCGAAGCTGAACCCTGTTCGCGTTGGGTTCGAGCAACCCCACGCGAAGTCGAGAAGGCGCTGGGTGGAGCAATCCTCCTCGACTGCGATTCGCGATATGCTCGAACCAGCCGGGGTTGGTGGGGGCGGGTATAATCCCGCCCCGAGCCTTCACTTCGGCTTGACGAAGCGCAGCGTCATCCGGTCGCTCTCGCCGATCGCGGCATATTTCGCGCGGTCGACATCCTTCAACCGATAGGTCGGCGGCAGCGTCCACACCCCCTGCGGCCAATCGGCGGTGTCCTTCGGGTTGGCGTTGACGTTCGACCTGCCTGCCAGCTTGAACCCGGCCTTGGTCGCAAAGGCGATGACCGAGCTTTCCTTCATATAACCCGACTTTTCCTCGGCGGCGGCATCGCGGCTTTCCGGCAGCCGGTGTTCGACCACGCCCAGCACGCCGCCCGGCTTCAACATCCGGAACATCGCATTGAACGCCGCCTGCGCCTGATCCGCCCCGCCGAAGCGCCAGTTATGGACGTTGCGGAAGGTCAGCACCTTGTCCGCCATGCCGTCGGGCACGCCGGCCTGTCCGGCATCGGACGGGAAGGCGACGGCCTGTGCCTTGCCGAACGCCGTCGCGTCGCGCGCCTGCAGCTTCGTCAGCATCTCGGCCGTCCGCGGCAGCGGACCGGCGGCGACATAGCGACCCTTTTCGCGCAGCATCGGGGCGAGGATTTCGCTGTACCAGCCATTGCCCGGCCAGATCTCGACCACCGTATCGGTCGGCTTCACCCCGAAGAATGCCAGCGTCTCGGCCGGGTGACGATAGCGGTCGCGCGGCGTATTCGCCGGATCGCGCAGCGGCGAGGCGATGGCGGCGGCGATCGGCCCCTTGGGCGCCTGCGCCGGGGCCGGGGTCAGGGCGAGCAGCGCGACACTTAACGCTGGCAGCAACAGGGCGGTTCGACGCATGGCGATTCTCCGGAAAGGACGCTGGGTGGACGATGCTATTATGATCTTATGGACTATTGCGGCGGGCGCGGCGATGCTCTTCGCCGGTTCGGTACTGGCCGAACGCCGCCGTAGCCGCAGGCGCGATCCCGATCGGGTCGGGTGGGTACCATGGACGCTGCTGCAACTGCTGGCGGTGTTGCTGATGGTGTTCAGCGTCGCGATGGCGCTGGCGCAGAAATAGGGCACGATATCCGAACGGTCGCAAAGCTGCTATTCTGTACCCGACAGGATGCGTCGGGGGGGGACGTCATGCGATCATGGGGAATGGTTGCCGCGCTGTTGCTGCTGGCCGGATGCGGGACGACGCGGCCATCGGCCGATATCGACCATGGCCATCGGCTGGCGACGGTGATGGGCTGCACCAGTTGCCATGGCGCGAAGCTCGACGGGCATCTGTTCGAGGAAGATCCGCAATTCGCCCTTGCGTGGAGCAGCAACCTGTCGCGCATCCTGCCGCGCTGGTCCGATCGGCAGATCGAACAGGTGCTGCGCAGCGGACGCCGCCCGGATGGCAGCGTGCTCTGGTTCATGCCGACGTTCGCGCAACGCCAGATATCGGACGATGACCTGCGCGACCTGATCGCATGGCTGCGCACCGTCCCGCCAAGCGGCACCGACCATCCGCCGATCCGTCGCGGCCCGATGTTCGCGGTGGCGATCGAGCATGGGTTTCAGGACTCGGCGGCGCAGGCCGAACGGCTGAAGGCGCGACAGCCGGTCGTGCTGGACGACAGGTTCCGGCAGGGCCGCTATCTGGCGACGATCGCCTGCGCCGAATGCCATGGACCGGAGCTGTCGGGGCCACGCGATCCGCGTCCGGGCGATCCGCCGGACCTGTCGATCGCCGCCGCCTATACGCCGGGCGAATTCGCGCGCCTGCTGACGACCGGCATCAACCGCAACGGCCAGCCCGCCGGCGACATGGCGCAGGAGGCGCGCAAGCGGCTGTCGAGCCTGACCCGGCAGGAGGTGGCGGCGATCCAGGCATATCTGGTCGCCAGAGCGGCGGTGCCGGGTAGCGGCGCAACGCCGCGCGTTCAGTAGAATCGCGCCAGCGTCAGCGTCCTCGTCGCGCCATCGCACAGGGTCAGCCGCACGACCCGCCCCGGCGCATCGGTGCCCCAGCGGACATCGACCCCGCCATCGGGGGTCAGCGCCACCGCCTGTCCATCGACCTGACAGATCAGTTCGTCGGCCTTCCACCCCGCCTTGGCGGCCGGGCTGCCGGCCATGACGTGCAACACGCGCAGCCGCGCCCGATCATAGCCGAGCAGCAGTCCGCTGGTCGATTTGAGCGGGGCGGGCGGGGCGTCGGGATTTGGCAAGAGCAGCATCTGTCCGGCCCCCGGATCGAGCAGCACGCGGTAGCGCAGCAACAGGCCGGTGCCGATCCGCCCGGCGACTCGGACCTGTTTGGCGAAGCCGCCGTCCGCTTCGATCCTGAGTTCGATCGGACCGGTCCTTAGCCCACCCAGTGCCACGGCGTCGGTCACGGTCAGTCCGGCATCGACCACCCCGCCTGCGCCATAGGCGATGGTCGACGTGACGCGCGCGCCCTTGATCGCTGCCGCCCGCCACTGGCTGCGGGCGATGCTGAGCGCCCCGCCGTCGCCGGTATCGACCAGCAACGGGCGGATGCGGGTCCGACCGAGCGTCGCCTGCGTCAGGTACAGGCCGGTGTCCGACTGCCGCGACATCGGCACGCGGGTACCGGTGAACGGCATCCGCCCGCTCGGCAACAGCCGGAAACGGCGATTGGCGAAATCGATGTCGAGCGCGTGCGGGCCGATCAGGTCGGTTCCCACCAATATGTCGGCATCGCCCGACGCGCTGGCGAGCAGTTTCGGCAGGTCGATCACCGCCACCCGCCCACCGCTGCGGCTGAGCGCGCCGAATGCCACCGCCCGGGTCGCTGCCCAGTCGACCCGGATCGATCCGCCCAGCGCGACTCCGGCGGCGGCATCCTTCGTATCGATGGTCAGCTTCGCCCGCCGGGCGAACTCCCGGCTGACCGCACTATGGTTCAGCCCGGTGTCGAGCAGCGCCTGCGCCGCGACGCCGTCGATCGTCATCGCAAAGCGCAGATGGTTGGCAGCCGTCAGCGTGAACGGCACCCAGCGCGCCTCGGCATCGGCGGACAGCGTGCCCTGCGCATGGGCAGCGGCGGGCGCGCAGAGCAGCAGCGCGAGGATCAGGCGAAGCAACACCGCCCGGATGTAGGACGCGCGTTCGATCCGCGCTACAGGCACGCCTCCAGCAATGCCTGGTCGAAGCCATATTGCCGTGCCTTGTCGAGCGTATAGGGGCGCATCCCCATCGATCGATATTCGCCGATGATCTTGCCGTCGGCGCTTTCGTCCAGATATTCGAACTTGAACAGTTCCTGGGTGACGATCACCGGGCCTTCCATCCCGATCACTTCGGTGATGTTGGTCACGCGGCGCGAACCGTCGCGCAGGCGCTTGACCTGTACGACGAGGTCGACCGAATCGGCGATCTGACGGCTGATCGCTTCCTTCGGTACCTTGATGTCCGACATCATCACCATATTCTCCATCCGCGCGAGGCATTCGCGCGGGGAGTTGGCGTGAAGCGTCGCCATCGATCCGTCATGGCCGGTATTCATCGCCGCGAGCAGGTCGAAACACTCGCTGCCGCGAATTTCGCCGAGGATGATGCGGTCCGGGCGCATACGCAGCGCGTTCTTGACCAGATCGCGGATGGTGACCTCGCCTTGCCCTTCCAGATTGGGCGGGCGGGTTTCGAGCGGCAGCCAGTGCGGCTGTTGCAGGCGCAGTTCGGCGGCATCCTCGATGGTCAGCACGCGCTCGCCGGGGTCGATCATCTTCGACAGCGCGTTGAGCATCGTCGTCTTGCCCGAGCCGGTGCCGCCGGAGATGACGATGTTGAACCGGCTGGCGCCCGCGACCTTCAGCGCGGTGGCCATTTCCTTGCTCATCGATCCGAAGCCGGCCATCATGTCGATGGTGATCGGCTTCGCCGAGAATTTGCGGATCGAGATCGCCGTGCCCTTCAGGCTGAGCGGCGGCACGATCACGTTGACGCGGCTGCCGTCCTTCAGCCGGGCATCGGCCAGCGGCGTGGTCTGGTCGACGCGGCGCCCGACCGAGTTGCAGATGCGCTGCGCGATCTGGAACAGATGCTCCTCGTCGCGAAACGCGATATTGGCCAGCTCCAGCTTGCCCTTGCGCTCGACGAAGGTCTGTTCGGGGCCGTTGACCATGATGTCGCTGACCGCCGGATCGGCGAGCAGTTCCTCGAGCGGGCCAAGCCCCAGCAGTTCGTCGACCAGCACCTTTTCCAGCGCGAACTGCTCGCGCCGGTTCAGCGTCAGCTTCAATTCGGCCAGCACCTCGCCGACGATCGGCCGGAATTCCTCGGCCAGTTCGTCCTTGCTGAGCGTCGCGGCGGCTTCGGGATCGACGCGTTCGAGCAGGCGCGGCAGCACCTGTTCCTTGATGCGGTGGATCGAGGATTCGAACCCCTCGACGCGGCTGTTGCCCGCCTCCCCCGACAGCGCCTGCCGATCGGCGAGCCGCTGCATCGCATCGCCCACCCCCTGGGGCAAACTGCCGGCCTGTTCGCCGGGCATCGGCGCGAAATCGTCACCCGACAGCGGCAACTGGGTCAGCGGCGGGAATTGCGCGGCGAGGTCGAGATCGGCGGCACGCGCCGGCCCCGATCCCTGCATCGGCCGCGCCACCCCGAAGGATGGCCTGCCGCCGCCCGCCCCGCTTATGCCGCTCCGCCGTCCGAATGCGTTCACGCCCGCCACCCTTCTGATTCGTGACGGGCAGGCTAGGCGGGAAGTTTCTACAATTGCCTAACTACGACCGGTAAGGCGTAGACGCAAAAGGGCGGAGCATGTCGCCATGCCCCGCCCCCCAATGTCGCGTTCGCGGACCCGATCAGATGTGGATCGGCTTGCCCTGCACCGCCATCGCCGCTTCCTTGAGCGCCTCGGCATGGGTCGGGTGTGCGTGGCAGGTGTAGGCGATGTCTTCGCTGGTCGCGCCGAATTCCATCGCCTGCGCCGCCTGCGCGATCATCGTGCCGGCAAGGCTCGATACGATCCACACGCCGACGACGCGATCGGTCTTGGCATCGGCGATGACCTTCACGAAACCGTCGGTGTCGCGGTTGGTCTTTGCGCGGCTGTTGGCGGCGAACGGGAACTTGCCGACCTTGACCTCGCCCTTTTCCTTGGCGGCTTCTTCGGTAAGGCCGACGCCGGCGATTTCGGGCATGGTGTAGACCACGCTCGGGATCACGTCGTGGTTCACGATGCCGGTCTGGCCGGCGATGAACTCGGCGACGGCAACGCCCTCGTCCTCGGCCTTGTGCGCGAGCATCGGACCGTGGACTACGTCGCCGATCGCCCAGATGCCGTCGACCTTGGTGCGGAATTCGTCGTCGATATCGACCTGCCCGCGCTGGTTGACCGACAGGCCGGCCTTGTCGAGCGCGAGATGTTCGGTGTTGGCGCGGCGGCCGATCGACACCAGCACCGCATCGGCGGTCAGCGTCGTCGCCTCGCCACCGGCTGCAGGTTCGAGCGTCAGCGTGGCGGTGCCGCCATCGACCGACGCGCCGGTGACCTTGGTCGAGGTCTTGAGGTCCATGCCCTGCTTCTTGAACAGCTTGGCCGATTCCTTGCGGACCTCGCCGTCGAAGCCGGGCAGGATCTGGTCGGCATATTCGACCACGGTGACCTTGGCGCCCAGACGGCGCCACACGCTGCCGAGTTCGAGGCCGATCACGCCGCCGCCGATCACCACCAGATGCTCGGGCACCTTGGGCAGCGCCAGCGCACCCGTCGAATCGACGATGATCGCCGCGTCATTGTCGACCGGTACGCCCGGCAGCGGGGTGACCGACGAACCGGTGGCGATGACGATGTCGCGCGCGGTGACGGTGCGATCGCCGACCTTGACGCTATGGTCGTTCTCGAACGACGCATAGCCCTTCAGCCATTCGACCTTGTTCTTCTTGAACAGATATTCGATGCCGCCGGTCAGCTCGCCGACCGCCTTCTTCTTTTCGGCGTGCATCTGGTCGAGGTTGAGCGACGCGCCCTGGATCTCGACGCCGAACTTGGCGAGATGGCCGCCGGTCGCTTCCTCGTACAGTTCGGAGGCGTGCAGCAGCGCCTTCGACGGGATGCACCCGACGTTGAGGCAGGTGCCGCCCAGCGTCTCGCGGCCCTCGGCACAGGCGGTCTTCAGCCCCAGCTGCGCCGCGCGGATCGCCGCGACATAGCCGCCGGGGCCGGCACCGATCACGAGGACGTCGAAGTCATATTCAGCCATTGGTTTTCATCCCGTCCTAGTCGTTGTGGGCGATCACGCGGATCGCGCCGTCGCCGGTACGGCGGCATTGTGCCGCAAATTGTCGCAGGGCCGGTATCCCCTGCATCACATAATCGAGCGCGTCGGCACTGCCGAAACTGTCCGCCATATAGACATCGGCCTTCGCCATCGCACGGGGATCGAAACGGCCCGCCAGCTTGGCGTCATCGATCTTGTCGAGCGCGTCGGCGAACGCCTGCATCAGCGGCGGCGCGATCAGGCCGATCCCGCCCTCGCCATTCTCGTCGGCGCCCAGTTCGGGCAGCGCGGCGATGATGATGCCGAGCGTGTGGCCGATATCGTCGGCCGACCCGGTCAGCAGGTAATGGACCGCATGCCACGCTTCGCCAAGGTCGAGGAAGTCGAGATTCTCGACGCCTTCCTCGAACAGGAAGTCCTCGAACACCGATGGGTCGGCGACCAGCCGGTCGATGTCGGCATCGCCGGCCCGACGCAGATAGATCACCATGCCCATCGGTTTCGCGTTCGTCCTTAAAGGTCGATCAGCAGGCGGGTCGGATCCTCGATCGCGTTCTTCAGTGCGACGAGGAAGGTCACCGCTTCGCGACCGTCGATCAGGCGATGGTCATAGCTGAGCGCGAGATACATCATCGGGCGCACCACGACCTGTCCGTTGCGGACGACCGGGCGTTCCTCGATGCGGTGCAGGCCCAGCACCGCCGACTGCGGCGGGTTGATGATCGGGGTCGACATCAGCGACCCGAACACGCCGCCGTTCGAGATGGTGAAGGTACCGCCCTTCATCTCGTCCATCTTCAACGTGCCGTCCTTGGCGCGCTTGCCGAAGTCGCCGATCGTCTTTTCGACGCCCGCGACCGACAGCTTGTCGGCGTCGCGGATCACCGGGACGACCAGACCCTGCGGCGCGCTGACCGCGACCGAGATGTCGGCATAGTCGTGATAGACGATCTCGTCGCCCTGGATCTGCGCGTTGACCGCCGGAATGTCCTTCAGCGCCATCGTCGCGGCCTTCACGAAGAAGCCCATGAAGCCGAGGCGAACGCCATGCTTCTTCTCGAACAGGTCCTTGTACTTGGCGCGCGCCTCGATCACGGCCGTCATGTCGACGTCGTTGAAGGTGGTGAGCAGCGCTGCATTGTCCTGCGCTTCCTTCAGGCGGCGGGCGATCGTCTGACGCAGGCGCGTCATCTTCACCCGCTCCTCGGCACGCGCCGGGGCGGCACTGGCGGCCGGCGCAGTGGCGGCGGCGGGGGCGGCGGCCGGCGCGGCGGCTGCCGACTTGTCACCGGCGGCGGCGACCACGTCTTCCTTAGTGATGCGGCCGTCGCGACCGGTGCCCTTGACCTTCGCCGGATCGACGCCGTGTTCGAGGATCGCGCGACGCACCGACGGCGACAGCGCGGCGGCGTCGACATTGCTGTCGCCCGCAGCCGGAGCCTGCTGCGCAGCGGCCGGGGCAGGGGCGGCGGCAGGCGCGGCGGCGGCGGGTGCCGGAGCGGCTTCCGCCTTCGGAGCGGCGGCGGCGCCGTCGCCCGATTCGATCGTCGCGATCATCGCGCCGACCGATACGGTGTCGCCGGGCTGCACGGCGTGCTGCCCCATGACGCCCGCCACGGGTGCCGGCACCTCGACCGACACCTTGTCGGTTTCGAGGCTGGCGATCGGTTCGTCGGCGGCGACCGCCTCACCGGGCTTCTTCAACCATTCGCCCAGCGTCGCTTCGTTGATCGATTCGCCCAGCGTGGGGACCAGAACTTCGGTTGCCATCGGATCTTCCTCATCTCCCCCGTGTCGGGGGTAATAACACGGTTAGGATGCGGCCTTGCCGGTGGCGCGATCGCCCTCGGCCTGACGGGTGCGGCGGATTTCGTCGCGGACATTGTGGCCGAGCGCGTCGGCGACCAATGCGCCCTGTTCGGCCTGGTGCCGCTTCATCAGCCCGGTGGCGGGCGATGCCGCCGCCGCGCGACCGGCATAGCGGGCGCGTGCGACCGGGGCACCGGCCTCGGCCAGCGCTTCCTCGATCGCCGGTTCGACCAGGAACCACGAACCGTTGTTCTTCGGCTCTTCCTGTGCCCAGACCACGTCGGTCAGGTTGGGCAGGCGCTTCAGCCGCTCGACCAGCGCATCCGACGGGAACGGATAAATCTGTTCCACGCGGACGATCTGGATCTGCGTATCGCCCGCCGCGTCGCGCGCTTCGATCAGGTCGAACGCGACCTTGCCCGAACACAGTACCAGCCGGGTCGTGTTCGCATCGCTCGGTGCCGACGGATCGGACAGCAGCCGCTTGAAGTGGGTACCCGACAGGAAGTCCTCGGTCTTCGAGACCGCCAGCTTGTGCCGCAGCAGCGACTTGGGCGTCATGATGACCAACGGCTTGCGGAAGTTGCGATGCATCTGGCGACGCAGCAGGTGGAACAGGTTGGCCGGCGAAGTCACGTTGGCGACCTGCATATTGTCGCCCGCACACAGTTGCAGGAAGCGTTCGAGACGCGCCGAGCTATGCTCCGGTCCCTGACCTTCATAGCCGTGCGGCAGCATCATCACGAGGCCGTTGGCGCGCAGCCACTTGGCCTCGCCCGCCGCGATGAACTGATCGATCATGATCTGCGCACCGTTGGCGAAATCGCCGAACTGCGCTTCCCAGATGACCAGCGCCTTCGGATCGGCGAGCGCATAGCCATATTCGAAGCCGAGCACGCCATATTCCGACAGCGGGCTGTCGAGCACTTCGAAGCTGCCATGCTCGATATTGTTGAGCGGCACGTATTTATGCTCGTCGGTCTGGTCGACCCACACCGCGTGGCGCTGCGAGAAGGTGCCGCGACCCGAATCCTGACCCGACAGGCGGACGCCGAAGCCTTCCGACAGCAGCGAACCGAAGGCCAGCGCCTCGGCGGTCGCCCAGTCGAAGCCTTCGCCATTGGCGAACATGGCGCGCTTGGCGTCGAGAACGCGCGAGAGCGTCTTGTGGACCTGAATGCTGTCGGGGATCGTGGTCAGCGTGCGGCCGAGCGAGTCGAACAGCTTCTGTTCGATGCCGGTATCGACCGAGCGGCGCGATCCTTCGGCATCCATCGGCGCGTGCAGACCCGACCAGCGACCGGCGAACCAGTCGGCGCGGTTCGGCTTGTAGCTCTTGGCATTCTCGAATTCGCCTTCGAGGTGCTGCGTGAACTCGGCGGTCTTGGCGGCGACGAACGCGTCGTCGATCACGCCCTCTTCCTGCAACCGCTTGCCATAGATGTCGCTGACGCCGGGATGGCCCTTGATCTTCGCGTACATCAGCGGCTGGGTGAAGGACGGTTCGTCGCCCTCGTTATGGCCGAAGCGGCGATAGCACCACATGTCGATGACGATGTCGCGCTTGAACGCCTGACGGAACTCGATCGCCATCTTGGTGGCGAAGGTCACCGCCTCGGGATCGTCGCCGTTGACGTGGAAGATCGGCGCCTGCACGCCCTTCGCCACGTCCGACGGATAGGGCGAGCTACGCGCGAATTGCGGGCTGGTGGTGAAGCCGACCTGGTTGTTGATGATGAAGTGGACGCAGCCGCCGGTATTGTAGCCGCGGATGCCGGAGAAGCCGAGGCATTCCCACACGATCCCCTGGCCCGCGAACGCCGCGTCGCCATGGATCAGGACCGGGAGCACCTGTTCGTGCTTTTCGAGGTCGCCGCGGAAGGTCTGCTGTGCGCGCACCTTGCCGAGCACGACCGGGTTGACGGCTTCGAGATGGCTGGGGTTCGCGACCAGCGACATATGCACCGACACGTCGTCGAAGCTACGGTCGGTCGAGGTGCCAAGGTGATATTTCACGTCGCCCGACCCGCCGATATCGTCGGGGTTGGCGCTGCCGCCGGCGAATTCATGAAACAGGACGCGGAACGGCTTGGCCATCACGTTGGTCAGCACGTTCAGCCGACCGCGATGCGCCATGCCGTAGACGATCTCGCGCACGCCGAGCTGGCCGCCGTACTTGATGACCGCTTCGAGCGCGGGGATCATCGATTCACCGCCGTCGAGGCCGAAGCGCTTCGTGCCGACATATTTGCGACCGAGGAACTTCTCCCACTGTTCCGCCTCGATGACCTTGGCGAGGATCGCCCGCTTGCCCTCGGGGCTGAACTGGATCGCCTTGTCGCGGCCTTCCATCCGGTCCTGCAGGAACTTGCGCTCCTCCACGTCCGCGATGTGCATATATTCGAGGCCGACATTGCCGCAGTAATTGGCGCGCAGGATATCGACGATTTCGCGCACGGTCGCCCATTCGAGCCCGAGCGTACCGCCGAGATAGACCGGCGTGTCGATCTCGGCATCCGAGAAGCCGTGGTATTCGGTGCGCAGGTCTTCGGGCAGCTCGCGACGGGCGAGGCCGAGCGGATCGAGATTGGCGGCGAGGTGACCGCGCACGCGATAGGTGCGGATCAGGATCTGCGCGCGGATCGCGTCGCCCGCCGCCTTCGTCACGTCGACCTTCGGCGCAGCGGGGGCAGCGGCTGCCGGGGCGGGCTTGCCGCCCTTGGCGGGCTTGGGCGCCGGCTCCATCTGCGTCGGATCGAGCGCGGCGGTCAGCGCGTCGGTATCGGTCAGCGGCCAGCGTTTGTTCGCCCAGCTGGGGTGCTGCGTCGCGCCCTCCAGCCCTTCGAACCACTGACGCCAGCCGGCATCGACCGACGAGGGATCCTCGCGGTAGCGACCATAGAGCGTTTCCACGAATGCCGGGCTGACGCCGGCGGCGATATCGAAATCCTGGCCTTCGTAGCCCATGGTCACATCCTGTCCGCTTGTGCCCGGTTCAACCGGGCGGTGCCCCGTGCGTTTGGCGGCACGGGGCAGGTCACCTTCAACCGTTCAGCACTTCGAGCAGCGTCGAGCCCAGTTCGCTGGGGCTTGCCGCCACCTTGATGCCGGCGGCTTCCATCGCCGCGATCTTGCTTTCCGCATCGCCCTTGCCGCCCGACACGATCGCGCCGGCATGGCCCATGCGACGGCCCGGAGGGGCGGTGCGGCCCGCAATGAAGCCGGCCATCGGCTTCTTGCGGCCACGCTTGGCTTCGTCGATCAGGAACTGCGCAGCCTGTTCCTCGGCATCGCCGCCGATCTCGCCGATCATGATGATCGACTGGGTCTCGTCGTCGGCAAGGAACAGTTCGAGCACGTCGATGAAGTTGGTGCCGTTAACCGGATCACCGCCGATGCCGACGGCGGTCGTCTGGCCAAGGCCGGCGTTCGAGGTCTGGAACACCGCTTCATAGGTCAGCGTGCCCGAGCGCGAGACGACGCCGACGCTGCCCTTCTTGAAGATCGAACCCGGCATGATGCCGATCTTGCACTCGCCCGGCGTCAGCACGCCCGGGCAGTTCGGGCCGATCAGCCGCGACTTCGACCCCGACAGCGCGCGCTTGACCTTGACCATGTCCAGCACCGGAATGCCTTCGGTGATCGCGACGATCAGCGGGATCTCGGCGTCGATCGCCTCGAGGATCGAATCGGCGGCGAAGGGCGGCGGGACGTAGATGACCGAGGCGTCGGCGCCGGTCTTCGACTTGGCTTCGGCGACGGTGTTGTAGACCGGCAGGCCGAGATGCTCGCTGCCGCCCTTGCCCGGCGTCACGCCGCCGACCATCTGCGTGCCATATTCCAGCGCCGCCTTGGTATGGAAGCTGCCGGTTTCGCCGGTCATCCCCTGGGTGATGACCTTGGTGTTCTTGTTGACGAGGATGCTCATTGCGTTCTCCGAAATATATTGAGCCAGCTCGCCTTCGGCGTCGCGGGCGTATCCTCAAGCGATTTGAACTGATCGGCGACCTGACGCCATGCACCGCCGGAGGGAGGGCTGGGTTCGTCGCCGGGGAAATAGATTTCTCCGTTCCCCTCGTCTCCGCTCACGTCGAAGAAACCGACCCGATGCTCGACCGCCAGCCGGCGAACTGCTTCATAGGCTTCTTCGGCAACAGACCAGCGGAAATCGACGTAGATCACATGGGCGCCCATGCTATACCCGGTGATGTGCGGGTCATCGATCCGATCGTCCTCTACTTCCTGCATATCGGGCCATGCCGGAAGCATGGCCTGATGCCAGTGCCGCAAAGCCTCGGGCAGTGCTTCGACCGTTCCCTCGCCTTCGCCCCAATCCGTCTGCGCTTCGAACCACTGCATGAATGCAGCACGTCCTCTGGGAGCGACGCTAGGGTCGAATACGAGGAGGTCGTAGCTCACCGACCTTACGCCAACGTCTCGTCGATCCCCTTGCAGGCGACCAGCAGTTCCTTGACCGCGTCGACCGAGACCTGAAGGTTCGCCTTGGCTTCGTCGCCCAGCTTTACCTCGACGATCTTCTCGACGCCGCCGGCACCGATCACGACGGGCACGCCGACATACAGGTCGTCGACGCCATATTCGCCCGACAGATACGCCGCGCAGGGCAGGACACGCTTCTGGTCGTAGAGATAGGCTTCGGCCATCGCGATGCCGCTGGTGGCGGGCGCGTAGAAGGCCGATCCGGTCTTGAGCAGGCCGACGATCTCGCCGCCGCCGCCGCGGGTCCGCTTGACGATCGCGTCGACGCGTTCCTTGGTCGACATGCCCATCTCGATCAGGTCGGTGACCGGGATGCCCGAAACGGTCGAATATTCGAGGACCGGGACCATCGTGTCGCCATGGCCGCCCAGCACGAAGCTGTTGACGTCCTTGACCGACACCTTGAACTCGTCCGCGAGGAAGTGGCTGAAGCGCGCGCTGTCGAGCACGCCGGCCATGCCGACGACCTTGTTGTGCGGCAGGCCCGAAAATTCGCGCAGCGCCCACACCATCGCGTCGAGCGGGTTGGTGATGCAGATGACGAACGCGTCGGGGGCGTTGTTCTTGATGCCCTCACCGACGGCCTTCATCACCTTCAGGTTGATGCCGAGAAGGTCGTCGCGGCTCATGCCCGGCTTGCGGGCGACGCCGGCGGTGACGATGATGACGTCCGCACCCGCGATATCGGCATAGTCGTTGGTGCCGGTGATCGTGGCGTCGAAGCCTTCGACGGGGCCGCACTGCGACAGGTCGAGCGCCTTGCCCTGCGGCACGCCGTCGACGACGTCGAACAGAACGATGTCACCCAGCCCCTTGAGGGCAGCGAGGTGGGCGAGCGTGCCGCCGATGTTGCCAGCGCCGATCAGCGCGATCTTCTTGCGAGCCAAGACGTCTCTCTCCGTAGCAAGTCGGGCGCGGTCCTGCCGCGACGCGGGCGCTGTACGGCGTTTTGACGGGAGAAACAACCCTAAAGCGCGCCTTATAGATAATGGATCGCAAATGCAATAAGGCACGAATGCCGCGGAAATACGGGGTTCGGTACGAGTGTGCCCCTAAAACTTGCCACTAGCCCGGCCAATCGATGCGACAAAGCGCGATTCGGTGCGTTCCGATGTGCGACTCTGCTGGCAAGCGGCGCGGGCTTTGCTATGCAGACACGAAATTCCGATCGCTACTCAAGGTTTCGACGATGCCCAACGCCCGTATCTATCAATACCCCAAGAACGCGATGCAGTCGGGGCGTGCCAAGACGCAGATCTGGATGCTGGAATTCGAACCGGCCGAGCCGAAACAGGCCGATCCGCTGACCGGCTGGGCCGGATCGGGCGACACCCGCGAGCAGGTGAAGCTGCGCTTCCCGTCGCTCGACGCGGCGACCGACTATGCGAAGCGCGAAGGGATCGATTTCCACGTCGTGCCCGCGCCGGAGCGCAAGTTGAAGCTGCAAGCCTACGCCGACAACTTCAAATGATCCGCGTCTGCCTCGCCGCGACCGCCGTGCTGCTCGCCATGCCGGCGCTGGCGGCGGCGCCCGTCGCCGGGCGCTACGTCACCGAGGACGGGTCGGGCGTGATCGAGATCGGCCGCTGCGGCGCCACCATGTGCGGCAAGCTGGTCCGTATCCTGAAGGCCGAGCCGAACGCGCCGAAGACCGACGTGAACAACAGCGACCCGGCGCTGCGCTCGCGACCGATTCTGGGGATGCCGATCCTCACTGGTTTCAGCGATGCCGGGAAGGACTGGCGCGGGCGAATCTACGATCCGCGCAACGGCAAGACGTACAAGTCGATCGTCTCGCGCAATGGCGATGGCACGTTGAAAGTGCAGGGGTGTATCGCGTTCCTGTGCCAGACGCAGACGTGGAAGCCGGCGGCCTGACGATCAGGCGGCCCGGGCGATCCGGGGCAGGGTGATCGCGGGCAAGCAGCGCAGTCCCGGGCGGGCGAACAGATAGCCTTGCATGAAGCGAATGCCGATCGCGCGCAGCACGGCATATTCCTCGATCGTCTCGACCCCTTCGACGATGATCGCCATGCCGAGCGACGTGGCGATCCGCACCATCCCCTCGACGATCAGGCGGCGGGGCATGCTGACGTCGATGCCGCGGATCAGGTCCATGTCGAGCTTGAGCATATCGGTCTGGAACTGCGCCAGCAGCCCGAGCCCGGCATGACCAGCCCCGAAATCGTCGAGCGCGGTAGCGAAACCCATCCGGCGATAGGCGTCGACGATCGTCCGGACATGCCCAACATCGCCCATTTGTTCGTTCTCGGTGAATTCGAAGATCAATCGTTCGGTCGGCAGACCGCTCGCCCGCGCGCTGGCGAGGGTGACCTGGATGCAGGCGACGGGTGAGTATACCGCGTTGGGCAAAAAGTTTATCGACAGCCGAGCGTCGGTGTCGAGGATGCCGGCGGCGACCGCGCCCTCGATCGCGGCGACGCGACATTGCTGGTCGAACGCATAGCGATTTTCGCGGGTCACGCCCGACAGCACGGTCGCGGCGCCTTGTCCTTCGCTGCCACGGACCAGGGCTTCATAGGCGAAGGGCAGGCCGGTTTCGACGTCGACGATCGGCTGAAACGCCATCGCGATCGCGAAATCCTGTTGTCTCGTGCGGCAACCGTCGCAACCTGATGGCATTCGGAGTTCTCCCGTCTGACGCCGCTGTACGCGCAAGTCGCTAACGGGGTGTGAAGTATCTTCGTCAGCTTTTCGGATGAGGGGCGGACGCAGAAAGGCCGGGAAGGGTGGTCCCTTCCCGGCCTTTTTGTTCGGGTCTGGATCCGGCGACGGCAAAGCCGCCGCCCGTCGGTCGGCCCGATCGGGCCGCCGGCCGTTCCGATTTCGTGTCGGGTGCAGCGGTCGCTGCACCCGTCCGAAATCAGAAGTCCATGCCGCCCATGCCGCCCATGCCGCCGCCGGCGGGCATGGCCGGAGCCTTGTCCTCGGGCAGTTCCGAAACGGTCGCTTCGGTGGTGATGAGCAGGCCGGCGACCGAGGCCGCGTTCTGCAGCGCGGTGCGGACGACCTTGGTCGGGTCGATCACGCCGGCGGCGACGAGGTTCTCATACTGGTCGGTCGAGGCGTTGAAGCCGAACGACGTGTCGCTCTGGTCGAGCAGCTTGCCCGAGACAACCGCACCGTCATGGCCGGCATTCTGCGCGATCTGACGCACCAGCGCGGTCAGCGACTTGCGGACGATGTCGACGCCGCGCGTCTGGTCGTCGTTCACGCCGGTCACGCCTTCGAGCGCCTTGGTCGCGTACAGCAGCGCGGTGCCGCCGCCCGGGACGATGCCTTCTTCGACCGCTGCGCGGGTCGCGTGCAGCGCGTCGTCGACGCGGTCCTTGCGCTCCTTGACCTCGACCTCGGTCGCACCACCGACCTTGATGACCGCGACGCCACCGGCGAGCTTCGCCAGACGCTCCTGCAGCTTTTCACGGTCATAGTCCGACGAGGTGACTTCGATCTGCTGACGGATCGCGTCGGTGCGGCCCTTGATCGCATCGGCTTCACCGGCACCATCGACGATGGTGGTGTTGTCCTTGTCGATCGTGACGCGCTTGGCGGTGCCGAGCATGCCGAGAGTGACGGTCTCGAGCTTGATGCCGAGGTCCTCGCTGATGACTTCGCCCTTGGTCAGGATCGCGATGTCTTCGAGCATCGCCTTGCGACGATCGCCGAAGCCCGGTGCCTTGACCGCTGCGACCTTCAGGCCGCCGCGCAGCTTGTTGACGACGAGGGTCGCCAGCGCTTCGCCTTCGATGTCCTCGGCGATGATCAGCAGCGGACGACCCGACTGCACCACCGCTTCGAGGATCGGCAGCATCGCCTGCAGCGACGACAGCTTCTTCTCGTGGATCAGGATGTACGGGTCGTTGAGTTCGACCTGCATCTTTTCCGGGTTGGTGATGAAGTAGGGCGACAGATAGCCGCGGTCGAACTGCATGCCTTCGACGACGTCGAGTTCGAATTCGAGACCCTTGGCCTCCTCGACGGTGATGACGCCTTCCTTGCCGACCTTTTCCATGGCTTCGGCGATCTTTTCGCCGACTTCACGGTCGCCGTTCGCCGAGATGATGCCGACCTGCGCGACTTCCGACGAACCCGAGACGGGCTTCGAACGGCTCTTCACGTCCTCGACCACCTTGGTCACGGCGATGTCGATGCCGCGCTTCAGGTCCATCGGGTTCATGCCGGCGGCAACCGACTTCATGCCTTCGCGCACGATCGCCTGTGCCAGCACGGTGGCGGTGGTGGTGCCGTCGCCCGCGATGTCGTTGGTCTTCGAGGCCACTTCGCGCACCATCTGCGCGCCCATGTTCTCGAACTTGTCCTTCAGTTCGATTTCCTTGGCGACCGACACACCGTCCTTGGTGATGCGGGGCGCGCCGAACGACTTGTCGATGACGACGTTGCGGCCCTTCGGCCCCAGCGTGACCTTCACCGCGTCGGCGAGGATGTCGACGCCGCGCAGGATGCGTTCGCGGGCGTCACGACCGAATTTTACGTCCTTGGCTGCCATGGTGGCTACCCTTTCTTGGAGTTCGTCACTCCAGCGAAGGCTGGAGTCTTGCAGTTACAGGGAGACCCCGGCCTTCGCCGGGGTGACGAAAAATTAGGTCAGCCGACGATCCCCAGGATGTCGCTTTCCTTCATGATGAGCAGGTCTTCGCCGTTGACCTTGACCTCGGTGCCCGACCACTTGCCGAACAGGATGCGGTCGCCGGCCTTGACGTCGAGCGGAGCAACCTCGCCCTTGTCGTTCTTGGCACCGGCGCCGGCGGCGACGACTTCGCCTTCCTGCGGCTTTTCCTTGGCGGTGTCGGGGATGATGATCCCGCCGAGCGTCTTTTCCTCGGCTTCGACGCGGCGGACGAGCACGCGGTCGTGCAGCGGACGGAAGTTCATGCGCGATTCCCTTTAATTGGTAGTCCGAAACATGTCTTGGCACTCACCGTTCGGGAGTGCCAGCAGCCGGGATATGTGCAGCCGTTCATCGACCGTCAAGCACAGCGGGAACAATTTTGATGCTGGTACGTGGCGCCCGTCAGACGGGCCGAACCAGCCGGAGCCGATCGCGCCGCCGCCAGCGATCGACCAGCAGCAGCGCAACGGCGAGCAGCCCGAGCGCCAGTCCGATCCACACGCCGACGCCGGCAAGCCCGGTCCAGAAGCCGAGCACGACCGAGGCGGTGAAGCCGATCCCCCAATAGCCGATCAACGCGATCACCATCGGCACCCGCGTATCCTGTACCCCGCGCAGCACGCCCGCCGCCACCGCCTGTGCCCCGTCGGCAAGCTGGAAGATGGCGGCGATGGCGAGATATTGCAGTGCCAGCGCAACCATCGCGGCGTTGGCGGGGGCTTGCGGGTCGATATAGATCGACAGGAAGGCGCGCGGCGCGATCCACAGCAGGAGCGCGGTGAACCCCATGAAGCCGGTGCCGACCGCCAGCGCCGACCAGCCGGCGCGCCCGATCCAGATACGGTCGCCCGCACCATAGGCAAGGCCGACCCGGATCGTCGCCGCCTGGGCGATGCCGAACGGCACCTGGAACAGGAAGGCGGCGATCTGCAGCGCGATGGCGTGCGCCGCGACCTCGGTCACGCCGATCCGGCCCATCAGGAAGCCGGCGGCGGCGAACAGCGCCCCTTCGAAGGTCATCGTCGCCGCGATCGGCACGCCGAGCACGACGATCTGGCGCAGGCGTGCCCATTCGCCGCGCCACCAATTGCCGAACAGGCGGAAGCGCCGCAGCCGGCGGTCGGCCAGCAGGACGACGGCATAGGCGAGCATCATGGCGGTCGCGGTCGAGAGGCTGGCGATCGCCGACCCCTCCAGCCCCAGCGGTGGGAAGCCGAGATTGCCGAACACCAGCAACCAGTTGGCGAGGATCGAGACGACAAGGCCGAGCGCGGTGATCGCCATCGCCCAGCCGGCGCGCCCAAGTGCCGAGGCGGTGATCCGCATCACCGTGCCGGCCAGCGCCGGGATCATCGCCCAGAGCAGGATGTCGAGAAACGCGTCGGTGCGCACCGCGACGCGCGGATCCTGTCCGGCAAGCAGCAACAGGCTCTCGCCATGCGCCATCAGCGCCATGAACGGCACGCTACCCAGCACCGCGATCCATGCGCCCATGCGGAACGATCGCCGCACCTCGCGCACGGCATGGCGGCGGCGGCCGAGTTCGGCGGCGATGATCGGCGCGGCGGCACCGACCAGCCCCGACATGGCGAACAGGATGACGCTGTAG
Source organism: Sphingomonas lacusdianchii (assembly GCF_022664395.1). GTDB lineage: Bacteria > Pseudomonadota > Alphaproteobacteria > Sphingomonadales > Sphingomonadaceae > Sphingomonas > Sphingomonas lacusdianchii. The sequence continues at coordinate 69,254 of NZ_JAKRET010000013.1, read as the reverse complement.
ATATAGACACCGAGCGTGGCAGCGGCGAGTTCGACCGCGCCCAGTCGGGCGACGAACACCACGTCGACGGCATAGACCGCCATCTGCAACAGGTTCGCACCGACCAGCGGTGCCGCCAGCCGCAGCGTCGCGGCCAGTTCGGCGCGGGCGCTGGCAGGGGCGGCGGGGGCGGCGGCGTTGGTCATGGGGGCGGGGTTTAGGGCGGGATGGGGGTTTAGGGAACCGTTCGTGAAGTAGGCGGGCGGTCCTCCTCGTCCGCTCGAATTCGATCGCGGCCTCTGCGATAGTCACAACCATAGCCGAACCCAAATGGTCCCCCGGCGGAGGCCGGGGTCCAGTTGGGAAGGCTTTTCCATGAGTTACTGACGTCCCCCAACTAGGGCGGATCGACATTCAAGGGTCGCCACCCTTCCCTCTCCCCTGGGCAGGGGAGAGGGTTAGCGGAGCTTGCCAGCGTGCTGGCTAGCGCAGCTTGGGAGAGGGGGCGAGCGAGCCGAAGGCTCGCGCGCTCGCTTGTGCGAGCGCTTCACCCCTCACCCAGCTCCGACTAAGCCTTTGCTACGCAAAGGCCAAGTCTGCGCAACCCTCTCCCCTCTACGAGGGGCGAGGGGAGGAAGGGCTTATCTGAATGTCGATCCGGCCTAGGTCCCGGCCTCCGCCGGGGGACGATCCTGCGACTTTCGCGCGAGCCTGGGTTCTGACCTTGGGGTCACGGTTTCGGGACGAGCGCGACCTTACCATCGCGGGCCTAGCCCCGGCCCTTCCCTTGTCGGAGAAGGGAGCAAGCGCTGTCGCGCCATCCCCGATGACGCCGCACGCGAATGCCGGTAGGGCTTTCGTCATGACCGATCCCCTCCCACCGACCGGCCGCGCGCCGCGCCGCGATGCGCAGTTGCGGCGCGACGCGCTGATCGATGCGGCGGCGGCGTGTTTCGCCGAACAGGGCTATGGCGTGCCGCTGGAAACGATCGCTGCCGCCGCCGGGGTGGGGCGGGCGACGTTGTACCGCAATTTCGACGATCGCGAGGCGCTGGCGCTGGCGATCTTCTCGCGCGAGGTCGACCGGCTGGCGGCGATGCTCGACCCCGAAGCGCCGATCACGCAGACCGTGGCGACGATGGTGCGCGCGGGAAGGGGGGCGTTTTCGCTGTTCGCGCGGATTTCGGCCGAACTGCATCTCGACGATGCCAATCGCGCGGCGTTTCAGGCGCTGGGGGTGCGGATGGAGGCGATCCTTGCGCCCGCGCTCGACGCGGCGCAGCGGCGTGGCGAGGTGCGGGACGACGTCACCCCGCGCGATCTGGTACTGGCGCTGCGCATGGCCGGCAGTCTGGTGCTGCCGGTGATGTGCGACGAAGAGGTCGGCGTGCAGATCGAGACGGGGCTGCGGCTGCTGTTTACCGGGTTGCGGCCGCGCTGACCGGATCGGTCCAGCCCAGGCCCAGCGCCTTGTTCACCGCGATATAGCTTTGCGTCAGCCCGGCGCGCGCCTGCGCGACGGCGCTGGCGGCCGCGACCTGCTGGCGTTCGACGTCGAGCTGGTCGATCAATGTCGCGGTGCCGGCGGCGACGCGCTGGCGGTTGAGCGCGGCGGCGCGGGCGGCGGTCGCCTCGACCTGTACCAGCTGCCCCAGTTGCCGGCGGCGGTTGCCGAAGCGCGACAGGGCGGTTTCTGCATCCTGCAACGCGTCGAGCACGGTGCGGCGATAGGTTGCGTCGGCCTGATCGCGCTGCGCCTCCGACACGCGCGTCGCGGCCTTTGCGCGGCCGAAGTCGAGGAACGACCAGTTGAGCGAGGGCACGGCGAGCGCGGCGAGATTGCCGAGGTCGAAGATCTTTTCGGGCGAGGTGCCGCCCAGCCCCAACAACCCGAGGAAACGGATGCCGGGCAGTTCGCGCGCCTTGCTGACCCCGATCGCGGCGGTACCGGCGGCAAGCTGACGCTCGGCGGCGCGGATGTCGGGGCGGCGGGCGATCAGCGATGCGGGATCGCCGACCGCCACGCTTTGCGGGGGGAGCGGCACCGGGGCGGGCGGGGCGAGCGTCGCGTCGAGCGTGCCGGGGGTGCGGCCGGTGAGCACCGCCAGCTGGTTGAGATATTCGTCGCGCTGTGCGGCGAGCGGGATCGCCTCCGCCTGGGTATTCTCAAGCTGGGTCTGGAGCCGTTCGATGGCGAGTTTCGAGGCGGTGCCGGCGGCGAAACGCTGGCGGGTCAAGTCGAGCTGGCGCTGTTGCAGGCGGGTGTTGGTGTCGCTGAGCGCGATGCGGGCCTGTACGTCGCGGAGCGCGACATAGGCCTGCGCGACGGCGGCCGACAGCGATACCTGTGCGTCGGCAAGGTCCGCCTGCCGCGCGCCGGCGGTCGCCTGCGCCTGTTCGACCGTCCGGCGGCCGCCGCCAAACAGGTCGGCCTCCCACGATGCGTTGAGGCCGAGATTGTAGAAGCTGGCGCTGGTGCCGCCCGCCCCCGGTTCGATCGGGGGGAGTTCGGCGAAGATCGCGGTGCCGTTGGCGCTGGCGCTGGGAAGCTGGCCGGCGCGCTGTTGCCCGAGGCGCGCTTCGGCCTCGCGCAGGCGGGCGGTGGCGAGGTCGATGCTCGGGCTATGGGTCAGCGCGTCATCCACAAGGCGGGTGAGCAGCGGGTCGTTCAGCCCGTCCCACCAGCGGGCGAGGCCGGGCGTGGGGGTGAGTGCCGCATCGGTCGCGCGGACGAAGCGGGTCGCGTCCGACGCGGTCGCGGGCGGGCCGGCATAGTCCGGGCCGACGGTGCAGGCACCGAGCAGCAACAGGGCGAGCAGGGGGAAAGATCGCATTAGTGCACCATTGCCGGTTCGGCGCCCGTAGGCAGCGGTCGGAGGAACAGGACCAGCGGCAGCACGGCGAAGGCGCCTACGCCCATGATCCAGAAGATGTCGTTGTAGGTCATGGTCAGCGCCTGCTGCGCGATCTGTTGCGACAGGAGGCGCAGGCCCGCGCCCGGATCGCCGACCGACTGGCCGAGGCCTTGCACATAAGCCTGCACCGACGGGCTGTTGGCGTTCAGGCTTTCCTCGATCCGGCGCGAGTGGAAATACATGCGCTGGTCCTGCAGGATCGAGATGCCGGCGAGCGCGAAGCTGCCGCCCAAATTGCGCATCGCGTTGAACAGGCCCGACGCATCGCCGGCCTCCTCGGGCGGGACCGAGCGGACGCAGGCCTGGCTGAGGAACAGCATCGCCAGTATCTGCCCGACGCCGCGCAGCAATTGCGACACGGTGAAGTCGGGGCCGGAGGATTGCGCGGTCAGGTTCGCGTCGAGCAGCGCGGCGCTGCCCATGATGAGCAGCCCGGCCGACACCGCGATGCGGATATCGATCCGTTTGAGCAGGATCGGGACCATCGTCATCAGGATCAGGCTGGGGATGCCCGACAGCAGCACGACCTTGCCCGCCTGCAACGCGTTGTAATCGGCGAGCGCGGCGAGGAATTGCGGGATGGCGTAGCTGGTGCCGTAGAGGACGATGCCGAGCACCACCCCCATCAGCGCGACCGAACCGAATTGCCGGTCGAGCAGCAGTTTCAGCTTGATGATCGGGCGCTGCGCCGTCGCCTGCCCATAGAAGAGCAAGCCGAAGCCGGTCGCGCTGACGAACGCCATCCAGCGGATCAGGTCGGAATCGAACCATTGTTCGCGCTGCCCGTCCTCCAGCAATACGGTCAGGCCGCCCAGACCCAGCGCCAGACCGGCAATGCCGAACCAGTCGGCCTCGCGGAACAGTTCCAGCTTCGCCTTTTCGTGGCGGAGGCCGACGAGGAGCAGCGTGACGAGGATCGCGCAGATCGGCACGTTGAGGAAGAAGGCATAGTGCCAGCTGATATTCTCGGTCAGCCAGCCGCCGACGAGCGGCCCGAGCACCGGTCCGAGGATCGCGGTCACGCCGAACACGGCGATGCCGATCGGCTGCTGCGATCGCGGCAGGCGCTGGGCGATGATCGTCTGCGCAGTCGGAATCATCGCGCCGCCGGTGAACCCCTGTCCCACGCGACCGATGATCATCATCGGCAGGGTAGCGGCGATGCCGCAGACGACCGAGAAGATCGTGAACAGCCCGGCGGCGATCAGCAGGAAGGTGCGCAGCCCCAGCATCCGCTGCAACCAGCCGGCCATGGGGATGATGACGATTTCGGCGACCAGATAGGCGGTGGCGATCCACGTCCCCTCGGTCCCGCTGGCGCCGATTTCGCCCTGAATGGTCGGCAGCGCCGAATTGACGATCGAGATATCGAGCGTCGCCATCAGCGCGCCGAGATTGCCCGCGATCACCGCCAGCCACGCGCTCAGGTCGGCGCGCTGCGGCGGGGCGGCGGCGGTCATCGCCGCGCTGGCCATGTCAGCGGCCCGCCTGCTCGCGGAGTTGCTCGATCTCTTGCCTGGCCGATTTGGTGTCGACGGTGACGGTTACCGACAGGCCGGGCACCAGCAGGCGGCGGGCGGCGGGCGTCGCCTCGATCGAGATGCGGACCGGCACGCGCTGCGTGATCTTGGTGAAGTTGCCGGTCGCGTTCTGCGGCGGCAGCAGCGAGAATTGCGCACCGGTGCCCGGCGCAATGCTTTCGACACGGCCCTTCACGGCCACATCGTCGAGCGCATCGACATGGATCTCGACCGGCTGGCCCGGCCGCATCAGCGCGAGCTGCGTTTCCTTGAAATTGGCGGTGATGTAGAGGCGGTCGAGTGGCACGATCGACATCAGGCGGGTGCCGGCCTGGACATATTGGCCGATCGTCACCGTCTTGTCGCCGACCCGCCCGCCGATCGGCGCGGTCAGCTGCGTCGCGCCGACATCGACGCTGGCGGCGGCGAGCTGGGCGCGCGCGGCCTGCCCCTGTGCACGACCCTGTGCGACCTGGGCGTCGAGCGAGCCGACGCGGCGCTGTTGCGCGGCGACGGCGGCTTGCGCCGCGCGGACATTGTCGGCCGACTGGCGCGCAGTGACTTCGAGTTGCGCGAGGGTCTGGCGGGTTTCGGCGCCCGACGCGGCGAGCGGACGATAGCGCGCGACCTCGGCGGCGTCATAGGCGGCCTTGCTGCGCGCGGCGGCGAGTTGCGCCTGTGCCTGTTCGATCGCGGCATATTGTTCGGCGATCTGGGCGCGGGCAGTATCGGCCTGTGCGCCGGCGACGGCGATCTGCGCCTCGGCCTGTGCCGCCTGCGCCCGGGCGTCGCGCGGGTCGATGCGGACCAACGGCTGGCCCGGACGGACATCCTGATTTTCGGCGACCAGCACCTCTGCGACATAGCCCGACACGCGCGGCGCGATCGTGACCATATCGGCCTGCACGGTCGCGTCGTTGGTCTCCTCCAGAAATTTGCCGTGGTTCTGGTAATCTACGTACCACCAGATGCCGCCGACCAATGTGACGACGAGCAGGAGGAGCAGGATGAGCTTCGCCCGGCCGTTCTTGCGGGTCGGGGCGGGTTCGTCCTGCACAAGGGCAGGCGCTTCACTGGGCTGCTGGTCGGTCATGCGTCGTCGTTCCGAAGAGTCGCGGAACGCCGCTTGGCCCGCTGCGGTGCACAATAAGCGGACAAAGTGTCCGGTTCAAGGGTGGCGCGGCAAATTCTTCACGTCAGGATCGATGGATCGGCGGTGCGCAGCGTGGCGAGGATGGTCGCGATCAGCAGCTGGTCGTCGTTGCGCAGAAAATGGCCGCCGGGCAGGCCGACAACCTGCGCGCCGCTGCCACGTAGGGTCGGGCACAGGCTTTCGGTTTCCTGCCGGCCATAGATGCAGATGACCGGCGCCCAATGCAGCGCGCGCATCCCTGCTTCGGGACGGGCGTCGGGGGTGCCGTGATAGAGGATGCCGGTCGGGTCGGAGCGGAAGAACACCGTCTGCGCCGGCACGACGACGTTGATCGCCGCGACCTTCGCCCGCAGGTCGACGGGCAGGTCGGGGGCGATCGCCGAGACGATATCGGCGCCGAACGACTGGCCCATCAGGATCACCCGGCGCGCGCCGGTCTGCGCCAGCGCGGTACGGATCGCGCCGGTCACGATCGCATCGGCCTGTGCCCGGCTGCGCGTCGTGCCGAAATTGACCGGCGAGCTGACCCCGATCACCGGAATGCCGTGCGCGGCGAGCGCGGGAACGACCTTGCTGCCCATGCCGAAGCGCAGCCCCATGTCGCCCGAGAAATAGACCGCGACGACGTCTGGATGCTTGCGCCCCTGAAAGAAGCGGATCGACTGGGTATCGATCAGGTGAAGGGCGGGCGCGGCGAGGGCGAGCAGCATCAGCAGCCCGGCAAGCAGCGCGCCGATGCCGATCCGGCGGCGCAGGCGGTGGCGGCGGCGGGCGCGGGGCGACAGGGTCATGGATGGACTTTCGCTTCGTCCGTGGGGGCGGCGGACGCGGGGGCGGGGGGCAGATATTGGGCGGGCTGCGGCCGGCCGATCAGGCGGGACAGGTCGCGCAACCCCTGCAACAGGCCGATGCCGCCGGGGCCGGCGATGTAGCGCGGCTCCCAGCCGGGGGCGAACTTCTCCTTGTAGGTCCGCAGACCCCGGAAGCCGTAGAAACGCTCGCCATGGCGGAAGATGAATGCCGCCGCCTTGGCCCAGGCGGGGGCGAGGCGGCGATCCTCGATCCCCGACAGCGGCGCCATGCCGAGCGAGAAGCGGGCATAGTCCTGTGCCTGCGCCCACAGCATCAGGTTGACGAGCAGGAAATCCATCGTTCCCGGCGGGGCGTCGCTGCGATGGCGCATCAGGTCGACCGAGGCTTCGTTCTTCGACGCGGTCAGCCACAGATTAGCGAAGGCGACGATGCGGTCGTCGATCGTCACCACCGCCACGTCGAAATGGCTGAGATAGGCGCGATCGAAATGGCCGAGGCTGAAGCCCTTTTCGCGCTGCGCCTTGGCCATCAACCATTCGTCGGACACGCTTTCGAGCTCGTCGATGATGGTGCCGAGTTCGGTGGCGGCGACGATGTGCAGCGTCGCGCCCTTGCGTGCGACGGCGCGTTCGGACTTGCGCAGCGCGCGCAGCCGGGGCGTGTCGAGGGTGAAGCGGGTCAGGTCGACCACCGCATCCTCGCCATATTTGACGATGTTCAGCCCCATGCCGATCGCGATGTCGAGGACGGGGGAAGAGACTTCGTAGAGCAGCAGCCGCCCCTGTTCGCGGTCGGCGAGATCGCGCAGGTTCCACAGCAATTCGCCCCATGCCTCACGCGGGCCGACCGGATCGCCCATCACGATCCAGCTGGCGCCGTACAGCTGATACATGACGAAGGCGTCGCCCGCCTGCGACAGCAGGAAGCGTTTGTCGCCGGTCAGCGCGAGCATCGCATCGGTGCGGTTGGCGGCGTTCAGGATGCGGCGGACGCTGGCGGCGTCGATGGCGGAGGGCGCGGCACGCAGCGGGGCGGCGGTCGGTGCCATCAGCCGCCAGATACAGGCCCCGCCCAGCATGACGATCACCCCCAGCGACGCACGCAGGAAGCGGGGCGCATCGCTGTGCAGCGCGAATTTCCACCACAGATTTTTGGAATAGGGCACGTGGCGATAGGCGAAGAAGCCCGCCCAGATGGTCAGCGCGATGACCGCCGCGACCGACGCGATCCAGCCGGGGCCGATCGGCTGGCTGGTCAGCGTCGTGCGGCGGTAGAAGGCGCTGCGCGTCCATTGCAACAACGCGGCGACGGTCAGGCAGATCGTCGCTTCCTCATAATCCAGCCCCTTGCCGATCGAGAAGAACGCACCGACGATCAGCAATCCACGGGCGGCGACGAACGCCCCGTCGAGCCGGCGATACAGGGCCGGGGCCAGCAGCAACAGGCCGGTGCCGGTCAGGCTGGCGGCGATGCTGCTCGCCTCGATCATCGGCAGCGGCAGGATCGCGGCGAGGTCGCCCATGCGCGCACGGACCGAGGGGAGCGATCCCGACAGCAGCAGCATCGCGCCGGTGGTGAAGGTCGCGGCGCTCAAGGCGAGCGGGGCGACGCCGGTGGCGACCGCGCGCACGCCCGACAGGAAACGGACCGAGCGCCGCCGCTGCCGTGCGCCCTCATGCCATGCCAGCACGAGGATGCCGAGCGCGAGCGGCAACAGGTAATAGAGCACGCGATAGGCGATCAGCGCCGCGAACAGCGTCGCGCGACCGGCGGGGACGACCGCCAGCACCACCGCCTCGAACACGCCGATGCCGCCCGGGACATGGGTGACAACCGCCGCGACGATGCCGAGCGCATAGGCGAGGATGAAGGCGGGGAGCAGCGCCGGGGTCGCGCCGGGGATCAGCACGAACAGCGCGGCGCTGGCGAAGCTGATGTCGATCAGCGCAATGGCGATCTGTAAAAACAGTTGCGTCGGCGTCGGCAGGGGGAGGGTGAAGCCGAACAGGCGGATCGGGCTGCGGACCAGTGCGCAGGCGGCGAGCGAGGCGATGGCGAGGATGGCGATCGTCCAGCCGGCGAGCGCGACCTGCATGGCGCTCAGCTTCAGTCCGACCAGATCGAGCGGGCCGTGGTGGAGCAGCAGCGCCGCGCCGGTGACGCTGACGACCCCGGCCCAGAAGGTGCCGCTGGCGATCGCGACGACGCGCGCGACATCGGGGCCGTCGAGCCCGGCGGCGGTATAGATGCGGTAGCGCGCCGACCCGCCGGTCAGCAGCGCGAGGCCGAGATTGTGGCTGAGCGTATAGCTGGTGAAGGAGGCGAGCGCGGCGGTGCGCCATGGCAGCGGGCGGCCGATGACGCGCAGGGCGAGCAGGTCGTAAAAGGTCAGCGCCAGATAGCTGCCCGCCGTCGCCAGCAACGCCAGCACGATCCGGTGCGGCGACAGCGCGTGCATCGCCGCGCGGACATCGGCGAAGCGCACCTCCTGCGTCAGATGTTCGAGCGCGGCGAAACCGAGCCCGATCAGCGCGAGGACGATCAGGACGCCGAGGGGGGTGCGATAGCGTTCGATCCAGCGGCGCAGCTCAGCCATGCGGCACCTGGGCGATGCGGGTCCAGCGCTGGGTCCGGCACAGCATGTCGCCGATCAGGCAGCCGCGGATCTGCAGGCTGTCGGCGGAGGGAAGTTCGATCCGCGACGAAAAGCGCCGGCTCATATCGGGGACGAACACCGTGCCCGCCCATGCGCCGTTGCCGGTGGCGGCATAATCTTCGAGCAGTTCGGTGCCGATCAGCCGGTCGGTACCGCCGGCGCGGGCATCGGCCTGGGCGGTGGGACTGGCCCAGACGACCCAGCCGCACAGCCGGCTGCCACAGGCGGCGGTGCGCACCGCCACGTCATGGTGCGGGCTGATCCACAGCCCGGCCGGGGCGGTCGCCTCCGCCGCCGCTGCCGGCACGGCGAGTGTCGCCGCCAGTATCGCCAACCATGTGCGCATCGCCCGCATCCCCTTCATGATCGGGGGATGTAGCCGCCGCATTCTTGCCGGGCGTTCAGCGCGCGCTGAACAATCGGTAATCTTCTATCGATTGAGCGAGTAGGTGATGAGGAAGCAGGCCGCGGTCAGCAGCAGCATCGCACTGATGAAGGTCGCATCGGCGATCCGCTCCAGCCAGTGGAGCCGGCGCACGCCCTGGACGCGCAACGCGAAATAGGAACTGAGCGTCGCGATCAGGAAGATCAGCGCGTCGATCGACAACAGGTCGTCGGCGATGGTCTGGCGCGCGCGGAAGGTGATGGTGACATGCAGCAGGCCGATGCCGGTCAGGCAGACGCCGACCATCGCCGCGGCGATCGGACAGATCATCTGGCAGGTTCGCTCGTCGAGCGTGTCGCGACGGTTGCGCCGTCCGGCGCGCGGCGGATCGATGCGGTTGGTCATGACGGTGCTGCGGTGCGGCGAACCGGGCGGCGACGTCAAGCAAAGAAACGGGCATGGCCGAGGGATCGGCCACGCCCGTCAGTTGGGGGAGGGTTCGAGCGGGCCGGTGCCGGTTCCACGCAAGTGGATCAGAAGCGCCCGCGCACGCCGACCAGCAAGGTGCGGCCGGGATTATATTCGTTGAAGGTCGCGTTGGGGAACTGGAAGTAGCTCGACTGCGCTTCCTTGGTGATGTTGATGACGTTGACGACGACGGTCGGCAGATAGTCGTTGCCGAGGATCTTCCCGAGGTCGAGATTGCCCGAAAAGTCGAGCTGGCCATAGCTGCGCCCGAAGATCGCGGCGGCGGGCAGGCCGTTCTGGTTCAGCCCCGACCCCTGCGACCCTTCGTTATAGGTATAGGTCAGGCGGGCCGACAGGCCGTTGCCTTCATAATAGCCGGTCAGCGTATAGGTGGTCGGCGCGACGCCCAGCGCGATCGCCGGCGCGCCCTGACCCTCGCCGCGCTGGTCGATCAGCGTCAGATTGCCCTGCACGCCGAAACCCTCGACGCCGATATAGCGGGTCAGGAAGTCGAGCGGCTGGGTGATCTGGAATTCCAGACCGTTGACCTTCAGCTTGCCGTCGGCGTTGACCTGTTGCTGGATCTGCACCGGTACCGCTTCGGGAGCGATCCCCGCCGGGCGCGCCCGGTCGAGCAGCGCCTGTTGCTGCGCCTGGGTCAGCGAGGCGAAGGTGATGCCGAACGGTTCCAGCGTCGAGAAGGGCACGGTGGTGATGCCGTTGACGGTGAAGCCCGTGATCGACTTGCGGAACGCCGCGAACGCGATGACGCCTTCGCCGCCGGTATAATATTCGAAGCCGAGATCGATATTGTCCGAGATGTACGGGCTGAGCGCATTGTTGCCGAGCGTGCCGACATCGGCCGAGGGCGAGGTGAACGAGGCGCCCGGCAGCAGCTGGTTCGGATCGGGCCGGGTCATCGTCCGCGAGATCGAGCCGCGCGCCACCGCCTTGCGCCCGAAGCTGTAGGCGACGCTCGCCGAGGGCAGGAAGTTCGAATAGAGGCGGTTCGTCTCGGTGAAGTTGATGATCGCGGGGTAGCACGACCCGTCGAGCGCGAAGTTGTTGGCGCTGCTGCCCGGGCAGGTCACGCCGCCCCGCGTGTTGAGCGGGTTCGGAATGGTGGTGCGCCCGCCGACAATCTGTTCGGTGCGGACATAGCGCAGGCCGCCGTTCAGCCGCAGCGTGTCGTTGTCGCCGATGTCGATGACGTCGTTCATCTCGACAAAGGTGCCGGTGACCTTTTCGCGGATGAGGCCGCCATTCGCGCCGCTGCTGCCCGACCCGATTTCGGTCGCGCCGGCGAGCAGCTGGTCATAGCCGGTCGCGGCCTTCACCTTGGCCCAGTCGACGGTGATGAAGCCGTTGTCGCCGGGCAGCAGGAACGAGGGAACGGCGGCGGTCGGGATCAGCGACCCGCCATAGACCAGCGGCTGGCCGCCCGCCGTGAAGCCGGTGCCATAGGCCGGATAGGTGGGATAGCCGCTGGGCGCGACCGTTCCTGGCTGGTTGGCGCCGTCGCACAGCGGCTGGCGGTTCGGACCCGGCAGGATGACGTTCGGATTGTTGCCGCAGATCGCGGCCTGCCACGGATTGGTGTTGTCGAACGGGGTGATGCGACGTTGCGTATCGTCATACGCGCCGCCGACCCGCACACTGAAGCGCTGATCGTCGCCGAACAACAGGCTGCCGCGCACACCGCGTGTCTCGGTCCGGCGCTCTTCGCCGTTCAGGTTGACGCGACCGCCGCCGGCCCAACCGAAATTGCGCGGATCGTTCAGGTCGATATTGCTGGTGATCGACGGGATGCCGCCGTCATTCTTGTAGGTGACGGTCGTGCCGCTGCTGGCCGGGGTGATGACGAGGAAGGTCGGGCTTTCGCGGCGGAAATTGCTCTGCGTATAATTCGCCTGCAGATCGCCCTTGATGAAATCGTTGACGACGAATTCGACGCCGGGGTTCACGCCCCAGTAGTCCTGCGTATCCTTGTACGGACGATATTCGAGGAAGAACTGCGCATTGGCATAGGTGCCGCCGGTGACGGTGCAGCCGGCCGCGCAGTCGGTCTTGTCATAGGTGGTGTTGAGCGGGATCGCCGCGCCGTTGCGCACCGCCCAGTTCATCGCGTTGCGGGTAAACTCGGTATCGCGCTTGGCATACATGCCGTCGACATAGAAATGCAGCGCGTCGCTCGGCCGCCATTCGAGGCTGACGAGACCGTTATAGCGGGTGCGCTCGCCGATCTCGGTGCGCGGACGACCGAGACGCGGGAGCAGCCCGTTGTCGATCTGCTGGATGGTGGCGCCCGGATTGTTGCGCAGCAGGAACGCTTCGTCGATGACGGTGCCGGGGATCAGCCCGTTGCCGGCATTGGCGGGCACGGTGCCCGGAATGGTGAAGTTGCCGCCGCCGGTCGCATTGCGCGTGGAACTGCTGCTCTGTGCCGCGGTCAGATTGGGGTTGGTCCAGCCGATCGTCTCGAACCCGTCGACGCGGAACTGGTTATGCACCGCCGCACCGCCGACAAGGATGCCGAAATCGCCAAAGGTGGCGCTGGCGAGCACATGGCCGCGATAGCCCCATTTGTCAGCGCTGCTGACTTTCGACCCTTGCAGGCCATAGCTGATGTACGGCTTGGGATTGTCGAAGGGACGCGCCGAGCGCAGGTTGACGGTGCCGGCCGCGCCGCCCTCAATCTGGCTGGCGGTCGGCGACTTGCTGACGGTCAGCTGGGTGAACAGCTCGGTCGGGATCAGGTCGAGATCGACCTCGCGATTGGTGCTCTGCGCATCGAAGCGGACCGAGGCGATCGCGACCGGCGCGCCGTTCAGCAGCACGCGGGTGAAGTTGGTGCCGAGACCGCGGATCGCGACGTTGGCGCCTTCGCCAGTGACTTCGCGGCTGATCGTCACGCCGGGGATGCGGTTGACCGATTCGGCGATGTTGGTGTCGGGGAACTTGCCGATATCCTCGGCAAAGATCGTGTCGGTAAAGCCGATCGAATTGCGCTTCGCATTGGTCTGGCTGGTCAGCGAGGCGCGGTAGCCGGTGACGACGATCTCGTCATTGCCGGTCAGCGACGGATCGGCCGGCGGCTGGTCGGTCGAATCGATCGCGGTCGGCTGGGTCGCGCCGGCACCGTCCTGCGTCTGCGCGGTCGGGGGTTCGTTGGCGGCGGTCGTCGCGGTCTGGGCGAGGGCGGGCCAGGCGGTGCCGGCCAGCAGCAGCGCCGACACGGTACCGGCACGGCGCAACAGGGTGTTCGTCAACATCTCAACTCTCCCACACCAGCGCCCCGAATTCGGGGTCGCCTCCATTCGCTACGAATGATCTGGTGGTGGTAGCGCTATCACCGCGCGGCCGTCAAGCCAGTCTTGTATAATTGGTTTGACCGATATTCGGTGCGTTACCGCGCACCATGTCGATGGCGAAAAGTAGTTGGAGCGACGGATGGAACGTTGACCCCGCGACCGGGTCGACCGATGAAGGCGGCTTGGCTACGCTGTCAGGGCAATCGCCCAACGATACCAATATTCGGAGAGGTCATGCAGCAATCCGTTCATCGTCCTGACCGGCGTTCGATGATTCGACGAATTGGCCTGATGGCTGGGGCGGTCGGCATAGCGGCGTCGAATCCGGCATCGGCCTGCACCGGTCTGGTTGCGATCTGCGAGAAGGCGCCGAGCGACGCGATGGCCCTGATCGAAAACGGCGTGCCGGCACGGGTCGTTGTCGAACCGACGGTCGATGGCGGCGTTCGCGATGCCGCCGACGATCTGGTCCGCGACCTGACCGGACTCGCCGGACGCAGCGGCGAGGCGCAGGACCGGGCGGTGCTGATCGGCGTGCTGGGACAGAGCCCGGCGATCGACGCGCTGATCGCGGCGGGCAGGATCGACGTATCGACGCTGCAGGGGCGCTGGGAAGGCTATGTCCAGCAGGTGGTCGAGGCACCAATGCCGGGCGTCGCCCGCGCGCTGGTGATCGTCGGCGCCGACAAGCGCGGGGCGATCTTCGGCACCTATGACCTGTCGCGTCGGGCGGGGGTGTCGCCCTGGAGCTGGTGGGCGGACGTGCCGGTGCCGGTACGCCCGAACCTGTATGTGACGGCGGGCCGCAGGATCGATGCGCCGCAAGTGCGCTATCGCGGCATCTTCCTGAACGACGAGGAACCGGCGCTGGGCGAATGGGCGCGCAGCAGCTTCGGCGGGATCAATTCGCGTTTCTATCAGCGGGTGTTCGAACTGACGCTGCGGCTCAAGGGCAATTATCTGTGGCCGGCGATGTGGGGCAAATCGCTGTGGCAGGACGATCCGACCAGCGCGGCGCTTGCCGACCGGATGGGAATCGTGCTCGGCACTTCGCACCACGAACCGATGCAGCGCGCGCATATCGAATGGGCGCGGGGCAAGGGCGGGGCGTGGGATTACACGACCAATGTCGAGAAGCTTCGTGGCTTCTGGCGCGAGGGGATCGTGCGCAACGCCGGGCGCGATGCGGTGGTGACGGTCGGCATGCGCGGCGATGGCGACGAGCCGATGACCAGCGGCACCGCGACCAAGCTGCTCGAACGCATCGTCGCCGACCAGCGCGGCATCATCGCCGAGGTGACCGGCAAGCCCGCCGCACAGACGCCGCAGGTCTGGGCGCTCTACAAGGAAGTGCAGGATTATTACGATGCCGGGATGCGCGTCCCCGACGACGTGACGCTGCTGTTCGCCGATGACAATTGGGGCAATATCCGTCGTTTGCCCAAGGTTGGCGAAACCCGACCGGGCGGGTACGGCGTCTATTATCATTTCGATTATGTCGGTGGTCCGCGCAACTACAAGTGGCTCAACACCAATCAGATTTCGCGAACCTGGGAGCAGATGGCGCTGGCCGACGCGCATGGTGTCGACCGGATGTGGATCGTCAATGTCGGCGACCTGAAGCCGATGGAGCTTCCGACCAGCTTCTTCCTCGACATGGCGTGGAATCCGAAGGCGATGACCATTGAGGCGATGGCGGACTATCATCGCCGCTGGGCAGCCGAACAGTTCGGGGCGGGGCAGGCGGACGCGATCGCGTCGATCCTCGACCGCACGACCCGCTATCTGGCGCGGCAGAAGCCCGAACTCTGGTCGCCCGATAGCTGGAGCCTGACCGACGGCACCGCCGACCGGGTGCTGGCCGAATGGGCGGCGCTCGACCGCGACGTCGCGGCGGTGCGGCCCAAGGTCGCGGGGCAGGACGCCTTCTATCAACTGGTCGCGCATCCGGTCGAGGCGGCGGGCAATCTCGCCCGGCTGTATGTGACGGTCGCGCGCAACCGCGCGGCGGCGGCGGCGGGCGATCCGGCGGCCAACCGCCTCGCGGATGAGGCGGAGCGGCTGTTCGCCAACGATCGTGCGATCCGCGCGCGCTATGAGGGGCTGAACGGTGGCAAGTGGCGGCACATGATGGCGCAGACGCATATTGGCTATACGAGCTGGCAACAGCCCGAGACCGATGTGATGCCAGAAGTGCGTCGCGTCGCGCCCGGCACGCGGCGCACGCCGATTGCGGTCCAGCCGCCGGCGAAGCCGACCGAGATCGATGCGGCGGCGTTCGCTGCCAACCGTCCTGCCGATGCGGTGCGCTGGGTTATCGTGCCCGGCCTCGGCATCGCGGGTCGCGCGGTGACGCCATGGCCGCAGACGGCCGCGGCGCAGGTGCCGGGCAAGGGGCCTGCGCTCGATTACATTGTCACGCTGCCTGCCGGCACCGCGACGGTCGAGGTGCTGGCGGCACCATCGCTCGACGTCATCGGCAGCGGGCGGCGCTACGCCATTGCCATCGACGATGCGCCGCCGCAGGTCATCGACCTGTGGAAAGGCACCGGTGAGAAGGAATGGGCCGAAGCGGTCAGCAATGCGGTTCGTGCGACCCGGTCCAGCCATCAGGTGGCGAAGGCCGGTCGGCATCGCATCCGCTTGTGGATGGTCGATCCGGGGGTGGTGATCGAACGGTTGCGCATCCTGCCCTGACCGGCATTGCGCGCGCATAGTGTGGCGCACCGGTAACGGCGTCGTTCCGGAATCGGACGCATATGCGCGGCATATCGCCAAAGCATCTTCCATCCGCTATGGGCGCCTCGCCGATCGCGATGCCGACGCGGGGGCGGTGTGGAACTGTCACACTTCGCCAGTAGGGCGATTCGTCCATTCGGCAGGGGAATTTCGATGACGAGCGCAGCGCTGGAGCGGGATGGACGCCCCGGCCCGAAACTGGACGACGGCTTCGGCCGCGCCGGTACGTTTGGATTCGCCACGGCGATCGTCGCCGCACTCGGCTATGTCGTCTACAACGTATATCACGATGCGGCGGCGGCCAGCGTCGATCCGCTGACGCTGATGCCCTTCGCATTGCTGGTGCTCGCGCTGATCATCGCGCTGGGCTTCGAATTCGTGAACGGCTTCCACGACACCGCCAATGCGGTCGCGACCGTGATCTACACCAATTCGATGCCCGCCCATGTCGCGGTCGTATGGTCGGGGTTCTTCAACTTCCTTGGCGTGCTGCTGTCGACCGGCGCGGTCGCGTTCGGCATCATCTCGCTGCTGCCGATCGAACTGATCCTGCAGGTCGGGTCGTCGTCGGGCTTCGCGATGGTGTTCGCGCTGCTGATCGCGGCGATCGTGTGGAACCTCGCCACCTGGGCGCTGGGCATTCCGTCGTCGTCGTCGCACACGCTGATCGGGTCGATCATCGGCGTCGGCGTGGCGAATGCGATCCTGCAAGGGCGCAACGGATCGGCCGGCGTCGATTGGGACAAGGCGACCGAGATCGGCAAGGCGCTGCTGATCTCGCCGCTGATCGGTTTCGGCGTCGCCGCGCTGCTGTTCCTCGCGATGAAGACGCTGGTCCGCAACCGCAAGCTGTACGAGGCGCCGGTCGGCGACACCCCGCCGCCGCTGTGGATCCGCGCGTTGCTGATCTTCACCTGCACCGGCGTCAGCTTCGCCCACGGGTCGAACGACGGGCAGAAGGGCATGGGCCTCATCATGCTGATCCTGATCGGTACGGTGCCGACCGCCTATGCGCTCAACCGCGCGGTTCCCGCCGAATATGAGGCGCAGTTCGCCGCCAACAGCGCGGCGGCGGTGCAGGTGTTGGCGCCGCGTGGCCCGCGTGTCGGCCTCGACGACATCGCCGCGCGCAGGCAGACGCAGCGCTATATCACCGAGCGCAAGCTCGACGCCGAAACCGTGCCCGCCGTCACCGCGCTGGTCGGGACGATCGACCGCCAGGTCCGCGAATATGGTTCGCTGGCCAAGGTTCCGGCGGCGGTCAGCGGCAATATGCGCAACGACATGTACCTCGCCTCCGAAGCGGTGAAGCGCATCGGCAAGGAGAAGTCGCTGGGCCTGAACGATCGCGACCAGCAGGTGCTGACCGACTATCGCGGTTCGCTCGACGCCGGCACGCGCTTCATCCCGCTATGGGTCAAGGTGGCGGTCGCCTTCGCGCTTGGGCTCGGCACGATGGTCGGGTGGAAGCGGATCGTGGTCACCGTCGGCGAAAAAATCGGCAAGACCCACCTGACCTATGCGCAGGGCGCGTCGGCCGAGCTGGTGGCGATGGGCACGATCTTCGGCGCCGACAGCCTCGGCCTGCCGGTGTCGACCACGCACGTCCTGTCGTCGGGCGTCGCCGGCACGATGGCGGCGAACCGGTCGGGGTTGCAGATGGGGACGGTGCGCAACTTGCTGATGGCGTGGGTGCTGACGCTGCCCGTGTCGGTGCTGCTGTCGGGGTCGCTCTATCTGCTGCTGAACCGGGTCTTCTGATCGCATGACGGCGGCGGATCGGGCGGACCGGTCGGTAGTGCCGCTGCGCCGTGATCCGGTGGCGTGGCTGATCCTGCTGCTGGTGTGGTTTTCCTGCGCATGGTTCGGGTCGTGGGAGTTCAATCCCAACAATGCCGTCCGCATGTTCGCGACGCTGTCGCTGGTCGAACAGGGCGACGCGACGATCGATGAGTTCGCCCCCCTGACGATCGACAAGGCGCAGTTCGGCAGCCATTATTATTCGGACAAGGCGCCGGGGATGACCGTGCTCGGTATCCCCGCGGTCGCCATTGCCGACCGTCTGTCGGGGCAGCGCGCCGACGACTTCGTCCCCGGCTTCGAGAATCG
The DNA here is from genome assembly GCF_022664395.1 of Sphingomonas lacusdianchii. GTDB lineage: Bacteria > Pseudomonadota > Alphaproteobacteria > Sphingomonadales > Sphingomonadaceae > Sphingomonas > Sphingomonas lacusdianchii. The sequence goes on along the minus strand of NZ_JAKRET010000013.1, from coordinate 51,206 downwards.
CGAGTTCAACCGCTTCCTGAAGATCCGCATCCGGCTGGTCGCGGTGACGATCTGCGCGGTGCTGAGCGCGCTGGCGGCGATGCTGCTCTACGATCTGGTCCGGCGGGCGACCGGCGATGGCGAGGCGGGCGCGGTCGCTGCGCTCTCCTATGGCCTTGGCACCACCATCTGGGGCTGGTCGACGACGATCTTCGGCCATGCTCCGGTCGCGGCGTTGCTGCTGATCGCCGCCTGGGCGGTGTGGCGGGGCACCGGGGCGGAGCGGTCGCCCGGTCATGCGGTCGTTGCCGGGCTGGCGCTCGGCTGGGCGGTGCTGATCGAGCATTCGGCGCTGATCGCCGGGCTGCCGGTGGCGGGCTTCGCGCTGTGGCGGCTGCGGACGGTCGCGCGGGGGGAGGCGGTGCGGACCGTCGCCATCGCGCTGGCGGCGGGGGGCAGCGCGCTGGTCGTGCTGCTCGCCTATAACCTGATCGCGTTCGGGACGGTGTTCCGGCTCGGCTATTCGGGCGTCACCGATTTTGCCGGAATGCAGGAGGGGCTGTTCGGACTGACCTATCCCAAGCCCTATGTGCTGTACGAACTGATCCTCGGCGAGCGGCGCGGCATGTTGTGGGTCGCGCCGATCCTGATCGTCGCGCCGTTCGGACTGGCGCTGCTGGTCCGCGATCGCGCGACCCGCGACCTTGGCTGGCTGGCGGTCGCGGGGGCGGTGGTGCCGTTCCTCATCAACGCCTCCTATTATTACTGGGACGGCGGCAACGCGACCGGACCGCGCCATGCGCTGCCGGCGGTCGGGTTCCTGTGCATCGGCATCGGCACGTTCTGGGCACGCGCGACGCGCTGGTCGCGCGTGGCGGTCACCGCGTTGCTCGCGGGGTCGGTCGTCCTCAACATGGCGATCGCCAGTGCGGAGATCACCGCGCCGCAGGACGAGCCGCGCGCGCTGGCGGTTGCCGTGTTCGCGGCGCGGTTCGATCCGGGCTATCTGCGGACCGTGGCCGATGAATGGCTGGGCTATACACCGTGGCAGGGGCTGGCGATCTGGGCGGTTGTCGCCGGGTTGCTGACGGTGGCGCTGGCCGGTTCGGTGCGGCGGGCCACGGCCGAAGGAAGATAGGGTTCACGCGAAGGCGCGGAGACGCGAAGGAGTTGCGCCACTGGCAAAGCCTGTCCGCGCCAGCGGCCATGTTTTCGTTGCAACCGGAGCAAGTGTCTCCCGATCGCGGGACATCACCCTGAACGCAACCCCTTCGCGTCTTCGCGCCTTCGCGTGAACCTACTCAGCCGCCTGCGCCTGCGGTTCGGGGATCATAAAGCCGTAGCGCGCCTCGACCGCCGGATCGAGCCAGGCATGGATATGGGCGAGATCGGCGTCGGACACCGGCGGGTAGGCGGTCGGACGGAAGGCGCGGTGGCCCTGCCCCTTGTACGTGTCCTGCGCGACGAACGGTTCGGCCATGGTCAGGCCGGTCGCGGCGGCAAGGTCGGCGATCACGCCCGCCGGATCGGCACAGAAGGCCTCGTGGTTGAGCAGCGCAACATGATGCGCCCGGTCGTGCAGTCCCGCCCAGTGCCGCAGCTTCGCGGTACGCTTGGCAAGCGGGTTGGCGAAGCGTTCGCCGGTATCGGGGCAGCGTTCGTGCAGCATCTCGCGCCCCAGCACCGGATGATCGTCCTCGACCCCCCAGAATTCGCTGTCCCAATAGCTGTGCCACGGCGCGCGGATGAAGTCGGAGAAGCCGAGTTTCTTCAGTTCGGGATGGGCGTGCCATGGCTGGCGATGCAGGCTGCGCACCCAGTCGACCGGATCGCGTGCCACCGCCAGCACCATCACGTCACGCGGGAACAGCACCTGTTCGGGCACGAACCAGTGTTTGAAGCCATGCTGTTCGGTAAAGGCGGCGCGGCCGAGATTGGCCTCGATCGACCGGATCAGGACGTTGGTCCCCGAACAACGCTGGCCATATACCTGGATCGCGCGGATCGGCGCGTCGCCACGACGCAGGATCGTCAGGCCGGGGCGCGGATTGGACCAGCCGTCATGCGTCGTCATGCAGGTTCTATTCCCATCTGAATCATCGGAAATCGTTGTGATTCCGAAATAATTTTCGGTATGGCGGTTACGCGGGGAGCCGGCAACGGTTCCGCCGCGTTCGTGCGCAGGTACGAAGACGGGTTTCTCCGGGGGACAGATGACGACGCGGCCGATCACCTTTTTCATCCATCATCAGGGCCGCGGCCATGCCAATCGGGCGATGGCGATCATTCGCGAACTGCCCGCCGAGCGGCCGGTAACGATCCTGTGCGCGCGGCCCGAATTGTTCGACGGCTTCGACCGCCCGATCGAGATCGTGGCGCTGCCCAACATGATCGGCGCGCCGGTGCCGACCCGGGCGCTATTCGACCAGCCGACGCCCGAAGTGCTGCACTGCGTGCCCTTGGGCGTCGAGGCGACGCGGCGGACGATGCGGACGATCCTCGACCATCTCGACGATGCCGCCCCCGCGCTGTTCGTCGTCGACGTTTCGGCGGAGATCGCGCTGATGGCGCGGATCGCCAGCGTGCCCGCGATCAAGATCCGGATGCATGGCGACCGCACCGATCCGGGGCATCTGGGTGCCTATCAGGCGTGTGTCGGGCTGCTGGCGCCGTTCGACGAAGGCATCGAGCAGGACGACTTTCCCGACTGGGGCCGGGCCAAGACCTGCTATACCGGCGGGCTGTGCACCACGACCGATGCCGTGCCGTCCAAGGCCGAGGCGCGGGCGAAGCTGGGCATCGATCCCGACAAGGAAGTCGTGCTGGTGCTGACCGGCGGCGGCGGGGCGGGGACGCCCTATGCCCCGCTGACCATGGCGGCGCGGGCGGTGCCCGATGCGCTGTGGCTGGTGATCGGACCGGTGCATCGCGAGGGGCACGAGACCGATTTCGGCAATCTGGTCGAACGCGGCTGGGTCGACGGCGTCACCGATCACATCGCCGCCGCCGACGTCGTGATCGCATCGGCAGGCGACAATACGGTGCATGAGATCGCGCGGGTCGGCCGCCCCTATATCTGCGCGCCCGAATGGCGGTATTTCGCAGAACAGACGCGCAAGGCCGACCGGCTGGCCGAGGTCGGCGCGGCGGTGGCGCTGCACCAGTGGCCGGGGTCGCTCGCACCGTGGCGCGGGCTGCTGGACGCCGCCAAGGCGCTCGATCCGGCGGCGCTGGCCGCGCTGTACGATGCGGGCGCGGCGGGCCGGGCGGCGGATTATATCGAGGGGCTGGCGGTACGGCTCTGGGCCGACTGACGCACGGCGGGAACGGCCCGTCCGTAACGGGAGTATGGGGCGGCCGGACGCCGCCCCATATCCTTACTTGATGTCGAGCATCACCACCGACTTGGCCGGCAGCGTCACCGTCAACGTGCCGTTCGCGACCTGTGCGCCGGTGAAGGCGGTCGGGGTCACGGCGTTCGGATTGTCGAACGTATTGTGCGCGGTGATCGTCGGCGCGGTCAGCACCCGGCCGGTGACGGTCGCGCCGTTGATCCCGGTCAGCGCCGCCGACACGGTGGTCGGACGGTTCGGATCGGCGTTCGACAGGGCGACATGGACCACGCCGTCCTTGCTACGCACCGCCGAGGCCGACACCGCCGGCATCACCCATTTGTCACGCGAATAATAGGGGCTGTTGACCGTGATCGGCAGCACCGTGCCGTCCATGAACGGCTTGTACATTTCGAACACGTGATAGGTCGGGGTCAGGACCATCTTCGGCCCGTCGGTCAGGATCATCGCCTGCAACACGTTCACCATCTGCGCGATGGCGGTCATCTTTACCCGGTCGGCATGTTTGGCGAAGATGTCGAGGTTGATCGCGGCGACCAGCGCGTCGCGCAGCGTGTTCTGCTGGCGCAGGAAGCCCGGCGTCGTGCCCGGATCCTGGGCATACCACGTGCCCCATTCGTCGACGGCCAGCCAGACGCGCTTTTGCGGGTCGTACTTGTCCATCATCTGCGAATGCTTGGTGATCAGCTCGTCCATCTTCCACGTCCGCGCGAGCGTTTCGGCCCAGGCGGATTCGTCGAACTGGGTCGGGGACGCCTTGGGCGGCCAGCCGCCACCGGGGACGGTGTAGTAATGCAGCGAGACGGCGTCGATCTGGTTGATCGCCTCGCGCATCATCACGTCGGTCCAGTTATAGTCCTCGACATTGGCGCCGGATGCGATCTTGAGAACGCGGCTGCCGGCCGGCGACTTGATAAAGGTCGCGAAGCGTTTCGTCTCGTCGGCGGCATATTCGGGGCGCATATTGCCGCCACATCCCCATAGCTCGTTGCCGATACCGAAATAGGGCACCTTCCACGGCGCCTTGCGGCCGTTCTTCGCGCGTTCGTCGGCGAGGGTGCCGGCTTCCTGCGTCATATATTCGACCCACTCGGCCATTTCGCGCGGCGATCCGTTGCCGACATTGCCCGAGATATAGGCTTCGGCGCCGACCTGTTCGGTCAGGTCCATGAATTCATGGGTGCCGACCGCATTGTCCTCGGTCACGCCGCCCCAGTTGGTGTTGATCTTGACCGGGCGCTTGTTGCGGGGCCCGATCCCTTCGCGCCAGTGATATTCGTCGGCGAAGCAGCCGCCCGGCCAGCGGATGACCGGCACGCCAAGGCGCTTCAGCGCGGCGACGACGTCGTTGCGGAACCCGCGCGTGTTCGGGATCCGGCGATCGTTGCCGACCCACAGGCCGCCATAGATGCCGTTGCCGAGATGCTCGGCGAACTGGGTGAAGATGCGCCGGTCATAGGTCGGACCCTGCTGATCGCCGCGGATCGCGATCTGCGCCGGTTCGCCCGGCTGCGGCGTTGCCGGGGCGGGGGCCTGGGCCGATGCGGTCGCGGCGATCAGCAGCGATGCCGTACCGAGCACGAAATTGCGTGCGCGGGTCCGCAATGTGCGGTGCGCGGTCGATTGAGTACGCATGGGTTGTCGCCCCCTCCTGTGTTCTTGTCGGACTATTGGGTAGCGGGCCTGTCGGGGCGGATCAAGCACCGACTTGCGGTGCGCGCACGCTTTGCTTGCGTCGCCGCCACGGGTAAGAGGGGCATCATCGGATATTTGCGCGAGGTTAGCTTTTGACGTCTTCTTCCCAGTCGTGCGGCCTGGTCGCGGTCCTTGGCGCCCCCAATGCGGGCAAGTCGACGCTGGTCAATGCGCTGGTCGGGCAGAAGGTCGCGATCACCAGTCCCAAGGCGCAGACGACGCGCACCCGGTTGATGGGCATCGCGATCGAGGGGGACACGCAGCTGCTGCTGGTCGACACGCCGGGTATTTTCGAACCGAAGCGGCGGCTGGACCGGGCGATGGTGTCGGCGGCTTGGGAAGGCACGACAGGCGCCGATGCGATCGCGGTGGTCGTCGACGGCAAGGGCGGGATCGGGCCGAAGGTCCGCGCGATCGTCGAGCCGCTGGCCGCGCGCAAGGAGCCGAAGCTGCTGATCCTGAACAAGGTCGACATCGCCGACAAGCCGCGCCTGCTCGACCATGCCGCACGGCTGCACGAGATGGCGGCGTTCGAGGAGACGTTCTTCGTCAGCGCGACGACCGGCGATGGCCTGGCCGAGATGAAGGCGGCGCTGGCGAAGCGCATGCCAGAGGGGCCGTGGCATTTCCCCGAGGATCAGGTAAGCGACGCCACCGACCGGATGCTGGCGGCGGAAGTGACGCGCGAGCAGCTATACCATCAGCTGCACGAGGAACTGCCCTATGCGAGCGCGGTCGACACCGAACGCTATCTCGAGCGCGAGGACGGGTCGGTCGAAATCCACCAGCAAATCTATGTCGCGCGCGATACGCAGCGCGCGATCGTGCTGGGCAAGGGCGGGCAGCGGATCAAGGAAATCGGCGCGACCGCACGCAAGGAATTGCAGGAGTTGTTGGGGGTGCGGGTGCATCTCTACCTGCATGTGAAGGTCAAGCCGAATTGGGAAGAGGACCGGATGCTGTACCGGGATATCGGGCTGGACTGGGTGGAATAGGGGGCGGTTCTGCACCCACGACCCCGTCATTCCCGCACCGGCGCCTTCAAAACAGCTTGCGCACCGACAGCCTGACGATCCGGCCATAAGGATCGAGGAACGCTGGCTGGAAGCGGAACGGCACCGCGCCGTTGCGGTCGCGGACGTCGGGGCGGTCGTTCAGCAGATTCTGGACCTGGAACTGGAAGGTCAGACTTTTCGCCCAGGGCGCTTTGGGGGCCAGTTGCTGGCCCTCCAGCTGCGAATAGATGCCCATGACCGTCGCAGGCGTGAAGCGCAGGTCGGATTCGGCGATGCTGCTGCGGATGCGGGTTGGTGCCTGCCAGAAGGCATAGGTGCCGAGGCGCACCGGACCATAGGACCCGCCGATATTGCTCTGCACCTCGTAGCGCGACCGCCCGCTATTGCCGTCGAGCGAGGCGCCATCGAGCAAATCGAGTTCGGGCTGGCCGGGGCCGAGCACCAGCCGGTCGTCGAGCCGTGCCGTGACGGTGGTGAAGCTCCACAGCATCGGCCGCTGTTTGGGCGGTGGCGGCGGCGGGGCGTCCTTGGCCGGGGGCGTCGGCGCAGGCGGCTTGGGGCCGATCTGCCCGAAGAACAACCAGCCCGCCGTGACCTTGCGTTCGCGCTCGTCGAAGGCGTTGATCGGGCGCAGGTCGGCGCGCAGCAATTGTCCGGCGGCATCGCGCAGGAATCGTTCGGGAAAGGCGGCCTGCAATTCGGCGGTCGCGCTGGCTGGGTAGACGAGCTGATCGGTGATGCGCGTGTCGACATAGGCGAGATTCAGGCGCAGCTCGCTGCCCTTGATCGGTTGCCAGTCGAGGCCGAGCGTGCGGATCTGCCGTTCCTCGGGCGCGAGATCGGTGTTGCCGCCGCCGGTGACCGCGATCAGCGCGCTGGTGCCGGTGACGAAGTCGAAGAACGGCGTGTTCGGAACGGTGACGACCGGGTTGGTCAGCGCTGCGATCGCCGGCGGGGTCTGCGCCGTGTTGATCGACGCGGTGATCTGGATCGGGCGCCGCGGGTTCCAGCGGAGTGCGAGGTTGCTGCTGGTCAGATTGCCATAGGCCGACACCCCGGTCACCCCGAGCGTAGCATTGGCCGAAACCGTGCCGATCGCGTCCAGCACGCCGCGATCGGCGGAGGCGATCGGCAGGTCGAGACTGGCGCTGGTGCCCGCGATGGTGCGGGTCAGCGAGGTCGCCGCGCCGATATCGTCGGCCAGCCGCCCCGCGCTGTTGGAGGTGGCGTAATCGGCGTTGAGCGTCAGCAGCGCCTGTCCGGCGGGAAGCATGAAGGCCGGGCCGTTGGCGGTCGCCTTGGCCGTGGCGGTGTTGGTCAGGGTACGGCTGCGGGTGATGATCCGGCCGGCGGTGGCGATGCGGTCGGACAGGTCGTATGGATCGGCACCGGCATCGACCGCCGCCTGCAACACTGCCGAATCGACGCCGCGATCGACCGAGGCGCGGGCACGGACGCGGTCATATTCCCCGCTCACCGTCCACATCCAGCGGCCGATCCCGCCCTCCACCCCTGATCCGGCATGCAGCGTCAGATTGTCGTTGCGCTGGGTCAGCGTGCCCGCTTCGCCGAGATAGCGGTAGAGCAGCACGTCGCCGGCAAACGGGCTGGCCGGATTGCTGGCGGGCAGGCGCAGCGTCGCGCCCTGCAACCCGGCCAGCGCAAAGCCGCGCTGCGCGTCCATGATCAGGTTCAGCGACCCGGTCATGGTCTTGCCGATCGGGACGGCGTGGGTCATGTCGACCTTCAACTGGTCGTTGCTGCGCAGCGACAGGAAGGGCGAGATGTCGGTCGCGCGGGTCGTGCCGGCGGCATAGGCGCTCAGCGCGTCGCGTTGTGCCGGATCGGTCGGCACGGCGGTGGCGGTGATCGCGCGCCCGGCAAGGGCGTCGAGCGCGGGGTCGATGCTGCCGCCGTCCAACGCGCGCAGATTGCCGGTCCGGTCGAACAGCGTGTCGTTGTCGACCTGATAGGTGCGCTGATTGGCGAATAACGGATTCTGCCGGTCGTAATTGATCGCCAGCGTGGTGCGGCGACTGCCCTCGATCCGGGTCGCACCGAGTTCGGCGTTGACGGTCCCGCCGCCGCCATCGGTGGTGGTGCCCGCCCCCTGTTCGACGGTCAGCCCGCGAAAGTGTTTCTTGGTAACGAAATTGACGACTCGCACGGTCGCCGGAAAGCCGAAGCGCGCCGAATCCTGTTCGTTCAGGATTTCGGTTCGCTCCAGCGCTTCGGGCGGCAGCGCCTGGATCTCGCGATAGCCCGAAATGCGGCGGCCGTTGAGCAGGAACACCGGTTCGCCGCCGCTGTTCGACGTGGTCAGCGGTTTCAGCAGTTTGAGCAGTTCCTCGATGCTGGTCACGCCCATTGCCCGGATCGCGTCGGCATCGAGCATCGCGACCGGTGCGGCATTGCCCAGCGCCGATCCCGGCGGGCGTTTGCCGGTGACGACGATCTCTTGCGCGGGCGGTTCGTCATCCGGTCGCTCGGTGTCGTCCTGTGCCCATGCCGGGACCGGAGCGGCAAGGATTGCCGCGCCCGCGAGCGTCCGCCAGCCGTCCCGTCCGTATCGCGCCATGCACGCCACTCCGTCACCGTTGCGCCCGCCGACTACGCAGGGTTTCCGGCCGGATCGTGGCAGATCGGGGCAAATGGACGGCGGTCGGCTTGATCGTGAAAGCGAAAGCGATCCGGGCGGCGCGACGACAAGGGCGGCGTCGCGCCCGGTTTCGGCAACCAACGCAACGCAGAAAGGCCGGCCTTCCTTGTCGGAAGACCGGCCCATTCCCGTAACCCCGTTACGCCACCGGGGGGTCGGGAAAGCGCTTAGCGGCGGCAGTAGCGCGGGGCGTCCGCCTTATCGATCGCCCGGCCGGCCAGCGCGCCGACACCGCCACCCAGGATGGTGCCGAGCAGGCGGTTGCCATTGCCGCCGACCTGGTTGCCGAGCAGGCCGCCGGCGATCGCGCCGATCACCGTGCCGCCGTCGCCATTTTCGCAACGTTCGCCGCGACGATTGACGTAGCGGTTGTTGTAATAGCCGCGGTCGCCGCGATATTCGCGATAGCTGCGGCCGTCCCGATAATCCCGCTCATAGCGGTCCCCGCGCCAGCTCTGCGCCGATGCGGCGGTGGGGGCGGCGGCGGTGGCGACCGTGGCAAGGGCGGCGGCAGCGAGCGTCAGCTTCTTGAACATGGGTCTTCTCCCTCAAAATCTGGTGACGGTTCCGGGTGGGGAAGTCCGTCTGTGATTTGGGGTATGCCCTGATTCGCTTGAGCCGATACTGAATGCGCCTGTTAGCTGCCGTTCAGTATCGGACGGGGACCGATGGCGGTTTTTCGTCACTCCCCGCGAAGGCCGGGGTCCAGGGTCGCAAAGGCGGGCGGCATCGTTGCTTGGCTTTGGATCCTCGCCTGCGCGAGGGTACGCTGGACTTCGAGGGGCGCTCATCGTCCCGCAAACCGCCCCCGGCCCCGTGCGGGTTTTGCTTTAGTTCCACCGCGCGAAACCCTATATACTCGCTATGGCAACGAACCCCAATCAGAACGACTACGGCGCAGATTCGATCAAGGTGCTCAAGGGGCTGGACGCGGTCCGCAAGCGCCCCGGCATGTATATCGGCGATACCGACGACGGCTCCGGCCTCCACCACATGGTGTTCGAGGTCAGCGACAATGCGATCGACGAGGCGCTGGCCGGCCATTGCGATCGAATCCTCATCACGCTGAACGCCGATGGTTCGGTCTCGGTCGAGGATAATGGCCGCGGCATCCCGACCGGCATCCATTCGGAAGAAGGCGTGTCGGCGGCGGAGGTCATCATGACCCAGCTCCACGCCGGGGGTAAGTTCGAAAACACCAACGACGACAATGCGTACAAGGTGTCGGGCGGTCTGCACGGCGTCGGCGTGTCGGTGGTGAACGCGCTCAGCGACTTCCTCGACCTGACCATCTGGCGCGACGGGCAGGAGCATTATATGCGCTTCCGCCGCGGCGATGCCGAAGCGCCGCTGAAGGTGATGGGGCCGTCGGACAAGCGCGGGACGCGCGTCACCTTCCTGCCGTCGCCCGAAACGTTCAAGATCGTCGAGTTCGATTTCGACAAGCTGGAACATCGCTTCCGCGAGCTGGCGTTCCTCAATTCGGGCGTGCGGCTGGTGCTGGTCGATGCCCGGCATGAGGAGCCGCGCGAGGTCGAGCTGTTCTACGAAGGCGGGATCGCCGCGTTCGTGAAATATCTCGACCGGACCAAGACGCCGCTGATGCCCGATCCGATCGCCATCCACGGTTTCCGCGACGATGTCGGCATCGACGTGGCGCTGGAATGGAATGACAGCTATTACGAGAACGTCCTCGCCTTCACCAACAACATCCCCCAGCGCGACGGCGGCACGCACATGGCGGCGTTCCGCGCGGCGCTGACGCGGACGCTCAACAGCTATGCCGACAAGTCGGGCATGCTGAAGAAGGAGAAGGTCAGCCTTACCGGCGACGACATGCGCGAAGGGCTGACCGCGATCGTCTCGGTCAAGCTGCCCGATCCGAAGTTCAGCAGCCAGACCAAGGACAAGCTGGTATCGTCGGAAGTCCGCCAGCCGCTGGAAGCGCTGATGGCCGACAAGCTCGCCGAATATCTCCAGGAAAATCCGGCGAATGCGAAGGCGATCATCCAGAAGGTGATCGACGCCGCCGCCGCGCGCGAAGCCGCCAAGAAGGCGCGCGAGCTGACCCGGCGCAAGGGGGCGATGGACATCGCCTCGCTGCCCGGCAAGCTGGCCGATTGCCAGGAGCGCGATCCCGCCAAGTCCGAACTGTTCTTCGTCGAGGGTGATTCGGCCGGTGGCTCGGCCAAGCAGGGCCGCGACCGTCATTTCCAGGCGATCCTGCCGCTGCGCGGCAAGATCCTGAACGTCGAGCGCGCGCGGTTCGACCGCATGCTCGCCAGCCGCGAGATCGGCACGATCATCACCGCGCTCGGCACCGGCATCCGCGACGATTTCAACCTCGACAAGCTGCGCTACCACAAGATCGTCATCATGACCGACGCCGATGTCGACGGCGCGCATATCCGTACGCTGCTGCTGACCTTCTTCTACCGCCAGATGCCCGAGATCATCGAGGCGGGGCATCTCTATATCGCGCAGCCGCCATTGTATAAGGCCACCAAGGGCCGGTCCGAAGTGTATCTGAAGGACGACAACGCCCTCGACGAATATCTGGTCGAAGCCGGCGTCAGTGCGCAGGTGCTGGAAACGCCAGCAGGTGCGCGCAGCGGCGACGATCTGAAGGCGCTGCTCAGCCATGCGCGACGGATGCGCACGCTGATGCGCTATGTCCCGCGCCGCTACGACATGGGCATCGTCGAGGTGCTGGCGCTGGCGGGGGTGCTCGATCCGGCGATCAACGACGCGGATCGCCAGACGCGGTTGCAGGATGCGGTGTCGCGGATCGGCCGGACCGATGTCGAGGCCGAATGGACCGCGCGCGTGACCGAGGATCACGGGTTGCAGTTCCAGCGGCGCTGGCGCGGGGTGACCGACACCCACAATATCGAGCCGGCGTTCCTGCTGTCGGCGGAGGGGCGCAAGCTCCACAGCCTCGCCGCCGAGGAAGCCGCGAGCTATGCCGGCGTGTCGAAGCTGGTCAGCGCGCGCAGCGCGGCCGATCCGGCCGCCGACGGCGAGGAAGAGGCCCCGGCGGTCGCGGCCAAGGGCGAGACGCTGGTCGCGCGGCCCAGCCAGTTGCTTGACGCGATCCTCGCGGCCGGTCGCAAGGGGCTGTCGATCCAGCGCTACAAGGGGCTGGGCGAGATGAATGCCGAACAGCTGTGGGAGACGACGCTAGACCCGGCCAACCGGTCGATGTTGCGCGTGGCGATCGATCAGGCCGATGTTGCGGACGAGATCTTTACGCGGTTGATGGGCGATGTCGTCGAACCGCGCAGGGACTTCATTCAGGAAAATGCGCTGAACGTCGCGAACCTCGACGTTTGATCGGGGCGGGCTACGTAACCACGTAGATCGTATCCCCGCGGAGAGGCGGGGATCCAGGGTTACTGCGCGCAACGCCCTTGGCCCTGAATCCCCGCCTGCGCGGGGATACGGCTTTTAATCGAGGGAGGGGTTCCCCCACCCCATGCCGTACCCCGGCGGAGGCCGGGGTCCAGTTTGGATGCCGTTGCGCTGGAGTCGCGGGCGTCCCCCAACTGGACCCCGGCCTTCGCCGGGGTACGCTTGGTGGCGAGGGCGCTATCCCAGAACCCAATACCGTTCGGTTCGAGCAGCTTCAGGCTCATCGAGAAGCGTCCTTCGAGAACCCGGTTGCTTGGGGCGCGCCCTTCTCGACTTCGGTTCTCGACGGGCTCCAACCTGCGCTCGAAGCAAACGGAGGGGGGCGTGACTCCCCTCAATCCAGCGCCATCGCCTGCGCCGCCAGCGCCTCTGCTTCCACCAGCAGCGCATCGTCGGCCGACCCCTGCGTCACGCGCTCCCGCCCGATCAGCACCAGCACCGGTACCGCCAGCGGGCTGACCCGCTCCAGCGTCACATGCCGCATCCGCGCCTGTGCCGTCTCCAGCAGCGTCGCCAACCGCCCGACATCGGTCATCCGCGCCCGCGCATCTTCCCACGCCGCCTGCAAGAGCAAATGGCCCGGTTCATATTTGCGCAGCACGTCGTAGATCAGGTCGGTCGAGAAGGTGACCTGCTTGCCGGTCTTGCGCTTGCCCGGATGCTGGCGTTCGACGAGGCCGCCAATCACCGCCACCTCGCGGAAGGCGCGTTTGAGCAGCGCAGACCCTTGGACCCAATCGACGAATTCATGTTCGAGAATGTCGGGCGAGAACAGCACGCCCGGATCGGTGATCGGTTCGAGCGCGTAGCAGGCGAGTGCATAGTCGTTCGATACGAAACCGATCGGGTTCAGGCCCAGCGCCTCCATCCGCCGCGTGACCAGCATGCCGAGCGACTGGTGCGCGTTCCATCCTTCGAAGCTGTAGGCGACCATGTAGTGCCGCCCGTCATGCGGAAAGGTTTCGACCAGCAGCTCGCCCGCGCGCGGCAGCACCGATCGCCGTGCCTGTATCTCCAGCCATTCGCGGACATCGTCGGGAAAGCGGTGCCATTCGCCCGCATCGGCAAGGAAGCCGCGCACCCGGTCGGCGAGGTTGGTCGACAGCGCCATGCGCGTGCCGCCATATTTGGGGATGCGCGCCGGCTTGCTGGTCGCGCGGACGACCAGATCGGTCAGCTCGATCTTCTCGACTTCAAGGCTCAACCCCGAGAAGAAGAAGGTATCGCCCGGCGACAGGGTCGAGGCGAAATATTCCTCGACCGTGCCCAGACGCCGCCCGTTCCTGAACCGCACGTCGAGCGTGGGGGCATCGACGATGATGCCGGCGTTCAGCCGGTGCTGCGCGACGAAACCCGGCTTGGTCACCGTCCAGCGGCCATCGCTTCCCAGCCGCAAGCGCTTGAACTTGTCATACGCCTTCAGCGCGTAGCCACCCTCGGCGATATAGTGGAGGACGCGGTCGAACGTGTCGCTGTCGAGTGCCGAATAGGGCAGGGCGCCCCGGACTTCGTCGAGCATCTCGGCGGCATCGAACGGTTCGGCACAGGCGCAACCCATCAGATGCTGCGCCAGCACGTCGAGCGTGCCGGGACGGAAGATGTCGCGGTCGAGTTCGCCGGCATCGACCGCATCGAGCGCCGCCTGCGCCTCCAGAAATTCGAAGCGGTTGCCCGGTACCAGCAGCGCCTTCGACGATTCATCGAGCCGGTGATTGGCCCGGCCGATCCTCTGCAGCAGCCGCGACGACCCCTTGGGTGCACCCATCTGGATCACGCAGTCGACATCGCCCCAATCGACGCCGAGGTCGAGGCTGGCGGTGGCGACCAGCGCGCGCAATCTGCCATCGGCCATCGCCTGTTCGACCTTGCGCCGCGCCTCGCGGTCGAGGCTGCCGTGATGGACACCGATCGGCAACTGGTCGTCATTCGCCTTCCACAGATCCTGAAAGATCAGCTCGGCAAGGCTGCGGGTGTTGCAGAAGACGATGGTCGTGCGGTGCGCCCGTATTTCGCGCATCACCTGTTCGGCGGCATAGCGCCCCGAATGGCCCGACCATGGGATGCGTTCCTGTGGCAGCAGGATGCGGATATCGGGGTCGGCGCCGGCTTCGCCCTGCACCGCCGCCACGGCATCGATATCGCCATCGGGGGCGAGCCACGCCCGATAACCGTCGGGATCGGCGACCGTCGCCGACAGCGCGACGCGGCGCAGACCGGGCGCGAACTTCTGCAACCGGGTCAGGCACAGCGCCAACAGGTCGCCGCGCTTGTCGGTGGCGAAGGCATGGACTTCGTCGATGACGATCGTCGACAGCGACGCGAACAGCTTGTCGCTGTCAGGATAGGACAGCAAGAGGCTCAGCGATTCGGGCGTGGTCAGCAGGATATGCGGCGGCTTGGCGCGCTGGCGCGCCTTGCGGTCCGACGGCGTGTCGCCGGTGCGCGTCTCGACCCGGATGGGCAAGTCCATCTCGGCGATCGGCGTCAGCAGGTTGCGCTGGACATCGACCGCCAGCGCCTTGAGCGGTGAGATATAGAGTGTGTGCAGCCCGTCACGGGGCCGCTCGATCAGGTCGACCAGCGTCGGCAGGAAACCCGACAGGGTCTTGCCCGCCCCGGTCGCCGCGACCAGTAGGGCGTGGCGACGGGCACGCGCCTGTTCGAGCATGTCGAGCTGATGACGGCGGGGCGTCCAGCCACGTGCGGCGAACCAGTCGGTAAGGGGAGCGGGAAGGTCGCGCACGATCAATGATGTAGGATCGCGGCGGCGCGACTGCAAAGCGGGCGGGGCGCTTCCCCGCCCCGCCCGTTGCCGGACTTACTTCTTGTCCGTGCCCGAGGCGCCTTCGATCGCCGATCCGGCCGACTTCAGGTCCTTGCCGGCACCGTTCACCGTGTTGCACGCGCCGAGCGTGACGGTGGCGGCGAGGGCGACGATAAGACCGATCTTGCGGGTCATGATGATTCTCCTTCTTGGTAAAACCGGGTTGTGGCGGGTCGAGATACGCCGACCCGCCACGCACACTCAGCGCAACTTACGACGAGCCGCCGTGGTTGCACCGAAACCTGCCGCGGCCGCACCGATCAACAGCGCGAGCACGAGGACGAACGAAGTGCCTGCTGCCGCACCGGCGGCCTTGTCGGTCGCCGACTTGGCAGTGGCGACGGCTTCGTTCTTGGTCTGGACGAATTGCTGCTTGGCGCGGGTGACCTGCGCCTGTGCCTCGGGGCGGCTGATCTTGCGCTGCGCGGCGACGATGTCGACGATGCGGCGCTCGGCCTGCTGGCCCTCGGCACCACCACGGGCGAGCGCGGGCAGCTGGCGGGCGATTTCGGCCTGCGCCTGTTCGGGCGTCATTTGCGCCGGATCATTGGGCGCGTCCGACAGATAGGCGGCGGCTTCGCTGCGCACGTCCTGCGCGGCGTCCTTCACGTCATTGGCATCGACACCGGCGACCGCCGCTGCGGCGGGCGCTGCCGACGCGACCGTGCCGACCGCGCTGCCCGCGGTACCGGCGACCGCACCCACGGTACGGAACGCGCCGCCGATGATGCCGCCCACCGCCGAGGTCAGCAGATACAGCGTCAGGATCAGCGTGACGCCCCATACGACCAGCCCATGGACCAGTGCATCGAACCGCTCGGTCACGCCCGACACCCGCGCCGCCGCATAGCCGCCAGCACCCAGCGCGACGACGGTGGTGATGAGCCAGTAAAGGCCCGCGCCGATGCCGAAGCCGGCCGCCCCCGGCGTGGTGCCCTCGACCGGGTCGACCATGGTCAGCCCGATGCCGGCGCCGAGAATGCCGAGCACCAATTGTACCGCGATCGCGATCACCACCCCGGCAAAGATCGCTCCCCACGAAATGCGGGTCGGCGTCTTGTCGACATAAGCGGGGTCGACCGGCCGGTAGCCGGTGTTCAGATTGGTCGCCATGGATACTCCTGTTGTTACGGATCGCTTGCGGTTCAGGGCCGCGAGGATTTGTCTTTGTCGGCCGCTTCGCCCGCCGCCTTTTCGGCCGAACCGCGGGCGCGGGCAGCATCGTCGCCGATCAGCTTGCCGATCGCTTCATGGACCGATCCCTTGGCCGCGCGCACCGACGGTTGGTCGGGGTTGCGCTTGCCATCGGTCGCCTTGCCGTCGTTCATGCGGCCGCCTCCCGATCGTCGGTTTCCAACCGGGTGCCGTCGTCGAAACCGCGGCTGCGTGCCCATGCCACCGCCGCGATCCGGCGATTGACGCCGATCTTCGCATAGATGCGGGCGACATGGTTGCGCACGGTGTTGCCCGACACGTCCAGCGTCCGCGCGATCGTCTTGTCGTCCTGCCCCCGACAGATCAGCGCCAGCACGTCGCGTTCGCGCGGGGTCAGGTCGTTCAGCCCGGGGCCGGTCTTCTCGCCCGGCGGCGTGCGCAGGCGGGCGAGCTTGTCCATCACCGACCGGCTGAACCAGCTGGTGTCCTTCATCACCGCCTCGATCGCCTCGACCAGTTCGACCTCGGTCGCCTTGCGCCGGGTGATGTCCTGCATCGCCCACAGGATGCAGGCCCCGTCGCCCAGCCGGATCGCTTCGGTCGACACGATGCAGTCGAGGATCGCGCCGTCGCTCGTATGGATGCGGACTTCCTCGTTACGCAGGTCCTGCCCCGCATCGATCGCCGCTTCGACCCGGCGACGGACCGCGGCACTTTCCCACAGGCCGACTTCGCCCAGCGGGCGACCGATAATCGCATCGGGGGCATAACCGGTCATCTGCGTGAAGCTGGCGTTGACCTCGCACAATAGATGCCCGTCGCGTGCGCCGATCGCCATCGGCACCGGTGCCATCTGGAACGTGCGGGTGAAGCGTTCCTCGCTGTGGCGCAACGCCTCCTGCGCGCGGCGACGCGGTTCGAGATCGGCGAAGGTGAACAGCAGACAGGGTTCATCGCCCATCTCGATCGGCTGTCCGGCGACGATCACCAGCTTGGTCTCGCCATTCGGCAGGTCGAGTTCGGCCTCCATCTGCGGGATGGTACGCCCCTCGGCCAGCCGTTCCTTGGCCAGATCGCGGCGTTCTGCACCGCGCAGCACGTCGATGTCGTACACCGTGCGATCGAGCACCTGGTTACGGGCGTAGCCGGTCATGTCGAGAAACCCCTGATTGACCTTCACGAACCGCAGGTCGCGCAGGCGGCAGATGACCGCCGGTGCCGGGTTGGCCTTGAACGACTGTTCGAACCGGTCCTCCGCCTCATACTGCGCGGTCACGTCCTGCACGATCAGCACCAGACAGGTCGGCTCGCCATCGTCGCTGTCGTTCAGCACGAGGCTGCGTACCTGATGCGTCCAGCGCGGCTTGTCCTCGCCGGCCACGGTCACCTCGACCACCACTTCCGAAAACCGGTCGCCCGACACGACCCGGTCGATCGGGTAGTCGTCGGCCGCCAGCCGGTGGTTGTTGCGGTAATGGAGCTGGAAGCGCGACCGATATTCGTCGACGGTCGCGCCCAGTTCGGCAAGGTCCTGCACGCCGTGCATCGCCAGCGCGGCGTCGTTCGCCCATAACAGGCTCTGATCGGGATCGATCAGGATCACGCCTTCGTCGAGACCGACGATGATCTGCCGCAAATGCCGCAGATCGGCCGTCTCGCGCAGCGATTTGAACGACGCCTCCGCCATGATGCGCTCAGTCGTGCCGCCCGTGGATCAGCCAGCCGAGACCATAGCCGAGCGCGATCGCGCCGAGTGCCCAGACCAGCGGCTGTTCCTTCGCGGCACGCGCGGTCGTCTTGCCACCACGCTGTGCGGCGTCGGCGACCTGCCTGCCGGTCGTCTCCAGCCGGTCACGCGCGTCCTTGATGAGGCCCGGCGCGCTGTCGATCGCGTCGTTCAGGATGGATTTGGCGCGGCCATAGCCATGCTGCGCGCCGCCTGCGACCTGATCGACCACGCCATCGGCCTGCCAGTCGCGGCGGTCGGCGACATCGCCCACGGCCTTTTCGACCTTGCCGGTCGCATAGCGGATACCGCCTTCGAATTCGTCGCTGTTCATCGAATTGCTCCTCTGGTTGCGAATGGGACCCGGGGCGTCACGGCAGCACGTTGCAGCCCGCCGCCGCCTTGCCGACCGCTAGCGGGATTGCCGGGTCCTTCAATTCGCCCGCGACCCGGATCAGGTCGCCGACGGTCAGGACGCCGGGATTGGGATCGTTCGTGCCATATGCCGCGGCGGCGCGGCCGAGTTGCTGCAACTGCCCGAGCGACAGATCGCCCTGCAGGCGGGTGCCGACGCAATCGGCCCGCTGCGCGTCGAGACCATAGCGCTGCAACCCCGTAGAGATACGGGTGGCGGGTGCAGCACAGGCCGATAGCGTGGCCGCACCGAGCAAGATCAGCGCCAGTGATTTCATGGTCGGTTCCTCCGACCGGGGCGCAGGGACGCGTCCGGTTCGGGCGCATCAACCGCCCGAAAGGAGGTGCGTTCCTGGTATTTCTGCCAGAAGGCGTAGTGGCAAAGTACCAATAGGTTCGGAATTTTTCACGACGAACCGTGGTAGTTTCGATGCGACGCGAATTGAGAACGGTTATTTACACAACACTATCAACAATTTGCTTTGCGAGGCGTCGGGACGTGGCCGATGTGCCGGAAATTCGCCGATGGCGGCGACGACCGTTGCGGAACCGGTTCGATGGTACGGTACCGCACGCGCGTCGTCACCACAGATCGGCGATCAGCTTGTCCAGCCGCGCCTTGCACTCGCGGGTCAGCGCGATCCAGCTGCGACGGGCGTCCGTCGGATCGGGCTGGCGCACGACCAGTCCGGCCTCCTCCATCAACGCCACCCAGCGCAGCCAGGTGGTCGATGGCACGCGGATCATCGGTGCCACTGCCGATACCGACATCGGCCGTCCCTCCTCCTCGGCGATGTAAAGCTGGAACAGCGCGTCATAGACGGGGTCGGTGACCTTGACCGGATAGAGGCCGGCAATCCGGTCCTTCATCGCGATCAGCCGGCGGGCGCGGGCGGCGTTTTCCGGCGTCGCGTCGTCGACCACGCCGGATCGTGCCCCGCGCGACGCAGCCGATGGCGATGGCGCAGCGTCCCCGCCAGGATCAGCATCAGCGTCGGATAGGCGCTCATCGCGTGCAGGATCAGATAGACTTCCCGGTACGAGCGCGGAGCGTACCAGATCGCCAGTTGCAGCATTACGCCGACGATCAATATTGCGCTTAGCCATAACGGCCAGAACCTTTCCGCCAGCATCGCCAGCGTACAAATCACAAGGGTCAGGACCAGGTCGACCGCGAAGATGCCGGTCTCGCGGCTGGTGAACACATGGTTGGACGCGACCGCGATCGTGGCGGCGACCGCGAACAGGATCGCGAGCATCGCGATCCGTTCGGGTGCGCCGCCACGCCACAGCGTCCAGACCGAAACGGTCAGCAGCAGTGCCAGATAGAGCCAGGCGTTCACGCGGTCGCCCGATCGGTCAGGCCGCCAGCGGCAGCGGCGATCGCGTCGCCTCGCTCGCGCCGGTCGTCGGAAAGACGTCGCCATGCGCGGTCGCCGCGAACAGCGCGTGCTCGACGCCGATCTCGTGCATCCGCTTGTGACAGCGGCCGAGATGCGCGCGGGCCTCCACCGCCAGCATCATCGCCTTGGCGGCGTCGGTCAGCGGTGCCTGGATCGTGCCGAACTGGAGCTGCAATTGCCCCCGATCGGCGACCAGCGCCTGGATCATCGCCGCCGCCGACACGATCGCATCGTCGTTCGACCGTTCGGCGGTCAGCAGCCCGTGGGTAATGTCGGTGACCACCGGATGCAGTGGTGTATGCATGAAATGCCCCCTTCGTCGCTCAAGGACGCAGGCTCGCAAAGATCGATACGAGGCCCACGGCGGCAACGACCGACATGGCGAGCGCGGCGCACAGTGCCACGACCAGCCCGACGATCATCAACGTGCGACCCCCCACCCCGAAACGACGCGGTTCGGTCGTCCGTTCGAGATAGAGCAGCCGGGACAACCATCCCCCCGATCGACTCTCGACCTGCGGGGCGAATGGTGGCGTGGCCGGCGCGGTCGGCTCAACCCGTTCGAACATACCCCTATCTTCGGTCGGGGTGTCGGAACCCGTTGTTTCGGTGGGGGAAACCGGCGAGGCGCCCAGCATTCGCGCGGCTTCCTTGCGATTGCGCGCGCCCAGTTTCTGACGGGCATCGGCCAGATATCCATTCACCGTCGCGACGCTGATTCCCAGCTCGGCGGCGATCTGTCCGGTGTCGTAATGCCGCGCCACCAGTTCGAGGCAACGGCGTTCGCGCGGCGTCAGGCGGGCAAGGGCTTCCGATTCGGTCACATTCGGACCTTTACCGCCACCGCCGACCTTTCCAACGCCCCGCATATAGATTGCCGGGAAAAAGCATGCGCCCGGTGCGCGTCGTGCCGAGGGCCGGGACCGGTCCGATTGGTCAACCGCAGCGTGCGGCGATCACCCTGCCGTCATCGTCGACGACGATCGTCAGCCTTTGCGGGCGCAGATCCATCGTCATCGCCTGCCCGCGCCGTACGATGCGGACCTGCCCGGGATGCGCCTGCGCCTGCGCCAGCAGCGCGTCGGGCACCGGCTGGCCGCGTTCGACCCGCTCCGCCCCGCAACCGCCAAGGTCGAAGGGCGCGGCGCTGCCGGCCAGTCCCGCCGTGATCGGGTTCGGTTTCGGGTCGAAATCGGTCATGCTTCGCGCTCCATCGGGAAAAGGGGGGGCGACCGGTCGGTCCGGTCGCGCCCGTGCATCAGCCCTCGCCGGCGATATCCGGCACGTTAAGGACATAGACGTAATAACCGTTTTCCATGCCGGCGAACTTCAGCCCGCTATCGGGATCGACGCCGTCGAGCAGCAGCTTGTCGCCGCGGCTGGACTTGTCGAGGTTGAGGATGCCGTCGCGGCCGAAGGTGATGATGCCGTCGCGGTTGCTGTCGCGCAGTGCGGCGGTCAGCATCAGCTTGTCGCCTGCGGAGAAGTCGGTGATGCGGTCGAAGCCCGACGTCCCCTTGTTGTCGAAGAAGAACACGTCGTTGCCCGCGCCGCCGGTCAGGACGTCGTTGCCCTTGCCCGCCGTCGATCCAGTCATTGCCGGCGCCGCCGTCGATGGTGTCGTTGCCGGCAAGGCCGTACAGCTTGTCGTCGCCGCGCATGCCGTACAGCTTGTTGGCGCCGGCATTGCCGGTGACCTTGTCATTGCCGTCGCCGGTCACCGCATTCTCGATCACCGTGCCGCGCTGGATCGAGAAGGCGCGGGTGCCGCCGAAGCTCGCCCCGCCGGTGGTGCCGAGGTCGAGCACGACGTCCGCCGACACGGCGGCGGCGTTGATCCAGTCGTTGCCGCCATTCTTGTCGCTCAGCACCGCGCGGTCGGCCTCGCCGGCGATCGCCGCCATGGTGAAGAATTCGTTGGTATAGCTGTAGACGTCATCGTTGGTGGGCGGCGCGCCGTAGAGGTCCATCTTCAGGCTTTCGATCGTCACGTCGGTAGTGATGATTACCGGCCGTCCGTCGCGATCGCCGTTCTGCGCATAGGTGGCGACCTCGATCGTCCACGTGCCCTTGCTTTCTACCCCCTGGAAATTGGCAAGGCCGAAGGTGAATTCCTGCGAACCATCGACCCAGCCGCGATTGCCCGGCTGCGCGGTGAACATCTCGGTCCCGTCGGGCGCGATCAGCTTGAACTGCGTCATCGACATGTCGGACAGATAGTTGTCGAGGATGTTGCCGTCGGCATCCTGCACCTTGACCCGGCAGGTGAAGCGCAGCGTCAGGTCGATATTCTCGACGTCCATTGCGTCGGTCACTTCGAAGCTGAAGCGGACCGGGTCGTCGACGAAATCGGTAACCGCCCTGCGGTCGCCGGCCACGTACGAGGGGTCGCCGACCACGGATGCGGGATCGCCAAGCGCAGTGATGCCGACCTTCGTCTCGACCGCGGCGTGCATTTCGTTCGCCGATGTCTTGGCCGGGCCGAACAGCGACCAGACCTCGGCCATCCGCACCGCGGCATAGGCATCGACCGCGCCATAGCCATAGTCGTTGCTGTAGTGCAGACCGCCGCCATTCACGTTCGCGGCCTGTCCGCCGATCGTGAAATAGCGTTCGTTCAGCGAGACGTTGTACATCCGACCGTTATACTCGCCGATGTACGAAACCGGCCCGGTTTCGAAGGCGATCGGCATCTTGGCCGATTGTGCGAAGATCGTGCGCACGTCGCGCCAGCCGAGCTGGTCGTTGGCGTCGAGCATCAGCGCCGCGACGCCCGCGACGATCGGGCCGGAGCCGGACGTGCCACCGAACGCGTTGGTATAGTCGGACTTGGCGAGGTTGGGCTCGTCGTCGGCCAGATTGTCCCACCAGTTATAGCCCTCGCCGCCGACCATGTCGGTGGTGACCAGTCCGGTGCCGCCGAGGAACAGCCGGTCGCTGGACGGTGCCGAGATCAACAGGACCGGCCCGTAATTGCACCAGCTGGAGGAGACGCCGTCGGCCTGACGATAGGCGGCGGCGTTGATCAGATAGCGCGACGTGTTGCTCGAATCATGCTGGGCGTCCCACGAGAAATTGCCCGCCGGCTTGACCGTGATCGTGCCCAGACCGTCGCGGCCGTGATCGGCGAGATAGGCATAGCCTTCGTTATAACCCGACGCCCAGCCGCCCTGCGAGCGCGAATTGAAGGTGGCGATCGCATAATGGTCGGGACGGATATAGCTGCAATTGATGACGTCATACTGGCTGGCAGCGGCCTTCAGCACCGCGACGAAATTCCAACCGTCGACATTGGTCGGCCCCGACCAGTCATAGACGTTCACCGGTGTGAAGCTGGCACCATAGGCGACGCCAACCCCGCCAAGACCATTGCGGGCCGCAACGACCAGACCGGTCGCCGCCGTGCCGTGGTCGCCCCAGTAATTGGCGCCCGAATGGACTTGGCCGTCGAGCACGAGGCTGTTGTCGGCATCGTAATTGGCCGCGAGGTCCCAGTGGTCGACCTGTACGCCATTGTCGAGCGGGGCGTAGCGAACGCCCTTGCCGGTGAAATCTTCCCAGATCTTCACCATGTCGCCCAGATACCCCAGCTGCCACTGCATCCCCAGTTCGGGATCGTCCTTGCCGGTGTCGTAGATCGGCATCGCCAGCGTCACCGTCTTGCCGGTGCGGAGGTCGTACGACACCTGTTCGGGCGGGGTGAAGGCCGCGCCCTGCGAGGTGCTAAATGCCCGCGGCGCCTGCGCACCGTCGAAGGTCGGTACGCTGGCCAGCGCTTCGCTGGCGAAGATGTGCGTGTTCGAAATGGTCTGCGTCATGATTCAAACTCCCCCCAGAGATCGTCGTGCGCGAATGGTCGGAGCGGGACTCGGCCCCCGTCCGGTAGTGGCGAGCGGTCCGGTGATGCGCTCCGATGCAAAACGGGCCCGGATCGCTCCGGGCCCGTCGGTCGGGTTCAGCTAAGGCCGTCGACGTGGCCGGTATTCAGGACATAGACGTAATAACCGTTTTCCATGCCGGCGAACTTCAGCCCGCTATCGGGATCGACGCCGTCGAGCAGCAGCTTGTCGCCGCGGGTCGACTTGTCGAGGTTGAGGATGCCGTCGCGGCCGAAGGTGATGATGCCGTCGCGGTTGCTGTCGCGCAGCGCGGCGGTCAGCATCAGCTTGTCGCCTGCGGAGAAGTCGGTGATGCGGTCGAAGCCCGACGTCCCCTTGTTGTCGAAGAAGAACACGTCATTGCCCGCACCGCCGGTCAGGATGTCGTTGCCCTTGCCGCCGTCGATCCAGTCATTGCCGGCGCCGCCGTCGATGGTGTCGTTGCCGGCCAGCCCGTACAGCTTGTCGTCGCCGCGCATGCCGTACAGCTTGTTGGCGCCGGCATTGCCGGTAACCTGATCGTTGCCGTCGCCGGTCACCGCATTCTCGATCACCGTGCCGCGCTGGATCGAGAAGGCGCGGGTGCCGCCGAAGCTCGCCCCGCCGGTGGTGCCGAGGTCGAGCACGACGTCCGTCGACACGGCCGCGGCGTTGATCCAGTCGTTGCCGCCATTCTTGTCGCTCAGCACCGCGCGATCGGATTCCCCCGCGATCGCCAGCATCGTGAAGAATTCGTTGGTATAGCTGTACACGTCGTCATTGGTCGGTGCCGCGCCGTACAGGTCCATCTTCAGGCTGTTGATGGTCAGGTCGCTGGTGACGACCGCCGACTGGTCGCCCTGATCGATCGTTCGGGCATAGGTCGCGAATTCCAGCGTCCACGTGCCCTTGCTTTCGGTGCCCTGGAAACCGGCGAGGCCGAAGGTGAATTCCTGCGCCCCGTCCACGCCGCGCATGGTGCCGGGCTGGGCGATGAAGGCTTCGGTGCCATCGGGCGCGATCACCCGGATCTGGACGTTGGTCAGGTCGGAGTCATAGCTCGAACCGCCATTGCCATCGTCGATGGTCACCCGGTTGAGGAAGTTGAGCGTCAGGTCGAGATGTTCCAGATCGACCGTGTCGCCGACCTCGAAGGTGTAGCGCACCGGCGTCGTCAGGAACCCGCTCTGCGCCTGGCGGCTGACCGCGATCGCCGATGCGTCGCCTTCCGCGACCAGGCCGACATTCGCCGCGACCGTGGCGTGGACCTCGTTCGCCGACGTCTTCGCCGCACCGAACAGCGACCAGACCTCCGCCATGCGCACCGCGGCATAGCCATCCACCGCACCATAGCCATAGTCGTTGCTGTAGTGCAGCGCCCCGCCATTGACGTTCGCCGCCTCGCCCGACAGCCTGAACTGGCTTTCGTTCATCATCACCGTGCGGTCGGCGCCCTGGATGAAGCCGGTATAGGATACCGGCCCGGTGTCGAACGCGATCGGCATCTTGGCCGATTGCGCAAGAATCGTACGCACGTCGCGCCAGCCGAGCTGGTCGTTGGCGTCGAGCATCAGCGATACGACACCGGTCACGATCGGCCCGGACGCGGACGTGCCGCCAAAGCCGTTGGTGTAATCCGACTTGCTATAGTCGATCTCGCCGCTGTTCAGATTGGCATACCAGTTGATCCCGTCGTCGCCGAGCAGATCGGTGGTAACGAGATAGGTGCCCTGCATCGACAACCGGTCGCTGGACGGGGCCGATAGCAGCAGCGCGGCGCCGCTGTTGCTATAGCTCGCCGCGACGCCATCGACCTGGCGATAGGCGCCGACGTTGATCGTGTGGCGGGTGGTGTCGCCGCCTTCGCTCTCCACATCGGCCGCGCTGTTGCCCGCCGATTTGACCGAAATGGTGCCGAGGCCGTCGCGGCCCTGTTCGGCGAGCGCAGCCCAGCCCTTGGCGTACATCGATGCCATGCTGTCCGGGTTCGAACGCGAGTTTCCCGTGTCGAGCGAACTGCCGCCGCCACCCCAGCTGTTGTTGACGACGTCATATTGATGCGCCGCCGCCTGCTGCGCTTTCCAGAAGTCGCGGCCGTCGACATAGGATGGCTCCCAGTCGGTGTAGATCGACACGCCGCTCAGCTTCGCGTCATAGGCGATGCCGACGCCCCCCCGGTCGTTGCGTGCCGCGGCGATCAGGCCGGCGACGGCAGTGCCGTGATAGGGGCCGTCCCAGCTGCCGTTGACGACGAAGCCGTCGACGTTGAGATGGTTGGCGGCATCGTAATTCGGGGCGAGGTCCCAGTGCCAGCCCTGTACGCCGTCGTCGAACACGCCGACCTTCACGCCCTTGCCGGTAAAGTCCTGCCAGATCTTGGTGATGTCGCCGAGATAGCCGAGATGCCACTGGTCGGCGGTTTCGGCGACGCTGGCGGTCGAATAGACCGGCATGGCGAGTTTCACCTGGGCGCCCGTCCGCGTGTCGTACGACATGTCGCGCGGTGTGCTGGCCGGCGCTGCGGTGTCCGGGCCACTGGCGAGCGGCAGGGTGTCGTTGGCGTCGAGTTCGATCGTGCGGGCGGTCGGCAAATGTCGTGACATGGCGGAAATTTCCCCGAAATTTTTGGGCGCGCGTCAGCGATCGGGGCCGGCCCACCCTGTCCGGTCACGACATGTGCCGGCGACGACGGGGAAGGGATCGGCCACCGTGCGACGTCGATCGTAGAAAAAAGGGCGCGCCGGATATTCCGGCGCGCCCGTCTGCATCAGCCGTGCAGCGCGGCGGTCGGTTCGTTCAGGACATAGACGTAATAGCCGTTTTCCATGCCCGCGAACTTCAGGCCGGCTGCCGGATCGACACCTTCCAGCGTCACCCGGTCGCCCTTGCTCGACGAATCGAGGTTCAGGACGCCGTTCGACCCGAAGGTGATGATGCCGTCGCGGTTGCCGTCGCGCAGCGCGGCGGTCAGCATCAGCTTGTCGCCGCTGCCGAAGTCGGTGATGCGGTCGACGCCCGACGTCCCCTTGTTGTCGAAGAAGAACACGTCGTTGCCCGCGCCGCCGGTGAGGACGTCGTTGCCCTTGCCGCCGTCGATCCAGTCGTTGCCGGCGCCACCGTCGATGGTGTCGTTGCCGGCAAGGCCGTACAGCTTGTCGTCGCCGCGCATGCCGTACAGCTTGTTGGCGACGCTGTTGCCGGTGATCGTGTCGTTGCCGTCGCCGGTCACCGCATTTTCGATGACGCTGCCGACCGCGATCGAGAACGCCTTCTGTCCGCCGAAGGTCGCGCCACCGGTACCGGCGGCCAGGTCGAGGACGATGTTCTTCGACACGGCGGCCGCGTTGATCCAGTCGTTGCCGCCATTGGTGTCGGCCAGCACCGCACGGTCCGATTCCCCGGCGATGGCCAGCATCTTGAAGAATTCGTTGGTGTAGGTGTGGACGTCGTCGTTGGTCGGCTTCGATCCGAACAGGTCCATCTTCAGCCCGTTGACGGTCAGCTTGTTGATCGCTTCCCAGGTCTCGGCGTCGGCGGCGTCACTCATCTTGCCGGTATGGCCATAGGTCGAGAACTGGAGCGTCCACGTACCCTTGCTGTTCACGCCGTGGAAACCGGCAAGGCCGAAGGTGAATTCGTCATCGGCCGGGGCCTCGCTGTACCAACGGTCCGATGCCCAGAAGGCTTCGGTGCCGTCCGGTGCGATCAGCTTGATCTGCACATTGCTGAGCGCATTGTTCCAGCTATTGGTATTGCCGGCAGCAATGGTGGTGGTGAGTTCGGTGAACAGCAGCGACAGGTCGACATGTTCGACGTCGATCGAGTCCTTGACCTCGAACTGGAAGCTGACCGGGGTATTGGCGAAGCTGTTGAAGATCTGCAAATGGCCGGGGTTAACGTTGCCGGTGCTGTCGGCGGTCACGCCGACCTTGGTCTCGACGGTGACATGGGCTTCGTTGGCCGACGTCTTGGCCGGACCGAACAGCGACCAGACTTCGGCCATGCGCGCCGCGCCATAGGCATCGACCGCGCCATAACCGTAATCGTTGCTGTAATGCATCGTGCCGCCATTCCAGTTGGCGTCGGCACCGCCCAGCTTGAACTGGCTTTCGTTCATCGACAGCGTCACCTGACGATCGTCATTGGCGACGGTGAACGCGACCGGACCGGTTTCGAACGCGATCGGCATCTTGGCCGAAGCGGCGAGGATGTCGCGCACGTCGCGCCAGCCGAGATTTTCATTGGCGTCGAGCATCAGCGCGACGACCCCCGAGACGACCGGCGTCGCGCCCGACGTGCCGCCGAAATCGTCGGTATAGTCGGTTGCGCCCTCCGGATTCACGGCCTGATTATAACCGCGCTCGCCCAGCAGGTCGGTGGTGACCTGCCCCGTGCCGCCCAGCATCAGGAAGTCGTTCGAAGGGGCGGAGATCAGCAGATACGGGCCATGGTTGCTGTACTGGGACGCCACGCCGTCGGGACCGCGATAGGCGGCGACCGCGACTGTGTGGCGGGTAGTGTTCAACCCATCGCCGGCATTGTCCGAGCTTTCATTGCCCGCTGCCTTCACGAAGATCGACCCCAGCCCGTTACGCCCTTCCTTGGCGAGGTTTTCTAGGACCTCCATCGACCCTTTGAAGCCGACGTCACTGGCACGCGAGAAGCCCGAAGTCGCCTGCATGAAGTAGGCCGGGTAACCCCAGCTATTGCTGAGAATGTCGAAATGACCGCCCTTCGAAATTGCCCAGTCGGTGTTGGCAGCCTGCGATTTGAAATCGAAGATGTTCACGCCGGTCATCTTGACGTCATAGGCGATGCCCATGCCGCCCTTGCCATTGCGTTCGGCGCCGATGATGCCGGCGACCGAGGTGCCGTGCGCATGGTCCGTGCGATCTTCCGGCATGGTAAACACCGGCTCTCCGCTCAGGACCTTGCCGTTGTCGTCGACCAGTTGCTTCGACGTGTCGATGTTCTTGCCAAGGTCCCAGTGCGCGCTCTGAATGCCCTGGTCATAAACGCCGACGCTGACGCCCTTGCCGGTATAGTCCCTCCACACCTTGGCGATGTCGCCCAGATAGCGCAGATGCCATTGGCCATAGGCCTCCCTGTCGCCGTTGCCGGGCGAATACAGGTCCATGTCCAATTTGATCGACTTGCCGGTGGTCAGGTCGAACGTCACACCGAGGGGAGCGCTAGCGACGTTCGCCCTCATCTCCGCGTCGGTCATCCCGGCGACGTCCATGGGTTCGGCGAAGGTCGAGACATAGGCGGTCTGCGCGGTGAGCGCGCCGGCTGCCTTCGCCTGTGCCAAGGACATGGTCGGTGCGGACGAGATCGTCGGTATTTTCAATGTGGCCCCCTGAAGTCGGCGTTTGAACCATTCTGCGCCTGCGCTGTCGGCAGGACGCATTCCCCCAACCGATGCGGCACCCGCATCGGAAGATCCGTTAGAAATTCGTCAGTTCCCGCTGCCCATGCACCCGATGCCCGAAATACGGCGCATCGACGCCGATCCTGATCCCTTCGCTATCGAGCGAAGAATCGGCCGGGTTCGACATCACTGCAACGCAGGTATTTAATTGTTGTTGTAGAAGGGTTTATTTCAATCCTTTCCACTGGTTTCGAAAGGATTAAGTCATTGATGAAACCTTGTGTCAACTGATACTAGTGACAGATTCCGGGACAATGTGGACGGATGTGCCATGAATCACACGGTGACGTCGCAAAATCGCAAGGATTTTCAAAGGCACGTCAATATTTAGTACGAGTTGTAATTTATGAAACCTCCCATCTACTGTTGTTTTGTTGCGGTTATGCTTCGAACGCCAGTCTTGGCGCCGTTCATTTGAAATATTTAGGTTTTTCAACGACTATGCGTTGGCCGACCATGTTGATCCCGAAACGACAGGCTCAGCTTGGGTGGTGTGCGTCGTGGCCGACCCCTTCGGCACCGCGCATGATCTGTCGGGGTTGACGCGGGTCGGGCGCATTGCGGAGCGCAAAATGGCGGGGGGCGCTGCCGGACGTCGCCGGGCTTCATGCTAATAGGAACACGTCGCAACAAGATTGACTCTGCGAGTAAGTCGCAATAGCTGGCCTTCCGCAAAGGGGGACCAGAATGAACGACACGATGCGTTTTCTCGCGATGGGCTGTATCGGCTTCATCGCCACGGCACCGGCCGCAGCCACGGCAGCGCCGGACACGAAACAGGACCGGATCGACGACCGCGACGTCATCGTGGTCAACGGACAGAAGGTGGCCGAGGCCAGGCTCGAAAGCCCGAAGGCGACCGCGCCGCTGGCCGACGTGCCGCAGACGATCACCGTCCTCAACGACCAGACGATCCGCAAGCAGAATCTGCAGACCCTGCGCGACGCGTTGCAGACCATTCCCGGCATCACCTTCGCCGCGGGCGAGGGCGGCGGCGGTTACGGCGACTCGATCAACCTGCGCGGCTATTCGGCGGCGAACGACATCACCGTCGACGGCGTGCGCGATTCGGCGCAATATAACCGCACCGATCCGTTCAACCTGCAGCAGATCGAGGTCTATAACGGCGCCAACACCGTCTTCAACGGATCGGGATCGGTCGGCGGCACCATCAACCTCGTGTCGAAGGTGCCGGGTGCGCAGGACCTGTCGATCGCGCAACTGTCGATCGGCACGGACGATTATCGCCGCGCGTCGATCGACGCCAACCGGCGCGTTTCCGATCTGGTCGCGGTACGGCTGACCGGCGCCTATCACCATAATCGCGTGCCCGGGCGCGACGTCGAGACGTTCGAACGCTGGGGCATCGCGCCTTCGGTGACGATCGGCATCGGCGGCCCGACCAGCCTGACGCTCGCCTATGTCCATCAACAGGACCGCAACGTCCCGCTATACGGCGTGCCCTATTATCAAAGCCCGATCGGCGGCGGCGTGCTGCCCGGCGTCGACCGGTCCGATTATTACGGCATCGCCAATCTCGACCGGCAGGACCAGACCGTCGATCGCCTTACCGCCACCTTCCGCCATGCCGTCGACGATCATCTGTCGGTGCGCAACCTGACCCGGTGGCAGCGCGTCGCGCAGGACAGCATCACCAGTGCGCCGCAGGGGACCTATTGCCTCGCCACGACCGGGTTGCAGCCGGTCGGCGCCAATGCCGCGGCAACGGTCGGGCTTGCCTGCCCGGCCGGCCTAGCGCGCGGCAACTGGCGGCCATCGGGGCCGCGCGGCCTGTCGCGCGATCAGGTGAACGACCTGCTCCACAACCAGGTCGATCTGCGCCACGAAGCGGGCAGCAAGGGCGCGCTGCATAATATTGCCAATATCGGCATGTCGGGCACGGTCGAGAACTACCACATCACCAGCGGCAGCCTGTTGCGCACCCCCGCCGGGGTCGCGGTGACGCAGCCCGACCTGCCGATCGCGCATCCCGACACGCGCTGGACCGGGCCGGTCAACCTGACCGTCACCGCGCAGGCGCGTTCGGAAACGCACAATGTCGCGGTCTACGCCTTCGACACGCTGGAGATCGGCCGCTGGTTCGAACTCAACGGCGGGGTGCGCTGGGAGGTGCAGGACGCCCGCTTCCGCAACCTGCCGCTGGCGGTGGTGCCGCCGGGCACGACCGCCCTGACCGCCCTGCAACAACGGGTGCAGCACTCGAACGAACGGCTGTTCTCCTATCGCGGCGGCATGGTGTTCCATCCGGTCGACGCGGTCAGCATCTATGCCGGCTATGGCAAGGCGAAGACCCCCTCGTCGCAGACGGTGCGGCTGGGCTGCGGCGTGCCAAGCGTCGCGGGTGGCGCCGACCCCTGCGCCGTCGCCCCCGAAACCGCGCAGAATATCGAGGCGGGGGTGAAGGCCGCGCTGTTCGGCCGCCGGCTGGAGGCGACCGCCGCGATCTTCCGCAACGAACGCACCAACTACCGCGTGCCGTCGAACGACCCGGCGCTGCCTGCGGGCTTGCAGGTGCTCGACGGCCGGTCGCGGGTCGACGGCATCGCGCTCGGCCTGTCGGGATCGATCGTGCCTGCCTGGACGATCTTCGCCAACTATACCTATCTCGACGGGCGGGTGCGGCAGTCGATCTCGAACCGCGACCGGGCGGCGGGCATCCGCGATCCGCAGGCGGATGCGTGGCTGGTGCAGACGCCCGAACATTCGGGGTCGCTGTTCACCACCTACAAGCTGCCCTTCGGCCTGGAGGTCGGCTATGGCCTTACCTATCAGGGCAGCATCGCGCTCAACGTGCCGACCGCGCTGCAACCGGTGCAGTTCCGCGCGGACGATTATCTGATCCACCGCGCCTATCTGGCCTATACCATCGCCGAACGGGCAACGGTGCAATTGAACGTGCAGAACTTCACCGACGAACGCTATCTGACCGGCGTGCGCAGCAACGTGAACGCCACGACCGGGGCGGTTTCCGGTGGCTGGGCGATGCCGGGCGACCGGCGGCAGGCGGTGCTCAGCCTGTTCTATAACTTCTGACCTGGGGGCGGCGGCGATGCTGATTGCGATACCGGAGGTTCTCGACGCCGCCGCCCTCGACCGGGTGCGCGCGCTGACGGCAGGCGGCGACTGGACCGACGGCAACGCGACGTCGGGGCCGCAGGCGGCGCTCGCCAAGCGCAACCGGCAATTGCCCGAGGATGGCGATGCGGCGCGCGCGGCGGGGGCGATCGTGCTCGACGCGCTCGGCCGGGCGCCGCTGTTCATCGCCGCCGCGCTGCCGTTGAAGGTCTTTCCGCCGCTGTTCAATCGCTATGCCGGCGGGGAGGCGTTCGGGCTGCACGTCGACAATGCCATCCGCATGAAGCGCGGCACCGATTTCCGCATCCGCTCCGACCTGTCGGCGACCTTGTTCCTCGAAGACCCGGCCAGCTACGATGGTGGCGAACTGGTGATCGAGGACCGTTTCGGGCCGCAGACGGTCAAGCTGCCCGCCGGGCATATGATCCTCTATCCCGCGTCCAGCCTGCACCGGGTGACGCCGGTCACGCGCGGGGTGCGTACCGCCGCCTTCTTCTGGTTGCAGTCGATGGTCCGCGACGATGGCGCGCGGCGGATGCTGTTCGACCTCGACCAGTCGGTGCAGACGCTGGCTGCCGAGCGCGGGCAGGGGGATGCCGTCGTCGTGCAGCTGACCGGGCTGTATCACAATCTGTTGCGGCGCTGGGCCGACGCCTGACCGTTACCGGCGCGCGTCGATGGCCGATGCGGCGATCGGGCGCAGCTTGATGTTGCGGAACGCCACCGGCTCGCCATGGTCCTGCAGGCCGATGACCCCGCTTGGGAAGGTGCCGAATACCGGCATCGTCGCGAACTTCGATCCCGCCACCCGCTTGCGCCACGCCGCGTCGCCATAGGAGACGTCGGCGGTCGGCGTCCCGTTCAGCCACTGGCGGATGCGCCCGCGCTCGACCAGCAGCCGGGCATGGTTCCAGCTGCCCGCCGGCCGCGCCGCCCCGGCCGGCGGCACGGTCATGTCGTACAGCGCCCCGGCGCGATGCGTCGGGATCCTGCCGTCCGAATGGCCGGCATTGTCGAGCACCTGCATCTCCAGCCCGCTCTGGTACAGCAGCGGCGCGCCGGCCACGTTGCGGGCAAGGTAGAGCACGCCGCTATTGCCGCCGCGCGCCACTTTCCAGTCGAGCGTCAGCTCGAACGCGCCATAGCGATCGGCGGTGACCAGATCGTCGCCGCGCATCTCGCCATCGCGCTTGTCGAGCATCAACGCGCCATCGCGCACCACCCAGGAAACGGCCGGCGCCGTACCATCGAACGCGCGCCATCCCGACAGGTCGCGCCCGTTGAACAACAGCCGCCACCCCTGCGCCCGTTCCTGCGCGCTCAGGACGTTGCTCTGTTCCTGTGCAGGTCCGGCCATGACCGGGGAGACCATCATCGCCAGCGCCAAACCGATGCCGAATGCCGTGCGCATGGTGCTCTCCTACCTATCGACCGGCGTTTTCGCCACGTTGCCGATGGCTTAGCGGTTGTGAACCCGATGACAAGCACGCACCGCCACGCGATGCGGCCGGCTTCGCATGTCGGCGGGCATTGCGGGACGGCGCCGGCGGTGCGACACCGTCGCCATCCCTGTACCGACGGAGCCGTCATGCGCCTGTTTCCCGTTACCGCCGCCGCCACGATCCTGATGCTGTCGACCACCGCCATCGCCGCGCCGCTGCCCGCGACCAACCCCTTCGCGCGCACGAGCACGCTGCCGTTCCAGGCGCCGCCGTTCGACCGGATCAAGAGCGGCGATTACGGCCCGGCAATCCGTGCGGGCATGGCCGAACAACGCGCGGAGATCGCCGCGATCACCCGCGCCCGCAGCGCGCCGACCTTCGACAACACGATCGCGGCGATGGAACGGTCGGGCCGGCTGCTCGAACGTGCCAGCCTCGCCTTTTACGGAGTGGTCGGTGCCAATACCGACGACACGCTGCAACGAACGCAGGCCGAACTCGCCCCCGAATTCGCCGCGCATCAGGACGCGATCAACCTCGACCCCGCCCTGTTCGCGCGGGTGCGGACGCTGTACGATCGGCGCCAGTCGCTGGGCTTGAACGCCGAACAATTGCAGGTGCTGACGCTCACCTATCAAGGCATGGTCCGCGCCGGCGCGCTGCTGTCGCCTGCCGACAAGAAGACGCTGAGCGGCTATAACGCGCAACTCTCGACGCTGGAGACCGCGTTCCAGCAGAAGCTGCTCGCCGCGGCGAAGGCCGGCGCGCTGGTGGTCGACGACCGCGCGAAGCTCGACGGACTGTCGGAGGGTGAGATCGCCGCGGCGGCCGATGCG
Source organism: Sphingomonas lacusdianchii (assembly GCF_022664395.1). GTDB lineage: Bacteria > Pseudomonadota > Alphaproteobacteria > Sphingomonadales > Sphingomonadaceae > Sphingomonas > Sphingomonas lacusdianchii. Next base: position 16,909 of record NZ_JAKRET010000013.1, on the reverse strand, counting down.
GCGAAGGCGCGCGGGCTGGCCGGCAAATATGTGCTGACGTTGCAGAATACGACGCAGCAACCCGAACTGGCGACGCTGAAGAACCGGGCGACGCGCGAGGCGCTGTTCAACGCCAGCTGGACCCGCGCGGCGAAGGGCGATGCCAACGACACCCGCGCGACGATCGTGCAGATCGCGGCGCTGCGTGCGCAAAAGGCGAAGCTGCTCGGTTTCAAGACCTGGGCCGATTACGTGCTGCAGGACCAGATGGCGCAGAACCCCCAGACCGCTTTGGGCTTCATGCAGCGCCTTGGCACGCCGGTCGCCGCCGAACAGCGGCGCGAGGCGGCCGAGTTGCAGGCACAGATCGCCGCGACCGGCGGCGATTTCCAGCTCAAGCCATGGGACTGGGACTATTATTCCGAACAGGTCCGCAAGGCGCGCTACGACCTCAACCAGGACGAACTGAAGCCCTATTTCGAAATCGACAAGGTGCTGACCGACGGCGTGTTCTATGCCGCCAACCAGCTTTACGGCGTGACGTTCAAGCTGCGGACCGACATTCCGGTCTATCATCCCGATATCAGCGTCTATGAGGTGCTGGAGGCGAACGGCACGCCCGTCGGGCTGATGTATTTCGACCTGTGGAAACGCGACAACAAGAATGGCGGCGCGTGGATGTCGAACTTCGTCAACCAGTCGAAGCTGCTCGGCACGAAGCCGGTCATCTACAACGTCGCCAACTTCACCAAACCCGCCGCCGGACAGCCCGCGCTGATCAGCTTCGACGACGTGACGACCATGTTCCACGAATTCGGCCATGCGCTGCACGGCCTGTTCGCCAACCAGACCTATCCGAGCATTTCGGGCACCAACACCGCGCGCGACTTCGTCGAGTTTCCGTCGCAGTTCAACGAACATTGGGCGCTCGATCCCAAGATCCTGCCGCATTACGCGGTGCATTACCGCACCGGACAGGTCATTCCGCAGACCCTGATCGACAAGATCAAGCGCGCCGGCACGTTCAATTCGGGCTATTCGTTCGGCGAGGCGCTGGCCGCTGCCGAAATGGACATGAGCTGGCATTCGCTGACCGCCGCGGACGGGGTGCAGAATGCCGATGCGTTCGAGGCGAAGGCGCTGGCCGCGACCGGGCTGGACATTGCCGACGTGCCCCCGCGCTATCGCTCGACCTATTTCCTGCACATTTGGGGCAATGGCTATGCGGCGGGCTATTACGCCTATAGCTGGACCAAGATGCTCAGCGCGAACGCGTTCGACTGGTTCGGACGGCATGGCGGCCTGACCCGCGCCAATGGCCAGCGCTTCCGCGACCTGATCCTGTCCAAGGGCCATACCGAGGATTACGCGACCATGTTCCGCAACTTCAACGGCGCCGATCCGCAGGTCGGCCCGCTGCTGCGCGACCTCGGCCTCAACGCCGACGGATCGCGCATCGCGACCGACGGGGCGGCAACGGTCGCGAAATAGCCGATGCCCGCCCGATCCGGTGCCCGGCCACCGGATCGGGCGCCCTTGCGTTGCTCGCCCGGCCCGGTCATCCTCTCGCGCGACGATGCTTCGGGGGCAGGGCCATGAGAATGCGGTGGGTGACGGCGACGATGCTGGTGTCGCTGGCGGTTCCGGTGTTCGCGCAAGGGGCGGGGCCGCGCGGGCCGGTCGCCGCGAAGAAACCGTATCAGGTGACCTCGCCGAACGGTACGCGGGAGGATGAATATTACTGGCTGCGCGACGACAGCCGCAAGCGGCCGGACATGCTGGCCTATCTGGCGGCCGAGAACGCCTATGCCGACGCGCAACTGGCCGCGCTCAAGCCGCTCCAGACGAAACTCTACGAAGAGGCCGTCGCGCATATCAAACAGGACGACAGCAGCGTCCCGTTCCTGAAGAACGGCTATTGGTATGCGTCGCGTTTCGCGACCGGTGCCGACTATCCGGTGATCGAACGGCGCCGGGGCAGCGCGACCGCCGCCCCGGCGGTGCTGTTCGATCAGCCCGCCATGGCGAAGGGGCATAATTTCTTCGCGCTGTCGAACTGGTCGGTCAGTCCCGACAACCGGATGGTCGCCTGGGCCGAAGATACGGTCGGGCGGCGGCAATATGTGCTGAAGGTAAAGGATATCGCGACCGGCCGGGTCCTTGCCGATACCGTTTCGAACATCGAACCCAATATCGTCTGGGCCGGCGACAACCGCACGATCCTGTATATCGCGAAGGACCCGGTGACGCTTCGCGGCTACCGGGTGATGGCGCATGCCCTCGGCACCCCGGTCAGCGCCGACCGCATGCTGTACGAGGAGAAGGACGACACCTTCCAGATGACGATCGGCCGGACCACCGACGATCGCTATGTCTGCATCGCCGTCCAGAGCACGGTCAGCGACGAACAGCGTTGCGCGCCCGCGACCCGGCCGGACGCATTCACCGTGATCGCGCCCCGCCGGCGCGAGTTCCGCTACGCTGCGGACCATCTGGGCGAGCGCTGGATCATCCGGACCAACCGCGATGCGCTGAACTACAAGCTGGTGACGCTTGCCGACCGGGATGCGGCAAGCGGCGTCGCTGCGTGGCGCGATCTGGTGCCGGCCAGCGACACGGTGTTCATCGAGGATTTCAAGCCGTTCTCCGGCTTCGTCGCGATCGACCAGCGCGCGGGCGGCAACCGCATGATCCGCCTGCTGACCGATAGCGGCCGCTCGGTGCCCGTACAGGCGGGCGAACCCGCCTATCGCATGGGCCTGTCGACGAACGAGGAGCCGGATACGCCCTGGGTCCGCTACACCTACAGTTCGCTGGTGACGCCGACGACGACCTTCGAGATCAACGCGCGGACCGGCGAGCGCCGGACGCTGAAGGTGACGCCGGTACCGGGCTATGATCCGTCGAACTACGTCACCGAACGGCTATGGGCGCCGGCCCGCGACGGGACGCGCATTCCCGTCTCGCTCGTCTATCGCAAGGGCCTGAAGCGCGACGGCACCGCGCCGCTGTTCCAATATGCCTATGGCAGCTACGGCTATTCGACCGATCCGTCGGTCGATCCGGGCCAGATCGGGCTGCTCGATCGCGGCGTGATCTATGCCATCGCCCATATCCGCGGCGGTCAGGAAATGGGTCGCCGCTGGTATGACGACGGCCATCTGCTCAAGAAGAAGAACAGCTTCACCGATTTCATCGATGTCACCCGCTATCTGGTCGCGCAGAAATATGCCGCCCCGGGGCGCGTCGCCGCGATGGGGGGCAGCGCCGGCGGCCTGCTGATGGGCGCGGTCGCCAACATGGCGCCGCAGGATTACAAGGTGATGGTCGCGCAGGTCCCCTTTGTCGACGTCGTCACGACGATGCTCGACGCGTCGATCCCGCTGACGACCTTCGAATATGACGAATGGGGCAACCCGGCAGACAAGCCCTATTACGACTATATGCTGAGCTACTCGCCCTACGACAATGTCGCGGCACAGGCGTATCCGGCGCTCTATGTCGGCACCGGGCTGTGGGACAGCCAGGTGCAATATTACGAACCCGCCAAATGGGTGGCGAGGCTGCGCGAGCGCAAGACCGACGCCAACCCGCTGCTGTTCCGCATCGACATGGAAGCGGGGCATGGCGGCAAGTCCGGCCGGTTCGAACGCCTTCGCCAGAAGGCCGAATGGCAAGCGTTCATGCTGTCGCAGCTGGGCGTCGCCGGATAGGCATCGGCCCTTACGGGCGATGGCCGCTCATCGTGTCGCCGGCGTCGGTCGCGAATTGCCGGTTCCAGAAGAACGCCGCGGCCGAGATCGCGGATACGACCGCGAACGCCGTCGAGAAGACCGTCAGGGTCGGCGCGCCCCCGCCGCCGGCCAGCGTGCCGACTTCCAGCACCGTCGCCGCGACGCAGATGCCGAGCGACAGCATCAACTGCTGGAACGTCGCATAGAAGCTGGCCGCCGCGCTCATCCGCCCGTCCGCGACCTCGGCATAGGCGATGGCGTTGTAGCCGGTGAACTGGAACGAGGTGAAGAAGCCGGACAAAGCGAGCACGCCGATAATCGCCGCGACCGGCCAGTCGGGCCGGAACAACGCGCAGGTGGCATAGCCGAGGCTGCTCACCAGCCCCGATACGATCAGGCTGCGGCGAAAGCCGAACCGGCGCAGCACGCGCGGCGCCAGCGCCTTCATCGCCAGCGCGCCGATCGCGGTCGCCATGGTGATCGTGCCGGTCGTCGCCGCCGACAGGCCGAACCCGATCTGGAACATCAGCGGCAGCAGGAACGGCTGCGCCCCCTGGGTGATCCGCGTCAGCGACCCGCCGATCACCGACAGGCGAAAGGTCGGCACCTGCATCAACCGCAGGTCGAGGATCGGGTCGGTGGCGCGCCGCGCATGGCGGATATAGGCGTATCCGGCGGCCAGCCCGGTGCCGACCAGCGCCAGCGCGATCCAGCCGGTCCCCGCCCGGCTCGACAGTTCGAACCCGAACAACAGGCAGCCCAGCGCGATCCCCGACAGGACGAACCCGCTTGTGTCGAACCGCTGCGGCCCGTCGCCGCGAATGTCGGGGATCAGGGTCAGCGCGCCGAGGATGCCGGCGATGCCGATCGGAATGTTGAGATAGAAGATCCAGCGCCAGTCGAGCCACGTCACGATCAACCCGCCCAGCGGCGGCCCGAGGATCGGCCCGACCAATGCGGGCATGACCAGCCATGACAGCGCCTGCACCATGTCCTCGCGTCGCACGCTGCGCAGCAGGACCAGCCGCCCGACCGGCACCATCATCGCCCCGCCGATGCCCTGCAGGAAGCGCGCCGCGACCAGCATCCACAGCGACCCCGCCTGTGCGCACAGGATCGACCCGAGCAGGAACACGCCGATCGCACCGCAAAAGATCGTCCGCGACCCGAACCGGTCGGCCAGCGTCCCGCTCGCCGGAATGAACAGCGCCAGCGACAGCAGATAGCTGGTCAGCGCAAGGCTGAGATTGGTGGCGGGCACGCCCAGGTCGCGCGCCATCGTCGGCAGCGCGATGGTCAGCACCGTGCCATCGAGTTGCTGCATGAACAGCGCCGATGCGACGACCAGCGCGATCACGCGATAGCCGCGCGCCGCTGCCGGCCGGGCATCGGTGACGTCCGGCATGCCGCTGCCCGGCGGGACGCCGTCGCCCGCATCCGCCATCGTCGTCGCCAATCTACCGCGTCGCGACCCCATGCCGTCCCACTCGTTGCTGCACTGCAACCATTAACGCATCAGAACGCGATTTGCGCCCGTCCGATCAGGCTGCGGCCATGGTCGCGCGCTATCGCGCCCGCGACCGGGTTGGCCAGCAGCCAGTCGATCGCGTTCAGCTGCAGCCGGACGAAATTGTTGAGGTACCAGTTGACGCCCAGCGTCAATGCCGTCCCGCGCCCGGCGGTCGGATTGTCGCTATAGTCCAGCTCCTCGTATCGCGCGGCCAGTTCGACCGCACCGCTGCCGCCGGTGGTGAAGGGACGCAGCACCTTCGGCCGGCTCCACACCCCGCCCCGCGTCAGATAGGGCGGCGTCTCGCCGGTCAGGAACCAGCCGCCCTGCACCGCCCATGCGTTCTGATGGGTGGTGTCGCCCGCGCGATTCGCCAATTGCCGGCTGCCCGCCTCGGCATAGGCCCAGAGCGAGTGGTGGAAGGTGCCGAGTTCGACGCCATAGCCGTCGCCCGACACCGGACCGGGGAAGCTGCCCGGCGCGATCCGCAGATTGTCGTTGTAGAAGCCGCCGACGGCGATGCTGCGCGTCGGACGGCTGACATCGCTCGCCAGCCGTTCGTGAAAGCCCCACAGGCCCAGATGCACCAGCCAGTCGTCGGTGCGAACCGGGTTCCAGTGCGCGCGCGCCGCGATGGTCATCCCGTCGCCCGCCGTGCCGGGGTTGGCGATATCGTCCCCCGACAGCTGCACGCCGACATGCCACCCCTTGCCATAGACGCGGGCCGCCGCGCCGAGTCCGAAAAAGCCCCGCGCCGGGATGATCCCCTGCGCCACGACATTGCGTTCGAGGAACGGGACCGCGATCGTGCCGCTCGACCCGTCCAGCCCGCGATCGTTCAGCCGGTTGCCCAGCGCGAACTCCGCCTGCTCCCCCAGGAACCCGGTGGTCCAGGCGAGATAGGCCGATTTGATCGCCACCTCGTTATCGGCGAAATCGCCTTCGAGCAGATAGGACAGATGCTTGCCGAACGTCCCCTCGATGCCGAGGCGGAGCGATCGCGCCTGCGTGGCGGTCACGTTGCGGTTGGCGACGTCGCTGCCGGTCGTGGTGCCGGCATCGATCAGGATGCGACCGCGCGGACGGAAGCTCAGCGCGCCATCGGCGCTGACGAATTCGGGTGTGCCCTTCGACCAGTCGACATGGGCATTTTCGCGCTGTGCCCGCTCGACCCGCGCCATCCGCGCCTCCAGCGACGGCGGATGCGCGTCGGACGGCAGCGACTGACCGAGCGGGGCGGGGGTGCGGACCGGTGGCGTGGTCTGCGCCACCTGCGGCGGCGGCGCATCGGTCGCGGCGGCAGCGGTGCCTTCAACCGCGGCCAGCCGCGCTTCGAGGCGTTCGATCCGGGCGGCCTGTTCGCGGACCAGCCGGGCCAGCGTCGCGACATCGGCGTCCTGCGCCGCTGCCGGCGCGGCGATCAACAGGCTCGTGGCCAACAGGCTGGCACGAAACATGGGATTTCTCCGAATGGGGCGGATGGAGGTTGTGCATCCTCGTCTCGGATCGTCGTTCCGGCAGACGCAGTATCGCTGCGGAACGAGGTTCCCGTACCCCGGCGAAGGCCGGGGCCCAGTTGGGGGACGTTCGTAAATTTCTGAAAAGACGTGCCAACTGGACCCCGGCCTCCGCCGGGGTACGACCAACTTGCATTCAAAAACGCGACGTTCGCAGCGGCCCCGCCCTTGCGGGAATGACGATGCCGGCGCTGTCCGTCTCGCCGACATATCCCGGCATCCGCCGGGATATGTCCGTCCAATCACCCCGCCTTGCGCCGCGCCCGCGCACTGCCGATCAAGAGCGCGAGGAGCGACAGGATCGCGGCGGCGGCGCACCATGCGCCGGGGATCGCCTTGTCGCCGGTCGCCCCGATCAGCGCGGTGCTGATCGCCGGGGTGAACCCGCCGAAGATCGCGGTGGCAAGGCTGTAGGCGAGGCTGAAGCCGACGGTGCGGACATGCGCCGGGATGACTTCGGTCAGATAGACGATGAAGGCACCATTATAGGTCGCATAGATCGCCGCGAGCAGCAGTTCGACCGCGAGCAGCCGCCCGAAGCTGGGCGAGGCGACCAGCCAGCTCATCAGCGGATAGGCGAGCACCGCGCCCAGCACCGTCGCGGTGATCAGCAGCGGACGACGCCCGACCCGGTCCGACAGCGCCCCCATCACCGGCAGCAGCACGAAGTTGGTGATGCCGACACAGGCGGTGACGAACAGGCTCTCGCCCGGGCTGAGCGACAGCACCTTGCTGCCGAAGGTCGGGGTATAGGCGGTGATCATGTAGAAGAAGACGGTGGTCATCACCGCCATCAGCGTGCCCTGCACCACTACGCCCCAGTTGCCGCCGATGGTCCGCAGGATCTGGCCGAGCTGCGGATGCTCCTTGCGGTTCAGGAACGCCTCGGTCTCTTCCATGTGGCGACGGATGACAAACAGGAACGGGATCATCACGCAGCCGATGATGAACGGGATGCGCCAGCCCCATGCCTGCATCGTGTCGGGCGACAGGTTGGTCGACACCAGTAGGCCGATCAGCGCGGCGAACACCACCGCCGCCTGCTGGCTGGCCGACTGCCACGAGGTGAAGAAGCCCTTGCGGTTGGGCGGCGCGATCTCGTTCAGATAGACCGACACGCCGCCGACCTCGACACCCGCCGACAGGCCCTGCACCAGCCGTCCGATCAGGATGATGATCGGCGCGGCGAGGCCGATCTGTTCATAAGTGGGCGTCACCGCGATGGCGAGCGTGCCGAGCGCCATCAGCCCCAGCGTCAGCAGCAAGCCCTGCCGCCGCCCGTGCCGGTCGATATAGGCACCCAGCACCAGCGCACCGACCGGCCGCATCAGGAATCCGGCGCCGAAGGTCATCAGCGTCAGCATCAGTGATGCGAACTCGCTGCCGGTCGGGAAAAACGCCTTCGCGATGTAGGTGGCGTAATAGCCGAACACCATGAAGTCGAACATTTCGAGGAAGTTGCCGCTGGCGACGATGAAGATCGACTTGAACGCCGACTTCTTGGCGGCGGCCGAAATCGGCGGCGTCGAACCCGCCGTGTCGGCGGGGAAGGGGATGGCTTGGGTCATGGTGTCACCTTTGCGACGACCGGTTCGAGGCCGCTGTCGCGGATCTGCCGGTGGGCTTTGGGGGAGGCGAGATAGGCGATCAGCGCGCGTGCTTCGGCCTGATGCGGGGAATAGGCGACGACACCGGCCGAGAAGGGCGTGACCTTCTGCAACGTGTCGGGCAGCAGGCCGATGATGCGGATGCCCTTGACGGGCTTGAGTTCGCTCAGCTGCTGGAACCCGATCTCGGCCTGACCGTCGGCGACGATCTTGCCGACCGGGGTGGCGGGGATCATCCGTCCCTTGGGTCGGACCTGATCGGCGATGCCCAACCGGTCGAGCATCGCCGACTGGATATACACGCCCGATGCGCTGTCCGACCATGCCACCGACTTGGCGGTCAGCAGCGTCGATCGCAGCGCGTCGGGGGTGGTGATGTTCGGGGTGGGCGCGCCCGCCTTCACCGCGACGGCGATCTTGGACAATCCCAGATCGACGGTGGTGCCGGGCGTCACGACCTTCTGTTCGGCCAGCCTGTCGAGCCCGCTGCGCGCGAGGATGACGACATCGGCGGCTTCGTGGCGCGCCAGGCGGTTGGGGATCGCCTGTGGCGTGTCGCCCATCGACGGCCCGTGTTCGGTGACGATATGGACGCCGGTATCGCGTTCATATTGCTTGGCCAGCGCCTCGAACGCGGCGGTGAACCCGCCCGAGGTGAAGACATGGAGTTCGCGGGGGCGGCGCTGCGCGGTGGCATCGCCGGTCTGGAAGCCGATCAGCGCGGCAAGTCCCAGGAACAGCGTGGTGCGCCGCGACAGGACGGCCATCGGCCTGGATAGTGGATCGTGCATGAACACCTCTCGTTCGTCCCGCTCTCCGGCGGATTCCCGTGGCGGCAAAGGCTTGAGCCGGCGTGCCGTATGCGACACTAAGCAGCACCGGCGGCCTTTCGATCAAATGCAATGATCGAGCCGCTTTATGCGTCGCACGCATAAATAGCCGCGAAAGGACGGTCGCTACGCGTAACCTTCGTCACCTTTGGGTCCAGATGCTGCTCGGGATCGCGGCCGGCACGCTGATCGGCGTCTGGCTGCCCGATCTCGGCCGCGCGCTGGGTCCGCTCGGCATCGCCTTTGTAAAGGCGATGCGGATGATGGTGCCGCCGGTCCTGTTCTGCACGATCGTCGAAGGGATCGTGCGCCACGGCGCGACGCGCGATACCGGCGCGACCGTGTTGCGCAGCATCCTGATCTTCCTCGCAATTACCCTTGCCGCGCTCGGGCTGGGGCTGGGCGCCGCGCTGGTCCTCCATCCGGGCGAGGGGCTGGTGCTCGCCCCCGACACGGCGATGCTCGACCTCGTAGCGCAACAGGTCCGCGCGCGCGCAATCGCCGGGCCGGGCGATTTCCTGCTCCATATCGTCCCCGACACGCTGTTCTCCGCCTTCACCGCCGGCGACGTCCTGCCGGTCCTGTTCGTCGCCGCGCTGGTCGGCTTCGGCCTGTTGCGCATCGGCGAAGCGGGTGCGCCGATCGTCCGCGGGATCGAGGCGCTGACGCGGTTGCAGTTCGCGATCTTCGGCTTCCTGATCCGCGCCGCCCCGGTCGGGGCGTTCGGTGCAATTGCCTTCACCGTCGGCACCTACGGCGTCGGCTTCATCGGGTCGCTTGGCATGCTGGTCGCGACGCTGGCGCTGGCCTGCGGTCTGCTGGTCGCGGGGCTGCTGCTGGCGGTACGGCTGGCGACCGGCATCGGCCCCGGTGGGCTGTGGCGCCTGTTCCGCGACGAAATCCTGATCGTCCTCGGCACCTCCTCGACCGAGGTCGTGCTGCCGCGCCTGATCGAAAAGCTGGAGGCGATGGGCTGTCCGCGCGGCATCGTCGGGCTGACCGTGCCGCTCGGCTATTCACTGAACCTCGCCGGCACCGCCGTCTATCTGATCGTCGCGACGCTGTTCCTCGCCGAAGCGGTCGACGTGACCCTCTCGCCCCAGCGCATCCTCGCCTATCTCGCGGTGATGCTGGTCACGTCGAAAGCGGCGGCGGGGGTCACGGGCAGTGGCTTTTCGGCGCTGCTGCTCACCCTGTCGCTGCTGCCCGACGTCCCCGTGGGCGCGGCGGCGCTGCTGATCGCGATCGACCGCTTCCTGTCCGAAATCCGTGCGCTGACCAGCGGCACCGCCAATGTCGCCGCGTCGCTGCTGGTCACCCGGTGGAGCGGGGTCCGCCCCGCCCTACCGCCCCCACGCCGCGGCGAGTAGCGCCATCAGCCGGGTCGCGGTCGGCGACAGCGTCGCCGACGCGCGGCGCAGCACGCCGATCGTCCGCACGACCTCCGCGCCGGCCAGCGGCCGCCACACCAGATCGCGCGCCTCCGGCCCCTCACAGGCGAGGCGCGGCAGCACCGATGGCCCAAGCCCCGCCTGTACCAGCGCCAGCGCCGAGGTCAGCCGCGTCACTTCGTAGAACCAGCGCAACTCGATCCCCGCCCGCGCCAGCCCGGCGTCGAGCGCGGTCCGGTTGCCGCTCCCCATATGCACCGTCACCCGCCGCATGCCCGCAAGGTCGGCCCAGCCCGGTGCGGGCATGTCCGCCAGCGGATCGTCGCGTCGGCAGACCAGTCCATAGGGATCGTCGGTCAGCGGCTCGAACGACAGGTCGGCATCCGACAGTACCGGCAGGGTGATGGCGAACTCCGCCTCGCCGGTCCGCACCGCCTCGGCACATTCGGTCGCCGACAGGTCGAGCACGCGGACGCGGACGTTGCGATATTCCTGCCCGAACTGTTCCAGCACGTCGGGCAGGAACCGCACCGTCGCGCTGGGGATGCTGGCGACGGTCAGCCGCCCGGCGCGCCGCTCGCCCAGTGCCATCATGCCCAGCAGCGAATGGTCGACCTCCTCAAGCAACCGCCGCAGCAGCGGTACGATCTCCTGCCCTGCGGGGGTCAGCCGGACGCTGCGGGTCGTCCGTTCGAGGAGCGGCGTGCCGACCATCGCCTCCAGCTTCTGCACCCGCCGGCTGAGCGCCGGTTGCGACAGGTTGAGCTGTTCCGCCGCGCGCAGGAAACTCTTGCCCTCCGCCACGGCAAGGAGCGCGCGCAGGTCCAGCAACTCGCAATTCAACTGGGACATGCATCACTCTACGGCGTTGCGGGAAATCGGATGCCGGTTTGGCGCTGCCGCGCTGTATCCGACAGCCTGGCCGGAAGATGGACGTTCCGCACGCCGGGGTCCAGAGTCCGGCGCCATATTCGAACAGGACGAATGCGGCCGCCCTCCCGAAAGGAGGGCGGCCCGTCTTAATCATTTCGCGGAACCGGAACCCGGATAACGAACGCCGATCTGATCGAGATACGTCGGATATTTGCTCGCGTCGTAGTAATATTTCTCCATCTCGGGCCGCATCTCGCGCATCAGCTTTTCGTTCAGCCAGATCGCCGGCTTGTCGTCCGGGCCGATCAACGGCGCATAGCTGTCGGTCTTGAGCTGGACGTCGCGGAAATAGGTCTTGGCCGCGCTGACCAGCTTTGGCGTGGTCATCAGGTCGAGCACGGTCATCGCCACCGCCTTGGCGCCCGCCTCGACGCCCTTGTGCGCGATCGGCGTCGCCATCGCCATTGCCGAGGTGATGTGGTGGCCGATCATGTTCGGGATGTTCGACGGGAAACGGATGGTGATCGTCGGCACCGTCCACATGATGTCGCCGATATCGTCCGACCCGCCGCCGAATACCGCGGTGCGGTTCTCCGGGGTGCTGAGAGGAGCGGGCACGCTGCGCAGTGCTTCGACCTTGCGGCCGTTGGTTTCCTGTACCGTCTTGGCAAAGGCCTGATCGGCGGGCGTCCATTTCGGCATGCCGACCGCGGTGATGTTGGCATAGGCCGCTTCGGCGAGCGGCTTGTTGCCGAAATTGGGCGCGGCATAGCCGAGGATCTGGCGCGTCACCGTCGTGCCGCTGGCGCGCGCGGCACCCTCGGCGATCTCGTTGCCGGTATCGAACAGCGTCTTGACCCCGGCAAAGGTGCGGTCGCGGAAATAATACCACACCGACGCGGTGTCGGGCACGATATTGGGCTGCCCGCCGCCATTGGTGATGACGTAATGCGACCGCTGCGTGACGGGCAGATGCTCGCGCCGGAAATTCCACGCGGTATCCATCAGTTCGACGCCGTCGAGCGCCGAGCGGCCCTCCCACGGCATGCCGCCGGCATGGGCGGTCTTGCCGTGGAAGGTATATTCGACCGACACCATGCCGTTCATGCCGAGTTCGCCGTACGCGGTACCGAAATCGCTGCTGACGTGCGAGAAGATCGAGGCATCGACATCCTTGAACACGCCGGCGCGGACATAATAGGCCTTGGTCGCCAGCAATTCCTCGGCGACGCCGGGCCACAGCATCAGCCGGCCGGGGATCTTGTTCTTCTCCATCACCTGCTTGGCGGCGATCGCGGCGGCGATCATCATCGGCATGCCCGAATTATGCCCCTCGCCATGGCCCGGCGCGCCGGGCACCAGCGGCTTCTGCTGCGCCACGCCCGGCATCTGCGACAGGCCGAGCAGCCCGTCGATATCGCTGCCAAGCGCGATCAGCGGCCCGCCCGAACCCCAGGTCGCGACGAAGGCGGTCGGCATGCCCGCGACACCGCGTTCGACCTTGAACCCGTTCTTTTCGAGGACATCGGCCAGATAGGCGGAGGTCCGCACCTCCTGAAAACCCGGTTCGGCAAAGCTGAACACGGTGTCGACCATCACCTGAATGTCCTTCGCCTGCGCGTCGACGGCGGCGGCGGCCTCGACCTTCAGCGGCTTGGGCGCCTGTGCCGCGGCCGGGGTGAGGGCGGTGCCGGCCATCGCGGCGATCAGCAGCGCGGCGGCGCCCTTGTGCAGATAGGTCATCTTGTCACTCCCCTTGGAAAGGTCAAAATTTGATGGTGAAGGCGACGCGGAAGGTGCGACCGATCACGTCGTACATCGACCGCGCGGTCTGGGCGTAGGCGGGCACGTTGTTGCCGTCGGGACCGTTGCCGACCAGCACCGGATCGCGGTTCGTCAGATTGTTGACGATGAAGTTCAGGCTGCCCTGATGCCCGCCGGCATTCAGCTTCACACCCAGCGATGCGTCGAGGTACATCATGCCGGGAATATGGTTCTCGTTGATCGTGCGATATTGCGTGGTCGATGCCGGGCAGCCGCTGGTGCATTCGACATAGTCGTTGCCATAGACGCCGTTGCCGAACCCGCGCGCGACCAGATTCAGGCTGACCGGATCGAGTTCGTAGAAGGCGCTGACCCGGTAGCGCCATTTGGGCACCGAGAAGCCGCCCGACAGGCTGCCGCCATTCACCCCGGCATAGTCGATCGGGAAGATCCCGTTGTCGATCACGTTCGAAATGTAATGCGTCGCCGCGCCATGGATGCTGATCCGGCCGGGCAGCGATCCGCTGATCGCCGACAAGTCGGTGCGATAGCTCGCCTCGATATCGAAGCCGCGCTCATGCTGGCTGGCGAAGTTGAACGGCTGGATGATGATCCGCTGCAACGCGCCGCCGGTATAGACGATGTTGCTGCAATACTGGTTCGATCCGGTATAGCAGAAATCGACCGTGTTCTGCGACGTGATCGACCCGATCGCATCGTCGATGGTGATGTCGAAATAGTCGAACGAAGTGGTGAAGCCGGGGACGAATCCGGGGCTGAACACCGCGCCCAGCGTCCATGTCTTGGCCCGTTCGGGGTCGAGGCTGGTATTGCCGATCGTCGTTTCGAGGAATTGTTGCGATCCGGTCAGCGGCGCGTTGGATGGCAGGATGACCGTGTTCGTGCGCGCCGTGCCTGCCGCGAACAGTTCCTGCAGGTTGGGGGCGCGGATGTCGCGGCTATAGGTTCCCCGGAACTTGATGTCGGGGATCGGCTGCCACGTCGCGCCGACCTTCCATGTCTGGACCGTGCCCGAGGTCGAATAATCGGTATAGCGCCCGGCACCGTTCAGGTTCAGTCCGGGCAGCACCGGCAGGTCGACTTCGACGAACCCTTCCTTCACCGAATATTCGCCGCGATTGACCAGATAATTGCCGTAGAGCCAGCCCGAGGAGAATTGCGGGTCGACGGTGCCGTCAATCTGTTCCTTGCGCCATTCGCCACCGAACGCGATCGCCGCGACCCCGCCGGGCAGTTTGAACAGCGCGCCGTTGACGCTGGCGGCGGCGACGTCCTGCTGGATCGTCTGGTCGCGCTGCGGCTGGGCGGTGCCATAGATGTAATTGAGCGCCGCCGCCGACACGCCGCCGGTGCCCAGCCGGTCGATCGGAACGCAGCCATTGGTCGGATTGGTCAGCGTCGACCGGCAGACGATCTGCCCACCCGACAGCACCGCATCCTGCGCCAGCGCCATGCGGGCGTTGTTCCAGGTATTGGTCAGCTCCTCGTGCGACTTGGTCGCGCCATGCTGGTAATAGCTGTCCCACGTCCAGCGTTGCCCGAATAGCTGGAACTTGCCCTTGGCGCCGAGCACGTAGCGATAGACTTCGCGCGTATTGTCGCTGCCCGGCACCGGAAAGCCGAAATTCGACGTGCCGATCGCGATCGAGGCAAGCCCGTTGGCCCGCATCGCTGCCGCGACTGCCGGATACTGGCTCAGCAGATAGGCATTGTCGCTACGGATGGTGACGTTGGTGCTCGGCGTCTGTTGATAGAAGCTCTGCCCGCGATAGCGGTTGTACGACGCCTGCCCATAGACCTGCAGCGCGTCGCTGACGTCGAAGGCGATGCGGTCGAAGAAGCTGATCCGCTCCTCGTGCGGGATCAGCGAATTGGTACCGACATGGCCTTCCAGCGTCGTCCGCCAGTCGCCGCCGATCATCCATGGCGAAGAGGTGGTGTTGGTCGTGCCGAAGGTCAGTTGTCCGGTCTGTCCGTCCCCCAGGAAATAGGTGCCGCGCAGCGGCCCGGCGGTGACCAACCCGCCCTTGGTATAGCCCGCCGGCCCGAAACCCGACCCGACCAGCCGCTGGGGCAGGCCGTTGGTTGCGGTATAGGCGGGGTTGTTGATCTGGAAATAGCCATTGTCGTTCCAGTCGCGCGCGATCGTGTCGACGCCTTCCTGCCGGAAATATTCGCCGCTCAGCAGTACGTGCAGGCGGTCGTCGAACCCCGAGACGCCGACTGTCGCCGCCAACCGATAGTTGCGCCCGTCGCCATAGGTCGAGATGCCCTGATCGGCCGACAGCTTCAGCCCCTTGAACCGTTCGTCGAGGATGAAGTTGACGACGCCGCCGACCGCGTCGGACCCATATTGTGCCGATGCGCCGCCGGTGACGACCTCGACCCGCTCGACCAGATCCTGTGGGAAGGTGTTGATGTCGACCACGCCGTTGACGGCGGATGCGACCGAACGCTGCCCGTTGAGCAGCACCAGCGTCCGCCCCGCGCCCAGCCCGCGCAGATTGACCGAATTGATGCCGGCAATGCCGTTTGACAGCGATCCCGAACTGTTGCCCGACGTGCTGCCCTGTCCGATGCTGGGAAGCTGGTTGACGAAGTCGGAGATATTGGCGGGCTTCTGCGCCTGGATATCGGCGGCGCCCAGCACGGTGACCGGGGTAGGGGCACTATAGCCGTCGCGGACGATGCGGCTGCCGGTGACGACGATGTCGCTGTCGACCTTTTCCTCGTCCGCCTCGTCCTGCGGCGCGTCCGTCATGGTGGTGACTGGCGAGGGTGCCGCCCCGGTCGCGTCCGCAACCTGCGTTACCTGTCGTGCCCGACCCGGCGTCGGTGCGATCAGCGCCGCCGCGACCGTCGCCAGCAACGCCGCGCGTATGCCGACGTCGCAACCCGCCACCCGTTCGACCGCCCCTGTACGCGTCTGTGTCCCCGCCATGTCGACTCCCCGAAGCTTTGTTCAAAAGCCTCCGGGCATCGCTCCCCCGACATCATTGTGGCGAACGCGACGGGATCGGGAGGAGAGCGGTCCGCTCGTCCGACCGAAGCCATCGGTGAAACGATCGGGTGCCGATGCCGGCGTCCGACCGATTTCACGAAGTCCGTTGCCTAGGGTCAGGACTCGTTGATTACAGCCAGAAGATGACGGTGGCAGCGAGGGCGATGGCGGAGAAGAAGACGGTCGGGCAGCGGTCGTAGCGGGTTGCGACGCGGCGCCAGTCCTTGAGGCGGCCGAACATGATCTCGATGCGGCTACGTCGCCGATAGCGGCGCTTGTCGTACCTGACCGGCTCGTTGCGGGACCGCCGCCCTGGGATGCAGGGTTGGATGCCCTTGGCCTGGAGCGCATCCCTGAACCAGTCGGCGTCGTAGCCGCGGTCACCTAGCAGCCACTGAGCCTTCGGCAGGTCGTCCAGCAACGCGGCCGCACCGGTGTAGTCGCTGACCTGCCCGGCGGTCATAAAGAAGCTCAAGGGGCGTCCGTTCGCATCGGCTACGGCATGGAGCTTGGTGTTCATGCCGCCCTTGGTGCGGCCTATCAGGCGGCCAAGGCCCCCCTTTATGGATGGCTCGCCCCTTAACTGAGCGTTGTTGCCTCACGGCAGCAGGCCGTTTGCGGAAGGAGCAAGGGTCATGGACATATCGGTTCTCGGGATTGATCTGGGCAAGAACAGCTGCAG
>NZ_JAKRET010000012.1 GCF_022664395.1 Sphingomonas lacusdianchii | reverse complement strand
AACTGGTTTGAGAGCGTCCGGAACCCGCCGCCTGACGTAGTAGACACGATCTCGCAAAACGATGCCGGGGAGACGATTGTGGGGTGCATTTGTGTAGCACCGCTGCCGCCTCGTTTGCGAATAATCTGAGTAGCTTAGCGGAGAATCAGCGACACCGTTGTGGGGTGTTTTTGTGTAGCACACGCGCGAAACCGGCTCGCTGGAGAGTGCAAGTGACGGTTTTCTAACGCTTTTTGTAAAACTGGAGCGGGCGAAGGGATTCGAACCCTCGACCCCAACCTTGGCAAGGTTGTGCTCTACCCCTGAGCTACGCCCGCTCTGGCGTTCCGAACCGGCGGACCGGCTGGGGTGAGGCGGGCTATTAGATGGGGGTTTCGGATCGCGCAACCCCCTAAATCACTCTTTTCTGAATCATCCTGCGTGCCCACATAGGGAGGACGCTTTCAGGATAAGGAATCGCCGCTTGGCCACGCTAGGATTGACCGCCCCGGAAAAGGAAGCTGTGGAGGCGTTCCGTCGCGATGTCGTCGAACCGTCGATGACCCAACTGGTCGTCATCGATTTCTGGGCGGAATGGTGCGGGCCGTGCAAGGCGCTGACCCCGATCCTCGAAAAGGTGACGGCGGCCTATGCCGACAAGGGCGTCGTGCTGGCCAAGATCGACACCGACAAGAACCAGTTCATCGCGTCGCAATTCCAGATCCGGTCGATTCCGACCGTCTATGCGATGTTCCAGGGGCAGCTGGTCGCCGACCTGACTTCTGCCCGGACCGAGAGCCAGCTGAAGCAGATGCTCGACCAGTTGCTGCGGCAATTGCCGGTGCAGCCGGGTGAGGGGGCCGGTCCCGATATCGAGCCGCTGATCGCGATGGGCGAGGAGGCACTGACCGAGGGCGACGCGGCGCGTGCGCTGTCGATCTTCGACCAGATCGCCGATATCGCGCCTGACAATGCGCTGGTCGCTGCCGGTCGCGTTCGGGCGCTGATGGCGCTTGGCGAGCATGACGCGGCACAGACGGCGCTGGATACGCTGTCCGAGGACGCGGCGAAGCTGCCCGGCATCGAACAGGTCCGCGCCGCGCTGGCGCTGGCGCGTGATGCGCAGCCGGTCGACGATCTGGCGGGGCTGAAGGCCGAGGTCGAGGCGAACCCCGACGATCATGACGCGCGCTTCCGGCTGGCGGGTGGGCAGATGGCGGCGGGCGATCGCGACGGCGCGGCCGAATCCCTGCTGAAGATCGTTGCCGCCGACCGGTCATGGAACGACGATGCCGCGCGTCAGCAGCTATTGAAGCTGTTCGAGGCGGTCGGTCTCGAGGATCCGTGGGTGTTGCAGCAGCGTCGCAAGCTGTCGGCGATCCTGTTCGGATGAGCGCGCGCGTCTCCGTCTTCCCGCTGGCGGGGGCGCTGCTGTTTCCGAACATGCATTTGCCGCTGCACATCTTCGAGCCGCGCTATCGCTCGATGGTGTCCGACGCCCTGGCGCGCGACCGGCGCATTGGCATGATCCAGCCGCGCCCGGTGGGCAGCGATACCGACAAGCCGCCGCTGTTCGATATCGGCTGTGTCGGGCAGATCGTCGATGTCGAGGCGCAGGCCGATGGTTGCTACGATATTGTGCTGCGCGGAGTGTCGCGGTTCCGCGTGCTGCGCGAACTCGACGTGACCACTCCGTTCCGGCAGGTCCAGGCGGAGCTTCTGCCGGTCGTCGGCGACACCACGCTGGCGCTGGCCGAGCGCGCGTCGCTGGAGATGGAGGCGCGTCGCTTCGCCGACCGGCTAGGCTATGCGGTCGATTGGGAATCGGTCGGGCGGCTCGACGACGAAAGCCTGGTGAACGGTATCGCGCAGATCGCCCCGTTCGACGTCGCCGCCAAACAGGCGCTGCTCGAAGTCGACGCACTTTCCGACCGCGCGGAACTGATCGTACAGCTCATGCAATTCTTCGGCAGGCATGGCGATGACGAAGAGGCGACGCTGCAATGACCGCACAAACCGCGCGCGAAGGGGTGACGATCGATCCGTGGCTGCTGTCGATCCTCGTCTGTCCGGTCACCCGGACGCGGCTCGACTATGATGCGGCCGCGCAGGAACTGGTCTCGACCGCCGCCGGGCTCGCCTTTCCGATCCGCCGGGGCGTGCCGGTCCTGCTGGTCGAAGCGGCACGGGCGTTGTGAGCCGGGATCTGAGCGGCAAGTGGAGCGGGATATTCAACTATCCGCACACCAACCCGCCGACCGCGTTCGAGGCCGATATCGCCGATCTGGGCGGATCGATCGTCGGTACGATTCACGAACCCGACCTGTATTCGCAGCCGCCCGGCGCGCTGATCGCCGCCGCGATCGACGGGCATGTCGACGGCGCACGGATCAGTTTCAGCAAATTCTACGACGATAGCGTTGGTTACGCCGATATGGTCGTCTATGCCGGCGTGCTGAGCGAGGATGGTTGCGAGATCAGCGGGCGTTGGGACATTCCCGGCGTCTGGTCGGGCAGCTTCCTGATGATCCGCCCGGCGAACGAACCGGCCGCGGCCGATGCCGATGCGGTCGTCGAGCGGAACGGGCCGATACGGGGATAGCATGGCGCTGATCCATCGGGTGCTGGGGAGAGTGGCGCAGCTGGTGTGGCGCGTCACCCGACCGCGGACGATCGGGGTGCGGGCGGTGCTGCTGGATGCGGGCGACCGGATCGCGCTGGTCCGCCACAGCTATGTCGACGGCTGGTATCTGCCCGGCGGCGGCGTGAAGAAGGGCGAAGGCGCGATCGACGCACTTCATCGCGAACTGGCCGAGGAGGTGGCGATCAAAAGCGCGACGGTCGAGCGCGTGCTCGGCGTCTATCACAGCCGGCGCGAGGGCAAGGACGATCATGTCATCGTCTATGTCGCGAGGGCCGCGACCGACACGCTGCGCGGTGCCGATGCGTTGGAAGTCGCGGAAGCCGGGTGGTTCGATCCCAACGCGCCGCCGCCGGGGACGACGCCCGCGACGCTGCGCCGGATTGGAGAGTGGCGGGCCGGTGTGACGGGCGGGGGACCGTGGTAGCGGCCTCGCATCGTGCGAACGCCAGCCCCGACCCCATCGTCCCCCGGACGTGATCCGGGGCGCCGTTTTACTGGCAGTAGAGGAACAAGCGGGACCCCGGGTCAGGCCCGGGGTGCCGTAGATGGGTCGGGCGCGGTTATGCCTGCGCCGCCCGCCCCGCCTCAGTGATTGTCGCGCGGCAGGCCGCGGGTCTGGGCGATCTTCTGATACGCCTCGGCACCTTCGAGGATCGCACCGGTCGACATCTGGCCTACGACCGAGCGCTGGATTTCCTGCCACGGGGTCTGCGAGGCGGGATATTGGTAGCCCCCCGCCGCTTCGAGATCGCGGCGACGCTCCGCCAGTTCCTCGTCCGACAGCAGCACGTCGGCGCGGCCCTTGCCCAGATCGATGCGGACCCGGTCGCCGGTGCGCAGCAGCGCAAGGCCGCCACCCGCCGCCGCTTCGGGCGAGGCGTTGAGGATCGAGGGAGAACCCGACGTGCCCGACTGCCGCCCGTCGCCGATGCATGGCAGCGCGCTGACCCCTTCGGTGATCAGATAGGCGGGCGGGCGCATGTTGACGACTTCGGCGGCGCCCGGATAGCCGATCGGGCCGGCACCGCGCATGAACATGAGCGTTTCGGGGGTGATGCCGAGCGACGGATCGTCGATGCGGTGGTGATAGTCCTCCGGCCCGTCGAACACGACCGCCGGCCCTTCGAATGCTTCCGGGTCGTTCGGGTTGGACAGGTAGCGTTCGCGGAATTCGGGGCCGATCACGCTGGTCTTCATGACCGCCGCGTCGAACAGATTGCCCTTCAGCACGATGAAGCCGGCTTCTTCCTTCAGCGGCTGGCCGAACGGACGGATGACCTTTTCATCCTCGATCACCGCGTCGCGGCAATTGTCGCCGATCGACTTGCCGTTCACGGTCAGCGCGTCCTCGGCGATCAGGCCCGCGCCCATCAGTTCGCGGACGACCGCCGGCACGCCGCCGGCACGATAATAATCCTCGCCCAAATATTCGCCGGCAGGTTGCAGGTTCACCAGCAACGGCACCTTGTGCCCCTGTTCCTGCCAATCGTCGATCGGCAGGTCGACGCCGATATGGCGGGCGAGTGCGGCGAGGTGGATCGGGGCGTTGGTCGAGCCGCCGATCGCCGAATTGACCTTGATCGCGTTGTGGAACGCATCCTTGGTCAGAATGTCGGAAGGCTTGAGGTCTTCGCGGACCATGTCGACGATGCGGAGACCAGTGCGATAGGCAATTTCTTGCCGGTCGCGATACGGGGCCGGGATCGCGGCGGAGCCGGGCAGCTGCATGCCCAGCGCTTCGGCCAGCGAGTTCATCGTCGTCGCCGTGCCCATCGTGTTGCAATAGCCGGTCGAGGGGGCGGAGGACGAGACGAGGCGGATGAATTCCTTGTTGTCGATCTCTCCGGCGGCCAGCATCTGTCGCGCCTTCCACACGATCGTGCCCGAACCGGTCCGCTCACCCTTGTGCCAGCCGTTGAGCATCGGCCCGACCGACAGCGCGATGGCGGGGATGTTGACGGTCGCGGCGGCCATCAGGCACGCCGGCGTCGTCTTGTCGCAACCGATCGTCAGCACCACGCCGTCGAGCGGATAGCCGTACAGCACCTCGACCAGCCCGAGATAGGCGAGGTTGCGGTCGAGGCCCGCAGTCGGGCGCTTGCCGGTTTCCTGGATCGGATGGACCGGGAATTCGAGGACGATGCCCCCCGCCTCGCGAATGCCCTCGCGCAGCCGTTCGGCGAGTACGAGGTGGTGGCGGTTGCAGGGCGACAGGTCGCTGCCGGTCTGGGCGATGCCGATGATCGGCTTACCCGACTGCAATTCCTCCTGGCTCAGCCCGAAGTTCAGATAGCGCTCGATATACAGCGCCGTCATGTCGATATTCTCGGGGTTGTCGAACCAGGCGCGGCTACGCAGGGGGGGCATGTCGGTCATGGAAATTCCGGTTCAGCAAGTGGACGGGCATAGGGAATCGGGGTGCAGGCGGCAGCGTCGGCCGACACGGGCGCGGGCGGTCGAATCGGACCTGTAGTCCGTATCGACCCGCATCCTCCCCCGTATCAAGCGCCGTTGACGCCATGCGTTGGCCCATATAGTCAGACAAAATCGAATTGAGCAAGCGATGCGACGGACCAAACCGTCCCGCAGCCGTAAAATGGGAGAAGACGAGGATGCCCGCCCCAATATCCGCGCGCACGGGCGCGGTGCCCCAAGGCGCATCGGGCGCCAGTTACGCGCCGGCGCTGACGCTGCTGGCCAGCCTGTTCTTCATGTGGGGGTTCATCACCGTCATCAACAACACGCTGCTGCCGCATCTGCGCAGCGTGTTCGATCTCAACTATACCCAGACCACGCTGATCGAGAGCGTGTGGTTCATCGCCTATTTCTTCGCGTCGATCCCCTCGGCCAAGCTGATCGAGCGAATCGGCTATCAGAAGTCGCTGGTCATCGGTCTGCTGGTCATGGCGGCAGGGGCGCTGGGTATGGTGCTCGCCGCCAGCCTGCCCTCCTATGGCGTGACGCTGGTCATGCTGTTCGTCATCGCCAGCGGCATCACGCTGCTGCAGGTCGCGGCCAACCCCTATGTCGCCGTGATCGGCCCGTCGAACACCGCGTCGGCCCGGCTCAATCTGGTGCAGGCGATGAACTCGGCCGGCACGATGCTCGCGCCGCTATTCGGTGCCTATCTGATCCTCGGCCGGTCCAAGGGCGGTACGTCGGAGGCGGGCACGGTGCTGACCCAGGCCGAACGGCTGGCCGATGCCCAGTCGGTGATCCTGCCCTATGTCCTCGTCGCGGTCGTGCTGATCGTGCTGGCGGTCATCATCGCGCGCTTTCCGCTGCCGGCGATGGGATCGGCGACCAGCCGCGTCGCCAAGGAAGAGCGCAAGAAGCATTCGCTGTGGAACCACCGCAACCTCGTGTTCGGCGTGCCCGCGATCTTCATCTACCTGATCGCCGAGATCGGCGTCGCCAACCTGTTCGTGAACTTCGTCAGCCAGCCCGATATCGCCAACGTCACCAACGAACTGGCCGGGCGCTACCTCACCTTCCTGTGGGGCGGGATGATGGTCGGCCGCTTCGTCGGCAGCTTCGTGATGCAGAAGGTCGACGCGGCCAAGGTGCTGGCGTTCTTCTCGATCGGTGCGTTCGTCGTGATGCTCGGCGCGACCTTCCTGTCGGGGCCGGCGGCGATGTGGTCGCTGATCCTGGTCGGGCTGTTCCACTCGATCATGTTCCCGACGATCTTCACGCTGGGCATCAAGGGGCTGGGGCCGCTGACCGAGGAAGGGTCGGGGCTGCTCATCATGGCGATCGCCGGCGGTGCGCTGGTGGTGGTGCAGGGCTGGCTGGCCGACAAATATGGCCTGCAATGGTCGTTCCTGCTGACCGCCGCGTGCGAGCTCTACATCCTGTTCTATGCCGTGTGGGGATCGAAGGTGACCAACCCGATCGACGACGTCCCCGCTGACACCGACGTCTTTGCATAAGGAATCTTCGATGACTCTCCGTCTGTTGCAGCGCGTCGCCCCGTCGCGCGCCGTGATCGCCGCGACCGATACGGCGGCGCACATCGTCCCCGGCGTCGACAGCGTCCGTGCGCTGGCACTGCGCGCGATCGATGCCGGCCACAGCATCGCCGACGAAGTCGCGGCGCTGGGTCAGGGCGAGGCGGTCGACGTCGCCGCGTTGCTCGACGCCGGCGCGATCGGATCGCCGATCGATCATGCGGATCCGGCGCATGTCATCCTGACCGGCACCGGCCTGACGCATCTCGGCTCGGCCGAAGGGCGCGACAAGATGCACCGCGCCGCCGCCGAAGCCGCGACCCAGACCGATTCGATGCGCATGTTCCTCGAAGGGGTCGAGGGCGGCAAGCCGGCCGAGGGCCAGGTCGGCCAGCAGCCCGAATGGTTCTACAAGGGCGATGGCGGACAGATGGTCGCGCCGGGCGGCGACTTCACCATGCCGCATTTCGCGCAGGACGGCGGCGAAGAGCCCGAACTGGCCGGCATCTATATCATCGGTTCGGACGGCACGCCGCACCGCATCGGCCTCGCGCTCGCCAACGAGTTTTCGGACCATGTGACCGAACGCCACAATTATCTGTGGCTGGCGCACAGCAAGCTGCGTCAGGCATCGGTCGGCCCCGAACTGCTGGTCGGAACCCCGCCCGAGCATATCGAGGGGACGAGCCGGATCGTTCGGGGTGGCGAGACGATCTGGGAAAAGCCGTTCCTGTCGGGCGAGGCGAACATGTCGCACAGCTTGAGCAACCTCGAACATCACCATTTCAAATACGCGCTGTTCCGCCGGCCGGGCGACATCCACATCCATTTCTTCGGCACGGCGACGCTGTCCTTTTCGGACGGGGTGCGGACGCAGGAAGGCGATGTGTTCGAGATCGAAGCGGCGCCGTTCACCCTGCCGCTGCGCAACCGCCTAACGCGGGCGGCGGAAGAGGCGGTGAAGGTCGAGCTGCTTTAGGGGCGGTTTCGTTTACGATGATGACGTACCCCCGCGCAGGCGGGGGTCCAGAGCCTAGTACATAGCGGTTTGCGCTTGGGACCCTGGACCCCCGCCTTCGCGGGGGTACGTTTTTTGGGGGTGGGGTTAGGCGTCACCCAGCAACGGCTCGATCCGGTCGAGCAGCGGCAACTGGCTTTTCAGCATCAGCGTGCGCGCCTCCGCAACCGGCATCCAGCGTGCCGCATCGACCTCCGGAAAGGTCGCACGGCGGCCGCTGCGCGGTGGCCATTCGATTTCGAACAGGATGCTGGTGATCGCGCCCGTATCGACATCCTGTTCGGCGGCGAAGGCCGATACCGACTTGCCGCCCGCCTGCCGCACCATGCCGAGCGGTTCGAGCGGACCGGTGACGGTCACGCCCAGTTCCTCGGCCACTTCGCGGCGGGCGGCGTCCTCGACCGCTTCGTCGGGTTCGACATGGCCTTTCGGAATCTGCCACGCGCCGACATGGCGCCGTGCCCAGAACGGACCACCCGGATGGACGAGCAGCACGGCCGGCGCGGGCGTTCGACGATAGAGCAGGATGCCGGCGCTGTGCTGTGCCATGGATTTGTCCCCGATTTCCGGGCGATCGTATCCGTCGCCCCTGATTGATGGACAGACGCCGCTTACCCATGTTGCGTTCCATCAATGCCGCAACTCGACCTCTTCGCCGCCGAACCGGTGCTGCCCGGCCTGACCCATGGGTCGGCGCTGGTGACGGATGCCGACCTGCCCGCACTGGCGGCGGCGATCGATGCCGCGCGGCTCGCTCCCTTCCGGTTCCAGCAATGGACCGGGCTGCGGCTGACGGTGTCCTATGGCTGGCATTATGATTTCGAGAACGGGCGGGTCGGGCGGGCCGAGCCGATGCCCGACTGGTTGCTGGCGGTGCGCGAGCGCGCGGCGGCGTTCGCCGGGCTGCGGGCGGATGCGCTCGTACAGGCGCTGCTAACCCGCTACGATCCCGGCGCGGGCATTGGCTGGCATCGCGACCGGCCGGTGTTCGAACATGTCGTCGGCCTGTCGATCGGCGCGCGCGCGACGCTGCGCTTCCGGCGGCGGCGAGAGGGCGGGTTCGACCGGTTCGCCTTGCCGCTGGTCGCGGGCGACGCCTATCACCTGACCGGCGAGGCGCGCTGGGACTGGGAACATGGCATCGCCGCCATGGCCGAAGCGCGCTGGTCGATCACCTTTCGCAGCCTGACCGACCGGTTCGCCCGGAGTTTGCGCGATGCGTGAGTTGAGCCTGCATGTCGTCGGCGCCGACCATCCCAATCGCGGCGGCGGCAATCGCCGGTTCGAAATCCTGCTATGTGTGCCGGGCGAGGTGGTGACGCTGGTCCCCGAACCGCGCAACCCGGTCGATCGCAATGCGGTGATGGTGATGAGCGCGCGGGGGGTGCAGATCGGCTATCTGACCGCCGACCGGGCGGCATGGATTGCGGCCATGTTGCGCAGCGGACGCGAGGTCGTGGGCGTCTTTCAGCAGGCGACGCCGCCGGGTGCGGCGATCCGGGTGGCGTTCGATGGCGCGGTGCCGGTGCTGCCCGAGCCGGTCGTGGCGGATCGCGATCCCGAACCCGATTTCTGGCCCGACGAACTTCCGCCCGACGATTGAGCTTCGGGCGCTACCGCCCGATCCAGTGTTTGCGCACGAACCATGCGACGATGCCTGCGCTCATGGCGATGCACAGCCCGACGACCCCGGCGAACGCCCAGGGTTCGTCGGCAAAGGGAATGCCCTTCACATTCATGCCGAGCAGGCCGGTGACGAAGGTCAGCGGCAGGAACACCATCGCCACGATCGCGATCTGGAGCGAGCGCTGATCGAGCTGTTCGGCGCGCAGGTCGGTCAGCGTTTCGTGGATCAACGCGGCACGTTCGCGGATCGAATCGACCTCCTCCGCCATGCGCGCGGCACGGTCGGCGGCGGCGGCGAGGTGCAGGCGATCGTCCTGTTGCAGCCAGTCGCCGGGCAACTGCCCCAGCTTTTCGAGCGCGGAGCGCTGCGGCACGAGGAAGCGGCGATAGCCGATCGCGCGGACGCGGGTGTGGGTGACGGCGCGGCGCTGTTCGAAGATGCGGGCGGGGTCGAGCGCCTCCTCGCATTCGTCGAGCGTATCGCCGAGATCGGCGATCAGCGGGTCGAGTTCTTCGGTGATGGCGCTGGCAAAGGCGACGATCAGGTCGCCGGGATCGGCCACCGCGCCACCCTCGACCCGGTCGACGACGGTGTGGAACGCGGTCAGCTTGCGCCGGGTCACCGAATGGACCCGTCCGGCGCTGGCATAGAGCCGGACCGAGGCGAGCGGATCGGCGCTGGTCAGCACATCGTCGGACAGGCCGCGCAGGTTGACGAACGCGCCCTTGCCGATCGCGTCGCAGCGCGGGCGCGTCTCGACCGCGGTCAGCGGGTCGATGACATAGTCGGGCAGATGGGCATGGTCACGCAGCCACGCGGCGACCGCCTCCCCCTCGCCATGCAGGTGGATCCAGGTGAAGCCGCCGCTGGTATCGGCCGCCGCCAGCGGATCGACCGGCGTCGTCCGGCCCCCGGCGATATGCCATGCGCGGCACTTCATGCGAGGTCGATCGTCAGGCCCGGAAGCGGTTCGGCGGGTACCGGTCCCTCGATCCGTACCGCATCCGCCCGCGCGCGATCGAGGATTGCGGGCGGCACGTCGGA
This sequence comes from Sphingomonas lacusdianchii, assembly GCF_022664395.1. GTDB lineage: Bacteria > Pseudomonadota > Alphaproteobacteria > Sphingomonadales > Sphingomonadaceae > Sphingomonas > Sphingomonas lacusdianchii. The sequence goes on along the minus strand of NZ_JAKRET010000012.1, from coordinate 150,573 downwards.
CGTGTGGTGGATGCGGTCGGCCTGTCCCAGCCAGCGGGCCTCACGCAGGGTCAGGTCGTCGGGATCTGCCGAACGCAGCCGGATCGTCTCGACCCGGCCCGCGACCGGGGCGGCACCCGCCAGCCACGCCGCGACGGCATCGTCGGCATGGCGCACCATCGGGTCGAGCGGACCGCCGGCGGCGATCGCCGCGCCGATTGCGCGGCGGCGGTCGCCGCCATCGGGGAAGCGGATACGCAACTTCGCGCGGGCGGCGCCCAGCCCCTCGGCCAGTCGCCCGACCCCGGCGGGGAGGATCGCCTCCAGCCGCTGTCGGATCGCCGCCGCCAGCCCTGCCGATACGCCGCCGGTCGAGATCGCGATCAGGATCGGCGAGCGGTCGACGATCGCGGGCAGGGTGAAGTCGCAATCGGCGGGGCGGTCGACCGCGTTGACGAGGATGCCGCGCGCCTTGAGCGCATCGATCGCGGCGCGCGCTTCCGCATCGTCCTCGACCGCCACCACCGCGATGCGCGCGTCGGCGGCGTCGGCGACGACGCTCAGCCCGCTGCGTTCGAGCAGGCGGCGCTTGGCGTCGGCGGCCTCACCCTCGCCGATCAGGATAACGCTGCGCCCGGCAGTGCGCAGCAGGATCGGCAGCCCGTTCACAGCCAGGGCGGCAGGCGATCGGCCTGCGCCAGCGCCTCGATCGGCGGCCGTTCGCGCACCACCGCGAATTGATCGCCCGACACCAGCACCTCGGGCACCAGCGCGCGCGAATTGTAGGTCGACGCCATGGTCGCGCCGTACGCACCGGCGGTCATGAACGCGACCAGATCGTCGGCGGCGACCACGTCCATCGCGCGACCCAGTGCGAAGGTATCGCCGGTCTCGCACACCGGGCCGACGATGTTGGTCACGGCGCGCTCCCCGGTCGGGGTGACCGCGCGGATGTCGTGATAGGCGTCGTAGAGGCTGGGGCGCAGCAGGTCGTTCATCGCCGCATCGACGACGACGAACGGCGCGGTCGCGCCATGCTTCACGCGGATCACGCGCGACACCAGCACCCCGGCATTGGCGACGATCAGCCGGCCGGGTTCGAACATCAGCCGCGCGTCCCAGCCCGCCGTCGCCCGCGCGACCATCGCGCCATAATCGGCGGGGGAGGGCGGCAGCGGCTTTGCCGGATCATAGGGGACGCCCAAGCCGCCGCCGAGATCGGCATGGGTAATGTCGTGGCCGGCGGCACGCAGGTCGCGGATCAGCGCACCGACCCGGCCGAACGCGGCCTCCAGCGGCAACAGGTCGGTAAGCTGGCTGCCGATATGGACCGCGACGCCGCGGACCTCGATCCCCGGCAGCGACGCGGCATGGGCATAGGCGGCGGGGGCGGCATGGTAATCGATGCCGAACTTGTTCTCCTTGCCCCCGGTCGAGATCTTCGCATGGGTGCCGGCGACCACGTCGGGGTTCACCCGAATGGCGATGCGCGCGACCTTGCCCAGCGAGCAGGCGACGGCGGAGAGCATGTCGAGTTCGGGTTCGGATTCGATGTTGAACTGGCCGATGCCGGCGTTCAGCCCCTGCGCCATCTCCGCCGCGGTCTTGCCGACGCCCGAAAAGACGATCTTGTCGGGATCGATCCCGGCGTCGAGCGCACGGTACAGCTCGCCGCCCGACACCACATCGGCCCCCATGCCTGCGCGGGCGAGCGTCGCCAGCACCGCCTTGTTCGGATTGGCCTTTACCGCAAAGGCGACCAGCGGCTCGCCCGTGCCCAGCCCCGCCACCGCATCGCGGAACACGCGGACATGACGTTCCAGCGTCGCGGTCGAATAGACATAGACCGGCGTCCCGACCGCATCGGCGATGGCGGGCAGGCTGACATCCTCGGCATGGAGCGTGCCGTCGCGCAGGGTGAAGCAATCCATGCGCCCGCCTTTAGAACGGCGCGCGCGCAATGAGAATGGCCGAACGTGTCGATGGCCGTTGAGTCCGATCCGGAAAGGCTGGATCAGGGCGGCACCGGCCCACTTCCCCACCCGACCACCCAGTCAGGATATGCTGTGGGTGGTCGGGTGGGGGAGTGGGCCGGTGCCGCTTCCACACACGTGGATCGGCCTCTACCGCGCGACGAAGCCGATCATCTGTTCGACCATCAGCCGCAACTGCATATCGGCCTTGTCGATCGCGCCATCCTCGACGGTGTTGATCGCGACCCCGATCGGCGTCGGCCAGCCGCGCAGCGCATGCGCTACGGTGCGCAGCGTGCCGAGCGTCGCCACCGCCGCCTGCCATCCCGCCGCCGTCGCGACCAGCCCGACCGGCATGCCGTCGAAATAGACGCGGTCGTCGCGGCGCAGCATCTCGACATGGTCGAGCGCATTCTTGACCAGCCCCGACAGCGTCCCGTGATAGCCGGGCGACCCGATGATGATCCCGTCGGCGTCGCGCAGCGCGCGCAGGAACGACTGGATCCGCGCGTTGCTACCCGCCGTTTCGGGTTCGTAGTTCGGAAAGTCGATCGCCGGTCCGGTCAGCAACGTGGTGCGTGCGCCCAGCATCTTGGCATGGCCCAGCGCGCGTTCCAGCGCGGCGGCGGTCCCCGAAGTCGGGCGCAGCGTGCCCCCCAGCGCGACGATATGCGGTTGCTTCATGCGCGCACCGCTAGCGGATCGGGCGCGGCGATGCCACCGTTGAGAAGGGGGAGTGGCGCACCATAGCGTCGCCCGCCGCCGGGGCCGCGCGTCGTCTTTTGCCGCCCGCTGATGAGAGCAAGCCGATATGAGCGTAACCCGTTCGTCCTGAGTAGCCATTGAGCTTGTCGAAATGGCGTATCGAAGGACCGTCTGTGGAGGGTGCTTCGATACGGGTCTTCGACTTCGCTCAGCCCCTACTCAGCACGAACGGTTCTACATGTGTCATCCAACCCCGGAAACCGAAACTCCAATGGATGTAGATCGCTCTTCGCGTGCGTCCGGCCTTCCGATCTATCGCGGCCGAACCGCCTCCCACGCCTCGGCGATGTCGGTCAGCGACGCGGCGGCGTTCAGGAAGGGCTGCGAATCCTGTCCGATGCTGGCATTGACGATCTGTTCGCGCAGACCCGTATAGAGCCGCGATAGCGTCTGCGACAGGTCGCCGCCCTTGTCGAAATCGAGACCCGCTTCTAGCGCGAACAGGATCGCGGTCGCACGGGTCACGCGGTCGCCCTTCATCGCATATTGGCGGTTGTCGGTCGCCCATGCCGCCGATCGCAGCGCGCGGATCGCTTCCTCGTACAGCAGCGACACCAAAGCATGCGGGTCGGCGCCGCCGGTGCGCGCGGCAAGGTCGACCGAGCGATAGGTCTGGGCGGGATCGCCCGCCAGGGCGGTGGCATAGCGGGTCATTATTCGCTCCGCGTCCACATCTTGATCTGGTTTTCCATGAAGGTCTGCTGGGCCTTGTACGCCGCGACCCGGGCTTCGGACGCCGCGAACTGCTGCGTCATCCGGGTGGAGGTCTGGTCGGTCTGTTCGGCGACCTTGGCCTGTTCCTTGGCCAGCACGCCCTGCGCGTCGGCATAGCGCTTGTCGCTGGCGCCGAGGCCCAGCGTCGTGCTCTTGGCGGAGGCGGCGATGCGGTTCAGCGTGGCGGGCAGCGAGGTGCCGGTCGCCTGATCGGTGCCGGTGCCCGCGGCGAACATCGCCTCGATCGCCTGCGGATTGTTCGCCAGCGCCGTGGCCAGCGCATCCTTGTTGACGCGCAGCGTGCCGTCATTGTTGGTGGCGATGCCGATCGATGCCAATGTCTTCGGGCTGCCGTCGGTCTTGCCGGTCAGGTCGGCGACGGTCAGCTTCTGCAACGACCGCTTGAGCGCCAGCGCCGCCGGATCGGCGCGCAGGTCGCCGGTGATCGCGTCGGTCGCCTTGTTCACCGACGCCAGCATCTCGTTATAGGCGGCGACGACGTTGTTGACCGCGTCCTTCAACGCGTCGGTCGGCGTCGAGGAACTGAGCGTCACCGGGCCGTCGGTCGTCACCGCCTTCAGCTCCATCTTGACGCCGTCGGTACCGGTGATGGTGTTCGACGCACTGACCATCGGCACGCCGTCGACGCTGAACACGGCATTGCCCGCGCGGGTCACGATCTCGGCGCCATCGGTGGTGGCGGTGTCGAAATCGACGTTCAGCCGCTCCAGCCCCGGCGATGCGCTGCTGCTGTCGGGGGTCGCGGTCAGGGTGAATGCCTGGTTCGCGCCGTCGGTGCTGCGCAGGACGAGGCGCTGGCCATTGGCGTCGGTCACGACGCTGGCGGTGACCCCGGCCTTGGCGGCGGTGATCTTGTCGGCGACCCCCTGCAGCGACGCCGCGTCGCTAGACGTGATGGTGATCGGCGGGATCGTCGTCCCGTTGGCGGTGAAGGTGCCGTCCGACCCGACGCTGCCCAGTTTGAGCTGGAGCGTACCGGTGCCGACCGACGCGGTGGTGCTGAACGACTCCTTGGTCACCGCGACCTGCGACGAAGCGAGCCGCGCGACCGAGACGCTGGCGTTCAGGCTGGTGACGGTCTTGCCGCTCGCTGCCGATACCTTGACCGCCGATCCGCTGCTGCTCAGCTGGGTCGACAGGCCGCCGGTCTCGGCCAGCGTCTGCAGCGCGCTGGCAAAGCCGGAAATGCCCGATTTCAGTTCGGACACCGCCGAAATCTGCGCGGTCAGCGTCTCGGACTTCTTGGTCAGCTGCGCATTCTTGTTGGCGAACTGCGCTTCGACCAGGCTCTTGACCAGCGCGGTCGTATCGACGCCCGATCCGGCGCCCAGCGCATTGGCGAGGTTGGGGGTCGTCGCCTTGGTCGTGGTGGTCGTCGGGGTCGACGCGGTCGCACTGCTGGTCGTGATCGCCATCGTCTACTCCCCGCGCGAACTCTCACTCCATCAAGCGGCAGACGCGCGGAAATCTTTAGCGGCCTTTAAGCGGAAATCTTTCCGTTCTCGTCGAACCGCGCCTCGGGCGGCACGGTGACCGGCGGCTGGATGCCGCCCGCCTGCCGGTTGACGCCGAACACGAACGCCAGCACCGTCGCGATCGCGAGGTACAGGTCGTCGCGAATCTCCTGCCCCTGCTTGCTGGTGTAATAGACGGCGCGGGCGAGCTGCGGATATTCGAGCATCGGGATCCTCGCCTCCGCTGCCAGTTCGCGGATCGCCAGCGCGGTGGCGCCGCGTCCCTTGGCGACCACCACCGGCACCTGATCGCGCCCATGGTCGTAGCGCAGCGCGACGGCGAAATGGGTCGGGTTGGTCAGCACGACATGCGCCTCGCCCACCGCGGCCTTGAACCCGCCCTTCAGGATTTCGTGGCGGCGCTGACGAATCTGCGCCTTCACATGCGGATCGCCATCGCTTTCCTTATGCTCGTCGCGCACTTCCTGCTTGGTCATCTGCAGGCGCTGCATCCGCTGGAAGATCGCCAGCGGCACGTCGAGCCCGGCGATCAGCACCAGCCCGCCCGCCATCACGAACAACAGCGTCAGGAACGTGCCGCCGAGGTCCGAAATCGCCTGTTCGACGTTCGACGACACCAGCCCCATCGAGCTGACCGCGGCCGATTTAAGCATTACATAGCCGATCGCGCCGAGCAGGATGACCTTCAGCAGCGACTTGCCGAGTTCGATCCAGCCCTGCGGCCCGAAGATGCGCTTCATTCCCGATGCCGGGTTGATCCGCGACCCCTTGGGCGCCAGCGCGCCACCGTTGAACTTGATGCCGGTCAGCCCCGCCTGCGTCACGATGCCGGCGACGACCGCGAAGATCAGCACGCTGCCGACCGGCATCGCCAGTTTCCACCCCGCCTCGACCAGCGGGCGCCATGGCTGGAAATCCTCGACATCGGCACGGCCGAACCGGAAGCTGGCGGTCATCACCGCCTTGCACGCCGCGACCAGCGACGGCCCGAACATCGCCAGCCAGCCGCACCCGGCCAGCACGACCAGCGCGGTGCCCAGTTCCTTGGATTTGAGGATGTCCCCGTCTTCGCGCGCCTTGTCGAGGCGCTTCTGTGTCGGGCTTTCGGTTTTATCCTCGCTCATCCAGCGCCTCCCAGCACCAGCCTCTGCGCGGCGTCGAGCGCCTCCTGCACGATCACCAGCATATAGTCGGTCATCGCCGGCAATGCGACGAACATCGCGATCACCCCGACGAACAGGCTGGCCGGCAGCCCGACCGCGAACAGGTTCAGTGCCGGGGCGGAGCGCGACAACATGCCCATGACGAGGTTCAGGCAGAGCAGCAGGAACCCGACCGGCAAAGCCAGCAACAGTCCCGACAGAAAGGCGTAACCGCCGAAGATCGCGATATTCTCCAGCTTGGCGGGCGACAGCCACGCCGCACCCGGCGGCAGCAGTTCATAGGATCGCACGATCAGGTCGATCAGGATCAGATGCCCGTCGAACGACAGGAACAGCAGCGTCAGCAACACCGACAGGAAGGTACCGAGCGCCGGGCTTTGCGCGCCGTTCTGCGGATCGACCATCGCTGCGAAGCCGATGCCCATCGACATGCCGATGACTTCGGCGGCGATCAGCGGAGCCGCGAACGCGATCTGGAGCACGAAGCCGATGGCGAGACCAACCAGCCCCTCCGCCGCGATGCTGAGGAAGGTGGTCAGCGAGAAGATTTCGGTCGGAATGGCGAAGGCCTGCGCATGCAGCACCAGTACCGCGATCGCTCCCGACAGGAGCACCCGCACCTGCACCGGCATCGCCACCGCCCCGAACACCGGCGCGACGATGAACGCCGCCCCGACCCGCACCATGGTGAAGAGCAGCGCCCAGAGCTGCGGCTCGACCGCGAGGCCGAAGCCTAGCATGGGGTGACACCCAAGCTTCGGCATGCCGCCGCAGATGCCCTCCGCGTGCCCATGCACACCCGTACCCCGGCAAAGGCCGGGGCCCAGTCGGAGGACGTCAGCGGCTCGATCGAAGCGGCCCGAAACTGGACCCCGGCCTTCGCCGGGGTACGGTCAGGGGCTGGGCCGGATCGCGCGACGCCAAAGGGGAGTGACCCCGCCATCGCCTATCGCACCAGATCCGGAATCCGCTCGAAGATGCTGGTCGTGAAATCGCTCAGCAGGCCGAGGATCATGCCGCCGAACACCGCGAGGCTGATGCCGACCACCGCCAGCTTCGGCACGAACGACAGCGTCTGTTCGTTGATCGACGTCGCCGCCTGGATCATGCCGAGGATCAGACCCGACACCAGCGCCGGGATCAAAATCGGCGCCGCGACCAGCGCCAGCACCCACATCGCCTCGCGCGCGACGGTCATGAAATAGCCCGCGTCCATCTGTGCTAACTCACGAAAGAGGCGGCAAGACTGCCCATGGTCAGCGCCCAGCCATCGACCAGCACGAACAGCAGCAGCTTGAACGGCAACGATATGATCGTCGGCGACAACATCATCATCCCCAGCGACATCAGCACCGTCGCCACCACCAGATCGATGACGATGAACGGCAGGAAGATCAGGAACGCGATCTGGAATGCGGTCTTGAGTTCCGACGTGACGAACGCAGGCAGCAGGATCGAGAACGGCGTATCGGCGGGCTGGGCGATCGGGCCGCTCTTCGCCATCTGCGCGAACATCGTCACGTCCTTGGTGCGGGTCTGTTTCAGCATGAAGGCGTGCAGCGGCAGGCTGGCATTCTGGATCATCTGCGTCGAACTGATCTGCCCGGCGGCATAGGGCTTGATCGCGGTCTCGTTGATCCGACCGATCACCGGCGACATCACGAACAGCGACAGGAACAGCGACAGGCCGATCAGCACCTGATTGGGCGGGGTCTGTTGCAGGCCCAGCGCCTGGCGCAGCACCGCCAGCACGATGATGATCCGGGTGAAGCTGGTCATCATCAGCAAGATGCCGGGCAGGACCGACAACAGCCCCATGATGATGAGGATCTGCAGCGACAGCGCCATCGGCGCGTCGTTGCCGCCGCCCAGCTGCCCCAGCGCCCGGTCGAGCGCGTCGGCGGCACCGGGGGCAGGGGCGGGCGCGGCGGGGACCGCCTGCGCCATCGCCGGCACCGCGAGGAACAGCATCAGTGCGATGCCGATCGCGGCGAGTACCAGTTCGAACCGCCAATTGGCCCGCGCACGCGAAGGGCGCGCAATCTGTACGACGCGTGCCGGGGCGGGTGCCGTGGTCATCCCCCGCCGCCGTGCGGCCGCTGCCGCCGGGCGATAGCGCATCCGCGCCAGCAACGGGTCGAACGTCGTGTTCAATCCCTTCACTTGTCGCCCCGGTCCAGCAGCGTCACGCCGTTGCGGCTGACCGACACCAGCAATTGCCGCCCCTGAAACTCCAGCACCGCGATCTTGGTGCCGGTCGATACCATCATCGTCTCGCGCACCTTCACCAGCCGCTCACCCTGATTGCCGGGCATCCGCGCCTCGAGGCGACGCCACAGATACAGGCAGCCGATCATCAGCCCGCATACCAGGGGCAGGAGGATGACGAGCTTCAGGATGTACGACCACATCATCAGCGGCTGACCCGCTTGTCGGGGCTGACCAGTTCGGTCATCCGCACGCCGAACCGGTCGCCGACGGTTACCACCTCGCCGCGCCCGATCAGCGTGCCGTTGACGAACACGTCGAGCAGTTCGTTGGCGCCGCGGTCCAGCTCGATCACGCTCGATTCGCTCAGCGCCAGCAGTTCGCGCAAGCTCAGCTGCGTCGACCCGATCTCGACGGTCAGGCGGACGTCGACATTCTGCAACAGCTTGAAATTGGCGGCGAGCGACGCTTCGGCGGGGAAGCCGCCGGTCATCTCGTTCATTGGAATTCCTCTTCGAAACCGGGGTCGATGGAGTTGAGCTTGATCGCGGCCTGCCCGTTGGCGGTGCCGACCGTGCCCGTGCCCAGCCGCCGGTTGGCCACCCATATCGGTACCTGCGGCCCGAAATTGATCGGGATGATGTCGCCTTCCTTGAGTTCGAGCAAGGTCGCGAGCGACACGACCGGTTCGGCCAGCACCGACCGTACCGGCAGCTTCACGCCCATCACCGCGCGGGTCAGCCCCGAGCGCCATTTCGAATCGGGCTCGCTGCGGCCATGGACCTTGGTCGACAGCTGCGGCGCATGGGGTTTGAGCGCCGCGACCGGATAGAGGATGTCGATATAGGTCGGCAGCATCGCGTCGCCGACCTCGAGCGCGAAGCGGGTGGCGATCACGGCGTCCTCGCCGTCGATCGCGCCCATCATCGCCGGATTGGCCTCGGGCGTGCCGGGTTCGAAGGCGATGCCGGCCAGCGGCCCCCATGCCTCGCCCAGCGGCGCGGCGATGGCGGTCGCCAGCCGGCGCAGCATCGCTTCGGCGGCGGGCGAGAATTCGACCGGCATCGGATTGGGCGCCTCGCCGAACCCGCCGAAGAAGATGTCGAGCGTTTCGAGCAGGAACGTGCCGTCGATGACCACGATCGCCGGGCTTCCCCCGGTCGACAGCGTCAGCGGCACCCATCCGGTCAGCCCATGCGCCCGCCGCGCGGCGCAATAGCCCGCGAACCGGTCGACCTCGACCGGCTCGGCCCAGCTCTTGACGCCGCGCCGGAGCAGCGGCTCGAACACCTGCCGCAGCGACCGCGCCATGCGCGCCGACAGATGTTCGAGCGCGCGCAGGTCGCCAAAGGGATTGAGGTTCGTCGCCCCCAGGCTCGGCGCATGCGACGCAGCCGCCGTGCGGCGACTCCGTGCGCTGCCTTCGGGCGCGGTGGACGAGGTGTTAAACATGCGCGTTTACTGAACCACAAACGTGGTAAAATAAACGTTACCGATGCCGCCAAAGCCTTCCTTTTGCTCCAGAGTGTCGTTGATCGCCTTCTTGATGCGCAACGACAGCTGTTTCTTGCCCTCCGGCGTGAAGACCTGATCCTCGGTCGTCTCGCCCAGCGCGAGCAGGATCGCCGAGCGAATCGCGATTTCGTGGGTCTTCAGATTCTCGATCACCTTGTTGTCGTACGAGGTCGAGATCGCGACGCCTACCTGAATGAAGTGCGTGCTGTCGGACAGGTTGGAGGTGAACTCCTTCTCCATCGCATAATAGGTCGATGCCCAGCGATCGCCGCCCTCCATCTCGGGCGTCGGCCGGCTGTTCTCGTCGCCATGCTCCGCCGAACCGCCTTCGCCGCCACCTTCGCCACCGCCATGGCCGCCACCTTCGCCGCCGCCCTCACCGCCGGCGCCGGCCTTCACCTCTTCGGACTTCGGGACCAGCTTGGGCAGGTCCTTCTTCTCCGCGGGCGGTTCCTTCTCGCCATGGTCGCCGCCGCCGCCGATCAGGCCCGACGAACTGGCATACAGCCCGGCCCCGACGCCCCCGCCCAGCAGGGCGACGACGCCGACGACCATGACCAGTATCTTGACCAGCTTGCCTTTCTTCTTCGCCGGCTTTTCCTCCGGCGTCTCCTTGTCGCTCATGTCGTGGTTCCTCAGGCGATACGATTATCGGTTCGGGTGGATGGCGCCTGCGCGTCGGCAAAGGCGGAGCGGGGCGCGCGCGGCTGCGGCGATCCCTGATCCTGTGCCTGGCGCTGCGATGGCTGTTGCTGCGTGCCGACATCGACCTGCATCCCGCCCAGCTTCAGCCCGCGCGACTCGGCGAGCTGCACCAGCCGCGGCTGCGCGTCGGCGAGCAGGCGGCCGGCATCGGCATTGTCGCTGCTGAAATGGACATGGACGCGGCCGTCGTCGGACGTGCGGATCGCGACCTCGACATCGCCCAGCGCGTCGGGCGACAGCCGGATGCGGGTCTCGCCCTGCGTCGGCGATGCGTCGCGCAGCGTTTCGATCCGGTCGATCATCCCCTCCATCCATTGCGGCTGGCGGGTGTCGAGCTGCGGCTGCGCGGCGGTCACCGGCGCGGCGACCGGGCGCAGCGTCGCGGCGTCGATCGCCGGGGCGGCCGGCGTCGGCAGCGGTGGCGCATCGTCGTCGCGACGCGGGCGCGGGGCGGGGGCGTCGGCCTGCACCGCCTCGGCCGCCGCTTCCGGGGCGGGCGCGGACGCGACGCGGGTGACCGGCGGTGTCTGTACCGGCTGCACGGACGGCGCGGCGACCGACACGACCGGCGCGCTCGCCTCTCCGGCGATCGTCTGGCGATTGGCGGTCAGCGGCTCGGCGGCCAGTTGCGTCGGCAGGGCGCGCTCGCCCGGCAGCGTGAAGGCCGCCACGGGCTGATCGATCACCACCGGATCAACCGGACGGGTCGCAGCGTCGGCGATCGGTGCGCGGACGGCTTCGGCGACCGGCGCGCGGGCAGGTTCGGCCGGACGGGCGACGGGTTCCGCCATCGGTGCCTGCACGGCCGGTTCGGCGATCGGCGCACGCGATGCCTGTACGGCGGGCGTGCCGACCGGGGTCGCGCGTGCCGTGGCGATCGGAATCGCCCGCCGGGGGGCTGCGACCGGCGCCACCTGTACGACCGATGCGACGACGACCGGCGCGACCGTGTCGGATTGTACGGCCTGGGGTTCCACGATCGGCGGCAACGCTTGCGCCGCGACCGACGTCACCGGATCGGCAGCCTGCGCAGCCGGGCCGGTGGCGGGCAGGGGCATGTCACCGACGACCGGATCGACCGCCACCGGTCCCGGCGCAAGCACGGTTTGCGGATCGGCCGGCATTTCGACCTGCCACGCGGCTCGGACCGGGTCGACGACCGGCGCACCGGGCAGCACGCCATGGTCGATCGGGGCGAAGCGCGGCGTGGGGGATGGGGTTGAATCGGTCGGTGTCGGGGCCTGCTGATCCGATCGACGGACATTGCCGACCGGACCGGGCGCGACCGGCCGGCGATCAGTCGGGTCGGGCGTTACCGGCGGCGTGGCGATGGCGTCCGCACGCGGCGTGTCCGCGACGTCCGCACGCGCGCGGAGGCCTTCGGTTCGGGCCGGCTGGGCCGGGCGTTCGGTCGCGGGCTGTTGCTCGCCTTGCGGTACGGGCCCGGCGACAGCGGGTGTCGACGGGGCGGGGGTCGGTTCGGCGTCCGGCACCTTCAGGCCGATCACCTTCATCTCCGGTGCCACCTCCTCCGGTACCGGCGCGAGGGCATCGGCCGGTACCGCGATCATCGGCGGCAGGTCGGGGGTCGGCACATCCGTCGGCGTGACGACGACTGGTGCGTCGCCATCCTCGGCCGCTTCGGGTTCGTCGCTGTCGGGCGTCGGCAGCGCCGGTTCGTCCGCCACGCGCCGCGCGCGTACCGGCAGCGGCGGTGCGAAACGGGCGGGCATTGGCTGGACCAGCGGTTCGGGCTTGGGATCGGGCTGCCGGACCGCTACCGGCGCGTCGTCGGGCAACAGCTTCAGCGCACCGACGATCCCGGCGGCGACCGCGACCGGCACGGCATCGCGCACGGCTGTCGTCGGGGCCGGGTCGGCGGGCACCATCGCGATCGCCTCGCTTGCCGAGACCGGCAGCACCGGTGCGATCACCGGTTGGGGGCCGACCGGCGGGGCAGGGATTGGCACGCCGCCAACCACGACCGGCGGCACCAGAGCCACCGGCAACGCCTTGCCGCCCTCGGCAGCCGCCTGCCGCCCGTCACCCGCGTCCGGCACGATGCCTGCGAACAGCGCGGCAAACGCGTCCGCCGCCACGCCGGCCATCGGCATGGCCTGCATCGCAAGCGGGGAGGCGGTACTGGATAGGGCGGAGAGAAGCTGCATAGGTCGATCCGTCAAGCGTTCGACCGGTCGATCAGCAAGGATCGTGCCGATTGGGTCGGCGCACCGGCGGTGCATTTTCCATCGCGCGCAATTCGCGCAAGGCATGCGCGGCATGGGCGCGCTCGAGCAGCTTTTCGACAGCACTCTGGTCACGCTTGGCGGTCATCGTTGCCGATCGCGCGCGTTCCAGCCCCTGATCGGCCTGTACCACCCGCTGTTCGACGACCTGTGCGGTGGCATGCAGCCGCTCGCGATAATGCGCGGCGGCGCCCAGGGCGGCGGCGGTCGCGCTGGGGGTCGGTACCGGCGACACCGCCTCGGCCAGCGTGCGGATGCGGTCGCGCAGCGCGATCTCGTCGGCGACGCGCGCGGCAGCGCGGGCCTCCTCGGCCTGCGTCAGGTTCAGCTGCATGGTGCGCACGCGCAGCACCCGCGACAGCCGCTTCGCCTTGTCAGCCACAGAACACGCCCACCAGTTCGGCGACCGCATCGTCGAGCGACACGATCTCGTCCGAATCCTGCTTCACATATTCCATCACCGCCGGATGCGCGGCGAGCGCACCGTCGATCGCGGCATCGGTACCAGGGCGGTATGCGCCCATCAGCACCAGATCGCGATTTTCCTCATACGTCGCCAGATGGCGGCGCAGCACCCGCGCGGCGGCCAGATGCGGCCGGTCGGCGATATCGGTCATCACCCGGCTGACCGACGGCCCGAGGTCGATCGCGGGATACACGCCGCGCTCGGCCAGTTGCCGGCTGAGCACGATATGCCCGTCGAGGATCGATCGCGCCGAATCCACCACCGGATCGCTGTTGTCGTCGCCATCGGCCAGCACGGTATAGATGGCTGTGATCGACCCGCCGGTGCGAACGCACGTGCCCGCCCGCTCGATCAACCCCGGCAGCATCGCAATGGCACTCGGCGGATAGCCTCGCGCCGACGCCGGCTCGCCCAGCGCCAAGCCGATCTCGCGGCCGGCATGGGCGACGCGGGTCAGCGAATCGATGATGAGCAGGACCTTCTTGCCCTGTTCGCGAAACGCCTCGGCGATCGCGGTCGCGCGCAATGCGCCGCGGATGCGCAGCACCGGCGAATGATTGGCCGGCACCGCGACCACGACCGAGCGCGCCCGCGCGTCGCCCTTCAGCTTGGTTTCGAGGAAGTCGGACACTTCGCGGCTGCGCTCGCCGATCAGGCCGACAACGATCACATCGGCCTTGGCGGCGCGGACCATCATGCCGAGCAGCACCGACTTGCCGACGCCCGACCCCGCCATGATGCCGACGCGCTGCCCCTGACCGATGGTCAGCAGCCCGTTGATCGCGCGCACGCCGACATCCATCGGCTCCAGCACGCGCCCACGGTCGAGCGGCGACTGGATGCGCCCGGCCAGCGGCCAGCGGCCCGCCCCGCGGATCGGCCCCTTGCCGTCGATCGGCTTGCCCGCGCCATCGACCACGCGGCCCAGCATCGCCTCGCCGACCTCGGCCTCGCCCGGCTTGTCGCCCGGCCGCACCAGCGCACCAGGCAGGAGGGGGGCGGGACCACCCAGGTTCATCATCAGCGTCTTGCCGTTGCGAAAGCCGATCGCCTCCGCCTCGATATGGCCGCCGTCGCCGGTGCCGACCTGGCACACCGTCCCGACCGGCAGCGACAGCCCGACCGCTTCCATCAACAGTCCGTCATAGGACGACAGCCGCCCCGCGACCCGCGCGCGCGGGCGGAACCCGGTCGGCGCCAGCGCCCCCAGATAATCATCGGCGAAACGGTTCAGCATGATGCGGGCACCGGTATGGTTTCGATCGCGGCGCCCAGTTGCTCCAGCCACAGCGACGGGCCGTCCTCGACCACCGTCGACGCGCTTTCGAGGATGAAGCCGCCGCGCTCGACCGCCGGGTCGGCGACCGGGAACACCGCCTTGGGCAGCTTGCCCTCGACCAGCGGGATATCGGCCTCGTGCATCCGCAGGATCGACGATTCGGCGCTGTCGGCCAGCAATTCGGCGGCGGCGTCGATGCGCTCGGCGAGGTGATTGGCCGACACGCCGACTTCGCCGACGATCTGCCGGACCAGCGTCAGCACCGTCTGGCGCAGCCGCGTCGCCATCGCCTCGCGATCGATATGCGTCGCGGTGCCCAGCGCTTCTGCCAGCCGCGCCAGCAGCGCATGGTCGCGCGCCTGGTCGGACTGGCTGGCGGCGGCGGCGGCGGCCAGACCCTCGGCATAGCCGGCGGCATGCGCCTCGGCGACCGGGTCCAGCGTGGTGGCCGCGACGTCGCTCGCACTGGCGCAGAACGGGTCCCAGCCCTCGGTCGGGTTGCTGTCGGGATCGGCCGGGCGAAAATGCTTGGGGCCGCCCGGCATCGGTGCCTCTGCCGGGGCCGCCGCGCCGAAGTCGGTGGGGCGCACCGGTACGACGCCCGTTTCGGCGAACGGATCGGGCGCACCGAAGGCGCGGGCGAGGATGTCGGCGGCGGCGACATGGCGGCTGGCGAAGCCGGCGACGAAGCCGCTCGGGGTGCCGCGCGGCGGGGCGCTCTCAAACATAGTCGTCGTCGCCGCCGCCCATCATGATCGTGCCGTCCTTGGCCAGCTGGCGGGCGACGGTGATGACGCCCTTCTGCGCGTCGAGCACTTCCGCCAGCTTCATCGGCCCGCGTGCCTCGATCTCGTCGCGGATGCCGTCGGCGGCGCGCGCCGACATGCAGCCGAGGAACCGGTTGCGGCCGGTCTCGTCGACGCCCTTGAGTGCGCGCACCAGCAGGTCGCTGTCGACGTTGCGGATCAGCACGCCCAGATTCTTGTCGTCCATCTCCAGCAGGTTGTCGAAGACGAACAGCTGGTCCTCGATCTGGCGCGCGATGTCGCGGTCGATCTTGGCCAGTTTCGGCATGACCCGGTTCTCGGTCGCCTTGCGTCCCGACGACAGGATCTTGGCGGCGTCCTTCGCCCCGCCCAGCTGCACGCCGCTGCCGCTGCTCCGCCCGGTCGAGCGGCGCGACAGCATCGACTTCAGCGTCTCGATCGCCTCGGGCGTGATCGGGCCGAGCTTGGCGATGCGGTGCAGGATCTGCGGCTGTACCGCCTCGGGCAGCCCTTCCAGCACCTGCGCGGCGATGGCGGG
The DNA here is from genome assembly GCF_022664395.1 of Sphingomonas lacusdianchii. GTDB lineage: Bacteria > Pseudomonadota > Alphaproteobacteria > Sphingomonadales > Sphingomonadaceae > Sphingomonas > Sphingomonas lacusdianchii. The sequence goes on along the minus strand of NZ_JAKRET010000012.1, from coordinate 134,759 downwards.
GTCGAGATTGGCAAGCAGGACTGCGGCGATCTGCGGATGCTCGTCCTTGATCAGGCTCACGATCTCGCTGGCGTCCATCCAGTCGAGCAGCTCGATCTGGCATGCGGTCTCGATCGGCGTGATCTTGGCCAGCACGCTCTCGGCCTTGTCGGCACCCAGCGCGCGGTTCATCACCGTCTCGATATGCGGGCGCGGATCGAAGCCCACCGTGGTCCGCTCGCGCGCCTTCTCGACGAAATCGTCGAGCACGACGGTCACTTCGTCCTCGCTGACATCGGCGACGGTGAACATCGCCTTGCCCAGCTGCTGCACCTCTTCGGGGTCCAGCTTCTGGAGGATCGCGGCGGCTTCCTCCTCGCCGACCAGCATCATCAGGACGGCGGCGCGTTCGACGCCGCTATGGATACGGGTGGGGGCGTTCACTGCTTGGCATCCGACTGGATCATGTCGCGCACGGCCAGCGCGGCGCGTGCCGGATTGTCGCGGGTGAAGCCGCGGACCAGCCCGACCCGGTCGTCATAGCTGCGCGCGCTCTCCAGCATCTCCATGCTCACCGGTTCGGGCTCGGCGGCTTCGGCCGGACCGGCGAGCGCGGCCTGCGCGGCGGCTTCCTGTGCGGCGATGCGCGCGGTTTCCGCAGCGGCGTCGGCCTTGCGCTTCTCGTTCATCGCCTTGACCATCGGGCGGACGCCCATGAACAGCACCAGCAGCGCGATGATGAGCGCGGTGCCGTTGCGCGCCGCCATCGGCACCCAGTCGGCATCGTACCATGGCCGCGCCACGTCGCCGGCGACCGCATCGGGCGAGAACTTGCGGCTGATGACGGTGACCGTGTCCTGCCGCTGCTGGTTGAAGCCGACCGCCGCCTTCACCAGGTCGTTGATCTGCTGAATTTCGGCCGGGGTGCGCGGCTTGCCGCCTTCGGCTTCGCGCAGCAGCACCGCCACCGACAGCCGCCGGATCGATCCGGGGGCGGCGCGCGTCACCGACACTTCCTTGCCCAGATCATAGGCGCGGTTGAAATTCTCGCTGGTCTTGACCGGCGGGGTGGCACCCGGCGCCGTACCCGGCTGCACGGTTGCCCCGGCCGGACCCGGCGTCGCAGTCGCCAGCGTCGATGCGGCGGGCGCGGTGTTGCTCAGCGCGCCGGGAATGCCGCCGGGCGTCGCTTCGCCGGGAGTGTTGCCCTGCCAATTGCCCTGTTCGGCACGGACCACGCCCTGCTTGTCATAGCTTTCGCGCGTCGCCTGGCTCTCGTCCAGATCGACATCCGCCTGGATTTCGGCCGAGAAATTGCCGGCACCCAGCAGCGGGGTCAGCAGCGTGTTGAGCTGCGCGCGATATTTGTCCTCGATCCGGCGCTGATAGTCGATCCGCTCGTCCGAAAGCGTGCTGGCATCGCTGCCGTCGCTCGGCTTGCTGAGCAGCGCGCCCATCTGGTCGATGATCGTCACCTGATCGGGCTTCATCCCCGGCACCGAGCTGGCGACGAGGTTGACGATCGAGCGGACCTGCGCCTGCGTGAGGCTGCGGCCGGGTTCGAGGCGGACGATGACCGACGCCGACGGCTGGGCATTGTCGCGCACGAAGACCGAGGATTCGGGCATGGCGAGGTGGACGCGCGCGTCCGCCACCGACTCGATCTCGCCGATCGACTTGGCCAGTTCGGTCTCGCGCGCCTGGCGCAGCCGCTCGCCCTCGACGGCGCGCGACACGCCCATCGGCAACTGGTCGAGGATCGCATAGCCGCCCGGCGCCGCCTTGGGCAGGTCTTGGCCCGCCAGCAGGATGCGGGCGCGGTGATAATCATCCTCGGCGACGGTGATCCCGCCCGAATCGTCGACGCTGCTGTCGATCTTCGCCGCGGTCAGCGCGTCGACTACCGCCTGCTTGTCGCTGTCGGGCAGCTGCGGGAACAGCACGCGCTGCGGCGGGGTGGCCAGTGCCATCCACGCCAGCGCCGCCGACAGCACCAGTCCGACGATGAAGATCATCGGCAGGCTGCGCTTGACGGCAGGGTTCTTCATGATCCCGCCGATCTGGGTCAGCGGGTTGGCGAATTTGGCGGGGGCAGCGGCCGCGGGGGCGGGAACGCCGCCTGCGCCGGTAGTGGCGAGTGCGTTTTCCATATCAGACCGGCATGCTCATAATGTCCTTGTAGGCGGACAAGAGTTTGTTCCTGACCTGCATCGTCGCCTCGAAGCCGACCGACGCCTGCTGGCGCGCCATCATCACCTTGGCGATGTCCACGGTCTCGCCGCGTTCGTACATCGCCGACAGGTCGCTCGCCTTGTTCTGTTGCGCGTTGACGCCCTTCAGCGCCTCGCCCAGCGTATCGGCGAAGCTGGCCGGCTTGACCGGTTCCGCCGTCGGGGCGGGGGCCGCCGCGACCTGCGCATTCGCCTTCGACAGCGCCTGATTGCGCTCGAGGATTTGCGCACGAAGCTGCATCACCCGGTCGACGCCCATCGCGCCGCCGACACCCCCGACGCTCATGCCGACGCCGCCACGGCTTGCGCGGGCGTCAGCATTTCGCCGGCCTCACGCGCCTTCGCCAGGCGGTAGCGGAGCGTCCGCTCCGAAATGCCCAGTCGTCGTGCGGTCTCGATCCGGTTGCCGCCGCATTCCTCCAGCGTCCGGCGGATCGCGGCGAATTCGTGGATCTGCACGATGTTGGTCAGCGTCGCCGCGACCGGTTCGGCCACGCGCGGGGCGGCGGCCGGGCCGGCGCGATCGAACACGATGTCCTGCGCCTCGATCCGGTCGCCCATGCCCAGCAGCAGCGCGCGCTGGATCACATTCTCCAGCTCGCGGGCATTGCCCGGCCAGTCGTGGCGCACCAGCATCGCCAGCGCCTCGTCCGAAATCCATGGCAGCGTCGCCCGGCCGGCGGCATGGCGCACGACCATCGCCGCCGCCAGCGCCGCGACGTCACCCGGCCGATCCGCCAGCGCGCGGGTCGACAGCGGGAACACGCTCAACCGGTAATAGAGATCGGCGCGGAAGCGGCCGGCGGCGACCTCCTCCTGCAAGTCGCGATTGGCGCAGGCGACGACGCGGACATCGACCGCCTCGGCCTGCGTCGCGCCGATCGGCACGACTTCGCGTTCCTGCAACACGCGCAGCAGCTTGGCCTGCAGCGGCAGCGGCATCTCGGCGATCTCGTCGAGCAGCAGCGTGCCGCCATGCGCCGCGCGGAAGAAGCCTTCGCCCGCCGCACCCGCGCCGGTGAACGCGCCCTTCACATGGCCGAACAGCATCGCTTCGAGCATGGTTTCGGGCAGCGCGGCGCAGTTGATCGCAATGAACGGGCCGGCGGCGCGGCTGCTTTCGGCATGGATGGTACGCGCCAGCACTTCCTTGCCGGTGCCGGTCGGGCCGTTGACCAGCACGGTGATGTCGGCGGCGGCGACGCGGCGGGCCAGCGCCTGCAGCGCGAGGCTCTCGGGATCGGCGGCGACCGCGACATGCCGGCCGCACAGCAGCGCCGCGGCAAAGGCATGGGCCAATTCGGTATCGGCATGGATGTAGCACAGGCGGGCGGGGCGGCCATCGGCGAACGGCGTCGCGCTGACCGGTCCCTCGGCCAGCACCAGCGTGCGCGACGCGATCGGCGGCACTTCGCCTTCCATGATCAGGAACACATCGGCCGGGCCCGGCTTCTGCCCGGCATTGGCCAGCACGAACCCCTGCGCGCGCAGCGACGACACGAGCGTGAACTTCGAAGCGAGCACGGCAGCGGATGGATAGATCGAGCGCATCGGTTGATGATTCCCCTGTACGGCACCTCTTTGCCGGCAGGCTGGTTAACTTCCGGTAAAATGACGTCCGATTCGGCTCTGTATGCCGCGTGCGCTCCCCTGCGCGCGCGAGGCGCCGATTTTTCCGCTTAAGCCCCGCCAATCGGTGCCGTTTCTCCGGGCAGCAGCTTCGTTCCCGATTGCTTCATCAGGGGGGACCACGGGGCGCTGGAAGTCAGACTGGAGGACACACCCATGACCGTTATCGGATCCAACATCGGATCGCTCCGCGCCGCCAACGCCTCGACCGCCGCGAACGACTCGCTGAAGATGTCGATGGAGCGCCTGTCGACCGGCAAGCGCATCAACTCGGCCAAGGACGACGCCGCCGGCCTCGCCATCGCCAGCCGCATGACCAGCCAGATCAAGACCATGGCCGTCGCCGCGCGCAACGCCAACGACGGCATCTCGATGGCGCAGACCGCCGAAGGCGCGCTGGGCGAAGTCACCAACATGCTGCAGCGCATGAAGGAACTCGCCGGCCAGGCCGCCAACGGCTCGCTGGGCGCCTCGGAACGCAAGTCGCTGCAGGCCGAAGTCGGCCAGCTGACCGCGCAGATCAACGACATCTCGACCAAGACCAACTTCAACGGCATCAACCTGCTTGACGGCACCGTGAAGAGCGTCTCGCTCCAGACCGGCGCGCAGGCCGGCCAGACGACCTCGGTTTCGCTCGCCAACACCTCGGCGACCGCGCTGGGCCTGAACGGCTACCGCGTCGAAGGTCAGGCGACCACCGGCCGCATCAACGTCGCGACCACCCAGACGATCGCGAAGGCCGACATCCAGATCAACGGCAAGGACGCCTTTGCCGCCGATCAGACCGCCAGCTCGGGCACGCCGTTGACTGCCGACACTGTTGCGGCGGCGATCAACACCAACACCGGCCAGACCGGCGTTTCGGCATCGGCCTACAACACGCTGACCGGCGGCCCGATCGCGCAGGGCGGCGTCACCAGCGCGAGCGGCTTCACGATCAACGGGACGGCTGTCACCGGCGCGACCGCTGAGGAACTGGTCACCAAGATAAACCGCGACGTCGGCGGCGTCACCGCGCAGCTGAACAACGAAGGCAAGATCGTCCTGTCGAACGACACGGGCAAGACGATCAAGATCGCTGGCGCGGACTCGGGTAAGGCAGGTTTCACCAACGGTGATTACGGCGGCTATGTTGCCCTGAGCAGCGCCAAGGGCGATCCGATCAGCATTAAGCGCGGCACGACCGGCTCCGCCGACGACTTCACGGCGCTGGGGCTGAACGAGACGACGGGGTCGCAGTCGATCAAGGGTTCGACGACCGGGACTGGTGCGCTCGACGGTACCGACAGCCTGAAGCTGAACGGTGTTGCGGTCGGCAGCTCGAACGATGCCTCGGCCGCATCGAAGGCGGCTGCGATCAACGCGGTCAGCAAGGACAGCGGCGTCACCGCCACGGCGACCACGACTGCCACGGTGAAGCTCGACTCGTCGAAGCTTGCTATCGGCAACGTGCTGGAAATCAACGGTGCTACCGTGACGCTGTCGGATACCGCCGGCAACGGCGGCAACGGCGACGGCGTTATCTCTATGTCGGACGTTGTCGGCAACATCAACAAGGCGGGTATCAGCGGCCTAGTCGCATCAAGCGATGACAAGGGCAATCTGATCCTGACCTCGTCGACCGGTAACGACATCACCATCAAGGACGGCTTCAGCACTGCCGACGCCGATCCGACCGATGCCGCATCCGCGACTGTTCTTTCGCAGGGCATGGTCAAGAGCGTTTCGGGTGATGATGGAACCGCAGCCACGGGTACGACTGCCCGCAGCGGCGCCGGCATGACGCTGCGCGGTCGTGTCGAACTCAAGTCGGACACGGGCGCGGAAATCCGTGTCGAAGGTTCGACCGCCTCGCTCGGCAAGGTCGGTCTCGCCGCACAGGGCGGTTCCGACGGGATGGTCGGTGGCGCGCTGAACGTCACCAGCCAGGCGAATGCCTCGGTGGCGATGACCGCGATCGACAAGGCGCTCGACAAGATTTCGTCGATCCGTGGTGACCTCGGTGCCGTGCAGAACCGTCTGCAGGTAACCGTCAACAACCTGACCACCACCTCGGCCAACCTGCAGGAAGCCCGCAGCCGCATCGAAGACACCGACTTCTCGTCGGAATCGACCGCGCTCGCCAAGGCGCAGATCCTCGGCCAGGCATCGACCGCGATGCTGGCGCAGGCCAACCAGTCGCAGCAGGGCGTGCTCAAGCTGCTCGGCTAATCCCGGCTCCGCTGCCGCCGTTCCCCCTTGCATGAAGGCGGCGGCAGCGGTCCTCCCGGTAACGGGACCGGCCCCCGGCGACGGAAACGTTGCCGGGGGTTTTCGGCGTCCGGCGCACGGCGACCGACTCTATATATAGCACACCCCCAAATCCTCCCCGCGCCGCGGGGAGGGGGACCGCCGCGAAGCGGTGGTGGAGGGGGCTGGCCGCAGACGGGACGCTCCCCTGCCGCCACTGCCGCCCTATCCCCGCCCGGCCTGCGCTGGAATGACGTCTGGTTCGATTGGGATGAATCGGTTTCCAGGGCCGCTGCTCTATTGGAAACCATGGCGGCCATGGATTCCCGCCTGCGCGAGACCGCTGCGTCAGATCTCCTCGATCACCACCCGGTCGAACAACACATCCCCCGCACGCACCCGGTCGCCGGTCTGTACCCCGTCCGCCAGCACGAACGGCGCAGGCGTCAGCATCACGATCGTCGACCCATGTTCGAACCAGCCCATCTCCTCGCCCTGCGCGACCGGCGTCGCCAGCGTCGCGACCGGGTCGGAGCGTTCGCGCAGCAGCCGGACGGTATCGAGGAAGGTCAGCCGGATCGCCGCGACGAGGATCGCCGCCACCGGCACCAGCAGCACCGGCGTCCCGTCGTCCAGCCGCAGCCGCACCGTCGCGCGTTCGTTGCGGCAATAGAGCCGGTCGACCCGCTTCAATGCCGGCGGATTGACGTTGAAACAGTCGCCCGGAAAATAGCGCACCCGCTCGACCACCGCGTCCTGCGGGCTGTGGAACCGGTGATACATGCCGGCCGTCAGCCGCAGCGTCACGAAACTGCCGCCGATATACGCCTCGCCCTCGCCCCCGGTCAGCTCGGCGATCGAATAGCGCCGCCCCTTGGCCTGCACGATGCTGTCGCTGGCGATCCGCCCGCTGGCGACGATGATCCCGTCCGATGGCGCGGACAGTTGCTGCGCGTCCGCCCGGAACGTCCGGGCCCCCGGCCGCAGCCGCCGGATGAACGCGGCGTGCAGCGACGGCCATGTCGCCTCCGCCGCATCGGACAGGTCGACGTCGCAGAAGGTGCGCCACAGCGCGATCGACGCCTTTGCCACCAGCGGCTGCTCGACCTTGCTCAGCCACCCCATCGCCTGCGTCGCGCTGCGCCGGGGCAGCCAGTTGGTCAGCGCATAATTGACCGATTCGATGTCGGTCAGCTTCGCGATCCAGCGTGGCAAGGCCGGGGCGGCGGGGGCGGGCGGGGCGGGGCGGATATCGTCCATGGCCGTCATCAATATTTCCCGATCGCGTCATATTCGCGTCAGTCATGACGCCACTCGCCATCGTCCTCGCCGCCGGCACCGCCGGTCTCGTCGCTACCAAGGGCCGCGCCCGCCTCGCGCTCAGCCGCGCCAAGCACGGCTCGCTGACCGGGCATGTCCGCTGGGGACAGCGGATCGCGCGGCAAATCGCCTTTTACGACTATGACGACGCCCGCTTCTTCGCCGCCGACGACGCACCCCCGGAGGTCGCGGCCCAGCGCCGCGCCGGCTTCGAGCGCCTGTCGGCACGCTACGAAGCGCGCTTCGCCAAGACCGTCGCCGCGACGAAGGAATTGCGCGAAGGGCTGTCGGACCTGCAATTCACCGGCCGCTACCGCGTACCGTTCCAGTTCAGCCGGCTGGTCCGCGAACGCCTCGCCACCGGTGCCTTCTACCTGTCGTCGTCGGGCGTCACCGCCACCGACCTTGACGGCAATGTCTTCTACGACCTTGCCGGCTCCTACGGCGTGAACCTGTTCGGCCATGATTTCTACAAGGCGTGCATTGCCGAAGGGGCCGCGCGCGTCGCCGATCTCGGCCCCGTCCTCGGCACCTATCATCCCGTCATCGCCGCCAATGTCGCCCGGCTGCGCGCGATCAGCGGCATGGACGAGGTGTCGTTCCACATGTCGGGCACCGAAGCGGTGATGCAGGCGGTGCGCCTCGCCCGCTATCATACCGGCCGCCGCCGCGTGGTGCGCTTCGCCGGCGCCTATCATGGCTGGTGGGGCGATGTGCAGCCGGGCATCGGCAACCCGACCCCGGCCGACAATACGCTGACCCTGTCCGAACTGTCCGACCGCACGCTGCACGTCCTCGCCACCCGCAAGGATATTGCCTGCGTGCTGGTCAACCCCTTGCAGGCGATGCATCCGAACCGGGGCGCGCCGTCGGACGGGACGCTGGTCGACAGCAGCCGTTCGGCCCATCTCGACCGCGCCGCCTATCGCGACTGGCTTGTCAGGCTGCGCGACGTGTGCACCAGCGCGGGCATCGTCCTGATCTTCGACGAAGTCTTCATGGGCTTCCGACTGGCGAAGGGCGGCATGGCAGAGGCGTTCGGGGTGCAGCCCGACATGGTGACGTACGGCAAGACGCTGGGCGGCGGCCTGCCCATCGGCGTCGTGTGCGGCCGCGCCGACCTGATGCGGCGATTTAAGCCGGAAGCGCCCGCCGATATCTGCTTCGCGCGCGGCACCTTCAATGCGCACCCCTATGTGATGGGGGCGATGGACGTGTTCCTCGAACGCCTCGACAGCGTAGAAGTGCAGGCGATGTACGCCGACGTCGATGACCGCTGGGACGCGCGGCTTGCGCAGTTCAACGCGGCGATGGCGGCCGCCGACCTGCCGGTCCGTGCCGCCGGCATGCAGACGGTGTGGACGATCCTCTACACCGTGCCGTCGCGCTACAACTGGATGCTGCAATATTATGCCCGGGCCGAGGGCCTCGCGCTAAGCTGGGTCGGCACCGGCCGCCTGATCTTCAGCCTGAACTATGACGACGCAGCCTTCGCCGAGGTCGTCGCCCGCTTCGTGAAGGCGGCACAGGCCTGTGCCGCCGATGGCTGGTGGTGGAGCGCGCCCGGCATCACCAACAAGCTGCTGCGGCGACAGGTGCTTCGGGAAACGCTGGCGCGGCGGCTGGGGCGGGGATAGGCGACCCCCGCCGCTATCGGTCGCGGGCGGCACTGGCCGCCTGCAACGCGTCGATGATCGCCCGGTTCGCCACCGGACCCGCCAGGTCCTGCGCAAGGCTGGTATAGCCTTCGCGGCGCAGCGCCTGCCGGATATGGTTCACCGAGATATACTCACCCGTCGCGGCGAGTTCGATCGCCCGGGCCAGCGCCGGGGTATCGCGGGTCATGCGATGCGGTCCGTCGGTTCAGACGTTCCGCACCCACGGCGTTCGCACCACCGTGCCGGCCATGATCTTCTTGCCGAACGCCTTGCGCATCGTCTCGGCCGCGTCGTTGTTCTGCAGCACGACGCGCGTTCCGCCCGAATGCAGCGTCTCGATCGCGCTGATCGATGCTGCGTGCTTGTTACACAGCGCCACCACATCGGCCTGCGCAATGCTGACATTCATCGCCCGCGAAGTCGTAACCGAGGGCGCAACGCCCCGTCGCCAATCGTCCTGCATGCAGATCCGTTCATTTTTTCGAGCATGCGGACCAGCCGGGTCACGCGGATAGGGTCGACCGGCCGGCGCCGGTAGCAGGGCCGTTCGACGGGTGTCGGCAGGCCGAGTCCTATATGGGGTTCCGGCGTCGGCAAACCAGATGGCCGCGGCGGGTTTATGCTGTCCTACACGGGCGGCAACTGTCATTCTCTCGTCCGTTCTTTCTCTTTGTCCGACTGCTCCCCAAACGCAACGACCGGTCTGCCGTGTCGGCAAACCGGTCGCGAGTGTGAACTTTGTGAACTTGTTCCGGAAAAGCGTTTGTTTTCAGGTCCCGTCACGGGCAAAGCCGGCGTCAAGGTCGATCGTGCCCCGGGCGCGCCTGAAGGCTCGACGTAGCATTGCTACGCCTTGCCCGGCGCTTAGTGCCGCGCCGCTTCCTGCAAATCCGTGTCGATCCGGGCGCCCTTCAGCAACTGCACCGGCGCCTTGCGATACAGGATGAAGTCGTTGAACGGATCGGTGACGATCTTGGTCGCCCATACCAGCCCGGTCATCACGTCGCGCTGTACGAACAGCTGCACCACCCGGAACAGTAGGCCCCCGACCGCGAACGCCAGCCACAGCAGCGCCAGATGCCGCAGGAAGCCGACAAAGCCGACATGCGGCTCGAACACCCCGAAGAAGGTCGGGTCGAGCAGCAGCGGGATCGGCGTCGCCGCCCACAGCCCCATGAACACCACCTTGCGGAACAGGTTATAGCCGACCTTGATCTCTTCCTTATGTTCGTGCGTCGCCTGGTTCACATGGTCGTAGGTCTTGGGTTCGAAGAAGAAATGCCCCGATTGCCGCGCGGTCATCGCCACCAGCCAGCCCAGCAGGCTGGCGACCGCCGGGTCGATCCACACCACGACATAGGCGATCAGGAACGTCGTTGCGCTGACGAAGTGCAGCGCCTGGTTGATGATGCTGTGATGGTAATAGCGATGATCGTCCCACCGCTGTTCCTTCAGCGCTTCCTTGAATCCGGGCATCGAATAAGCCTTTGATGAAAAGGGTTTTGGTTCAGGCGGTCGCGGCGTGCGCCGGTGTCGGATGATTGTCCTGCCCGTCGACCGCGCGACGGAAGCAGACCAGCGAGAAATGACCGAGCGGGGGCAGCGGGCGGCGCTCGATCAGTTCTGCCTGCGGGTTGCGCGCCGCCCAGTCGCCATAGATCGCCCATGGGAAATCGGTCCGCCAGCCAAGCCGGCTGGTGATCGGCATCAGCGCGCGCTCGATCTTGGCGCGCACCCCCGCTTCCGCGCCCAGCCGGGTCGCGATCACGATCATCCCGCCGGGCCGCACCACGCGCAGGAACTCGCTGAGCGCGCGGTCGGGATGCGGCACCGCCGACACGACATATTGCGCGACCACCACGTCGAACGAGGCGTCGGCGAAGTCGAGCGCCTCGGCATCGCCGATCGCGATCCGCTCGACATGATGGAGCTTCAGCCGGCGTACCCGGTCGCGCGCCTTGTCGAGCATCTGGTCGGCGATATCGATGCCGGTGATGCGGCTGTCGTGCCGGTAATGCGGCAGCGAGATGCCGGTGCCGACGCCGACTTCGAGGATGCGCCCGCCGACCGTTTCGGCGGCATCGATCGCGGCCCGCCGCCCGCGCCGGAACACCGGACCAAAGACCAGATCGTAGATCGGCGCCCAGCGATCATAGGCGCTCGCCACGCCGAGGCGGTTCAATTCCTGAGCCAATCCGTGAGTTTCCTTGTCCAGTGCCGCGCCGGGCTTGTCTGGCCAGCCACAATGACGCCGGTCGATGACAGGGCAATGTCGTACCCGTGTCAGCAAGGTTTCAGTTTGATGAGAGCGAGCGTCACACGCGCGAAATACTATTGTCGCGGTGGCGCTATACAGGGTTCGCCATCGCAAGGACGGACGTCCGATCCACTATCGTGGGGAAATACGATGACGACGGCATTTGTATCCCGGACGGAACACCGGTCGGAAAAGGATTGCGGCAAACGGTCGCCGATCAAGTCGCTGGCGCGCAAGATTCCCGACTGGATCAACGACCCGCAAAGCTATCAGGCCGAGGGGCCTAAGAAATCGTACCGCACCGTCTTCATCTCCGATGTCCATCTCGGCACGCCGGGATGCAGCGCCACGCAACTGGTCGACTTCCTCCATTCGTTCGAATGCGAGACGCTGTATCTGGTCGGCGACATCGTCGATGGCTGGCAGATCCGGCGCGGCTGGTACTGGCCGTCGAGCCATAACGACGTCATCCGCTCGATCCTGAAGTTCGCCCGCCGCGGCACCCGCGTCATCTACATCCCCGGCAATCACGACGAGGCGTTTCGCGACTATACCGGCCTCGAATTCGGCGGCGTCGAAATGGTCGAGGAGGATATCCACGAAACCGCCGATGGCCGCCGCCTGCTGGTCCTGCACGGCGACAAGTTCGACGGCGTGGTGCTCTATGCCAAGTGGCTCGCCTTCCTCGGCGACCATGCCTATACCGCACTGCTGAAGGCCAACAGCGTCTGGAACTTCACCCGCCGCAAGCTCGGCCTGCCCTATTGGTCGCTGTCGGCCTATGCCAAGCATCGCGTGAAGAACGCGGTCAACTTCATCGGCCGGTTCGAGGAAACCGTGGCCCATGCCGCCGCCGAACATGGCGTCGACGGCGTGGTGTGCGGCCATATCCATACCGCCGAGATCCGCCAGATCGGCGATATCATGTACTATAATGATGGCGACTGGGTCGAAAGCTGCACCGCGCTGGTCGAGGATCATGCCGGCGCGCTGTCGCTGATCGACTGGCGTGCGCTGACCTGGGAAAAGGAACTGGCGAAGGCGAACGGCAAGGCTGCCGAAGCCGGCCGGGCGGTCGCCACCGCGTGAGGATCGCCATCGTCAGCGACGCATGGAGCCCGCAGGTCAATGGCGTCGTCCGCACGTTGCAGACGACGATCGGCCGCCTGCAGCAACGCGGCCATGTCGTCGAAACCTTCACGCCCGACGGTTTCGCCACCCGGCCCTGTCCCGGCTATCCCGAAATCCGGCTTGCGTTCGGCTGCGGTCCCGAACTCGGTCGCCGCATCGCCGCCTTCCACCCCGATGCGATCCATATCGCCACCGAAGGACCGCTCGGCTGGGCGGCGCGGCGCTGGTGCCGGATGCGGGGGCTGCGCTTCACCACCTCGTTCCACACCAATTTCGCCGACTATCTGGCGATGCGCACGCATCTGCCCGCCGGCTTGTTCTGGCCGTTCCTGCGCCGTTTCCACGCGGCGGCCAGCGCGGTGATGACCGCGACCGCGCGCGTCGCCGGCTCGCTCCACGACCATGGCATCGCCCATACAAGGCGCTGGTCGCGCGGCGTCGACCTGTCGCTGTTCAAGCCCGATGGCGCGCGGCTCGACGTCGCGACGCTGCCGCGCCCGATCCTGCTCCATGTCGGGCGCATCGCGGTCGAAAAGAATATCGAGGCGTTTCTGGCGCTCGATACGCCGGGCGCCAAGCTGCTGGTCGGCGACGGCCCGGCGCGCGCCGACCTCGAACGCCGCTATCCGCTGGCGCAGTTTATCGGGGTGAAGCAGGGCGCGGGCCTCGCCGCCGCGTACCGTGCCGCCGACGTGCTGGTCTTTCCCAGCCGCACCGACACCTTCGGCCTCGTGATGATCGAGGCGCTGGCCTGCGGCACCCCGGTCGCCGCCTATCCGGTGCCGGGGCCGCTCGACGTGATCGGGCTGGACGGCACGGGCGGCGGCAGCGACCGCATCGGGGCGCTCGACGCCGATCTGGCGGCGGCGGTACGGCTGGCACTGACCGCCGACCGCGACGCGTGCGTCCGCATCGGCACCCGATATTGCTGGTCGCACTGCACCGACCAGTTCGTCGGCAATCTGGTCGACGCCGGCCTCACGCCGCAGGGTGTGGCGGTGCCGGCATAGGCGCTACATCGCCTTCCACTCGACGATCGCCCGCAGCCCCAGCACCAGCGCATCGTCGACGTCGCGCAACCCCCCGGGCCGGCGGACATATTGCACATCGGGTTGCAGCGTCAGGAACGGCGCGATCCGGTCGCTATAGGTCAGCTCGACCATCCCCTCCGACCCCGTCAGCGCCGGCTCGCCCGCCGGATTGGCACGGCGATAGGGGGTGCTCAGGTCGGCGCTGACCACGCCGATCGACAGCTGGCTGTCGGGCCGCGCGGGTACGATGCCGCGTCCGGTCAGGCCGAACTGGAACCCGCCCGCAAACGGCGTCGTCCGCCCGTCGGACAGCCCGGCGCGGGCAAAGGCGCGCCAATGGCCCGGCTGGTCGGCCTGTCCCGCCAGATCCTGTTCGACCAGCAGATAGACGCCGTGCGACGCGGCCGTTCCCTCGGCCAGCGTCACGCCCGGCGGGACGATGCGCGGCTGGCGGCGGCTATAGGCCCAGCCGCCGATGCCGATCGCGGTGCGCCCCTGCAACCCGCCCTCGGCGACGAACAGCGTCGATCGGTCGCGCCCGGTATCGGCGGTACCGCGCGGCGCGCGGATCGCCACCGCCTGCACATAATGGCGATCGTCCGCGGCGCGCAGGCGGATGGCGAGGTCGGTGCGCGGAAAGATCGACGGCCCGTTCGGCCCGGTCGCGGCCAGTTCCGACCCGATGCCGAATGCCGGCGCGATCAGGTGCGCCGCTGCCTCGCCCGAATAGAATTCGCTGTTCAGGTCATATTTGCCGACCAGCACCGACAGCCGGTCGCCGGCGAAATTCTGCTGGAACCACGCCTGGTACAGCAACAGGTCGGGCGACCCGACCTCGATATTGTTCACCCCCTGCAACGTGCCCGCCAGATCGTTCGGCCGCCCGCCCAGATTGTTGAGCAGGCTCGCGAACGCGCTGCCGCCCTGCCACCCGACCGCGCGGTCGAGGTCGAGCGCGGCGAGCAGGTCGATATTGTCGAGGTAGCGCACGCCCCGCGTCCCGCCCGCCGCCACGCCGACGACATCGCCCTTATAGGCGAAATCGATCGACAGCGCCGATGCCGGTTCGGCGTCCTGTGCGCGAACGGCGGCGGACATGCTGGCAAAAGCGAGGGCGGTCAGCCCGAGGATCGTCGCGCGGAACATGGCGGTTGCTCCTGTCGGTTGCGCGTCGCCACCCGCCGCAACGGGTGGCGACCGGCGAAAAGGGTCAGGCGGCGTGGTCGAAGGCGTCGTCGTGCGGATCCGGGCCGCCCTGCTGCAGGTCGAGCGCGAAGCCACGGGCGCGGGACTGTTGGTCGGCGACCGTGTTCGGCTTCGCCTTTGCCGCCGGCTTGCGTCGCGCCGGCTTGCGGTCCTTGCGCTGCTTCGCCGCCGCGCCGGTCGTCTCGACCCGGAAGAAGGCGATGCTGTGCTGCAGTTCCTCCGCCTGTTCGGCCAGTTCCTCGGAGGTCGAGGTGATCTGTTCCGAAGCCGACGCGTTCTGCTGCGTGACCTGATCGAGCTGTTGCAGCGCCTGATTGATCTGCCCCGCGCCGATATCCTGTTCGCGACACGCGGCGCTGATCTCTGCCACCAGTTCGGCGGTCCGGCGGATATCAGGCACCAGCCGCGTCAGCATCTCGCCGGCCTGCACCGCCGCCTGCACCGTGTCGCCCGACACTGCGCTGATCTCGGCGGCAGCGGTCTGGCTGCGTTCGGCCAGCTTGCGGACTTCCGACGCGACCACCGCGAAGCCGCGGCCATGTTCGCCCGCACGAGCCGCCTCGACCGCCGCGTTCAGCGCCAGCAGGTCGGTCTGGCGGGCGATCTCCTGCACGATGCCGATCTTTTCGGCGATGATCCGCATCGCGCCGACCGCACGTTCGACGGCGACACCGCTGGCTTCGGCATCTTGCGACGACTGGCGCGCGATCTTCTCGGTCTGCGCGGCATTGTCGGCGTTCTGCTTGATGTTGGCGGCCATTTCTTCCATCGACGCTGATGCTTCCTCGGCGGCGGCGGCCTGTTCGGTCGCGCCCTGACTGACCTGTTCGGACGAGGCCGACAGTTCCTGGCTGCCGCCCGCGACATTGTCGGCAGCGGCCGAAGCGTCGCCGACCACGGTGCGCAGCCGTCCGACCATCGTCACCAGCGCATGGCCCAGCTGATCCTTGTCCGACAGCGGCGTGTGATCGACGGTCAGGTCGCCGCCCGCGATCGTGTCGGCCAATGCCGCCGACTTGCGCAGCCCGGTGACCATCGACACCATCGCATGGCCCAGCCGGTCCTTGTCCGACAGCGGCTTGTGATCGACCGACAGGTCGCCCAGCGCGATCGTATCGGCCAGCGCCGCGGACTTGCGCAGCCCCTCGACCATCGACACCATCGCAAAGCCCAGCTTGTCCTTGTCCGACAGCGGCTTGTGATCGACCGACAGGTCGCCCAGCGCGATCGTGTCGGCCAGCGCCGCCGATTTGCGCAGCGCCACCGTCATGCGGTTGACGGTGTCGACCAGTTCGCGGATTTCGTCATTGCTGGTGATGACGACTTCGTTGTCGAGGTCGCCGATCGCCACTGCGTCGAGCGCCGCGCCGACCCGCTGCAACCCTTGCGCCACGATCCTGCTGATCCACAGCGCGCCGGCGATCGCCACGGCAAAGGCCACCACCGCGATCACGATCAGCCAGGTGCGCGAAGTGGCATATAGCGCGTCGCCCTCAGCATCGGCCCGCTTCATCTCCTCGCGCTGCCGTTCGACCATCTCGCCCACCAGCGCGCGGGTCTTTTCGGCGGCGATGCGCGCCGCCCCCAGTGAAATCTGCCCGGCCTCGAGATTCTTGTCGGCCAGCGCCAGTTCGACGCCCTTGTCGGCGGCGGTCTTGTAATCCTCCCAGATGGCGCGGACCTTGCTATATTGTTCAATGTCAGCGGCATCGGCCATTGGCGGCGCCTTGGCGATGATATCGTCGGCAATGGCGCGGAACTTGCGAAGATTTGCCAACTGCGCCGCTTCGATCTGCGGGTCGTTGCTCAGCGCAAGGTTCTTTTCGGCGATCATTGCCGACTTCGACGCATCGTCGAACTGCTGGATACGGTCGAGCGCTGCTGCCGGATCGTCGACCAGCCTGCCCATCGCACCGCTCAAGGTCGACAATTGCATGACGCTGAAGCCGACGACGATCGCCAGCAACAGAAGGACGACCGCGAAGGTCGACCCCAGTTTCATTCTGATCGTAGCGCGCATGATATATTCCCGTTGCTGCAAAGCCAAACCCCGTTGGAAAGGGCACGGGAATGGAATGCCGCAAACGATTTTAACAATTGGTTGGACGGTCATTAGGTGAAATCGAACCAAGCTTAACGTGATGACCGATTTGGACGCGTGCTGGCGGGGTAGATCGGCGCTGTCCGGCAGCATGCAAAAGTGCATCCTGCATAGCGGGTGAGGAAAAGGATGGTGAGCCAGTGACTTGGTGCGCTGCGGTCAAAATTATAGCCAATGGCGCAGATGGCAGATGGTCCACCTACGGTTAACGTACTTTTTTGTAATTGGTCGTCACCTCATCGGCAAAGCGCCTGATCGAAACGCGAACGGCGGACGACTTTGCCAAGTCGCCCGCCATCCATTACGGGGTCTTCGTTCCGATCGCCGCCGCGCCCAGGCGGCGGCGGATCAGCGTTCAGGCGGCACGGCCGAACGCCGCATCGTCGCTATCGGGTCCGCCCTGCGCCAGATCGAGCGCGAAACCGCGGGCACGGGCCTGCTGGTCGGCGACCGAATTGGGCTTGGCCTTCGGCGCGGCGGCCGGCTTCGCCTTCGACTTGCGCGCGGCGGGACGCTTGGCGGTTGCAGCCGATTTGTCATCGACGCGGAAGAAGGCGATGCTCTGTTGCAGTTCCTCCGCCTGTCCGGCCAGTTCCTCGGAGGTCGAGGTGATCTGTTCCGAAGCCGACGCGTTCTGCTGCGTGACCTGATCGAGCTGCTGTAGCGCCTGATTGATCTGCCCCGCGCCGAGATCCTGTTCGCGGCACGCGGCGCTGATCTCCGCCACCAGTTCGGCGGTACGGCGGATGTCGGGCACCAGCCTGGTCAGCATCTCGCCGGCCTGCGCCGCCGCCTGGACCGTGTCGCCCGACACCGCGCTGATTTCAGCGGCAGCGGTCTGGCTTCGCTCGGCCAGCTTGCGGACTTCCGACGCGACCACCGCGAAGCCACGACCATGTTCGCCGGCGCGCGCCGCCTCCACCGCCGCGTTCAAGGCCAGCAGATCGGTCTGGCGGGCGATTTCCTGCACGATGCCGATCTTCTCGGCGATCGTCCGCATCGCCCCGACCGCACGCTCGACCGCGACGCCGCTGGCTTCGGCGTCCTTCGACGATTGGCGCGCGATCTTCTCGGTCTGCGCGGCATTGTCGGCGTTCTGCTTGATGTTGGCGGCCATCTGTTCCATCGACGCCGACGCTTCCTCGGCTGCGGCGGCCTGTTCGGTCGCGCCCTGGCTGACCTGTTCGGACGAAGCGGAAAGCTGCTGGCTGCCGGCGGCGACATTTTGCGCCGCAGTGGTGGTGTCGCCCACCACGCCGCGCAGGCGTTCGATCATGGCATTGGTGGTTTCGACCAGGTCTTTGATCTCGTCGTTGCTCCGAACCTCGATTGTTTGGGTCAGATCGCCGCCTGCCACCGTGTCCAGTGCGTTCGACAACTGCTTGAACCCGCGCGACACCACCAGGCAGACCCAGGTCGCTCCGCCGATCGCCACCGCCAGTGCGCCGAGCGCCAGCACCATGAGCAGGGTCCGCGAGCGATCATATAGCGCGTCGCCGGCATGATCCGCCTCGGTCATTTCCTGACGTTGGCGGCTGACCATCTGATCGACCAGGCTGCCGGCTTCTTCGGCGGTATCACGGGCCTCGCCAGTCGATATCGCGGCGGCCTCCTGTTTCTTGTTCTGCATACTAAGGGCAATCGCTT
This sequence comes from Sphingomonas lacusdianchii, assembly GCF_022664395.1. GTDB lineage: Bacteria > Pseudomonadota > Alphaproteobacteria > Sphingomonadales > Sphingomonadaceae > Sphingomonas > Sphingomonas lacusdianchii. The sequence goes on along the minus strand of NZ_JAKRET010000012.1, from coordinate 116,340 downwards.
GATCGGCAGCAATCTTGTAGGCTGCCCATGCCGTCCGGATCTTGTCGAGCATGGCCTTTTCGACATCGTTCGCGGATTCGGGTGTCGGCGCGATCAATTCATCGGCTCGGGTCCGTTGACGCTTCAGTTCGTCGCTTTGCGCCACGATCTGCTGCCGATCGTCGGTCAGAACGATATTCTTGCCGGCGATAACCGCGGAATTCATGGCATCGTTGAATTGTTGGATATTGTAGAGCATCGTCGCTGAATCGTCGACCAGATTGCTCATCGATCCGTTCAGGGTTCCCATGGTATGGATACTGTAGGCGACAATGCCGATAAGCATTAGTATAACGACGGAAAATGTACTAATCAGCTTCATCTTGATTGTCGTACGCATATCGTTCCCTCCCGCAATAATGCGGAAACCAGACACCAGAATATCTGGTAGTCTCAAGCTCCCCGTATTGCGGCGTAAATGTCATGGACTTAAGAATTGTTTGTTGAGATCTTAACCATTGCCCAAGGGATGTTAAGGTTGCGCGGGTTTAGCAATCGCATCGCCTACTGCCGCGAACGTCCGTCGGATGATCGTCACGGACAAAGCGATGGTCGAGCAATGATTTGTTACGATCGTTTAGAACGATGTTCCGGTACCGACCGCGCCTTTCTGCGCCCAAATCGTTAAGGGAAGAATTTGCGAGCCGCTTTCCGTGGCGTTGTGCAGTAGCTGACGCTACCGGTCGGATTAAGGAAACAGGGGACAGGCAATGGCTGGCGGATTGGTGGCACTGCTCGACGACGTCGCGGCGATCGCGAAGCTGGCGGCGGCGTCGCTCGACGATGTGACCGCGGCGGCCAGCCGCGCGGGGGCCAAGGCGGCGGGCGTGGTCATCGACGATGCAGCGGTGACGCCGCGCTATGTCGTCGGCCTGTCGCCGGCGCGCGAACTGCCGATCATCGGCAAGATCGCGTTGGGATCGCTCAAGAACAAGCTGCTGATCCTGCTGCCCGCCGCGCTGTTGCTGAAGGTGTTCGCGCCCTGGGCGATCACCCCGATCCTGATGGCGGGCGGCGCGTTCCTGTGTTTCGAGGCGGCGGAGAAGATCCTCGCCCCCTGGCTCGGCGGCCATGCTGCGGAGGAAGCGGCGACCACCACCGACCCGGCCGAGCTGGAGCGCACGCAGGTAAGCGGCGCGATTCGCACCGACCTGATCCTATCGGCGGAAATCATGATCATCGCGCTCAACGAACTGCCCGACATGCCGGTGTGGATGCAGGCGGTGGTGCTGGCGGCGGTCGGTATCGCCATCACTCTCGGCGTCTACGGCGTCGTTGCGCTGATCGTGAAGATGGACGATATCGGCCTCGCGCTGGCCCGCCGGTCGGGGGCACTGGCGCAGACGATCGGGCGCGGACTGGTAAAGGCGATGCCGGTGCTGCTGAAGGTGCTGGCGCTGATCGGCACCGCCGCGATGCTGTGGGTCGGCGGGCAGATCATCGTCCATGGGATGGAGGAATTCGGCGTCGTCGCCCTGCCGCACCTGATCCACGACACCGCGCATCATGCGGCGGAGGCGCTGCCCGCGATCGGCGGCGTGGTGAACTGGATCGTCAACGCCGCGCTGTCGGCGGTGGTCGGCATCGTCATCGGCGCGATCATCGCCGGCGTGCTCCACGTCATCCCCCGCAAGCATTGAGGATAAACAAAACCCGTTTGGTTCGAGCAGCTTCCAGCCTGTCGAGAAGCGTCCGTAGAGAACGGGTTACTTGAGCCACGCCCGTTCGACCCGACACTCAGGCGTTGAGATAAGGTCGCACGATCCTCATCCGTTCGTGCTGAGTAGGGGCTGAGCCTGTCGAAGACCCGTATCGAAGTACCTTTGGCGCGGGTCCTTCGATACGCCCCTTCGACAAGTTCAGGGGCTACTCAGAACAAACGGACCGAGCGCCAATCAGCCCCTACAACCCCGCCGCCACCGCCAGCAACGCCGCATCCATCGCTGCCGTTGCCGACGTCCCTTCCGGAATATCGTTGGCGTACAGCGCGAAGGTCAGCGTCTGCCCGCTGGCGGCGGTCATCGTTCCCGCCAGCGCCGACGTCCCTGCCAACGACCCGGTCTTGGCGCGCAGCTTCCCCGCCAGCGCCGTACCCCTGAACCGCCGTGCCAGCGTGCCGTCGACGCCCCCGACCGGCAGCGTCTCCAGCCACGCCGCGCCCCAAGGTTGCGCCTGCGCCCAGCCCAGCAGCGCGACCATCGCCCGCGGCGTCACCCGGTTATAGGTCGACATGCCCGACCCGTCGGACAAATCCCATGCGGTGCGCGGCACGCCGGCCAAGCTCATGATCACGCTGACTTTCTTCAGCCCATCGGCGATCGACCCGCTCCCCTCGACCGCGCCGACGCGGCGCAGCAGCAATTCGGCGTGCAGGTTCTGGCTGGCCTTGTTGGTGACCGCGACGTCCTCGATCAGCGGTCCGGGCTGCGTCTGTGTCAACATCGGCGGCGAAACGCCACGCTGGACGACCCCGCCATCCTCCGCCGCCACATAGGGCCGGTGCCGCACCCTTACCTCGCCGGTCACCCGCACCCCCCTTGCACGTAACACCTTCGCCAACTTCCACGCGGCATAATGTGCCGGGTCGTCGATCCCCACCCGGATGCGCTCGCTCGCCCCCTTCGCGACCGTCCCCGACACCCGCAGCACGTCGCTGCCCGGCATCCGGTCATAGCCGATCGCACCGGTTGCACCGACCCGCAGCCGGTTGTCGATCCGGTAATAATCCGAACCGCTTACCACCGCCTTGCCGTCGACGACCCCTACGGTCAGCGCCAGTTCGTTGTCGTCCAGCGTCAGCGCGGAGATGCCGGTGCCATAGCGGGTGACGATATTGTTCCACCCCATGCCCGGCGACCAGCGCTGGTCGGGAAAGGCGCTGTCGTCGCCGATCACGTCCCCGACCGACCGCGTGCGCGCCGCCACCGCATCGGCCAGCGTGGCAAGACAGTCGCTTGCGCAGTCCTCCGCCGACGACAGCCGCGCATCGCCGGCCCCGACCAGCACCACGTCGCGCCCCTCGATCCGCACCCCCGTCCGCGCGCTGTCCGGCCCATCCACGGCCAGGTTGGCAAAGGCGGCGATGGTCGTGAAAATCTTGGTATTCGAAGCAGGTACGAAGCGGTCATCGGGGGTGATCGCCACCTGCTCGATGCCGGCCGCATCGCGCACGACCAGCCCGAACCGGGTGCCCGCCGGCGCCTGCGCCAGCGCCGCGCGGACCGCCGCCTCGACCCCGGGATCGGGTGCCGCCGCGCTCAGCCACAGCGCCGCCCCCGCCATTCCCGCTCGCCGGTATCGCATGCGTCCTCCTATGCTGCCCTCCTCCGCATCGCCAGCGCGAACGCCAGCACGACCGCGAACGACAGGCAGGGTATTAGCATCGCGGTCTGGATCGACAGGATATCGTGGCTCAACAACCCCATAGCCGGGGGGAATAGTGCCCCGCCGATAATCGCCATCACGATCAGCGGCGCGCCCAGCGTCGCCTGCGGTCCCAAATCGCGTACCCCCAGCGAAAAGATCGTCGGGAACATGATCGACATGAAGAAACCGGTAAGCAGCAGCGCCCCGATCGTGACCATGCCGCCGGCCAGCGCCGCGAGGAGCGTCAACACGATGTTCGCCAAGGCAAATCCCGCCAGCAGCCGCGTCGCCGCGATCTTCTGCATCAGCAACGTGCCGACCAGCCGCCCGGCGAGGAACAGTGCCAGGCTGACCGACAACAGATAGGCCGCCTCGCGCTCCGGCGTGGCGGGGCTCAGCGTCTTCACGAAATCGACGAAGAAGCTCCATACCCCGACCTGTGCCCCGACATAGAAGAATTGCGCGACCACCGCCCAGCGCAGCGTCCGGACGCCGATCACCGACTTCAATCCCGCCAGCGTGCCGCCGCGCGTGTCGTGCGCGAGTTCGGGCAGGCGGACCAGCGCCACCGCGATGGCGATGACCGTCACGACCCCGGCGAGCACCAGATAGGGCAGTTGCACCATCTGCGCCTCGCCGGCGCGATAGGCTTCGAGCGCGGCAGGGGCCATTGCGTCGAGCGTCGCGCGGTCATGTTCGACGCCGGAAAAAATGAACAGCGCGCCGATGCTGGGCGCGATCGCGCCGCCCAACCCGTTGAACGCCTGCGCCAGATTGAGTCGCTGTTCCGCCCGCGCCGGATCGCCGAACGCGACGATATACGGATTGGCCGCCGTTTCGAGGAATGCCGCCCCCGCCGCGAGCACGAACAACGCCCCGAGGAACCCGGCATATTCCCGCAACTCCGCGGCCGGATAGAAGAGCAGCGCGCCGACCGCGTACAGCCCCAGCCCGGCAAGGATACCGGCACGATAGCCGAAGCGCCGCATGATGATCCCGGCCGGCAGCGCCATCAGGAAATAGCCGAGATAGAAGACGAACTGGATGAATCCGGCCTCCGCGCGGTTCAGCGCCAGCGCCTTCTGAAACTGGCGGATCAGGATGTCATTGAAGTTGTTCGCGATCGCCCAGAGGAAGAACAGGCTGACCACCACCGCGAAACCGACACCGAACCCCGGCGTGATGAACCGATGCCCGCCATGGTCGGGTGCTGTATCGGGCGGCGGAGCGGTAATGGTCGGGATCGGCATGACTTCCTCTCTGCCCGGCGATTTCCGGGTTCATTCTTGTTGTTGTTAGCGCTAACGGTCCTTCGAGACGCCGCATGATGCGTCCTTGATATCAGGAGAGTCGGACAGTGACAGGCCCCACCCCAGCGTCGTGCATACCGCTCATCATCCGCGACGCACGCGTGATCGTCACCTGTCCGGGGCGCAATTTCGTCACGCTGAAGATCGAGACCGACCAGGGCGTCTATGGCATTGGCGACGCGACGCTGAACGGTCGCGAATTGTCGGTCGCGTCGTATCTGACCGACCATGTCGTACCCGTGCTGATCGGGCGCGACGCGCACCGGATCGAGGATATCTGGCAATATCTCTATCGCGGTGCCTATTGGCGTCGCGGACCGGTGACGATGACCGCGATCGCCGCGGTCGATACCGCGCTGTGGGATATCAAGGGCAAGGCGGCGGGGCTGCCGCTCTACCAATTGCTCGGCGGCCGTTCGCGCGAGGGCGTGCTGGTCTATGGCCATGCCAACGGTGCCGATATCGAACATACGGTCGAGACGGTCGGCCGCTATCGCGAGGCGGGCTATCGCGCGATCCGGGCGCAGTCGGGCGTGCCGGGGGTGAAGGGCGCCTATGGCGTCGGGTCGGGCGCGGGCAAGATCTACGAACCCGCCGACACCGCGCTGCCGCAGGAGACTTTGTGGTCGACGCCGGCCTATCTGCGCCACGCGCCGAAACTGTTCGAGGCGATCCGCGTCGCCCATGGTGAGGAGATCGAACTGCTCCACGACGTGCATCACCGGCTGACCCCGATCGAGGCGGCGCGGCTGGGCAAGGCGCTGGAGGAATATCGCCTGTTCTGGATGGAAGACGCGACGCCGGCCGAAAATCAGGAAGCGTTCCGCCTGATCCGGCAGCATACGACCACGCCGCTGGCGGTCGGCGAGATCTTCAATTCGATCCATGACTGCCGGACGCTGATCCAGGAACAGCTGATCGACTTCATCCGCACGACGGTCGTCCATGCCGGCGGCATCACCCATTTGCGGCGGATCGCCGATCTGGCCGGGCTGTATCAGGTCCGCACCGGCAGCCATGGTGCGACCGACCTCTCGCCGGTATGCATGGGCGCCGCGCTGCACTTCGACACCTGGGTCCCGAATTTCGGCATCCAGGAATATATGGCGCACGCGCCCGAGACCGATGAGGTCTTCCCGCATGACTACCGGTTCGAGGACGGCTATCTGAAGGTCGGCGACACGCCCGGCCACGGCGTCGATATCGACGAGTCGCTTGCCACGAAATACCCGTACAACCCAAAGCAGCTTCCCGTTGCGCGGCTGGAAGACGGCACGCTCTGGAACTGGTAAGGGGCGGGCCGGCCCGTCGCAGCGACGCGGGCCGGAATGCATCATGCGTGGTCGGTCAGGCGGAAGATGCGCGCCATCGGCGTCCAGCGGCTGCCGTCGGGTGCCTGTGGCAGGGCGCGCTGGAACTGGCCCATCCGCGCTTCCCACGCGACGACTTCGGGATTGGCGAGGTCGGCGGCGGTCTTGGCCACCGGGTCGAATGCCTCGGTGACGGTCATCGTCATGACCAGCCGGTTGCCGGTGCGCCAGATCTCCATCTGTGTGATGCCGGCATCGCGGATCGATGCCAGGACGGCTGCGGGGACATTGCCTGGCCGATGCCAGTGTTCATACTCGGCAATGGCGGCGACTTCGTCGGCAAGGTCGAGGGTCAGGACATGGATCATGCGTTCGACCATCCGCCATCGATCACATGCGCCACGCCGGTCGTGTAGGACGACGCGTCGGAGGCAAGGTACAGCGCCAATTCGGCGATTTCCTCCGCCCGGCCCAGCCGACCCATCGGCTGGCGCGCGGTGAACGAAGCGCGCGCCGCCGCCGCATCGCCGGTCGCCGCCATGCGCTCTTCCAGCGAGGGCGACTGGACGGTGCCGGGGCAGATCGCGTTGCAACGGATACCCTGTCCGACGAAATCGAGCGCGACCGACTTGGTCAGTCCGATCACCGCCGCCTTGGACGCGGTATAGACGAAGCGGTTGGGGACCGCGATCACATGGCTGGCGACCGACGACATGTTGACGATCGAGGCGCCGCCCGCATCGATCATCGCCGGCAGCAGGGCGCGGATCAGCCGATATTGCGCACGGACGTTCAGGTCGAAGCTGAAGTCCCAATCGGCCTCTTCGGTGGTCAGGATCGTGCCGGCATGGACGAAGCCGGCGCAGTTGAACAGGATGTCGACCGCGCCGACCCTAGCTGCGAAGTCCTTGATGGCCTGTCCGTCCATCAGGTCGACGACATGCACCTCGCAGCCTGCCAGCGTCGCCAGCGCCTCGCCATTGATATCGACCGCCAGCACCCGCGCGCCTTCGCGGGCGAACAATTCGGCGGCGGCGCGGCCGATCCCTTGCGCGGCGGCGGTGACGATGGCGGTTTTACCGGACAGGCGGGTCATGCGGTCTCCGAAGAAGGAACGGGGGCGTCGGCGCGGACCAGACCGGCGTCGATCAGGTCGTGCCACAGCGCCGGGGGCAGGGGCAGGGTGGCGAGTGCCAGCGACTGGGCGACCTCCGCCGCATCGGCCATGCCGGGAATGACGGTGTCGACTGCCGGATTCTCCATGGCGAATTGCAGCGCCGCCGCCGCCATCGGCACGTCGTGGCGCGCGCAAATTGCGGCGATGGCATCGACCCGGCGGCCGATGTCGGCGGGTGCCGGCTCATAATTATAGCGCGCGCCGCCGCCGGTGCCGGTGGCGAGGATGCCGGAATTGTACGGCCCGCCAAGGATCAATCGGACGCCCATCGCCTGACAGCGGGGCAGCAGCGAGTCGAGCGCACCCTGTTCGAGCAGCGTATAGCGGCCGGCGAGCAGGATCGCGTCGAGTTCGACCTGATCCAGCAGTTCCTCGCACACCGCGATCTCGTTGACGCCGATGCCGATCGCGCCGATCGCGCCCATGTCGCGCAACTCGCACATCGCCGGATAGCCGCCGTCGAGGAAGGTCGCCATCTGCGCCCCGGCATCGGCACCATGGGTCATGGCACCCAGATCATGCGCCAGCAACAGGTCGATCCGGTCACGCCGCAACCGGCGAAGGCTGGCATCGAACGAGCGCAGCACCCCGTCACGCGAATAGTCGAACGCGCTCTCGACCGGTTCGGGCGACACGAACCCCTGTCGTTCCGTGGCCAAGTCGCGATCGGGCACCGGTTGCAGCACGCGTCCCACCTTGGTCGAGACGAATGCGGTACCCTCCGGATCGCGCACCGCCAGCGCATCGCCCAATCGCCGTTCGGACAGGCCGAAACCGTAATGCGGGGCGGTATCGAACGCACGGATCCCGCGATCCCAGGCGGCGTCGATCGTCGACCGGGCGGCTTCCTCGCCGACCGGCCGATATAGATTGCCGATCGCCGCCCCGCCAAAGCCGAGCTTGGCGGGACGCTGCCCTCCGGTCATCGCATGTCCTCTCTCCGCTTATATTCGCGAAGAAATTTCACCTGTCAAAACGAAATCAGTAGACCACGACCGAGCGGATGCTCTCGCCGGCGTGCATCAGGTCGAAGCCCTTGTTGATCTCGTCGAGCGACAGGACATGGGTGATCATCGGGTCGATCTCGATCTTGCCGTTCATGTACCAGTCGACGATCTTCGGCACGTCGGTGCGGCCCTTCGCCCCGCCGAACGCGGTGCCACGCCAGTTGCGCCCGGTGACCAGCTGGAACGGACGGGTGCTGATTTCCTTGCCCGCCTCGGCCACGCCGATGATGATGCTGGTGCCCCAGCCGCGATGGCATGCCTCCAGCCCCTGCCGCATGACGTCGGTATTGCCGGTGCAGTCGAACGTATAGTCCGCGCCGCCATCGGTCAGCGCGACCAGATGCTGGACGATATCGCCGCTGACGTCCTTCGGGTTGACGAAATGGGTCATGCCGAAGCGGCGGCCCCATTCCTCGCGGTCGGGATTGATATCGACGCCGACGATCATGTTCGCGCCGGCCATCTTCGCACCCTGCAGCACGTTCAGGCCGATGCCGCCGAGGCCGAAGACGATGATATTGTCGCCCGGCGCGACCTTGGCGGTGTTGACCACCGCGCCGACGCCGGTGGTGACGCCGCAGCCGACATAGCAGCTGGTCTGGAACGGCGCATCCTCGCGGATCTTCGCGACCGCGATCTCGGGCAGGACGGTGAAGTTGGAGAAGGTCGAGCAGCCCATATAATGATAGATGGGCTGGCCCTTATAGCTGAACCGGGTGGTGCCGTCGGGCATCAGCCCCTTGCCCTGCGTCGCCCGGATCGCGGTACACAGGTTGGTCTTGCCCGACAGACACGACTTACACTGGCGGCATTCGGGGGTGTAGAGCGGGATGACATGGTCGCCGACCGCGACACTGGTCACGCCCGCGCCGACCTCGCGCACGATGCCTGCGCCTTCGTGGCCGAGCACCGAGGGGAAGATCCCCTCGCTGTCGAGGCCATCGAGCGTATAGGCATCGGTATGGCAGATGCCGGTCGCCATGATCTCAATCAGCACTTCGCCGGGCTTGGGCCCTTCAAGGTCGAGTTCGACGATTTCAAGAGGGCGCTTCGCTTCGAATGCGACGGCGGCACGGGTCTTCATGGGGCGTCTCCTTGGGTCGTGCCGGCCTAGCGGGCGCGGACGGGGGTCGGCAAGGGGGCGGTGCTGCGCTAAAGGGCAGGTGATGACCCCGCGTTCGTTTCTACCCTGTGCCGCCCTGTTGCTATCGGCCTGTGCCGGCGGAAATTATCGCGCGGTCAGCGACGCGGCGGTCAAGGTCGGCGCGCCGTACAGCGTGCGCGGCGTGACCTATGCTCCCGCTGCCGATCCGACCTACGACATGCTGGGGCTGGCGAGCTGGTATGGCAATGAGTCGGGACGGCGGACCGCCAATGGCGAGCGGTTCCGCCCCGGCTGGGTCACCGCCGCGCATACCACGCTGCCGCTGCCGAGCTATGTCGAGGTGACCGCGCTCGACACCGGGCGGCGTATTCTGGTCCGCGTCAATGATCGCGGGCCGTTCACCGGGCGCGGGCGCATCCTCGACCTGTCGCGCGGCGCGGCCGAGGCGCTGGGCGTGCGCGGGACCGGCGTCGTGCCGGTCCGCGTGCGGGTGGTGGCACCCGACGAACGCGATCGGGTAAGGCTGCGCAAGGGCAAGGGCGCCCGCGAACTGCCGCCGGTCGATGAGCGGACGCGCGCCAATTTGCGGGCGCAGTTGCGGGCCAGCGGGCTGTAGCGCGGGGCCAAAGTTCACGAAGTTCACACTTGCGCGCGTTTCGCGCACCAGCTGGTTTGTGGGTTTCGACAGCTCAAGAAGCGCGGGTTCGACGAACCCGGCGCGATCCTGACCGGCGGGTAAAATGTAGGAAAGCGGTTATTTGGTGGCCGCCTGTTCGGCCTGCATCTCGGCGAGATTTTTATCCTGCTTGGCGAGCGTGGGTACACCGAGGGCGGTACGCAGGCTGTCGGGGATCAGTTGGCGGTCATAGGGCTCGCGGCTGGGCGGAGCGTCGTTGGGCCAGCGCCATTGCGTGCCGTATACCTGCTTCTGGCCGATATTCTGAAGGTAACGGTCAAGGGTCGCGGCCGCGATCCAGCTCGCTTCCGCCTTGCCGCGCGCGACCGCAGCGAGTGCCAGCGAATGGGCGAGCAGATAATCTTGCGGCTTTTCGCCATGCTGAAACACGAAGGCAGCGGCGTAGTAATCATCGGCAGTCGACAATTGGCCGCTATCGAGCAGGGCGCGCGTACTGGTCCGGCGAGCGGCGTCATCCGCCCACATTTTCTCGACGAACGCCATGTCCTGCATCTTCGCGTGCGGGACGTTTTCGCGGATCGCTTGATCGTCGGCGAAGAGTTTCGCCATCTCGGCGTTGTTCGCGGGCGGCGGGGTCTGGGCGAGCGCAGGCGTAGCGAGGAGGAACAGGGCGAGCAGAAGGTGGCGCATGGGACCTCACCAGTGGGAGGTAACAGCGTGTCGTAGGATCGCGTTGGCGTAAAGTGGATACGAAAAGAGCGGCCCGTTGCGGGGCCGCCCTTCTTGTTTCTGCCAGCGCCATGGGCGAAGCCCATGTCGTCGGTCGCTGCTGTAGCAGCGCCGGCCGCTCGCGCCGAGTTTCGGCCTTGGTCCAGCTTCGCTGGACCTTGGCTCGGCGCGAGATCAGCGCGAGTAGAACTCGACCACGAGGTTCGGTTCCATCTTCACCGGATAGGGCACTTCGTCCAGCGTCGGAACGCGGTTGAAGGTGACCTTGGTGCCGTCGGCGCCGATATATTCGGGGATGTCACGCTCGGCGAGGGTCTGCGCTTCGAGGACCAGCGCCATTTCCTGCGCCTTGGTGCCCAGCGAGATTTCGTCGCCGACATAGCAGCGGCGCGACGCGATGTTGCACTTCACGCCGTTGACGCGGACGTGGCCGTGGCTGACCAGCTGACGCGCGGCCCAGACGGTCGGCGCGAACTTGGCGCGGTACACGATCATGTCGAGGCGCTGTTCGAGCAGGCCGATCAGGTTCTGACCGGTGTCGCCCTTCATGCGCGACGCTTCTTCATAGGTGCGCTTGAACTGCTTTTCGGTGACGTCGCCGTAATAGCCCTTCAGCTTCTGCTTGGCGCGCAGCTGGGTGCCGAAGTCCGACATCTTGCCCTTGCGGCGCTGACCGTGCTGGCCGGGGCCATATTCACGCTTGTTGACCGGGCTCTTGGGACGACCCCAGATATTCTCGCCAAGGCGGCGATCGAGCTTGTACTTGGCGCTGGAGCGCTTCGACATCGTAAATCCAATGCAATTGCAGTAACGTTTGACCATCCGGGTGGACGATCGCGGCTCCCGGTATTCGCCGCCGGTCCCGAGGGGCCGGGGCCACCGCTTCACCGGGAATGCGGGGCCGAATTGCGAAGCGGCGCGCCTAGCCGGATGGGGCGCGGGAGTCAAGCTGGACAAGCGCGGGGACACTCGCCAAAGCGCGGGGCATGACGATCCTGCCCGGCCCCGATTGTACCACCATGACCGACGTCCGTGCCGGCGTCGACAGCCTCGACCGCGAACTGGTCGCGCTGCTGGCGCGACGCTTCGCCTATATGGATGCCGCCGCGCGGATCAAGCCGGCGCGCGCGGCGGTGCGCGACGAGGCACGCAAGGCCGAGGTGATCGCGAATGCGCGGGCGGCGGCGGCGGAGGCTGGCGTGCCCGATGCGGTGGTCGCGGACCTGTGGGAGCGGCTGGTCGAGGCGTCGATCGCGTATGAGATGGCGCGGTTCGACGCGACGCGGGGATAGCGCGTCGAAGGATTGGCAGCCCTGGTCCCGATCGCCATCGGCACCCCCGCCGCAAGTCCGGGGTGACGGGTAGGGTGCGGCGGGTGTCGTGCCCGGAACCGCCTCCTACGCCGTAACCCCCTGCAACAGCTTGGGCAGCTTGCCCGTCTCGCCGCGCGCCTCGGCCATGAAGGCGGCTTTGAGCGGCGGGATCGAATCGACCGCCGACAGGCCGAAGCGCCGCACCGCGCCGGCCGCCTTGCCCGGAATGCCGAACAACCGCGTCAGCCCGTCGGTCGCCAGCGCCACCGCGAACGTGTCCAGCCCGCGCCACCGCTGATAGCGCTCGAGCAGATAGGGGTCGCCAAGGTCGAGCCCGGTGCGCTTGCCCTCGACCAGCACCTCGGTCAGCGCCGCGACGTCGCGCAGGCCGAGGTTCAGCCCCTGTCCGGCGATCGGGTGGATGCCGTGCGCGGCGTCGCCGACCAGTACCAGCCGCTCGGCGGTGATCCGCGCCGCATGGTGAAAGCCGAGCGGATAGCTCGACCGAGCCGACAGGTTCGACAATTGCCCCAAAAATCCGCCCGTCTTCTTCGATGCTTCGGCAAGGAAGGCGCGGTCGGACAGTTTCAGCATCGCCGGTCGGTCCTTCGCATCGACGGTCCAAACGATCGCCGAGCGATGGCCGTGTTCGTCGTCCTTCAGCGGCAGGATCGCGAACGGCCCGGCCGGGTAGAAGATCTCATACGCCACATTCTCGTGCGGCTCCGCATGGCCGAGCGTGGTGATGATCGCGGCGTGATCGTAGCTCCAGCGCGCGACGCGGATGCCCGCCGCCTCGCGCGTCGGCGAATTGCGCCCCTCCGCCGCGATCAGCAGCGGTGCGGTCAGCGTGTCGCCGCCCGCCGTCGTCACCGTCACGCCATGCGCCTCGCGCCGGACGTCGATCGCTCGGTCCCGGTAGCGCAGGTCGACCAGCGGCGATGCAACCGCCGCGTCATAGATCACCTGCCGCAACCGCTTGTTCTCGTACATCACGCCGACCGGGTCGTCGGCGGCATCGGGGATGAAGTCGAGCTTGCCGGGTTCCAGCCCGTCGGTCGCGCGGATCGCGGCGATCGGACAGCCCTCGTCGCCCAGCCCCTCGGCAATGCCGATCGCCTCGAACATGCGGTGCGTCGCGCTGGCGATGGCGGAGGCGCGTCCGTCGAAGCCCGGCGCCAGCGTCACTGCCGGATCGGCGGGATCGAGAATGATCGAGCGGAGGCCATGGACGCTCAGCGATACGCCGAGCGTGCTGCCGACCAGCCCGCCGCCCAGGATGATGACGTCCGCCTGTGCCATGAAACCCGTCCCATCCTTAACCTATGTCCATCGCGACTTAGGGTGTGGTGCGGTTCACCGCAACGCCGCCTTGACGGCGATGCCCGGCGCGGCGCACATCGGGGCGGTATCGAACAAGGGTGGAACGAATGGCGACGAACGCGCAGCCGATGTTGTGGCGCGACGCGATGAAGGCGGGCGTGAGGCGCAGCGGCGCGATAATCGGGGCGACCTTGCTGTTCGTCGCCATGCTGCTGATCGCGATCGCGCTGGTCAGCTATTCGTCGGCCGATCCGTCGTTCAGCACCGCCGCGGGCGGGCCGGTCGCCAACAAGCTCGGATCGCCCGGCGCGCATCTGGCCGACCTGTTGCTGACCCTGTTTGGCGTGCCGGTCTCGATGCTGTTGCCGCTGGGCCTGATCGTCAGCGTCCGGCTGTGGCGCGACGTGCCCGTCGGGCCGTGGCCGCGCATGGTGCGCGACTGCCTGATCGGCGTGCTGCTGATGGGCACGACGCTGGCGTTCGTGTCGGGTGAGGCGATATTGTCGCTGCCCGCCGGCTATGGCGGGGTGATCGGCTGGAGCGTCGCGGCGGCGGTGCAGGGGCTGATCCACATGATCGGCCAGCCCGATATCGAAATCTGGATCGTCCGCGTGGTGGCGCTGGCGACCGGGCTGTTCGGCATCTGGCGCTGGGCCAAGGGACTGACGATCGAGATTCCCGACGGCACCTTCCGCATGCCGAAATTCGAACGCCGCGCGCGGGCGGTCGATGCCGAGACGGGTGAGGTCGCCTATGACGACGATGATGCGCCGTTCGATGCCGCGCCCAGCCGCTTCGTCGCCGATACCGAGGAAGATACCGAGGACGACGCGCCCGCCCGGCCGCAGCCGCGCCGCGTCGCCGAACCCGACAACCGCGCGCCGCCGGTCATCGCCGAACGCACCGCTTCGCCGGCGCTGGCCAGCGCACCGCGCCCGGCCAGCAGCGAAGGTCGCGACAATTTCGCGCTGCCCGCCATCGACCTGCTCGCCCCCCCGCCCGAATCGAGCGGCCCGTCGATCGACAAGGCGGCGCTGGAGCGCAATTCGCGCCTGCTCGAAAGCGTGCTCGACGACTTCAACGTGAAGGGGCAGGTGGTGAAGGTCGCGCCCGGCCCGGTCGTCACCATGTACGAACTCGAACCCGAACCCGGCATCCGTGCCAGCCGCGTCATCCAGCTGGCCGACGATATCGCGCGCAACATGTCGGCGATCTCCGCGCGCGTCGCGACGATCCCGGGCCGCACCGTGATCGGCATCGAACTGCCCAACCAGCGGCGCGAGACGGTTTCCCTGCGCGAACTGATCGCCAGCCAGGCGTTCGCCGACCAGAATGCGCAGCTTCCCATCGTGCTGGGCAAGAATATCGCCGGCGATCCGGTCGTCGCCGATCTGGCGCCGATGCCGCACCTGCTGGTCGCGGGTACGACCGGATCGGGCAAATCGGTCGGCCTGAACTGCATGATCCTGTCGCTGTTGTACCGGCTGACCCCGGACCAGTGCCGGATGATCATGATCGACCCGAAGATGCTCGAACTCAGCATGTATCGCGGCATCCCGCACCTGCTCGCCGACGTGGTGACCGACCCGCCCAAGGCGGTGCGCGCGCTCAAATGGGCGGTCGAGCAGATGGAGGACCGCTATCGGATGATGGCGTCGATCAACGTCCGCAGCCTTGCCAGCTTCAACGAGAAGGTCCGCGCCGCTATCGCCAAGGGGCAGAAGCTCGGCCGCAAGGTGCAGACCGGCTACGATGCCGAGAACGGCACGCCGATCTATGAGGAAGAGACGCTCGACCTGACGCCGCTGCCGCAGATCGTGGTGATCGTCGACGAACTCGCCGACCTGATGATGACCGCGGGCAAGGAAGTCGAATTCCTGATCCAGCGCCTCGCGCAAAAGGCGCGCGCGGCGGGCATCCACCTGATCATGGCGACGCAGCGCCCCTCGGTCGACGTCATCACCGGCGTCATCAAGGCGAATCTGCCAACGCGCATCAGCTTCCACGTCACCAGCAAGATCGATTCGCGCACCATCCTTGGCGAACAGGGTGCCGAGCAGCTGCTGGGCCGCGGCGACATGCTGTACATGCCGGGCGGCAAGGCGCTGGCGCGTGTGCACGGCCCGTTCGTCAGCGACGACGAAGTGCAGGCGGTGTCCGATTTCTGGCGCTCGCAGGGGGCGCCCGACTATATCGACGCGGTGGTCAACGAGCCGGAAGGCGATGCCGGCTTCAGCCTCGACGGGGCGCCGACCGGGGACGATTCGCCCGAGGAACAGACCTTCCGCCAGGCGTGTCAGCTGGTGGCGGAGAGCCAGAAGGCATCGACCAGCTGGCTTCAGCGTCAGTTGCGCGTGGGGTATAACTCGGCGGCGCGGCTGATCGAGCGGATGGAAAAGGAAGGGCTGGTGTCGCGCCCGGACCATGTCGGCCGGCGCGAGGTGTTGATGGACGCGGACGGGCGGCCGACGGGGTAAGGGGGGCGCTTCCCTCTCTCAGCCCCCTCGCTCTCCACCCCCCTCCGTTTGCTTCGAGCGCAGGTTCGAGCCTGTCGAGAACCGAAGTCGAGAAGGGGGTGCCCCAAACGGCGCGTTCTCGACGGACGCTTCTCGACAAGCTCGAAGCTGCTCGAACCGAACGGTTGGGGGCAGGGGCTGGCGAACGAAAATTCGTTTGTCTTGAGTAGCCATTGAGCCTGTCGAAATGGCGTATCGAAAGACCGTCTGGAGCCAAGTACTTCGATACGGGCCTCCGACAAACTTAGTCCCTACTCAGCACGAACGGAGCGGGGACAAGGAACGGATCACGCCGCCAACCTTTGGCAATGCGACCCCCAACCGCACGGAAGTTCCATCACCGACCTCACCCTTAACGACGGCCGCACCATCCCCGCGATTGGATACGGCACCTACAAGGTTCCGCCCGAAGACTCCGCTCGCCTGTCGCGCGAAGCCATCGACGCCGGCTATCGCCTGATCGACACCGCCGCCTTCTATGCCAACGAAACGGGCGTCGGCGAAGCGACCGGCGGCACCGACATCTTCGTCACCACCAAATTGTGGCGCGACGCCATGGGCTATGACGGCGCGCTCAAGGCGTTCGACGCCAGCGCTGCGAAGTTGCCGCGCATCGACCTGTTCCTGATCCACTGGCCGATGCCGTCGGAGGACCGCTATGTCGACACGTGGAAGGCGCTGGTGCGGTTGCGCGAGGACGGGCGGGTCGGCTCGATCGGCGTGTCGAACTTCTCGCCCGATCATCTCGACCGGATCGTCGATGCCACCGGCGTGGTGCCGGCGCTGAACCAGATCGAGCTGCATCCTCATTTCCAGCAGCGCGCGGCGCGCGCGGCGCATGAACGACTGGGGATCGTGACGCAAAGCTGGTCGCCGCTGGGGCAGGGGACATTGCTGACCGATCCGGCGATCGTCGCGATCGCCGAGGCGGCGGGGGCAACGCCGGCACAGGTGATCCTCGCCTGGCATGTGCAGGCCGGGCTGGGCGTGATCCCCAAGGCGTCGTCGCGCGCGCGGATCGAGGAAAATTTGGCAGCGGAAAAGGTAACGCTGACGGCGGAGCAGATCGCGAAGATCGACGCGATGGACCGCGAAGACGGCCGCCTCGGCCCCAACCCCGACACCCTCTAAATCCTCCCCGGCACGGGGAGGGGGACCATCCGAAGGATGGTGGAGGGGGGTGTCGGCAACCGCAACGGTTGCGTGGCGCCGCGATCCCCCTCCACCAGCTTCGCTGGTCCCCCTCCCCGCAGGCGGGGAGGATTGCTAAGGGGCACCATGCTCCCCATCCACGCCGTCCTGCCCGACCTACTCCAGACGTTGCGCGACCGCACCTCCGCCGTCCTCGTTGCGCCGCCCGGCGCGGGCAAGACCACCGCCGTCGCCCCGGCACTGCTCGGCGAACCATGGGTCACCGGCGAAATCCTGCTCCTCTCCCCCCGCCGCATCGCCGCGCGCGCCGCCGCCGAGCGCATGGCCGCGACCGCCGGCGAACCCGTCGGCCAGACCTTCGGCTATGCCACCCGCATGGACAGCAAGCGGTCGCCGGCGACCCGGGTGACGGTCATGACCGAGGGCATTTTCGTCGCGCGGATCCAGGCCGATCCCGAACTGGCGGGCGTGTCGGCGGTGCTGTTCGACGAAGTGCACGAACGCAGCCTCGACAGCGATTTCGGCCTCGCCCTCGCGCTCGATGCACAGGCGGCATTGCGGCCCGAGCTGCGCATCCTCGCCATGTCGGCGACGCTCGACGGCGAACGCTTCGCGGCGCTGATGGACGATGCGCCGGTACTCGAAAGCGAGGGGCGGTCCTACCCGCTCGACCTGCGCCATATCGGCCGCCATGCCGAGGCGCGCATCGAGGACTCGGTCGCCGCCGCGATCCGCCGTGCGCTGTCCGAGGCGGAGGGTGGCATCCTCGCCTTTCTGCCCGGCGTCGCGGAGATCGAGCGCACCGCCGAACGCATCGCCGTGCCCGACGGGGCGGTGCTGCACCGGTTGCACGGCACGCTGCTTCCCGCCGAACAGCGCGCCGCCATCGCCCCCGATCCGCAAGGTCGCCGCAAGATCGTGCTGGCGACCAGCATCGCCGAAACCTCGCTGACCCTCGACGGGATTCGCATCGTCGTCGATTCGGGGCTGGCGCGGCGTCCGCGTTACGACCGGGCGGCGGGGATGACCCGCCTGACCACCGAACGCGCGTCGCAGGCCGCCGTCATCCAGCGCGCCGGGCGTGCCGCGCGGCAGGGACCGGGGGTTGCCTATCGCCTGTGGGAAGCTGCCGCCACCGCCGGGTTGCCGCGCTTCGATCCGGCGGAAATTCTCGAAGCCGACCTGTCGGCGCTGGTGCTTGAATGCGGCAAATGGGGCGTGACCGACCCGACGACGCTGCGCTGGCTCGACCCGCCGCCCGCCGCCGCGGTCGAGGAAGCGCGTGCCCGTCTCGCCACGCTGGGCGCGATCGACGGCGATGGCCGGCCGACGCCGCACGGCCTCGCCATCGCCGCGCTGCCGCTGTCCCCACGCCTCGCCCATATGCTGATCCGCGCTGGCGAGGGCGGCTTTGCCGGCGCGGCGGCCGAGGTCGCGGTGCTGCTCGGCGAGCGAGGCCTGGGCGGCAACGACACCGATCTCGACCAGCGCCGCCGCCGCTGGCAGGGCGAGCGCGGGCAGCGCGCGGAGGCGGCGCGCCGCCTTGCCGATCGCTGGCGCAAATTGGTCAAGGGTCGCGACGATCCGCCCGTCGATGCGCTGGCGCGCAGCGTGGCGCTGGCCTTTCCCGATCGGATTGCCAGGCGCCGCGATGCTGCGGGCGAACGCTGGGCCTCGGTCGGAGGTCGCGGGTTCAGGCTGGAGGCGGCGGCGCTGGGATCGGCCGAATGGCTGGCGGTGGCCGAAACGCAGGGGCAGGCGGCCGGCGCGCGCATCCTGTCCGCCGTCGCGATCGACCAGACGACGGTCGAACAATTATTCGGCGACCGGATCGAAACGCGGCGCAGCGTGACCTTCGATCCCGCCACGCGGGGGGTGATCGCGCTGCGCGAACGCCGGCTCGGCGCGATCCGGCTGTCGTCGGGCCCCGATGCGGCGGCGTCGGGTGAGGAGATCGCCACGGCGCTGGTGCAAGCCGTGCGCGGCGACCTGTCGCTGCTGCCATGGGAAGGAGCGGAGACGCTGCGCCGCCGATCGGCCTATGTCGCGGCGATGCTGGGGCAGGACGATACGCTGGGTGACGCGGCGCTGATCGCGACGATCGATGAATGGCTGCCGCCGCTGCTGACCGGCAAACGGCGGCTCGACGCCGTGACCGGCCTGCACGACGCAATGGAGCAGCAGGCGGGATGGGACTGGATGCAACAGGTCCGCCGCCTCGCGCCCGCCCGGTTCGAGAGCCCTGCCGGGTCGAGCCATGCGATCGACTATGCCGCAGAAGGCGGCCCGCGCGTCGAGCTGCGCGTGCAGGCGCTGTTCGGGCTGGCCACCCACCCGATGGTCGCCGGGCAACCGCTGACGCTCAGCCTGACCTCACCGGCGGGCCGGCCGATCCAGACGACGCGCGACCTGCCGGGATTCTGGGCCGGGTCGTGGCGCGACGTGTCGAAGGAAATGCGCGGCCGCTATCCGCGCCATCCCTGGCCCGACGATCCGGCGGCGGCGTCGGCGACGCTCAGGACCAAGAAGGCGGATGCGCGGCGGGGGTGACACCGCCGGCACCACCCCGTTCGGTTCGAGCAGCTTCGAGCGAAGTCGAGACGCGGCAGTCGAGAACGCCGGTGTATGGGCAACCCCTTCTCGACTTCGGTTCTCGACAGGTTCGACCCTCCGCTCGAAGCAAACGGGAGTGGGAAGGAGTAAGGGCGGCTATCCCTCGCCATGCCCCTTGGCCAGATATTCCTCCGACCGCATCTCCTCCAGCCGGCTGATCGTCCGGTCGAATTCGAACCGCCCGTCGCCGCGCGGATACAGGTCGCCCGGCTGCGCGTCCGCCGCCGCCAGCAGCTTCACCCGATATTCGTACAGCGCATCGATCAGCGTCACGAACCGTGCCGCCTCGTTACGGTTCTCCGGCCCGAGGATCGGGATGCCGACCAGGATCACGGTGTGGAACGTCCGCGCGATCTCCAGATAATCGGGCGCGCCGCGCGCCTCGCCGCACAGCCGCTTGAAACTGAACACCGCGACGCCCTTCAGCGCTTTGGGCACGTGCAACGTCCGTCCGCCGATATCGAGGTCGCACGACGGCACATGGTCGCGATCCTCGACCGCGAAATCGGTTAGGCGGAAGAACGCCGCCGACAGCGCCTCGGTCGCCGCCGGTCCGTTGGGCACCAGCCACGTATCGACCGCGCCCAACCGGTCGCGGCGATAGTCGGTCGGGCCGTTCAGCGGCAGCACGTCGAGGTTCGATTCGAGCAGCGCGATGAACGGCAGGAAACTGTCGCGCTGCAGGCCGTCCTTGTAGAGATCGACCGGCGGCCGGTTCGACGTCGCGACGATGGTCACGCCGTGCGTCATCATCTCGGTGAACAGCCGCGACAGCACCATCGCGTCGGCGGTGTTGTTGATGACCATCTCGTCGAACGCGAGCAGCTTCAGGTCCTTGGCCAGCGCCTCGGCGACCGGCGGCACCGGGTTGCCGGCTTCCTTAGCGCGTTCGGTAGCGAGGCGGGCATGGACCTCGATCATGAAGGCGTGGAAATGGACGCGGCGCTTGGCCGGTTCGGCGACGCAGTCGTAGAACAGGTCCATCAGCATCGACTTGCCACGCCCGACGCCACCCCACAGGTAGACCCCGCGTGGGGGTACGGCGTCGCGGCCGGTCAGGCGGGCGAACAGGCCGCGCCGGGGCGGAGCGTCGAGTTCGGCGGCAAGGCGCGACAGCCGCTCGGCAGCGGCGCGCTGTTCGGGGTCGGGGCGGAGTTCGCCGGCGGCAACGAGGCTGTCGTAACGGGTGAGGACGGTCATGCGTGTCCACCCCCTACCCCAAACACTCCGTTTGCTTCGAGCGCAGGTTCGAGCTTGTCGAGAACCGAAGTCGAGAAGGGGTTGCCCCAAACGACCAAGTTCTCGACGGACGCTTCTCGACTACGCTCGAAGCTGCTCGAACCAAACGGCAGTGTCACGGGATCAGATGATCCGCTCGACTTCCATCTTCTTGATCTCGGCGATCGCCTTGGCCGGGTTCAGCCCCTTCGGGCACACGTTCGCGCAGTTCATGATCGTGTGGCAACGATACAGGCGGAACGGATCCTCCAGTTCGTCGAGACGCTCGCCGGTCATCTCGTCACGGCTGTCGGCCAGCCAGCGATAGGCCTGGAGCAGGATCGCCGGCCCGAGGAACTTGTCGCTGTTCCACCAATAGCTCGGGCACGAGGTCGAGCAGCAGGCGCACAGGATGCACTCGTACAGCCCGTCGAGCTTGTTGCGGTCCTCCGGCGACTGGAGCCGCTCCTTGCCGGCGGGTTCCGGGGTCACGGTCTGCAGCCATGGCTTGATCGACGCGTACTGCGCGTAGAAATGCGTGAAGTCCGGCACCAGGTCCTTGATGACGTCCATGTGCGGCAGCGGGGTGATGCGGATATCGCCCTTGATATCCTCGATCGCGGTCGTGCAGGCGAGTCCGTTGCGCCCGTCGATGTTCATCGAGCACGACCCGCAAATCCCCTCGCGGCACGAGCGGCGGAAGGTGAGCGAGGGGTCCTGCTCCGACTTCATCTTGATGAGCGCGTCGAGCACCATCGGTCCGCATTCGTCGAGATCGATCTCGAAATCGTCGTAGCGCGGATTCTGGCCCGAATCCGGGTCGTAGCGATAGACCTTGAATTTCTTGATCCGGCCCGAGGTCGGCGACTTGTGGGTCGTACCCTTCGTGATGCGACTATTCTTGGGCAAACGGAATTCGGCCATGGTGCTCGCTCGGTTCGGCTTGTGGGGCGGCAAACCCGCCCGGTCTGCGCGTCAGATACATGACAGGTAGGATTGCCGCAAACGCGAACAAGGGAAAATGCCACGGAAATCCTCCCCGGCACGGGGAGGGGGACCAGCGAAGCTGGTGGAGGGGGAGGGCGGCGCAACGCAACCGTGCCGTATGCGACCACCCCTCCACCACCGCTTCGCGGCGGTCCCCCTCCCTGTGCCGGGGAGGAGCTTCAGACAGCCGGCAACCCTTCCAGCAGCTTGTCCAACGTCGCCGGATAATCGCGCACGCGGACGCCGGTGGCATTGTAGATCGCATTGGTCACCGCCGCGCCCGCACCACCGATGCCCAGTTCGCCGATCCCCTTGGCATGTAGCGGGTTGGCATGGGGGTCGCGTTCGTCGAGGAACACGATGTCCATGTGCGGAATATCGGCATGAACCGGCACGTGATATTCGACGAGGTCGTGGTTGACGATCCGCCCGTCGCGATCGTCATGCACCGCTTCCTCGGTCAGCGCGGTGCCGATGCCGAACACGATGCCGCCAATGCACTGCGACCGCGCGGTCTGCTGGTTCAGGATGCGTCCGGCCTCGAACGTCGAATGCCAGCGCGTCACGCGGACCTCGCCGGTGACGGCATGGACCTTCACCTCGCAGAAATGCGCGCCATAGCTGGCCTGCGTCGTTTCCTTCTCCTGCTTGCCCGGCTCGATCGATCCGGTGGCGGTGATGCCGTCCCCGACCAGTTCGCCAATCGCGACGCGGCGGTTGCCGGCAATGGCATGGCCGTCCTTCAGCGTCAGGTCGTCCGCCTCGACGCCCATCGCCTTGGCGAGCTTCTCGCGTAGCGCCTGTGCGGCCAGATAGACCGACGACCCGCTGCTGCCCGCACCCCATGAACCACCCGATCCGGCGCCCGGCGGCGACTTGGTATCGCCCAGATGCACCGCCACCCGCTCGATCGGCAGGCCGAGCATCTCGCCCGCGATCTGGGCAAGGATGGTATAGGTGCCGGTGCCGATATCGGTCATATCGGTTTCGACCAGCGCGCGCCCGTCGGGACCGATCGACACCGCCGCCTCGCTCGGTTGCAGCATGTTGGTGCGCGTCGTCGCCGCCATGCCGTGCCCGATCAGCCAGTCGCCCTCGCGCTTGGCCCCCGGCGTCCGGTTGCGCTGTTCCCAGCCGAACGCCTTCGCCCCGGCGTCGAGACAGCGCGTCAGCGACCGCGTCGAATAGGGAATGTCCTTTTGCGGGTCCTGTGCCGGATCGTTGATACGGCGCAATTCGATCGGATCGATGCCGATCTGCTCGGCCAGTTCGTCCATCGCATTTTCCTGCGCGAGCAGGCCGACCGCCTCGCCCGGCGCGCGCATCGATCCCGACAGGGTGCGATTCAACTCGACCAGATCATGTTTGATGATCCGGTTCTCGCCGCCATACAGGAATTGCGTCGCCTGTCCGGCCGGCTCGAAATAGCCTTCGCCCGGCAGGTTCGAACACAGGGTTTCGTGGCCGATGCCGGTCAGCTTGCCATCGGCATCGGCAGCGAGCCGAAAGCGCTGCTGCGTGTTCGACCGGCGCACCGTCGCGTCGAACACCTGCTGGCGGGTCATCACCGTCTTGACCGGCCGCCCGACCGCCTTGGCCGCGATCGCGGTCGCGACCGTGTCGGGCGAGATGCCGAGCTTCGACCCGAAGCCGCCGCCGATATAGCGCGCGACGATCCGCACCTTCGACTGCCGCTCGCCCAGCGACTTGGCGAGCTGTTGCTTGTCCGACGACGGCATCTGCAACGATCCGTACAGCGTCAGCCCGTCATCGTCCCATAGCGCGATCGACGCGTGCGGCTCCATCGCCGCCGAATTCTGCGACGGGGTGCGCCATACATTGTCGATGGTGAAGGCAGCGTCGGCCATCGCCGCGTCCAGATCACCTTGACTGTGATAGGGCGGCATCGAACCGGGGGGCGGCTTGATCGCATCGTCGACATGATCGTCGAAGGTGAATACGCCCTCGGCAGGTTCGTAGCGGACCGCGACCAATTGTGCGGCGTCGCGCGCAATCTCATAGCTTTCCGCCACGACGATCGCGACCGGCTCGCCGAAATAGGCGACGTCCTTGACCCCCTGCGTCGGGGCCTCGGTCTCGCCACCTTGCTGGGCGTTGCGGATGAACGTCTTCAGGTCGACGACGACGTCGACCACGCCCGGCATCGCCTTGGCACCTTCGGCATCGATCGAGCTGATCTTGCCGGCGGGAAAGGTCGCGCGGACCAGAAAGCCGTAGGCAAGGTTCGGAAAGTCGTACTCGGCCGAATAGGTGGCCTGTCCGGCCACCTTCAGCGGCCCGTCGATCCGCTCGATCCCCTTGCCGATGATGCCCTGTACGCCCGAATCGAGCAGGCTCTGCTCGACGGGCTTGTCCATGCGCAGTGCGTTGGTGGTCATGCGGTCAACTCCCGCAGCGTCGCAATCAGCGTGCGCCGGGTCAGAGGGATCTTGAAATCGTTGCTGCCAAAGCCCTTGGCGTCGCGCAGCAACAGGTCGGCGGCCTCCCCGAACAGCGCGTCGGACGGTGCACGACCGATCAGCGCATTCTCGACCGCACTGTCGCGCCACGGCATCGGGCCGAGCCCGCCAAAGGCAAGCTGCGCCGAGGAAATCTTGCCGTCCTCGATCGCCACGATGCCGGCGACCGACACCAGGGCGAAGGCATAGGAGGCGCGGTCGCGCACCTTGCGATAGGTCTGCCTGCCCGCTGGCGCCGGCGGTAGTTCGACATGGGTGATAAGTTCACCGACGCGCAGCACATTCTCGACGTCCGGCGTGTCGCCGGGCAGGCGATAGAAGTCGCCGATCGGTATCCGCCGCCGCTCGCCATCGCTGCCCAGCGTCACGATCGTCGCGTCGAGTGCGCGCATCGCCACTGCCATGTCGCTGGGATGCGTCGCGATGCAATGCTCGCTGGTGCCGAGGATGGCGAGAATCCGGTTGAACCCCTCCTGCGCGTCGCACCCCGACCCCGGAACCCGCTTGTTGCAGCGGGCCGCCGTCTCGTAGAAATAATAGCAGCGGGTGCGTTGCAGCAGATTGCCCCCAGTCGAAGCCTTGTTGCGCAACTGCCCCGACGCCCCGGCCAGCAGCGCGCGGCTGAGCACTTCATAGCGTTCGCGGATGATCGGATCGGCCGCAAGGTCGGAATTGGGCACCAGCGCCCCGATCCGCACTCCGCCGCCTTCGATCTCCTCGATATCGTTCAGCGGCAGGCGGCTGATATCGACGAGTCGCGCAGGCGTCTCGACCTGCAGCTTCATCAGGTCGAGCAGGTTGGTCCCGCCGGCGATGAACTTGGTATCGCGATCGGCACCCTCGCGGACGGCGGCTTCGGCGCTGTCGGCCTTGGCATAGTCGAACAGTTTCATTCCGCTGCCTCCGCCTGAGCCGGTTGCTTGGCATCGGCGACTTCGCGGATCGCGTCGACGATGTTGGGATAGGCCGAACAGCGGCACAGATTGCCGCTCATCCGCTCGCGGATTTCATCATCGGTGAAATCGGGATCGTCGAGCGTGGCACTGACATGGCTCGGCCAGCCCTTCTCGACCTCGTCGAGCATCCCGACCGCCGAACAAATCTGCCCCGGCGTGCAATAGCCGCACTGGAACCCGTCATGCTTGACGAACGCCGCCTGCAGCGGATGCAGCTTTTCGGGCGTGCCCAGCCCCTCGATCGTCACGATCTCGTCATCCTGATGCATCACGGCGAGCGTGAGGCAGCTATTGATGCGGCGGCCGTTCACCAGCACGGTGCACGCCCCGCATTGGCCATGGTCGCAGCCCTTCTTGCTGCCGGTGAGCGAAAGATGTTCGCGCAGCAGGTCGAGCAGGGTGGTGCGAATGTCCACCTCCGCCTGATGCGGCTGGCCGTTGATGGTGAAATGCATGGGTCGGCGCTCCGTTGGTCAATGCGGCTAACGTTCGCGATCGAAACCGTTTCCTCTTGCGAAGGGATCGCAGATGTTGGGGTTGGTATTGGCGGCGATGTTGGGAGCAGGTGCGATGGCAGACGAACGACCGCTGGATGCGACGCCGATCGTGATCGCGCACCGTGGCGCCAGCGGATCGCGCCCCGAACACACGCTCGCCGCGTACGAACTGGCGATCGAGCAGGGTGCCGATTTCATCGAACCCGATCTGGTGCTGACGAAGGACGATGTGTTCGTCGCCCGCCACGAAAACGAGATTTCGGGCACGACCGACGTCGCCGCCCATCCCGAATTCGCCGCCCGGCGCACGACGAAGACGATCGACGGGCAACCGGTCACCGGCTGGTTTACCGAGGATTTCACGCTTGCCGAACTGCGCACGCTGCGCGCGAAAGAACGCCTGCCGCAGCTTCGCCCCGACAATGCCCGCTATGACGGGCAGCAGCCGATCCCGACGCTGGCCGAGGTCATTGCCCTCGCCAAGCGTGCCAGCGCGGAGACCGGGCGGACGATCGGCATCTATCCCGAAACCAAGCATCCGAGCTATTTCGCGTCGATCGGCAAGCCGATGGAGGCGCATCTCGTCCGCGAACTGCGTGCCGCCGGGTGGGACAGCGCACAGGCGCCGGTGTTCATCCAGTCGTTCGAAGTCGACAACCTGAAGGCGCTGAAGAAGCTGACCGGCATCCGCCTGATCCAGTTGATGGACGCGGAGGGCGGTCCGGCCGACCACGCGGTCGACAGCTACCGGACGATGGCGACTCCTGCGGGGCTGAAGGCGGTGGCGACCTATGCCTTCGGAATCGGACCGAACAAATCGATGGTCGGGGCGGGCAAGCCGCTGGTCCATGACGCGCACGTCGCGGGCCTGCGCGTCCACCCATGGACCTATCGCGCCGAAAACGCCTTCCTTCCCGAAGCCTATCGCGTACCCGGCGGTCCGGAAGCCCATGGCCGGGTGGGGCAGGAGATTGCCGACGCGGTCGCGGCGGGCGTCGATGGTTTCTTCACCGATTTCCCGCTAATCGGGTCGCAGAACCGCGACAAACCATATTGAAGGACGACGCATGCGATTGGGGTGGGTGATGCTGGCGCTGGCGCCGCTGACCGGGGGCTGTGTGAGCACCGTATGGAACGTCGCGACCGCGCCGGTCCGTGCCGGGGCGCAGGTAATCGACTGGACGACGACCAGCCAGTCGGAGGCCGACCGCAATTACGGCCGCAAGATGCGCAAGAAGGAAGCCCGCGAAGGCCGCGAAATGCGCAAGGAAGAAGCGCGGCGTCGGCGCGAACGGGATGACGATTGAGGGAAGCGGGCCGCTTCCTGTTCCAATCGTCGTCACCCCAGCGCAGGCTGGGGTCTCTCGCAGCTCCTGTCCCGCCCGGCAACTAGGAGACCCCGGCCTTCGCCGGGGTGACGTTCGTGGTGAGGGGCGACCGGAACTACCGATTCCCCGCCAGCGCCTCCGCTACCGCGCGCAGCACTACCAGCCGGGTTTGCACGCCATAATGGCTGCTCACCACCTCGACCGCGCGGCAACCGGGTTCACCCGGCACATGGCAGCCCATGCCGTTGACCAGCCCGTCGCTGGCGCTCCAGATCGCGGTGGCGGGGACGGGCAGGGGGCGGCGCACCTCCTCGGCCAGCGCGAGCACCGCCGGATCGTCGACCGACTCGCCGCTGATCCATTCGTACAGCCGCCAGACATGGGTCGACCGCGCCGGCCCGGCATAGGGGCTGGCGACGGTCACCACCTGTTCGACCAGATCGGGCCGGCGATGCGCCGCGAAGCGCGCCATGATCCCGCCGAGGCTGACCCCGACCAGCGCCACCGGCCGCCCACTCGCCTGCGCGACGGCATCGATCCGTGCGAACAGATCGGCGCCGTCCGGCCCGATGCTGCGCTGCCCAAAATTGCGCCCCAGTTCCCAGCCATGCGCGTCATGGCCGAGCGTGCGCAAATAGCGGCGCAAAAGGGTGTTCGACCGGTCGCTGTTGAACAATCCGGGCAGCACCATCACCGGCTCGCCGCTCGCCCGTGGCGCACCGTCCAGTGCCCGCCGCCACCCGAACGGCACCCCCGCCAGCGCGATCGCGGCGCGCGGCGTCTCGATCACGAAGCGTCCGATCGGCGGCGGGGCGAGGCTGGTCACAGCCAGGTCGTAACCGTCACCGGAAACGGCGTCCATGCCCCCATCGGCACCCCTGCCGCGCGCAGTGCCGCGCCGGTCCATGCGTTGCAGGTATGGATCGCGCTGTAGCGCCCGCGTGCGACATAGAAGGCGTCGGACGGTCCATAGCCGGGCACCGACGGTCCCTCGGCAAAGCTCGCGCGGATGAATGCGACCAGCCGCCGATACTGGTCGGGCGACAGCGTCACCAGATAGGCGCCGGCCTCGCCGACCGGTTCGGGCAGATGGCCGACATGCATCACTACCGCATCGCTGCCGGTCGCGGCGGCAAGGATGGTGGCGGGCTTCACATCGGCCCAGGTCGGCGTGCCGAGATAGAAGCCGCGCTCGCCCCAGCCGATCGACAGCCAGCCATGGCCGGCATAGCGCGGATCGGCCAGATCGCTTGCCCGTACCAGATCGTCGAACGACTGGCCGGCGGCATGTTTGGGCAGCACGATGCCGGTATGGATGCCATTATCCTCGACATAGATGCGGATGCCACGTTCGGGCAGCGCCTCGCCCGATCCGGCCGGGATCGCCCCGCCGATCAGTCCGGCAAGGAAATAGCCGAGCACGATCAACAGCATCCCGCCCAGCAGACCGGACAGTCGAAGGGACCATTTCCGTAGCATCCTTACCCATGCTACTATTTGCGGATGGCCAGCGATACCCATGTGCTCGACCGCCCGCCCGAGGGCGCCAATGCCGACTGGACGATCCCGCAGGGCTGGGACGCCTATAGCGCCGAGGATCACGTCACCTGGGACACGCTGTACGCGCGGCAGATGCAACTGCTGCCCGGCCGCGCGTCGGATGCGTTCCTGCGCGGGCTGGACGCGCTGAAGCTCTCCGAGTCCGGCATTCCCGATTTCGAGGAACTGTCGGACCGGCTGGAGGCGCTGACCGGCTGGCGCGTCGTCGCGGTGCCGGGCCTGGTCCCCGACGACGTGTTCTTCACCCACATGGCCAATCGCCGCTTCGTCGCCGGGAATTTCATCCGCCGGCCCGACCAGCTCGATTATCTGCAGGAACCCGACGTCTTTCACGACGTGTTCGGCCATGTGCCGATGCTCGCTGATCCGGTGTTCGCCGATTACCTCGCGGCGTACGGCCGCGGCGGTCTGCGCGCGCTTGAACTGGGGTCGCTCAAGCAACTGGCGCGGCTCTACTGGTACACGGTCGAATTCGGGCTGGTGCAGGAGGACGATGGGTTACGCATCTACGGCGCGGGCATCGTGTCGAGCGCATCGGAAACCCGCTTCTCGCTCGACGATCTCAGCCCGAACCGGATCATGCTCGATCTGGCGCGGGTCATGCGCACCGATTACCGGATCGACGATTTCCAACAGACCTATTTCGTCATCCCCGGCTTCGACGAACTGTTGCGGCTGACGGTCGAGACCGATTTCGCCCCGGTGTACGAAGCGATCCGCGACCAGCGCGATATCGCGGTCGATGAAATCCTCCCCGAGGATGTCGTCCTCACCGAAGGCACGCAGCATTATGCGAGGTCCAAACCCTAAATCCTCCCCGGCACGGGGAGGGGGACCAGCGAAGCTGGTGGAGGGGGGTATCCGCATACGGCACGGTTGCGTTGCGCGGCGCGCCCCCTCCACCACCGCTTCGCGGCGGTCCCCCTCCCCATAAATGGGGAGGATTTCAAAGGTCCAACGCCCAGCCGTCGCGGCCCTTCGGATCGATCGGCCCGCTCGGCACGAACCGCTCCGCCCCCGCCGTCAGTCGCAGCACACTCCAGTCGCCCCGCCGGTCGACTTCCTCAAGCGCGCAGCCGCACGCCGCATAGGCCGCGACCACGCCGCCGCGCTGCGTTTCCAGCAACCCGGCCAACACGATCGTCGCCCCCGGCGCGGCGATCGCCGCCACTTCGGGCGCCATTGAGATCAGCGGCCCCGCGAGAATGTTGGCGATCAGCAGATCATAGGGCGCCGCCGCCGTGATCGCGTCCGACAGTGCGCCATCGGCGACCACCAGCTCGACGCGCTCGACCCCGTTCAGCCGTGCATTTTCGGCGGTCACGTCGATCGCCACCGGATCGATATCGGTCGCGATCACCCGCGCCTCGGGCCACAATTCGCGCGCCGCGAATGCCAGCAACCCCGTGCCGGTCCCCAGATCGATAGCATTGCCGAACGTCTCGCCCGCCAGCCGGTCGAGCATCGCCAGACAGCCGCTGGTCGTCTCGTGATGCCCGGTGCCGAACGCCCGTCCGGCATCGATCAGGAACGCTCGCTTGCCCGCCGGCACGTCGCCCGCTTGCGCGGCGGTATGGACATAGAATCGCCCGACCGACAGCGGCTCGAGCCCCGCCTGGCTCATCGTCACCCAGTCCTCATCGCCCAGCGCCTCGATCTGCGGCGCCTGTCCGGCGGCACTCGGCACCAGTGCGGTGATCGCGGCGATGGCGGCTTCGTCCGGTTCGGCCTCGAAATAGGCATCGAGCCGCCACGTCTCGGTATCGTCCTCGACCGTCTCGGTCGTCATCAGCACAGGTGCCGGATCGATTCCGAAATCCTCGGCGGCATCGATCGCCTCGGCCTCGGCGCGGGTGCAGGGCAGGGTCAGTTTCCAGCTCATCGGACATAGCTCGCGCCGTTGACGTCGAGCACCGCGCCGGTCATCGATTCGGGCGCGTCGGTCGCGCAGAACGCCGCCATCACCGCCACTTCGTCCGGCATCGCCACCCGGCCGAGCGGAATGTCGGCCAGCAGCTTGTCGCCCCCGCGGCTCGCCACATAATCCTCGGCCATGCCGGTCATGGTGAAGCCGGGACAGATGGCGAAGGCGAGAATGCGCTCCCGGGCATAGGCGCGGGCGATGGTCTTGGTCATCGCGACCATGCCGGCCTTGGCCGCAGCATAATGCCAGTGCGCGGGCGAATCGCCCCGATGCGCGGCGCGGCTGGCGATGTTGACGATGCGTCCGGGAATGC
Source organism: Sphingomonas lacusdianchii (assembly GCF_022664395.1). Classification (GTDB taxonomy): domain Bacteria; phylum Pseudomonadota; class Alphaproteobacteria; order Sphingomonadales; family Sphingomonadaceae; genus Sphingomonas; species Sphingomonas lacusdianchii. The sequence continues at coordinate 85,480 of NZ_JAKRET010000012.1, read as the reverse complement.
CGTGTTCCTGCCAGTGGCGCACCGCCAGCCGGCTGAGCTCGGCAGCGGCGGTCAGGTTGATGCGCAGCGTCCGTTCCCATGCGGCGACCCAGTCTTCGTCTGACTGGTCGATCGGGTTCGCCTCGAACACGCCGGCATTGTTGATCAGGATGTCGATCCGTCCATCGAGCCGATCGAGCGCGCGGGCCCAAAGATCGGCGGGCGCGGCGGGATCGGCGAAATCGGCGGGCAGGTCGCCGCCGGTCGACTGGACGGCAAGGGCGTGGGCGTCGCGCAGACGGTCGGCGATCGCCGCACCGATCCCGCGCGATCCGCCGGTCAGGAGAATATGAGCCATGCCCCGCCGTGTAGGCGGCGGCGGAGCAGGGGGCAACGGGGCTACGCGCCCCGGCCCGCCCGCACCGCTACTGTCCCTATGCGGCGACCTTGCCGATGAAATCGACGGTGCTGGTCTTCAGCGACCCCAGTTCGCCGTCGAGCGCGGTGAAGCCGTCGCCGACGCGGTCGATTTCCGACGCGACGGTTTCGGTATCCTCGCGGATCGTGGCGATGGTCGACGACATCGAATCGGCGGCGAGGGCGGTTTCGTCGACGGCAGCGGTGATGGCGGTCACGGTCTGTGCCTGCACTTCCATTGCGCCGCGAATGCGGTTGGCGCTTTCCTGCACCTCGCTGACGGTCGCGCGGATCGATGCATTGGTCTCCACGGTCGAGCGCGTCGCCGCCTGGATCGCCGCGATCTTGGCGGCGATGTCGTCGGTCGCGCGGGCGGTCTGGCTGGCGAGGCTCTTCACCTCCTGCGCCACCACCGCGAAGCCGCGGCCGGCATCGCCCGCGCGGGCCGCCTCGATCGTGGCGTTGAGCGCGAGCAGGTTCGTCTGTCCCGCGATGTCGCGGATCAGGCCGAGGATCGATTCGATCGACTTGGCATGGTCCGACAGCGTTTCGGACATGCCGACCGCGGTACCCGCCTGGACGGACGCGCGCGTCGCGATCTCGGCAGCGGCCTCCACTTCGGTCCGGGCATCCTCGATCGCGCGGATCAGCCCGGCGGCGGTGGCGGCCGCCTCGCGCATCGCGACTGCCGATTGTTCGGCGGCGGCGGCGACTTCGGACGCCTTGCCCAGCATCCCGCGCGCGCTGGCCGAGGTGCGGGTGGCATGGACGCGCAGCGAATCGCTCTCGCGGCTCGCGCGTTCGACGGTCGCGCCGATATTGTCGCGGAATTCATGCGCCAGCCGGTCGCGCGAGCCCTGCAGGTCATATTGCGCATAGGCATTGTAGAGCGACACGAACACTTCGCATTCCAGCGAGCGCAGCCGGAACAGCAGTTCGGCGGCGTCGCGGAAGCCGGTCTCGTCATCGATCGCGCGGCGCAAGACCTCCAGCATGGTGCGGGCGCCCGCATCGCCCATCGACAGGATCGCGGTCAGCGGCACGTCGTTCGAAAACGCGCGGGCGATCGTCCGCTCGCACGATTCGACCCAGGCGAGCCCGGTGAGGTTGGTGAAGCGGTTGCGCAGATAATTCACGCCCAGTTCGATCATCCGCGCATAGTCGTTCGACATGCTGTTGCGCCCGCCGACCTTTTGCGACTGGTCGAAATGCGCGGCGGCGATCAGGTTCGCTTCCGGTTCAATGACCTGCCACAGCGCGCGGGCGGCCTCGACGTCGGCCGACGTGATGTTGAACAGCCGAAGGCGCTCCTGCAAATCGATCGTCCGGCTGACGCTTTCGGCTGCAGGAAGTGTCTTGGTCGGCACGTTGCGAATCCCCTGTTCCCCTGCGCGACCTGGCCCGGCTGGACCGATGCGCAGCGCCGTTGGTACCGGGCAGGCGTTAACAGTCCGTTGACCACCCGCATGCGGAATGGCGTTTCGTGGATGCGCACTTGCATCGGCGGGTGGGGTGCGTAGATAGGCGACAATCGCTGGAAGACCGTATCTGCACGCGGTCGCACTGCCTGAGGAACGCCCGACTTGGCCATGGTCCGCCCCAAAGCCCGCCCGACATCGCCGCATCTCCAGATTTGGCGCTGGGGCCCGAACATGCTGGTGTCGATCCTGCACCGTGCGACCGGCGTCGCCATGGGAACGGTCGGCCTTGCGCTGTTCGTTTGGTGGCTGGCGGCGCTCGCCGGCGGCGAGGACAGCTATGCACGGTTCCTGTCGTGGTTCACCGGGCCCTACTTCATCGTCGGCTATGTCGTCGGGATCGGCCTCAGCTTCGCGCTGTTCCAGCATATCGGCAACGGCGTCCGCCACTTCTTCATGGATATCGGCGCGAATTTCGAACTGAACGGCAACCGCAAATCGGCGGTCGCGACGATCGTCTTCGCCGTCTGCGCCACTGCGGCGCTGTGGGCGTGGCTGCTGGTGGGGAAGCAGTAATGGGTAACGGAACCAGCATCGGCCGCGTCCGCGGCCTCGGATCGGCAAAGGCCGGCGCGCATCATTTCTGGCATCAACGGCTGACGGCGATCTCGAACCTCGTCCTGATGCTGTGGCTGGTCCTCTCGCTCGCGCTGCTGCCATCCTATGATTACGACACCGTCTATGGCTGGGTGTCGTCGGCCTGGGGCGCGGTGCCGCTGCTGCTGCTCGCCACCTCGGTCTTCTATCATGCCAAGATGGGCCTGCAGACCGTGATCGAGGATTATCAGCATGACGAAACGCGCGTCGTCGCGCTGGTCGTGCTCAACCTCGTCTATGGCGCGGGCTGGCTGCTCGCCGCCTTCTCGATCCTCCGTATCGCTTTCACCGGGACGCCCGAATAATGGCCACCGACGCTTACAAGATCATCGACCACACCTATGACGTCGTCGTCGTGGGTGCGGGTGGTTCGGGCCTGCGCGCCACCATGGGCAGCGCCGAGGCGGGGCTGAAGACCGCCTGCATCACCAAGGTGTTTCCGACCCGGTCGCACACCGTGGCGGCGCAGGGCGGCATCGCCGCGTCGCTCGGTAACAACACGCCCGACCACTGGACGTGGCACATGTACGACACGGTCAAGGGGTCGGACTGGCTCGGCGACCAGGACGCGATCGAATATATGGTTCGCGAAGCCCCGGCGGCGGTGATCGAGCTGGAACATGCCGGCGTGCCGTTCAGCCGCAACGAGGACGGGACGATCTACCAGCGTCCGTTCGGCGGCCACATGCAGAATATGGGCGAAGGCCCCCCGGTGCAGCGCACCTGCGCCGCCGCCGACCGTACCGGCCACGCGATGCTCCACGCGCTGTACCAGCAGTCGCTGAAGTACGACGCGGACTTCTTCATCGAATATTTCGCGCTCGACCTGATCATGGAGGACACGCCCGAGGGCAAGGTCTGCCGTGGCGTGATCGCGCTTTGCATGGAAGACGGATCGATCCACCGTTTCCGCGCGCATTCGGTGGTGCTGGCGACCGGCGGCTATGGCCGCTGCTATTTCTCCGCCACCTCGGCGCATAGCTGCACCGGCGATGGCGGCGGCATGGTGCTGCGCGCCGGCTTGCCGTTGCAGGACATGGAATTCGTCCAGTTCCACCCGACCGGCATCTACGGCGCGGGCGTGCTCATCACCGAGGGCGCACGCGGCGAGGGCGGGTATCTGACCAACAAGGATGGCGAGCGGTTCATGGAACGCTACGCCCCCTCGGCCAAGGACCTCGCCTCGCGCGACGTCGTCAGCCGGTCGATGGCGATGGAGATGCGCGAAGGGCGCGGCGTCGGCAAGGACGGCGACCATATCTTTCTGCACCTCGACCATATCGATCCCAAGGTGCTGGCCGAACGCCTGCCGGGCATCACCGAAACCGGCAAGATCTTCGCCGGCGTCGACCTGACCCGCCAGCCGCTTCCGGTGACCCCGACCGTCCATTACAATATGGGCGGCATTCCGTGTAACTATCACGGCGAAGTCGTCACCATCAAGGACGGCAATCCCGATGCGGTCGTGCCCGGACTGTTCGCGGTCGGCGAAGCGGCCTGCGTGTCGGTGCACGGCGCCAACCGCCTCGGCTCCAACTCGCTGATCGATCTGGTCGTGTTCGGCCGTGCGACCGGTCTGCGGCTCAAGGAGACCTTGAAGCCCAACACCCCGCACAAGCCGCTGCCCAAGGATTCGGCCGACCTCGCGCTCGCGCGCCTCGACAAGTTCCGCAACGCCAGCGGCAGCAAGCCGACTGCGCAGATACGCCTCGCCATGCAGAAGACGATGCAGAAGCACTGCGCCGTGTTCCGCGACGACGCGCTGCTGAACGAAGGCGTGACGATGATGGACGACATCTATCGTTCGTTCGCCGACGTGAACGTCACCGACAAGTCGCTGATCTGGAACACCGATCTGGTCGAAACGCTCGAGCTGGACAATCTGCTGGCGCAGGCGATGGTGACGATCCGGTCGGCGCAGAACCGCAAGGAAAGCCGCGGCGCGCATGTGAACGAGGATTTCCCCGATCGCGACGACGCCAACTGGATGAAGCACACCATCGCGTCGTTCGACGGCTGGGGCGGCAATGGCGGCATGACCGCGATCGATTACCGCCCGGTGCACGATTACACGCTCACCGACGAGGTGGAGTATATCAAGCCGAAGAAGCGGGTGTACTGAGCTCGGCTTCGCTGGTTCGGAAAGGGCGATCGGCTTGGCGGCCGATCGCCCTTTTTTTGATTCATGCGAAGGCGCGGAAGACGCGGAGAAGCGGCAGGTTCGCGCGGAGGGGCGGAGACGCGGAGCGTCCCGCGAAGGCAAGCCCCTGACCTGACCTGACCTGACCTGACCTGACCTGACCTGACCTGACCGTACCCCGGCGAAGGCCGGGGTCCAGTTGGGGGACGTCGGGAAGCTACCGAAGCCCTCCCAACTGGACCCCGGCCTTCGCCGGGGTACGACTTGGGTTTGGCGCCGTCGGCCCACCCCCAACCGGTCTCGATCGAATCCGCAGCGACGAAGCAGCCACCTCGCCGCAGCGAGGCTCGCCCAACCTCCCGCTACAACCCTGCGTCTCCGCGCGAACCCGTCTTCGCTTCGTTCCCTTCGCGCCTTCGCACGAATCAATTCCCGCCAGCCCGGAACCAACTCCCGCTCCCCCGGTTACCGCCGCCGACCACAACAGGGGGGACTCCCGCCATGCCCGACACCAACGTCAACGATTACCCGTTGCTCGCCCGCCCGCACGTCCATCTCGCCGGACCGGTCGACCATGCGATGTACGAGAATTTCCGCAACCAGGTGCAGAATGCGCCGACCGACGGCCCGCTGGTCGTGTCGATCTCGACACTGGGCGGCGATCCCGAAGTTGCCCGCGCGATGGGCGACGATATCCGCCTGCTGCGCGACTATACCGGGCGCGAGGCGCTGTTCCTCGGCAAGGTCGCGGTCTATTCCGCCGGCTCGACCTTCATGTCGGCCTTTCCGGTCGACAAGCGCTTCCTGACCAAGGGCACGCGCCTGATGCTCCACGAGCGGCAGATGACCAGCACCATCGAATTGTCCGGCCCGCTCAAGATGCTGGTCGCAACGCTGAAGGCCAAGCTGCACGAGATCGAGACCTCGGTCGAGATCGAGGAAGAGGGCTTCCGCGCGATCGTCGCCGGATCGCAGGTCCCGTTCGAGGAACTGGTCGAGAAGGCCCCGGCCAACTGGTATATCGGCGCCGAGGAAGCCAAGGCACGCGGGCTGGTGCTGGACGTGATCTGACGCTGCGGTCCTTGAACTAACCGTCACTCCAGCGCAGGCTGGGGTCTCCCTCGGCTCCAGCGTTGCGCGCGGCCACGGGGAGATTCCAGCCTTCGCTGGGATGACGACCGTGGCGGGAGAGCACATGCACCCACTGGCCACCACGCCCAAATTCGCCCATCATCGGAACATCATGGCCGATAACGACACCATCCTGACCGCTGCCCGCGACTGGGCCGGCGCCCCGCTCGCGCTGGCGACCGTCACCTCCACCTGGGGCTCCGCGCCCCGCCCGCGCGGCAGCCATATGCTCGTGCATCAGGACGGCCGCTTCGAAGGATCGGTGTCGGGCGGCTGCGTCGAAAGCGACATCCTCGCCACCGCCGCCGACGTCATCGCCGGCGCCCCCTTCGTCATCAAGCGCTACGGCGTGGCGGACGCCGCCGCATGGGAAGTCGGCCTGCCCTGCGGCGGGGAGATCGAGGTGATGGTCCAGCGCGTCGACCCGCAAGGCTTCGATCCCGAACTGTTCGACGCGATCGATGCGGCGGGGGCGGAGGGCCGGGCGATCACCCTGTCGACCGATCGCACCACCGGCCGCACCATAGTCGGCGAGGCCGACGGCGCCTTCGCCAACCGCTACGACCCGCCGCGCCGGTTGCTGATCGTCGGCGCGGTGCAGATCGCGCAGGGGTTGGCCGGCATGGCGCGCGAACTGGGCATCGCCACCACCGTCATCGACCCGCGCGCGCGCTTCCTGACCGCGGAGCGTTTCCCCGGCGTCACGCTCGACGATCGCTGGCCCGACGAAGCATTGCAGGCATTGAAGCCCGACGCCGCTACCGCCGTCGTGACGCTTAGCCACGATATCAAGATCGACGACCCCGCCCTGATCGAAGCGCTCAAGACCCCCGCCGCCTATATCGGCGCGTTGGGATCGCGGCGCAGCCATGCCGCGCGGCTCGAACGCCTGTCCGCCGCCGGCGCGCAGGGGCTGGAGCGGATCGACGGGCCGGTCGGACTCGATATCGGCGCGATCGGCCCGTCCGAAATCGCGCTGTCGATCGCGGCGGCGATGGTAAGGAGCTTTCATGCGCGCTGAAGATGCCGTGCTGATCCTGCTGGCGGCGGGGCGTTCGCGCCGCTTCGGCGACGCGGACAAACTGGCCCAACCGTTCCTGCACAAACCGGTCGCCTATCATGTCGTGACGGCATTGGAGGCGATCCCGTTCCTCGGCCGGGTCGCGGTGATCGACGGGACGACGCTCGACTTCGCCTCGCGCGGGTTCGATGTGATCGTCAACGAAGCCCCGGCGGACGGCATGTCGCGTTCGGTCCAACTCGGCCTGCGCGCGGCGCGGGCCAAGGGGGCGAAGGGCGTGGTGATCGCGCTGGCCGACATGCCGCGCATCACCGCCGCCCATGTCTATCGCCTGCTCGACACCGCCCGCGACGATGCGGACGCGGTGGTGGCGTCGAGCGACGGGACCAAGCCCTGTCCCCCGGCCGTATTCGGTGCCGGCCGCTTCGACTTCCTCGAATCGCTGGAAGGGGACGCCGGCGCCCGCGACCTCGTCCGCGCCGGCCGCCATGTCGTGACCGCGCCTGCCGAACTGATCGACATCGACACGCCCGAAGACCTCGACCGCCTGCGCGCCATCGCCGAAGCGCCGGACGAGCATGACGCGATCACCTTGCCGCGTCCCGAACCCTGGTGGCATCCCAGGGCGGAATGATTTTCCTACAGCGGGTAAGCTGGGTAGTTTGGTAGAAATGGGTTCACGCGAAGGCGCGGAGGCACGAAGAAGAAGATTGTTTTCGCGCAAAGGCGCAAAGGACGTAAAGAGAGCATGCTCGCCGCGCAGCGGCTCTCGTTCTACAAGGCCGAAGACGGGAGAAGGGCTTCGCCAGACAAGCCGCAGCCGCCTGCTCCACGACCCCTTTGCGCTCTTTGCGCCTTTGCGCGATCAAATCCTCTCTTGAACTCCGCGCCTTCGCGCCTTCGCGTGAGAACGATCTTTCTACGGTCAGCCTTCAAACGTCGCTCCAGCGAAGGCTGGAGCCTCAAGCGGTTCCTGCCCGGCGGTATGCCGAGGAAATGCCAGCCTCCGCTGGATGACGTGCAATTCGAGCATGGCAGCGCATCGCCACAATAACGCGGCAAGTGTGAACTTAGTGAACTTTGGCCTCACGCCATCGCCGCCGCCGCGCCCTTCAGGTCCTCGACGAACCGCGCAAACTCTTCTTCTGCCTGCACTTTATCCGGCAGTCGCAGCAGGAAGCTCGGATGCACCGTGATCCACGCCGCCCCGCCATCGGCCAGCGTCAGTACACGTCCGCGCTCGCGTGAGATCGTCACCGTCTTACCGGTCAGCGACCGTGCCGCCGTCGCCCCCAGCGCCACCGTCATGCGCGGGCGCAGGATGCCGCGCTCCTGTTCGATCCACCAGCGGCAGGCATCGATCTCGCCCACGCCGGGCTTCGCATGGATGCGCCGTTTGCCACGCGGCTCGAACTTGAAATGCTTGACCGCGTTGGTGACATAGACCCGCGACCGGTCGATCCCTGCCGCGGCCATCGCCCGGTCGAACACCTGTCCCGCCGGCCCCACGAACGGCCGCCCGGCCAGATCCTCCTGATCGCCCGGCTGTTCGCCGACCACCATCATCGCGGCATCGACCGGCCCCTCGCCGAACACGGTCTGCGTTGCCGGCTTCCATAGCGGGCAGCGCTGGCACCCCGCCGCCTCCTCGCGCAATGCGGCCCACGCCACCTCGCTATTGCCGCCGGGGGCCGCCCGTGCCGTCTCGATCATCGCCGCCTCGCGTGCCTGTGCCCCTGCGATCAGCGCCGGGACCAGCGCGGTTTCGGGCATGTTCTTCCAATATTTGCGCGGCATCTCTTTCAGCATCGCGCCTTTCTTCAGGCGCGCGGGATTGAAGATCGATGCGTAATAGGTCTTCCAGACTTCCTCGACCGGGTCGCCATCAGGGGCGTCGGCTTTGGTCCCGCCCGGCCCTTCGTTCAGCGTCTCGCCATCCCAGTGCAGCGACACCTCCGGCGTCAGGATCGACCAGCGCATCGCCGCGAACCGGTCCACGAAGAAGCGCGCATTGTGGCGGACGATGTGATGCTCGGGTTCGAACCACGCGACGAAGCGGGTGCCGCCCTCCTCCTCGACCTCCCGGAACCGCAGGAAGGCGCGCATCTTGTGGATGTCGCGCCGCACCCCCTTGGCCATCTCCTCCAGCCGCCGGAGCGCCGGATCGGCCTTGTCGTCGATCAGCCGCGGCTCGGCGATCAGGCGGGTGAGCATCGCATAGAGCAGCGCGAAGCGCTCGGGATCGGCATGCATCGCCACCGTCCGCGCCAGATCGATGAAGGCACGCGGCACGCGGGGGGCGGGGGCATTGCTGTCGACGATCGCCTCGTCGCCGAACAGGTCGGTGGGCAGGTCGCCGATCTGCCACACCACTTCGGACGGCGCGACGCGCTGCGCGGCGAGCGACCGGGCGGCATCGCGCCACCCGTCGAAATCATCCGCTGCCGCCAGCGTCGCGACGCGCATCAGTCGCGATCGTCGCCCACTTCGGTCGATTCGGCGATTTCCAGTTCCTTGGGCTTGCGCTCCTCGAACACCGTCGCGATCCGCGCTTCCTCTTCGTCGCTCAATTCCTTGGCGGCGGCGGGGAACATCTCTACCTCTTCCTCGTCGATATGATGTTCGTAACGGTGGCGCATCTCGGCAAAGCGCTGGTTCCACTCGTTGCTCGCCGGATCGAGCTTGGCAATCTCACCCAGATAATCGTCGATTTCCTTATGCTCGGACACCGAATGCCGCGCCTCGTCGCGCAGGTCGGGGTTGGCGAGCATCGTCGCGTACAGCGCTTCCTCTTCGGCGGCGGCATGCGCCGATACCTCGACGCGGAATTCCTCGAACAGCTCGGCGCGCTCGTCGCCGCTCGCCGCGTCGATACGCTGAAGCAGGTCGCGGTGCCGGTCGTGATCGGCCTTCAGGTCGGCATAGATGCGGGCGTCGGCCATGGAGATTTCCTTTGCGTGGTTCGGCCAGACCAACGGCGGGGGTGAAGGGAGGTTTCTCTTGCGAGCGGTTTTCACCGTCAGCCGAACAGCTCCATCTGGTCCGCCTTCTTCGGCGCCACCAGCGGCCGCAACTCGGCGCGGTCCGACAGCACCACCGGCCGCCAGTCGTCGGCGACGATGAACGGCCGCAGCTTGGCGATCGACACCGTCAGCCGCGCGACATCGGCCAGCGCCAGCCGCCGCCAGCGCCGCGCAGTCAGGATCGCATTGACCGCCTTCACCCCCATCCCCGGCACGCGCAACAGCATCTCGCGCGGCGCGCGGTTCACATCGACGGGAAAGCGATCGCGAAACTTCAATGCCCAGGCCAGCTTGGGATCGATATCGAGGGGCAGCATCCCCGTCGCGTCATCGGCCGCCGCGCGCACCTCGTCGGGGCGATAGTCGTAGAAGCGCATCAGCCAGTCCGACTGGTACAGCCGATGCTCGCGCATCAGCGGCGGGCGTTGCAGCGGCAGCACCGCCGACGCTTCCGGGATCGGGCTGAATGCCGAATAATAGACGCGGCGCAGTGCGAAGCGGTCGTACAGCGTTGCCGCCTTGCCGACGATCTCGCTGTCGGTCGCGGCGTCGGCACCGACGATCATCTGCGTCGATTGACCCGCCGGTGCGAATTTTGGTGCGGACCTGTAGCGTTTGCGCGCATCGCGCCCGTCCTCGATCGCATGGGCGACGTCCTTCATTGCCCCCTCGATCTGCGGCCCGGACTTCTCCGGGGCCAACCGCTTCAACCCGCCGACGGTGGGCAGTTCGACGTTGATCGACACCCGGTCGGCATGGACCCCGGCCAAATGAACTAGTTCGGGATCGGCATCGGGAATGGTCTTGAGGTGGATGTATCCGCGAAAGTCATGATCCTCCCGCAGCGACCGCGCGACCTCGACGATCTGCTCCATCGTATAGTTGGACGATCCGATGATCCCCGACGACAGGAACAGCCCTTCGATATAGTTGCGGCGATAGAAGCTGAGCGTCAGCGCGACGACTTCCTGCGCGGTGAAGCGCGCGCGGCGGACGTTCGACGATTTGCGGTTGATGCAGTAGTGGCAGTCGAAGATGCAGCTGTTCGTCAGCAGGATTTTCAGGAGCGAAATACAGCGGCCATCGGGCGCATAGGCGTGGCAGATGCCCATGCCCTCGGTTGAACCGATGCCCTTGCCGTCACGCGAATTGCGCTTGGCAGTACCCGAGGACGCGCACGACGCATCATATTTGGCGGCATCGGCCAGGATCGCCAGCTTTTCGCGAGTGTCGAGTTGCGCCATGCGTTCAATATATGTTCTGGCACCCGGGCGGCCAAGGGGTAATCAGGTCAATGCCTTGGCCAAAGCGGACCGCAGCGCGGTGACTTCGGCATGCAACGCGGCGAGCCGTTCGGGTATCATGCCGCTGTGCGCGACGATCGTCGGCGCGAGCCAGCTATTCTTTGCGCAGAAGCTCGTCGACGCTGCCCACACCATCTGCCCCTATTGAAACGTCACGTGCGGCAATGCCGACGTCGGACTGACCCTCGCCTGATCCCGATATTGGACTGTCCAATATTCGATATTGGCAAGGGGGGTTCGAATATCCTATCCCCGTCCGCGAAAACCGATCTCGGGTCGGTGCGGACGGGGAGGGTGGCCAGTTGCTGATGACACAGACGATGCGGTGGTTCGGCCCGTCCGATCCCGTGACGCTGGCCGCGATCCGGCAGGCGGGAGCGACGGAGGTCGTCACCGCGCTGCACGACATTCCCAACGGTAGCGTGTGGCCGCGCGATACGATCGCCGCGCGCAAGGCGATGATCGCCGAGGCCGGGCTTGGCTGGACGGTGGTCGAAAGCCTGCCCGTCCATGACGACCTGAAGACGCGCGGCCCCGGCTGGGACCGCTATATCGATGCCTATCGCCGGAGCCTGACCAACCTCGCGGCGGAAGGCATCACCGTCGTCACCTACAACTTCATGCCGCTGCTCGACTGGACGCGGACCGACCTTGCATGGCCGCTGCCCGACGGCGCGCGCGCGCTGCGCTTCGAATGGGAAGCGGTCGCCGCCTATGACATCCATATCCTGCAGCGCCCCGGTGCCGAGCGCGACTATCGCCCGGCGCTGGTCGAGGCCGCGGCGCGCCGGTTCGCGGCGATGGACGATGCGGCGCGCACGACGCTGGAGGCGACGATCCTCGCCGGCCTGCCCGGTGCGGAGGAAAGCTTCACTTCCGCACAGTTCCGCGATGCCATCGCCAACTATGCCGGGATCGACGCCGATCGGTTGCGTGCCAATCTGATCGCGTTTCTGGATGCGGTCTGCCCGCATGCCGAGGCGCTCGGCATCCGCATGGTCGTGCATCCTGACGATCCCCCCTTTCCGATCTTCGGCCTGCCGCGCGTCGTCAGCACCGAAGCCGATGTCGCCGCGCTGTTCGATGCCGTCCCCAACCCCGCGAACGGACTATGCTTCTGCACCGGATCCTTCGGGGTGCGTGCCGACAACGACCTGCCCGGGATGGTCCGGCGGCTGGGCAGCCGCATCGGCTTCCTCCACCTCCGCTCGGTGGACCGCGAAGGCGGCGACACGGCGTTCCACGAGGCGGAGCATCTGCGCGGCGATGCGAAGATGGCGGCGGTCGTCGCGGCGGTCCATGACGTCTCACGGGGGGAAGGGCGCAGCATCCCGATGCGGCCCGATCACGGGCACCAGATGCTCGACGATCTCGGCCGGCGCACCAACCCGGGCTATTCGCTGCTCGGGCGGATGCGCGGGCTGGCCGAATTGCGCGGGCTGGAACTGGGCATCGCCCACGCGGCGGCGGGTTGAGCGCTGCCCTATTGTAACCGCCGGACGGCTATGGGATCGGTCGGGGCGATGAAGCAGCGCACCGAAAAACTTTACCAGCGGGTCTCCACCGCCATCGCCACCGCGATCGACGAGGGCCGCTATCCGGTCGGCACGCGGCTGCCGGGCGAACGCGACCTGGCCGAAACCTTCGCGGTCAGCCGCCCGACGGTGCGCGAGGCGATGATCGCGCTCGAAATTCGTGGCCTGGTCGAGGCGCGGCACGGCTCCGGCCTGTATGTCATTGCCACTTCCGCCGACGGGGCGTCGCCCGCCGAGCTGGACGTCGGCGCGTTCGAACTGATCGAGGCGCGCATCCTGTTCGAAGGGGAGGCGGCAGCGGTCGCGGCGACGGTGAACGATGCCGAGGCGCTGGCCGATCTCGACGCGTCGCTGGCGGCGATGGCGGCGGTCGACCCGGCCGATCCCGCTGCGATCGAGGCCGATCGCCGCTTCCACCTGCGCATCGCCGAGGCGACCGGCAACACGGTGATCGCGGCGGTGGTCGAGATGTTGTGGAACCTGCGCGACCGTGCCCCCCTCAGTGCGCACATGTTCGCCGAGGCGCGGCGCGAGGGCGTCCAGCCCCGGGTCGAGGAACATCGGCTGATCGTCGACGCGCTGCGGGCGCAGGACCCGGCCCTGGCGCGGCAGACGATGCGCGACCATCTGCGCCGCGTTGTCGACGACCTGCTGGCCGCGACCGAGGTCGAGGTGCTGCGCCGCGCGCGGTCGGAGATCGAGACGCAGCGGGGCATGGTCGCCCGGCGCCTGCGCGTCTGACGCCGGTGACGCGGCCGCTCGCCGGCACCACCATCGCCGATGTCGCCGCCCGTGCGGGGGTGTCGATCCGCACCGTATCGCGCGTGCTCAACCGGTCGCCGCTGGTCAATGCCGCGACGCGCGAGGCGGTGGAGGGGGTGATCGCCGGGTTGAACTTCCGCCCCAGCGCCCGTGCGCGCGGTCTTGCCACCGGGCGTTCCTATCTGCTCGGGCTGGTCCATAACGATCGCAACGCGCTGGTGCTCGATCCCCTGCAACGCGGCATGGTCGGTGCGGCGGCGGCGCGCGGCTACGAACTGGTCGTCCATCCGGTCGCGCTGGCGGGCGATCCGGCGGCGGACGTGCGCGATTTCGTGCAGCGTTCGCGCGTTGACGGCGTGGTCGTCGTGCCGCCGGTATCGGGTCTGGCCGGAGTCGCCGATGGACTGGCGGGAGTGCCGGCGGTGGCGCTGTCGTCGGTTGCGCTATCGGGCTATGACGCGGTGCTGGTGTCCGACGAACGCGGTGCGGCGCGCGTGGTCGCCGACCATCTGGTCGCGCTCGGCCATCGCCACGTCGCGCTGCTGTCCGGTCCCGCCGCCGCCCATTCGGCCCGCGAGCGCCGGGCCGGCTTCGTCGAGAGCCTCGCCGCATATGGCATAACGCTGTCGGCAGAGGCCGAGGGCGATTACGGTTTCGACGCCGGCGTGATCGCGGCGCAAACGCTGCTGACCCGCAATCCCCGCCCGACCGCGATCTTCGCCGCCAACGACGTGATGGCGGCGGCGGTGCTGAAGGTTGCGGCGGGCATGGCGCTGTCGGTGCCCGGCGACCTGTCGGTCATCGGCTTTGACGGCAGCATCCTCGCGCGGATGCTCACCCCGGCGCTCACCACTGTCCACCGCCCGATCGCCGACATGGCGGCGGCGGTGACCGAACGGCTGATCGACCGGATCGAGGGCGCCGCCGCCGACGCCCCGCTTACCGCCACTTTGTCGCTCAGGATCGGCGGTTCCTGCGGTCCGGTCAGCCGCTGACCAGTTCGAAGAACCGCACCGCCGCGCGATATTCGGCCGCCCGCGCCGCGCGGGTCTCGGCGGCCAGCGCATCCTCGCCCCATTGCTCGGCCTGCCAGTCCTCGTCGACATGCGCCGCCGCCCACGCCGCATCGGCGGTGATCGCCCCCTCGACCAGCGCCAGCCCCAGCAGCAGCGACCCGGTCAGCCCGACGATCGGCGACAACGGCGCCAGCACCCATGGCGACAGCGCCACCACCGCCTCGCGCAACCGCGCCAGCGTGCGCGGCGGCTGTTCGACCGGCATCACTCCGTCGGTGACGGTGAAGGTCACGTCGAACCGAGTGCGCGCCCAGTCGAGCACCGGATCCCATGCCGCCGCCTGCCGATCGGCCAGCGGACCTTCGCCGCGATAGCAGAGCAGGTCGCTACCGCCATAGACCGCCAATCCGCCCGCAAATGCCGCGGGATCGGCCGCCACCCGTTCGATCGCGGCATTGGCAAGACCGGTCAGCGGCATCGCCCGCGGGTCGACCGTCTCGCCGACATCGCGCCATTCCTGCGCGATCGCTTCAACCAATGCCGGATAGGGCACGACCAGCGGCAGCCGCCCGGGCGTGCGCACCGGCCGGGCGTCGAGCGCGATCTCGCCCGCGGGAGAAACCGTCACGTCTTTCCAGAACCGCTTCACCGGCTGCGCCACCTGGCGGTCAGCCCGCGCGGCACCACCGCCATCGCGTACAGCGCCGACAGCACGATCGCCACGCCCAGCACGCGCATGCCCGTGCCGGGCGCGCGCGCCAGCACGATCACGCCGAACACCGCCCCCATCGCGGTGACGATGCGGATCGCGACCAGCATCAGCCAGCGATTGCGCGCCAAATGGTCGGGCGTCATGGCATCTCCAGTAGGACGGGAAGCAGCGCGGCATCGGCGCACAGCCGGTCGGCGCCGGCGGCGGTCAACTCGTGCGGCGGATGATAGCCCCATTCGACGCCGATCGCCCGCGCGCCCGCCGTCCGCGCCATCGCCATGTCGAAACCGGTGTCGCCGATCATCACGGTCGTGTCCGGCGCGCCGCCAACCTCGGCGATCGCCGCGTGCAGCATCGCCGGATGCGGTTTGGACGGATGCCGATCGGCGGTCTGCAGCGTGACGAAATAATCGGCGATCCGGTGATGCGCGAGCAGCAGCCGCAACCCGCGATCGGACTTGCCGGTCGCCACGCCCAGCCGCCATCCCCGGTCGCGCAGCGCGACCAGCGCATCGACGATACCGGGAAACAGCGGTTCCTCGCGCAGCCGGCCATCGATCCGCATCGCCCGGAAATGCTGCTTATACCCCTCGGCCACCGCTTCGTGCAGGTCGGGCGTGCTGTCGGGCACCAGTTGCGCGACCGCCTGCGGCAGGCTCAATCCGACAATCCGGCGCACCTGTCGCGGATCGGGCGCGGGCAAGCCGGTATCGGCAAAGGCCAGCGCCATTGCGGTGCAGATATTCGCCTGCCCGTCGGCTAGCGTCCCGTCGCAATCGAATACGGCCAGCCGGGTCATGCCGCACGCATCCATGGCACCAGCGCATGCTCGCCCATTGCCGCCGCGACTCGCGCGCGCACGTCGACGGGCTTGGTCTGGTTCAGCTTGATCGTGCCGCGCCACGCGGTCGGTACCAGTTCGAACCCGGCGATCGCATCGAGCATCGCCTCGGCCTTACGCGGATCGATCTGGTCGACCGCCCATTGCGGTTCGGCCTCATAGGTCGCGGCGAGCGCGTCGATCTGGTCGCGCAGGGCCGCCCGGTCGATCGCCCGGACCACGCCCTCGACCTCGACCGACAGATAGTTCCATGTCGGTACCTCGTCCGGGCCGGCGCAGTACCAGCGCGGCGAGATATAGGCATGCGGCCCCTGCGCGACGAACAGCGCGGTCGCGCCGTCCAGATGCGGCGTCACCATGTTGGCGCGCGCGACATGGAATCGCAGCGCGCCGTCGTCGGTCGTCACCACCGGCACCTGCGCCGCCCGCGGCCCGTCGGGCGTCGTCACGAACAACGCCCCGAACCCTTCACCGCGCACGAACGCGCGCGCGGCATCGTCATCCATGCGAAAGGCACGATTGGGATGCATCAGTCGCGGGACCCTCGGGAGCGCCGCTCGCCACGCCGTTCCTTGCGATAGGTCTTGGCATGCGCCTTCGCCTTGGCCTTCAGATCGGCCTTGGTCACGGGCGGCGGCGTGTCGTCGATCATCGCATTGCCGAGGCTCAGGTCGAAGCCCAGCAGGTCGATGCTCTCGGCGAAATGGTCGGGCAGCTCGGCGGTGACGTCGACCTTGCCGCCATCGGGATGATCGATGCGGATGCGCCGCGCGTGGAGGTGCATCTTGCGGCTGACCCCGCCGGTCAGGAACGCGGCCTGCCCGCCATATTTGCCGTCGCCGACGATGGGATGGCCGATCGCCGACATATGGACGCGCAACTGATGGGTACGTCCGGTAAAGGGTTGCAGCTCGACCCATGCCGCGCGGTTGCCGACGCGTTCGATCACGCGGTAACGCGAACGGGCCGGCTGGCCTTCCGCCTCGTCGACATGCATCTTCTCGCCGCCGGTGCCCGGCTGCTTAGCCAGCGGCAGGTCGACGATGCCGTCGGAGATGTCGGGAATGCCGACGACCAGCGCCCAATAGACCTTCTTCGCGGTCCGCCCCGAAAAGGATTTGGCGAAGAATGCCGCCGCCCGCGCCGTCCGCGCGATCAGCAGCGCGCCCGACGTGTCCTTGTCGAGCCGGTGGACCAGCTTGGGCCGGCTCTCGCCGTCGAACTGCAACGCGTCGAGCAGCCCGTCGACATGGTCGTGGGTCTTGGTCCCGCCCTGCGTCGCAAGGCCCGGCGGCTTGTTGAGCACGATGGCCTGCTTGTCATGGTGGATCACCAGCGACCGGGCGAATTCGGTCTGTTCCTCCGACAGCGGCGGGCGCGGGGCCTTCGCCTTGGGTTGTGCGACGATCGCCGATTCGGGCGGCGGCACGCGCAGCACCTGTCCGGCGGTGAGGCGCGCACCCGGCTGCGCCCGCCCGCCATCGATGCGCAGCTGCCCGGTGCGCGCCCAGCGCGACACGGTATTGAAACTGGTATCGGGCAGATGCCGCTTGAACCAGCGGTCCAGCCGGATGCCGTCGTCATCGGCCCCGACCGTGAACTGCCGGACGTCATTGTCGCTCATGCCGCTGCCCCCCGCGTCAGTTGCAGCCCGACGAACAGCGCGGTGCCCGCGCCGATCACCGACAGCAGCGCATAGCCAAGCGCACCGACCATCGCCCCGCGCTCCAGCATCGTCACCATGTCGAGCGAGAAGGCCGAAAAGGTGGTGAACCCGCCCAGCAGCCCGACGCCGACCGCGAGTCGGACCGCCTCGCTCCCGCCGCCGCTACGCGACAGCGCGCCCATCAACAGCCCCATCGCCAATCCGCCAAGCAGATTGACCCCCAGCGTTCCCCACGGATAGTCCGCACCGAACGCCGCGGCGGCGACGCGGCCGAACAGATAGCGCAGGGCTGACCCGAACGCTCCGCCGGCCATCACGATCAATATGTTTCCCATTATTGCTTTGCGCCTAGCCGATCGCGGCGCGCAATAAAACCGGTCGCAATGATACTAAGGTATCGGTCGGGTCCGCAAACTGCATTAATTTCCGCTGAATTGCCCAACAGTTAACGCGTCGCAGATGCGCCGGCCGCTGCAGGCGGCTTCGTACCGGCCGGCGCGACTCCGGGCTGCGTGGCGCGTCGCCCGCCGAATGAAGCCTTGCCCCTTGCTGGCGACGGTGACGATCGTTACAATATGCTGCGATGCACAACGAAGCCGTATCCGAGTCCCCGGCCGCTACTGCAGCCGATCGCGCAAGCGAGGAGCAGCGCGCGACGCTGAGCGATATCATCCGCTTCGCGCTGATGCAGCGCATCTGCCTGTCGGTGCGCTACAACAATATGGACATGCTGCTCGCGCCGCACATGCTGTGGACCAAGCATGGCGACCTCCATGTCGACGCGGTGACGGTCGAACGCGCCGGCAGCGCGCCCAAGATGTTCAAGATCGGCACGTTCAAGCTGGCGGGCCTCGGCAATGTCGCGCTCACCTCGCGCACCTTCGTGCCGCAGCCCGATTTCGACCCCGCCGATCCCAAATATGCCGAGGCACCGGTCGCGTCGGTCCAGCGCTGAACCGGGACGATCGCGCGCACGCAATCGCTTGCGCATCCCCTGCCATCGGGCCATGGACCGCGGGAACCGGGCCGCGATCGGGCGCCCGTGGACGATAGCGGGCGAGGATCAGTGACCAGCATCGGTATCTTTGGCTGGCAAGGCCGGATGGGGCGGGCGATCACTCTCGAGATCGAACGGCTGGGCGAAACGCTGGCCGGCGGCATCGATCAGGGCGGCGATCCTGCCGATCTTGCCGCGCGCGCCGATGTGCTGGTCGATTTCTCCGCGCCGGTCGCGCTGGAGGGCAATCTCGCCGCCGCCCGTGCGGCCGCGACGCCGATCGTGATCGGCACCACCGGCCTGTCCGACCGGCATCATGCGATGATCGACGATGCCGCGCGCAAGATCGCGGTGCTGCAGACCGGTAATACCTCGCTCGGCATCGCGCTTCTTTCGCGACTGGTGCGCGACGCGGCCAGCCGCCTCGGCCCCGACTGGGATATCGAGATCGTCGAGAGCCATCACCGGCTGAAGGTCGATGCGCCCTCGGGCACCGCCCTGATGCTGGGTGACGCCGCGGCGGAAGGGCTGGGGACGACGCTTGCCGACAGCGGCGTGATCGGTCGTGCGGGGCTGGTCGGTGCGCGCGCGGCGGGTACGATCGGCTTTGCCGCGCTGCGCGGCGGCACCATCGTCGGCGATCATCAGGTGGTGTTCGCGGGCGAAGGCGAGCGAATCGAACTCGGCCACCGCGCCGACGATCGCGCGCTGTTCGCCCGTGGGGCGGTCCGCGCCGCGCTGTGGCTGGCGGGTGCGCCGGCCGGCCGCTACACGATGGATGCGGTGCTCGGCGTTTGAAGAAGGCGGATATCTTCGAATTCTTCCGCCGGTTGGCGGAGGACAATCCGCACCCCGAAACCGAACTCGAATCGGTCAACGACTATACGCTGCTGGTGGCAGTAGTTTTGTCGGCCCAGGCGACCGACGCCGGCGTGAACAAGGCGACCCGCGTCCTGTTCGCCACGGTCGATACGCCCGAAAAGATGGTCGCGCTGGGGCTGGACGGCCTGAAACAGCATATCCGCACCATCGGCCTCTTTAATACCAAAGCCAAGAACGTCATCGCTCTCAGCGAAGCGCTGATCGCCGACCATGGCGGGCAGGTCCCCGAGGACCGCGACGCGCTGGAACGACTGCCCGGTGTCGGGCGCAAGACCGCCAACGTCGTCATGAACACCGCCTTCGGCCACGAAACCTTTGCGGTCGACACCCATATCTTCCGCGTCGGCAACCGCACCGGCCTAGCGCGCGGCAAGACCCCGAACGCGGTCGAATCGGTGCTGGAGCGCGTCGTCCCCCAGCCGTTCCGGCTGCACGCGCATCACTGGCTGATCCTGCACGGCCGCTATACCTGCAAGGCGCGCCGCCCCGAATGCTGGCGCTGCCCGGTCGCCGACCTGTGCGCCTTCCGCCCCAAGACCCCGCCGCCGGTGCAAAAGGCGGCGAGCGCCTGAAAACGGCTGGTCATGCCGCGAAAGCTTTGCTAGGCGCGTGCCTCCACGGCCAAGCACCCGTAGCTCAGCTGGATAGAGCGCTGCCCTCCGAAGGCAGAGGCCAGGGGTTCGAATCCCTTCGGGTGCGCCAACCTTTTCAACAGGTTGGTACAATGTGCGTCGTGGGAGACAGCGTCCGGGCATAACCGGGGTACGTCGGGACAATTGGATGAGCAAATCTTGTCCGCTGGCGTCCGATTAAATTCGTGGGCATACTTCCTACCGGGGAGGGTCCTATGTATCCAAAATATCTCATTGGCGCGTTTGTCGCTTTGGTATCGCTTGCAAGTCCGGCCGCGTCGCAGGATGAGGATGCTCCGCACCGCATTGCTATCAACAGGCTGGCGCTAACTGGCGATCCAGTTGAGGTTGGCTCATGCGCAATGCGCTTGCTCGGTCGATCCGCCAAGGTAACGAGCTATCCCGTCCGTGACGGGGTCGGCTTAGATTGGACACCGAAAAGTGGCTTTCTAATGAGCGCCCCCGGTGACCCGATTGTGTCGATGGAATTTCGAAGCGATGCGCAAGGCGCATACCTGGTCGGAAAATATCGGCATCCCTTTTCTAGGAAGACCGCTTTGACGGTATTTGAGAAAGCGTCAGAAAAATGCTTTGCAATTGATTGGGAAGAATGGAAGTCTTCTCAGGATTCCGCGAAGTAAAATTTCTGATCGGTTATATTGGAGGAGGTAAGTGTCTGAAATAGAAAATCATATAAAGCTAATTATAGAAGCGCAGACGATATATGTTATTAGTTTTGCAAAGGCGTTAGAGGCTAGTGGCGTTACATCAATCGATGCGTTAACAAAATTCATTGAGGAAATAAATACCGGCACAGGCGAAGGATCAAACCCTCTTGTCGAGAATATGATAGACGCGATGCGTGCAAACATGATGTAAAGGCGAAGCGCTTCGCTTCGCTAATCATCCGATTTGTGCGCTGGATTTTGTCGATTTTGGTAATCCTTTTTTTACCGAGGGGGCGTAAGAAGCAACGCCCATCCGGCTGGATGCTAGGAAAGGGGGAACCCAGCAGCCAAGCTCTTGCAGCAGCACGGACGCGCCAGCCGCTTTTCAACTCGGTATTCGCTTGCCCGCAGCTTGGCGTCGGCTCGGTCGGCCGCGGCAGCCTGTGCGGGCGTAAGAGCGTCGTTCGTGCACGCTTCGATCGCGAGCGCCACAATCTCGGCATCGGTAAGGATCGCTCGCAGGCCGGTGCGCTTAGCCATGACAGCACGCCTCCGCCTTCGCCATGATCCGCGCAACCTGATCGGCCAGTTGGGGCGGCACGATCGATTCGACATCCGCATTGGTGGGCACGCTCGCCAGCACGATCAATTCGGCGTCGGTCAGGCAATGCAGATCGTAAGGCAGGGGAGCCATCGGAGCGTTTGCCTCAAGCTTCGCTAGGCGGCTGCGCTGTCGCTCGGTCATCGCCATCATGGCAACTCCCGCACGATGACTTGCGACGTTAGCGTGCCATCGCGATCGATGACAGTACGAACAATGCCTGTGATGCGGTCGGCGCGATCGGGGCGGATGGCCTCAATTTTCGCAAGCCGCGCTTTCATGCTGTTGCCGGTCATTTGCTCACAACCTTTTCTTCGAGCGCGTCCAGGCGGCTAGCCAATTCGGTAGTTTCGATCGCCGCGCGATGTTCTTTGAGAATGCCCGCCAGCGCTTGAGCCTCGCCCGGCGTAAGGTCGCCCGCTGCCACGGCTTCCAGCACTGCCAGCAACGCGCCCGGATGATCGGCGGCACCGGCCACCTTCGGCATATCGAAGCTAATCGTCCGCTCGCGACGGACTGGCACCAGCCGGTCCAGACAGAGCTTCAGGGCCGTCATGTCGCCCGCCTTAGCCTGATCGATCGCCTTGCGGGTCAGGGCTTCCGCCTCGCCCTCTAGAAGCGCCTCAGCGGCCTTTGTGGCGGTATTACGCGATCCCGGCTGGCGTCCGGGGTTACCCTTAGCAAAAGGCTTCCCTCGTACCTTCTTTGCGGGCGTAGGGGCATCGGCCTTCACGGCGTCACCATCGCAACATGGGGGGCAAGCAGGCTGATGATGAACGCCAGAGCCAGAAGCGCGCCCAACAGGAAACCAAGCGAGGCAACGATGGCGGGCTGGGGTCGGTTACACATGCCGATTGCCCACCGCGCAAATGTCGCGCTGATACGCGGCGACTAGCATTAGCCCGCCACCTTCATCGCTTCGGCTGCAAAGTTCGGCATCGGCAAGGCTTACCGTCGCCCCACTGTTAGAAAGCATCATTGGAACACGAATAGAATAGCCATTCTTTAGTATTTCACTGTCGAAAGCTTCATGCTTCGAACAGAATCGGCCCAGGCTATCAACGTATTGCACTATCTTTTGCCTATTTTCACTTGTGGTCAGATTAGCGATTTTTGGATATCCTGGGTAGGGCGGGGCAAGATAGCAGAATATGCGCTTTAGTTACTTAATGTCATCTTAGCGCCAGATTGTTTGGTGTGAAACACGAGAATCTATTGTTAGCGCTCCGGCTGGCGGCGATCGTCGTTTTGTTCGTGAGCGGCGCGCTCGCAATCATTACGGGATCGTTTTGAAGGCGGTGCGCTGCCCCGGATATGCCCGCGCCAATCCAGCCCCTACGCCCGTGCGATCGAACGCTAAAAGAGCCGGGGGTTTAGTCCCCCTTCGGGATGCCGCGACCATTGCCTAACAGCGGCAGAGGTCGGCTCCAATCGCCACCTTCCTGCCGATTTGTCATCCCCACCACCCCCCCCCACACCCCTATAGGGTGGTGGTGGGGATGGATCGGATGAACACCTCGCCACCCGTTCGCCACGTAGGGTGGAGGGGTGGAGAAGGCCCCGCCTATGCACCGGGTTTAGAACGCGGTCCGGGGTTCTCAACTAGGGCGCCAACCTCCACAAAATTACGAAGCTTGCTCTTGGCGTCCTTTCGTTTGACGATTTTCAGCGAGCCACTAGCAATCCAGGTCTTGGTTAGCTGCTTGACCGTAGCCTTATCGGCAGCCTCTTGCGGGTTTAACGCCAACACACCCGCAACAACATTGCCAACCCAATCCGGTGACTGATCGCTCTCGCGCCAGCATCCTTCCGCAACGCGGCGTTGTACTTCTGCTAAATCGCCATTTGTGATGCCTTCGAACGCATTGGGTGGACTCCAAGGTTCGACCGCACCAACGCTATCGCCACCCGAAAAACCGCCGTTGCCTAGGCTGACACTGGCAATATGAAACCAGTCTTTTTGGCCAGCCTTCGCTCGGTTGGACTTGTCGTTCTCAACCGTAAAGTAGCTTGTCGCGTCGCGCTCTCGAATGCCATAGGATTTCGCTTCAGATGGCTCCATTCGATTAAGTGTTAGAACACTCCGGCAAGCGTTGCCCAAAGCGGATGCGCCACGCGATGCATCCGCAGTAACCCTCGTTCCGTTCAGCTTACGTGAATGGTGAACCAGTACGATTGAGCAATGGGCCTGCTTTGCTAAGTAAGCCCACTTCTTAGCAACGGTGTCAATTTTTCCATTATCGTTCTCATCGATTTGATGAGATGATACAAACGGATCGATTACGAGAACGTCGATCTGACGGCGCTTCAATTCAGATAAAAGCTCATTAATGACCGGCTCGTTGATAACCAGCCCATCGCGGCTTTCATGGGCGATACAAAGGTGTGAGCCGTCCGGGCCGCTATCTACAAATAGGCGCCCCGCCGCCTCATCGGGCGTAACGTCATGATTCAGGGCTGTCGCTGCGATTTGACGATCAAGCTCGTCGTAATCATCTTCGAGGTTCCAAAGCCAAACGCGCTTCGGTCCGCCGCAAACCTGCTTATTTAGAAGCGCTCGACCTGTTGCCAGCGAAAGTGCAGCAGTAGCCCAAAGCGACGACTTGCCTACTCCACCCGGCGCGACGACGCCTGTAACAGTGTTACGAAGCAGCCAGTTACCAAAAACCCATGGGCGCTGCGGAATATCGCTAGGATTCCTCCATGTGTACGGCGTGGCGGAAATTGCGGATCGCACGATGCCAATGCTCGCATCGTTCGCAGGATTTGGTGGGGCACCAACCCTCTGCTTTGCGAGGCAGTTTGCGACGAGCCGGCCCCAATTAACAATTACTTTGGGGCGGTCACAGATATGGTCAACCTCGCCCTCCGCAATGCCTTCGTCGCGGCGGTAGTGCGCAATGTTCTTTCCGATGTAGTCTAAGCAGTCTTGGCGTTCCAATGGCTTCGCGGCAATAGGATTTTCGGGATGCAGTAGCACGCCGAAAATCTCATCATCGAACCAGCCTTCCCGGACAGCTTCGGCTATGAAGTGCTTTACCACCGCGTCACGGTCGATAATCTGTCCGTCACTCCCCCGGCTGCCCTTTGGCGTCACGATCAGCGCGAGGCGAGCGGCTTCGCTATCAACTGTCTCAGGAAAGCCAAGTTCGGCAACTGTGATAGGGGTGCGCGATCCAGTGCGTGCGGTATAGCGGGGGTCGCTAGGGGCAGCTTCTCTTTGGTTACCCTTAGCGCGCACAGCGGCAAGAACATCGCCTGGCGCTTCACTAGGTTCTTCATCTTTGACCCATTCATAGCGCTTCCCGTCAGCGCGCACAGAAGGCGGAACGATGATGTAACCCTCATCGCCGCGCGTATCTGCGCCAGGATATATGCCTTGGGTGTTTGGCACCGCGTCGTCATCGGTGCACGCAAAATACATATGACGACCGCGCTTACCGCCGCTGATAGCAGTGAGGGTCGATGGCAAGCACAGCTCGGCCTCGACGCCAGCGAACGCTACTTCGTCGTCGATATCCAGAACCCAGACGCCGCTTTCCCTGCCGGTGCGCACGCCGATCATCGCTTGAGGCCACCGCACCCACCATTCGCGGAGCTGCGCAGGGTCTTTCGACGCCTTTTTAAGCCCTCCCGTGCCGATGATTTTGTTACCGTTTGCGTCTTTATCGCACGGTAGTAGGGGGCGCTTAGTGTCTGGGTGGCAGGGAACTACGGACCAACCCCTTGCAGCATAAGCCAATGCAGCTTCAAGCATGTCTGCCGAAGGCGTGGCGATGACGCCCCCTTGCTTTTCAAGGGCAAATTCGCTATTGTTCATTCATTCGTTACCTTAGTTTTGGTGGCTGCAATCCACCGGAACAACAATTTAGGGCCGGGGCAATGCTCCGGCCTTTTATTTGATTTATGCGCGTGAGGGTTCGCCAACTAGCTGGCGAAGCGAAGATATGCGAACCATGTTGCGCCGTCCGATATGCACGGTATCAAGCTTGCCGCGCTTGATAAGCTCATAGGTTACGGTCTTGCCGATACCGAGAATGCGACTGGCGTTCGCAACCGAAACGGCCAAGGGTTCAACTTTCAGTTCGACGCCAACATCATATACATCGTTCATCGGGCTTAGTCCTTCAAAACGCGGGAGGCTATATTTCCCGTCTATTTTGAAAATCTAGCGGAACTCGAACGTCGGCGGAAGGGCGGGGCAAGAACTGTGACCTGTCTCGCTCGCGAAGCGCCGAATAGACTGGATAGGCGGGCAACCGTGGCCCCACCTCAAGCTGACAATTCTGCCGTGCTGGCAACCGGTGCGCTCATGCGGGCAGTCGCCCATGCGTCCAGATCGGCGGGCTTATAAAGCACCATTCGACCCATCTTTTGGAATACAGGCCCGCCGCCGACGCAAGCGAGCTTCGCAAGCGTCTGCGCGGTAAAGGCACCGTATTGAGCCTGTAGGTATTCGGCAGCTTGCTTGCGCCGCACATAATCGGAATTGTTTTGCATTTGCCGTCCCGTCGCTGGTTACGGCAATCCATCTATGGTCAGCATCGGCAAGTTGCAAAAGCGATCGTGGTCGGTTCAATACGTAGATTGAAGCGCCTTCCGCCATGTCCAATGACGGTACCAAGTTGGAATGCTGTGCTATCCGGTCGCATTGTTAGGCGTTCATTCATCCCCTCCGTCTAAAGGAACAATGGCCGTTGACATCTGTTAACACTGCGGTATATATGGGTGGTCGGTGAGTAGGCCGCGTCATCCGATCAAGGAGGTCGAGGAGGCGGTAGCATACGCTGAAGATCGAGGATGGGTCATTCGGATGCAGGGTCATTGGGGCAGGATGTATTGCGCCCAAGCCGATCGCGATGGATGCCAATTTGGTGTGAATGGTACGCCTCGAAACGGGGATACCCACGCCAAGCAAATCAAGAGAGCTGTAGATCGCTGCCCGCACCAAGAGGAGGCTGTTGATGAAGATGCATGAATTCACAATCATCGCCAACGGGCTTGATCCTCGATCTGAGGATTTTGAAGCTCGTTTTTACAATGCTGGTTGCGATGACGCTCTAGTTTCCTTTCAAAAGGGCCATATTCTGATTGATTTCAGCCGCGAAGCGGAATCGCTTGAGGATGCCATAGCTTCCGCAATCGAAAATGTGCGCGGCGCGGGAGCTAACGTTGAGCGTGTTGAACCCGACCCGCTTGTAAGCCTTGCTGAAATTGCAGCGCGGTCACAGATGACGCGAGCAGCAATCACGAATTACCACAAGGGTGATCGTGGTAGTGGCTTTCCGGCAGCTAAAGCTCGCGTAACGACTAGCAGTCCACTTTGGGATTGGGCTGACGTATCGGCTTGGCTTTACCGAAACGATCGGCTTCCTTATGAGGCTGCGGTTGGTGCGACGGTAGTGAGCGTGGCAAACGATCTCATCGAGTGTGGCGAATCAAATTTCAGGGATGCGCTGCACGAGAAGGTGCAAGAGCGGGTTCTGGTGATCGGCTAGCTGCTGGTCTGGGCTAGCCCGTTCCGGCCATTGACAACGCACGCCGATAATCGGTCAGTGCGCCCTTAGCTGTCGTCTCGCTGCACCCGTGCTTGGCGCATACCGCCGCTATCGCCGATGCGTAACCGTCGCGCTCGGCAAGCTCATCGGCTTCCTGCCCAATCGCCCATGCGTCCAGCCGGGCGTTACGACCTCCTCGTGGACGCGCAATCTTGAGCGTTGCGCCTGAATGCTCGGCTGGGGGATCGAACATATCTGCAAGCGCTCGCAATAGATCGGGCGGGCAGTTCGTCGGATCGTCTGCCAACTGGCGGAGGCCGTAAGCCATCATTGCCGGGTCGGGTGGCGATGAAGAGTCAACTGCTATCGTAAAGTGGAAGCCATTTTCGCCAATACCTGCGCTAAGTGGACGGTTACGGCGACCAATGGCTGTTTCAAACCACAGCGCCCAAGGCATCGGGACTTTAGCCATTCGTTTGCTCACCCCGGATAGGCACCACGTTGCCCGTGCTGCCCGCCAGCCGTGCGGCAAGCGATCCAGCGATGAGGTTCGCGCCCTGCCGCAGCGGATCGTCGGCTAGGTGGGCATAGCGGGCGGTAGTGGCCTGCGAAGCATGCCCCAGAAGCTTGCCTACAATAGGCAGCCCCATGCCCGCCCCAGCGCCCGCGCTAGCGAACGTATGGCGAAGGTCATGTAACCGCACGTCCGCCAATCCCGCTCGCACCGTCACGCGCGCCCAAGGGCGCTTCAGGTCCGATCGCGGCTGGCCCGGCTTATCGCCGACGATCACATAGGGGTTATCCTTTACGCGCGGGATGCCCTCAAGCACCGCCATCGCAGGCGCGGCCAGCACGACAACCTTTGCGCCGGTCTTGCTGTCCGAGAGATTGAGGAAGCCTCGCTCAAAATCCACGTCCTGCCATTTGAGCTTCAATATCTCGCCCGCTCGGCAGCCGGTCAGGATCAAGAGTCGGATGGCCGCGATGGCATGGACAGAGATAATCTCACGCTGCGTGTCGGCATCCTTCGGGCGATGCTTTGCCTTCGCCCCTTCACGCATGATCCACGGCAGGCCGATCGTCTCGGCTTCGCGCAACGCATCGCCCAGCCGGGCAAGCTCATCGGCGCTTAGGTATCGCTCCCCCTTCTTATCGGCATACACTTTCACGCCAGCGCGCGGGTTCATCTTCAGGTACTTTTGTTTAACTGCATAGGCGAATATCCCGCCCAGCAATCGCACGGTGCGCGTTGCCGTCCCCTTTCCGCCTGTCACGATCGCACGGCCAAACTTGCCCGTCTTAACGTCGGCAGCGGTCTTGCCGTTCGCCACGTCCTTCATGAAGCGGCTAACGTCCGCGTCCTCGATCGAGCCGATGCGGCGATTGCCCAGCAGCGGTTTGATATGGCGTTCAATGCGCCCCTTGTCGGTCGCGAGGGTCGAAACCTTCTTATGGTCAACGCCCTCGCGCAGATATTCGTCGCACAGTTCGGCGACCGTCATTTCTTTGCGAACCTTTGCCCGCTCGGCTGCCTCGTCGTTGCCTAGCTCGGCATTGCGAAGGATGCGCTTCGCCTCGGTGCGGGCTTCCTCGACAGTCAGCTTGCCATAGCTGCCGATCGTCACTTTGCGCGTCACGCCCCGACGCCCGCCAATCCGATATTGAGCGACGAACGATTTGGCGCCGCTAGGACGCACGCGGCAGCCAAAGCCGGGCAACTCCCCGCACCACTGCACATAATCGCCAGGGCGGCTTTGCAGCGCCTTCACGACCGATTGTGTGAGCTTGCCCGCCTTCATTTGAACGCCCTCCGGGGTAGCACATGGGTAGCACATGCCGGGGCATCACATACTATCGGCGGTAAACTCAATCAAGCGACGCTCGACATAAACGCCAGCTATTGCGACGTTTTCGGGAACCTGTGGCAACGGCGGAAAACCGCGGCAAACGCCAAACCATTGCCCTCCGAAGGCAGAGGCCAGGGGTTCGAATCCCTTCGGGTGCGCCATTTTCGGGACCTTCCGGTGCCGGTCATTATGCCAGCGCCGCAACGCCAGACCGGACGGTTTGTCAGCAGATTTGTATCGGTCTTCGCGACTGCTTCGTCCATCCGCCGGTCGCGGTCGGCCATCTGCTAGCGGAACGCGTAGCAAGACTTCTTATCGATGAACGGCGGCCCTGGGATCGGTACCTGCTCGCTTTCCGGCCGAGTCTCATCGGTGAGCAAGGCCTGACGGTTGGCGGTGGCATAGCGGATGTAGGCGGTGTTGGTCGGGATGCTGTCCAGCGTCCTGCTGCCGAACCGCTCGCCCCTTAGGCGGTAGCCACGCTTGGTCCGCTGTCGGGCATTGGCCGTGAAGCCGATCGGACCTTCGGTCGTCCTTTGAAGGTACGTCAGGACGATGCAGCAGGCCATGTCGACCGTTTCGGGATCATGTGCGTCGCGCTGATGACAACCCGCTCCGGATGGTCCGCCCGCGGGGCGTCCATCCGGATGCAGGAGGCGCGAAGATCTGCGGCCTTAGAAGTCGAGCCGCGCGGTGACTGAAACGGCGCGGCCGGTCAGCAGATGGGCTTCGACGATGCCCGATGCCGGCAGCGTCGCCTGCTCGACGGCTACGATGGCTTTTGTGTCGAACAGGTTGCTGGCGTTGAGCGACAGCAGCAGCCGATCGACGGGACGCACCTGGACGAAGGCATTGGTGGTCACATAACCCGGCATCTTGAGCTGGTTGACGTTCTGCGCATAGCTGCCCGTGGTGCCGATGAACACCGCGCCGACATTGACGCGACCGACGGTTACCTGCGGCGTCGCCTGGAAGATGAAGTTCGCCTGGCGACGCGGCCGGTTGCCGACGATCTCCGGTGTGGCGACATTGCCCGAGATGTTGGCATCGGTGTAGGTGGCGCCGGCGTTCAGCGAGAACGGCCCGTGCGCGAAACCGCCTTCGAACTCGATTCCCTTGGCGGTATATTCGCTGATGACGGTCCTGATCGCCTGGATCTCGAAATTGCTGTCGGTCACCTTGGCCCAGAACGCGGTCGCGTTCAGCGTCAGCGGACCCTGCCGGTACTTCACGCCGCCTTCGGCCTGCTTCACCGCATCGACCGCCGCGTCGGGCACGTTCAGTGCGCCGCTGACCGAATTGATGATCGGCGTGTACAACAGGCGATCGGCATTGGCGCGATTGCCGCGGCTGTAGCGGGCGAACACCGCCAGCGGCTCCGCGATGCGGAAGTTGATCCCGGCCGAATAGGACAGCGCGTCGAACTTGTAGTTGACGAAACCGGGTGCCGTCGTCGGCACCACCGACACCCGCGTTTCGGCCGCCGAGATGACGCCGTCGCCGTTCATGTCGCGCGAGACGTTGCCGACACGCCCGCCGCCCAGGTCGGCGCTGAAGAGCTGCCCCTGCGCCTTGCCGTAATCGTAGCGGATGCTGGCGCCGATCGAGACCCTGCCGATATGATAGTTGGCCGACGCGAACGGCGCGTTGGTATTGTAGGTCATGTCCGTAAAGCGACGCACCGCCCCCCCGAACAGCGCCAGATTATATGAATAATAGCCGTTCTGGGTGATCCGCTGTCCGGCCGGGCCGATCAGGTCGATCAGCGCGGCGCTGCCGTCACCGCGCACCTCGGAAATGGCCGTCGTGATGGCGAGATCGGTTTGGATCGACTGGCGCGAGACATAGAAGCCGACCGTCGTCGTCAACTCGGCGTCGCCGACCGGCCAAACGCGGCTGGCGCGAATGTCGTTGGTGACGTTGTCCAGCTGCGACACGAGGTTGAGCGGCGTCGCGATCGTCAGCAGGCCATTGCCGTTGAGCGCGGACGGATTGGCGATGACCTGGCCACTTTGCGGGCCGGTCGCATAGGCCGCCTGCGTGCCGGGACCGGCACCCAAGATGCTTATGACTGCCGGAGCAGGCAGATATTTGGTCAGGAGCGGCGCGGCCTGGCTACCCGACAGGTCCGCGTAGCGGAACTTCTCGGTCACGGTCCATCCCGCCACGTCCGCGCGCAATTCGACCCCGAACGTCTTCGCCATAGAATGGCGGCCGTCGGTCAACCGGCCGACCGTCGTGTTGTTGTTGCGGTCGACATAGACGTTGGTCGGGTTGAAGCGCGTCGAGATGGTGCCGTTGTTCGCATCGAACGAGGGCACTTCCGAATAGGACGGCGCATCGTTCGTCCCGGTGACGCGCATCGGGACGACGTCATATTCGGGCGTCCGATCGTCCAGATACTTGCCGTAGAAGCGGATATAGCCGCCGGAAAATTCCTTGGTCACGTTCAGCTTGACCTGCCCGCCCCTGAAGGCGTCATAGCTGGTCCGGCGCGGTCCTTCACCTTGGCGGAAGAAGCCGCCGACATGGAAGCGCAGCGTATCGCTGACATGCGCGCCATAATCGAAATCGGCGCGGTACAGGTTGTTGTCGAGGCCCGACGACAGCGCAATGGCACCGCCGTCGACCTCACCGGTCTTGGAAATGAAGTTGATGATGCCGCCCGGCGAATTGGACGCGAAGGTCGAAGCCGATCCGCCACGGATCACCTCCACCTGCGCGAGGTTCAGGTCCGCGCGGACGAAGGAATCGGCACCCCAGCCCAAGATGTCGCCGAACTCCAGGATCGGCAGGCCGTCTTCCTGCAACTGGATGAACTTGGCGCCAGTGGTCGCGATCGGCAGGCCGCGGATCGAGATGTTGGCAGCGCCATCGCCGCCGTCCGCCTCGGAGCGGATGCCGGGTACGTCGCGCAGCAGGTCGCCGATCGACGCGGCGCCGATCTTTGCGATATCGGCTTCGCGCAGGACGCTGGTCGACGTCGCGCTGTCCAACCGGTCGCGACCTTTCGCGACGCCCGTCGTGATGACATCGGCGGGACCGGCTTGGGCGGGATTGCGCGCGTCGTCTGGCTCTGCGGTTGCCGCCATCGCTGTTCCCGAAGCGGACGCCGCCAATACTGCCATCGTGTAAACAAAAATCGATCGCTTCATCCTGACACCACTTCCATTTGTCGATTTAAATCATCGAACTATCAGGTAGCGGCAAAAGTGTTGATGAACTGTGTAAAATTGATTGGTATAAATTTGTAGTTTTCTTTAATTTGTATTTGAATAACTTTCTCTTTTCACGTGAGATTTTCCGTCGGTCAGGGTTTTTGCCATGCTGGCGGGATAGCAGAGAACTGTGAGCGTAAGCCACTGAAGGCTTGAGCAGCCTGCCAGTGCCGGTGAAGACCGGTGGGTCGCAGGGGTTGTAGCCGTCGAATACCTTCGCATCGCGCGCCGATCTCGGGCGCTAACTTATCGATCGGGGGGGGCAGGGGTGTCGCGAGCAGCGTTGCGGCAACGCAGATCGTGGTCATTATGCTCATGGTCGCGTCAGTTCATCTGGCCGCGCAGGAAGGTAATCAGCTTCGGATCGCTTACCGTACGTTCGAGGACGGGCAGGATGACCCGCCACCGCTCAAGACGACGATGCCGTCACCGCTCGCACGATCGATCTCGGCGAAGGTGACGCGACACGGCTCGACAGGATGAACGAACGACGGGTTGAAGGATCCAAGGCGTTTCGGCCGAACGACCAGTTGTAGGGCGCATAGCTATCGTTGGGCCGCTCTCGAAACGACGATTTCTCAGCACTCTGGGTGCCCGTCTTCACCATATCGGGTGCGCCATTACTTGAGAATGTGGTCACGAAAGCGGCGGATGTCCGCCCGTGTCAGCCGTGTACGAAACCCTTAACGAACGGATCGCTGCTGCTCGCGCGTCCCGCGCGGTCGTGGCGTCCGGCGATGCGGCGGCACCAGCCGGGTGCCGCGCTGCTCGACAGCGTCACGTCATACCAGCCAAGCGCGCCATCGAGCGACCAGCGATGCCGTCCCGTCGGCAGAACCTCTTCCGACGCGCCGCCGCCCGGGGTCAGGCGGCGCACGCGCAGCCCCGGTGCTGTGCCGACGCGTAGCGCCAGCCCGGCATCGGACAGGCTCCACGCGATCGCCATCGCCGGATCGTCGCGCCGCCCGACGAAATGGCGGTGGAAGCCGTTCGGTCCCAGCACCCACAGGTCATAGCCACCATCGGCGGCATAGGGCCAATGGCCGTCAATCCGGTCGCCGGCGGCTACGCTGTAGCGGCGCGGTGGCTGGTCGAGCGCGTGGCGATCATAGACATGGAATACCGCGCCCGCGCCATCGGCGGTGAAGTGCAGGTGCAGGCCCGTGTCGTCGCCACGCTCGATCACCTCCAGCCGATAGGGCAGGGGGCGCGACCGGCGGATCCCGCTTTCCTGCCATGGCACGGTCGCGGGCGGTGCTTGCGGATCGACCTGCCCCTGGATCGCCGCCGCCCGCCGCGCATCGGCGGCGGGGTCGGGAAGGGTCGGGGTGGCGACATCGGTCGCGGCAAAGTCAAAAGCGGAAGTCAGGTCGCCACAGATCGCCCGCCGCCAGGGCGAGATATTCGGTTCGCGAATGCCGAAACGTGCCTCCAGAAACCGGATCACCGATGTATGGTCGAAGGTCTGCGAATTGACCCAGCCGCCCCGGCTCCATGGCGACACGACATAGAGCGGCACGCGCGGGCCGAGGCCATAGGGGCGACTGCGATATTCGGGCAGGTCGATCGCCGCATCGCCGCTGCTCGGCACGTCGTGATATTCGCCGGTCAGGTCGACGGTCGAGCCGCCGAACACCGTGCCGTCCGCTGCGCGTGATGGCGGGGCAGGCGGCGGCACGTGATCGAAGAATCCGTCATTCTCGTCGAACATCACCAGCAATACGGTGCGCGCCCAGACCTTCGGATCGGCGGTCAGCGCGTCGAGCACGCGGGCGGTATAGTCCGCGCCCTGCGCCGGGCTGGAGGGACCGGGATGTTCGGAACCGGCGGCGGTGGCGATGATGTAGGACACTTGCGGCAGGCGCCCGGCGAGGACGTCAGCCTTCAGCATGTCCGGTCCGCGCGTGGAGAGCGCGCGATCCTTCAATGCCGCATCACCGCGCCCGGCATGGGCGTCGCGGAACGCGGCAAAGCCGGCCAGCGGGTTGTCGGTGAAATTGTCGGCCATGTCCTGATAGATGCGCCAGTCGACGCCCGCCGCCTGCAACCGCTCGACCGTCGTCGTCCAGCGATAGGGATCGGCCGCGCCGCCATTTTCGACGAAATCGTCGTGCGAATTGCCGATCGCCGGGCCGCCATGCGTGCCTGCCGGATCGTTGGTGCCGCTCCACAGGAACAGGCGGTTGGTGTTGGTCCCGGTCTGCACCGCGCAGTGATAGGCGTCGCAGAGTGTGAACGCCTCCGCCAGCGCGAACTGGAAGGGGATGTCGTCGCGGCGGTAATGGCCCATGGCGCGCGGGTGCTTTGCCTCGGGCCAATGCGCCATACGGCCCTCGTCCCATGCGCGCTGGGCATCGGGCCAGCTGTGCGGCGTGCCCTCCATCCGCATCAGGTCGAACTGCCGCGCGGTGTCGAGGTGGAAGGGGGATAGGGTGCGGCGATCGCCGGTGCCGGTCCGGTCGGTCTGTCGCCAGACATTGCCGGCGGGGGTGGGGATGGGGAAGCGGTCGCCAAATCCGCGCACCCCCCGCAACGTCCCGAAATAATGGTCGAAGCCGCGATTTTCCTGACACAAGATGACGACGTGCTGCACGTCGGCGATGGTGCCGCTGCGCCGGTCGGGCGCGATCGCCGCCGCACGCGCGATCGATACGGGCAGCGCCGCCGCACCGGCCAGCGTGGCGCCGGTGGACAGGAGGATGCGGCGCGACAGGTCGACCATGGAATGTCCTTCTCGCTATCATTGTCATCCCAGCGCAGGCTGAAATCTCCCTCCCCAGGGGCGGCGCTCCCGGGGAGGGATGCCCCAGCCTGCGCTGGGGCGACGATCCTCAATGTACGGTCGTCAGGTCAGAAATCGAACGTCAGTGCAGCCGTGACCGTACGCGGCGTGCCGAGGAACGCCGAGCCACCATCGGCCCCGGCAAGGTAGCGGCGATCGGCGAGGTTGGTCGCCTGTACCGTCAGGGCCATGCCCTTCATCACTTCGTTCAACTGGCCCAGATCGATACCGGCATAGGCGTCGACGGAGGTGAAGCTGGGTGCGGTCGCATCGCCATCGCTGCCGATGAAGCGGTCGCCGACGAACTTCGCCGCGCCCCCGATCTTGAACACGCCGCGCGCATAGTCGGCCGCCGCGACCCACATGTTACGCGGGCTATTGATGACCTGCCGCCCCGGCGTCACGCCGATATCGGCGTCCTGCGCGGCATTGCCGGTGCCGATATAGGTCGCGTGGTTATAGGTATAGTTGCCCGACAGCGTCAGGCCCTGCGTCACGCGATAGGCGAGCGCCGCCTCGATCCCCCGGCTCTTGATGCCGCCGACGTTCAGATAGACGCTGTCCTGCTCCTCCAAATAATCGATGCCGGTGACAAGGTTGGCTGAGATCGACTGGATACGGTTGTTGAACTTGATGTCATATGCGGTCAGCGATGCCTTGACCCGCGGTGTCGAATAGCGTGCGCCGATTTCGATATTGTTGGCCGTTTCGGGGCGGATTCGGTCGATCACCTCGCGCGGTTCGCCAAGCGGCCCGTTGCCGATCGCGGCGAAATTCTGCGAATAGCCGGCGAACGCCTCCAGCCCGTCGATCGGCGCGTGATAGACGATGCCGGTCGAGATCAGCGGGCGGCTGTTCGAATGCAGTTCGGTCACGGCGCGGTCGTTCAACAATTCGGCGCGACGCTGGTCGAGGAAGAACTGCTTCACCCCGAAGCGCGCCGTCAGCGGGCCGAAGGTCACCGCGTCCTCGACATAATACATGATCTCGTCGAGGTCGTAATCGGTGCTGAACTGCTGGTAATAGGGCTTGCCGTCGAACGCCGGGCCGACCAGCGCATTGGTGATCTTGTGCCAGTCGCGCAGCTGGTTGGCGCGGCCGCGTTCCCACCACAGCCCGCCGCGCAGCGTGTTCTGGACGCCACCGAAATCATGCGCCCACGCCGCGTCGGCGGTCAGGCCGCCCCGGTCGTTCTCATAATGGGTGTGGCGATACGACATGACCGGTGTCGAATTCGCGGCATAGCAGGCCGGCGCATAGAGTGCCGGGATCGCCGCCGTACC
This sequence comes from Sphingomonas lacusdianchii, assembly GCF_022664395.1. Taxonomy (GTDB): domain Bacteria; phylum Pseudomonadota; class Alphaproteobacteria; order Sphingomonadales; family Sphingomonadaceae; genus Sphingomonas; species Sphingomonas lacusdianchii. The sequence goes on along the minus strand of NZ_JAKRET010000012.1, from coordinate 49,450 downwards.
GGTGCAGCCGGTGATGAACGTCGCCTTCGCTCCCGTCGGAGTCACGAAATAATAGCGGCCGAGATTGCCGCCGCCGATCTTCGTCGGCTGGCTGCCGGTGAACTCGCTCTCGGGATTGCCGGTGCCGTCGTCGCGGACATCGACCAGATAGGGCGGCGCGAAATCGCCGCGCCCGCGCATGCGGTGGTAATATCCGGTAACCGACAGCTTCACTTCGCCGAGATCGGTTTGCCCACGCAGATGGGTGAAGAAATTGCGGCGCAGCGCACGCGAGGTCGAGCGATAGCCCTGGTCGATATAGGGAATGCCGGTCCAGTCGTCGGTATAGGCATCGTGGTTCGGATCGTTGGCGAACATTTCAGGGCTGACCGACCCGAATTCGGCTTCGTCGGCATCGTCATAGCTGACCCAGCCGGTCAGCTTCACCCGGTCGATATTGCTGACCAGCTTGGCATCGACATGATCGCGGCGGGTTTCGCCCGATCCGCCGATCCAGTCCTTCACGCGGCTGGTCGAGGCGCTGACGAAAGCACGGGTGTCACCGGCGAACTGGCCGGTATCGACGCGGCCATAGAGTTTGCGCGCGCCGAAATCGCCGCCCGCCAGCGTGAAGCGATAGCGGGTGTCGCGCGCCGGATCGGTCGAGACATAGTCGAGCGTCGCGCCCAGCGCCTCGTTCGAGCGCGACGAAATGTCGGCGGTGCCCTGCGACACGATCACCGTCTTCAGGTTCAGCACGTCGAGATAGCGGTTGGCGCGCGATCCGCCGCCATAGCCCGAACCGCCATTGGGCAGCCCGTCGATCGTTGATCCGATCTGCTGGCCACCGCCACCGCCCGAACTGAAGCCGCGAATGCTGATCGAGGTCGCCCAGTCGGACGAGCCGAAGGCGTCGCCCTCCGCCACGAACACGCCGGGCAGTTCCTTGATGACGTCGTTGACGCTGGTCAGCGCCGATTGCCGGTCGAGCATCGGCTCGGTCACCTGCGTGTTGGCGAAGGTCGTGGCGCGGCCGGTCACGACGATCTCGCCGCCGCTGCGCGCGTCGTCCTGCGTGCCCCCCGACACTTCGGTCGTGATCGCATCGACCGGGGCCGTCTGCGCATAAGCGTGCGTCGTCCCCGCCGCGACCGCGAGGATCGCCGCACCCGTGATGAACTTCATGATGTCTCCCCGCGGTCCTGCCGCTTATGTCCCGGCCGTTCGTCCGGCCCCCGCCGCGCCTTTGGCCGATATTGATGACGCGTGTGTGACGGATGATGAAAATGACCGATGAGTCGTGGATATCAACGCGATATCATCATGATTCAGCCGTAAACCGCCGCAGGAACCACAGCCCCGACAACAACGCGCCCCCGCCCAGCACCAGCGCCGTCGCCAGCGTCGCCCCGGTGAAGAACCCCAGCCACGGCGCGCGATCGTCGGCCAGCTCGCGCAGGAGCAACAGGCCGACGCTGCCGGCATAGCCGAACGAATCGCCCAGATAGATCAGGAAGCCGGCATTGCCCGGCGTCTTGCCCAGCGCCATCATCCGGTCGAATAGCACCGCGCTGAACGGGGCATAGGCGCTGTAGATGCCGATCCCGATCCACACCGTCCACGCGACCGGTCCGATCATGCCGATCCGGAACAGCAACGTCGCCCCGCCCAGCGCCAGCGCGCCGAACAGGATCGCGCCATGGATCGCCAGCAGCGCGCGCAGATTGCTGCGGATCATCGCCAGCAACGCCATGCCGATCAGCACCACGATCGTCACCGGCACCTCGGTGATCGAAAACATCGCGGCGGGCGTGCCATTGCCCAGATCGCCCCAGATTTCGGCGGCGAAATTGTCGCGAAAGTCGCGCAGGCCCGTCAGCAGCGTGTAGCCGAGGATCAGGACGCCCAGTGGTACCGCATGGGCACGGACGTAGTCTCGTCGCGCGCGGCCATCCATCGCTACCCGCACGCCCCTGGCCGCGCGGTCGGCGGCATCGGGCGGCGGGGTCCGCGCCAGCACGACCAGCGCCGCGACCAGCACCGGCGCGACCAGCAACCCCGTCGCCGCCGGCATCCAGAAGGGCGACAGCCCGCGCTGCACCAGCAGCGCGCCCGCGGTCTTGGTCGCGCCCGACGACAGGATGAAGCTGGCGGTCAGCATCGCCGCCAGCATTTCCGACACCCGCCGCCCCTCCAGATAGCTGAACACCAGTCCCCAGATCATGCCGAGCGGCAATCCGTTGAGGAACAGGCACACCGGCCCGAAGCGCGGCGGCAGCACCGCGAAGCCCAGCAGCGCCGCCCATGCCGCACCGACCAGCGCAAGGATCAGTCGCGCCCGCTGGCCCGTCGCATGTTCGGCAACGACCTTCACCCCCAGCATCTTCGACAGGGCATAGCCGATCGCCTGCGCGACGATCAGCGTCGCCTTGTAATCCAGCCCCGGCCACCACGCGCTCTGATCGGCGAAACCGACCGCCATGATCGGCTTGCGAAAGGCGTACATCGCGAAATAGACGCAGAATGCGGCCATGCCCGCCGCGAACAGGCTGAAACGGGGTGGGGCGGGCGTCGGCAAGGGCTGGCAATCGTTACGAACGGCTTGTGCGCCTATCACCTTGATATGTCGGTTCGATGACCTTGGCAGGGTCGACCATGCGCCCCATCTGTCGAACTATGGCCCTTGCTCGCTGGATCACGCCGCACCCGACCGGCATCCATATTCCGGCGATCGACATGTGGATCGACCCGTCCGAACCGGTCGAACGCGCACTGGTGACGCACGGCCATGCCGATCACGCGCGCGGCGGGCACCACACGGTATGGGCCACGCCCGAGACGCTGGCGATCATGGACACGCGCTACGGCCCGCAGAACGGCGTGGCGGTCGCCTATGGCGAAAGCATCCGCATGGGCGAGGTCGACATCTCCTTCGTCCCCGCTGGCCATGTGCTGGGATCGGCGCAGATCGTGCTCGACCATGCCGGCGAGCGGGTGGTGGTATCGGGCGATTACAAGCGCCGTGCCGACCCGACCTGCGTTCCGTTCCAGCCGGTGCCGTGCGACGTGTTCGTGACCGAGGCGACGTTCGGCCTGCCCGTCTTCCGCCACCCTGAGACGCGCGACGAGATCGACAAGCTGCTCGCGGCGCTGCGCACCGAACCCGAACGCTGCGTGCTGGTCGGCGCCTATGCGTTGGGCAAGGCGCAGCGGGTGATCGCCGAGGCGCGGGCGATGGGCTTCGACGATCCGATCTACCTGCACGGCGCGATGCAGCGTTTGTGCGACCTCTATGTCGATCTGGGCGTCGACCTGGGCGAGTTACGACCCGTGGCGGGCGCGACCAAGGCGGAGTTGCAGGGCCGGATCATCGTCGCGCCGCCCTCGGCGCTCGGCGACCGCTGGTCGCGGCGGCTGCCCGATCCGATCACCGCGATGGCCAGCGGCTGGATGCGCGTCCGCCAGCGCGCCCGCCAGCGCGGCGTCGAACTGCCGCTGATCCTGTCCGACCATGCCGACTGGGACGAACTGACCCAAACCCTGACCGAGATCGCGCCGAAGGAAGTCTGGGTCACGCACGGCCGCGAGGACGCTCTGGTCCATTGGTGCATGACCCGCCAGATCAAGGCGCGCGCGCTCGATCTGGTCGGGTTCGAGGACGAGGACGATTAGCGTCTGATCCGGCAAAGCCGGATCAGGGCCGGTCCCGCTTCCACGCAACTCGATCAGAGTCTGACTTGCGGCCGACGCCCGCGCCGCCGTCAGGCGGGCAGGCGATAGGGCGCGCGATACCGCGGAGTGATGAGCGCATTGGCATCGGCATCGCCGGCGAATTGTCCCGCCGCCGCATCCCAATGCACCTTCCGTCCGGTCTTCCAGCCGATATTGCCCATCTGGCACACGATCGCGGTATTGGCGGCGGACTCGATCGGGCAGGCGGGGGTGCGCGTGCGATCCTTGACGCAGGCGACGAAGTCGGCGGTATGGCGCTCGATCCCGTTGTCGCTTGACTTGGTCACCGGCACCTCGCGCGTCAGCGGCTTGCCGTCGCTGATCTCCGGAAACACCTGCCATTGGCCGCGATCGACGACCAGCGTTCCCGTTTCGCCGACGAACGCCACGCCATGGTCGCGTCCGCCATAGGGGCCATGGCTGATGCCGACGGCATGTTCCCATTCGACCGAATAGTCGCCGAAATCGAAGATCGCGGTCTGGGTATCGGGCGTCTCCATCGCCGAATCCGGATAGCCATAGGCACCGCCGAGTGACGAAACCGATTTCGGCACCGACGCCTTCATCCCCAGCAGCGCGATGTCCATCAGATGGACGCCCCAGTCGGTCATCAGCCCGCCGGCATAGTCCCAATACCAGCGCCAGCTGAAGTGAAAGCGGTTGGGGTTGAAGGCGCGCGCCGGCGCCGGCCCCAGCCAGCGGTCGTAATCGACGCCCGCCGGTACCGCCTGATCGGGTTGCGGCGCGACCCGCTTCATCCATCCCATATAGGCCCATGCCTTGACCTTGCGCACCCGGCCGATGCCGCCGCCATGGACGAGGGCGATGGCGTCGGCCCAATGCTGGTTGCTGCGCTGCCACTGGCCGACCTGTACCACGCGGTTGTGGCGTTGCTTGGCGGCGACCATCGCCCGGCATTCGGCGATCGAATTGCCCAGCGGCTTTTCGCAATAGGCGTCCTTGCCCGCCGACATCGCATCGGTCAGTTGCAGCGCGTGCCAATGATCGGGGGTGGCGATGATGACCGCGTCGACCGACCGGTCGTCGAGCATCCGGCGATAATCGTCGTACAGCCGCGGCGCACGCCCCGTCGCCTTCTTCAGCTCCGCCCCGCGCTCGGCCAGCACCCGTGCATCGACGTCGCACAGCGCGACCGGGACCACGTCCGATCCCTTCAGCATCGCGCTCAGATTGGACCAGCCCATGCCCTTGCAGCCGATCAGGCCGACCTGAAGCTTGTCATTGGCCGCGGTCCGGCGCCGCTGGGCGAAGGCATCGCCCATTGGCAGGACGCCGGCGGTGGAGGCGGCGATGCCGCCGGCCAACAGGGTACGGCGGTCGAAGCGCGCGGTCATTGCCATCTCTCCCAACATGTTATCGTCGGGATCGTACCGGGAAACGACCGCGTCGCAACCCGGTAAGGCATCGTCGGGTCCTCTGGTTCTACGAACGGAGCAGTCGTTCGATCTCGCGCGCCCGGATCAGCAACATGGTCGGGTCGAACGCCTCGTGGCGCGGCGTCCGGTCGGCGATGCACAGCGCGCCCAATGCGAAGCCGTTGCGATCGAGCACCGGAACCCCGGCATAAAAGCGCACGAATGGCTGGCCGGTCACCGTGCGGAAGGTGGCGAAGCGCGGGTCGCGCGTGGCGTCGGGCACGATCAGCGGTTCGTCGGGGCGCTGGACTGCGACGGAGCAGAACGAGTCTTCCAGCGACGTTTCATAGACATCGGTCCCGATCGCGCCGAGCAGGATCTGCCGCCGACCGGTGACGATCGACAGGCCGGCCATCGCCGTCTTGTACTCCGCTGCGGTGAAGCCGACGATCGTCGCCAGTTCGGGGTCGCGCACCCGCCCCAATACGCCGCTGCGATCGATGGCCAGATCGCGCACGGCGCGGTCGCCGTCGCGATACAGCTTGTTGATGCCGGCATGCGGCCAATCCCGGAAGCTACCGAGCGCCGAAGGATGATATCCCATTCGCTTTCTGCCTCTGCCTGATACAAAATACACGGTACGTCGACCGGACAGGAACCGGTGCTGTCGACCAATGCTTAAGATGTGTGAAGACTGGTTAACAAACAGTAAAGCGACCGGCAATGGCATCGATTGTAGAAGCAGAAAGCAAAGTAAAATCGATATTTACAAGTAGAGGCAACGATCACATCATTAATGCGTGGTTCATATTGGGAACCGTCGACTGAAGCAGGAAAACGACAAGCCGATGGTGCGGCGCAATGGGTATTAAACGCGGCCGCTTCGCCCCGATCCGCGGGTTACAGCAGGTCCGCTTCGCCGATCGTCACCAGCGGCGCAGCCTGTCCGCGTGTCAGCGCCTTGCCGGCGGCATCGGCCAGCCGGTCGCGTTGCGCCTGCGCGACGGCCAGCGCCTCGTCGGCCACCGGCCGGCCGGCCATCGCTTCGAGCGCGCTGTACCGGACCGCGAACTCCTGCCGTTCGCCATCGACCGTCCCGGCGAACTCGACCTGATACGCCGACGGATTGTCGCTGAACGTCGTCGCGTCGATCATCAATCCGGTATCGGCCATGGTCGTGCTCCCGCTGTCGGCACGATCTGCCGGCCGCGATAAGCGCGGCAACGCCCTGTCCGGTTCCATTCGACGGCAGCATTCCGTGGCGACCGATCGCGAAACATCGTCCGCAGCGTACGCTCATACCAAAGTCTGATATTCCGGAAACAGGCCGAACCAGCGCCTTTCCGGGTGATTGCGGGACCTCTGCGACAGTCCGCTTCATCATATCCCCGCGAAGGCGGGGACCCAGGCCCACACCCGCAAAGCTTTGTTTTGCTTGGCTCCGTACTCCCCGACTGCACGAGGTACGGAAGGGTTCCGGGACAGGCGGAGGACGTTCCCAAAGGTCTCGTTAATCACCGGGATCGGCGGTTTCGCAGGCATATCGCATTAATGCTTCCTTCGCGAATGGCGCACACGGTGCCGGCCACTACGTCGTTCAGGAGAAGTATCCCGTGGTTCGCTGGTTCAAGGCCGACGCGCCCATCCGGGTCAAGTTCGTGGCGCTTGCGATCCTGAACGGATCGCTGGCGTCGCTTCCGCTCGCGGTGGCGTTGCTGTCGCCGTCCGCCGCCGGTTCGGCGATGCCCTATGTCGCGGCGGCGGTGGCGAGCGTGGTGTCGATCGTGCTGGTCTCGCTGGTCGCGCGCAAACTGATCTGCGACCCCTATGTCACGACGGTCGTGCGCATGGAGGCGCTGGCGGCGGGCGAGTTCGATGCGCCGATCGCGTTTTCCGACTATCGCGACTGTGTCGGCCGGATGGCGCGGGCGATGGCGACGTTCCGCGACAATGGCGTCCGCCTCGCCTCGGCGTCGGGTATGCAGCAGCAGGTGGTCGCGTCGCTTGGCGCGGGACTGACCCGTCTCGCCCGCAATGATCTGAGCCACCGCATCGACACCGCGTTTCCCGATGAGACCGAGCAGCTGCGGCACGACTATAACCGGGCGATGGGCGCCGTCGCCGACGCGTTGCAGGCGGTCGCGTCCGCCAGCGACAGCATCAACGAGGGCGCGCTCGACATCAGCCGCGCTTCCGACGCGCTGTCGCAACGGACCGAGCAGCAGGCGGCGAGCCTTGAGGAGACGGCGGCGGCGATGGACCAGATCACCAGCACCGTCCGCCAGACCGCCAGTGGCGCGGCGCAGGCCAAGCTGGTCGTCGACCAGGCACGCGAGGAGGCGAACCAGTCCGGCGCCGTGGTCGACCGCGCCGTCGATGCGATGGGGTCGATCGAACGCGCCTCGAACGAGATCAGCGACATTATCAGCGTGATCGACGGCATCGCCTTCCAGACCAACCTGCTGGCACTCAATGCCGGCGTGGAGGCGGCGCGGGCCGGCGATGCGGGCAAGGGGTTCGCGGTCGTCGCCAGCGAAGTCCGCGCGCTGGCGCAGCGTTCCGCCGATGCGGCGCACGACGTAAAGCTCCGCATCACCGCGTCGAGCGAGCAGGTCGGCACCGGCGTCGCGCTGGTCAACGAGACCGGCAACGCGCTGCGGCGGATCGTCGATCGCATCGGCGAGGTCAGCGCGCTGGTCCACCGCATCGCCGAATCGTCCGAACATCAGTCGATCGGGCTGCAATAGGTCAACACCGCCGTATGCGAGATGGACGCCGTGACCCAGCGCAACGCGGCGATGGTCGAACAGGCGACCGCCGCCGCGCGGACGCTCGCCGATCATGCCGATCAGCTTGCCGGACAGGTCGGCCGCTTCATCCTGCCGCGGGACGCCGGTCGCGCCGGGCCCGGCCGGACCGCCGGGGTCGTGGTCCATGGCGACTTCCGCAGCGACCGCGCCGCCTGATCCGAATTGCCGGGATTAAGCGCCGTACCGACCGGTCAACCGGCAACCGGAAAAGGATAAATCTGCGGTCGTCCTCACAAAAGGCCGAGTAATCGTCACGGCGCCCTCTCGGCTGTCGATGGCGAGGAGCGGGGCCGCTGGCATAGCCGGCCAATCGAGCGGCATGATGCGTCGGGCATCGGCACGACGCCGCCAACTATCTGGATAAGAAAGTCTCCTGTCACGATGACGGGCAGCGATCTTCCAGCAGCTTTCGCGATTGTCGCCGACCGTTCATCGTATCGCGAAAACGCTACGTCGCGTTGGCGGCACCATTACCGAACAATATAATAGTAATAAAACCGCGAATAAGTCCGCGTAAATGGCCTGTTCGCCAGCTTAGTCACTGATATTCATGGCAAAGGCTGACCCGCCCGAACACCGGCGGCACCGTACGGTTCCGTTCTTTGCATTACCGCAAATTTCGCCTTAACCATTCCCCATCGGCCACGAACCTCGCGGCCGGAACGACCAAAGCCTTGCTTTCGAGCATTCATCTTGGGAGTGCCCTGACCCCGCATCGCCCATTCGTCGCCCGATCTTGCGAAGACGCGATGCCGGCCCGTCATGCCCTCCCGTAGTCGATGGGGATTTGACGCATGCATCATCGTGAATATCTTGCCGACGGCGCCACGACGTTGACGTCGGCACTGCTGGTGCTCGAACCCGATATCGCCGACGATACCTCGACCACCGCGACGTTGACCGTGGGGGCACCTGCGACCGTATCGACGCTCGGCACGATCGGCGACCAGGACTTCTTCAAGGTGCAGCTGGTCGCCGGAAAGACCTACGAAATCGGCATGTTCGCCAAGGCCGGTGGCCCGACCGGCGTGCCGCTCGCCGACAGCTATCTCGAACTCTATGATGCGTCGGGCAACATTATTACCGCTGCCGATGGCGGGGCCAGCACGACGATCAACACCGTCAACAGCGGGTTCGACGCGATCCTGACCTATACCCCGACCAAAAGCGGGACCTATTTCGTCAACGCCCGCGCCTATGACAACACGCCTGCCGACGGCACCACCGGCGACCTGATCGGCGACTATTCGGTGTCGGTGAGCGACGTGACCGGACAGCCGCGCTACGTCCCTTATTACAGCACCGACAACCCGCTCTATGCGATCGACTGGGGCACGCAGGTCGACGGCACCGTCCGCAACCCCGATGGCAAGGAAACCGGCCATATCACCGGCAATCCGCAGGAGACCGCGGATGCCAAGGGTACCGGCATCACCGGTAAGAACGTCGTCACTATCTATTTCGCCAAGGCCGGCGACCTCTATGTCACCGAAGACCCGACCTCGCCCAGCCTGCCGCCCGCGACGGTCGCGGTCGGCGCCAAGGATTTCGAGCTCAAGGCGATTTGGACCGCGCTGAAGGAGTTCGAGAAGGTCGCCGACGTCGTCTATGTCGAGACGCAGAACCGCGAAGAGGCCGATTTCGAATATTTCACCTATCAGGGCACGCCCGGACCGGGTGTCTCGCTGCTGGGATCGATGAGCCCGCCGCAGGAGAAGGACGAGGGCACCGCGCTGTTCAACTCCGGCGACAATCGCTGGAATGCGAAGAATCTGGCGCAGGGCGGCTTCTCCTTCGTCACGCTGATCCACGAATTCGGCCATGGCCATGGTCTTGCCCATCCGCACGACAATGGCGGCCATTCGGGCGTGATGCGCGGCGTCCAGTCCGAAGGGGCGGGGGTCGCCGACTATACGACCGGCGATTTCTCGCTGAACCAAGGCGTCTTCACGATGATGTCGTACGAGGATGGCTGGCAGGATTCGCCCTATGGCAACGCGCCGACCGACGCGGGCTATGGCTATCTGGGCGGGTTGATGGCGTTCGACATCGCCGCGATCCAGGACAAATACGGCGTCAACGAAGATACCGCGACCGGCAACGACACCTATACGCTCAAGGACGTCAACGCCGCGGGCACCTATTATTCGTCGATCTGGGATGCCGGGGGCACCGACCAGATCGTCTATGACGGCGCGCGCGACGCGCTGATCGATCTGCGCGCGGCGACGCTGCGCTACGAAACCGGTGGCGGCGGGCGTGTGTCCTATGCCGAGGGCATCTATGGCGGCTTCACCATCGCCAATGGCGTCGTCATCGAAAATGCGCGCGGCGGATCGGGCAACGACAAGCTGTACGGCAACGCGGTCGCCAACACCCTGATCGGCAATGCCGGCAAGGATCTGTTGCAGGGCGGCGCGGGTAACGACCGGCTGGAGGGCGGCGCGGGCGACGACTGGCTCGACGGCGGTGCCGGCGCGGACACGCTGATCGGCGGCAAGGGCGGCTCCGACGTCTTCTTCTTCGGCAGCGATATCGGCGCGTCGCGCGACTCGATCCTCGACTTCGGCAGCGGCGACCTGCTGGTCACCACCCGCAAGATCACCGACGGCGACAATGACAATGTCATCCTCTTCGGCCGCAACAAGGTCCTCGACCTTGGCAACGGCGCCTCGGTCGCGATGAAGAACGAAGCCGGCAAGACGATCACCACGCTCTACTATAACGGTTCGTATAGCGAGGACGGCGTCGACTATTATCTCTACAGCTTGTCGAAGACGGCCGGCACGGCGGGCTTCGCCACCAAGCTCGCCGATTACGACCTCGCCTGACCTGTGCTCCGGGCCGCCACGCGCGGGCCGGAGTTACGCTGTCACTAGAGCGGTTTCCGACCGATCTGCGCCATCACGATTGCGTCAGGAAGGTTGCCGGCGAGGAGCGGCGCGAAGCAGGGGCTGGTCTGCCCCTGCAAGCGTCGCAAGGACGTCCGGCGGCCTTCCTGACGCAACCCCTTCGGGGCGGGCCGATTTTCGTCTGTGGCGGCGTCCCTCGTCAGTCACTGCGGCCATGCCCCGCTCCTTCCTCGCTCCTAGCCACAAACAAAAAATCGGCTCCGTCGTGACGGTGCAGATCGGTCGGAAACCGCTCTAGAACATAATGACATGAGGCCAATCCGTTCGTCCTGAGTAGCCATTGAGCCTGTCGAAATGGCGTAGCGAAGGACCCGTGCCACAGGTGCTTCGATACGGGTCTTCGACTTCGCTCAGCCCCTACTCGGCATGAACGGTTCTACTTATTGTCATCAGACTCTGGTGTGATCCATCGCAATCGAACCAGACGTCCTCCCGGCACAGGCTGGGATCTCCTGGTGATGGCACGAGACAAAAGCCGCACGAGGCCCTAGCCTCCGCGGGGGCGACGGTTCCGGTCAACTGGATCAGCCGCTGAAGGGTGATACCGACGCGACAGACTCAATGCCGGTTCAGGACGAACGGGTTTGGCTCGGTCATCGCGTTCTACGCCCTGCATTCGAACGCTGCCGCCCGCTCGGTATCGCCCGCCCCGGCGATCGGCCGGGCGACCAGCGGATAGGGGCAGAGCGGGCGGGTCCGGCCGGGCCATGGCGTCGTCGCTCCCGCCGTCGCCTCGATCCGGTCCGGGGCGCTGCCCGCTTCGACCCAGCGGACCAGCGCGGCGAAGCCGTCGAATTGGTCGGTCGCCGGCCCGCCCGCGCAATGCGCCATGCCGGGCACCGGAAACACGCGCACGAACGATGCCGCGCCCCCGTTGACGCGCCGGTCGACATCGTTCCACCACGCGATGGTGTCGTTGATCGAGAAGACCGGGTCCGACACGCCATGCGGCACGATCATCCGCCCGCCGCGCGCCCGGAACCGCGCCAGGTCGCTCGACCGCGCGGCGATATCGTCCCATGCCGAGCGCGGAAAGCCGGGCGCGGTCGCGTGGATCGCCGCCGGATCGCGATCGAAATCATAGCCGAGCTGATAGTCCATCCCCGCCTGCGGCGTCGGCCCCAAGGCACGCGGCGGCGTCGAGAAGATCGTCGCCAGCGCCGGTGCGCCCATTGCCGCATTGATCGCCGGAATGGCGGGGGTCGCCAGACCCAGTTTCCAGATCCGCCAGCCATTGTCGTTGAGCCCCGCATCCCATGGGAAGCTGGCATAAAGGGCGTTGCCCCGGCTGTCGCGCGGTCCGCCGAACCCCTTGACCAGCGCATCGATCTGACCGGGGGCAAGGCAGCTTTGCTGCTTCTGCCCGCTGCATTGCCGCGCGCGCAGTTCGCGCACCACCTCGGCCGTTCCGCACTGCGCGAAATTGCCGACCAGCCCGTCGGCCAGCCCGTCCTTCGCATCGCACGCCGCCAGCACCGCGCCGCGCGCCAGCGACAGGTCGCCGTCCGAAAACGCCTGCACCAGCCGCGCGATCGGCACGCTGCTCTCGCCCGGCGCGCGCACCAGCGCGGCATAGGTCTGCGTATCCCATGCCTCGGCGATCGCCGCCTTGGGCAGCGCGAAGCCGGGCGCGGCGGCGAGGATGCCGTCGAATGCTTCGGGATAGCGCTGGGCGAACGCCATGCCTTCCTGCCCGCCCTTCGAACAGCCGGCGAAATAGCTGTGCGCCGGATCGCCATGATAATAGCGGCGCAGGATCGCGCGCGCCGTGTCGTAGCTGGCCTTCAGCGACGCATGGCCATAATCCGCCCGCGCCTGCGCATCGAACCCGAACGATACCGCGCCGCCGCGCGCCGGATCGGCATTGGTCGCGTTCGAATGCCCCGAATCCTGGCTGATGACGGCATAGCCCTGCGCCAGCGCGACCGCGCCGCCGGTCGCGGGGCCGATCGCGTTGCCGATATCGCCATTGGTCCCGCCGCCGCCCTGGAACACGAACCGCCGGTTCCACGCATCGGGCAACCGCATCCGGAACCGGATCGCATAACGCTGTCCGTCCTGCCCGGTGCGTTCGTGCAGCACCCCGGTCACCTCGCAATGGGCTGGCAGGGGCGGAGTCTTCGCGCCCGGTCCGACGTCGATCGTCAGCCCGGCGGCGCGTTCCTCGGCGGTCAGGATGCGCAGCGTCGGGTCGCTCCATCCGCCCGCGTTCAGCAGCGCGGCACAGCCCTGCGCCTTGGCCAGCGTCGTCGTTGCAGCGGGCGTCGTCGGCGTGGCGCAACCGGCCAGCGCCGATCCGGCCAGTATCGCGCCCAGCGTGATCGTCCGTCGCATCGCCTTCGCCTCCATCGTCATGCCACCTGATAGACGGTGATGCGCACCGCCGCCCCGTCCGCCGGGTCGGCCGCCCCGACCGTGCCGAGGAAGATCGCCTCGTTCAGCCATTGATGCTTGCCCAGCGGCGCTTCGAATTCCGGCGTCGTACGGATATAGTTGCCGCGTATCAGCCCGCGATTGCGGATATGGATCAGCGTCCCGTCGCGCTCGCGCATCAGATAGCTCGCCTCCAGCACCGTCGTCCCGTCGGCGCGAACCAGCTGCCAGTCCATCCCCTCGGGAAGGATCGTGCCGGAAATGCGCGGGCCGCTGAACCGGCCGCCGGTGATCGGGATGCGAATGCGTTTGCCCAGCGGCGTCGCGCCGACCTCCTCGGTCTTGCCCAGCGTCACGATCGCTTCATAGGCAAAGGTCAGGCCGATGCTGGTCAGCCGCTCAGGTGCCGCCTGTGCCGATCCCGGCAGCGACGCCGCCCCGGCCAGTACCGCCGACGCGCCGAGCAAACCGCGCCGGGTCCACCGGTCGGCTTCCGAAACCCGCATCGTGTCGGCCATGCTGCATCCCTCCAACCGGTCATCGCCGGATTGCTATGATGCATGTCTAAATGGCTGATGATTGCAAGCCGGCAAATCACTCCGCCGGTGGTGTTGCCTTGGCGAAGGTGCGTTGCAGCCACCGGTCGAACATCTCGACCCAATGGCCGGCGGGCATCGTGGGCGTGCCGACACCGAAGCCGTGGCCGCCTTCGGTCAGGAAATGCGCCTCGACCGGGCGTCCGGCCGTGCGCAGCGCCGCCAGCATCAACAGGCTGTTGTCGGGCACCACCGCGCCATCGTCCATCGCGTGCAGCAGGAAGGTCGGCGGCGTCGCTCCGGTGACGTGCTGCGCCGGGGATCGCCGCGCGACCGCCGCCGCATCGGGGTTCGGACCCAGCAGCTTTTCGGCCGATTGCGCATGGGTAAAGGGCGGCGCGGCGGCGATCACCGGATAGATCAGCGCGGCGGCATCGGGTCGCGCGTCGATCCGGTCGGTCGCATCGCGCGGAGGGTAGACGGCCTGGGCGAAATCGGTCTCCAGCGTCGCCGCCAGATGCCCGCCCGCCGAAAAACCGACCACCGCGACCTTGTGCGGGTCCAGCCCGTCGCGGGTCGCGGCGGCGCGGACCATGCGCACCGCGCGCTGCGCATCCTGCAACGGCACATCGGCGCGATTGGCCCAGCCCTCGCCCGGCAGGCGATAGGTCAGGACATGGACGGTATAGCCGAGCGCGGTCAGCCGCCCGGCGATGTCGACGCCCTCATTGCCGATCGACAGAAAGGTATAGGCGCCGCCCGGAATCACCAGCACCGACGCCCCGTTCGCCCGCACGGGCTTGAACATCCGCAACCCCGGCCGATCCACATTGCGCAGGAACGTCGCGGGATCGTTCGCCGGCACCGCGCCCGCCTTGAACCCGCCGCCCGGCGGCGTGCCGGTCCATAACGGCACGAACGGCGCCGACGTCCATGCCGCGGGCGGGGCGGGGCGTTCAGCCACGGGTGCCGGTGGCGTCTGCGCCGATGCGCTCGGCGACAGCACCGCCAGCGCGACCAGCGACGCGGCGCGACGGGAAAAGGAACGGACGGTCATCGGGCAATTCCTGTCGAAAATTCATGCGTCTGCGCCGAACGCACGGCGAAGCGCGGCGATCTTGGCGGCGGTGAAGCGCTTCGCCAAGCCGGTTTCGGCGCATGAAATCCTCCCGGACGAACAAGGTGGTCGATCCCCCGACCTGCCTATGGCGTCCGGCTCGGCATGAATCTACGCTGATCGGCAGGAGAGTGTGATGACGACAGCAACGCAGGCCAGCTGGCCGCTCGATGCATGGTATGTCGCGGCAAGCGCGGACGAGATCGGCGACACACCGCTCGCCCGCCAGATCACCGGAGCGCGCATGGTGTTCTTCCGCCCGGCAAGCGGCGGCGTCGTCGCGCTGGAGGATTTCTGCCCGCATCGCGGCGCGCCGCTCTCGCTCGGCTTCGTGCGCGGCGAGACGCTGGTATGCGGCTATCACGGCCTTGCCGTCGATTGCCGCGGCCGCGCAGACAACATGCCGGGGCAGCAGGTCGGCAGGTTTCCCCCGGCCCGCGCCTTTCCGGTCATCGAACGTTATGGCTTCGTCTGGGTCTGGCCCGGCGATCCCGAACGCGCGTCGGCGGACAGGCTGCACCCGCTGCCCTGGGCCGAAAGCCCCGACTGGGCCTATGGCGGCGGGCTGTTCCATATCGGCTGCGATTACCGGCTGATGATCGACAATCTGATGGACCTGACCCACGAAACCTATGTCCATGCCGGCAGCATCGGCCAGAAGGAGATCGACGAAGCCCCGGTGAAGACCGAGGCGACCGGCGTTGAGGTCGTTACCAGCCGCCACATGGAAAACATCTCCGCGCCGCCCTTCTGGCGGATGGCGCTGCGCGGTGCCGGCCTGCCCGAGGATGCGCCGGTCGATCGCTGGCAGGTCTGCCGGTTCTCGCTGCCCAGCCATGTGATGATCGAGGTCGGCGTCGCGCTGGCCGGGCAGGGCGGCTATCATGCCGATCCGTTCAAGAAGGCATCGAGCATCGTCGTCGATTTCATCACGCCCGAGACCGAGACCTCGCACTGGTATTTCTGGGGCATGGCGCGGCAATTCGCGGTCGACGATGCCGCGCTGACCGACACGATCCGCGAAGGGCAGCGCACGATCTTTTCGGAGGATCTGGAGATGCTGGAGCGGCAACAGGACAATCTTTCGCGCTATCCCGACCGCAAGCTGCTGGAACTCAACATCGATGCTGGCGGGGTCCGCTCGCGCCTGATGATCGACCGTGCCATCGCCCGTGAACGGGCCGCGACCGCGTGACGCTGCCGCACTATGACGTGCTGATCGTCGGCGGCGGGCATGGCGGCGCACAGGCGGCGATCGCGCTGCGCCAGCGCAACTTCGCCGGGACCATCGCCATCGTCGGCGACGAACCCGACCCGCCCTATGAACGCCCGCCGCTGTCGAAGGAGTATCTCGCCCGCGACAAGCCGTTCGAGCGCATCCTGATCCGCCCGCTTGCCTTCTGGACCGAACGGCAGGTCGATCTGCTGCTCAGACGGCGCGTGGTCCGCGTCGAAGCCGACGCGCACCGGGTCGAAACGGCCGATGGCGCGACGATCGGCTATGGCGTGCTGATCTGGGCGACCGGCGGCGCGCCGCGCCGGCTGACCTGCAGCGGCCACGACCTGCCCGGCGTCCATGCCGTGCGCACCCGCGCCGATGCCGATGCGATCATGGCCGAACTGGACACGGTCCGCCGCGTCTGCATCATCGGCGGCGGCTATATCGGGCTGGAGGCGGCGGCGGTCCTGATCAAGGCCGGCAAGCAGGTGACGTTGCTAGAGGCGCAGGACCGGCTGCTCGCCCGCGTCGCCGGTGCGCCGCTGTCCGCCTTCTACGCGTCCGAGCATCGCGCCGCCGGGGTCGATCTGCGCCTGAACGTCACCGTCGATTGTATCGAACCGGCCGATCGCGGCCTGTCGGTGCGCACCGCCGATGGCGAGACTTTTGCCTGCGACATGGTGATCGTCGGCATCGGCATCGTGCCCGCGGTCGAGCCGCTGCTGGCGGCGGGGGCCGCCGGCGGCAACGGCGTCGATGTCGACGACCGATGCCGCACCTCGCTCCCTGAAATCTTTGCGATCGGCGATTGCGCCGCCCACCCCAGCGCTTATGCCGATGGCGCGCGCTTGCGTGTCGAAAGCGTGCAGAATGCCAACGATCAGGCGGCGACCGTCGCCACGCTCCTGACCGACGGCACCGCGCCACCCTATGCCGCGCTGCCATGGTTCTGGTCGAACCAATATGATTTGCGCCTGCAGACGGTCGGCCTGTCGATCGGCCATGACGATCTGGTCGTGCGTGGCGACCGGGCGGCGCGGTCCTTCTCGATCGTCTATCTGCGCGCCGGCCGGGTGATCGCCCTCGACTGCGTCAACGCGACCAAGGACTATGTGCAAGGCCGCAAGCTGGTCGAACGTGGCGCCATTCCACCACGCGATGCGCTGGCCGATGCGGCTACTCCTCTGAAGGAACTGGCATGATGCCGACCCTGACCGTCACCACCCGCAGCGGCGAAACCCGCAGCATCGCCGCCGATCCCGACGCCAGCGTCATGCGCGCGATCCGCGACGCCGGCATCGACGAGATGTTGGCATCGTGCGGCGGCTGTTGCTCGTGCGCGACCTGCCACGTCTTTGTCGATCAACCGCAGTTGGATAGCCTGCCGCCAATGAGTGTCGACGAGGACGATCTGCTCGACATATCCGAGCATCGCACCGCGTGCTCGCGGCTGTCGTGTCAACTTCCGTCGCTGGACGGCCTGCGCGTCACCATTGCTCCGGAGGACTGAGCGACGCCATGACCGCCGATGCCGCAGCCGCGACGCCCGATCCCCGGACCCTCCTCGCCTGTCTCGGCGCGATGATGGGGGGATTGCGCAGCTATGTCTGTGGCGCGTTCTTACCGGCCTCGGCATCGGCGGCATGCTCGCGGCGACCAATGCCGCGAGGGCGGCCGCATCCTTGCCGGTACGCCGACGATCCGCGAGATCGACCTCGATCCGGTGATCGTCCATCCGGTCGGGCAGGGGCTCGTCGCGCTCGAGGCGCTGATCCTGACCGACCTTAATCGGCAACGACCGCCCGCTGCTCGATCCGCTCCAGCAGGTCGAGCAGCATCGCCTTCTCCGCCTTTGAGAAGCTGGCAAGCAGCCGTTCCTCATGCGCCTCGATCCGGCGGATACAGTCGTCGAGCATCGCCGATCCGGCGGGCGACATCGCCAGCGTGAAGGCGCGGCGGTCGGCCGGATCGTTCTCGCGCACGATCAGGCCGCTTTCGATCAGTTCGTTGATGAGTGGCACCATATTGGCGCGCTTGATGCCGAGCAGCCGCCCGATGGTCCCCTGGTTGATCCCCGGATTGTCCGCCACCACCGACAGGATGCCCATCGGGATCTGGCGGATGCCGGTCCCCTCCAGCGTGATCGCGAAATCGGTCGCGAACACGGCCGAGGCACGGCGGAGCCGATAGCCGACCAGCTGGCCGAGGGTCCGGATATGGGGCGTGGCTTCGCTCATGCGCGGGCGAAGCCATGTTCCACCGGCCGCGTCAAACCGGAATCGCATGCGGTCGCGCTGGCGGCCCGGAATGACCCGCACCTATCGCGGTTCGCTTCCCGCAAGACGGAAACGGCGCGGCGAAACGCCGGCATGGCGGGTGAAGAAGCGCGTGAAGTAAGCCGGATCGGCAAAGCCGGCATTATAGCCGACCTCTGCCACCGATAAATGGGTGTAGAGCAGGGCACGTTTGGCATCGAGCATCGCCCGTTCGTCGAGCATCGCGGCGGGCGACATGCCGGCGATCCGGGTGCAGGCGACGCGGAGACGGCTTTCGCTGGTGCCAAGCGCTGCGGCATGGACCGCGATCGGCTCGCGCAGGCGGAAGCGTTCGTCGATCCGCGCGCGATACCGCGCCACCAATGCGCCATGCTGGCCGGGTGGCGGCTGCGCTTCGCCCGGAACAGGGCCGGCAGCGCGTCGCGCCTCGACCAGGAAGGTCAGCAGCGCGGCATCGACGGCGGCGCGGTGTCCGGGTGCCGACCAGCCCAGTTCGCGCATCAGCATCCCGGCCGCCCCGTGTAACGCGGCCAGCGCGTCGCTGCCGAGCGGCACGACCTGTACCCGTGCGAACACGCCCGACAGTCCCGGATACCGACCGTCGAGCAGTGCAAGGTGACGGACCGACAGCGTGACCACCGACCCGACCGATGCCGGGTCCCATGAAAAGCCATGGACGATCCCCGCCGGTATCAACAGCAGCGCCGGTGCCGCGACGTCGAACCGGGCGTCCTCCGCGCGCATCGTGCCGCCCCCCCGATCGAGCACGAACGCCTGCACCAGATCGGCATGGGCGTGCGGCAGGATCGTCCATTCACTCGGCCGCGACCGGTCGTCGAGCCGTTCGGCATGGACGAAGCTTTCCTCGACCGATCGATGCGGCTCACCGTAGAGATAAAAGCGCGGGATCGAAGCGGCAGCCATCGCCCGAGCCTATCCATTGTCGAGCGGATCGTCCAATTTTTCGGTTAGGGCGTCCATCGCCATGGCGTGGGCGGGGCGGCACCATCGGCGGCGAAGGGGCGGATACGCCCATGGGAGAGGACGGATGCGGCACCGCACGCAGGTGGCGATCATTGGCGCAGGGCCGGCGGGCATGTTCCTCGCGCATCTGCTTCGCGCCGAAGGCATCGCCGCGACCGTCCTCGAACGTCGCGACCGGGCGTATGTCGAGGGGCGGGTACGCGCCGGGGTGCTCGAACAGGGCACCGTCGACTTGATGCAGCGGCTCGGCATCGCTGGCCGGCTGGAGCGCGAGGGGTTGATCCATGGCGGGACCAACGTGTCGCTCGACGGGCGGATGTTCCGCATCGACATGGCGGCGCTGACCGGGGGCGCGACCGTCACCGTCTATGGCCAGCAGGAAGTGATGCGCGACCTGTTCGACGCCGGCGAGGCGCGCGGGATCGACATTCGGTGGAATGCGGCAGAGGTGACGCTGTCCGACCTCGACGGCGCCCGACCGGTGGTGACGTGGCGCGACGCTGCGGGGGCGCAGTGGCTCGACTGTGATTTCGTGGTCGGGTGCGACGGCTATCATGGGGTCAGCCGTGCGGCGATCCCGGCTGATGTGTTGCGGACGTTCGAACGCGTCTATCCGTTCGGCTGGCTGGGCGTGCTGGCCGACGTACCGCCTGCCGAGCATGAACTGGTCTACGCCAATCACGAACGCGGCTTCGCGCTCGCTTCGATGCGATCGGCGACGCGCAGCCGCTATTATATCCAGTGCGGTCTCGACGACGATATCGCCGACTGGTCCGACGACCGCTTCTGGGACGAACTCTGCGTGCGGCTGGGGCCGGAGACGGCAGCGAAGGTCACCCGGGGGCCGTCGTTCGAAAAGTCGATCGCCCCGCTACGCTCGTTCGTCGCCGAGCCGATGCGCTGGGGGCGGCTGTTCCTTGCCGGCGACGCCGCGCATATCGTGCCACCGACCGGTGCCAAGGGGATGAACCTCGCCGTGTCCGACGTGACGATGCTGGGCGAGGCGCTGACCGAACATTATCGCGATCACAGCGACGCCGGCATCGACGGCTATTCGGCGCGGGCGCTGGCGCGGGTGTGGAAGGCGGAGCGGTTTTCGTGGTGGTTCACCTCGGTCACCCACCGTTTTCCGACGATGGATGGCTTCGACCGACGCATCCAGATGGCGGAACTCGATTATCTGCGCGGCTCGCCGGCCGCGCAACTTACCCTGGCCGAGAATTATGTCGGCCTACCGTTGGAGGCGGTATGAAGCGCAAGATCTACGACAGCCCATCAGCGGCGCTGGATGGTTTGTTGTTCGACGGGATGACGATCATGTCGGGCGGGTTCGGGCTGTCGGGCAATCCCGAGAGCCTGATTCCCGAGATCCGGGCGAGCGGCGTGAAGCGGCTGACCGTCATCTCGAACAACGCCGGGGCCGATGGCTTCGGCCTGTGGATGCTGCTGGAAAGCCGGCAGGTCGCGAAGATGATCTCCAGCTATGTCGGCGAGAACAAGCTGTTCGAACAGCAATATCTGTCGGGCGAGCTGGAGCTGGAACTCAACCCGCAGGGGACGCTCGCCGAACGTATCCGGGCGGGTGGCGCGGGCATACCCGCCTTCTACACCAGGACCGGCGTCGGCACCGTGGTGGCCGAGGGCAAGCCGGTCGAGACGTTCGAGGGCGAGGAATATGTTCGCGAGACATGGCTGCGCGCCGACCTGTCGATCGTGAAGGCGTGGAAGGCCGATCCGGCCGGTAATCTGATGTTCCGCAAGACCGCGCGCAACTTCAATCCTAATATGGCGACGGCGGGCAAGGTCACGGTGGCGGAGGTCGAGGAGATCGTACCCGAAGGCAGCTTCGACCCCGACTGCATCCACACGCCCGGCATCTATGTCGATCGCATCGTCAAAAGCACGATCAACGAGAAGCGGATCGAGAAGCTGACGACCCGCAGCCGGGAGAATGGATGATGGCCTGGACCCGCGACGAAATGGCGGCGCGTGCCGCACGCGAATTGCAGGACGGTTTCTACGTCAATCTCGGCATTGGCATCCCGACCCTGGTCGCCAATTACGTGCCGGAAGGGATTGAGGTCACGCTCCAGTCGGAAAACGGCATGCTCGGCATCGGGCCGTTCCCCTATGCGGGCGAAGCGGACCCCGACCTTATCAACGCCGGCAAGCAGACGATTACCGCGCTGCCGACCTCCAGCTTCTTTTCCAGCGCCGACAGCTTCGCGATGATCCGGGGCGGCCATATCGACATGGCGATCCTCGGCGCGATGGAAGTCGCGGCGAATGGCGACCTCGCCAACTGGACGATTCCGGGCAAGATGGTGAAGGGCATGGGCGGGGCGATGGACCTCGTCGCCGGGGTACGCCGGGTGGTCGTGGTGATGGACCATGTGTCGAAGCATGGCGATCCGAAGATCCTGCCCGCCTGCACGCTGCCGTTGACCGGCAAGGCGTGCGTCGACCTGATCATCACCGACCTTGCCGTCATCGCCTGCGACAAGCCCGGGCTGCGGCTGATCGAATGCGCGCCCGGCGTCACCGCCGACGAAGTGCGGGCGAAGACCGGCGCGGAGCTGGCGGCATGAGCTACGCCCGCGAAGATGCCGGCGCGCCCCCGTCGCTATTCCCCGATTACGGATCGACCCGCACCCGTGCGCCGCTGCAGCCGCCGTTGCGCGTGCCGCAGACCCGGACCGAGACGACCGGCCCGGCGGGTTGGGACCGGCTGATGGGGCCGTCGCTCGCCGATCTGACGACCCAGCATGGCGGCGTGCCACAGGGGCAGCGGATCATCGTCACCGGCCGTGTGCTCGACGAAGATGGTCGCGCAGTGCCCGACACGGTCATGGAAATCTGGCAGGCCAATGCCGCCGGACGCTATATCCATGGCAAGGACCAGTGGGACGCGCCACACGATCCGAACTTCACCGGCGCAGGACGCGTCGTGACCGATGCCGAGGGACGCTATCGCTTCGTCACGGTCCGCCCGGGGGCCTATCCCTGGGGTAACCACCGCAATGCGTGGCGGCCGGCGCATATCCATCTGTCGCTGCTGGGACCCGCTTTCGCGACGCGGCTGGTGACGCAGCTCTATTTCCCCGACGATCCGCTGATCGAGATCGACCCGATCGCGAATGCGGTACCGATGCCCTACCGGCAGCGCATGGTGGCGCGGTTCGACATGGACGTGACCGAGCCGAATTGGGCGCTCGGCTATCGCTTCGACGTGGTGTTGAAAGGGCGCGAGCAGACGCCGTTCGAGGAGGACGACCATGACCATTGACGTCGCCGACCGACGCCCGGAACCGCGCGTCGACAATCAGGACCCGGCGCTGTTCGGGCAGACGCCCAGCCAGACCGTCGGCCCGTTCTTCCATTACGGCCTGCCATGGAAGGGCGGCGCCGATCTGGTCGGGCAATCCGACATGGGCGCGCGCCCCGAACTGTTTCCCGAGGCGCATTATGTACTGAACCAGTCGTCGCCGACCGGCACGCCCGTGGGAGCGGTGATCGAACTGACCGGCCGGGTGCTGGACGGGCAGGGCGCACCCGTTCCCGATGCGATGATCGAGATCTGGCAGGCCGATGCCGCCGGTCGTTATGCGGGCGAGCCGGGCAGCGACCCACATTTCGTCGGCTTCGGCCGGGCGGCGACCGCCGAGGATGGTAGTTACCGGTTCCGTACGATATTACCCGGCGCCATCGGAGCCGGTCATGCGCCGCATGTCGCGCTGTCGGTTTTCGGACGCGGCCTCATCAAACGGTTGGCGACGCGGCTGTATTTCGATGGGCAGGCGGGCAACGAAGCCGACCCGGTCCTGTCGGCGGTTCCGGTGGAACGCCGCGCGACGCTGATCGCGACCGCATCGGGCGACGGCGTCTGGACGCTCGACATCGCGTTGCAGGGAGAGCGGGAAACCGTGTTCTTCGACCTGTGAGCGACCTGTTGCGCATCCGGCCCGCCGCGACGGACGACATGATCGCGGTGTTCGACGATGCAGCGACGATCGCGCATGGCTGCGCCTTCGAGGTCGCGCTGGCACGGGCGCAGGCGGCGTGCGGCGTGATCGCGCCCGACCTTGCCGACGCGATCTCAGCAGGCGTCGACCCGGCGCGGATCGACCCCGCCGCATTGGCGGAGGAAGCGGCGCTCGCCGGTACGCTGGCGATCCCTTTGGTCGCGCGGTTGCGGGCGATGGTCGGCGGCGAGGCGGGGCAGGCGCTGCACCGGGGTGCGACCAGTCAGGATGTCGCCGACACGGTGCTGATGCTGCAGGCGCGGGAGGCGCATCGCCTGTTGGTCGTCGACGCCCGGCGCGTCGTCGATGCGCTGGCGATGCACGCGCGGGCGCATGCCGAGCGGCGGGCGATCGGGCGCACGCTGTTGCAGGACGCGATGCCGCTCGCCTTCGGCCTGCGGCTGGCCCACGCCGCGCGGGGGATTGGCGATGCGCTGGCGATGCTCGATACGGCGGTCGCCGCCCATGCGGTCATGCAACTGGGCGGCGCGGCGGGCACGCGCGCGGGGATGGATGGCAAGGGCGTGGCGGTCGCCGCGCACCTCGCCGACGCGCTCGGACTGGGGCGCTCGGCGCCATGGCATGCCCGGCGGACCGGTATCGCCGCGATCGGCGTGGCGCTCGGCATCCTGATCGGCGCACTCGGCAAGTTTGCGCGCGACGTTAGCTTGCTGGCGCAGAACGGGTTAGGCGAGGCGCGCGAGCCGTTGATCGCCGGGCGCGGCGGATCGTCGGCCATGGCGCACAAGCGCAATCCCACCGGTTGTCAGGTCGCACTATCGGCGGCGACGCGCGCGCCGGGCCTCGTCGCATCGCTGCTCGGTGGATTGCCGCATGAACTGGAGCGCGGTCTCGGCGGCTGGCAGGCGGAGGGCCCGGTGCTTGCCGATCTGTTCCTGCTCGCCAGCGGCAGCGCCGCCGTGCTGGCGGTCGTCGCGGAGGGGCTAGAAATCGACGCGGATGCCATCGCGCGCAACCTCGCGGCCGCCGGGGTCGGCGACGATATCGGCGAAAGCGCGGCGATCCTTGCCGAACTGCTCGATGGATTGGAGGACTGACGCCATGGCTATCACCCTTCGCGACGGCGTGCGTCTGCATTGGCGGATCGAGGGCGCAGCGGATCGTCCGGTGCTGGTGCTGCTCAATTCGATCGGCACCGACCTGTCGCTATGGGATCGCACCGTCCCGCTGTTGCTTCCGGCGTTCCGGTTGCTGCGCATCGACACGCGCGGTGCCGGCGGCTCGGACGCTCCCGATGGCGACTATAGCCTGAACATGCTCGCCGACGACGTCGCGGCGATCCTCGACGATGCGGGGGTCGCGCAGGCTGTGATAGCGGGGGTGTCGCTCGGCGGCATGGTCGCGATGCAGCTGGCACTCGACCATCCCGGGCGGGTGACCGCACTGGCGCTGATCTGCACCTCGGCGACGATGGATCCGACTGCCTGGGCCGCGCGGATCGACACCGTCCGCAGCGACGGTACGGCGGCCATTGCCGACATGGCGGTCGGACGCTTCCTGTCGGCCGGCTTCGCGAAACGCCACCCGGAGATTGCCGACACCCTGCGCGACGGCATCGCGCGCCAGGCCGATGCCGGCTATGCCGGGGCCGGTGCGGCGATCCGCGACATGGCGCTGTTCGACCGCCTCGCCGCCATCGCCGTGCCGACGCTGGTGGTGACCGCGACCCTCGACGT
The DNA here is from genome assembly GCF_022664395.1 of Sphingomonas lacusdianchii. Taxonomy (GTDB): domain Bacteria; phylum Pseudomonadota; class Alphaproteobacteria; order Sphingomonadales; family Sphingomonadaceae; genus Sphingomonas; species Sphingomonas lacusdianchii. Next base: position 24,417 of record NZ_JAKRET010000012.1, on the reverse strand, counting down.
TTCGACTCCCTATGCCGGGCATGGCGAGCATCTGATGACAATCCCCGGTGCGCGTCACATCAGTGTCGACGGCGCGCATCTGCCGCCGATCGAGGCGCCTGCCGCACTGGCGACGGCACTGCGAGGCTTCCTGTGCGCCGATGCGGCTGCAGCACAGGCCGCCGACACGTTGTTCGACGCGGGTCTCGTCAACCGCCGCCGCGTGCTGGGCGATGCATGGGTCGACGCCAGCCTCGCGCAGCGCACGGACTTCACCGCCGATTTTCAGGCGATGATCACTCGCATCGCGTGGGGCGAGATCTGGGGGCGGCCGGGCCTCGACGACCGCACCCGGCGCCTGCTCGTCCTCGCCATCACCTGTGCGCTCGGCCGCTGGGAGGAATTCGCCCTCCACGTCCGCTCGGGGTTGTCGCAGGGCGGTTTCACCACCGACGAACTCAAGGAGGTGCTGATGCAGACCGCCATCTATGCCGGGGTCCCCGCCGCCAACACCGGTTTTGGTGAAGCCCGGAAGATCATTACCCGCATCGAACAGGAACCCTGATGCCCGACGCCTATATTTGCGACGCAATCCGTACGCCCATTGGCCGCCTCAACGGATCGCTGTCCTCCATCCGTGCCGACGACCTCGCCGCGATTCCGCTGCGTGCGCTGATGGAGCGGAATCCGGACGTCGACTGGGACGCCGTCGACGACGTGCTGCTCGGTTGCGCCAACCAGGCGGGCGAGGACAATCGCAACGTCGCGCGCATGGCGGTGCTGCTCGCCGGCCTGCCCGATACGGTGCCGGGCGGAACGATCAACCGGCTGTGCGGATCGGGACTGAATGCGGTCGGCAGCGCGGGCCAGGCGATCCGCAGCGGCGACGCCGGTCTGCTGATCGCGGGCGGGGTCGAGAGCATGACCCGTGCGCCGTTCGTGATGGGGAAGGCGAACAGCGCCTTCGACCGTAGCCAGAAGATCGAGGATACGACGCTCGGCTGGCGGTTCGTCAATCCGGCGATGCAGGCGGCGTACGGCGTCGACACCATGCCGCAGACGGCGGAAAACGTCGCCGACGACTGGCAGGTCAGCCGCGCGGACCAGGACGCCTTTGCGCTCGCCAGTCAGCAAAAGGCCGCCGCCGCCATCGCCAGCGGCCGCATGGCTGCAGAGATCGTGCCGGTTACCGTGCCCCAGAGGAAGGGCGATCCCATCGTCTTCGCGCAGGACGAACATCCGCGCGCGACCAGCCTCGACGCGCTGGCGAAGCTCAAGTCGGTGGTCCGCGCCGACGGCACGGTGACCGCGGGCAACGCATCGGGTCTGAACGACGGCGCCGCGGCGATGCTGATCGCGTCGGAAGCGGCGGCGGCCCGGCACGGCCTGACCCCGCGGGCGCGCATCCTCGGCATGGCGTCCGCCGGCATCGCGCCGCGCATCATGGGCGCGGGACCGATCGAGGCGGCGCGCAAGCTCACCCGCATCACCGGCATCGGTCTCGACCAGCTCGACGTCATCGAACTCAACGAGGCCTTCGCGTCGCAGGCGATCGCGACGCTGCGCGACCTGGGCATCGCCACCGACGATCCCCGCGTGAACCGCAACGGCGGCGCCATCGCGCTCGGCCATCCGCTCGGCATGTCGGGCGCGCGCATCGCCATGACGGCGGTAGAGGAACTCCACCGCACCGGCGGCCGCTATGCCATGGCCTTCATGTGCATCGGCGTCGGACAGGGTATCGCGCTGATGCTCGAACGGGCCGGATGACCCGACCGGTTGCCACGCTATTCGGACGCTGGCGATCAAGCAAGCGTCGGGTCGTCACGAAGGGAGGTGCGGCGACACGGTCGCTGATCGTGTACGATCCCGAAGCCATGAACCGAACCGACGAAACATCTTGAACTGCGGTTAGGCATGGAGCGGGTGAAGGGAATCGAACCCTCGTCGTAAGCTTGGGAAGCTTCTGCTCTACCATTGAGCTACACCCGCTCGGGCCCTCCGCAATTACCCTGCCGCGCCGCGCTGTCAAGTCGGCAGCAGCAGCGAGGCATCGCCATAGGAATAGAAGCGATATTCCTGTGCGACGGCGTGGGCGTAGGCCGCCTGCATCCGTTCGCGCCCCATCAAGGCCGATACCAGCATGAACAAGGTCGATTTGGGGAGGTGGAAGTTGGTCATCAGGCCGTCAATGCCACGGAAACGGTAACCGGGCGTGATGAAGATCGCGGTGTCGCCTTCGAACGGCTGGACCTGTCCGGCGGCGTCGCAGGCGCTTTCGATCAGTCGCAGGCTGGTGGTGCCGACCGCGATCACCCGGCCGCCGGCGGCGCGGACGGCGTTGAGGCGCCCGGCGGTCGCGGCGTCGATGCGGCCCCATTCGGCGTGCATCCGGTGGTCGTCGGTATCCTCCGCCTTGACCGGCAGGAAGGTGCCCGCGCCGACATGCAGCGTCAGCGTCGCATGGCTGATCCCGGCGGCTTCCAGCGCCGCCATCAGTTCGGGCGTGAAGTGCAGCGCGGCAGTGGGGGCGGCGACGGCGCCGGCTTCGCGCGCGAACAGCGTCTGGTAATCCTCGGCATCGCGCGCATCGGCACCGCCGCGCTTCGCGGCGATATAGGGCGGCAGCGGCATGCGCCCGGCGCGCTCCAGCAGCAGTTCGACCGGTTCGTCGCCGGCGAAGTCGAGCGCGAAGCTGCCATCCTCGCCTCGGTCGCCCGCGATCGCGGTCACGCCCGCGCCGAAATCGATCGTGTCGCCGTCGCGCAGCCGCCGGCCGTTACGGACGAAGGCACGCCAGCGCCGCGGTCCTTCGCGCTTGTGCAGCGTCGCGCCGATGGTCGCATCGCCGCGACGTCCCTCCAGTTGGGCGGGAATGACGCGGGTGTCGTTGAACACCAGCAGATCGCCCGGCCGCAGACAGGCGGGCAGGTCGCGCACGCCGCGATCGAGCGTGGCGTCGCCATCCAGCACCAGCATCCGCGCCGCATCGCGCGGGGTGGCGGGGCGCAGCGCGATCCGGTCGGTGGGCAGCTCGAAATCGAACAGGTCGACGTGCATCGGACGCGAACTATGGCCGGATGTTAGCGGGCGGGCTTGGGCTGGACCCGCTTCGGTGCAGCGGCAGCGGGCCTGGCGCGCGGCGCGGTGGCAGGCAGCGGTGCGACCGTTTCGGGCAGCGCAACCGGTGCTTCCGGCTGATAGGGCGGGGGATTGTCGCTGGCGACATAGGCGTGGACGATGCGCGACGGATTGGCCGGCGGCTCGCCCTTCTCGATCGCGTCGACATATTGCATGCCGTCGATCACCCGCCCGAACACGGTGTACTTCTTGTCGAGCGCAAGACGCGGGGCGAGCATGATGTAGAACTGGCTGTTCGCGCTGTTCTCGTCATTGGCGCGTGCCGCCGCCACCGCGCCGCGGACGTGCGGCAGATAGTTGAATTCCTTCTCGACGTTCGGCAGCTTCGACCCGCCGGTGCCGTCGCCATCGGGATCGCCGCCCTGCGCCATGAAGCCGTCGATCACCCGGTGGAAGGTCAGGCCGTCATAGAATTTCTCGCGCGTCAGCGTCTTGATCCGCGCCACCATCTTGGGCGCGACATCGGGACGCAGCCAGATCGTCACCCGCCCGCCGGTCGACAGGTCGAGAATCCACAGGTTGCGCGTGTCGGTGGTCGATGGCGGCGGGGCGCGTCCCGGCACGTCCATGACCTGCGCCATGGCAGGCAGCGCGAACAGCGAGGCGAGAAAGGCGAACAGAAGGGCGATACGACGCATGGAGTTCCCGAAACACGCGAGGGATATGGGGTCAGGCAGCGGCGCATAGACCATGTCGTCGCTTGCGCCAATCTGAACATCGATACGCCGCTATGGTGCGGTTTCGGCAAAAGGGATTGGCAAACGGTCGAACGCCCGGCTATCACCCCCTGCGACTGGACGGAGAACCGATCGGTCCGGCGTCGCTTCCACGAAGGCGACCGGAGAGGGGCAGGGCGCGAATGCGCCCGACGACAAGGGCTGTTGAATGGCGACTGACGACGATCAGCACGTACCCGCAGGCGGCGCGACCGCGCTGGACGGCGGGCCGGACAACCCCCGCAGGCGCGACTATCTGTCGATCGGCGCGGTGGCATTTGCCGGGGTCGGCGCGGGCGTGATCGCGCTGCCGCTCATCAACCAGATGTCGCCCGCCGCCGATACGCTGGCGCTGTCGACGACGGAGATCGACCTGTCGGCGATCGAGCCGGGACAGGCGATCAAGGCGACGTTCCGCAAACAGCCGCTGTTCGTTCGCAACCTGACGCCCAAGGAAATCGCCGAGGCCGATGCGGTGCCCTTAAGCGACCTGCGCGATCCGCAGACGCTGGAAGAGCGGACCAAGACCGGCAAGAACAACTGGCTGATCACGCTGGGCGTCTGCACCCATCTCGGCTGCGTGCCGCTGGGCGCCGGCGAGGGCGAGAACAAGGGCCCGTTCGGCGGCTATTTCTGCCCGTGCCATGGTTCGGCCTATGACACCGCCGGGCGCATCCGCTCGGGTCCGGCGCCGCAGAACCTGCACGTTCCCGAATACGCATTCACGTCCGACACCGTCGTGACCGTCGGCTGAGGAGAGAGTCATGAGCTTCCCCTGGGCCAAGCATTACGAACCGAAACAGCCGCTGATGCGCTGGCTGGACGAGAAGCTGCCGCTTCCCCGTCTGGTCTACAACGCGGTCGGCGCGGGCTATCCGGTGCCGCGTAACCTCAACTATTTCTGGAATTTCGGCGTGCTCGCCGGCGCGGCGCTGGCGGTGCAGATCATCACCGGCATCGTGCTGGCGATGCATTATGCCGCCAACGGCGCGGTCGCGTTCGATTCGGTCGAGCGCATCATGCGCGACGTGCCGTCGGGCTGGTTCCTGCGCTACGCCCACGCCAATGGCGCGTCGATGTTCTTCATCGTCGTCTACACGCATATCGCCCGCGGCATTTATTACGGGTCGTACAAGGCGCCACGCGAGATGGTGTGGCTGCTTGGCGTCGTCATCTTCCTGCTGATGATGGCGACCGCGTTCATGGGCTATGTGCTGCCATGGGGGCAGATGAGCTTCTGGGGGGCGCAGGTCATCACCGGCTTCTTCTCGGCGATCCCGGGGGTGGGCGAGACGATCCGCGTCTGGCTGCTCGGCGGCTATGCGCCGGACAATGCCGCGCTCAACCGCTTCTTCTCGCTTCACTATCTGCTGCCGTTCGTGATCGCGGGCGTCATCGTCCTGCATATCTGGGCGCTGCACATTCCGGGGTCGAACAACCCGACCGGCGTCGAGGTGAAGGGGCCGCAGGATACCGTGCCCTTCCACCCCTATTACACCGCCAAGGATGGGTTCGGGCTCGGCGTGTTCCTGATCGTGTTCGCGTCGCTGATCTTCTTCGCACCGAACCTCTTGGGCCACCCCGACAATTATATCCCGGCCAACCCGCTTTCCACGCCGGCGCATATCGTGCCCGAATGGTATTTTCTGCCCTTTTACGCGATCCTGAAGGCGTTCACCGTCGACTTCATCCTGCCCGCGAAGCTGTGGGGCGTGCTGGCGATGTTCGGCTCGATCCTGCTGCTGTTCTTCCTGCCATGGCTCGACAAGTCGCCGGTCAAGTCGGCCAATTTCCGTCCGACCTATCGCCTGTTCCTGATCGTGCTGCTGGTCGACGTGCTGGTGCTCGGCTATCTGGGCGGGGCGGAGGCGACGCCAATCACCGTGCTGCTCAGCCAGATCGCGGCGGGATATTATTTCGCCCATTTCCTGGTCGTGCTGCCGATCGTGTCGGCGATGGAGCGTCCGCGCCCGCTGCCCAATTCGATCACCGAAGCGGTGCTGAAGGGTGAAGGCGGCACCTCGCTCGCGCAGACCGCCGCCCATGGGTCCGTCCTTCCGGGGCATAACAGCCCGGCCGCGGCCGAGTAAGGGAATCACGATGCTCTCCTTCGCTTCCCGTTTTCTCGCCCGCAACCTCAACCTCGTCGTCGGCGCGGGCTTTCTCTTCGCGCTGCTGCTCGGTATTTTCTCGACCGTCGGTGGCATGCTGCACGACGAGCCGGTCCATTCCGCCGAGCACGAATTCCACCTGAAGCCGCGTGAGGCGGGGCTGCAATCGGCGGGTCTGTTCGGCACCTTCGACAACCAGCAGCTCCAGCGCGGTTTCCAGGTGTACAAGGAAGTCTGCTCGGCCTGCCATTCGTTGCGGCTGGTGTCGTTTCGCGATCTCGCCGCGCTCGGCTATGACGAAGGGCAGATCAAGACGATCGCCACCGACTGGCAGATCGAACAGCCGAGCGTGAACCCGGAAACGGGCGAACCGGCGACGCGCAAGAACCTGCCGTCCGACCGCTTCCCGCTGGTCTTCGCCAACGACGTCGCCGCGCGCGCCGCCAACAACAACGCGGTGCCGCCCGACCTGTCGCTGATGACCAAGGCGCGCGACGACGGCCCCGACTATGTCTATTCGCTGCTGACCGGCTACAGCGCGCAGCCTGCCGAATTGCTGCGCAAGTTCCCGGAGGCGAAGACGCCCGAGGGGCTGCACTTCAACCGGTATTTCGCGACGCTGAACCTCGCCATGGCGCCGCCGCTGACCGGGGATGATCAGGTCCAGTATCAGGACGGCACCCGTGCGACCGTCGACCAGATGGCGAAGGACGTCGCGGCGTTCCTCACCTGGACCGCCGAGCCGAACCTGCAGAAGCGGCACACCTGGGGCGTGGCGGCGGTGATCTTCCTGCTGATCTTCACCGGCCTCGCCTTCGGCGCCTATCGCAACATCTGGCGGGGCATGAAGCATTGATCGTTGCGGATGCCGCCGGGTCGGCGGAGATCGCCCGGCGCATCCGCACCATTCCGGACTTTCCCAAACCCGGCATCCAGTTTCGCGACATCACGACGCTGATCCTCGACCCCGAAGGGTTGCGGCTGGCAGTCGACGCGATGGTCGCCGCAGTCCGCGGGCCGATCGATCTGGTCGCGGGGATCGAGGCACGCGGCTTCGTCTTCGCGCCCGCCGTTGCGCTGGCGCTGGGTGCGGGCGTATTGCTGGTGCGCAAGGACGGCAAGCTGCCTGGCGCGACCATCGCTGAAGACTATGCGCTCGAATATGGCACCGACCGGATCGCGATCCACGCCGATGCCTGTGCGCCCGGCGCGCGGGTGCTGCTGGTCGACGACCTGATCGCGACCGGCGGTACGGCGCGGGCGGCGGTGCGGCTGTTGCGCAAGGCGGGGGCGGTGGTCGAACAGGCGGTGTTCGCGATCGACTTGCCGGACTTGGGCGGAGCCGAATCGCTGCGGTGCGAGGGGATCGGGGTGTCGGCGCTGGTGGCGTTTCCGGGGGAGTAGCGCGCACAGAACGCTTCATCAGTTCGCGCACACCCTGTCGCGGCCTACCCCCGCGCCGGAGACCGCACCGGCACCCCCGCCGCCGCCAGCGCGGCATGCGCATCCGCGACCGAAGCCTCGCCGAAATGGAAGATCGACGCCGCCAGCACCGCGCTCGCATGACCCTGGGTAATGCCCGCCACGAGATGGTCGAGCGTCCCAACCCCGCCCGACGCCACCACCGGCACCGACACCGCATCGGCAATGGTGCGGATCAGGTCGAGGTCATAGCCGTCGCGCGTCCCGTCGCGGTCCATCGACGTGACCAGCAACTCGCCCGCACCCAGTTCGGCGAGGCGAAGCGCATGTTCGACCGCATCGATGCCGGTCGCGCGCCGGCCGCCATGGGTGAAGACTTCCCAGCGCCCGTCGCTGCGCCGTGCGTCGACCGAGGCGGTGACGCACTGGCTGCCGAAGCGGTCGGCGATATCGGCGACCAGTTCGGGCCGGGCGACGGCGGCGGAATTGACCGCGACCTTGTCCGCCCCGGCTAACAGCAACGCGCGGGCATCGTCGGGCGAACGCACCCCGCCACCGACGGTCAGTGGCATGAAACATACCTCTGCCGTCCGCCGCACCACGTCGATGATCGTGTCGCGCCCCTCGTGACTCGCACCGATGTCGAGGAAGGTCAGCTCGTCCGCCCCCGCCGCATCATAGGCGCGCGCCTGCTCGACCGGATCGCCGGCGTCACGCAGTTCGACGAAGTTCACCCCCTTCACCACCCGCCCGGCATGGACGTCGAGACAGGGAATGACGCGCGCCCGCACGGTCATGCGGCGGCGACCCGGATCGCTTCCGCAAGGTCGAGGCGCCCGTCGTACAGCGCGCGGCCGGTAATGACGCCCTCGATGCCCGGCTGCCCCTTCAGCGCATGGATATCCTCGATCCCGGCGACCCCGCCGCTGGCGATGACCGGGATCGATACGGCGGCGGCCAGCGCGGCGGTCGCCTCGACATTGCAGCCCTTGAGCATCCCGTCGCGACCGACATCGGTGAACAGCAGCGCGGCGACGCCGGCATCCTCGAACCGGCGGGCGAGGTCGGTGACCGAGACGGTCGACACATCGGCCCAGCCGCGCGTCGCGACCATGCCGTCCCACGCATCGACCGCGACCACGACCTGCCCCGGACAGGCGGCGGCGGCCTCGCGTACGAAATCGGGATCTTCCAATGCGGCGGTGCCGATCACCACCCGCGCGACGCCCAGATCGATCCAGCGATCGACATTGGCGCGGTTGCGGATGCCGCCGCCAAGCTGCACCCGGCCCGGAAACGCCCGCAGGATCGCGGCGACCGCATCGCCATTGACCGACTGGCCGGCGAACGCGCCGTCGAGATCGACCACGTGCAGATGATCCGCCCCGGCATCGGCGAACAGCCGCGCCTGCTGCGCCGGATCGTCACCATAGACGGTGGCGCGGTCCATATCGCCCTCCGCCAGCCGGACGATCTGTCCGCCCTTCAGGTCGATGGCGGGGAAAACCGTTAGGGACGCCATTCGAGAAACCTCTCCAGCAGCGCGATGCCATAGCGCTGGCTCTTTTCGGGGTGGAACTGCACGCCCAGCAGATTGTCGCGGCCGATCGCCGCCGTCACCGGGCCGCCATGGTCGGTGGTGGCCAGAACATGGTCGCCCTCGAACGCATAGCTGTGCAGGAAATAGGCCTCGCCCGGCATCAGCAGCGGGTGTGCGCGGGCAGGGACGACGTCGTTCCAGCCCATATGCGGCACGGTGATGCCGGGTGACGCCGGCAGACGGCGGACGCTGCCGGCGATCCAGCCAAGCCCGGCATGGGTGCCGAACTCCTCACCGGTCGTGGCGAGCAACTGCATCCCCACACACACGCCAAGGAACGGTACGCCGCCGTCCAGCGCCCGCTCGCGCATCGCCTCGACCATGCCGGGAATTGCGCTGAGGCCGTTCATGCACGCCGCGAACGCACCGACGCCGGGCAGCACGATCCGGTCGGCCCGCCGCACCGCGTCCGGATCGGCGGTGATCGACAGGTCGGTCGCGCCCGCCGCCTTCAACGCATTGGCGACCGAATGGAGATTGCCCGCGCCGTAATCGATCAGTGCGATCAAAACAGATCGCCGATCTGGTCCGTGGCCAGCGTCATGGTGAAGGCGACGATCTCGACCGTCGCGACGCCGTTCATGACGAACGGATCGGTCTCCGCCACTGCGCGCACCGCGTCTTCCTCACCGCGGAACAGCAGCACGCCTCCGGTCGGGGGATTGCGGCGCCCGGCGAGCAGCATGACGCCCTCGTCCATCGCCGCCTTGATCCACGCGACATGCGCCTCGCGGTGTACGTCGACCTCGTCGAGCGGCTTCACATAGGTGAGCATCGCGAGGCTCATCGGCTGCATCGGACGGGCTACCATGTCACAACACTCCCTTGGTCGACGGGATGGCATCGCTCTTGCGCGGATCGATCTCGGTCGCGGTGCGCAGGGCGCGCGCGAGCCCCTTGAAGATGCTTTCGGCGATATGATGGTTGTTGGTGCCGTAGATCGTCTCGACATGCAGCGTGATGCCGGCGGCCTGTGCGAAGCTGTGGCAGAAATGGCCGAACATTTCGGTATCCATCGTGCCGAGTTGCGCCTGGGTGAACTGGACCTTCCACACCAGCCACGGCCGCCCCGAAATGTCCAAGGCGACACGGGTCAGCGTCTCGTCCATCGGCGACAGTGCGTCGCCATAGCGGCGGATGCCGCGCTTGTCGCCCAGCGCCTTGGCGAAGGCCTCGCCGATGGCGATGCCGGTATCCTCGACGGTGTGATGCGCGTCGATATGCAGGTCGCCGACCGTGCGGACGGTCACGTCGATCAGCGAATGGCGGCTCAACTGTTCGAGCATATGGTCGAAAAAGCCGACGCCGGTCGACACGTCATAAGTGCCGGTGCCGTCGAGATTGACCGTGACGTCGATCGACGTCTCGCTGGTCTTGCGGGCGATGGTGGCGGTGCGCATGCGGGGTTCCATAGCGCCTGTGGGCCGGCATGCAACGCAACGAATCTTGACGGGCGGGCAAACGCCGCTAACCCAAGGCCCATGACCCAGTCCGTCGCCGATAGCCTGATCCCGTATGACGAGATCGTCCAGGAAGCTTTGCGCGCCGTCGTCGGGCGCGTGCTCGGGCAGGTATCCGCCAGCGGCGGCCTGCCCGGCGAGCATCACTTCTACATCACCTTCAAGACTCAGGCCCCCGGCGTCGACATCCCCAAGCGGCTGATCGAACGGTTCCCGGACGAGATGACGATCGTCATCCAGCACCGTTTCTGGGACCTGACCGTTGACGAGGCGCGCTTCTCGGTCGGCTTGAGCTTCGGCGGCATTCCCTCGACGCTGGTCATTCCCTTTGCCGCGATCACCGGCTTTCACGATCCGGCGGTCAATTTCGAACTGCGCTTCCAGGCGAATGACGAGCCGGGCGACGAACCCGAACCGCATGATCCGCCCGAAAACGACGCACCGATCGCAACCAGCGAGGACGGGTCGAACGTCGTCGCGGTGGATTTCAAGCGCAAGAAGTGACGGTCGAGGTCGTCGCCAGCCCGGGCGAGGCCGAGCGCGAGGCGATCCTGCGCATCCTGTCCGCGCATAACGACGCGGCGGCCGGCCCGACCGAGCGGCGGCAGGTGGCGATCGTCGTCCGCGACGATGCAGGCGCGATCTGCGGTGGGTTGTGGGGCAAGATCGGCTATCGCTGGCTGTTCGTCGAATTTCTTGCGGTATCGCCCGAGCGTAAGGGGCAGGGGGTCGGCCGCGACCTGATGCAACGTGCCGAGGATCTGGCGCGCGAGGCGGGCTGTATCGGCATCTGGCTCGATACGTTCAGCTTTCAGGCGCGGGGTTTCTACGAAAAGCTGGGTTTCGGTCACTTCGGCACGATCGACGATTTCCCGCCGGGGCATGCGCGCTTCTTCCTGTCGAAGCGGATCGACTGAAGCCGCAGGGGGTTTGAATGCCCATGACCGATACCCGTACCGAAACCGACTCGATCGGCGCGATCGAGGTTCCAGCCGCCGCTTATTGGGGCGCGCAGACCGAACGATCGATCGAGAATTTCCCCTTTCCCCCGTCCGAACGGATGCCGATCGGCATCGTCCATGCACTCGCGATCGTGAAGCAAGCGGCGGCGCGGGTGAACCGCGCCCACGGTCTCGACGCCAAGCTCGCCGATGCGATCGAGGCGGCGGCGGGCGAGGTGATCGACGGCAAGCTCGACGATCAGTTCCCGCTGGTCATCTGGCAGACCGGCAGCGGTACCCAGTCGAACATGAACGCCAATGAGGTGATCGCCGGGCGCGCCAACGAAGCGCTGACCGGCACCCGGGGCGGCAAGTCCCCGGTGCATCCCAACGATCACGTCAACAAGGGCCAGTCGTCGAACGACAGTTTCCCGACCGCGCTGCACGTCGCTGCGGTCGTTGCGCTCAACCGCGACCTGATCCCCGCGCTCGACCGGCTGGCCGGGTCGCTGGAGACTAAGGCGCAGGCTTGGGCCGATATCGTCAAGATCGGGCGCACCCATTTGCAGGATGCGACGCCGCTGACGCTGGGGCAGGAATTTTCGGGCTATGTCGCGCAGTTGCGCGATGCCTGTCGCCGGCTGCGGGCGGCAGAGGGTGATCTGCTACGTCTTGCGCAGGGGGGCACGGCGGTCGGCACCGGCCTCAACGCCGCGCCCGGTTTCGCCGAGGCGGTCGCCGCCGAAATCGCGTCGATCACCGGCCACGCCTTCATCACCGCACCCAACAAGTTCGAGGCGCTGGCATCGAACGATCCGCTGGTGCAGCTGTCGGGCACGCTCAATACGCTGGCGGTCGCACTGACCAAGATCGCCAACGACATCCGCCTGCTGGGATCGGGGCCGCGCTCCGGGCTGGGCGAGATCGACCTGCCGGCGAACGAACCGGGCAGCTCGATCATGCCGGGCAAGGTCAATCCGACCCAGTGCGAGATGCTGACGATGGTCGCCGCGCAAGTGATGGGCAATCACCTGTCGGTCACGGTTGGGGGCATGCAGGGGCATCTGGAACTCAACGTCTTCAAGCCGTTGATCGGCGCGGCGGTGCTGCGCTCGATCGATCTGCTGGCGATCGGCATGGTCAGTTTCGCGGAACGCTGCGTCGACGGGATCGAACCGAACCGCGCGCGGATCGGCGAGCTGGTCGAACGCTCGCTGATGCTCGTCACTGCGCTCGCGCCCGAGATCGGCTACGACAATGCCGCGAAGATCGCCAAGCATGCCCATCATGAGGGGCTGACGCTGCGCGAGGCCGGCTTGGCGCTGGGGCTGGTCGACGAAGCGACGTTCGACCGGCTGGTCCGGCCGGAGACGATGGTCGGATAGGCGCGGTCGCTGTCCTACAGGGCCGGTCTGTGCGATGCCGCTGGCCAGGCGTCGTCGCCCTCGCTTTTTGACGCGGTGGTTCGCTCGTCACACGCACTGGTCGCAAGCTGCGCAAGTGTGAACTTTGGCGTCGGTGCAGGGTCGGCGGGGCTCGATTACAGGGAACATCCCGGCCCGTCCTGCGCTGTATATGTATAATGTAAGCGAGGAAGATATGGCCGCAACGACGATAGGTGCATTGGTCGGTGCTGCCATCGACAAGATGAATGGCGATGACGATTCGAGCATCGATGGCGCGATCAAGGGCGCAGTCATCGCGAATGTTCTGAAAGTCGTCGTGCCCATGGCGATAACCTACGCCGTCGGCTGGGCCGTCTTGCGCGGTGCCGGCGAATTGAAGGCGCAATTGTTCGAAACGGAGGACGCAGCATGATCGGACGGATTATTGGCGCACTGGTCGGGCGCGAAATGGATCGTCGCGACGGTCGCGGCGGGGCCAAGGGTGCTGCGATGGGCTGGCTGGCCGGCAGCGCGATGCGCCGCATGGGGCCGCTCGGCATGATTCTCGGCGGCGGCTATGTCGCCAAGAAGGCCTATGACCGCCGCAAGCTCGACAAGATGCGACGCGGCTATTGAGAGGTTCGCGGTCGCTGCCGATGGCGACGACTGCACCCGCCCGGCGTGCCGGGCCGGCACTGGATACCGGGTAACCGGATCACCGCAAGGGGCGATGGATTTCCGTCGCCCCTTGACGCCGTGCATCGCCCCGCGCGATGAGGCCCCGCCATGAGCCATCTGCCAGACCCCGACCTTCACGGCTTCAAACGCCGGGGAGTGTTGTTCGTCCTGTCCTCTCCCTCCGGTGCCGGCAAGTCGACGATCGCACGCAAGTTGCTGGCGGCCGAAAACGACCTGTCCATGTCGGTTTCCGCGACTACCCGCGCGGCGCGTGACGGGGAAGTCGACGGCAAGGATTATCACTTCGTCGATCTCGAGGAATTCCGGCGCATGGTGTCGGATCACGAATTCCTCGAATGGGCGCATGTCTTCGGCAACCGCTATGGAACACCACGCGCGCCGGTCGAGGCGATGCTGAGCGCGGGCAAGGACGTGCTGTTCGACATCGACTGGCAGGGCGCGCAGCAGCTGTTCCAGATCGCGGGCGGTGACGTCGTCCGCGTGTTCATCCTGCCGCCGTCGATGGCCGAATTGCGCCAACGACTGGTGTCGCGCAACACCGACAGCGTCGAAGTGATCGACGCCCGCATGGCGCGCGCCGCGGCTGAGGTCAGCCACTGGGACAGTTACGACTATGTCCTCGTCAACGACGATGTCGAGGATTGCTTCCGCAAGGTGCAGACGATCCTCGCCGCCGAACGCCTGCGCCGGTCGCGCCAGACCGGATTGATCGGCTTCATCCGCAAATTGCTGCGCGCACCCGGCGAATAGCGATTTGACACCCGCCACCCCGGTGCGAGGCCGGGGTGACGATGTGCTAGGCGTGTCGCGTCCTTACGGCTGGGCGACCTTGATCTCTGCCGCATTGGGAGCGACCGGCGCGCCCACCGGCCGCTCCGAAAAGACCGGCTCGCTGCCCGGGATCGTCCCCTCATCGGCAATCCCGGCGGCGTAGGAAGCGCTGGCATCGGTGCCATCGGCCTGATGGGCGCGGGGCGGGGGCAGCAGCTTTACCTCGTCGTCGCGACGACGCGGCGTCGATCCGCGCAGCGACAGCAACATGCCTGCCGCGACGCCGACGCTGCCGAGGATCGCCATCGTCGTCCACGGCCGCATCTGCACTTCGAGCGCAAGGCTCTGCTTGCGGACATGGATATCCTGGTTCGATCGCTCGCGCCCGTCCTTGCGCGGTTCGAACAGATTGTCCTTGGCACCGGGCGTCGCCGGGGTATCGATCGTCTGCGCCTCTTCCTTGAAGAACATTTCCATGAAGCGGTCGGCACTGCGCGGCAGCAGATTGCTCATCTTGGTCATCGCCATCCCGGTGCCGCCGATGGTCAGGTCGCGCTTCGGATGGGCGGCGGCGAAGCAGATCGCCTTGGCGACCAGTTCGGGATCATAGACGACCGGCGGCACCCGCGCGGGCTTGTCCATGCGGTTGCGGGCATGTTCGGGATAGGGGGTGTCGATCGCGGCGGGTTTGATGAGGGTCACCGACAGCGGCCGGCCCTCGGCCTCCATCTCCATGCGGAACGCCTCGGTGAAGCCTTGTACCGCATGCTTCATCGCGCTGTAGGCGCCTTGCACCGGCACCGTCCGGTCGGACAGGATCGATCCGAGATTGACGATCGCCCCGCCACCCCGCGCGGTTAACTCGCGCGCAGCGTACAGCGAGGCGGCGACGGTCGCGAAATAGCCGACGTCGAACACGCGGCGCTGTTCGTCGATGCCGGTATCCTCCAGCCGGGCATAAAGCGCGACGGCGGCATCGTTGACCCAGGTATCGAACCCGCCGAACGCCGAGCGTGCCTTCGCCCCGATCCGTTCGGGCGCATCGGCGGCGGTGATGTCGATCGCGAGGAAATCGGCCTTGCCCCCGCGCAGCCGGATCGAATCGACCGCCTCGCGCAGCGCATCCTCGTTGCGCGCGACCAGCAGAACCTTGGCCCCTTCGCGGGCGGCCCGGCGCGCGGTGGCGAGGCCGATGCCCGACGAGGCACCGGTGATGACGATCGTCTGTTCGGACAGCGGCTTGAGCGTGACGGCCATGAGGGGAACCTCCGAATGTCTGGATGGCGCGCTCAACGCACGGCAACCGTCCGGGGTCCGGTCATCTATTGTTCGAGGGCGGCCATACGCTGCGGCAGGATCGCCATCACCGCACGGCGGGCGTCGCCGTCGATCGCGGTCCAGCGCGCGATCTCGTCGCGCGTCCGCCCGCAACCAAGGCACAAGCCGGTGTCGGTATCGATCGAACAGACCAACACGCACGGGCTTTCGATCGCTTGCGGCGCGACCGATTCGAACACGTCGTCCACCCGATCAGACCGGGATGCGCACATTCAGGAAAGCGGGGAAGGGACCGTTCCAGCCGCCATCCTCGACCGCGTCCTGCTGGACATAGCGGGCCGGACGTTCGTCGCGGCGCTCGGGGGCGCGTTCCTCGCGGTCGCGACGCGGACGGCGTTCCTCACGCTCGGCACGCGGCGCACGCTCGCACGGTGCTTCCGGTTCGGCGGCGGGACGGGTGCGACGGCTACGGCGCGGCGCTTCCTCGACCGGTTCCGCCTCGACCGGCGCTTCCACCGGTTCGCCACCGATCTCGAGCACCGGAATCTTCTGCCCGGTCAGCTTTTCGATATTGGCGATATTCTCGGCATCGTCGGGCGTGACCAGCGTATAGGCGATGCCGGTCGCACCACCGCGCCCGGTGCGGCCGATGCGGTGGACATAATCGTCGGGATGCCACGGCGCGTCATAGTTGAAGACGTGACTGACGCCCTTCACATCCAGCCCGCGCGCCGCGACGTCCGAGGCGACGAGGATCGACACGTCGCCCTGCTTGAACCGCTCCAGTTCGGCGATGCGCGCCGACTGGTCCATGTCGCCATGAATCTCGGCCGAGCGGAAACGGGCACGCTGCAGGCTCTTGTTCAGCTCGCGCACCGTCGTCTTGCGGTTGCAGAAGATGATCGCGGTTCGCACGTCTTCCTGCGCCAGCAGCGTGCGCAGCACTTCGCGCTTCTTGGCGGCGGCGACCGGCACGACATGCTGGCTGATGTTCAGGTTGGTCGATGCCGGGCGCGACACCTCGATCGTCTTGGGATTGTCGAGGAACTTGTCGGCCAGCTTCTTGATCGGCGGCGGCATCGTCGCCGAGAACAACAACGTCTGGCGCTGCTTGGGTAGCTTGGTGCAGATTTCCTCGATATCGGGAATGAACCCCATGTCGAGCATCCGGTCGGCTTCGTCGATGACCAGCATCGAACAGCCGGTCAGCAGGATCTTGCCGCGCGTGAACAGGTCCATCAGCCGGCCCGGCGTCGCGATCAGCACGTCGACGCCCTTTTCCAGCGCCGCCAGCTGGTCGCCCATCGACACGCCGCCGATCAGCAGCGCCATCGACAGCTTGTGGTTGGCGCCGTACTTTTCGAAATTCTCGGCAACCTGCGCAGCGAGTTCGCGCGTCGGTTCGAGGATCAGCGACCGCGGCATCCGCGCCCGGCTGCGTCCCTGTGCCAATATGTCGATCATCGGCAGCACGAACGATGCGGTCTTGCCGGTACCGGTCTGGGCGATGGCGACCAGATCGCGCATCATCAGCACCGACGGGATCGCCGCCGCCTGAATGGGGGTCGGTTCGGTATAGCCCGAATCGTTGACGGAACGCAGCAGTTCGTCGGACAGGCCGAGATCGGCGAAGGTCATTGCGGTTCCATGGCTGGGGAACGCAACAGGCCCGCGCTCCGGTAAATCGGACCGCGCGTCGCGGAAAATGCCGGAAAAGTCAAGTTTGGCGTGGCGGTCGCCTGCAATTCAGCGCGCCGGCACCAGCGCGCGGAACTGTGCGATCCGGCACTGGCCGCCGGTGCGCGAACGAATGACGTCGCGCGATGCGCACATCCGCCCGTCGCTGCTCGGCTTGATATACATGCCCGAATAGAAATCGAGCGAGGGGCAGTCGTCGGCCAGACGCGCGCGCACCCGCCCGCCGCCGTTCAGCAACAGGTCGACGCTGTCGGTACGACTGATCGTCACCGCCGCGACATTCTGGACGGGCAGGCAGCGGTCGGTGCGCTTCTCGACCCACTGGATCGGCGGCAGCGCGCGCGGTGCGCTGAACGCGACGGGGGCGAAGGGCGCGCGGGGGACGCGGATGATCATCCGCTGGATGCGTACCTCGGTCCGCACCGTCGTCGTCGCTGCGGGGGTGTCGGCAACGCGACGCTGCGCGGCGCCGGGCAAGGCCAGCAGAAGCAACATCATGGTCGCTGCGGGAAGCGGCAGGGCGGTCACGCGAACAACATCTCCGATCGGAATTTAACCACAGATGAACTGGTCGCAAGGGGGTAGCGATGCTAACCGACCGACCATGATGCCGTCGCCCGTCGCCGCGATGGTCGCCGATACGCGCGGGGCGCTGGGCGACCGGATCGTCACCACCGATGCCGATCGGATCGCCCCGTGGCTGACCGACTGGCGCGGCCGCTATCACGGGCAAAGTGCCGCGCTGTTCGAACCTTCCGCTACGGAACAGGTCGCCCGGCTGGTCGCGCTCGCCCTGAAGCACGGCGTGCCTATCGTGCCGCAGGGCGGCAACACGTCGATGGTCGGCGGCGCGACGCCCCCCGCCGATGGGTCGGCGGCGCTGCTGTCGCTGCGGCGGATGGACCGGTTGCGGCGTATCGATCCGGGACAGGCGGTCGTCGAGGCCGGCGTCATCCTCCAGACCCTGCACGAAGCCGCCGCCGACACGGGGCAGCGTTTCCCGCTGACGCTGGGCGCGCGGGGCAGCGCGACGATCGGCGGGCTGGTGTCGACCAACGCCGGCGGCACGCAGGTGCTGCGCTGGGGCAATATGCGGCGGCTGGTGCTGGGCGTGGAGGCGGTGCTGCCCGATGGTTCGATCCATGACGGGCTGGCGGCGCTGCCGAAGGACAATCGCGGCTACGACCTGGCGCAATTGCTGGTCGGGGCGGAGGGGACGCTGGGCATCGTCACCGCCGCGACTCTGAAACTGGCGCCGGCGATTGCCGAGCGCGCGGTCGCATGGGCCGGCATCGCCGATCCGCAGGCCGGACTCGACCTGTTGCGGTCGATGCAGGCGGCGACCGACCGGATCGAGAGTTTCGAGATCATCCCCGCCGACACGCTGGCGCTGGCCGTCGCGCATGTGCCCGGCGCCCGCGCGCCGCTGGGCGGCGAGCATCGGTGGCAATTGTTGATCGAGGCGGTTGCGGCGCCGGGCGAGTCGCCGCCCGCGCCCCTGCTCGAAACGCTGCTCGCTCAAGGGTTCGCCGCCGGACTGATCGAGGATGCCGTGCTCGCCAGCAGCGAGGCGCAGGCTGAAGCTTTCTGGCGCCTGCGCGACTCGCTGTCGGCAGCGGAGAAATCGACCGGTCCGGCGGTCCAGCACGATATCTCTGTGCCCGTCGACGCCATGCCGCGTTTCATGGTCGAGGCGGCGGCGGCGGCGGAGGCGCGCTTTCCCGGCACCCATGCCACCGCCTTCGGCCATCTTGGCGACGGCAATGTCCATTTCCACGTCCGCGCGCCGGCCGGGGTGGATCCAGCGCGCTGGTATGCCGAGGATGCACCGGTCGTGACCCGCTTCGTCCATGACGCCGTCACTGCGGCGGGCGGGTCTATCTCGGCCGAACATGGCATCGGCCAGATGAAGCTCGGCGAACTCGAACGGCTGGGTCCGCCCGCGCGCCTTGCCGCGCTGCGCGGGATCAAGGCCGGGCTGGACCCGCTCGGCCTGTTCAATCCGGGCAAGCTCGTATCGCTTGCGCCCCGCGCGGCCAACCCATAGACGGTGGCACGAGGTACGCCCGGGGGGGCGGCCGTCCGGCCAAATAGTCGGGCAGAATTGAGTATCTGGAGACCCTGAAATGGCCAGCGCGCCGCAGAATCAATCGCTTCCGCTGTTCTATAATAATCTCGAGCCGCTTTCGAGCCAGACGCACGGCAATTGGAAGGTCCGTTCGTCGGACCGCGCCCCGTTCCTGACCGGGCAGCATGCGATTCCCGTTACCGTCGAGGAATTCCCGCTGGTGCAGCGCCGGATGCCGATCGTGTTCTCGGTCGGTGACGATCCCGTGCCGCTCGCGCTGATGGGCCTGAACGAAGGGGTCAACACCTTCCTCGATGACGAGGGCCGGCTGCTCGACCAGGAAACCTATATCCCGGCCTATATCCGTCGCTACCCCTACCTCCTCGCCCGGCTGCGTCCCGATTCGGACGAGCTGTCGCTGTGCTTCGATCCGACGTCGGACGTGATCGGCCCGTTCGAGGATGGCGAGCCGCTGTTCGACGGCGATCAGCCGAGCGAAGTCACGAAGCAGATCCTCGCCTTCAACGAACAGTTCGAGCAGGCCGGCCAGAAGACCGGCATGTTCATGAAGGAGATCAAGGATATGGGCCTGCTGATGGACGGCGAAGTGTCGATCCAGCAGGAAGGCAGCGACCAGCCCTTCGTCTATCGTGGCTTCCAGATGGTGTCGGAAGAGAAGCTGAACGAGCTGCGCGGCGACCAGCTGCGCAAGATGCAGCAGTCGGGCATGCTCCCGCTGATCTTCGCGCACCTCTTCTCGCTGTCGCTGATGCGGGACGTGTTCGCGCGCCAGATGCGCCAGGGTAAGGTGCAGGCACAGCCGGTCGCGGTGCCGACCTTCTGATGGCCGCGTCCCGGCCGTTCCATGCCCAGCGTTACGCGCGCGGTGCGATCTTCTTCCACTGGACGATCGCGCTGCTCGTGCTGGTCAATCTGTGGATCGGCTTGGTCGGCGGGTCGATGGGCGTCCACAAGGCGGTCGGCATTACCGTGCTGGTGCTGACCGCCGGACGCATCGTCTGGCGCATCGCCAACCCGCCGCCGCCGCTGCCCGCCCATATTGCGGGATGGGAGCGGTTGGCGGCGAAATGGACCCACCGCCTGTTCTACGTCCTGCTCGTCGTCCTTCCGCTCAGCGGCTGGGCGATGGTGTCGGGTGTCAAGCGCTACCCGCTCGACTGGTTCGGGCTGTTCCCGATCCCCTATCTGCCGATCCCGCCCGCGGTCGCCGGGGTCGGGCATGAGGCGCACGAGGTGCTCGGACTGTTGATGGCGGGACTGGTCGCGCTGCACATCGGCGCGGCGTTGCGGCACCAGTTCCTGCTGCGCGACGGCATCGTTTCGCGCATGCTGCCGGGCGGTCGTCGGACCCGCTGACGCGCGTTGCGATAAAGTCACGGTCAAATAGAAAAAGGGTCTTGAAGCCGTCCGCGCTGCTTCCTAAATACTGGTTACACGGTTCGATGTCCCCCCTTTCGTTGGACCGTGCGGCGCGTTTCACGCGCCTCCTCCCTGAACCTTGGCCACTCCGTGTTTTGCACGGGGTGGCTTTTTTCTTGGGCTATTCCGCTGCGATGCGGCGCGTGGCGTCCATCGCGAAATCGGTCATGCGATCGAGCACCGCCCGCACCAGCGCGACCGTGTCGTTCAATCCCCGGCCGGGCCGGTCGAGCGCCGCGTCGAGATAGAGGCTGCGGTCGATCTCCATCTGCAGCGCGTGGATGTTCGCGCGCGGCCGGGCATGTTCCGACAGGATGTGCCCGCCGGCATAGGGATGGTTGATCGCCAGCGGCAGGCCATGGTCGCGCACTACCGCCGCGACCATATCGGTCAGCCGCCCGCCGGCGGTCCGCCCATAGCGATCCCCTAGCACGATCCGTGCGGGATCGAGCCCTACCAGTGGCGGCATCGAATGCAGGTCGAGCAGAATCGCGACGCCGAACCGCGCCTGCGCCGCCGCCAGTGCCGCTGTCACCGCCGCGTGATAGGGCGCATGGTCCTCGGCGATCCGCTCGGCCACTTCCGCTCCGGTCAGCTTGCGTTGCCACATATTCTCGGCCCCGCCGCCCCGCCGCGGGATCAGGCCGATGCCGCTGCGGACCTTGTCCGATGGCGACAGGCCGGCGATGCGCGGCTCGGCCCCGCCATCGACCTGCGGATCGCGGTCGCGCAGCGGCGAGCGGTTGAGGTCGATCCAGCCGCGCGGGCGCATTGCGACCAGCATCGTCTCCTGGCCGTGCGCGCCCAGTGCGACCGCATCGATATGGCGATCCTCCAGCGCCGTCAGCCGCGCGACCGGCACCGTCAGCAGCGCCTGCATCGCCGGTGGATAGTCGCGTCCGGCATGCGGCACCGACACCACCACCGGCGACACCGGATCGGCCGGGCCGATGCGGCGGAAGGACGGGGAAGGGGCGGGGATCATGTCCCGTAGAGGATCACGGTCCGCCGCACTTGTCGAGCATATCGCTGGAAAATCTTAACCCGGCCGGGCATAATGTAGCGGCTCGGGTCGAAGGGGTTGGGATGTACAGGATTTTGCTGGCCGAAGACGACCAGGTGATGCGCGAGTATCTTACCCGCGCGCTGGAACGTGCCGGCTATGGGGTCAGCGCGGTCGATCGCGGCACGGCGGCGATCCCGCTGCTGCGGACCGAATCGTTCGACCTGTTGCTGACCGATATCGTCATGCCCGAAATGGACGGCATCGAACTGGCGCAGCGCGCCGGCGAGATGGTGCCCGACCTGCGCGTCATGTTCATCACCGGCTTCGCCGCGGTGACGCTGAAGGCCGGGCGACAGGTGCCGCATGCCCGCATCCTGTCCAAGCCGTTCCACCTGCGCGAGCTGGTGGCGGAGGTCGATCGGCTGTTCGCGGAAGAAAGAGTGCCGACCAGCAACTAAGCGCTTGTCAGGCGGCAATCGCGCCGCTAACAGCGCCACTCCGGTTTCGCTCTCTCCGGCAACAGATAGAGCGCCGGGCGCGTAGCTCAGTGGTAGAGCACTGTGTTGACATCGCAGGGGTCGCAAGTTCAATCCTTGCCGCGCCCACCATTTAAAAATGCCAGCATCCTACTCGGATTGCTGGCATTTTTTGTCTCTACCGCTGGTGAGACAAGCGCCTGAATCAGCCTCGGCCGTCGCTCGTGGAGCAATTTTGAAGCACGAGGTGAGAAGTGGCGACGATCACAAAGCGCGGACAGCGATGGTCGGTGCAAATCCGTCGAAAGGGCCATCCTGCGCAAAGTCAGACATTCGCGACTAAAAGCGATGCGAAGGCCTGGGCGGTCATGGAGGAAGCGCGGATCGAAGGTAACGAACCAGCGACGCCGAGGCGTCAGCTAGAATGCTTGACCCTTAGCATGCTTATTGACCGTTACCTTGATGAGGTCACGCCTACCAAGCTCAGCGAAGCGACCGAGCGGCAGCGTCTGAGAAAGCTTCAACGTGATCCAATTGGGAACGTCAGCTTGGCAGAGCTGTCCTCGGCTCACATTGCTTTGTATCGCGACCAGCGGCTGCGCCACGTCAAGGCCGGCACCGTCCGAAGAGAATTGGGGCTGATCCAGCATGCCTTAGATGTCGCACAGAAGGAATGGGGCTATCGACTCGCGTCGAATCCGGTGAAAGACGTGCGGCAACCTAGGCTGAACAACGCGCGTAACCGTCGGCTTGGTCCCGGCGAGTACGGGCGGTTGATGAAGGCTGTCTCGGAGTGCAAGAACCCACAGCTACCGCTTATCGTCCAATTCGCGATAGAGACCGCGATGCGTCGAGGCGAGATCATTAACATGCGATGGGAGAATATCGACCTCACCAAGCGCATGATTTATCTACCGCACACGAAAACAGGGCGACCGCGAACGGTTCCCCTCAGCGACGGAGCGATTTCAGTCCTTCAGGTGCAGATCGCGTCGGCTGGCCCCGTCTTTAATATCACCGCAAATGCTTTGAAACTGGCTTGGGGGCGGGCGGTGAGACGGTCGGGGCTATCCGATCTGCATTTTCATGATTTGCGGCACGAAGCGGTTTCGCGATTCTTTGAGTTGGGGCTATCTGTGCCGGAGGTGGCCATCATCTCTGGTCATCGTGACCCTAGAATGCTCTTCCGCTACACCCATCTCAGGCCAGATTCGTTAGCGCAAAAGCTGCGGGGCCGAACGTGGACCGAGCGATCGGGAGAAGTGATGCAGACAGCCTGAGCCACTGCTGGGCGTCTATTATACCCTATCCTCTGGGCGTTCTCTCTCACGACTCTTTTAAGAGGCGCCGAACCGCAGAGCCGCAGGCGCCTCGTTATGAACGACTGCGGCTTGGCGCGACTTGTGTAAAGCGACCCCATCGGCGAGGTAGCCACCCCATCAGGGTCGTCATAGGGGAGCCGGACATGTATCTGCATGCTTCAACATGCAGATACATGTGTCCCGAATTGCATTGAGACGCTGCGAACGCAAACACCCTGACACGGGCTAGGCGGCTCCTGCCAGCCTTCCGAGAGCCTTGGGATTGATATTGTAGACCACGCTTGGTCGCCCGCCCGTTTGCCGGGTGTGAACCGCCAGCCAGTCACATTCCACAAGCAGCTTCAGGCCATCCGAAAGACGTGACCCCTTGTGCAGGTTGGCCCACCCGCGGCCATAGATATCACGTTCCGTGAACCCGTCGCGGAGGTCGCCCTTCTCGATCCTCCTCCAAATTGTGCGAGCAGACTCTCCGCTATCGACCATTAGCGACCCATAGGCTCGCCTTGCGTGAGCCTCCAAGTATCTAGCCCACTGCAAGGCCATAGTGACAGCGGTGGCCGGCACGGGGCCTACTCCCCCGCTCGCAAGGTGGCAGATAAGCGCAAGCCGCGCCACCAGCCCGCGGTATTTGCTCAGGTGTTCCGTCAATGCGGACGGCAACTCGTCACTACGGATAGTCGGCTCTAACCAGCCGCGATAGCCGAGGAATGCCTCGATAGCCTCTGAATCGAACCGGAGGTAGGGAATGCCCGCGCCGTCATCGTGAGCGTCTCGGCATTGAGCTGCCCCCTTCTGAGTGGTCCATCGACTATGACAGTCTGGATCAAGGAAGGGACGACGAATGCCAGCGAAGAAGCACAAGCCGGAGGAGATCATCGGCAAGCTGCGTGAGGTGGAGATCATG
>NZ_JAKRET010000011.1 GCF_022664395.1 Sphingomonas lacusdianchii | reverse complement strand
GCAACTCGACCGACGATTTGATGATCGTCAGTAGATTGTTGAAGTCGTGCGCAACCCCGCCCGTCAGCTGCCCGACCGCTTCCATTTTTTGAGCCTGGCGCAGCGCATTTTCCGCCTGTTCGCGAACCGCGATCTGGGCGACCAGTTCTTCATTCTTGGCCAGCAGCTCGCCGGTGCGGCGATCGACCGCATGTTCCAGTTCTAGGTTCAGGCGGTGGAGCGCCACCTCCTGCGTTTTCTCTGCGGTGACATTGGCGCTTACGCCTGCCAGCGCGATCGGAATGCCCGCATCGTCGCGGATGATCCGGCCACGCGAGTGAATCCAATGTTCGGTGTCGTCCGGCCAGAAAACGCGAAAGGCGAGGTCGTAATCATGCCCGGTATCGATGCTGCGCTGGATCGCCCGCAACCGATCCTCGCGATCATCCGGGTGGATGGCGGCACACTGCTCCTCATAGCTCATCGGGTGATCGGGGTTGCGCCCATAGTTTTCCCGGCACTGGGGGGAGGTGGTCAGCACCCGGTCGGGCAGGCTGATCGAGAAGGTGCCGAGCTTGCCGGCATTGATGGCCAATTGGAGGTCGGCACGATTGCGCTCCCGCTCCGTTTCCATCCCCTGTATGGCCTCGGCTGCCATCAAAGCGTCCTCGATGTCCTGGACGACGGTTACGGCGGCCACGATGCTCTCGTCGGCAGCCAGCACCGGCCCGCTGCTTACCTCCAGTCGGCGTACCGATCCGGCAGGATAGTCGCCGCCTGCGGCGACGCGGTATCGCATCAACTCACGGTCGATGCGTTCCCCGGTCGTGAGGGCACGGACCGTGGGATAATCCTCGGGGATGTAAGGGCTATCGTCCGCCTTGATCGCGCCATAGCCGGCGTACCGGTCGATACCCTCGCCCTCGGTACCATGGCCCAGGATTGCCCGCAGCCGGTCGTTGATGATTGCCTTACGGTCCGATGACGCCGGCGCGATTGAAATGCCGATCGGCGCCTGGCTGACCACGGCGTCGAGCAGGCCCTTCTCGTAGGCAAGTCGGCTTTCCGCCAGACGTTGATCTTCGATGTCAATGCAGGTGCCGATCCACCGCATGATCCGGCCGGCATCGTCACGCTCTGGGATCGCGCGGCAGCTAAACAGGCGATAGGCACCGTCGTGGCGCCGAAAGCGCATATTGGCCGCGTAGGTCTCCTCGGTTGCGACCGAATGGCCCCACTCTTCTTTCACCTGCGCCACATCGTCAGGGTGGAGGGAGCGAACCCAACCTTGCCCCATCAGATCGTCAAAGGATTTACCGACGAACTGCTGATAGTTCTCGTTTACGTAGATGTTGCCGCCCCCCGGCGCCGTAGTGAAAACGAGGCCGGGCAACGCCTCAGTCAGCGTACGATACTGACGCTCGCTCTCCCGCATCATCTCGTTGGCCTGATGTTGGGGCGTGCGGTCACGCAGGATCTTCAGGTAACCGATATGTTGACCGGTGTCCTCATCCTCGAAACGCATCATCAGCCCGGACGCCCAAAGGCGCGAGCCGTCCTTCTTCATGTGCCAGCGCTCGTCCTCGCTGCGCCCCGTCTCGCGGGCGCGCGTCATCTCCAGTTCGCAGCGATCGATGGCCCGGTCCTCCGGCGTGAAAAACCGATCAGCGGGGCTGCCCAGCATTTCTTCTTCTGACCAGCCCAACAGGGCCTCGGCGCCGGGATTCCAGCTGGTGATGAGCCCTGCAAGATCGGTCGTGACGATCGCGAAGTCGGTAGCGCTGGTGAGGACGGCGCGCGCGAGCGCCGATTGGTGCTTGGCGATATTGGACACGATCAGATTGCCTGGTGCTGGATGACGGGGGAGGTGACTGGGGGCAGCGGCTCTTGCCCGCGCAGGAGGCGCACGGCGGCTCGCACTACCTCGCTGGCACTGTTGTAATCGCCTGCGCTCACACGCGCATCGATATAGGCATCAAGTTCGGGAGTGAGCGACACGTTGCGGGTCTGTCGGATAGCCATGTCGCCCCGTTCCCCGCGTGACGCTCTGTGTCAATCCTTGTTACACCACCGACATCATGGACAGATACTAGACATCTTCATGGAAGACAGCTGGCCCGATTGACCTACTATGCGGCCATCTTCTCGCATGCTTCCGCACACCGGAGGCAGGCCGCAACACAGTCCTCCATACCATCCAGCTTTTCGCAGCTGGCAGCGCAGGCTCGGCATATCTCGGCGCACTCACGGCAGATGTGGCGATGATGCTCCGAGCCACGAGCCATGAAGTCGACGGAAGTCGCGCAAATCTGGACGCAATCCAGCATGATTTTCACGTGCGCTGGCGCAACATGAGCATCCCCGGCTTCCAGACAATGGTTCATCACCATCGATAGGCAGGTCACGTGACACGACTGGCAAGCGTCCAGGCACGCCTTCATTTCAGGCTTCATCTGTTGCATCGTCACGCTCCTCTACAGGTTTGAGGCAGAGGCGGGGCCCGCACATGGCGGATCCCCGCTTTACCATCAGGCCTTGGCGGCCTGGGCTTCGGCCTTGGTCACCTTCAGATAGATGCGATTGTCCTCGACCCGGTCCACCATATCGAACGGAAGCGTGTGATGCTGGTGATCAGCGGCGTCGGTCTTGGTCAGCTTGATCGTCTCGCCCTCGACCTTGTCGACGGTGCCAACATGCTCGCCGTCCGACCCGGCGACTTCCATGTGCTCCTTGATACGCAGCTTCTCGAACATAATGCCTCCTTGTTGACGGAAACCAACGCTCGGTCTGCGGCGAGGATGCATCAACACCCATGCGGTCGACCTTGTTTATTAGATTCAAATCTACCTAGCCCTTTCCCAATTGGGAACCAGACCGTCTGAAAACTCATCTGCTGTTAGGTCTTGGATGAGGGCCGAGGCGAGAAATGGCGGGAGGGTCGGTCTTGCCCTTGATTCGATGGTGAGGCCGCGGAGGGTTGTCGGAACGTCATACTGGGCGTTTTAACGGCGGATATGGCGGCGCGGATCAGGCCTGCACCGCTCGGATCAGCCCCGGTACGCCGATGAGGGTGATGGCCCGTCTGAGATTGTAGGCGAATGCCGTCAGGCTGAACTCGGCGCGCACCTTCTCCAGCCCGCGCATCAGGAACGCGCCCTGGTTCATCGACTGCTTGATTGTGCCGAACGGGTGTTCGACCGTGGAACGCCGGATGATAAGGAGGTCTGGCCGCTTCGCGAGGCGCTCGGCCATGCGCTCGATGAGGTGTTCTTTCTCCCAGCGGTTGACGCGTCGCCAGCGTCCCGTGGTGCATAGCGGCTTCATCTGGCACTCGGCGCAGGCGGCAGGGCTGGAATACTGGACCGTCACATGCCCGCGGGTGATCGAGCTGTGGCGGGTATCGAGTATCTGCCCGCCGGGACAGTGATAGGCGTCGGCTGCCGGATCGTAACGAAACCGCTCCTTGGGAAAGAGGCCGTTGCTGACGTTGACGCCCCGGTGCGGCCGCGGAATGTACGGCGTGATGCCGGTCGCCTCGCAGGCCTCGATGTCTTCGCCCTTGTGGTAGCCCATTGTCCGCCACGGCATCGATCCGCTCGACCCCCAGCACCTCCATCGCCGCGCTGGCGGTGGGTGCCAGCTGACCCATGTCGTTGCAGGCGTTGATGACATGCTGCTCGACGATCAGGCTGTGCTTCGCATCGACTGCCACCTGCGCATTGTAGCCGATGGTCACCTTGCCATGGGCGACCATCGCGCGTGCATCGGGATCGGTGAGCGAAATCTGTCCTTCGCCGCTTTCCTCCAGCTGGCCCATGAGCGCTGCGCTGGCCTGACGCTGCTCGCGCAATCTGGCGATCTTGGTCGCCAGCGCCTCAGCGCGGCCGGTGCCGGCAGCATCCTCACCGCGGTCGATCTGGTCCAGTTCAGCCAGATAGCGCTCCAGTCGTGCATCGGCCGAGGCGAGATAGGTCGCCAACCGCTCGCGGCTGAAGTTGCGTGCCCGACCGTTCACCGCCTTGAGCCGCGTGCCGTCCACCGCCAGCAACTCTCGCCCGAACAGGTCGAGCTTGCGGCACAGCATCACGAATGCGCGGAACACCGCCTTGAACGCGGCCCGGTTGTCGCACCGGAAGTCAGCGATGGTCCGAAAGTCTGGATGCACCCCGCGCAACAGCCAGATCAGCTCGAGATTGCGGCCTGCCTCCGCCGCCAGGCGCCGGCTTGACCGCACGCGGTTCAGATAGCCGTACAGATACAGCTTCAGCATATCGACCGGATCGTAACCCGGCCGCCCGGTTGCCTTCGGCTGCGTCCGCTGAAAACCCGCGCTACCCAGATCGAGGTCGTCGACGAAGGCGTCGATGAACCGCACCGGGTTGTCCGCCGCCACATAGTCCTCGACCGAGGCCGGCAGCAGCAGCGCCTGGTTCCGGGCATGACCTTCGATGTATGCCATGCCCCAAGACTACACCGTCCCGGCACACCGTGGAATCCGCAACACCGTTTTCGGACGGTCTGGATCCCATTCGAGACGGCGTGGTCGCGTCCGATGCGAGCCTCCAAACGCGTTTGGTGTCGCAAAAGTAGGTACATACGATACGTTCGAAACTTAGGCAGACTGTGTGGAAACCTCGTCTGAGGATTCCCGTGGATCTCGGCGTATGGTATGTTTCTGCCATGGCGCATCTGGCTGGAACGGACCGCTCGCAGCTCCTGCTGCTGCCCGAGGCGGTGGATGATTATGTTGGGTCGGACAATCCGGTCCGGTTTATTGAGGCCTTTGTCGACGGGCTCGACCTTGGCACGGCCGGGTTCGTCCGGGTGCAGCCGAAGGCGACGGGACGCCCAGGCTACGATCCGGCCGATCTGCTCAAGCTGTACATCTACGGGTACCTGAACCGCGTTCGTTCGAGCCGACGCCTGGAAGTCGAGACCCACCGCAATATCGAGGTGATCTGGCTGCTGCGGCACCTGAAGCCGGACTTCAAGACCATCGCTGATTTCCGCCGCGACAACCGCACCGCCTTCAAGGAAGTGTTTCGGGAGTTCGTGGTGATGTGCCGCCAACTCGACCTGTTCGGCCGCGAGCTCATCGCGGTGGACGGCACGCGCATCAAGGCGGTCAATAACAAGGACCGCAACTTTACCCGTACTTCGCTCGTCAAGTTCATTCAGGAAGCCGACGAGAAGCTCGCCGGTTATATGAAACGGCTTGATGAGGGAGACGCCGACGACGATCACACGCCGAGTGCCGGTTCCAGTCGGGGTGGCGAGAAGCTGGCTGAGAAAATCGCAGCCATCCAGAGTAAGCGCGACCGGCAGAAGGCGCTCCTCGCCGAACTGGAGCGCACAGGCACCGAGCAGATTTCGCTCACAGACCCTGATGCCCGCGCGATGGCACGCATGACCAAGGTCGGGGTTGGCTACAACATCCAGCTCGCCGTCGACGTGAAGCACAAGCTGATCGCCGAGCAGGCCGTGAGCAACCAGGTCCTCGACTTGGGCCTGCTCGCCCAGACCGCGACAGCGGCTATGGAGGCGCTCGGCGTCAACCGGATCGAGGCAGTTGCCGACCGCGGCTATTTCAAGATCGAAGACATTGAGGCCTGCGAAGCAGCCGGTGTCACCGCTTATGTCCCCAAGCCGATCCGCGGCCCCGCCGTGCGTGACGGCTTCTTCAGCAAGGAGGTGTTCGGCTACCAAGCCGACCGGGACGTCTTCGTCTGCCCGGCCGGAGCGGTGCTCTCGCCACGGCATTTCGGCAAGTCGCGCGACAATGTGAAGGTCGACTACACCAACCGCGCTGCCTGCAAGGCTTGCGAGATGAAACCTCACTGCACCCGGACTTTTCGCCGTGTCTCTCGCCTGGAGAACGAGGCGGTGCTCGACCGCATGGCGGCGCGGCTCGCACTTCGGCCTGGCGTACTCGACGAACGGCGAAACAGTGTCGAGCACCCGTTCGGCACCATCAAACAATGGATGGGCCAGGGTGCGTTTCTCATGCGCCGGCTGCAGAACGTTCGCGGCGAGTTCAGTCTCACCGCGCTCGCCTACAACATCAGACGGGCCATCACCCTGGTCGGGGTACCGGGCCTGGTCGCCGCGGCAAGGGCATAATACCCCCCGTCCGGCCCCTGAATGTCGTACCGAACGTCAGCCGAGCCGCTTCTCCCGGCATCAAAACGACCCTGGGACGTAACCCGGGGCATCTCCGGCTGAAGAACCGTTCAACGGAGGGTATCGCAGTGCGCTACAGCCTGCTCACGCCTTTTCACACGGTCTGTAGGATATTCGCGACACTTCGATATGACGACCGCTACTTGTGAACATCGTCTTAGGTGGAGTTTAACGGAAACCCCGTATCCGACTTTCAGATGGAGGTCGGCGTGTCGATGTCAGCAGAAAGTTTTGAAGGCGTTTCCCGGGATGCCCTGGAAGCGATGAGCGTCGAGCAGCGGGATGCACTGCCCTTTGGCGTTGTCGGGTTCGGCCCGGATACGACTGTGCAGATTTACAACGCGACCGAGGCACGGATGTCGGGCCTAGACCCCTTTACGGTCATGGGCGTGCCATTCTTCGACGCAGTCGCGCAGTGCATGAACAATTTCATGGTCGCGCAGCGCTTCGAGGACGAGCCGGATATCGATGCTATCATTCCGTACGTGCTGACCTTGCGGATGCGTCCGACCAAGGTTCGGCTGCGGCTGCTGGCCGCGGACGGTGCGACCTGCCGATTTATTCTGATCGAGCGATAGGGCCACGGCCATGAACGATAAGTCGAGCGAGGAGCAGCTTCTCGAATTCCTCTATGCCTGTCCGGTCGGCCTCATCGAATGTGATGCCGCCGGCGATATCGCCCTGATGAACCCGCATGCCATGCAGCATCTGCTGCCGCTGGCAGGTGCGCGCGATGCCAGCAACCTGTTCGCCGCGATGGAACAGCACGCCCCTGAATTGCGAAGCATCGCCGCAGCTCATACGGCCCCAACCGGGCGCGTCTGTGACGGCCATAGAATCTTCGTCGATCTGGGGCCGGGCCGACGTGCGCAGGCACCCAAAGTGCTGGCGTGCACGGTGGTCAAACTTGCCCCAGATCGCCTGATGGTGACGCTGTCTGATATCAGCCAGCAAGTGGTGCAGG
Organism: Sphingomonas lacusdianchii; assembly: GCF_022664395.1. Classification (GTDB taxonomy): domain Bacteria; phylum Pseudomonadota; class Alphaproteobacteria; order Sphingomonadales; family Sphingomonadaceae; genus Sphingomonas; species Sphingomonas lacusdianchii. The sequence goes on along the minus strand of NZ_JAKRET010000011.1, from coordinate 155,329 downwards.
AAGAACGCCTGCGCCAGGCGGATACCTGGTTCGCGACGCTGCTGGATGACGTCGATGAATACGCCGCGCTTGCCATCGGCGCGGATAGCCGGATTACGTCGGCCAATGCCTGTTTCACGCGACAGACCGGCTATGAGAGTGTCAGTGCGATTGGGCGCAATCTGGCCGACGTGCTTGAAGGTGATCAATCGGGTGGCGACCTGCGGGTAGAAGAGCAGGTGAAGATCGCTGAGCGCGATGGCTGGCACCTGCAGGAAGGTTGGCAGCAGCGTTCGAACGGTGAACGCTACTGGTGCCAGCGCCTTGTGGTTGCGCGTTTCGACTACGATGCGCCGTCCCCTTCCGGCTTCTCGATCATCTTGCGCGACGTACCCCGACGCCAAGAAGCGGTTGATGACATGCGCCGCCTTCTAACCTGTGATCATCTGACCGGTGCGTCCAACCGTCGGCATTTTAGCCAGGTTATGGAACGCGAGCAGGGGCAATGGCGCGAGTTGCGGCAATCGCTGTCGCTGGTCGTTCTGGATCTCGATTATTTCAAGGCGATCAACGACACGCACGGCCATCCGGTCGGCGATGCAGTGCTATGCCGCGTTGCCGAGGCGTGTGCCGCTCTGCTGCCGCCCCGCTGTATCTTCGCTCGATTAGGCGGTGAGGAGTTCGGCGCCTTGCTTCCACGGTACGATCAAATCCAGGCGCTGGGGCTGGCGGAAGAGATGCGTGCCGCAATCGCTGATCTGGAAATTCAGGTCCCGACCGGACCGCTACGGGTGACCGCAAGTCTGGGCTGCGCCACGTTTGATGAGGTCGGTGGGTCGATTGATGCGCTGATCACACTGGCGGACGAGCGCCTTTATGCGGCAAAGCGTGCCGGGCGGAACCAAGTCTGTCATTCTTCTGCTCGAGCCGCATGAGCGCCGGCCTGCCCCGTCTCGCTGTTCACCGCATCGCTTGTGCAGTGGTAGCAGCAGAGGTGAAGCGACTGCGCCCGGTCGACGCGCCGCTGATTGCGCTGCAAGATTGGCCCGAAGCCATGCCGATCGGTGATGACGGGTTGGGATTGGATTCCCTCGAACAACTTGGCGCACTCGGCGCACTGGCCGAGACATTCGATCTCGATGACAGCGCGCTGGGCCAAGTCTCGCCGGACCGGGTCGGGGCTTGGATCGACTGGATCATGCAGAGCCACATATTGGGCCGGTCTCGCTTGACGGTGCAAACCTCCGGTTCGACTGGGACCCCGTCAGTTTGTCGGCACGCCGTGGCAGAGCTGATCGAGGAGGCGCAATTCCTCGCCACGCAGATTGCCGACCAACGACGCGTCGTCGCGCTGGTGCCGGCCCATCATTTGTATGGGATCATTTGGACGGCTCTACTGCCCGCGTTAGTCGACATACCCGTCGTGGTGCGGGCGCTTGGTGCGCCCCTGGAACTCGCCAGCGGGGACCTTGTCGTGGCTGTGCCCGATCAGTGGCGGACGCTGTCACGGCTGACCCGCGCTTTCCCCGACGACGTGGTGGGTATCAGTTCGGCCGGTCCGCTCGACGACCATGTAGCAGCCGCGCTGATCGAGTCCGGCCTAAAACGGATGTTCGATATTTATGGTTCGTCCGAGACCGGTGGTATCGCAATGCGCGAACTTCCCGGCTCCGCTTACGCATTGCTGCCACGATGGCAGCTCACGCCGGATGGAGACGATGACTGGCAACTGACTGACCATGACGGACGTCATCATGCGCTGCCCGATCATGTCGAGCGGATCGGAGAACGCAGTCTGCGGCCGACCAGGCGGCGCGATGGTGCGGTCCAGGTTGGCGGCCATAATGTCTGGCCCGCCCGCGTGGCCGACGTGCTGCGCCGAATCGATGGGGTCGTTGATGCGGCAGTTCGGCTGCACTTCGATGGCCGGCTGAAAGCCTTCATCGTACCGAACAGCAATATCGACCCTGACGAACTCACAGTGATGATCGAGCGCCATACAGCGGACCAGTTGCCTGCGCTCGAACGCCCCCGCCACTTGCGGTTCGGCGCGGCGCTGCCGCGCAACGCGATGGGTAAACTAGAAGATTGGTCATGATACATTCTCCGATATCTGCGGCAGACGTCGCTCGGTCCAAGCCAGTCGGGTTGAGTGATGCCTGTCGGGGCTGCAAGACTGCCGCGCCCCTCGGCATGGACATCACCATGGCGTTTCAGCCAATTGTCGACATCCGTACCGGCTCGATCTTTGCCTATGAAGCGCTCGTACGCGGGATCGAGGGGCAGTCGGCGGGAACCGTGCTGGCTGCTGTCGGACCGGACATGATCTACAAGTTTGATCAGACCTGCCGGGTAAAGGCGATCGAGTTAGCCGGCAGACTGTTTGCGCCTGCCGATAACGCCAAGTTATCGATCAACTTCATGCCGAACGCGGTTTATGAGCCCAATGCCTGCATTCGGGCGTCGCTCGCTGCGGCGCGGCGGGTAGGGTTCGATCCCGCCAAACTGATGTTCGAGTTCACTGAGGATGAGCGGATGTGCGATGTTCCGCATGTCCGACGCATTATCGAATCCTATCGTGCGCGCGGCTTCACCACTGCAATTGACGACTTCGGCGCTGGTTACGCCGGGCTCGGCCTTCTTGCGGAACTGGAGCCGGATATTCTGAAGCTGGACATGGCGTTGATCCGTGGGATCGAGGCATCGGCTGCTCGTCGGACGATCGTTGCGAGCGTCGTAAGCATGGCCAAAGCACTAGGAATACAATGTATCGCAGAAGGGATCGAAACTGCCGCAGAGCTTGACGTTCTACAGGAGATCGGGATTAAGCTTTGCCAAGGCTATTACCTGGCGCAGCCGGCAATAGAGACACTGCCTAATGTCGAGTTGCCTTTGCTGGTGTAAAAAATCGGTGTTGTCGCTAGTTAGGCAATAGCTAGTACAATAGCAGATTGGACCTCCGCGACAAAGCGCGGAAGTCCAATACGATTTGTACATTTGCGTACGTGAATCAGATAGCGATATTCCCTTCGTCGCCACCATCCCAATAGCGGATAGCTTTCGCATCGACACGGATCATTATAATACCAGATGTGTCAATGCCCTCAGGAAAGTACCGATCGAGATCTTTCGTCCAATGATCGGCGAAGGCAGCCTTGTCCTGAATCAGCGCAGCGTTTCCCTCAACGGTGACGAACAACGGCGGTCCACCAAGCATGCCCGCGGCACCGGTATAGCTAAGGATGACATGCGGATCGGCGCGCAGGTCACTGATCTTACGAGAGTCCTCATAGGCGAAGAAGTAGCTGTCACCTCGATATTCCACATCGCCGTTATTGCTCATCGGGCGAGCGGTCATAGTGCCGTTCGACGAGCGAGTCCCCATCATCGTGAAATCCAGCTTGGCCATTTTCTTGGACAGATCGTGTAGGCTGAGGTTCGACATGGTGTTGCTCCTTTTGCAGAGCGATAAGATCGCTCACGTAGTTACAACGAACGTAACGGCGGGTTGGCCGCGCGGACCGATATAATTATCGCTCCGCATCGTGATGATATATATCAAAGAGGTGATATGACTTGGAATGATATCGGATATATGGCTGCAAATAAAATATTTTTGCAATTAAGATCAAATAAGCGCAACTAGTCCTGCATGCTAACTTGTTTCAGATACGTTCAAGAACGTATTTTCTTATTTTCGCTCGAGTGAAAGGTTTTTCGCACCTCGGCAGTTCAAGGAAGCGTGTCTCGAGATTGCTGTCGTCATATCCTGTGCATATAATAGTGTATGCATTCATAGCCATCAGCCTGTCGAGTACGGGCGTACTGACCTCACCAGCGAGATTAATGTCGACGATGGCAATATCGATCGGCCTGCCCGATTGGACCGCCTCTAAGGCGCTGGCAAGGCGGGTTGCCCAGGCAACGGAAGCGCCAAGCTCCTCCAGGCTTCCCTTCAGGCTCAACCCGACCAAGGCATCGTCCTCGACAAGCAGAACCGATTGTCCATTCAGATTCTTTCCAGAAACGTCAGTCATTCGTGGGTTCGGTGCCATAATGCTCAAGGGGAAGGTCTATGACGCAGCTAACCTGATCCCGGTCAATCGATAGTACGGTTGCTGCACCAAGCTGTTGCGGCAAGGCCTGCTCGATCAAGACGCGACCATAGCCGACGCGCTCAGGCGTGCCCTGCTGAGAAAGAGCCAAGCCAGTTTCCAACCACTTGACGCACAACCATCGACCACGGGCGTCCTCGTACTCGAACCAAGAAACCGACAGCTGCCCCTGAGAAGATGACAGAGCGCCATATTTTAGCGCATTCGTAGACAGTTCATGGATAGCGAGCGCCAGTATCTGCGCAGCTGTGTTCCTGATAGCGATGTCGTCGCCAGTGAGCGTGACGCGTTCTCGTCCGCGTGGACCTGCCAAGGCAATAAGCTCGAGTTCGACAAGTCGGCCGATCGTGATCGGATCGTGCTCGGCGTGGGATAGCAGACCTTGAACCCGGCTGAGCGCCGACAGGCGATCATCGAACCGGTCCTGGAAATCGTCTAGTGACGTCGAGCGTTGAATTGTCTGTTCCGCGATCGAATGGACCACTGCAATCAGATTGCGCGTACGGTGCTGTAGCTCCGCCACCAAAACCTTCTGCTCGGCTTGAAGGCGCCTGAGATCGTCGACATCGGTCGACGTCCCGATCCACTCGATAATCGCACCTTCATCGGATCGAATGGGCAGTGCACGGGTCTGGAACCACCGGTACGTTCCCGTGGTATTGCGGATCCGCAAGTCGGCATGAAACTCGCTCTGCCGTTCCGCTTGGGCCCAAGCTGTTCGACCGATGTCACGATCGTCGGGATGAACAACGTCCAGCCAGCCAGCGTCGGCACTCTGCGTCTCGCTTTGGCCGGTGTAGTCTTGCCACTGCGGACTTGACCATGTCCATGTGCCCTGTCCGACAGCCCGCCAGATCATCTGCGGCATGCCCTCGATCAAGGTTACAAGCCAGGTTTCAGTGTCAGGATTCACCGCGTCTCATTTCTATCTTCGCGTGCCACTAGCGGCACCCAGTGCCGTTCTGAGCGGCGAAGACGAGATAACGACGTTGTGATGACAATGACCCACGTCGCATTGATAGCACCGTGGCAATTTTGTCTCAGTTTGGAACGTTGTAACGTATAATATCGCTTGAACCCCAAAGAACGAGCGACTGCCCGCAGCTAATAGGTTAGCAACCTGCCAACGGTTAGCGTTTCGGATAAGCCGATCTCTGTGTCGTTGACGAACATTTTGGAACAGTACGGTCCAATGAGTATCAGGTGCGCAACGATCCTGCTGGTTGACGATGAAGAAGCGATAAGATCGATACTTCGTGATTACCTGAATGACCTGCAGTATAACGTAATCGAGGCTAGCAACGGGGATGAGGCTATTGCTGTCATTGACAGCATGGTGAAGATAGATTTGGTCATTACCGATATTATTATGCCAGGAGCCACGGATGGACTAAGCTTGATAGATTATGCGCGTCGAGCAAACCCAAGAACCCGCACGATCGCTATGTCAGGTTTTGCAGGAAGTTATAACGCAAGTGTCAAGAAAGCCGATAAGTTTATGTCAAAGCCATTCACATTTCCGGCGTTAGAGCGGGAGGTAAATCTACTTATCAATTAGTTTGATAGGTTCGAAATGCGTCGCCTGTACCCAGGAGATCGGACCCGCTCTTCCCGGCCCCGGAGCGCGTCGCAGCGAGCAGCTCTCCCCTTTGGCGTTCAACCGTGAGATCTGCCGGGATCGCGCGCGTCGCCCAGGCAGGCATGTCGGGCGTCTCGAAACGAGTGCGGCCGTTCTCCCGCACGAGGAGAAGGCGGTGGCGCTTGCCGCCGTTATCGAACACGAACGATCGATCGGCGATGTTGATCGCGACCGGCAGGTTCGTCATGGTGCGCGCGTAGCGTCGATCGGTATGCTCGCGCGGCACGTCATGGCCCCCCGCCCCGTTCGGGCCAGCGAACACTCAGAGTTGAGGCTGGTCCTTTACAGGGTCTGGATCACCTCGTCGCCGGCTGACCCTTGCCGGACCAGCTCACGCCGTCCGTCCGGATATTCCTTGATCGCCAGCCCCTCGGCCGTCTTCTCTTCCCAATAGTAGATCGGCCGACCGGCCGCGAGGTGTTCGCGCGCGGCTAGGTCGCCGTCACGCTCCACTCCGGTGGAGATCACGTCCCAGAGGTCGGGCGCATCCATCGCCGCTCCTTTCTCAAAAACACAGCTTTGTGACCGTTATGTGAGAAGCATATAAGGAGAACGGATTTTGCGAAACAGATAATCCGCTCGCGTCGAGGCCGAGAAGAGCGAAGCGATCGACGTGCCTTCCTTCTCACCAGACGTTCCTTATCGGGAAGGTGGCGGCCTGGCTGTCACTCCGCGATGGATCATTGTCATGAGCCATTCATTCCACAGGTGCATCAGTGCGTGCACTCCGACCAACAACCATTTGGACTAAGAATGAACAAAACCGTACTAATCATAGTGGCGATTGCGCTCTCCGCCTGCGCTCAGAAACAAGGCGAGATCAGAAGCTACGGTAATGACATGCTGCCCGCTGCACAGTCTTATGGCAATGATGCACTACCAAGCGCCGAAGTCACTGCTTTTCAAAAGGTGGACGCGCGCTTGAAATACGGCAATGCCCGGATCGAACATGATGCCAATGGCTGTGCTGTGTATCAGGGTACAGCTTCTGACGGGAAAGTACGCCATGAACCACTACGTGATGTGTCCAACCGAGCGATCTGTGTTCGTCGATAAAAGATGATCCGCTATCCGGAAGGGGAAGCTTTACTATCCTTCCCGATATTCGATCCCATCGGGAAACCAAGTCGCCTCCCCGATCATCCCAATCGGGACGGTGTCTTCCGTTCATGTTCGGCCCGGCCTATCGAAACTTCTTTCTGGCCGCGATAACGGCAACTATCAGACAAAGCACGATTGCAACGAGCAGCATCGGTGACATTCTCGAAACTCCACTTTAGCAAATAGGCATTCTAAAGAGGTCGTTGTCGCACAGACAATGGGGCTGAGCTATTCCCGCTTTTCGATGCAGATCGTCCGAAAACGCGACGGGAGGCGGTTCGGCGAGAAGGTTCACGGAGGGAACTGCTGAACATCGGATATTGCCGACGCCCGCGCCGCAGAGACGCCCAAATGGGCTGTGGGCCGGTTCTATTCGGGGTCGTGTCGGTGAATATCGCCGTCTGGATCAGGCCTGCACTGCCCGGATCATCCCCGGCACGCCGATGAGGGTGATGGCGCGCCTGATATTGTAGGCGAGCGCGGTTAGGCTGAACTCGGCACGGACCTTCTCCAGCGCGCGCATCAGGAAGGCACCCTGGTTCATCGACTGCTTGATCGTGCCGAACGGGTGTTCGACCGTGGAGCGGCGAATGACGAGGATGTCGGGCCGCTTTTCGAGGCGCTCGGCCATGCGTTCGATAAGGTGTTCTTTCTTCCAGCGGTTGACGCGCCGCCAGCGTCCCGTGGTGCATAGCGACTTCATCTGGCAGCCGGCACAGGCGGCGGGGCTGGAATACTGGACCGTCACATGCCCGCGGGTGATCGAGCTGTGGCGGGTGTCGAGTATCTGCCCGCCGGGGCAGTGATAGGCGTCGGCTGCCGGATCGTACCGGAACCGCTCCTTGGGAAAGAGGCCGTTGCTGACGTTGATGCCGCGGTGCGGGCGGGGAATGTAGGGCGTGATGCCGGCCGCCTCGCACGCTTCGATATCCTCGCCCTTGTGATACCCCATGTCGTTGCAGGCATTGGTGACGTGCTGCTCGACGATCAGGCTGTGCTTCGCATCGACCGCTACCTGCGCGTTGTAGCCGATGGTCACCTTGCCATGAGCGACCATTGCGCGGGCATCGGGATCGGTGAGCGATATTTGCCCTTCGCCACTTTCCTCCAGCTGGTCCATGAGCGCTGCGCTGGCCTGACGCTGCTTGCGCAATTTGGCGATCTTGGTCGCCAGCGCCTCAGCGCGGCCGGTGCCGGCAGCATCCTCGCCACGGTCGATCTGGTCCAGTTCGGCCAGATAGCGCTCCAGTCGTGCATCGGCCGAGGCGAGATAGGTCGCCAACCGCTCGCGGCTGAAGTTGCGCGCCCGACCGTTCACCGCCTTCAGCCGCGTGCCGTCCACCGCCAGCAACTCACGACCGAACAGGTCCAGCTTGCGGCACAGCATCACTAAGGCGCGGAACACCGCCTTGAATGCGGCCCGGTTGTCGCGCCGGAAGTCGGCGATGGTCCGAAAGTCGGGCCGAACCCCGCGCAGCAACCAGATCAGTTCGAGATTGCGGCTCGCCTCCGCTGCCAGGCGCCGGCTAGACCGCACGCGGTTGAGATAACCGTACAGGTAGAGCTTGAGCATATCGGCCGGATCGTAACCGGGCCGCCCCGTCGCCCTCGGCTGCGTCCGCTGAAAACCCGCGCTCCCCAGATCGAGGTCGTCGACGAAGGCATCGATGAACCGCACCGGGTTGTCCGCCGCCACATAGTCCTCGACCGACGCCGGCAGCAGCAGCGTCTGGTTCCGGGCATGACCTTCGATGTATGCCATGGCCGAAGGCTACACCTTCACGGCGCGACGTGGAATCAGAAGCGCCGTTTTCGGACGGTCTGGATCCCAAACGGGACGATCGCGGCCAACGCGGTTCAACTGGCTCGACCGTAGCGGCCAACGTTGATCGGCTAAATCTATATGCGTACCCGTTTTTGTAACGCCGCCATGATGTCGGTTGCCGGCCCGGACAGCTATGTATCGCCGTCCGGGCCGGAGGTGGCTACTTCGCCGCGTTGACGATGGCGGTGATCGTATCGGTATGGACCCCTTGCCCCGTGCTCCGATTGAATAGACCGGACGTATGGTTGCCGGTCGGTCCGTTGTCCCAATACATCGGCACCATTCCATGCTGAACCGCGGATTTGGTGACGTACCGGTCCCATTCGGTGCGGTACTTCGCGCTGGGATCATACTCGGTCTTCGATATTGCGCTGTATTCCCCAAGGATCACGGGAATGTTCTTGTCGACGAAGTTGACCTTCATTTTCTGGAACGTGTTGTCGACGTATTGCTCGTTCGCCCACGATTGCGTCGCGTTGGGGTCCGTCGCACCTGCGCCCCATTGCCAGATCGCGCTCTTTTCGTTCAGGCTGAAATCATAAGGGTCGTAGTAATGGACCTCCATCATCATTCGGTTTGCCACCGTGTCAGCGGGCAACGTCGCGTTGCAAGACACGGCGTGGTCGATGTTCGTGTTGTAGCTCTGGACCACAAGGTAGCGACTGGCGTTGCCTCCGCCGGTAGCGCGGACGGAATCGACAAACACCTTGTTGAAGCCGTTCTGGACCGCGCAATTCTCTGCGGATGGCGCGTTGTAGTTGCCCGTCACCATTACCTCGTTCGTGCCGGCGAAGAGCAGACGATCGTTATAGTCGCGGAAGCGTGTGGCGATCTGTGTCCAGAAGGTCTTCAGACGGGCGTTGCCCGCCGCTTGATCGGCGTAGGTCGGCTGCAGCCAACCGCCATCCCAATGTACGTTGATCATTACGGTCAGGCCGGCAGAACGCGCCTGATCGACCACCTGTGCAACACGGTCCATCCACGCCGATCCGATGCGATCGTTGGCGTCGGCGTATTGCTTCCACGAAACCGGGATGCGGATGCTCCTGAAGCCCGCCGCGGCGATACCGTTCATCAGCGCCCGCGACGCGGCGGGATTGCCCCATGCGGTCTCTTGCGAGGTCGTGGCGGGCGCGGCGGTGCTACCGATCGCTTCTAGTGTGTTGCCGAGGTTCCAGCCCGGCGTCATCTGCGCCGCGAACTGAACAGCGGACTGCGTCGGGGTTGGTGAGGGTGTCGGTGTCGGTGTCGGTGTCGGTGTCGGTGTCGGTGTCGGTGTCGGTGTCGGTGTCGGTGTCGGTGTCGGTGTCGGTGTCGGTGTCGGTGTCGGTGTCGGGGCGGGCGTCGGCGTTGCAACGGGCGCACTCGACACCGATCCAGTCATGGAACCACCGCCCGAACAGCCTGCCATCAAGCTGACCGCCAACACAGACCAGATCGTCCGACCACCGGATCGCCGCGATACGGCGGGTTCATTCATCGTCGTCATATCCTCTTCCCCTCGTTTATATCGTTCAAAGCTTCAAACCAGTCCCGCCCCGTCCCGCTTCGATCCCAATGGGAATGCCGCGACCGTCTCGTTGGCCGTTCGTTTTAACAAAACTCCCACGCTCCTGATCGGCTGTAATGCTAGCTAATTGGCACGGTCTCTCAGCGGTGAATGGCTCCTTATCGCCGTGCGGAATCACCTGTTTTTCGTACACCTTGTAAGCGATCGGTAGTCGAGCTTGGAACGTTTGGCGGCCCGGGGTCGGATTGCAACTAACACAGCAAACCGCCGCCGAGCGGCGTAGCGGGTATCAGGCGCACGCAGTAATTTTGAATTCACGGATTTATGCGGGGTTGAAGGCGGGATTGCGGAGCGCGCCTCCGCCTCGGGATATAGCGGATCGTCCCAATCTGGGAGCGGTAGCACAAGAGCACAACGGCGCTACAGCAATATCCGGTTGAGTCGATACTTTGTCGGCATTAGCAGAGCCCAATCTGAAAAGGCTTATTCAACGTGTCTGTGGAATATCGAGAGGCCGAACGGCAACGCCGTATTGACGATCGGAGCAAGACTGTAGCGGACGTTGCGGAGGAATTGCTGGGTTCCGACGTTGGCGCTGGTTGCATTCAAGCGGCACTACTTTGTTGGGATCGCCAATATGGCAAGGAAGCCGCTTCGATACTCGCGCGCACGGCATTAATGGGGGTTTGCGGCGAATTGGACCGTGGCGGCAGACGAGCCGATTAAGTCACAACGTGCGGGGCAAATCTTTGCTACCGGCGCGGTTTGGCGGAGTGGGCCTATCTGCTCAATAAGGCTTACAACGCGCGAGGGAGACACCGCGAGCGCGGTCGGTGCCGACGGCGGCGCCGCGTCATACGATGGTACGATTTGCATCTCGTTCTGATGCCTTAACGTGCATGCATGGCTTCACCGCGTACGATAGTCGGAAGCTTCGCTTCCCCGTCGGAGCAAGAGCTCGAACGTGACGAACTGATCGCCAGTCGAAGCCTGACATTGGCGGACATCGCGCAGCAGCTTCTAGGGCAGGATGGTGGTGCGGCGCTGATCAGAGCAGCGATCGTCTGCTGGGAGCGGGACCATGGTCGGCCAGCAGCCTTAGAGTTCGCCCGTACGGCTCTTCTGGGCGTCCATGAGCAGCTTAGTGGCGGTCAACAGCGCCACAATTGATCAGTGCGTCGACGGCTCCTAGAGTGGGTATCTGACGCTTCAATAGCGTTGCATTTCGGTTCAATCGCCGGACGGGGTGTCCGCCGTTGGCATGTCTATGATCAGTGGTTAGAAGCTATTGCAGTTTAGCATGCGTCGAACCTCAGCCTCCGCATCCTCAAGGCATCCGAATATGCCGGAAACTGGCGGTGTTTCGACATCGTGCGAAGCGTCGTAGTAGAGCGCGGCGTCGAAATCCGTTGACCAGCAAAACTCCGTTGGGGCATGAAAACCCATCTGTCGCTGAGCTTCGACGGAGAAACGCCACCATGAGTAAAGGCAGAAATGCCCGTCGCGGCGTCTGACAATCGCGACGCGCCCAAGCCCGTCAGCGGATATGAAAACCTTTTCCTCGCGCTCGATCATGCTGCAAGTTCGCATAGCAGATGCAACTGCGGCAATGGGGTTGCCAGCGGACGCAGGGGTATGATCCTCGAGATCGTGGGTATCGTCGATGATCGGACCGGCAGTTCAAGCCGGCGAAGGCGGACGGAGAGTCCGCCGCGTGAACGTGAGTGGCTTGTGACAACCTGTTGCTCTGTTTTAAAATGCGGTTCGCTTGGAGTTACTTCATCATCGTTCTGGAACTGTGATGGTTGGCTCAGACGTAATCGTGTAGACAGAAACTGAAAAACCTTTGGCTTCAACTTCGGCTAAGGCAGCCTTGTCCGCCCCCGCTTGGAAAGTAGGACCTTTTGTTGAAACGGGTTTAAGAAAGCTCCACGGTGCATACTGCTCCGGCAGGTTTCTTCCCGTTTGATCGATAGTGTAAGCCATCGCGCCTTGCGTACCTTTAAACATATAGACGGTTTCCACTTGACGCGCCTCCAGACCGGCCATTTGAGATGCCCCGACGCTTGCTGCAACCACTACTGCCGCGACGGCCAATGCCTTGATTGTAAACCTCATGGCTTGATCATGGACTTGTCGCTCAACGTTCGCAACGGAACGACAGTAAACAAGGGGTATCGTCCGCCACAGTGCCTATCAGAACGGCTGATCTCCAAGGTCTTCTTCGAGCTACAACGGACGGTGCGTCCGCCTCGTACAGTTCGTAAGTATGCGATATGCTGACCGCAGCGTTAATCAATCCGTTGCAGGTTTGTCGGCATAACCGACGGTATGCTCTCAGCAAGCCAGATCGAACTCGTCCAAGACAGCTTTGCTGCTGTCGTTCCGCTCACCAACGAAGCGGCTGCCGAATTCTACCGACGTCTGTTCGAGTTATCGCCTGATACCCGTGTGCTGTTCCGGAACGACATGACGGAGCAAGGCCGCAAGCTCTTCTTGACCTTGGCCACAGTGGTTGATGCGCTGGACCGGCTCGACACCATCGTGCCGATCGCCCGCGAACTCGCTATTCGGCACATCGATTATGGTGCCAAGGAGTCCCATTATGCCGCTGTTGGATCGGCGCTGATAGAGACGCTACGAGTTGGACTTGGAACGGCGTTCGATGGCGATACCGAAGAGGCCTGGTCTGCAGCCTATGAGATACTGTCCGGGACCATGCTTGCCGCGGTTCGAGAGCGAGCTTAGGCCGCCAGCGCCAAGGTGCGGACGGACATGCCGGAAAACGAAAAACAGTTGTGTAACATCGCGACAAGGTTGCTCGACATTGCGGGCTGCGTCGCGTCCGAGGCCGAGAACGCTACCGCGATGATCCGCGGGGTGACGGAGCATGCGACGCGGATCGCGTCGTTGGCCTGCGCCCTCCAAACTGCGGCCAACGAGGCCGAAGAGAGCGTGCGTCGCCAAGTGGCGGCACTCGCCGAGGCTCGGACGCATCTCGCAACAAGGAAGCCGATTATCGAACATCTCGCACAATCCGTGGACGGTGTAGCGGCTATAAGCGCCAGCATTGCGCAAATTGCCGCGGAAAGCCGAATGCTTAGCCTGAACGCGCGGATCGAGGCGGCCCGTTCTGGCGGCGAAGGTGGCCCTTTCGCTGCGATCTCAGCCGAGATGTCGACGTTGACGACCCGTACGGCGCTTGCCAATGCTTCGATAGGCGAACGCTCGTTGATGATTGCAGAGAACGTCAGCGCAGCCGAAGACGTTGCAGCCGCACATGGTGCGCTAGTGCTGGAACAGGATTTCCTCCTAGCCGGCTCGCTGCAAAGTGCCGGTCAGCAGCGTCAGATTGCGTCGGAGCTTGCCGATATCACGGCTGATACGGCCGGGACGGTAGATCGCGCTGCCGCGGCAATCGGCCGGGTCGGCGCCAACGCAGTTGCCGCGAAGGTTCTGGCACGGCAGATATCGAAGCTGGCAAGCAGTCATGGGAACGTCGGGAAAGCCTCTAAACAGTAGGCCACTGACCCCCCGTATCCCGATATCGAAGCTGGTATGGGTATCGTGCGTCTAGTAAGGAGCCAAAACGCCCTGTTTGCGCGGCGCTCGTTTTGAAGCGGCGGACGGGTCGTCCGCCGCATGAAGGCCGGAGATGGTAGGAGAAGGCCGGTTTTGTGATAGCTTCGCTGAATGCTGCACACTCGCTATAAAACCGGCGCCGTGGAGGTTGATGGACGGTCGTATGAGTGGTCCGTGCAACGGGAACCACAATGGTGCACCGCTGATGGGTGGCGGGGAATGATGATTTGTCTTCGGCAGGTCGGCGAGCAGCGCGAGGCTCTGCTAGAGTTCCCAATGCCAATATCTGGGAACGGTTCGTCACAACGCCGCCGACCGGAGATCAACAACGCTATCGTTGCCAACGGCGTTCGTGCTGCACTGACAGCGGGTTGGAATCCGACCTCACGTGGCAAACCTGTTACCTACATGGTCGACGCCAGCGGCTGCTAATGGTGGCTAGGCCGTAGACTCATAAGCTCGCAGCCAGAGCCGCATTGAGGCGAGCTGGATCATGGCGAGGAAGTTCGCCGCGAGCTTGTCGTAACGGGTGGCGACGCGGCGGAAGTGCTTCAGCTTGGAGAAGAACCTCTCGATCAGGTTGCGCTCGCGGTAGAGCCGCTTGCTGAAGCACGGCTTCCACTTGCGGTTACTCTTAGGCGGGATGTTGGGCGTCGCACCCTGGTCCTGGATCAGCTCCCGGATGCGGTCGGCATCGTATGCCTTGTCGGCCAGCACGATAGTGCGCGGGCCGAGGTGATCGAGCAGACGGTCTACGATCTGCCCGTCGTGCGTCTGGCCTGCAGTGAGGCCGAGCCGGATCGGGAGGCCTTGCGCGTCGACGACGACGTGGATCTTGGTCGTGAGCCCACCTCGGGAGCGACCGAGACAATGATCTGGACCCCCTTTTTTGCCGTCGCAGCCTGCTGGTGCGCCCGGACGGAAGTGCTGTCGATCATCTGGATCTCGTCGTCGTGAGCGGCGCTGATGGCGTCCATCAGCCGATCCCACACGCCTGCCTGCCGCCACCGATTGAAGCGGTTGTAGCAGGTGGTGCGCGGGCCATAGCGTTCGGGCAGGTCGCGCCACGGCGCACCGGAACGCAGCACCCAGAAGATGCCGTTCAACACGCGGCGGTCATCGACGCGCGGCACGCCTCGCGGCTTGTTGGGCAGCAACGGCTCGATCACGCGCCACTCGAAGTCGGTCAGGTCGTATCGGCTCATCGGAAGCCTGAATCACATTACCGGCGCTTCGAAAAGACTATGCACGCGATGCGTCGCACCGGCCGCTATCAACCTCGAACTTGAAGCTCTGAACCGCTCCCGGCGTGACGTAGCCGATAGGGCAGCTTACTGGCGGCCGATCGGGAAAGCCGACCTTGATAGCGCCATCCCCTTCGCAGCGAATTGGGAGCGTGCCGGTGAACTTGCCGTCCATCCGCTTAAGACGGGTAGACTGCCCGCAAAGCGTGAGGTCAGCCGAAGTTGCTCCCACGGCGCGCACCTCAAACGTGTTTGCCGCCCGATCGCATCCCGCCGCCAGCATCGGGACTAAAAGCAGTATCGCCCTCATGACGAACCGATAGCGCACGGCGCCGCCTGCGTCACCGTTTATGGGTTCACGACCTAGTTTCATGAAATGGGGCATGCTGACACTATATGGACAGCGATCTGTAAGCGATGGTCCGTTATATAGCTGGCAACAATGATATCGCTGATTCTAAATTAAAAATGTTGGCGCTATTTCTGGTTCGTGCGATCTTGATTAGGAGTACAAGACAAGCGGAATTCGATGTCCACCTTAAAGGCATCGGGAGAGGTTATGGTCGCAGTTCGCGACACCACACACACGGCCGGTACGGTCGCCTGTCGCCAGCAGGAAATGCTAGCGACGTTCGCTGAGTTTGCGCTCAAGTCGGAAAACGTTGACTTGATCATGCGTGAGGCGTGCCGCTGTGTGTGCGAAGCGGTTAAGGCAGACATGGTCCTCATGTACCGTCTGAGTAACCAAGCTCGCAGGGTTATATTGCGAGCGGGTGTAGGAATAGACGAACTGCACGTTGGCGGGGCAGTAGCCCGGCGGGATGACGGGTCGTTAGAAAGCGCGCTTCTCGACAGCGGTGAGCCCGTCATCGTGCCGAACATCGATATCGAAACCAGGCTCGAAACGAAGAACCTTCTACAACGCTTCGGGCAGCGTGGGTTAGCGTTACTGCCATTACTCGATGGTCCCGGCACTCCGGTGCTCGGTCATCTACATATCAGTACACGAGAGCCGCGCGACTTTTCGTCGGATCTTACGTTCCTTCGTATCTACGCTAGCCTGGTAGCTACAGGCATCATGCGGGTCGAAACCAACGAAGCACGTCAGCGTGAAGCAACGGCTCATCGAGCCGTCGAACGCAACCTTCAGTTGATAGTCGAGAACATACCGCAGTTCATATGGTGCGCGGACGTGAATGCGCGCTGGCGATGGGCAAGCCCGCAGTGGCAACTGATTACCGGTCAGCGGAAACGGTCCAGCCTCGGCTTGGGATGGCGAACGAAGGTGCATCCTGAGGACCTTCCTGCAATCGACAAGGCGTGGTCAGCGGCAGCGATTGAGAGGTTGTTCGAAGTCCATTGTCGGATTTGGCACGACAACGAAGGTGGGTACCGTTGGTACTATGGCCGCGCCCTCCCATATTGGGAGAACGAAACGACCTTCCGGTGGATGGGGACGTTTACCGACATACATGAGCAACGTCGCCTCGAAGTGTCGCAGCAACTGCTCGTTGCCGAACTCCAACATCGCACACGCAACCTGCTGACGATCGTTGAGGGCATTGCGCTTCAAACCGCTGCCACTGCCCAGCAATGGTCTGAGTTTGCGCCGGCTTTCCACGGCAGGCTGCAGGCTATTGCGAGAGTGCAGACCCTACTTACGGATGCTGACACCAAGCCGGTAACTATGAACGATCTCGTATCGATGGAGATCGACAGCATCGGCAATGCCGTGAGTACCGTTAGGTTGAGCGTAGGCGGACCGAACGTCAACCTGTCGCGTACCATAGTTCAGATGCTTGCGCTTTTGCTTCATGAGCTTCTCACGAACTCGCTAAAGTACGGTGTGCTACGTGCTGGCACCGGAAGCATCGCTATTAGTTGGGACATTGATAGCTCATCTAGCAGTCTCACCCTGAAATGGCACGAAGTGGGCTTCTCATCCACGCAGCCCACTGCCGCGTCCCTAACGGGTTTTGGACGGGAGCTGATTGAGCGGGCACTTCCCCGGCAACTTGGTGGCTCAAGCACTTATGAACTTCGCGAGGACAACGTATCTTGTTGCGTTGTTGTGCCCTTTCGTCCGAACGGAGTTGCAGCTTGAACGGAATTCTGCCAGAAAGTTCCCTAAATGGGCGCCGCGTATTAATAGTTGAAGACGAGTACTTCATTGCGGTGCTTCTCGAGCGTTCACTACAGGACCAAGGCGCAAAGCTAGTCACATCTTTAGGCAGACTATCGGATGCGTTGGAGTTTGCACGGAGTGACGGTTTTGCTGCCGACGTCGCCCTCGTCGATATCAATCTAGACGGGGAAATGAGCTTTTCGCTTATTGATCAGCTGATATCACGATCGGTGCCAGTGATTTTGCTCAGTGGGTACGACAAACATTTACTACCAGAAAGATTTTCTGGCTTACCCCAACTTCAAAAGCCAGCTTCCATGCCGCAGGTGATTGCCGCCGTAAGGGATGCGGTGTCGATTAGTTCGAACCGGGACGAGTAACATCAAGCGATGTTTCTGATACCGTAACGCTGCGTCGATGAAGCGCCGTGACCCGCTTAACCTGCGCGATGCTGCAACCAGCCAGTTCCGCCGTGCGGGCAATGCTCATGCCGGCTTCGCGCAGTGCGACGATGCGGCGGTGGTGCGCCAGATCCGGCTTGCGCCCGGTATAACGCCCCGTCCGCTTGGCGATCTCGATCCCCTCGCGCTGGCGTTCGCGCCTTGTTTCGTAATCGTCGCGGGCGGTTTGCAGCGCGACGCGCAGCAGCATGTCCTTCACCGCCTCCAGCACGATACGCGATACCCCCGAACTGTCGGCGACCAAGTCGGAGAGCTCGACAATGCCGGGCACCGCCAAGCGGGCCCCCTTCCCCCTAATCGTTGCAACGAGCAGTTCCGCTTCGGGAAGCGGCAAGCGACTGATCCGGTCGATCTTCTCGGCGATCACGACTTCGCCGGGCTGTAGGTCGTCGACCATGCGCAGCAACTCGGGTCGATCGGGTCGCGCGCCTGATGCCTTCTCTCGGTAAACCGCCGCGACATAAAAGCCGGCGGCCCGGGCGCCGGCAACGATCGCCTCTTGCCGAGCGAGATCCTGTTCGTCGGTACTGACCCGCAGATATACCCGCGCCGCCCGGATCATGCTGCTTTGCTGCTCGCTCATTATTCCTTAGCTCAATAGGGTATACCTTAGTTAGCCACCTGGACGGATAGTGGCTACAAAGACGGACTATCGATCTATGTTGGCCTAGCCAAGCGCGCCGAGGCAATTTGGCTATCAAGGTCAGCCCGGACAGTGAGGATGACACCCGTTTGACGGTTTGGTACTGAGGTGCTGTTTGGTACCGGTCATGAGGACGATACTTATGGAAGCGCAACGGGTTCGGATCGTTGAGGGTGGCAAGCTTGTCATTCCCGCGTCTATGCGCCGCGAACTTAGCATCAGTGCCGGTGATACGGTGATGGTAGATATTACCGATGGCGAACTTAGGGTCCGTTCACTATCAAAAGCACTGGAGCGTGCCCGCCTGATCCTGCGTCGTCACATACCTGAAGGTGTGAACCTGTCGGACGAACTAGTCGAGGACCGGCGTACGGAGGCGGAGCATGAGTAACAGTATCGTCCTTGATGCTTCCGCCCTGCTCTGCCTGCTTAACGACGAACCGGGCGCAGACCGGGTTGCAACTGTCCTCACGCGATCTGTCATCGGCACGGTGAATTTCGGCGAGGTGGTATCGAAATTGCGCGAACGTGGCGTTCCGTTGGATGAGATCCGTGAAGCGTTAGGTGGCCTGCATCTCGATGTGCGTCCACTGACCACGTCGCAGGCAATGACGATCGGTGACTTGCGGCCCGCTACCCGTTCGCTCGGCCTGTCATTCGGTGATCGCGCATGCCTCGCGCTGGCACTCGAACTTGGATCAGAGGCTTATACCACCGACGCCGCCTTAGCCCAGGCAGAGGTTGGCAGCACGGTAACGAACGTCCGGCAATAGGAAGCCAGCCACGCTTCCTTGGCGGTCAAGCCGGTACGTTGTCGTAGGCGACGACCTTGCGCCATAGCGGTGCGCAGGCCGCGACAAATGGCTGATGTGCCGGATGATCCTAATAGGTCTTTTGATCGGCAAGCGTACCGAGCGGCATCCCCTTTTGGCCACGGGCAGTCGCAGTAGCAACGAGCCGAAGGTCAGATGCGTTGATACGTACGACGCTAACGTAAGTGCCAGTGGACGCCCAAGCTGGTCAACGCTTATCGCTTGGCCCTAGGTCCTCGACTCCTCGACGACAATGTGGTCGCCATCTGCACTCGCTCGCGCGTAGGCGCAGATGGCGCTTTTGTCGTTACTCGTCAGCCGCAGTGTTGCGAGGTTTGCGACCAAGACCGATCGTCTTTGCCATAGCCCGCCGGCTTTCGCTGTAGGTGGGAGCAACCATGGGGTAATCCGCCTTCAGGTTATACCGCTCACGGTACTCCTCAGGGGTCAGACCATTACTCGAGAGGTGACGACGCAGCGTGCGGTAAGGCTTTCCGTCGATCATCGATACGATGTAGTCGGGTGAGGAGAGCGACTTTCGAACCGATACGGCGGGCGTGTGCTGCTCAACTTCCTTCTCTGGTTCCACCGGCTGCGCATCGGGTGCCTCGAGTTTGGTCAGCGTCTGGTGCATGGCCTGCAGGAAGGCGGGTACGTCATCGGTCGTCGCGCGAGTGTTCGAATTGCCGAGCCATGCCACCGTTAGTTCCGTGGCTAGTTCGATCGTGTTCGTCATTTCGGTCATTCAAAATACATCCATTTTGGGTACTTAGCAGCAAGGTCATCGCCACCTAACAGCGGTTTGATGCTTCAAACTGTGGCGTTCGCTACCTAAAGGCTAATTCCGCGTTTAGCCATCTCTGACTTGGCAATGTCTTTGATCGGATTGTCCGGTTTTGCATCAAATATATCAGCCAAATCGAGAAGATCGCTATCATCTAGCGCAATGATTGCTGCCTCCATTGCAGCAATGCGGGCTGCAGTGCGCTCGCTATAATCGGCAAGACGCTTCATTCGGGCTTTTAACATACCGCTTCCATATAGGACTATTACCGGATGCCGTCCAGTGCGCTGCGCCGCAGCCCTCAGTCTACCGGCATAGGCGTCACAACGCAGCTCCTACTAGAAACGGAAGAATCTCCCGCCCCTCATTCGATAACACAATGGGCCATTTCGGTATCATTTTCCTACATCACAATGTCCGCAATAGAGTGAAGTAGCTTCTACAAAGCTACTAATGTATACCTAGCAGCGGTACTTTTTAGATCGACGTCGAACCAATACCTATATCGATGATCGACATCATAACGAATGCTTGCCGGTAGCACTTTTCAGCCTACCGAATTTTGTATACATAAACGTCTTACGGTAGGTTTGCAACAAGAATCATTAATACGTCACAATGCAATGAATAGACATCTGATTATTGAAACTTTAGGCTCAATAATAGAAGGTGATTAGCGCGTAGCGTGGCCTTCTGGCAACTGCGACAGGCAGGCGTCGATCATTGCTATGCGACCTACGCAAACGTACGAGGGGTTTATCATGGCCTTCAGAAACAACGATGCCGTAGTAACAAGCGCGATGCTGATAACCGTTGATGCAAATAGGGCTAATGACACATATTTCGCAGACGGCCCGACAGCCTTCGTTTTTCAGAACGGGCCGACAGGCGACGACATATTTCTAAATTTCGATTTTGACGATGTCATTTTGACGGCTAGGTCAATTTTTGATGATGATAACAATGGCTTTATATCAGGTGGGCCAAACAATGTCATCGATATTGATCGAACCAGTCCTGGAAACGCTGGAGAAGACCAGATACAAATAGCGTGGTCAAGTAATAGTCTAAACGAACTTCGAACCTTAGGAAGCAAGCTAGGGCAGTTCGCTTACGCTGATAGTTTGACGCTAAAAAATCTGTGGAGTCAGTTTGGCCAAGAGAATGTGATCGAAGGTACAATTGCGAACAATAGGCTGACCGCTCAAGATGGTGCGAAGGTTATCTTGCATGATAACGCTTTAGGGTTGAATCTGGGTAGTGACACCATATGCGGCTTCGGCGATGACGATCTCCTGATAACAACGCGGCAGCTCTTCGATGGCAATGGCGATGGCGTTATCAGCTTCGGCCGCAATCATGTCCTAGACGCATCCGGAGCGACTGGGCCGAACAGTACCGATCCAAGCAAAGGATTGGGTGGCCAGCTCAAATTCGTAGATGCCGACCTTCAGTCGCTGGACTACCTTGGATCGCAGGAGATAAACGGAATTACGTACTATTACTACGGAACCAATGGCTCGGATTACGTACCGGGAAGCGATTTGGCGTAAGATTTGCGGGGCATCGCTATCGAAATATGGCTAGGCCCCGCAATAAGTTTGAAGGTGCCAAGCGCTTTGTGAGCAAGGCCATCAATTAGCCAAGCTATAATACTCGGTTCCGTAAAGATAATATGCGATACCCTCAATTATTTCACTACGGACTAGTTCGAGAGAAGTTATTTCAGGATCTAAGAACTGAATTTGGCCGCCGGGGCTACGTACAGGATCGCTAGCTTTCGGCCCCATCGATCCAGAAATATCTAAGACACCATTCTTGCTGAATTGGATGACGCCATCGCCATTGCGGTCATAGATTTTACGGGTAAAAACAAGTAAATCATCGTCGCCAAAGTTGTTGATACGATCACCCCCTAGGTTCAGTCCAAGTCCGTTATCAACTAATAGCATCTTGGATCCTGACCCCATGTCTAGCGCGTCGTTGCCAACGTCGCCTTCGATCACTGCCGCGACGCCATAGCGATCGGTCAGGTTGGTTATCGTCCTCGCATCCGCATACACATACGCTCCGCCCTTTTCTCCAAGGTTGCGAAGCGCCGTGACTGAATACTCATCGCCGAAAATCTGGACAATATCACGCTCTACGGTCTCATCCTGAACGTAACCAAAGTTTACGCGGATGTAGCTAGCGTCATTCAGTTCAATGAAGCCATCGGAGTTGCCATCGAGAATCGGTCTGCTCGTAATGAGCGTATCGTCACTACCAAATCCGGTAATTCGTTGGCGATACACGTCATAATCAGCAACAGTAAAGGCACTGGCATCTATCCCCGCATACGATATTCCGGGGAAACCCTCTCCGCCTATAATAGAGTCGGACGCACTCGTGATTAGACGGCTGTTGTCTCTGAACGCCATAATCGTGCTCCTCCAGCTCGTATAATCGATGTCACTACCGACTCACGATATGGAGCATAGGATACCCTACCATGGTGCAACCCCAAAGCCTTCAATAATCAAGCGGTAGCTTGACCTGAGCCCGTCGAATTGGTCCATTCTTTGTGGCAAATTCCCGGTTAGGTTTGGCAGGTGCCGGACGAGGGAATCCGTCGATGAAGAAGTCGAGGTTCAGCGAGCAGCAGATAGCGTTCATCCTCAAGCAGGCCGAGGATGGGACGACCGTGGACGAGGTTTGCCGGAAGGCCGGCATCTCGATCCAAACCTATTATCGATGGCGCAGCAAATACGGAGGTCTGATGCCGTCGGAAATGAAGCGCCTGAAGGTGCTGGAGGAGGAGAACGTTCGGCTGAAGCGCCTGGTGGCGAACCTAAGCCTGGACAAGGAGATGCTCCAGGACGTCATCCGCCGAAAAATGTAGGGCCTGGTCGAGCCCGGGAGATCGTCGGCTATTTGCAGGCGAACTACCAGGTCAGCGAACGGCGAGCTTGCGGTGCGTTTCCGATCAATCGATCGACTCAGCGCTATCAGTCCCGCCGCCTCGATCAGGCCGGCCTCAAGATGCGGATCAAGGAGTTGGCTGCGACCCGTGTTCGCTACGGGTATCGCCGCATCCATGTGCTGCTGCGGCGTGAGGGTTGGGAAATCAACCACAAGCGTACGCACCGCCTGTATCGCGAACTCGGGCTGCAACTGCGCAACAAGACGCCCAAGCGCAAGGTGAAGGCGAAACTGCGCGATGACCGGACGCCAGCGACGGCGCCCAACGAATGCTGGTCGATTGATTTCCTGTCAGACCAGCTCTTTGACGGGCGCAAGATCCGCGTGCTGTCGATCGTCGACAACTTCACGCGTGTCTCGCCTGCGCTCGACGTGCGGACGAGCTACCGAGGCTCTGACGTGGTCGAGACGCTCGACCGCATTGCCAAGGCACACGGTCGTCCCAAGCGCATTCGCCTGGATAACGGCCCGGAATTCATCTCGAAGGATCTGGACCTATGGGCCTATCAGCATGATGTGGTGCTGGATTTCAGCAGGCCTGGAAAGCCTACCGACAATGCGTTTGCGGAGGCGTTCAACGGCCGGGTGCGGGCCGAATGCCTCAACGCATACTGGTTCTTGAGCTTGGACGACGCACGGGTAAAATGTGAGGCGTGGCGGCGCGATTACAACGAGCACCGTCCGCATAGCTCCCTCGGCAACCAGACCCCGATGGAGCGCGCTTTTTCGTCAGAGCAGGCATGCCTGCCCTGACGAAAACAGAGCCGGTTTTCTCATAAAGACCGGACCAAAGACGGGGTGAGGCTCATCCTTGGCCCAGACTGTCATAGGCGATGGACCACTCAGAAGGGGGCAGCTTAACTGATCTCAAAAATGGGATTGTACCTTTAATGTGAAGTCACAAAAATTGCCGGGTACCCATAATGCGCGTAATAACGGTTTGGCCAAACTCTAGTACGATTGTAGCCATACGCCATAAGTACTCTTCATTTTATTGACACCGCAGCTTGCGAAATCTAGTTACTCAGTCATTATTTTATAAAAATCGAGACGGAAGTGGGGATTCCAACTAGCAAACCTGTTGCTCGACTGTCGAAGTATGAATAGGGCGGCAACTTGAGACGGCGTAAGTAATTTGCATTTATGGTACCCATAGGGACGTTCGTTTGATGCCACGCGCATAGATTAACGCATTAGAATTACTTGACACGTATTGCAAATGGGCAGAAAGCTGCCCCTTCTTGCGCGGAGGAGGGGGAATGTGACCGCGTTCGATAAAATCGAAACGAAGGTCAAGGTAAACGCCTATCGACAGCAGGAGATGCTGGCGGCGTTTGCTGAATTTGCGCTGCAATCGGAAAACATCGACCAAATCATGCACGAGGCGTGCCGCTGCGTGTGTGAAGCTGTGCAGGCTGACATGGTCTTGATGTATCGCTTGACCGATGATGCCCGTGCCGTCGTTTTGCGCGCAGGGGTCGGCATTGATGATGCCTATCTCGGTAGGCGGATCGAGCGTCAGAATGACGGATCTCTTGAAAGCGCCCTCCTTCGCGGAGGGGATCCGGTTATCGTCCCAGACGTCAACGTTGCAGTGAATCTTGAAACAAGGCGCCTCCTCAATCGCTTTGGCCAAAGGGGTTTGGCGCTACTCCCATTGCTGGACGGTCCAGGTACCCCGACGTTGGGGCATTTTCACATCAGCACGCAAAATCCGCGTGATTTCGAACAAGAGATACCATTCTTACGAATTTATGCCGGGCTTGTAGCAACCAGCATTATGCGGATCGAAGCTGGGAAGGTTAGTCAGCGTGAAGCGGAGGCGCGTCGTATAACCGAACGCTATCTGCGCTTGATCATCGACAATATTCCCCAGTTCGTATGGTGCGCCGATGCCACATCAAAATGGCGATGGTCGAGTCCGCAATGGCATCAGATCACCGGCCAAGACGATAGCGCGAGTTCCGGTGATGGGTGGCGCCAACGAATTCATTCCGAGGATTTGCCTGCGATTGACGAAGCGTGGAGAAGTGCAGCGCAAGCTGGAATGTTCCAGGTCAATTGCCGCATCTGGCATGATGATATCAGCGGATATCGTTGGTATTACGGTCGCGCCTTACCCAACTTGGACGATGATGCGACCTTGAGTTGGATGGGTACGTTTACTGACATTCACGATCAGCGGCGCCTGGAGGTGTCGCAGGAAATACTCGTCGCGGAACTACAGCATCGGACGCGCAACCTCTTGACAATCGTCGAAGGCATCGCACTGCAAACCGCTGCCGCCACCCATTCATGGGAAGAATTTGAGCCGGCCTTCCACGGACGGTTGCAGGCACTGGCAAGGGTCCAGACGCTGCTTACTGAAGCCGATATCAAACCAGTAACGATGCACAATCTGGTTTCGATCGAAATTGACAGCGTTGGCGACATAGCAGGAGGCACTAAGGTGCGGACCGCTGGCCCCGATGTCGATCTATCGCGACCGTTGGTTCAGATGCTGGCTCTCATGCTTCATGAGCTCCTGACCAACTCGGTTAAATATGGCGCCCTTTATTCAAAAGCTGGTGAAATCTCGATCTGTTGGGAGATACAAGGGGCGCCGCCCTTCCTCACACTAGATTGGCAGGAAACGGGATTGACCCTACGTAAACCCGCATCTGTGCCGCGCAAGGGCTTCGGACGCGAGCTAATCGAACGCGCGATACCGCATCAACTTGGCGGCTCCAGCTACTATAACCTCGAAGATGGCAAGCTGGATTGTTGTGTCGTCATACCATTGCAACACAAAGATGCATTACCATGACCACCAGTGCGGAGGGTGGACCGCTCGAGGGCTGCAATATCCTGCTGGTAGAGGACGAATATTTCGTTGCAATACGCCTTGAGCGAGCGCTAGTCGATCACGGTGCAAATATCATCGCATCATTGTCTCAGCTAGATGCGGCGTATGAATTCATTTTTCAGAATGAAGCTCGGGCTGATGTAGCTATTTTGGATATAAATCTGAGCGGTAAGCTCAGTTTTCCACTAGCTGACGATCTTGCCATTCATGGCGTCCCAGTAATCTTCTTGAGTGGATATGACGATAACTTCGTTCCGGCCGGGTATCGGTCGCGGCCCAGATTGCAGAAGCCGGTTGCCGTGTTGCAGGTCGTTCTGACAATACAGAATTTGCTAGGACTCCCCGCATAATCCGAGCTGTTATGCCTGACCGGAGATAAAGCAGCTCCGCGCGATGTTCAGTACCATTCGTGATGGCACGATAAGCGCGCTTCGCTTTCTTCAACGATGTTATAAGTAAAAGTTTCTTGGCTGCTCGCTTCGGCGTCGCGGAAGTTTGCGTCCTTTGTGGAGGGCGCATCCGCTGCCTCATCAAAACCTGAATGAGGCAGCGGAAAAGTAGCTTTAGGAGGAGCGTCAGAAGTCGAAGCGGACAGTCGCCGAGACGGTGCGGCCGTTAAGCGGACGCGCACGCAGGATGCCGCTGGCAGGGATCGCCGCTTCGTCGAAGGTGGTGATCGCCAGCGTGTCAAACAGGTTGCTGGCGTTGACACCCAGCATCAATCGCTCAGTCAGGCGAATTTGCGCGAACGTGTTGGTCGTCACGAAGCCGGGCGTCTTCAAGACATTGGTATCCTGCGAGTAGCTGCCAGTGGTGCCGATGAACACCGCACCGAGGCTAAAGCGGTCAGTGGTGATCTGTGGCGTCGCCTGGAAGATAAGCTTGGCCTGGTGGCGCGGCGTATTGCCGACTACTGCCGGATTAACCGCGTCGCGCGTTATCTCGGCATCGGTGTAGGTCGCACCAGCGGTCAGCGCAAACAGGCCACGCCGTACGCCGCCCTCGAACTCCAGACCGGTCGCGCGATAGTCACGCTGGATGATCTGGCTGTTAACGACATCGACGTTCGTGTCCTGGGCCTCTGCCCAGAAGCCGGTAAGGTTCAGCGTCAGCCCATTTTCGCGATACTTCACTCCCAGCTCAGCCTGCTTGACCGGGTCGTAGGCGGCGCTGCGGTTTGCAAGGCTGCCGTCGGCGATGTTGACGATCGGGCTAAACAGGATGCGATCCGCGTTCGCGCGCGCGCCGCGACTATAGCGCGCGAACACCGCCAGCGGTTCAGCGATGCGAAAGTTTATACCGCTCGAATAAGAAAGGTAGCGATAGTTGTAGTCGACGGGTGCGGGCGAAGTCAGCGGGGTCACGCCGACGCGGGTTTCGGGCACGGAGATCACCCCGTCGCCGTCTATGTCGCGGGCGACAGTGCCAACGCGCCCGCCGCCGAGATCCGATCCGAACACGCGCCCTTCGGCGGTGCCGAAGTCGTAGCGGATGCTGGCGCCTATCGCGATCCTTCCAATGTGGTAATTGGCGGAGGCGAACGGCGCGTTGACCGCATAGTCGAGATCAACGCTGCGACGGCGTGTGCCGCCGGCCAGAGCCAGATTATAAGCATAGACGCCGTTCTGCGTCAGCACACGACCGCTGGCGGCCGTCACGTCGATCAACGCCGCGCGGCCGTCGCCACGCACGTCTGAGATCATCGTCGACCACAAAGCGTCGCGGGCGATCGTCTGTCGCGCGGCGTAGAAGCCGGCGGTGGTGGTCAAATCACCGTCGCCGACCTGCCACACGCGACTGGCGCGAATGTCGTTAGTGACGTTGCGGTAGGATCGGATGCGCAGGTTGAGGATATTAAGCGCCGCAAGCAGCCCGTTGCCGTTCAGCGTCGCCGGATCAGTGATCCCTTCGCCCGCCAGCGGACCGTTGGCGTAGGACAGCCGAGCACCTACACCGCCGAGCAGCGCTGCGGCCTGCGTTGCGGGCAGGAAGGTGGATGTGAACGGTGTTACAAACCCGCCGGAGACGTTGGAGAAGCGGAACCGTTCGGTCACCACCCAGCCCGCGAGGTCTAGCTGGCTTTCGAGACCTACCGACTTTACCTTGGTCGTGAACCCTTCGGCGATGTCGTGGACGACGGGGTTGTTGCTGCCGTCAAGGACCAGGTTGGTGCGGATGTAACGTGACAGCAACATGTCGCGCGTAGCGTCGAAACTGGCGATCTCCTGCACCTTTGGCGACGTGTTGGAGCCGGTCGCGCGCACCGGCACGGTGTCGTAGAAAGGTGAGCGATCGTCGAGATACTTGCCGTACAGGCGGATATAGCCGCCAGTGAAGGTCTTGGTGACGTTCAGCTTCACCTGCCCGCCGCGCTGCGCGTCATAGCCAGTGCGGCGCGGTCCTTCGCCTTGACGGAAGAAGCCGCCAAGATGGAAGCGCGCGATGTCATCCAGCTTACCGCCCACATCAAAATCAGCGCGATACTGGTCATAGTCCAGACCGCCGGTCAGCGCGATCGCGCCGCCTTCAACCTCGCCGGTCTTGGAAATGAAATTGACAAGTCCGCCAGGCGAGTTCGACGCAAAGGTCGACGCCGAGCCGCCGCGGATCACCTCTACCTGCGACAGGTTCAGATCGGCGCGGATCAGGCTGTCGGGACCGAGCCCCTGAATGTCGCCGAATTCAAGCACCGGCAGGCCATCTTCCTGCAACTGGACGAACTTGATGCCCGACGAGGCCAGCGGAAGCCCACGGATCGACACGCTGGCCAGTCCTTCACCGGTGGCCGCTTCAGAACGGATGCCGGGAACGTCGCGCAGCAGGTCGCCGATCGAGCGCGGCGCCAGCTTGGTAATGTCGCTTTCCTTCAGGCTGCTCGTCGACGTCGCGCTGTCCAATCGGTCGCGTCCCTTCGCCACACCGGTGGTGATGGTGTCGGAAGCAGCCGCGTCCGACGACGAGGCTTGTGCAGCGACCGTAGTGACCGGCGGCGTCGAGATGGCAGCCGACGACGTCAAAGCAGCGGCGATAAAAAGCGGACTCAACGTGAACCTCGAACCTGTGGGACTTGATGGTTCAGGCTGGTTAGCTTCGAAGCTTTAATGCTTTGCTTCCTTGGCTGCCTCGGCAATGGGAACGGTTTCATAACGGTTGCTTAACCCGTCCGAGCTATCGACAGGGGGTTTGGATAAGGGGGGCGGTGGTGAGCGATAGCGAGCAGGTTGAAGGAGCACGGTTGCGTTCCCTCTACAGTCTCGACATTCTCGATACGGTCGAAGAGGCGGAGTTCGACCATATCACAAGCCTTGCGGCTCGCCTGACCGGCGCTCCGATCGCGGCAGTCAGCTTTATCGATGCCAAGCGTCAGTGGGTCAAATCCAGGGTCGGTATCAACGCCTGTGAGGTTGATCGCGACGTCGCGTTTTGTGCGCAGACGATCCTTGGCGACGGCATGCTTGAGATTTGCGATGCTGCTCTTGACCCGTGTTTTGCACAAAACCCGCTTGTTACAGGTCCACCCTACATCCGCTATTATGCCGGATCCCCGCTCATCACCCGAAGCGGCCACCGCATCGGCTCGCTGTGCATTGTCGACACCGTCACCAGATTACCAATGAGCGCCGACACCACTATATTGCTCGCTGGCTTGGCAAAGATCGTCGTTGATTATCTTGAATTGCGTAGGTCTCGTGCCGCTGAGCGCGTTGCAACCTTGATTGCAGAAACCACGTCTGACGCGATCATTTGTGCCGACACGCGTAATCGGATAACCTACTGGAATACAGCTGCTGCAAAGATGCTAGGCTGGTCAGCAGAAGAAGCACTTGGGCAGACCTTGGATCTGATCGTTCCGGAACGCCTTCGTTCCGGTCATTCGGGTGGCTTGGCAAGGGTAGCAGCCGGAGGGATGCCCCGTCTGTTCGGTAAGATTGTCGAGCTTCCTGCTTGCCGACGTGATGGGCAAGAGATCCCAATAGAGCTTTCGCTTGGTAACTGGTCAGATAACGACAGAGGATTGCCGGCAGGCTTTGCCGCAATCGTCCGTGACGTTTCGGATCGCAAGGGACTCGAAGCAGACCGTCTTCGAACACAGGAGCTGCTTGACACAGTCATAGAAGCCATGCCGGTCATGCTTTTCGTTAAAGACGCACAAGACGGACGCTACACGATCGTCAATCGGGCGTTCGAGACCATTACGGACCTTGCTCGTAATACCGTCCTTGGCCGGACCGATGCCGAATTGTTTTCTCCTGCTGACGCAGCTGTCTTCATGGAAAACGACCGGAAGGCGCTTGCCAACCAGCATACCAGCTTGTCGGAAGAAACGTTGACCAAACCAGACGGTTCGACCCGTGTAGTTCGCACGCAGAAGCTTGGGATCGATCCAGACGAAAATAATATGCCGCGTTACGTGCTGGGTATTTCGGAGGACATTACCGATAGGCGCGCTGCTCAGGACCGGCTTAGCCACCTCGCATGTCATGACGTGCTTACTGGTCTGGCAAACCGAATGAAATTCACCGATCGGTTGGCCTCGATGTTGGATACATCATCTGAGATGATTAGTGGCGCGTTGCTCTGCATCGATCTCGACCGTTTCAAGATAATCAACGATCTTTATGGTCATGGCTTTGGTGATGAGGTGCTGAAGGAACTTGCCTGCCGCTTGCAGGCGGTCTGCGGTGATAATGTCCTCGTTGCACGGTTGGGCGGCGACGAGTTTGCGGTTCTGTGTGAATCCGACCCCGATGGAGCCCAGGCAATGCTCTTGGCCAGACGTATTGTCGATGCGGTCAAGGAGCCGGTTGCTTTGTCAGGGCGCGTAGCGCATCTCGACGCGTCGCTGGGCATAGCAGTATTCCCGGCCGACGGCAGCGATCCGTCAGAGTTACTACGCAACGCTGACATGGCACTCTACCGTTCCAAAGCCGAAGGACCGGGCACGATCTCGTTCTTCGACGTATCGATGGATCAAGTGGTGCATCAGCGACGGATGATAGAGTGTGAATTGCGAACGGCTATTGCAGCCGGCGCCATTGTACCTGTTTACCAACCTGTCATGTGTCTCGAGCGCAACCGGATCGTCGGCTTCGAGGTGCTGGCCCGTTGGCACCACCTGACCCTTGGTGACGTATCGCCAGCCCTGTTCATATCAGTTGCGGAAGAGAGTGGCCTGATTGTTGAGCTTGGGCGACAGATTTTGACGATGGCGGTGACCGAAGCACAGCGATGGTCGGCTCCGCTCAAGATCGCGGTAAACCTTTCGCCGGTACAGCTACTGAGCGGCGATTTTGTCGGGAATGTCATTTCGGTTCTCGCAACCGCAGGCCTGGACCCGACACGTCTCGAATTCGAAGTAACTGAGGGGCTTTTAATTCGCGATACGACCCGCGCCATTGATATCCTGCAACGCCTGAAGGTGATTGGCTGTAAGATTTCGATGGACGACTTCGGCACTGGATATTCATCGCTAAGCTATTTTCGACTTTTCCCGTTCGACAAAGTAAAGATCGATCAGTCATTCATTCGGGACATGGCCGACGACCAGCAGGCACGAGCGATTGTCCAAGCCGTAATCGGACTTGGTCGCGGCCTTGGCCTGTCAGTCGTTGCGGAGGGTGTCGAAACTGATGGTCAGATTGCCATACTTCGAGGAGAAGGCTGCGCTCAAGTCCAAGGATATTACGTAGGTAAGCCCGCTGGAATCGAGGCGTTCGATTATATTGTGCGACCCCGGCCTGCCAGCGACGAGTTGGCAGAAGGTCATGTTGCGGTAGCAGCGTAGATGAAAGATATGGCCGTCTGGCTTTACACCGCTACGAGCGGTTTGCATGCGCTTACCAGCGACGAGGACGGCGCCAACCTCCCGGATGAACTTGGTCCGTGGGCGCTGGATCGGGCTGTAAGGCTTCAGACGAGCATGGTCGATGAGCAAGAGGCGATCACCCTGATCGCCCAGCATGGCTATTGCTGCTTCAAATGAGGCAGTCTGACAGCCGCAGTATGCTCGTTAGAACCGGCCCTTTTCCCAACCAAGAACCACGGCCGTAAGTCAGTAAGGGCAGCACTGACGAAATTGCTAAACGGTGTCGCGTCCCTGATCGGTACTGCTCAGCTGACGTTGCAGCATCGCCTTGGGCCGCATGCCGAGGTATGTGCGTACTGCACTGGGGCCGGTTGCGGCCACCTTCCTCATCGACAGGGTTCTTATGCGAATTGAACTGATCCCCGTGGGTACGAGTCCTCCCGACGACCTTAACGTCGTCATCGAAGTGCCAGTTGGCGGCGAACCCGTGAAGTATGAGTTCGACAAGGCGTCGGGCGCGTTGTTCGTTGACCGGATCCTGCACACGCCGATGCGTTACCCCGCGAACTACGGCTTCGTGCCGCACACCCTTTCGCCTGACGGCGACCCGCTTGACGCGCTGGTCGTGGCTCGCTCGCCCTTCATTCCAGGCTGCGTCGTACGCGCGCGCCCGATCGCTGTTCTGAACCTTGAGGACGAGGCTGGCGGGGATGAGAAGCTGGTCTGCGTACCGGTCAACTCAACCTTCCCCTACTACTCCAATGTTGGCGAGAAGGATGATTTGCCTGAGATCGTGTTTGAACAGATCGAGCATTTCTTCACCCACTACAAGGACTTGGAAAAGAAGAAGTGGGTGCGGGTCGGCACTTGGGGCGGTCGCGACGAAGCGCGCCGCATTACCATGGAAGCGATCGACCGCTATAACGACGCCAAGAAGGCTGGCGAAGAGGCGCCAGGAATGGACAAGGTCGAGCGCGAGCGCAAAACAGGCCCGTTCTAACCGTCCGCGCTGCCGGGCTCGCGAGAGTTCGGCAACCTGCTTCACGTGGTTTTCTTTTCTTTACCGGCCACCCAAGCTATCGATGGCCATGGAATTTTACGGCTCGATACTGGACAACCTCGCCAACGCGTTTGCAAGCGCTCGCCGGCTGCGTGGTCACCCGGTGTATAAGGATACGCTGATCTACTGGGATGACTTGGTGCAGGAGGCTAGGCGCTTGCGACAGAATCCTTCATGCGCGCAGCCCGTTGCGGTTGACGAAGACTATACCGCTCCAGCACCCGCTGGCCATCTACCCAAGGCTTGCCAAAAATTCGAGTTCAAACACCTCTGCGTCCGTAAATATTGATTCAATTCACGAAGCCGATGGCAAAAATGGGCAAAATTCGCTCTTCCCATTCCATGATATCGAGTAGCCGACGTTGTAGAGCGAGCACTGCGGAGCGATACCCGGATGGATCGGACGTAATCAACGGTGGTGTCCACTGGCGGATATGGGTGCTATAGTCTTCCCGAAGTTTAAGAATTATGGTGTCGCGTTCGCGTAAAAGGGCGGACTGGCCGGCATTCGCAAGTTTGTGCAGATCGTTATGTTCGTTCAGCAGATGGGTACTGAACGTTTGGGAAAACAGCATCCGCTCGCGAAGCAGGCTGATGTGATCGACGCCAGTCGAAGCATCCAGCATCGCCAGGAACCGTGCCATGCTTGCCCGCAGCGCATCGTGTTCGCGTTTCCGTTGACTCTGCATCAAACGCATTCCGTTCCAGAAGTCTGCGAGTTGGCAATAAAGGTCGCAAAGTCGGTACGTTTGAGGGGATGGCTGACATAGTAGCCTTGGATCGTGTCGCACCCTTCGGCGACCGAAAAGGCAAACTGCTCGGCGGTCTCGACCCCCTCCACCGTCGTGCCGATGCCCAGACAGGCGCTCATCGTAAGGATAGCTCGGACAATGGCAACACCGTCCGGATCGTCGGGTATCTGGCGTACGAACGACTGGTCGATTTTAAGCTTGTCGAACGGAAACTTGCGCAGATAGCTTAGCGAAGAGTAGCCGGTACCAAAGTCGTCCATCGCAATGCGGACTCCCATCGCCCGCAAAGCGGACAGCGTCTCCAGCGTTCGCTTCTCATCGTCGAGCAGGATGCCTTCAGTGATTTCCAGCTCCAGACGATGCGGTGCCAAATTACTCGTTTCGAGCACCTGTTCGACAAGCGTAACCAGCGATCGGTCCTGGAATTGGGCGGGTGACAGGTTCACCGCCACACCAAGCTCGTCCGGCCATGTTGCAGCCTCCATACACGCGGTACGCAGTACCCATTCCCCGAGCTGCAGGATGAGCCCGGTTTCTTCCGCGACCGAAACGAACACCATCGGTGGGATCATCCCGAGTTTTGGATGATGCCACCGGAGCAACGCCTCCGCCGAACAAAAGGCGCCGGTTTTGGCATCGACAAGCGGCTGATAATGAAGCTCGAGTTGCTCGGACACGAGCGCATGGCGAAGCCCTGCCTCAAGCGTCCGTCGTTCGCGCGCCTTCTCATCGAGCAGCGGCTCGTAGCGCCGAAACGTCCCTTTTCCATCCGCCTTGGCGGCATACAAAGCGAGATCGGCGTTATGAAGCAGTTCTGCCGGGCCGGCGCCATCGGTGGGCGCCATGGCAATGCCGATACTGATGCCGATATGGATGGCCTGCCCCTCAAGCATGAATGGGGCATTCTCGAAAGCCGCAATAATTCGTTGCGATAGGCCGACTACTGCGTCTGGATGGTCCGCGGTGAGCTGTAATATAGCAAACTCGTCGCCACCGATCCGTGCAACAATGTCTTCATCACGCAGCAGCGCCTGCAAGCGATCAGCGACAAGCCGCAGTACGATATCGCCAGCAGCATGCCCGAAGGTATCATTGACTGGCTTGAAACGATCCAGATCGAGCATGAGCACGGCAAACGACCGTTCGTTCTCCCGTCGCGACGCGGCATGTACGCCGAGAAGCTCGAGGAA
The DNA here is from genome assembly GCF_022664395.1 of Sphingomonas lacusdianchii. GTDB lineage: Bacteria > Pseudomonadota > Alphaproteobacteria > Sphingomonadales > Sphingomonadaceae > Sphingomonas > Sphingomonas lacusdianchii. Next base: position 120,895 of record NZ_JAKRET010000011.1, on the reverse strand, counting down.
ACGGGTACGGTTGGGAAGGTCCGTCAGCGTATCGTTGAAGGCAAGCGTCCGCATCTTGGCTTCGGTTCGTAACCGTTCCCGCTGGTCGCGTACGGCGATGACGGTCTGGACTGTCCGGTCCATGCCGATATTACGTCGCAGGACGCGTACCGGTACCATCTGGCCATCTGCCGCCACCAATTGCGCCTCACGCTCCTCGCGTTCGGGCATGCTGGCGATGTCGAGCCCAGGCAGCAGGGTACTGACGAAGCTTCCTGCCAATCCGCCACTGCGCCGTCCTGACAAGCGTTCCATGCTGTTGTTGGCCGTCACGACCAGATCGTCATGGCAGATCAGCAACCCTTCCAACGCGAGATTGGCAAGTTCACGCATGCGCTCTCGATCCAGACGCACCCGCGCCTTCGACGACAGGTCAAAGCGCCACCCCGTTACAGCCAGTATGAGCAGCGCAAGCGATACCCCTGCCACTACTGGGGTGATTGCTTCTGGCGTTACTGCATCGTCCGGAAGCGACATGGTCGGATCGAAGTGCAGCGTCATTGCCGCCATGCCGCAGAAATGCAGGACCGCGATCGACAACAACAGCAACGGCGCTGCCAGACCGCGCAGGCGTCGGTTCCGGGCGGAAACTGCCAGGAGCGCTCCGCCGGCAATAAGGATACTCGCCACCACGGAGAACGCAACGAGCGTTATGTCCCAATGCACTTCGCCAGGAACCAGATACGCCGACTGCCCAACATAATGGAGAACCGCGATGGTCGCGCCGATGACCATGCCTGCGCAGAATTGTCGCCAGCGCCGGCGTCTGCTGCGCAGGGACAGCGCGATGCCGAGACCGATACCAATGATAGCCGCAGTCAGCGATATGGCGGTCTGGATCGGCGCGAACGCGGCAGGCATGCCAGGGCGGAAGCCGAGCAAGACGATGAAATGGGTGGCCCACGCCGTGCACCCACTGGCGACGATGCTGACCAGCCCCCAGCGCATTTTAAGGCTTCCGGTCGCGCGTGTTGCATGCTGGGCAATGGCGAAGGCTGCATAGGTGCCGGTTGCACAAACCATACCGGCTACGGCGACAAGCCGACCCTCGTGCATATGCCGGATGCAATCCAGCACGGTCATGAAGCCGTGGAACATCGCATCGGTTTAGGAGCAGCCGGTTAAGAGTCCGCCAATTTTACTCACCGATTCCGATATTCAGCGTAATTTACGTAAAAATATGAAGATGCAGTTGCGTCGTATACTGTAGCTTCGTGACAAACTGACGCTTCAACTTACCCACGCCATGCACCGCCTTGCACGGATCGGAAAGTTATCTCCTCACCTCCAGCGATGCGCTGCTCCCGGCATCCGCCGGCGTGGTCGGCATGGCCGACCAGCTTTTCGGCCGTTTCAGCCTACCCACAGTGCGAGCCTGTTGCCCTCGTTGCTCGTCGCTTCGCAGATCCTTTGCGAACGATTGGTAGACTCATAGTTATCAAAGAGTTAAACGCATATCGGGGTATTGCTTGAGTGCAGCATGGCCTGCGGACAACCGCGACGGACCGTTACCCAACAAGGCTGTCCAAGACTGTTAAAGCACTCGCAGGGGGTAGGTTATGGGTTTCAAAAACAACGATGCGTTGGTGTCTGGTGCCACGCTGATCAACGTGATTGCCGATGCATCCAGCAACGTCTTTTTCGCCATGAGCACGACGACGTTCGCATTGGACGACGGTGAAATTGGCGACGACGTGTTCCTTGATTTCAGCAAGAATAATGCGGTTATAACCCGGAAGCCAATCTTCGATTTCAATGGTGATGGCTTCATCTCGCCTGGTCCGAATGGCATTATCGATATTGACGGGACCGGACCAGATCTTGCAGGACCGGATCACATTCAAGTCGTTAGCAACGACGGGGGTTCGATCGAGCTCAGGGGCTTGGGTAGCAAAGGTGGGCAATTTACCTATGCTGATGGCGCGACGCGTAAAAACCTTTGGGCCGAGTTCGGTGAGGCCAACGTGATCGAAGGGACGGTTGGCAACGACCGGATCAACGCAGCAGATGGTGCAAAAGTTATTTTGCACGACAACGCGCTCGGTCTCAATCTGGGCGGCGACACGATATCCGGGTTCGGTAATGACGATCTGCTGGTGACGACCATGCAGCTGTTTGACGGCAATGGCGATGGCACGATTTCTTTTGGCCGTAATCGCGTACTAGATATGTCGGGCGTAAGTAGCGCGAACGATGCCAACTCGCACAATGCTTTGGGCGGTCAGCTTAAATTTGTCAACTCCGCCCTTAGATCGGTTGACTATCTGGGTTCACACGAGATTAACGGCGTAACTTACTATTACTACGGAACAAGTGAATCGACTTACGTCGTTGGCAGCGAGCCGGCCTGAACGATTGGCGGGCTACATTACTGATGGTGATGTAGCCCGCTACGTTGAACGGTGGCAGTTCACCCCTTTTCCTGTCCGGGCCGTTGATTATGCCACCGTTGCAACGGCCGAACGGTTCGCTGCGAACAGATACCGACGCGCTTCATAAACAAGCGACCGCGAACATTGTCAGCTACCGATATCGGACGATTATGTTTCGCTACCGGCAAGCGTCGCACTTTCGACGGACAACGATGAACGGCAATCGGAGAATCGTTTTCCGATAAGAAAATCATTTGTTTATAGAAACTTGCGTCTTTGGCAGTCGTTGGAGACAGATGACTGTCTTGTCCGCACCGTACGCGCTGGTAGTCGATGACGATCCGCTGATCCTCATGAACACCGCATCCATTCTGCAAAATGCCGGGTTCCAGGCCCTTGAGGCCATGGATGGGGACGAAGCGCTGGATTTGCTAACGAAGCATCGGCACAACATCGTCCTGCTGTTTACCGACGTCGATATGCCTGGAACGATGAATGGGTTCGCCTTGGCTAGGCACGTATCCGCCACTCGACCGGAAATCGAAATCGTTATGGCTTCCGGGCATGTACACCCTAAAGATGGTGAGATGCCAGGAAAGGCAACCTTCCTCTTCAAGCCGTACAGTACATATGTAGTTCTCAGTCATCTTGCGCGAATATTGCCAGACAATAAGAAGCCGGGAGTGTTTGTCCGGACGTTTTAAGTATCGGCTCGCTTTGCAACTCTTATCAGTATTCGCAGCCGGTGTCGCCAGTTTGTCAACCAGCGGACTGACGCCACGTCCGCCTTGGCACCCGAACAGTGCTACGGGTATTCAGCGGAGACGAACTGCACCGCTTTGTAATGCCGCCGAGTACAATGTAGCGGTCTCATCACGTACCCGACTACGCAACCGTTCGATCATAGCGCCAGTATCCTGCGAGAATATTATTCGATTGGTACGTATCGACTCTTCATCCCATCGGCTCAAATACGCTTCCCAGTCGTCACATAACCGGTCAAACTCAGCCAAGCCTGCTTTCCAGTCATTGATCCATTGGCCAACCAGATGATCCTGGTCGAGGCCGCTAACGAACTGGCTCTCTTTCTGAACATGCGCTGCGACCAGATTCGCCAGACTTCTAAGCCGGTTTGCCAGCTCATGGCTGGTATCTCTGTGACCAGTCGCAGCGTGAAGCATGTCGTCGGCAGCGCTATCAATCGCATCGTGTTCCGCGATGAGAAGCTGGTAAGTAACATGCTGCATGCACATTCTCCGCTTAACGGCAAGCTTGCGCCTTCTGAAGTGACGTTGCGCGGTTTCAACGCGATGCGTTCGTAGAACAGCTCGTTAATCGTGAAGCACTAAGTCAAACGTACGAATTAGGTTCCATTATGCGAACGAATACTTTCGTATACTCATTATGTGTAAGTAAATGCAGGCGATATTAGCGCCAACCATAGCAAAGCTGTCACCGTGTGGGCCTCTTTGCAGCGGCATCCAAAGCCCACGGCTATCGTTCAGTCCTAGGTGTTTGATCCCACGGTTTGATGGCGCGATCCTTTTGTTGAAATGGAAGGAAGCCGCAGGGACGGATACGTTATGGTTGGGCCGCGAACACGCGCGTCGTCAATTCAGCAATACAGCATGTCGCAAGCTTCGCTCGCTATGCTAAGCTGTGAACTGGGGATCAACCCGAAGACGGTCGCGAAGGAGCGTAAGGGAGCAACGGTCGAGGATATAAAGACCGGGCCGAAGGCGCCTCATTCTATAACCCTGTCGAAAGCCGAGGAGGCAGCTGTTGTGGCGTTCCGACGCCACACGTTGCTGCCGCTCGACGACTGCCTCTATGCCATGCAACCGTCACCCCCGCACTGACGCACTCAGCGTTGCATCGGTGCCTCCAACGACACGGCATCTCGCGCCTGCCGGGCATTGAGGGTGACAAGCCAAAACAGCAGCGCTTCAAGCGCTGCCTGATCGGCTTCTCTGACGTCAATATCGACTTGGGTAGCGGACCGCGAAGGCAAGCTCTACCTGTTCGTCGGCATCGATCGCACCAGCGAGTTCGCAGTCACGCGACCGGTTAAGAAGGCTGAGCCTGAAGATACGCTTCAGCCGCTTCCCTTGATAAAAACACGTCAGAGTATTTAGGATCGTGAGAGCTTTTTGTTTCAATTTTGCGACCAGTGTCTTGAACGACAACCGCGACGCGATCGTTCGCACGGTATAAAACTGGCAGTACCCTCTCTATGTGAGCAGCCACTTCGGGGGGTGCGCAGCGGCCGCACGAAGATCGATCAGCAATCGCACGCCTTTCACACTTCGCCGCTCTAAGACCAGAAGGGATGATAGGTCACGAAAGTGCTGCTGGGCTTCAGCCAAGGTTGCCAAGCCGTTGCCGTGGACCAGAACGTAGTCGGCTTGTTTTCTTATCTGCAAAGGCATCAGAACCGAGACCATTCTTCCTGTGTGGTTTGGCGTAGTGCAGTCACTGTGGGCGTAGGCCGTGCAATCTTCCGAGGCTTTGGCTGGCGTTCGGAACGTGGGTGGTGATGCAGCACAGATACGCTGGCACTCTGCTCAATGAGCGTGAACCGAGCCACTTCCACGGCCAAATTTTCTGCTTCCGATGCCAGGCTGCGCGTTGCCGCCGTCGCCTGCTCGACCATCGCCGCGTTCTGCTGGGTTACACAGTCCATTTCGGAAATGGCGGTATTTACCTGCTGCAGCCCAATCGCCTGTTCTTTAGCTGATGAGGCGATGCTGGAGACGATTGCACTGATCTCGTCAACCCGTCCAACGATACCACGAAGCGCGGATCCAGTCGCCCCCACCAGTTTGACACCAGCTTCCACATGGACGCTAGATGCGGCGATACGTGCTTTGACGTCTTTGGCAGCCTCCGCAGAGCGCTGCGCAAGCGCACGGACCTCTGATGCAACTACGGCGAACCCCTTTCCAGCATCACCGGCTCGGGCTGCCTCAACACCGGCGTTGAGCGCTAGCAGATTGGTCTGAAAAGCAATGCCGTCAATAACCCCGATAATCTCTGAGATTTCGGTGGATGTTCGTTCGATGCCCTTCATAACGGTCACCGCCTGGTCAACGAGTGCGTCAGAGGACCGTGCCTCGGCTTGCGCTTGTAGCACAAGTTCGTTGGCTTTCGTTGCGCCGCTTGCGGTTTGACGCACCGTTGTCGTGATCTCATCCATCGCTGCGGCAGTTTCCTCGAGCGCCGCGGCCTGCTGCTCCGTACGACGTGACAAGTCGTCCGATGCCGCGCGAATATCACTGCTTCCGCTGTTGATACCGTCTGCGACAACCGACACCCTGCTTAGCGTGGATGCCATAGCTTCCATCGCTGCGTTAAAGTCGCGCCTGATCGGCTCGAACTGCTCGGCAAACGGCGACTTAATCTGTAACGTTAAGTCACCTCCGGCCATTCGACCCAATGCGGCACCTAACGCTTCGACCATCATTTGCGAGTCAGCATTCGAACGTCTGATTGTCTCGGCATTGTTGCGGAAAATTCGCATCGCCCGGCTCATTCGTCCGACGCAGTCGCGATGATCAAAGAACATGATCTCACCATCGAGATCGCCTGATGCCAGCCCCTCCATCCGCACCACAGTGCTAACGTAAGGATCGCTGATGAGCTTGCCGCTGTACCAGGTCAGCAGCACTGGCAATGAAGCCAAGGCCGTTCCGCCCAGCATAATAGTCCACACCTCAGCGGACGGCACGCTTGACGCGAGATAGATCAGCCCGAGGCTCAGTGCTGCCACCAAGACCTGGAATGCGATAACCACACGAAATTTTATACGTATTGGCGCGTTGTTCCTAAACCAGGCAATCATCTTCATACTCCTACCGGTGCGTCGAACGGCCTAGTAAGAGTAAGGATCCAAAGAGCTAGCGATATCGTAGCTGCATTTTTAGCTATCTGTGATCGGATTTGTAACTGATTGACTTGCTATAGGAACATGTCCTACTGACAATAACTTTCTTAAAATACAATAACCACTCTTGATAACGATAATTGTTTATCATTCTGCAAATGCCATGCCATGTAAGTTGCCTGTAGTGGCGTAACATCGTTATGGTTATTCCACCTCTATATCAATCTGTTCACACCATCTCATAGAAGGTTTGCTGCGATGTAGTGCGGTTACGCGTGACCTGCGCGATGCTGCACCCCGCCAGTTCCGCCGTGCGGGCGATACTCATGCCGGCTTCACGTAGTGCGACGATACGGCGGTGGTGCGCCAGATCCGGTTTGCGCCCGGTATAGCGCCCCGCCCGCTTGGCAATCTCGATCCCCCGGCGATCGCGATGCGTCTCGTAATCGTCGCGCGCGGTTTGCAGCGCGACGCGGAGCAGCATGCCTGAACCGCTTCCAGTACGATGCGTGGAGACACCCGAACTGTCGGCGACGAGGTCGGACAAGTCGACGATACCAGGGACCGCCAACCGCACACCCTTCCCCCGGATCGTTGCAACCAGCAATTCGGCTTCGGAAAGCGGTAAGCGGCTGATCCGATCGATCTTCTTCGCGATCACGACTTCGCTGGGTTGCAGGTCGTCGACCATGCGCAAGAGCTCGGGCCGATCGGGTCGCGCGTTCCGACGCCTTCTCGCGGTACACCACCGCGACATAGAAGCCCGCCGCCAGCGTGCCGGCGACGATTGCCTCCTGCCGGGCCAGATCCTGTTCGTCGGTGCTGACGCGGAGGTACACTCGCGCCGCCCGGATCATGTCGCTTTGCTGCTTGCTCATCGTTCCTCAGCTCAACTGGGTAGCGAAATAGATATCGACCAACGCCGCGTCGCATTACGATTAGAGCGGCTGACGCCATACATTTGCGCAGCAGAACCCTGTTATGGTCAAAAGGCCGCCGCCGCTGCCCGTAGCCTTGCCGAGGACTAACGCTTCCGCAATGGAAACCAAGCTGGGCAGCACTCGCCAAACCGATCCGCACTTGCCGTCCACAATCTGTGGGAACAAGCTGCACAAATCGGTCGCGAACTCCGCTCCGTCCGGTAAACGGAAGGCGCGGAACCGTTTTAGCGATCGTCGGCGAAGATTGGTCTGAATTTTAATGGCATATGGTACAGCAGAGGTTGAGCTTGTCCCGTGTTCCTGTTGCGTCCAAACTAATCAACATGCCTCCGCCGTAGCGAAGCCGAGTTTCGCCTACCCTTTGGCGTTGCGAGGATGTTCCATCTCGGACGTGATCGACGTCGTTTCTATGCAGCCTCGCTGGAGCATATCGGGACGTCGAGAGCGTCAAGCGAAAGGATGAGGACCATCCGATCACCTTGGTGAGCCAGGCCAGACAGGAAGCCGTCTTCATGTCGACTGTTCTCTGGGACGGGTTGAACGTCGGCGATGGGAAGGCTGACAATGTCGTTCACCGTATCGACGATCAGGCCGATCAGCTGCGCCCCGGTCTGCACCACGATGATGACATGCCGCCCGCTAGCATTGGTGACGCCCCAGCCCATGCGCTCGCGCAGATCCAAGACGGGCAGCACCACACCGCGAAGGTTAACAACGCCCTTCATGCAGGCAGCCGCATTCGGCAGCGGTGTCGCCGGTGCCCAAGCGCGGATCTCGCGCACTGCCATAATGTCGACACCCAGCAGCTGCTCGCCGATCTGGAAGGTGATCAGCTGCTGATGGCTCATCTTGCCCTCGCCTTCCATCAGAACGCGGACCAGTCGTCTGAGGCAACCGCTACCGCAGCGCTACCGCTGCGATGCGTGCGCGCGATGCGCCTACCCGCCGCGGCCGCCTTTGCCTGCAGTTGATGCACCGGCGATCGGCTCATGTTGGCCGGCACGGAGGTGATGCCTGTCTGATCTGCGAACTTGAACCTTCCCACCTCGGTTGCCATCACCTGCGCCTCGTCGGCAAGGGAGCGCGCTGCGGCAGTGGCTTCCTCGACCATGGCTGCGTTCTGCTGTGTGACGCCATCCATTTCGCCGACCGCAGTGTTCACCTGCATGAGGCCAGTGGCCTGCTGCTCCGCCGAGTTGGCGATATCAGCGACCAGGCCGCTGATCTCGTTGATACGTCCGTTGATACGTGTAAGCGCCTTGCCCGCCTCACCAACCAGCTCGACCCCCAAGGCCACCTGCTCGGACGACGTGTTGATACGGGTCTTGACGTCCTTGGCGGCGTCGGCGGAGCGCTGCGCAAGAGCACGAACCTCGCTTGCAACGACGGCGAAGCCCTTGCCCGCATCCCCTGCCCGCGCCGCTTCCACGCCCGCGTTCAGCGCCAGCAGGTTGGTCTGGAACGCAATGCCGTCAATGACTGCGATGATCTCGCTGATCTCGGCCGACGACCGTTCGATCCCGTGCATCGCCTCGACCGCGCGGCCAACTACCTCACCGGATTGCTCGGCATCGGCGCGAGCCTCCATAACGACACCGTTCGCACGCGCTGCACCCGTTGCGGTCTCGCGCACGGTCGTGGTGATCTCGTGCATAGCAGCGGCGGTTTCCTCCAGCGATGCGGCCTGCTGCTCCGTACGCTGCGACAGATCGTCCGATGCCTGACGGATATCGCTCGACCCACTCATAATTCCCTGCGCGCTGGTCGAGACGGCCTGAAGCGTCGAAGCGAGCGAATTGATGGCGTCGTTGAAGTCGTGCTTCAGCTTGGCAAAGGAGCCGGCCAGCTCGGCCTCCACCTTGGCGGTCAGGTCGCCGCGTGCCAGCGCAGCGAGGCCGGAGCCGATGCTGTCGACGATAACCGCAGCCTGTTGCTCCTTCGCTTCTTCCGCCGCATGCAGCTGATCGCGCAGCTTCTTCATCGCGGTGGCAAGTTCACCGATCTCGTCTGTGCGCTCCTGGACTGGAACCTCCGCGTTGAGGTTGCCGTCGCCGAGCTGTCCGAGTGCGCGGGTCACCGCGCCAATCGGCGAGGCGATCCCACGTACGAGCGTCACGAGCATGGCGAGGATGGCAGCCATCGCCGCTGCGATGGCCGCGATTGTCACAATACGAGCATTCTTGAACACGCCCTGTGCATCTTGAGCCTGTTCGGTCATCAATCTGGACTGGGTTGCCTGAAGCTCTGCGGCTGCGCCGTTCGTGCTCTCGAACGAGCTGCGGTTCGCCCTAAAGCGCGCCAGCGATGCGTCATCCTGGTTCAAACGCGAGAGCGCCAACATGCTCTCGGAAGCCTGTTGATAGGACGCGAAACGCTCCTTGAACTCAGCAAACTTCGCGCGCGCCTCCGGCTTGTTAATTGTCTTGTCCAGGAACGCTGAACGATCTGAGATGATCTGCTGCTGTTTCTTGATGTCGCTTTCCGCGCGTTCGAGCGCGGCAGGGTCGTCAGCAAGGATGTGGGCTGCTTCACCGACACGGTAATCGGACATTGCCGTGTTAATTTCCGCGGCCGCCTCAAGTTTGTCCTTCCGGCTGCCACCGATTTCCTGAGCCGAGGCGCTCAGTCGGCTTTGGTTGTACAGGCCGAGTCCACCGACACCGAAGAGCGCGATGAAGAGGATGGCGAAGCAGACGATCAGCTTCTTGCTGATCCGAAGATTGTTCACGTATCAACGACTCCAGAAGGGCGGAATCCTCCATGCCGCAACCAGCTTAACAAACGTCTACATGTCGCTTCGATGCGGCCGCCTTTGGGCGCTAACTGCCATGAACTTTCCCGATTGATCTTTCCCCGGTTTGACGGACACCGATGACAGGCTCTGCGGAGCCGGGAGGTGTACGATGGTGAGTACGACGAAGCGCCGGTTCACGGACGACTTCAAGCGTGAGGCGGTGGCGCTATGGGAGACGAGCGGTCGGATGCAGACCGAGGTGGCCGCCGAGTTGGGGATCATGCCGACGATGCTGCGTCGCTGGCAGCGCAAATTGCAGGAGAGCGGCGCTCCGCCGGCGATCCCGGCGGCGAAGTCGCCAGTATCGAGGATGGCCTCGCTGGCGGATCAGGCGTCCGAGATTGCGCGGTTGCGTCGTGAGCTGGACCGGGCGCGGATGGAGCACGACATCTCAAAAACGTATGGCCCGCCCCGTCCGCAAGGGGTTTGTCAAAGACGGCATGATGGTCTGCATCAACGTATCCGGTCTCAAGGCTGAAGCCTTGGCCAAGATGGATATCCGCACAGTCTGGTCCTTATAAAAGCGCCGGTGGCAAGCACCACATTTAAGAGCCCGACCGGAAATTAGGTTGAGCGATTTTACCCAGTTGTGATTGACCGAGGGTTGCGAAGACCAGGGGGATCATATGGGCTGGACCGAAACCGCTCGTTGCGAGCATGACAGAAGAAGGCTGCGCTACACAAGCGACTGCACCGATGCGGAATGGGCGATCATCGCACCGCTGCTGGCACGAACGACGAAGGTGGGGCGCCCGCGGCCCCACCGGGCACGGGATTCATGGAACGCGATCCAGTATCTTGCGGCGACGGGGTGCCAATGGGTGCAACTGCCCCGGGACTTTCCGCCGTTCACGACGGTGCAGTATCATTTCTACCGGATGCGCGACAGCGGCCTGCTCGATGCGGTCAACGCGGTGCTGGTGGCCAGGGTGCGGGTCGCGGAAGGCCGCGCTGCCGAACCGACCGCGGGCATCATCGACAGTCAGTCTGTGAAAACCACCGAGGCGGGCGGGCCGCGCGGCTATGACGCCGGCAAGAAGATCAAAGGCCGCAAGCGCCACATCGCGGTCGACACGGCCGGCAATTTGCTCGACGCCCTCGTCCATTCCGCTGATATTTAGGACCGTGACGGTGCGCCGGACCTCATCGCGCGCTGCCGGGATGCACATCCCTCACTGGCCCGCCTCTTTGCCGATGGCGGCTATGCAGGGCCGAAACTGGAAACCGCGATCGCGCATATCGACCGGCTTGCCATCGAGATCGTCAAACGCTCGGATACCCAATCCTTCGTCATCCTGCCCCGCCGATGGGTCGTCGAGCGCACCTTCGCATGGCTCAACCGATGCCGACGCCTCGCCAAGGACTGGAAGGCTTCCATCTCATCGTCAGAAGCATGGCTCGTCATCGCTTCCATAAGGCGAATGACGCGCCGTATTGCTAAACTGGAATTTTGAGTTGGGCTCTTAAAGATCAACGGAGCGGGAATATGTATCGACTTCGCTAATCGAAACGCGGCAAAGAGGCTTGCCCGCATTGCGGGTGCGGGGCGAGCGACTGGCCGGTCGCTGGCGACGGCGACGTGCCAACTATCCGTCGGTAGCCGTGTTCGAGTCACGGGACCCCCGCTAGGCCATCGCCGTTTTAGGTGTAGGGACCTGCAATCTTCACGTCGAACGCATGATACGCGGTAGGCCTGCGCTCGATGGACTGAACAGGAAAGCTGGTTAGCCCTAAGCACACTGGTGCTGATTGCTGATCTGGTCTTTCAGCGTTCGCGATTCGGCCAAAGAGTCCGATTGTCTCAGCAGGAAAAGCGTTCGTTTTTTGGCAGTTGGCCTTCGTCTGAGCGTCTCACTTCTGCAGGTCAAATGGGCAATTTCAGGAAAGGTAGCCAAGAACATATTTCGGAGAAGTCGCACGATGGGAGGGCGACAGTCGGATTATCTAATGCCCTCGATTTTAAACAGGATCGATTGAAGGCTTCTTGGTTGAAGCTGGTATCACCAGGAGAACGACCATGCCGACGCTTCCACTCAATTCCTATGCGCCGGATCCGACTCGAGAACCGGATGGGACGTCGGCGCCTGGTGATCAACCAGCGTCACTTCGTGACTCGGGCAATCCAGAGCCTCCTATCGAGTCTGGTGATCCCGGCGACGTGTCGAGCTACAGCCCCATCCCAAATATGAGCACAATCAATGCTGGGCGAAGGCAATGTTGAAGCGACCGGTGTTGGTGGTTGAAGACGACCCGCTGATGCGGATGCATATAGTTGAGTATCTGCGGGAACAGGGCTTCGAAGTCCATGAGGCGGATCACGCTGAAGCCGCACTTGCTATCCTCGAAGCGAATCCCCTCGTCCGGATCGTCGTCACCGACGTCCAAATGCCGGGTGCAATGGATGGAAAAGCGCTTGCCCACTATGTGAGGGATCGTTGGCCACCTACCATTTTGGTAGTTGCTTCCGGTGCCGAGAAGCTTGCGGACACTGATCTTCCGACACGCAGTGTTTTCCTGTCCAAGCCCTTTGTGCCAGGGGCGCTGCTTAAGGCGATCGAGCGGTTGGTGGCGGAGACTGGGTAGGTCAGTTGAGTGGAACGGCGACAATGGCATCGTCGACTTATACTAACCCAAGGTGCATTTGCTCTTGGTGAGACATGCCGACAAGGATCAAAGAATGGCTTCGACCGACGAACTGACAAACGCACTTGATGCGGCGCTCATTACGGCACGTGCCGAGTACCAGCAGGCGGTGATCGAACTTGCCGAGCGCGAAGCGGCCAAAACGTCCTCCTCCAACCGCGAGGCGGCTGACGTAGATCACATCCATCACGCCCGCACCCGTGTTATCGCACTGGAGGCTGCCCGCGAGGAACTGTCCCGCCGTCCCGACTAGGAGAGGCTGTTCCCGACACCGGGCGGAGTCAGCCCTCGCCGGTCACCTCGTACACACGCTCGATTTCCCGCCGCACCTGATCGAGGCGCAGCGCATCATCAATATCACCGTGGGCAAGTCGCTGATCGAGCTTGCCTTCGACCATCTTCTTGGCACTACCGTCATGTGCCTCGACCAGGGTTAGGGCTTCCCGCCGAGCGTCAGGATGTCTCATCCGAGCTTTGTATGCGGCTCAGTATTAACCGAGGATTACGCCTGAGCCGTACTGCCACGGCTCACGCGAGTAGCAACTAGCCGGCGTTAACCGCCTTTTCGATGTCGGCGACCGAGTGGCCGGTAAGGTCCTTGCCGATCTCGCAAGCAAGCTTGGCTCTCAACGCCTTGTGGTAGTGCTTGCGCTACTCGCCAAGCGTACGTGGCGCCGCGAGAACCACCAGTTCGTCGACCGAGCCGCCCATCAACTTGCGGTTGAGCATCTCAGCGACGCCGGCCGCGAACGCATCCTCTTCCTGTTGGCTGTCCGCAGGATTAGCCGAGTTGCTGGAATGGCGGCCACCTGCCCCCTTGTTCCCCATCGACACATCGCCTGCGGCCTGCTCCGTTAACTTGACCGACCCAGCATCTCCTGTATTTTTTGAACAAATTTAGTTTTGCTCCAGCAACTACGGCTACCAAAGCGCCTTTCTTTATGTCCACAGCTTATACCTTTCTGTACCAGTTGTGATTGGTGAAGAAAAACAAGCTTTCGCAAGTTGCGTGTGTCGCATTAGCAGGCGTCCAATCCGCTATACAGCGCGATTGCCCCCTTGCTAACATATTAATGTCGGCGAATATGCTGCAATACGATTCTAGAGGGCGAGCGCCTCTACATTGGCGCATTAATCTATTAGGTTGTTAATTTCGCAGTCATGCGTTGAGCATGGTACGCTACGCGAGATGATTGCGGTTGCGGACATGTGCCCAGCGTTCGTCTGCGCAGTGCCAGGATCGTCGCTGCGATTGATGTCAAGTAACGGGCGAAGCGATATCCAGCGCATCCATTGTAAGGTGCTGAACGAAGGCTGATCGCCTGCGTGAGGCATGTTTCAGTGCGGAACGCTATGCCTCACAATAGTTAAGGTGGTGAGATGCATCCTTACGGCTTGTCCGAAGGTTGATCCGCAAAAGGATCGACGCTGATGTGCCACGTGCTGATTATTGAAGACGAGCCGTTCATCGCGATGAGCATCCAGATGGCGCTAGAGGAGGAAGGTGCCACATCGTTTGATTTCGCTGTGACTGAGGCGGAAGCCGTTGCGGCCGCCCTTGCCCGTCCGCCCGAACTCATCACCTCTGACGTAAAGCTGATCGAAGGCACCGGTCCGTTGGCTGTTGCGCGAATTTATGAGGAGCTTGGCAAGCTGCCGGTGATCTTCATCAGTGCCACGCCGTGAGAGTGCCAACCCTGCGATCCACCGGGTGTCGTCCTTTCCAAGCCGCTTCGGGAAAGCGAATTGCGCAAGACATTCCAGCGGATGGATGTAGTCTGATCAATTGTTTCCGATAATACACGTTATCATGGAATAGTATAATACGGCATGGCCGGAGCTTGAGGGGGGACATAATGCGTACTGTAAGGGCGAGACTTGGCATTGTTGTAGCTGGCGTAATGCTAATTGCTATGGTTACAATCATTTTGAGGCACTACGCACCAGAACTTGTTTAGACTATTGCATAGATCGAAAATATAAATAGGATAGACATCCAGTGTAAGGTAGCCCTTCCAATGGACTGACAGGATCTCGCTCATAAGAAAAAGTGAAGGTTATGACTAACCATAACCATGCGTTCGCAGGACGGAGGGACCCTCTCCGGAAGCCAGCGCCGGAGGCGGTGGATTCGGCAGGAAAAAGACCTGATCGTTGAGGAGGTGTACCTGCCGGGCATGAGCCTGTCGCTGGTCGCCCGCCGGCACGGCATCGGTGCCGGCCAGCTTTTCACATGGCGGCGGTTGATGCGCAGGGCGCGTTGACTACGGCGGGCGTCGGCGAGGAGGTAGTGCCCGCATCCGAGTACCGGGCGTTGCAGGCGGAGCGCTTAATCCGAAGCGAGTCTACCGCTTGAGTCAGCTGCCCCGTTCTGAGTGGCTGACCGACAACGGTAGCCCTTATGTCACCAGCGACACCAAGAGCTTCGCGCGCGACATCGACCCCGTCCCGCGCACCACACAGGTCAGCAGCCCGCCGTCCACCGTGATGGCAGAGGCCTTCGTGCGCACCCTCAAACGCGACTACGTCCGTGTGAACCCAACGCCCAATGCACGAACCGTCATCGAGCAACTCCCCGCCTAGCTGGCCCACTACAATGAGATACATCCGCACAAGGCGCTGGGCTACCGCTCGCCCCGCGAGTACATCAATTAACCCGCGAGGCCACGTCAGGCATTTAGGGGGTAACAACATCTTCCGATACGCTACACAACCTCTGCTCCAGTGCCCGTCAGCGGCGCGTCGATCGTGAACACCAGACCGGAAGGCTCGTAATTCATTGAGATTAAGCCACGAAAATAAGAGCGAAGTGACCGTTCAATCAGGAGAGAGCCAAAGCCTTGCCGTTTCGGAGGCTCCACAAGAGGGCCGTCAACCTCGCGCCAGGTCAAGGTGAACCGCGGATCGTCCGCCGCGGTGCTATCCGGCCGGATCGCCCACTGCAGGTCGACGTGACCGGTCCCATTGGAAAGCGCCCCGTACTTGGTCGCGTTGGTCGCCAGTTCGTGTAAAACTAGGGCCAGCGCGAGCGAAACCTGTGCATTGAACCGGATTGGCGGCCCATCAAGCCGGACCCCGCCGGCGTGACCGTCAATTACCGATCGAGCGAGAGTATGCATGTCTGCCGCTTCCCAGGAGGAAGCCGTCAAGACGTCGGTCGCTCGCCCCAGAGCGGCGAGCCGGACGGACAGCGCATCCGTCGCGGTCGGGAGATCGGTCGCCTGACGCAGGGTTTGGCTGGCGACCGCTTGCGTGATCGCGAGGAGGTTTTTC
This sequence comes from Sphingomonas lacusdianchii, assembly GCF_022664395.1. Taxonomy (GTDB): domain Bacteria; phylum Pseudomonadota; class Alphaproteobacteria; order Sphingomonadales; family Sphingomonadaceae; genus Sphingomonas; species Sphingomonas lacusdianchii. The sequence goes on along the minus strand of NZ_JAKRET010000011.1, from coordinate 104,950 downwards.
AAGCGATGGCCCAGCTCGCCCGCCAGCAGCTTGGCTTGCTCTTCTTTTTCAAGAAGCGACGCGTTGGCAACCGCAAGTTGGCGGGCATCCTGCTCGCGCTGTTCTGCCAGATGACGATAGTCAGCAGAAGCCTGTCTTGCGCGCATGAAGCCGGCGCGCACCTCGGCCGCGACGGTGACGATCATTGCGTTGACGACGATGAACAGCGCGCTCGCGACCCATTGCGCGTTGGTCAGCCAGAAGGTGGCATCAAAATGCGGAATGCTCAGCGCTGCGGTGAGCGCCGAAGCGACCACCGCGTAAAGGCCTGTTCGCCGGCCCATCGTCAACGCCACTCCGAGGATGATCGGAATGAAGAGCAACCACGGCAGCAGAGATGTAATGAACGCCGCGCGCACCATACCGGTAACGACAACCAGAAGCGTCGCAGTCAGGTATCGCGCCGGAGCAGAGAGCGGGTTGTCGATCGACCACGATATGATCCGGTCCACGACCGGCGACAAAATAGTCCGCTCCATGTTTTCCGTGCGCTATGTGTTCTGACGAGCCCCCGGCCCGTCCGTAATCACGTTAGCATGGTCAGGAAGCGGCGGCCTAGCCGTCTTTATATCACGTCCGTTGGCACGGCATGGTGACCGGTCACGCTCTTTCCCGATCGGGCGGCGCGTCGCTGCTCCATCGCTTTGATCGTCTCGGCGGCTAGCCCTTCCATCGTGGCAATTTGCCCATCTGTCAGGCCGCTTCGCGAATGCGTGTCGATGGCGCACAGCGTGCTGATCCGCGAACCGTTCGGCGCCTTGAGGGGCGCGCCGGCATAGAAGCGGATATGCGGTGGGCCGATCACCAGTGGATTGCCGGCGAGCCTTTCGTCCTGTCTGGCGTCCGGGATGATGAGCATGTCCGACCGGAACAGGGCGAGCGTGCACAAGGAGATGCAGCGGGGGTCGGACGGCATGAAGAACTCTACATCGCGCCCGGCTCGCGATCCAGCGCAGAAAGCAACGTATTACTTGAACACGGCAAGGTCCGCCAAAGGCGCAGGCCTTAACACGATCCGACAGTGGCCGTCCTACCGCCTGAACCTCCTTCTTCTGATGGCAACCGTTCGTCGCAGAAAGGATTCGAACCGACTCAACAGGTTTGGCACATGGTACGCCATGCCGCATGTTCACAATCATGGAACAGCAGATCGTTCATGCCTGCGGCCACGAGCAGGTTCACGTCATTTACGGCTTCGACACCCAAGTCGCCCGCAAGGCTCGCTGGCTGCGGACAACCAAATGCCGAGCGTGTTTCGTCGCAGATAAAAAAGTCGAGCAGACCGAGGCGGCAGCGCGTGACAGCACGACGATAGCCCATCTCGACCTGCCGCCGCTGACCGGGAGCGAGCGGCAGGTGACCTGGGCAGAAACTATCCGCATCAATCGCCTGGCCAAGCTGATGACGAGCCCTCACACAAGCGCCGAGGCAGACTGCGACCTGTGCCTGCGCATCTACGATGCCAAGTGGTGGATCGATCATCGTGATTTGTCGCCCGCAGATTTTCTGATCCAGGCACTCAGACACCTGCAAATTGCTGGCATGCCAGCGAATGGGCAGCGGTCTGTAGCGGCATGATCAGAACCCCGGCGCGTACCTACTCAGTAGCACGAACTTGCCGGCATACCACCTGAAGTCTTGTGCAGCGCGCCGCTTGGCTCAGACCTGGAAGTAAAGTAGCCGTGGATCATCGAGCATGCTGGCCGGTGTCGGGGTGATCCAGTCGGCCCCATGTTTGGGATAGGGGCCGTAGAACAGGTCGCCCAGTGCCCGACGGAAATGGGCATTCATCCACCTGCGTCGCCGATGCTCGGGGGCATCGTGGATCATGTGGCATCGTTGGCAAAGCGCAGCCAGCTTTTCAAAGCGACTGTCGCTTGGATCGTGATGGAGATAGGCGCACGCTAAAACCACCGAGGTCCACTTGCCCACGTGGAGGATATCGCTGGTCGGTCGACGAACCCGCCTGCCCTACCCGTTCCGCCAATAGCCGCGTTCCGCGTCCCACCACCGTCCGTCGCCCATATGGAAGACGCGCTTCAGATGTCCCCGACCGCAATGCTCGCAGCAGCCCTTAGCACGAACAAACCGAACGAAGTTGGAGATATGCCGCCAATCGATCGGGTATAGAAAAACATGCTCAGGACGGATCGGCATCGGTAGCAGCGCTATGCAGTAAAGCGGATTCCGATGGCAAGGCATCGTTTGGTCCGAGAGAAGCCGCAGGCAGGAAGCGATAAACCGTCCCTCGCGAGATCCCAAGTTCGCGGGCGATGTGCGCCGGGCGCATCCCCTGCGCCGCGCGTGTGCGCACCGCCTCCGGGTCGATACGTGGTTTACCGCCTTTATATACGCCGCGCGCCTTCGCAGCCGCGATCCCCTCCGCCTGCCGTTCCTTACGCAGGTTCGTCTCGAACTCCGCAAAGACTCCCAACATATCGAGGAACGCTTTACCGGCGGCAGTGCGGGTATCGATCGGCTGTTCTGTCGCCTTCAAGGCTACCCCCCTGCCCTTCAACTCATGGACGATGTCCTGCAAGTCCTTCATCGACCGTGCGAGACGGTCGATCCGCGTCACGACCAAGGTGTCGCCTTCGCGCAGGAAATCGAGCAGGACTTGTAACTCGGTTCGGGCTTCGCGCCCGGACCCGGACTTCTTCTCCGACCGGATCGTCTGGCATCCCGCTGCGCGTAACGCGGCCACCTGGATCCCGAGATTCTGATCCGTCGTAGAAACACGGGCATATCCAAAAAGCGCCATCGAACCCTCATTCTGTTCGAACAGCTTCTAGACCCAACGGCCCACCTGTTCAATATCCCTGCGGGCGACCCTGATAAGACGCCGCCGGCGTTTCATACCACCTGTACGATACGGGTATACTCACATTGACATATGCACGATGACACCCCGGAAGCCGCTTCCCACAGCCTAGTTGTGTCACATTCTCTCTTCTGGCATGTTCTAGATCGATACCGACTGGAAGGAGTGCAAAGGTGGCATCACAATCCATAGATATCAGCGTTGCCGGTAATGGCCGCATGGTTCTTCCGGCATCGGTACGAAAAGCGATGGGTTTGCATGGCGCTACGAAGATCATTCTGACGCTCGAGGATGATCAGGTGCGCCTGTCCCCCATTGGTCATGGCGTATCACGCGCGCAGGCACTCTATCGAGCACATGCCAAACATGCCCGCACGACCGACGACTTCCTGGAAGATCGGAAGGCGGAAGCTGCCGCTGATCACGGTGAGGACACGTCCGCTGCATCGGATCGAGACGCATAATGGCATCCGTCGTTCTCGACGCATCCGCAGTGTTGGCGCTGGTCCGAGATGAGCCCGGCGCCGACAAGGTTGCTCCCTACATCGGGCGTGCTGCAATCTCGGCAGTCAACCTCCAGGAGGTGGCCAAGGAGCTGCTGCTCAGTGGCCTCGACGAGCCGACCACCCGCGAATTGCTCGACGAGCTTCGACTAGACGTTCGCGCCCACGATACCGAAGCGGCCTATGCCGCCGCGGCTCTCCATGCCCAGACGCGCCAATATGGTCGTGGACTGGGTGACCGATCATGTCTCGCGCTCGCTGTGCAGCTTGGGGTCCCTGCCCTCACTGCCGATCGTGAGTGGAAAAAGGTGAAGGTGAAAAACCTGAAGCTTGAGCATATCCGGTAAGCCAAGCTGCGACGATCTCACTGCCTAACGCGGACTTCGTGCTTTCGACGACAGGAGGTTCGCTTGGCTATGGGAGAAGAGCACTGATCGGGCTGTAACCGGGTTCGCTAAGGTCCCTCCCCTCGCTCCATACATGTTCGGCAGATCGGTAGTCCGATTAGGTATACCTCTGAAAGACCGAAGCGCGCCCGGTCTTTTTTCCGTCAAACGCGCTCTCAAAAAAGACTGGACATAACAAGACCGTTCATAAAGGACTGAAGCATGTTCGTCCGGGCTTATCTCCGCGCATCGACCGCTGAACAGGATGCGACCCGCGCTCGCGCAGCGCTGGATGCGTTCGCCGCCTCACATGGGTTCCGTATCGCATCGCGCTATGTTGAACACGAGAGCGGCACTCGCCTCGCCCGGCCGGAGCTTTTTCGACTATTGGACGATTGCGGCCCCGGTGACGTGTTGCTGGTCGAGCAGGTCGACCGTCTATCGCGCCTCAGCTCGGCCGATTGGAGCAAGTTGCGATCGGAGATCGAGGCACGCCAGGTTCGGATCGTGTCTCTCGATCTGCCAACCTCCTGGAACCTGATCGCTACCCCCGACGACTTCACAGCTCGGATGTTCGCCGCGGTAAATGCAATGATGCTCGACGTCCTCGCCGCGGTCGCTCGCAAGGATTATGATGATCGTCGGCGCCGGCAAGCCGAAGGCGTCAGCCGAGCTCGAACCGCAGGCCTCTACAAAGGCCGCGTTGAGAACACTGCCCGCAACGCCGCGATCGCCCGGTCACTGAAGGATGGGCAGAGCTGGCGCGAGATCATGATCGGCACGGGCTGCAGTCGGACGTTGCTCGCTAAGATTGCTCGCCGCCTGAAGAACGAACGGTCGGGCGACGCCAGCGGCACTGATCCGTGCGCTGTCGAGGACATCGCCTGAGCGCCAGCAATTCGGGCTTCCCCTGCCCTTCCAACTCGCCAAGCCGCTCTGCCGTAGCGTCGACGCCGTCGTCAGGCGCGTTTTCCCAAGGCTTTAACAAAATTCCTTCTGGCTAACGATCCAACAGTCGTTACGGACGTTATCAATATCGCTGAGCTGATTTCCCAGATACGGTAGACGGCGCAGCAGATTCTGCCTTTTGGCAGTATTTGGGAGGCGTCGGTTAACCATGACGGACAAGGAACTGCTTCGCGGTCTTGAGGAGCATCACCGAGTCATCCGGGTTGGCCTCGCGTTAATTCAGAGTCACTGCGCAACCGACTGCGCGAACATTGCCGGTCTGGAAAAGGCTCGCTTAGATCTAACCCGCGCAAGCCGCGAAAGGTCGGCGTTTGTTAGCGACTGCATTATTCCGCGTTTACTGGAAACGGCAGACAGCGACGATCGTGCTGCGCTGTCGGATTTCCTTGTCGCCTTCACCTCTAAGAGGCTCATCTCAGACAAACACATCGAAAGGTGGACCGACGACAAGATCGCAGCCGACGTACCTGGCTACTGCGCGGCCGCTCGTACCATCTGGTCAATGATGGAGGAGCAAATGGAACGCGAAACTCGCGTGCTCGGAGCGCGCTTGCTGCGCAACTCCGAGCTATGCAGCGCGCGACGCTGAGCCCTTACCGTCGCCGCGACTGACGGCGGGGTTGTCTCAAGCGGAGGCGATAGGCGAGCGCCCATACTTTTCGAACAGCAGGTTCAGGGCTTCCGCCATGAGTTTGACTTGGTCGGTGTCGTGCTCGACAGCCAGCATCGCAAGCTGCTTACGAACCGCGGGATCGAAGTAACCGGCAATGTTCACCTTGCCGTTCCGGCGAGGGCCCGGCGCCGCCCGAACAGGCCCGTCCCCCTCCCCCGCCTCGATCGCCTCGGCCGGTCGAGCGATAGGCGACGGCGCTGGCGCAACCTTGCCGCCAATCTCTCCCAGCTTACCCAGACCTGCTGCGAAGCCAACCTTTCTAGTCATGCTGCCTCACCCTTCTTCTTGCGCTGCGCAGGTGCACGTGTGCGAGTGTGCAGCTGTGCGACCACCCAGTCAAACAAGGCGGTCACCTCTGCGGCAGCTTTTCCGTTCGGCTCGACCTCCTGCGCTGCTTGGCCCGAAATCATACAGCGGCTGAAGGCGACGCGATCCCCAAACGACGGGTCCGCGACCTGAAGCCCGAACGACGAAGCGATCGTCTCGGCCGCCTCCTGGCCACCAGTGCCTTGGTGAGGCACGCTGTTGAGGACCGCGAACGCCGTTTTGCCAACCAGCTTCAACAGCTCGACTGTCTTCGCCATAGCCCTGAGATCCATGATCGTGGGCTGACACGGTACGAGGATCAGATCTGCCGCCTTTGCCGCCTCGAGAGCTGTGCTCTCGCTGTGCGGAGCCGTGTCGAGGATTACCACGTCGGCCCCCATCGACTTCGCTTCCTCGAGAACCTTTGTCAGCCTGGATGGCTGGATCGACAGCACTGCGGGCGTCTCATCCGCGCGATGATCCTTCCATTCGGCTGCGCTGGCCTGTGGATCGAGGTCGAGGAGCAAGGTGTTCTTGCCGGTAGCGGCGAAAGCTGTCGCAAGGTGGATCGCGAGCGTCGTTTTTCCGACCCCGCCCTTCTGCGCAATGAGAGCCACTGTCTTCATCTTGATATCCTCGCTTTGCCCTATGCACAGTCGCGACTGTGCACACGTGCGCGATAGCGTTGGTACGTATGCCCACACTCGCGCTAACGCACAAGCGCGAAAACGCACGTGCGCGGCTGTGCACAGGTCCACAGTCGCACAAGTTTCTGAACCGTTGTTGCGTTGAATGACCTTGTTCAATGGTGCCAACACAGCTGCTCAAGCCAGCTCGGCTCAAAGCAATGACGCTGCGCCGGTGAGCCGACTGGTTTCTGGGGCGGGTCTCGCACGTGCGGGCTCTCCCCTGCGTCGCTTAGCTGGCGGCGTCAGGCCGCCCCTCAGCACCTCCTCTTACCATCCTCGGTGAGCCCTTCCCGTTCAACATCCATCAGGTACCCACGCGACAAGCAGCCCGACTACAGATCCTTCGCACTATCGCGTAATCACGACCGTGCGACGACGCACCCTCGCACCTGTGCACACCTGCGACGGTGCATCATCGCAATAGTGCGCCGGGCCAATGCTGCCCTTAGCGCCGTGTCGCAGAGATCGCGTCGGCGACCTGTCGTCCCTCGGCCGAGCCAGAGCCATGCGCCACGCAATCACGGCGGTCGCATTATTGCTTAATCGCACCTGTGCACCAGTGCACCGGTGATTCATTCCATCGCAGGGTGTGGAGCATAACGCTTTCGCACGATCCCCAACGCTAAGGGGGCGGGTGAAAAGGGAGCTTCTGAACTAGCTGGCGCCTTCGGGGGGAGGGCACCCCGCGACCTTGGCAGGCTAGAGCCAAGCGCACTCGCTCACGCATACGCTCCCAGACATACGTGCATCGACGCGCGGGTGCGCTGGTGCACAGAAGCGCGATTGCGACGTCGCAGACGTGCGAGTGAGCACCTGTGCACAGGTGCGCGGTCGCACACTCGCGATATCTATATCAGTATGCCGACGATGACCAACATCAGGGCGGCGTTGGACGCGAGGATCTTCCCGACGCCCAGCGCGCGAGCCGATCGGCCTTTCCTCCTGGTAGACCAGGTGCGATCGATCCCGGTACGTACTGCCAATATCCCGTCGACGGCTAGGACGGACCCTATAACGAACAGCATCAGGGTGAAGGCCTTCACAAATTCTCGACCTGATGACGGCGATATGGCGAACGCAGCCACGAGACAGACCGTCGCGATCCCGTAGAGCGATGCGCCAGCATCGAGGAGACCGGACATCAGGAGACGGCGAGGTTGGCTCCACGGGATCGGCACAAACATCGTCGGCCTTCTGCAGACGCGGCACGGCTCAACCGGACTGGCGGGCGGCCACGCTCCGAGGCGATTGCCGCAATATCCGCATGTCGGCGCAGTGGGGGAGGGGGCCGTTTGCATCGACTACGCTGACGGATCCGTGATGGTTTCGTCTGCCGGCACGTCGGCGCGCATGGAGGCGTTGTAGCAGGCGGGGTCGCAGAACAGCATAGGACGGCCTCTACACGTCATCTGGTGCCCCTCCAGCATGACAGGCCTGCTTGCCAGTCGCTGGCATCGCTCGTTGGTCTTCGTCATGAAGCCGCAAGGGATGGCGATCGGTTCACCACGCGGCGCCTCCATCTCGGCCGCGTCTAGCGGCTCTATGTTGAGGTCGGGGGCAGGATCGAAGAAGTCCCGCTGCTGGATACGCGCGTGTTTCATATGGACACCTGACGACGATGGGGGAGGGGGCTCTCGAGCGATGCTCTCGCTCGCCTGCTAACTCCCTCTCCCCTCTAAAGCTTATTGCCTCGGCGCTGGTGGTGCCATCGGAGGCGCCGGGGAGGGCGCCGGTCCGGTCGAAGCTCCAGTTGGTTGGGGCAACCGCGTCTGTGCCTGATTGGTCAGCTTGACGAAGGCGTCGAGCATCGCGACCGAAGTGATCTTGCCCATGTCGGTGCTGGTATACGCACCTCCGAGAGCGCCGACGCCGGCGTTGGTGAGCAGACCGCCTCCCAGGATCGACAGATCCTTTTTGCGGGCCGAGCCCGTCGCGATCGCCTGTTGGATGCCGGTTTTCACCTCGATCAAGGTGAGCATCGTCTGGCTCGACTTGACCTTCTGTTTGAACCCGAGGCCGCCGGGGAACATCGTGCCGAGCCCGCCTCCGCTGCCACCCGCATCAGAATCCGAATAGAGCACCTTGGCCTGGAGAAGGTAATCCGCGGCCTTCAGAGTGGCTTGGTTGTTCGCCCCAGCGACGCTTCCACCAGCTGCGAGCTGACGCTCCCGCTGCAGGGCGTCGAAACCTTCCCCACGATCGACGACCTGGAAGCAGCCCGATTGAGCAACGAGAAGCTTCAGCAGGGGTATCGGATCGACACGCTGGCTCCCGCCGTTCTGGGCTTCTGCCATCCGCATCAGCGCCGCAAGACCCGGGGGGATGCCCTCAGCGGTCCCGCCAGCGGCACGCTCCTCCACCAAGGCGATGGTGCCGTAGGGTCGATCGCACCGGGGCACCTGTGTGTTCTCATCGATCCCGATGCCGCCTTTTCCCGCCCTTTGTGCCAGCGCTGGAGCTGTTGAGACAGCGAGCATGATCGCGAGTGCTAGAGTCCTCTGCATTTTACCCTCCCGTGGTGTCAGTCTAAAGGATCTGGATTTTGAAGATTGATGCTAGTGTGGAGGTTGCCCGCCGGTGATCGGTGTAGATCTACCGTGAACCCTCCACGCGGCTCTATCGTGACAGGTTTCTTTACCGTCTCGAATGTCGTGGACGGGCCGAAAAAGTCGGTTGGACCGTGCCACTTGTCCCCTTCGATCAGCTTCATTTTGTAGGTGCCTGGTGGGACAGGTATCCGCACCTCGTCATGGCGTCGAACATAGACCGAGATGATGTGCTCGTCAGTCCTGCGGCTAAAAAGCTGGACTACGGCGTTCGCTTGATCGGTACGGACGCCTAGGTTCCCGGTTGCAAGCCGACCGTCCACACCGTTGGCGACGGTCACGCTGCCGGAAGAGGGAAAGGGGACTTCGGCGCGCCGATCTGGCAGCCAGCCCGATCTCTTTGCCTCACGGTAGGCCGGAATTGCGATCGCAATAGCGGAGAGAAGGAATATCCATCCTTGAAGGGGATGCGGCTTAAAGACGGCAGGGGATGCTCGATACCGGCCCTTCTGGTAGTCGAAACCGCGATTCTTCGCTGAGAACCACGCCCCATCATCCCCCAGCGCTTGCTCCCGCCGAGCCCGTTTGTCGTTCCACGTGGTCCCATCCCGGCCAAGACCCTGACGCTTGCGATACCGCTCGCGCATGTAGTCGCGATCATCAAGCCCCATGACGTGTCGCTCCCGTTGGCTCGGTACGCCTCGATATTGCGCGGTGATGCAGGATCTTCAGCTGCTGCGTGAAGTCGGCGATCACGAAGGCAAATTCGTCGGCGACCTCCTTCTCGGCCGCGCATCCGGGCGCGATCGAGGCCGCGGCAAGCACCAGGTGCGCTGCCGCAATCGGATGCTCGTCCATGAGGTGAAAGGCCCTCGTCCGGAAGTCGTCGGCCAGCTCCTCTACGGTGGTATCGGCCCGGGCTTGGTGGGAAGAGCCGCGCTGAGCGTCCTCGAAAACGCTGACCTCGGCAGACGGACGTGATCGTTCGGCTGTTGCCATGGCTACATGACCTCGTGTCGGGGAAGGTGCTGGGAGGGGAGGGGCCGCAGTGACGCGACAATCGGCATGACGTCGTTGAAGTTGGGCTGCACGCGCCCGGGTACGCGGATCGTGCGATATCCGGCATAAGCCGTCATCTCGTCGCGAACGCGGTCCTTGAACGGATTATGCGACCAGTCGTCGACCTCGATCAGGGCGACGATCAGGCCCGTCGCACGGTCCTGCGCCACGAAGTCGACGATCTTCTGTGAGAAGGCGTTCCGGTCAGAAATCTTGCTCTTCCGCACCGGGCTTTGCGGCACGCGCAGAAGCGCGCCCATCGCGACCTGCGCATGGATACGGCAGTGCGGCAGGGCGCGTTCGAGAACGTTGAGCATGGCCGTCTCGCGCGGTGTCAGGAAGCGTTTGGCCACCGGCCGCGGTGGACCGAAGATGTTGCGTACACCTAGCGCCTTCAGGAGCAGGACCACTGAGACCAATGCGATCAGCAGGGGGAGGGGTTTGTCCATCACCGGACGCCGCTCAAGGGAATCGAAACAGGCGTTTTGCCGCTCTCGGCCGCTGACAGCCGATTTTCGGACATGGAAAGCCACTGCACGTCCTTTGATGGTGCTGGCCTCTCGGGGATGAGTTGGGCGACGACGACGACGACCGCGAACAAGACCACGCTCAGGGCGAGTTGGACGACCATGCGCCGATCGCTCGATCGGCGCGCGTCGTCCCTCTTTTCTAGTTCAGCCGCTCCCTGCAGGCAGGCGAGTGCTCCGTCGCTCAGAATGCGAGCATTTTGGGTTTCGTCATCAAACAGGGTGGCGTCGCCGCTCGAAAACCGACTGGCTCGAATAGCGAGCAGGTCATGCGCGAGGCTTCGCAACTCCTCGGACGTCGGTTTGCTCTGAAATATCGGACTCATGACGTTCCTCACATATCCAGGCTGAGGTTTTTCTGAGGGAGGCCGGGTATCTGGTCGCCATGGCCCGGCATCGCGGGCAGGGAGCTCAGATCGTCCATGTCGAGCGGATGCATCCCCAGCTCGTCGTCCTTCCGTGTCTCCGGGCGCTTCTGCCGATCCTCGTCATCCTTGCGGTCGAGCGCGAGGCCGTCACGCTCCATCTGCTTCGGATCGGAGTAGTCGTTCTCCGACTTGCCCATGGGTGGGAGGTCGTCGGCCGACGTCAGCGATGCGTCGAAGATGATCCGCTGCCCGTCATCGCGATCGAGTGTCGCTGCCGCTGCGCTAAGCGCGTCGTCGGCCGCCTTCGTATGTCGCCCCGGTCCATCGATATCGAGGCGTCCGAGGGTCTCGAGCGACGCCGTCTTGTTGCCGGGGTTGCTGTCGAGCTGGCGCTCCAGCTTCTGAAGGTTGTCGATGACCATCGTCAGCTCGAACCGCACGCGGGTGACGGCGACGTTGAAAAGGCGCTGGTTGGAGAGGTTGCGCTCGAAGCTGCGCATGGCGACGATCGCGTCGTTGGTCGTGACGCCCTGTGCCATGTGCATGTTCAGGGCGTATGCTAGATCCATGCGGTGCATCATCCGGTCACCGTTCTCGAGCGTGACCTCGTCCTTGTTGGCCAGCTGCACGGTGACCTTCCCGTCCTCGATCCGCGTGATCGTGCCCAACGAGGAGTTGAAGATGCCCCGGTCCTTATCGTTGTCCGTCCACCGGATACGGTCACCCTCATGGATGCGGATCGTCTCGAGGGTCGCGAGCGACATGCGGTCCCTGGCAATCATCGGATCCAAGCGTTGTGGGTCAAACTTGATCGCCCTCCCGTTCTGGACCACCTCCACCTTTCCGTTGGCGAAGGTGCGACGAACTTCTGCGACGCCGCGGCGCAGCCCTGCCTCGGGTATCACCTCCTGTATCTGAAGCTGCTGGCCCTTCTCGTAGGACTGTGCGTAGCGCAGCTCCTCTCGGGTCATGTTGACGGTCTGCAGGACGGTCACGAACAGGCCATCGCCCTTGAGCGTGCCCTCGTCCCGCAAACCCTTCTGGACTGCATTGTTGATGTCCGCGCGTGTCTCACGCCCGGAGGCAAGGATCGCCGTCTCCGCACGCTTCTCCGGCGACAGGTCGAGCCATAGCTCTGCCGCACGCGCGGCAGGATCTTCGTGCTCGACTACCTTGTCGCCGAGCACCTTGAGCGCTTGGCCCGCCTTGCCGACGTTGGCGAGCGCCGCGACCGTCCGGAGCTGGTCGGTCTGCTGACGAAGGTTTTCGTCCATCCGTGCCATGCCAATATTCGCGGCCTGCATCATCGCAAACGCCTTGCCGGCGTCGATGGGGAGCAGCTGCTGTCGATCGCCGATGAGGGCGATGCGTTCGATGCCGAGCGCCTCCGCGATCGTCAGCGTCTTGAGCATTTGCTCGTTCGAGATCATCGACGTCTCGTCAACGACGATGATCGTGTCCTTCAGCTCATCCCTTCGTGCTTGCGCGGCCGGCGTGTTCGGGTTGATGGCATGTTTCTCGTTGTGCCAGATAAAATGCGCGATCGTCTCGGCGCTGACCCCAGCGGCCTGCATCTGGTCGACCGACATCTCCCGGTTGGGGGACGCATCGGGCCGAGCCATGCCCTCCTTCATGTCGGCGACCATCTTGTTCTGAAAGGCAAGCCCTAGCACCGACTTGCCCTCAGATTCTGCCACGCGGGCGACAGCTTGTAGCATTGTCGATTTACCCGCACCGGCGATGCCCTGCACGGCGACAACCTTGTCAGTCGAGGAAACCACCAACGTTGCGGCCGCCAGCTGTCCGTTGTTCAGCGCGTGGGGGGAGGCGGCCTGTAGGCGATCCGGCGCCTCCGCGGCGGGCACGAGGGGCATCGCAGTGCCCTTGCCGGCTTCCACCCGCTCAAGGATTCGTTCCTCGGTTCTGAGCGACTCCGGGGTCGTCACGGCTGCCACCATCCCGGCGCTGCTGCGGATCTCCCCGACTAGCAGCTTACCTTTCTCGGTCAGCTGATCGATCCGTGCCTCGACGTGATCGATCGTCACTCCCTTCAAATTGAAGTCGAGCGCTTTCTTGGCGACCTGGTGCTTCTCGAATGCCGCCTCACGCTGCCCCAAGGTTCTGATAGCCGATGCCACGGCGAGCTGCGCGTTGGCTTGCCCGACGCTCTGCGCCAGTCGCACGAAACCGCGATCGACGAGCGCATCGGGCGAGCGCATCAACCCTGAGACCGTCTCTTTCGCCACCTTCACAGCGTCAGAGATGGCATTGTAGCTTCGTCCGATCGGCCCAGCATTCTCGCGCTGCGCCAGCTTCGCGGCCATCATTTCGGCCGCTTCTCGAATTTCCTGACCTGTGAAGCCGAGTGCCTCCGCCTCCTTGATCCAATCGGCGTTCAGGCCGTCGCGATCCTCGACGTTGAGCTTCGGATCGCGGGTGCGGGCGGTAACGTCGCGCATGCCCTGGGTGCTTTTAATCCCCAAGCGCTCTGCCACCTCAACGATATCATTGCGGCGCTTGCTGAAGGTTTCGAGCACGACCTTCGGCACGCCTGCAATCTCGAACGTGCCGTGCTTCCCTGGCGACCCGACCTGATACCCGATCTTCTCGAGCTCGTTGCGCAGATAGGCGTGGTAGATCGTGCCGATGACGCTGTTGTTCGCCCATATTTTGTCGGCGTGGAGCGCATGCCAGATGCCGTCCGGCCCCTTTGTCAGGTTGGCCAAGATCGCATGGATATGAAGCTGCGGGTCGAGAGCCCGGCTCGTGTCGTGCTGGAACAGCGCGTAGACCAGATTGCCGGTCTTGACCGGCTCGGTCTTCCCATCCTTCGTGATCCGCGTCTCTGCGAGGTTCTTCTCGATCCAGGCCATTGTTTGCTGGACCGCTTTGGTATGGGCACCGTCCGGTCCGAGGATGCGCTTGTCCCCAGCCACATAGGCCATAACCGAGACGGACTTCGGCGCGGAGAAGGTGAGATCATAGCCAGGCCGCCGCCCTTGCCGCTGATCGACCTTCTCCCCCGATGGAAGCTCGCCGTGGAGCGCCTTCGCGAAGGCTTCTTGGCCCACGGCTCCGCTCAGCCCCGCAGCGGCAGCGCCTTCGCCGCCCCACACGCTGACGTCGCCTGCCTTTTCGTCGGTATAGTAATCACCCGCGACATAGTCGTCCTTGGTGAAATACTGCGCCGCTCCGGAAGCGGATTTGACGGTAGCGATCGAGAGCATCGTTACAGCCCAATCCCGTCGTCTTCAGGGAAGGCATCTCGCGCCTCGCGGACGGACAGATCCTCCGGCCGCTCCGCCGTCGGTGTCGGATCGTCACGCGACCGTTCGTCGCTGCGCGCAGGGGCGCTGCGCCCATCTAGGGACCGGGTCCGGTCGTCACGTTCATCATCGCTGGCCCGGCCGCGATCGGCCGGCGATCCCGCTTCGGTGCTGCTCACCACCGTCGCCTCCGACGACGGGCCGTCGCGGGAGTTATCGACCTCCGCTTCGCTGGGCTGGGAGAGGATATTTGCGGCGAGATTGTTCGCGACGTTGGCCGGTTGGGCCTCTTCCTCCGATAGTGCCAGCGACTCCCCACGCCCGCCGTCGTCACCACCACTATTCGGCTTTCCACCACCTCCGCGACCAGACGCCGCAGGCGCGTCAGGATCGCGCGGTTTCCGCGGGACGAAACCTTCTGCGACCTTCGGGTAATGCTCCCACTCGAGCTGGATGCGCGCGGCAGGGAAGCCGTCAGGAAATTTGACGAAGCCGTGCATGGACGGAAGGTTTGTGATGTCGTCTGGGATGACCAGCGGCTCGACCTGTTTCCGAGGCGTCAGGGTCGAGGCATCCCGGGTGTTGTTGTAGCCGTAGCTATACCCCTCATCCATCTGCCGGATTTCTCGGTTGCCGATATATTTGGCGCACTGCTCCGCGGTATCGAGATCGGCCGCAGCCAGGATCAATTTGGTGCGCGCCAGCGACGATAGATTGCGCGCGTTTTCCTCGCCGTAGACCTGCACGAGCTTGTCGAAGGAGTGCAGGCCAAGGATCATCGCCCCGCCGAAATTTCGGGCGGTCTGCAGGCCGCTTTCGATCGCCGGGAGGCGGTGGAGCGCACCGAGCTCGTCGAACATGAACCACGTCCGCAGCGACCGGGTTTTCGGCATGGTCATCAGCGAGTGGATGGCAAGGTTCGACCACAACGTGAGCAGCGCCCGATTCATCTCGAGGTCAGTGTAATTCGAGGTAATGAAAAGGATCGATCCGGGCTTCTTGTCGCCGGTCATCCAGTCCTTGATCGAGTAGGTGCGTCCCTCGTCGGGGAGGAAGCGCAGGACCTGCGCATTGGTGTTGAAAACGGCGCGGATCGACTCCGCCATGCGGGCGGCTTCAGGCGCCGTCAGAGGGTCTGCGATCGTCTTGGCTAGGTGCTTGTGAACCTGCTTCAGGTCGGCCGTCATGAGGTTGTCCGCCAGCGCCTGGTTCGTGGTCATTTTCTTCTCGATGAGCTTCATGCACATCTCGATGAACAGGGTCCGCGCGGCGAGCGCCCAGAAGGGCTCGGAGGAGCCGCCATCGGACGGAATGAGGGCGGCTGCGGCGGCCGTGAACTCGCTGTAGGTCCGGCAGTCGTTGAAGATCGACCAGGCCGGGCAGCGCGCGTCCATCGGGTTCAGGATCGTGTCCCGTTCGGGGTCGTAGAACGCCTCGACATAAGCCCCTGTCAGATCGAACACGACGGCGCTGTCTTGGCGCTGCCGGATCTGTGCGATGGTCTTGCGGAGGGCGGTCGTCTTACCGGCGCCGGTCGTGCCGAGAAGCAGCGAATGGGACTGCTCAAGGCGGTGCGGGTAGGGGATGCCAGCGATCGTGTACGGGTGGTGGATGCCTCCCGCTTTGCGGGCTCCAAACGGCAGCTTCAGGACCTGCTCCGGCGTCTTGTTCGGGAACAGGCTTTGAGCCTCTTTCACGAACTCGATTTTGTTGTGCTGGACGATCTCGGCATAGAGGACATCGCGGTCGACCAGCATGGCCCCGCGCTCGTGACGCTCCTGAACCATCGCCTTGCCGCGCCGCTTGGAAAAGTCGACGTACCAGATGGCGAGGGGCACGGTGACGCAGGACGCGATCATGGCCGATCCGATCACCCCGCGAACGGCTTTCGTCCAAGCTCGAGCGACTTCCGGAACGTAGGGGACATAGCCCATGATCGTGCGGTGCAGGCTGTTGTCGGGCATCCGCAGATCGACCTGCTTCAGGTTGTCGAGAGCGACCCAATTCCAAAGGCCCGCCAGCACCCGCATGCAGATCAGTTGGACGTTGTTCTCGTCGAGCGTGATGGAGAGGATGATGACGTAGGCGAGGGCGAACACGCCGAGCCACATCAGGATCGGCAATTTGGCCCCCTGCAGCCACATCAGCACCTGGGTGTTCAGGAGCTGCGAACCACGCGTGAAGTTGCCAGAATTGCGAGGTAGCTCGCCTCGCGACGAGTGGTGTTCCTGGGGGATGGGACGGCCGTCGTTGCGGATGTCACGCCGCATGCCCTTGGGGTCATCGCGTGCCATGATACTGCTCCATCCGCAGGTCGGTTTGGGCGATCAGATGGTCGCGTAATTCGGGGTGGTTCTCGCGGATGATCGCATCGAGTGCGATCTGCGTGTATTCGGTCACGCGCATGTGCCGGAGCTGGCTATCGTCCGCGCGCTTCGCACCGGCGACGAACTGCTCGATCGCCAGTCGGATCACGTCCGACGTGCTGCGATTTTGGCGTGCTGCTACCGCATCGACCTGGTCGCGCAGATCCCGCGGGATCCGGACCGTGCAGTGTGTTTTGTTACTCAAGAACCAGCTCCCTAGCAGGGGGGCTGGTGGGCTCTTCGTCGACGTCGTTTTTAGCGGGTCTCTGGTCCGCGTTCAAGCGGATCGTTGATTTCAGGCGCGATTTCGTGTCACGTCGTAACACGCAGAAAGCGCGGTTTTCTGCGGTTTTTTGAGTGTGTTACGTTGTGCCACAAAGCGTAACACATTGTGACCCTCAATTGCTCGCTGCTAACTACCTGAAAATCCACGGGAAAAAGCAAGCGAAGCTTGCGTTCGGTGTGCTCTACTGAAGTCCCGATTCCTTCGTATTGCTTTGGGTGTTCTGACCCTTCGAGACGGCTCGGGATTGCCTCGGCGTTCCGCCGGGATCCAACCCGCCGCTAGGCGGGGAGCAGCTGCCCGAAGGGCGCTGCGCGCCGGGGACACTGACCTCTGCCAGACGCGAAAACATCGGATTGCTCCATGGTCGTTCTTGTGGGTTCCTGTGCGCTCCTTCGAGCGGTATATGAGGCCTGTTCAGAGCCAATCAGCCGTACCGAAAAGGGCACACTATGGCGAAGTCACTAGACGCTGAACTGGCCGCGATCGCGGCCGACGAACGCAAGCTCGCTGAGCGCCGTCAGGCGCATCAGGCGAAGGTGCGGGAGGCGGCTGTCGGAGCAGTCGAGAAGGCAGGGCTGTTCAAGGTCCCGCTCGATCGATTGGAGGGGCTGATGAAGGTGGTGAAGACGCTTGGCGTCGACGAGGTCGAGAAGCGGCTCATGGCGGAAGCCTGAGCCGGTTCGAGGCCGATGGTCACGGCGATGGCCGCATGGGGCTGCTACCTCATGCGGCCATTCTGTTTTCTGGTCCGGACGCGGCGCAGCCGGCTTGAGGTTCGCAGGCAAAAAAAGGGACGCGCCAGCTGGTAGGCTGGGCGTCCCTGCGGGTCGCTGAGCGTGTCTCGCTGAGCCGTCAGGCCCATGCGAGGTGGTATTCCCCCTCGACGGGTTTCAGCGCCGCCATGGTGGTCAGCGCCTCGACGTATCGAGACATCTGGGGATCCTCGTCGAGGCGTCGCCGGATGCGTGGATCCATGAGCCGCTGTCGGAGCTGCGACAGCGGGATCGCGCCGCACGATTCCTCGTCCAGACCGAGGCTGGCGAGAAGGGCGAAGGCGTTCCCGTTGGCGACCTCCAATTCGGGTGCGCCATCGGGATTGAGGCCAAGGCCGAGCCGCAGATCGCCGGTCGGTTCCTGTTGCCAGACGCGGACGCGGCGTGCCCGGAACTGGGCCTCGTCGATGACGGCGATCACGGCCGGGTCATGATCGAAGCAGCGCGCGATCGAGGCGAGCGCGAGAGGGCACACCCGGACCTCGATCTCGAACGACCCGGAGGCTGGTTCACCGTGGATCGGGATGACCATCGGAGCCCCGGTCCGGTCGCGATGCTCGTCGAGAAGATCGCGGAGCGCGCCGAGCTGGTCGGGAGTGATGACGGCGGGTGAGGGCGACAGGACATTGTGGCCGTCGTCGACGCGGAACGTGATGGTCATCTCGACCTCCTTCGTTGAAACCGCGTCTCCCTTTCTCTCTCCTCTCCGGCGATGATCCGGGCCCCTTGATGCTGGGCCCGGGCAGCGTTTCGACGCGCATGCTGGAGAATGGCTTTATACGTACGTCAGCAGCGCCAGGGCGGGCTCGATGCCCGCACTGGCGCCTCCCGGCCGAGGCGTAGCAAGGGCGGCCCGAAGGGGCCGCTCCGCAGCGAGCGAGCCGGGTAGGGCGCGCGGATTGCAGACAGCAAAAAGGCCGCCCGGGTCACCGAGCGGCCTGTTCGAATTTGGCAACCGGAGAGCGTCGCGGCCCGGCCAAGTTATTTGAGGAAGTTGCTCCAGATGGCGGCGGCGCCGAGCAGCGCGAGCAGTGCGGTCTGCACGCCGAACCAGATCGTCAGCGTCGAGCGCGTCGTCTCGATCTTGCTGTCGATGCCCGTCAGCTTCGCCTCGAGCGCCTTGTTTGCCTGACCGACTGCCACGTCCACGTGCTCCTCGATCGCTGCCACTACGGCAGCCGCCTTGTCGTCCTCGACATTAGCGTCCTTCAGAGCACGAAACAACAGAACCTGCATAACCGTTCCTCCTTTGTCTTCATGACGGAGATCACGCGTCGGTCGGGGTGGCGAGGGTCAAGGACCGCGTAGCGGCCGCGGCAGCGGCGGTGGGGGTCACGATTTTGCGTAGCAAAATGGTGGGGCCCCGCCGTCCTTGAGGCTCGCCGCACCGGCCGACAGACTGGGACGACTTGAGATAGAGGGTTTACCCCGCGGCAGCAGCGCCAGGGCGGGCTCGATGCCCGCACTGGCGCTTCCCCGGCCGAGGCGTAGCAAGGGCAGGCCGAAGGGCCTGACCGATGCGAGCGAGCCGGGTGACGGCCGGGCCTTGAGCCTCACCCCGAGGAGGGGCTTGCCGCGAGGATCATCAGCGCCGCTTCGTCGGTGCGGCCCTGTGCGATGATGATCCCGCGCGCGTTCCCACGCGCTGCCTCGGCGGCTATGCCCTCGGCGATCTGATGCGCCTCGTCGAACTCCCCGGAGCAGTCGTCATCGATCACCATCTCCTCCAGCTCGTGATCGAAGCGTCCCGTGTATCGGCCGGCCCATCCGTCACGCTCCCGGAGCGCGTCTTCCAGTCGCTGGATCGTCCGGAACCCGTGGCGCTGAGCGGCCAGATAGCCGGCTTCGTGCGTGGCGTAGCTGCGCTGCGTGTTGATGCTGTTCATGACCGTCTCCTTCGTCTTGATGACGGTGTCCTCGCGTCGGTCGGGGTGGCGAGGGTCAAGGACCGCGTAGCGGCCGCGTCAGCGGCGGTGGGGGTCACGATTTTGCGTAGCAAAATGGTGGGGCCCCGCCGTCCTTGAGGCTCGTCACCCCGGCCGACAAACTGGGACGACTTGAGAGAGAGTTTTTCCCGCGGCAGCAGCGACGGGGCGGGCTCAATGCCCGCTCCGGCGCTTCCCCGGCCGAGGCGTAGCAAGGGGAGGCCGAAGGGCCGGACCGAAGCGAGCGAGCGGGGCTTGGGCGGGGGCGGGGTTGTCCACGGCTGACCCGAAACCCCTTTCAGCGGGAAGACGGTCGCCAATATGGCGGTGGCAGATCCCGGGTGCCGCTCGCCAGCTGGCCGGGCCGTCATCCCCCGGTCAGCCGTGGACGCTGCGGCTTTAGCGCGCAGATCCTAACAACATGCGGTTGAGCCGCGAACACGCGCTGCCGGCGCTGCGGGCGTGCGGCAGCGCCTTACCGGAAGGGGGAAGGTGACCGGGCGCGCGCTGACCAGGCGCGGCCCGACGGGGCCGTGCCAAGGCAGTGCGCGCCCGGTCACCTGGCGTGGGGGAAACCAGTAGGGTTTCCCCCACAAAGCGACGGTGGCGAAAAGGGGCCAGCGCCGGGGATTTCCCGTCGCTGGCCTAGTCATTCCTGCCAAGGAAAGGGGATGGGCGGCGCGTAGGGGGAAAGCGCGCCGCCCGATGGGTTCAACCGAACGCGGCGCGCTTGGTTGCGACGGGGGCGGGGGCCTGTCCGTCGATCCGGAAAGCGTGGGTCGGGATGCGGGCGGTTTTCAGCACCTGCAACAGGTTGGATTGCAGCCCGGACCCCTGACAGACGATTGCCTCGACCGGGTTAAGGGCGGCAAGCTGTTCGTTACGAACGAAGCCCGCGCGCTTGCCATAGCGGCCCGTCTGCGGGGTGAAGGCAACAACCGTGACGCCTCGGCTTGCGGCCCATGCTGCGGCGATAGCATCGCATCCCTTGCGCTGCGCGGTCGTGCACAAGGTCATGTGCGGAACGCGCGCCTTGATGGCGTCGAGCCGGTCCCAAAGCTGTTGCCAGTCGTGCCACTCTGCGCCGCCCGAAAAGACGACAAGCGGGCCGGTGGGGTTGCGCTTCTCGCGGTGGTCCTGCGCGCGCGCTTTGAGGAAGTCGATTGCCGCGATCTGGCTTGCGGTGCCTCCGCTCGAAACCTTCGATCCGCGCGCCGGGGACCATGGGTGGCCGGTCTGCGCGCGGTAACAATCGGCGGCATAATCGCGCATACACTCGATGGCGGCGCGCTGTTCCGTCTTGGTCTGGGCGCGGAGTTGCAATTCCTCCATCTCGACCGCGTAAATCTCCGACGGGTCATAGCGGCGGGTCATCTCGCCAAGGTCGGCGCAAAGCCGGTCTTCCTCGCGTTCCAGCTTCTGCGCCTCGTAGTGGAACGAGTTGACGAAGCCCCATGCGATCGCCTGCGCGCTCGCCTCTAGGCGAGTGTCGCGGAACAGGTCGAAAAGGGTCGCCATGATCGCCGCGCAATCGTGTTGCGCCTCGATCGGCTCGGGCATGTCCAGTTCCTGCCGCTCGCCCCCCATTTCGACGATGGAAAGCGCGCCAACGTCGCCGAACGCGTCCTGAAAATTGGTCGTCGCGGTCGCCTCGGCGTAGCTCTCCGCGATCTCGTCGGCCGCATCGGTCGCCGTCGCGCTGTGCTCGGCGTTATCGTCGGCGGGGTGGCAATCGTCGGTGTCCGTGCGCGCGGCGTTCGCCCGGCGCGTCGCCCATCCCTTGCGGGCGGCGTCTGCGCGGGTGGTGTCGCTCGTTGCGAGGGCTTCGCCCATGGCGGCAAAGCTGCTAAAGCGCTGCGAGGTCGTTTCCTTGGTCATGGCGTCAATCCTTGGCAATTGGTGGCGGCTAGGGTCGGGGGAGGGTTGCACCCCTCTCCCCGCCCGTCTGGCTGGCTTAGAAGGCCGGGACGTAGTCGTCGGCGGTCTGGTCGTCGCTCACGCGGCCATCGGCGGTCGCGTTGCCCGCGAAGTCGTCGGCGTTGTTGGTGCGGCTGCGGCGACCGGTCCGGCTGCCGTCGAGGTTCTCGCGCCGCGGGGCGGGGCGGTTCCAGACGACGCGATAGCCTTCCTCGACGTCGCCAAAGAGCATGATCTGGAGGGGTTCGGGGAGGCTCGGGTCGTCCAGCTTGCCCTGATAGAAGCTCTCGCCGCTGCTGTTGCTGGTCATTTCCCAAAGCGCGCCGATCTGAACCCAACGCTTCGCGACGTTCAGGACCATGATCTCGAAGGCGGGCGCGCGCTCGTTGTTGCTCTCGACCGGGCGGAGACCCAAGCGAGCGAGGTCGATCGTGGCGGTTGCGACCGAACCGAGCAGCTGACCATTGACCGACTTGAAGGAACCGATGTTCATGATCTTAACTCCTATTTGCGGGGGCCTCTCCCCCTGTTTGCCGGTGCTTGGGGCCTTTCCCCTTCCGGCATCTTTCTTTTACCCCCTCCCCTCTAAGTATTGAAGCGCATTGTTTTCTTGACACTAAAGTCATCGTACACGGTGAGTCCGAGCATAAATAGCTCCCGACTAGGGAGCGTAAATAAACAAATCAAAGACGCATTGATCGCCCAAGCGATCAATTCCCCTTTTACTGTGCTGATGGGCAAGGCCCGGCCTCTGTTCTCATCGCACCCGGAGCCGTCCTCGCAGGGGCTCAAGAGGCAGGCACGGCCGGCGGGGTCAACATGAATGACGGAGGCTCCGCCGCTTTAGCGGTGGAAACCGTAGGGCCTTTAGGCCCGGTATTCTTGTTGAGGCGTCTTCAAACAAACAAAAGCATTGCCCGCTTGCGGGCAATTCTCCTTTGACGCCGACCCCGTCGGACGGGTCTGGCACGCCGAGACACTGGGAGACGGCGCAGGGTGCGATGAGAACATAGGCCCACAAAGCACTCATCATGCGCCTAGCGCATGATTCAACAGCCGAAGGCTGCCAGCGGTGAACGTCGTGCGCGCGTGACTTCTGGGGCTAGGGGAGGGGCAAGCCTCTCACATCCGCGTAGATCGCCTCAGGAGCGCCGTGGGGTCGCCTCCGGGACCCGGACAAGGGATCGTCACCCGTCAGGGCGGAGACCCGCTCTTGCGGGGCTCCGGTCGGCTCTTGCCGACTAGAGCCCGGCCCCGCCCACCGGGCGGGGATGGCCCTCACCCATCTTCCCCTTATGCCGAGATGCAGCCACGATGTCCGGCATACGAGGGGCAACCGGGATCATCGTCATGTCGACATTCGACAAAGGCCTGTTGAGCGCGACGATCGATGCAAATGGCATCGCATGGGTCACCTACGCTGGCCCGCCGTTCACCCTCTGGCAGTTGCTTGAAAGCAATGCAGTCGGCGCCGTTACCCGTCGATCGTCAGTCGACTCCAGCGACGTGCTCGAACCGATCTTCCGGGCCGGGCCGTGCTGCTGGATCCTCTGCCTCCAGTATTGCGGCGACGGCCGACCGCCTCCCTTTCCCCTCGCCACGCTGGCTCAGGTCGCGCTTACTGGCATCAACGCGTTGTCTGAGCGCTACCCTGCGATTTCAACCGACTGGAACGTGGTCACCGAAGGTGTCGTCTAGGACCACGCGGCAACTGGGCGCGAGGGCGCGATCTCGTTTGCCTCGCACCTGGGTTTAGGTCAGCATCGGCCCATGATCGTAATCCTGCTGCTCGTCATCATCGCCATTCTGCTGTTCGGTGCGGCAGCGGTCCGCAGCGCGATCGGCATCATGGTATCCGGCATCGTCGCGCTCGTGTTCCTGCTCTACCTGCTGGGTACTGGCTGGCATGGCGTCGCAACGATCGGTTTGGTACTGCTCGGCGTGGGAGCCGCCTTTGTGGGATCGGTGGTGCTGAAGGCGCGCGCTGATGAACGTGCCACTGAGACGCGGACGCAACAAATCTTGGCGATGTCGGACGAGGACCGAGCGCTAAGGCTTGCCGCCATCGCCGAGAAGCAAAAGGCTGATGCATGGCAACGGCGTTACGAAGCGGGGCGAAAGGCCGGTCCGCACAAGCGCAAATAGGTTCGCCGCTCAAGGAAATTGCACGTGACTGGCGAACCCGAGATCAATGAAACGGCATCGCGCGGCTATGAGCCACCAGCTCGAGTGCGCGACTATTTCGCGGAGATGTACGTCGCCGGCGTCCTCGCCGACGCAGGGTGGGATATCTATTTCCCTCGCCGCGATAATGGCTTCGACATGATCGTCAGTCGCCCCGCCACGAACACGACGATCGTCCGCCCGGTGCAGGTCAAGGGCAAGTACGCGAGCGACGAGAAGACCGACAAGACCGCCTATGGCTATGTCGGTCGGCTGACCGCGTTCCACGACGACATGATCCTCGCGATGCCGTTCTTCACGTCACAAGATGCCCATGCGCCAGCCTTGATCGCATGGCTCCCGCGTGGGGCGCTTCGTCCTCATAGCAGGGGGTGGCGGTGTCAGCCCGCTCGGTTCGTGAACTCGGCGCCTGAGCCTCGGCCCGGTTACGCGCAATATTTTGGCGAGCCCGGGTTGATGGTGTTCGCCGCTGAAGTTGGCGTGTCGATCATCTGATCGATGCCGATGGAGTGAGCGCTCGGCTATTGGCGCGGTGCTGGGCGGCGCAGGTGCCGGAAGGCCTCGACCTCCGGGAACATCAGCCGGGGCAGGTCAAGCAGCCAGCCCGACGCGGTCCAACAACCGATGCAGGCGACGACCCAAACGGCGATGTACGATCGCCCGTCGACGTAGGGCAGGGCGGCATAGGCATTGAAGAGCCAGATGAACAAGGCGGCGAACAGGAAGACCCGCTTCCAGGTGTAGCGATCGGTGATGCGCCGCATGCTCCGCTCCACGTCCTCAAAAGACTGCGGTCGGGTGTCGCGTTCGATTGGCTGCACGGCGCTGTCCTCCATGGTCGTCAACGTAGCCACAGAGCCGACGGCAAGAAAGCCACAGCGAGCAATCTACCCTCGTGAGCCACGATCCGTGGTGACGCCAAACGCTGACGCACCATCGTCTACCGAAGCACGGCCCAATGTTATCGATTCTCTCGTTCGCAATTGGGACTGCTTGTGCGATAAGTATGCGGCTATCGCGCGTCTGCGGTACGCTGCTTAATAGGAGCAGGCGAATGAAGTTACGCCTGACGGTGTCTTTCTGCATCCTTGCGGCGTTGGTCGCCGTGGATGTCATTTTCGCGCTCTGGGTCGTTGATCTCGCGCGCGCCAAGTTTGCCGGCCGCCTTGAGCCACTGGCTGTTGCCCTCGGGGCCTTTTTTGCTTTGGGCATGGGCGGCGCGCTGGTGACCGCAGGGCAAGCATTGCTTGGCCGCTGGGTGAACGAGGCCGCGTCACGCAGAGGCGAGGCTGTCTGACTAGCTACAATCGCGACATGGCCCGATAGGTTAGTCGGTATCAGGCCTGAAAGCGGATAGAATGTCGTCGAGCTGCTGCTGGGACAGAGTGATCGTCGGCTGTTGAGGCGTGGCCGGCGCCGGCGGTTGTCGGAAATCGAGCAGCGGTCGAAATTCGGCGGGCCAGGTGTCGCGCAGCTGCGCCTCGATCGCGGGCAGTGCCTCGTCGGGGGTAATGCTTCGGCCGGACCGGGCAAGCTGGCCGTTCGTCATGCCGATGGTCCCGCAGCGACAATCCATACCGAACGGCGGTTGCCACCGCGTCCAGAATGGATGCTCGCGGGGGAGCAGCACGTCGGCCAGGGGAAGATGCGAGGGATCGGTGCGGGCGTCGCCGACGACCGTTCCGTACTTGAAGGGGAGGGCGGTCGCCTTGCCGTCCTGCGCGTGCCGATGGGCCGCGCGAGCAAGCTTCAGCGTGACGCCGAAAAAGCGCTCGGCGAGGTCGCGCTCCGTTCGAGCGTCGAGCCCGGTGTTACTCTTGGCAACCAGGTTGAGGAAGTTTGCCTCGGTGCCTCCGCGCAGGAGTGACGTGACCATCCCGTCATGCAGCTCACCGGCGAGCGCCTTGGCGTAGGGCACTTCCCAGTCGGTCATTGTCGCGATCTGCGGGGTCCAGGCTGCGATCAGGAGGTCGCCGCGATCCGAAACCCAGTCGACGATGTCGTTTGCTGCGATAATCATATCTTGGTCTATCCGCACCGCCGGCGAGTGACACGCTGCTATTTCGGTGTCGCTCGCGGGAGCGGTCCGCAGGCAAAAAAGGGGCCGGCGCTTGCCGACCCCTTTGGTTTCAGGGAGGGCTATGCCAGCCCTTGAGGAAGATGCAGCATGGATACGGTAGTGAGGCCGTCGACGACTTGGCACCTGTTCGCCGACGCATGGCGCGCCCGCGATCAGCGCACTGACGACGTCGCCAATCCATCCGCCGAGCGTGATGCCACCGCCTTGTTGCGCCAATATGTTGCTGCTGCGGGGTTGCTCGGCGGTGCAGTCGCCGTAGCGATCGCGGGCATCGCAATCAGTCCGCCATCCGCTGTTGCTGCGATTGGTGGCATCATCGTCGCGCTGGTTTTTGGCCATGCCTTGGTGCTGACGGAGCTCACGGCCGTGCCACAGACGCTTCGGGCTATCCCGATGTTGCCGTCTCGCCGATTAAGGCGGTTGCGCCTCGCGACTGCTGCGATCGGGACCGTGGAGACGATGCTGCCGCTGATCCTGGCAGTCGCGATCGTGGTAGTCCGCTGGTGAGGTGATTGAGCGGCGTCAGCTCGTTCGGCCCGACATATCGACCCAGTTGTCGATGTCGTGCCCTGAGGCGTCGCGGATCTCGTACATATCCGCGCGCGTCAGGCGGCCATCGGACCAAGCGTCGCGATACGCCGCCTGGCCCTGCGGCCCGGTCTTGGACAGCACGGTCGCGGCGCGCTCTTCGCTCGAGCCGACGGGGATGTAATAGATCGCGAACAGTCCGGTAACCGTCGCAGACGCAAGGGCGATCACGGTTAGGCGGATAGCGCGCGGATAGGGTTGCTGCATCCGTTCAGACCCTCCGCAGAATGCCGAGGCGCCTACGAATTAACGCGGTGCCGATGATGTAGGGCGGGCCAGCGAGCAAGCCCGCTACTGCCCAGACCCAGAGGTCAACGTCGGCGTAAACGAGCGCGCCGACGATCCCAGCCCAATAAGCTGCCTCGAGGAGGTGCATGAAGGCGTTTAGGTAATCGCGTCCCGTCGTCTTCGGAACGACGAAGCGGTCGCGGCGCGGCGTGGCCATATCCGGCACTCCCGTTGATAGTTGCGTGAACATACGGGAAGCCGGGGCAAAGCCAAGTCCGGTTTGGTCCGATCAGACCGCAGCTTTCAGCGGCTCAGGTTTCTTCCCGTCCGGCAGCTTCTCGCGAAGGTGGTTCCGTATTAGCGCCGCGGAGAACGGCTTGCCGATGAACGTCGCCTTCTCCGGCAGGTCGCCATCGTTCGGTTTGACGCGACCGCTGGCGATGACAATCTCGATCGACGGCCACCGGTTCGCGACATGGTAAGCGAGGGCAAAGCCGTCCGTCTCTCCTGGCATCTCGACGTCAGAGAAGAGGAGCGTGATGCCTTCGGCGTGCTCGGGGAGCATAGCTTTCGCAGCATCACCATGATCGGCCGAATGACAGCGAAACCCAACATCCTCGAGGATGCCGCACACGTCCATAAGGATGATAGGGTCATCATCGACGACAAGCGCGAAAGGGATCGTTGAGGGTTCCATTCCCCTCAAACCCTTGATTTGGAGCAAAGTCTCCTAACACGCGTCGATTTACCAACGACCGTGACGCGGTCGAGCGCCGGACAGTTGGGGGGAGGGGAGGTATATCCTCACGACGTTATGCCGACGTTCCCGCGATAGTATGTTTCGGACAGACGACGCTCGCGTACCGCCAGCACCACGAAGGTGATCGCATAGGCCAGTCCCGCAGCAAGCAGGACCAGAAGCGGCACACCAAACGCTGCCAAAGCGATGATAACGGTAGGTCCAACCATGCTGAGGAGCGTGAAGCTCTGCGAGGAGCCGGGTGCGCGAAGTCCGTCCCTGTTGGTGCGCCAGTCTGCTCCGCGGCCTGCTCGCATCGCAGCGCGCATGTTCCACAAGCCGGCTCCCATCGCGATGGCGATACCCAGAATAAGCAAAACGTGCATTCCGAACCTCCAACGTGTGAGATGTGTGTGACCTTCGTAGGGCTGCGAGGTCAAGCGCGGCGACCTGGTGCCGCCAGTGATGATGTTCCCGGCAAGATTCATCCGGTGGGAACTACGTGGTATGAAGAAAAAGACTTGCGCACCCTGTTCACGTTATGTTCAATACGCGCCACAGGAGGACGACCATGAAGTTGAAGGACGCGATGCGCGGCTATGATTACGATCTGCCGCTTCTGGATGCGCTGAACGATCCGCAGCTGTCGGTCGATCGCCGGGTGCTGGCCGGTGCGACCATCGGCGTCGGCCTGGACATCGCCTATTTCGCAATCCGTGAGCTTGAGGAAGCGTTCGCGGCCTTGGCGCACGACCATAGCAACGGTGTCGAGGAGGGTGTCGGCTTCGAGGAGGTCGCCGAGATCCTGAAGGCGCAGAGCCCGTTCCAGATGCGTCTATGGCACCTGCTGGACGTGACGCCCCTGCAGCTGGCGCTCGAGGACCTCGCGTGGCTCAAGAGCCTCGCGTATCGCCGCGCCCGTATGGCGACGGTCGTTCGCGACGAGAACCTGCCGATCGCCTACATGACCGATGAGGCGCTCTGCGAAGGCGTCACCGCATCGCAGCTGATGGCGCGGACGCAGGCGAGCAGCTGATCTGTCCTCAGGCGACCAGTACCTGCATGGTCTCGGGCGCCTGGGGCCTCTGCCGCGATACGCGGAAGGGTTGAGTAGCGTTGCCGGTGCGAACGACGAATTGGTCGACGCCGGTCGCTTCGCGCAGTTGGATTGCGACGGCATAGGCGTTCTCGAAGGACGCCAGTGAGCGGCATGTAGAAGCTGTGTTGAGCATGGCGCGGTACTCGTCTGGTACGTCCTGTCACGGCACGCGCCGCAGCGCGTCCGTTCATGGATTGTTGAACATGTTGGGTATATCAAAGGGAGCGGACCGGATTCGACGCACTCGCGTTTAATCGGTCTATCCGCCGTTTCGACGGAGGATCCTTTGATGATGGGGTCGGGGCCGCTGCTATCGGTCTCGGCCCCATTTTCTTATCCGCCGATTCCGAGGGGCTCCGTGTCCGTCGAATTTAGCGGGGCATCATCATCCCGCTGGCGAGGCCAACCACGTAGCCGTCAGCCTCGGCCTTCCGCTTGGCCATCTCTTCGCACGTCAGCGGTTTCGAAGGCGGAGCCATGCTTGCTGCTCCGATCATGCCGCAGAAGCCGAGCCCTGCAACCACGGCGGTTACCTTCAAACTCACCGCGCCGCCTTGGTAGAGAATGGTTATGGAGGCGGTGACCAGGACCGAGATTACGAACACCAAACCAGTATATTCCATGGTTTCAACTCCGACAGAGTTACGATATGGAAGCATCGGCGAGCGGCATCGCGGGCGCGCGCCAGTCGCACCGCGTCACACCAAAAGGACGCAGCTTTACAGCGCCGTTAGACGCTCCGTTTTACATAACCATTATTATCGATCTTAAGGTGGCGCTGTGATTTAGACTGACCGTTATCGATCGAAGCGTCGTTCGATTGTTTTTGCGCGGCTCTACGCGGCTTACCTAGCGATCAGACCGCTGTTGCCAGCTCGGGCCGGTCGAGGAATGCGAGCTAGTCATGCGTGACGCCCTCTCGCATCAACCAAACAACCGTTCGCCTAAGTACCACAAAGCAGCGATAAGCAAGGTGTAAAGGCCAAGTCCCCAAACGAAGACATCGATCTCGCGCCCTGCATCGATTTGGAGCCAAGCCATGAGTGCCGTGTCCATCGTGCCGCAGATCGTACCGATCATGCCGACTGCGCGAATAGTGTTCATGCCAGCCTATCCTTTGTGTCGTCTTGTGCCGTGATTTACGTCACGACACCATAACGGAACCTACAGGAACCGCTTGGAAGCGTCATCAGACTGATTATGCTCGTGGCTTTCTGCGGCTTAGCCATCGATCGAGCCGGTCGAGTTGCTTGGGGAAGAGGTAGATGGCGAGCCCCAGAAGAAAGAACAGGACGCTACCGAGGAGGTTGTCGGAGAGACGGTGCGGAAATGCGCCCTCCCACATCACGCCAGCGTAAATGCAGGCGAAGCCGATCAGGTATACGGTCGCGGCGAAGCCCGCTGCTCCTATCATCACCAGGCCTGCCGCGCCGACCGCATGGTCGTCGATCTGGCCGGTCACGCGCTTGAAGATCGCGAATAGGAGCGCGAGTATCGAGAGTGCCACGGGAACTCCCGCAACGAGCTGGAGCCATTCGATAGCAACATATTCGCCGAAGGGGCCGGAGCCGAGCGCTGAGCCTACCATCGTCATTCTCCCTCAATTCGGTCTTACGTCCTTCACCCTCCCCTCTCAATCGCCCGTCGCTCCCGTTCGTGGCGCAAGCGCTCAACCATCGCGATGTCCGCGTGCGACTGGATCAGCCGATCGAGTGCGTCGTCAGGAAGGTATTGCGGATCCAGCTTCGGTCCCTTGGCCTTGGGCGCTTCGCGCCCGAGGGCGATCAGATGACGGCGGTTGCGCACCTCGACCAGTAAAGCTCCGCGTTCCGCTCGGTTGAAGGCCCGATCGAGACCGTACAGCCACCCCGCCGAGGCTTCGACCAGCATCGCCTCACAGCGCTGAAGATCGTCATCGTGACGGCATTCACGGATTCGGTCGACCGTCAGGGCGCGTGCCGTCTCGCGTGTTCGGCGATAATGATCGCTGTTTGGGCCTTCGAGCGCGAAAAGCCGGTGCATATGGCGGACCCACGCTCCCATGCTCTCCCATGCAAACGGCTTCGGCGCGCTACGCGGTTCTGCACGATAGGTTTTCATCGGGGCGAGGAACCGCGGCGGCTTTTTGTCGCCGTAGAAGAGGTCGGGCTCCCGCCAGCTCATCGGACCGGCTCCAGGTCCCGCAGCTCTGCCATCTCGATCTTGGCCGTGCGCTCGGCTCCAACGGGATCGAAGAAGACATAGCAATGGTCCGCGAATGGGGCTCCGCATAGGCGCCACACCACGCCTGCCCGACCGAGAAAGCGTTGGATTCCGAATGCCGGATCAACGGATCCCGGTGCGTCGACCAGTCGGACGCGCTGGCGCACTGCGAGCCAGTTTCCGGCCTTGCGGACGATCGCGGCGCGTTCGTCCGCCGACAGGATAGACGGCCGATCTGATCGTGGCGGACCGAACGTCGCAAACGGGTCGCCTTTGATCCGCTCCAGCTTCTGCTCGATCGCTTCGACAGGCGGCCGATCCCAATCCGGCGCGGCCCGGTTGCGACGGAAGTGTGTCGTCGCCTTGGATTCGAAGAGATCCTGCTGATACCCAACAACACGCCGCTGTCGTTGCTCTTCGGCATAGGTGGCTCGCCATAGGTCGTCGTCCGTTTGCGGCCTCGGGGCTTCATCGGCACGACGAACGAGCGCCATCAATTCGGCGAACTCCTCCGGGGAGGTCGTGGCTTTGCGCGGATCGTACCTCATCGCAGGACCCGCGACAGGTGTCCTGCGTACACTGAGACCACCTTCCAATAGGCAGCCATCGGGGCCTTAAGACGCCGCCAGCATTCCTCGGCTCGGGTCTGCGCGTCGTGTCGCAGCTCGAGGAGGACGAGCCGTAGCTCAGCTCGGGTCGCCGGCGTCATCGCCTGCAGCCGGGCAATGCTCGGCAGCGCGAGGACCGGGTTGCGCACATGGGCTTGGCTGGACCGCGGCCGCGAGAGGTTGGACCGATCGACCATTATGCCTCTCCCCATTCAAGGCCACGGCCTTCAGTGATCGCCTGTAAGGGGCTGTGGTCGACCGCGAGCGCCATGCGCAGCGGCGAAACCCAGATTGCCTTGTGCGAGAGCGTGAAGGTTTCGCCGAGCCGGGCGAGTAGCAGCGCTTCACCGATTTCCTCGGCCATGCCCTGCGCCGCAGCCGATGGGACCGCATTGCCGATCCATTCCCGCTTCTGGGCGTCCGATGTTCCCTCGAGCTCGAACGGTTGGGGCATTGACCAGGCATCGCGTTCGCCGTCGAAGCGGAAGACCTCCTCAGGGTCGAATAGCGACTGAAGAGCGGCCAGCTCCAAGGTCGTAAACGGTCGGTGCCATGTCCCATCGGAGGCGATGATCCGGGCAACCACCCGATCGTTCGGCGCCGGCAAGGTGGCCAGCGGCTCGGCCTCGGGGATGCGGGGATCCGCGACCGACCACTTGCCGCGGTCGTATTTAGCGTAACCGGGGACGGCGACGCTCGTGTCTTCCCAGCGGACCACGCCATAGTGCGCCTGGCTGTTGTAGCTGTGCTGATCTCGGGCACCGGAACTGAGGCCGACCGGGCGAGGATCTGCGACCGACAGTGCACCGCCAGCGGGATGGAGGGCCCCGGTGACGACCTTGGCGGTATCGCCAAAATCGGTGACCGCGAGGATGTTGCGATGCGTGCCCGACGCATATCCCGGCCTCGGGTCGGCGACAGAAAGCGCACCAGACCCGACGCGATCCGAGCCGGTGGTCGTCGGGGCTGCTTGGTCGGCCGCAACCACCTTCATCTTGTTGTGGTGAGCGCCGCTGCCGTGCGTCGGCCGCGGGTCGGCGACGGGCTCGCTGGCCTCGGAGCCGCCAAGGGGCACGATCCGAAAGACGTTGCCCAAGCGCGGGGCGGCGATTCGAGGGTCGGAGACGGCATAGGGACCGGTTCCGACCGATACGTCGGCCTTGATGCACGGTGCTGGCTCCGACCACGGCCGCACGCCGAGTTGGACGCTCTTGGGATGGCCATCGACCCGCGGATCAGCGACGGCATGGGCACCGCCACTCGGCTTGGGGCTTCCGCTGATCGTCGCCGCGCTCTGCTCCCAGTCACGCACGCCGAGGACGTGACGATGCGTGTTCTCGCCGTAATCGGGGCGAGGATCCGCAACGCTGTAGGCCCCGTTCGTCGGACCGGTGCGACCTGCGACGGTCCCGGTGTGGCCATCCCAGTCGCGGACGCCGAGGACATCGGCGTTCCAGTCGGCAGGAACGCGGACGTCGGCAACCGAGAAGCGGCCTTGGGCCGGCGAGCGGGCTGAGGTGAGCGTCGGCGCGGGGTCAGACCAGTCGAGGACGCCAAGCGCGTTCTCTCGCAACGCCTGCTCGGGAACGATGGCGAAATCTCGGAGGTGCCCTTCGACGACGGCGAGATCGTTCAGCGCGCGCCAGTCCCGGCCCCCCGGCACGAACGCAAGGCGCACCCACGTCTTCCACTGGAGCGCGGGCACACGGTGCATGACGCCGGCGACCGGGTCGCCGGGCAGCGGCAGCTTGCCGATCACCTCACCGACACCGCGCAGCCGCTTCTTGGCGGGCTGATAGATGAAATTCGGCACCTTGGACGGATGCCGAAAGAGGCGAAGGAACCGCTTGCGGCTCTGTGCGAGCCCGCCGATCGTGCCGCAGTCGTGGATGCTGTCCTCGACGTCGCTCACCACATACCCGTAGGCGCGGTACAGAGCGTCGATCTTCGCAAGGAAGCGCGCGCCACGCGAGGAGGCGATCCGCGGCACGTTCTCGAAGGCAACGATAGCGACCGGATCGTCACGATACGCCTCAAGGCTCAGCATCATGCCGCGCGTCGTGAGATCGTTGAGCGCCTGGTACTTGGCGGTCTCGGCCGTCCGCGCCGACAGCAAGCCGGAGAAGCCTTTGCAGGGATAGCTTGCGAACAGGATGTCGAGGCGGCCGAACACGCCACGCACGTCGCGAGGCGTGGCTTCACGCCACCCTGGAGGTGGCGCCTCACCGTGGAAGGCCCGGTATTGTGCTTCGCTGAAGAGGTCCATGACCGTGCCCTTCACCCCGGTCAGGCGCTCGAAATTACGGATTGCGCCTTCATCGACATCGATGCCCCCCGCGCACTCGAACCGGCCTCGGAGTGGTCCCACGCGGGGATTGGCGGCGTTCATGCCGGCAGCGCCGGCGCCAAGGCCGCACGCCATGTGGCCGTGGCGGATCACCACCTCGGCCGTCGCGTGCCTGAATGCGTTCATTGTGAGGCTCCCGGATCTACATGACCCAACAGCCCCTCTCCCCCTTCCCTCCCTGACGCCGCGGACGACACGCCTGCATCGGCTACAGCATCAATCGGACCGCATCGGTGCTGCGCGAGGCACCGTCATACCCTCGCTGCCATGCGTGGCGCAGCTTCGTGCCGCGTCGATAGGCCGAATTGGCGTTACCCATCACGAAGCTGCGCCAACCCGCCTTCTCGGCCTCCCATTCGGCATTGCCCGGCGCCGGGCCGAGAAGCTGCACGAGGTCGAAGCGCCGATCGCGTGGACGGCATTGACGGACATGGTTCTGCTGAGACTTAATGCCCGACACTGCGGTCTCCTATCGTGAAGGGGTGTAGGATGAACGAGATGGCCGCGGCTCCCGCACTCGCCGTGCAAACCCCGCAATCCGCCTCAAGGCCGTCCCTATGGGTCGTTGCGGCACTGCTGATTGCGCATCAGGCGGCCCTCACCATCATCCACTATCTCGTCGGCCCTGCGCTTGGTTTAGATCCGGCCTCGGCCTCGCTCACCGCCGCGACGATCGCCCTTGGTGCCGTTGTGATACTCAGCCTGGTGGCGATGGATATCCGCAAGGTTGGCCGCGCTCGCGCTGTTCTGATGGTCAAACCGGATTGGGATCGTTCGACCCTTGTGACCATGCTGGGCGGCCTTGCGGTTGCGCAAATCCCGCTCGGCATATTGGCTTTGCAGGGTGCCACCGTCTGGCAGTCGGGTGCGTCGAGCAATCTCGAGGTCGGCCGCGCACTGGTCGCATCAATGGCCGGGCCATCCGGCATTGCGCTGCTTGTTGCGACGGTGCTGGTCGCGCCGATGGTCGAGGAGGTGCTTTACCGCGGATATCTGCTCGGCACACTCGTTGATCGTGGCTGGCGCGTGGTGGCGGTCCTCGCCTCGGCCCTGTTGTTCGTCACCTTGCATTTCGAGCCAGCAAACCTCGTGGCATCGCTATGCCTCGGGCTGGGGACCGGCCTATGCGCCGTCCAATCGCGCTCCATCGTTCCTGGCTTGATCGTCCACATCGCGAGCAACGCATTCGGCATGTGGTATGCGACCCTTGCCTCCTGAGATGGTCACTGCCCGCCTCGGTCGGTCCACCGGGTTCGCCTCAGAGGTCGCCGCGCAACATCATCATGAGGACCCGGCGCGTCTTGGCTGGATCGGCGGGGTCTTCTGATCCGTACTCTCGGGCGAGATCGTAATAGTCGATCGAGAAATAAACCGTCTGCCCGCGAAACTCGAACTCGCCGCGATTTCGCTCCCGATCGCGCGGATCGAAGGCGCAGCGAAGAAGTGCATCGACAATGCCAATCTGAACCGCGAGTGCGCTCGTCCCGTCCTCGGTGAACGTGGCGAGGCAGGCGCTGGTCATCATCACCTTAGCCGTCCGATCAAGGCCTTGCCGGCACCGATCGTTGAGGCGGCCGATAGTATCGATATTGCTGTCGGTCGTATCGACCATCTGAGGTCTCCGAATAGGCGCGCGCAGAGCGCAGTCCCGGCGTTGGGTTCGTGATCCAGATTCACCAGTCGAAGACTGGGAGACCGTCGATCTGAGCCTCATCGCGATCGAGCATAATCCAGAAGGCGGATTTCGCGCGCGCGAGGGCCATGCAGGCTGCGAGGTCGACCGGGAGCGTCTCGTCGACGTCCTCCGGCACGTAGATGAACCATCCGTATTCGCCCTTCTCCCAGGCTGGGCCGGGATAGGTCGGCAGGAAGGTGTTGCAGGTTTCCTGCGTGATGTGAGCGGTCGACAGAACGAGCATCGGCTCGATCGTCGGATCTATCGGCCGCGCATCCTGATTGTCGTTCATGGTGTCCTCCGTCAGGGGTCAGGCCGCGAGCGGCGTTGGTCGGGCGAACAGCCCTGCGTTGAAGCGCTCGAGCCAGCTCTGCATGGTTGGGCGCTCGCCAACGGGAACGAGCGCGGCGACGTCTTGAAACCGGATCAGGTCGAGCGGCGCGTCGCGCCAGATGCGGTCGATTTCCCGGCTTGGGAGAAGCCCTTCCGCTCGAATGAAGTCGGTCATCCGGCCTGGGCGCGCTTTGGTCGAGCGGCGCCATAGCCCCTCCACGGTGTGGAGCCTCGGCGCCGCTCTAGCTTCGACCAAGACGATCAGCCGTAGGCACCAGCGGGGGAGGTCGCGGATCTCCTCAGCCTTGTTCGCGATGCAAATCCAACAGGCCGATTTCGGGGGTACTGGAAGACCTTCGGCGATGATCCGCCTGACGCAGGCATCGCGGTCCCAGCCCCATTCCCGCAGCGGCGACTGACAGTCATAGAGCGGATCCTCGATCGACAGCGCGTGGTTCGCCCGGAGCGTGTCGCGGGGGCCTGCGTCATAGCCGATGAGGCGCGTCACGCGTTGGCCGCGGTTCCAGGCGTCGATCGCCGGTTGCCAGTTGGCGAGAAAGGCATCCTGCGGCGCCTTCTTGTATTTGAGGCTGCAGCTCGATCCGCCCAGGCTCTTGCTCGGCAGGGTGGCGTTGGTGAGGCACATCTCCAGCAGGCCGTAATAGGGCGGCCAGTGTTTGAACCGTTTGGGGGTGTACGAGACCAGTTCGTGCCTGATGCCATGCCCGTCCATCCAGGGACGGATTACGTCGAGATAGGCGTATGTCGCCGGCTTCTCGACGCCGGTATCGGCGCTCAGAACGAGGTCCGGTGCCTGGCCTCGCGCCACGAGCTCAACCAGCAGGGCGGTGCTGTCGACCCCGATGCCGTAGGCCAAGACGACGGGTGGCGGGGGCATGTCCATGTCACCCGACCTCCGGGTGGCGCTCGGCGATCGTGACTGACACGCCCGCCGAGGTCATGGTGACCGTCACCGAGCGATCCGTTGGCACATCGACCGGGTAGTCGCGGAAGAGCGCGCGAATGTGTGCCTCGAGGGCAGCATCCGTTCCTTCAAGCAAAGCCAGAACCCGGTCGCTGGCGTCGCGCCGGAACCGTTCCTCCTGGGTTTCATAGCTGTCCGCGCAAATGTCGGAGTTCGGGTCGAAGGCCGCACGTTGAAGAAGCGAGATCACGTCCCTTGCCGGCAGCTCTGCCCCGCGTCGGACGAAGATCACAACATCGTCGACCTCGGTCGAAAGGTCGAAATCCGGAGCAAAGGCGACATCGGCGCTGCAGGTGACCTTTGTGTCCAGACCGCCGTGTGCGACCGTGGCTTCGAGCGTCAGCTGCTCGACATAGCCGTTGTCGACGTCCGAAGGTGCTCCCTCTTCGTCGGTGATGTGGAAGGTGCGCCCCTCCTGCTCGACGGTGAAACCGAGCGTCTGAACGCGCGCGAGCCCGTCGTACCAGCGATAGCCGGCGAACGCGGGCTCCCCGAACACAAGCGGACCAGCGAATGGCTTATGATGCTGGATCGCCAGCTCGGCAGGCTGCGCCACGATGGCGGCCACGTCCGGCATGATTATCATCGTGCCGTCGTTGAAGCTGCTGCCGGACATATAGCTTTCGCCCGCCGCGGCATGCGGAGCGCACCAACCATGGAGACGACATTCGGCCTCGGGCAGCGCGACGCCGAGCCGTCGGGCTTCCAGCCAGTCCTTATACGAAAGCCGATGCGCGCCCTCTGATGCAATGGCACCATATATCGCCTTGCTCGCGGCCTCGCGCAGGGCCGTCACTGCCTCGTTCTGGACAACCTCTTTGCGAGCTGGGAGCACCAGCTGGATCGCGGGGCAGTCGATGATATCGACTAGCACTGTCCATTCCTCGCCGCGGCCGACCTGCTGCACGACCGGCATCGGGCACGGGATCGTCAGACCATGGAAATTGAGGCGAGCCGCGCCTCCCCGGCGGTGATGCTCCTTCACCACGCCGATGCGGCACCCGTTCCAGCGCTCCTCGTAAATGGCATCGTCCAGCCACGGCGTCTGCTCGACGCTTCCGCCGTCGAAGGTCACGGGCAGAGGATAGTGACGCGCAACATGGCTCAGCGCCGGCAGGACCTCGTCCTCCCACGCGGAGTCCATGCGGATGCTGATTGCGGTTCCTCGCCCGATCGGATCCGGTGAGATCGCGATCGGCCGGCTGCTTTCCCACGCTGATGCCGGGATGTGGGCGCACCAGCCTTGATGGGCCGCCTGGGACCACGAACGGATGATGACGTCCCTACCGGCAAGACTGAAGACGCCCATGCCGGCGGGATCCTCGCGGCGAGCGATCGTGTCACTCCACCCGGAGCGGCCCAGCGTAACAATGCTGGCCGGGTCGGCAATGCCGTGACCGTCGTCGACGATGTGCAGGAGACGGTCGCCGGCGCGGCCGATCGTGGACACTGCGACCGTGCTCGCGCCGGCTCGGCGCGCGTTCTGCAGCAGCTCATGCAGGATGTCGCTGACCGAGCCGTTGAACAGCCGGGTGACCTTGTTGATGGTCTCGGGCGCGACACTGGTGGAGATCGTGGCGGGAAGCATGGCGGATCCTTCGGAGCCGTGCGAGGGCAATTCCCCGCATCCGCCATCACCCTCCCTCTCCCCTTTTTCGCCCCTGCGGCGCCGGGATGCGCCGCAGAGGCGGACCGCTCACGGCCGCTGGGTCGCCGCGCGCAGCTTGTCTCGTGCGCCTGCCAGCTGCCGGATGCTCTCTGCGAGGAATAGACCCTCGGATGACGCCTCGGCGGTGGTCGCGGCGCGTTGTCTCAGGACCTCGAGGCGACGCTCGATCGCATCGGCCGTCACGGTGACCTCCTGCTCGGAGAAGGCGATCTCACGGGGCGGTGAAACAGGACGGATCGGCGCGGCTGTGACCGCCAACGGCCGAGCTTCCTTTGCCTCGCCGGAGGCGAACACGCTCCAGAGGTGTGCCTCGGCGTCGAACAGCGTGTCGAAAGCGTGGCTCGTGTTGCTCACGTTCACGACCCACTGCCGCAGATCCCGCTCCATGAAACCCGGCCCGTAAATCCTCCCCGGCGTGTCGCCATCGTCGTCATGTGCCAGGTCCATGCCCGCGGCACGAAGGCCGTCGACTGCGCGCCCCGTCAGGCGCCAAGCGTCGAAGCGTGCGCCCTCCTCGGACGCAGTGAGGTAGCAGCGGGTGGCGATGTCCCACGCAGCATTTACCCGCTCGAGGTCGTCCTCGAAGCGCTCCCGCTCGCCACCCGGGAGCAGAGCATTACCGCGTTCCGCCTCCCATGCCTCAAGCATGAGGATGTTGGTGTCCATGAAATCGTGCGACGCGCAGACATTGTCCGGCGTGGTCCGATTCCGCAGCCTCGTCTCCTGCCATTCCTCTGCGGTCATCTCATAGGCGACCCGCTTGGAGAGGCTGCAGGCAAGCGCCTCGATCGACGCGTGTGTCAGCACAGCGTCGTAGTCGTCGCCCGCGTAGATCACGGTCAGCTCGCCGACTGCGTCGCGCCGGCTGAAGGTGAACCTCGAACTTTCGGGAACGTCACGCTTCGCTGGATCCGCGTAGTCGATCCATATCTGAGCAGCCTCGCCCATCGGGCCGACGCATGGGCCGAAACTCGGCGCTGCCTCATGCCGCCAGCTCATCTCCGACCACGTCGCCGGGATCGGCATCATGGTTGCGAGCGGGTAGTCAGGGAAGAGCCACGGCCATTTCGCGTCGACGGCGCTGGTCGTGTAGCCGTGACTTATCGAGACCATGCTGCTGTCGGTGGCCATACCCCGATATTCGGCGATGCGCTCGGCGTCGCCATCGGCGCCTGCGATCAGCTCGCGCAGCACGTAGGGCCAAATGCCGATACCCACGGACACGTTGAGGAAGCCGTTCCATGTCGTATCGTCGGTATAGCCAGGGAAGGTCGGGCCTTCGCCGAACGACCATAGGACGGGACGCATCAGATGGTGCGAAGGGGGATGCTGGGGGTCGGACAAGGGAGTTGCTCCTGACCGGCTGATTCCGGTGCGCGCTTCCCCGCCCCCTCCCCTCCATGGCCTTGGGCTGCCTGGACGCTCTGGCTATCCGGCGTCGCGCCCCGACAGCGCCATCAGCGGCGTTGCTGCACCGAAGCGCCGGAGCGTTGCCGCCATCTCAGAGCGCAGCTTAGCCTTGCTCGAGACGACGACGTCATGGGGCAGCTGGACCCCGTCCGCGCCGGCATAGCCGGTCGCAGGCCGATCATCGCCGACATAGACCCGGATCAGATGCCCTCGGCCGGGTGCCGCGCCGATATGCCGAGCGGTGAACTCGCCGAGCTTGCCCGTCAGGCCATGGATCAGCTTGCCCCAGCGGATGTGCCCTGCGGCCATGTTCTCGTCCGAGCCGTAACCGCGATCCAGCCACGCCCGTAGGTGAGCGCGCTGCTGCAGCTTGGTGTTTCGTGTCCGCTCCATGGTTCGGCAGAGCGGCAGGGCTCCGGCAACAGCCTCGAGGAGGTGCAGGTCATCCCCCTGCAAAGCGACCAGGACGTCTTCTATATTCCGGCCCATAATCGCCGCTCGGAGCTGGGCGGCCGCATCAGCGTGGCTGACCTGCCGTCGACCGTGTCGCATTGCCTGAGGCAGGAAGCGCTCGATCGTGGCAAAGCCGTCGTTGCTAAGGATGACGATCGCCATCTCGTCTGCGCCTTGTCGCTCACGGATGATCCGCAGGAAGTCCCATTTGGCGCGCTCGGGCGCCTCGAGAGACACATCCTCGTCGCTCAGAATGATGAGGCGGCGCGACCAACGGGCGGGCCGGGCTTCGTCGCCTGGTTTCGGCCAGCTGCTCGGTAGCGGGCGTGCGGTAGCGACCGGCAACGCTGGAGGCGGCATGTTGCTTTGACGCAGCTGGGCGAGGTTGGTCCGTCGCGCTGCGTCGAACAGGTCGGTCCGATCGCCACCACCATCGGTGAAGCCTTGATCGTAGGCCGCGCGGCGGACCTGCAGGGGCACCTCGCTCGGGATGCCGTCGGGATAGCTGTGCGGCCATCCGACATGGGCCGCATACCAACCGTCAGCGTAGCGGTTGGCGACGTCCCAGTCGTAGCCATGATCGTCGCGACCGCGCAGAATGGCGAGATCGCGATCGTTCACCTTGCCCTCGCGCGCCTGGTTCTCGAGGAAGGCGAAGTTTCTCGCCTGGCGCTCGGCCTCGGCTTGCACGCGCATCGCCTCGAAGATGGGTCTGGTGGCGATCACGCGTGCACGGCTGCGAGCCTGGCGGTCGGCAAGGGGTGCATCGTGGGGGAGATCCGGAAAGTCCCGCCACGATGCAGCGAGCGCCTCGGCCTGCTCCGGCGTTCGACCGCGCGCCAACCATGTGCGCGGATCCGCTGAATTGAAATCGTCGACGATCATGACACCCTCCGTGTCGTGGCGCCCGCAGGCGCGACGGATTGGCTCAAGCTGCCGCCCAACGGGCTCGGGCGAGCGCAGCTTCCTCCGGGAAGGCTGACGCGAGATTTGTGTGGAGCACCTCGAAATCCGGGATCGGGAATGTCCCGTCAGGATCTGGGCGTGTCGTCTGCAAGGCGCCGATCAGCAGCTCGGTAACGTCGAGCTGGTGGATCGTGGCAACGCTGCCCTTATAGCTGATGGGCGGCGAAAATCCGGCCTCCAGCCAGCTGCCAAGGCCGTTCTCGACCAGGTCGACATAGGCCCCTACCTGTTCGTCGTCCTCATCGTCGATGCGGAGGGAGAGCGTGCGATAGGTCCCGAAATCGTGGCGGTTGGCGAGAGGCTTCAGGCGGCAACCCGCGGGAGGCTCCCCGAACCGCGCGATGATCGCCAGTTTATAGGCGAAGACCTCGTGGGCGTTGACGGTATCGAAGTCCGGCGTCTGCCCAAGCTGGGCGCAGTCCTCGTTGGCGGGCGCTCCGCCCAGGTCGATGATGTTGGTCATGAGAGGTTCTCCGTTGATCCACCCGGATCAACAGCCCCTCCCCCTCTTAACTTTGGCTCGGGTCGGCCCGTCCCGCTACAAAGGCGGCGATCCCCGCCATGCCGATCAGGAATGAGCTTCCTGACGCCAACCACCACGTCACCGGCCCTTGGTACGCGGCATACAGCGCGAGCGCCGCCACGTTCGTGCCGAGGAAGAATAGCAGGAGGTTCTTGATCGACTTTCCGGCTTGTGCGCTCAAGGGAAGTATAGCTGCGCCGGCAAGCAGGACAGGCAGGCAGCCCCAGATCATGGATTCTGCTGACGCGAACATAGGACTCAGTCTATCGTGCCTCGTCTGTCACCGCTAGAGCGGTCATCTGCGATTGCGATGCTCGGCATAGGCTCGTTGCTGCCCCTTTCCCGCTGCCATCATCAGCGAAATGGCGATGATCTGCGCGGTCAGGGCCTTCAACAATCCGCCGTCATCAAGGATTATCGACATGACGGCGAAAGCCAGTGCGCCGAACGTAGGCGCGAGTACGTGGATCGCGCTGGTCGCCGGCAGCTCGTGACAGAACACGAAATACGCCATGGCGAAGGTCCATAGGAAACAGACTATCAATGTCATCCAGGCGACGTTGCCAAGGTACATAGGGGGCATAACTGCTCCTATCCGCTGGCGCACCGTGAGAAGCCCGCGCACCGGTCATGACAACCGATCGAGCTGTCGATCGATTGCCAGAACAGATGCTGACTTTCTAGCGATCGTCGCCGGGGTGTCGAGCCTCGATGAAGCGAGCCTGTACCTCAAGTCGCTCCCGGCCCAAGGCCTCGCAACCTTCGATCAGACGTTGAACGGAGTCACTGATCCGACCAAGCATGCCGGCGTAGTCCTCATCCAACGCATCGGCTTTCTCGGACGTTGGTGATACCGTCGAACGAGCCTCCCGGTGAGCGAGCCGGACGTCGGGAACGTGTTTCTCTTGGATTCGCTCGAACTCGATGCTGGCCTCGGGCAACACCATATTCTCGGGCATCGACCGGAACTGAGCGCTCAATGCGTTGAAGCGCGCTTCGGCTGCTCGCGCAGCCTCACTCATCGGCAACGTCGGGATACGCTTGGGCTTCTCACCCTCAGCGGTGGTTGAGCTCCTGAACTCGGCGCCGAAATTGCCTGTAATATAGGCCATTACGGCAACGGTGATCCCAACAAAGCACAAGGCGTCCCCAATAGGCCCCTGTATGGTGTCGACGATCCGGTAAAGCTGCTCGAACGGCAGCGACGAATTGCCCTCGGAAAGAGGTTCGCCATCGATCACGACACCGATCATCCACGACGCTGATCTAAGCACGATCACGAACACGAGGATGGTCAAGGCCATGCTTGGCCCGCTCGGTGCTGGTCTCGTGTTGTTGCTGTTCGGATCCATGACCAGATCCTCCTCAGAAACTGCCGTCACGACGGAATCGTCGCGCAGCGGCTTGGGCGGGGCCGTCGCTCTGACCGAGCGTCTTCATCCGGTCCGTTTCCAGCGTCGCGCCGAGATCTCTCGGCAGGTCGGCATAGTCAGCGGCTACCTTGAGGGCCGCAGCCGCGGTTGGGAGCTCGCCGTTGTCGGTGCCCAGCCATGCGACAATCTGGCTTTCGCCTTCGAGCGTCGGATGCGGCCGCGAGACCTGGACGAAGAACGTGCCCAGCGGACGATCCCATCCCACGGCCACCGTGGTGCCGGCGTGACCGGCGAAGGTATGACGGCTCATTGTCTAAGCTCCTTCTCTCAGGCGGCCAGCGTGTTCCACTCAGCGTGCCACGGGCGGGGATGCGGCGCAAAGCGAAGAGCGCCAGGCGTCGGGACTTGGCTGTCCACGCGATCGATCAGCCAGTCGATGTAGTGCAGGCCGATGGCAAGGTCCTCGTCCAGCAGCTCGTCGAGCATGGACGACTGGCGAACCTGTGCGTCAGTCATCATCGACCAGTCGAGGGCGTCGAGGAAGCTCTCTCGCCGCTCAATGAACCGAGCGATGTTTGCAACATCGGCTCGCGCGATGGCGAGGGCATCGTTGATCTGGATCATACGAAGCTCCTCAAGCGGCGATCAGGCTTGGTTCGGAGACGCTCGCCGGGGCGAGCCGAAGGCGCAGCTCGCGCGTCAGGCGCTCGGCAAATCGCGCGGGCCGCAGTAGATCGGCCATGCTGGCATTCCGATTGGTTTGATCCACACCGGGGGCGACGGCGCGATACGATACCTCGCGCCCCTCGAAGCGGCGCCCGACCCGCACCATGACGGCGACCT
Organism: Sphingomonas lacusdianchii; assembly: GCF_022664395.1. Lineage (GTDB taxonomy): Bacteria > Pseudomonadota > Alphaproteobacteria > Sphingomonadales > Sphingomonadaceae > Sphingomonas > Sphingomonas lacusdianchii. The sequence continues at coordinate 61,226 of NZ_JAKRET010000011.1, read as the reverse complement.
CGACCGCGGCGAGCAGGACATAACCGGATTCAGAAACCTCGCCTCGGGTCGAGGCGATGGTGTAACTCCCCTCAGCGAGCGCGAGCGCCGATGCGAGATCCCGCATCGCTGCCGTCGCGTCCTCGTGAAATCGCTCTTTGGCGGCTTGGTCGTATTCGACACCGCGGATCGATAGGGCCAGCAGCGCCGGGTAGCGCTTGAGCGACTGCAGCCGCTTATCGCACGCGTGACGGAGTACCGACCGCGACGCTCGATTAGTCGACACGGTCGCCATGTGGCGTGCGAGCAGCACCATTGCGGGATCCGTGTTGGGGTCGACGCCCGCGTTACGGCAATCGTCCAGCGCCTTGGTCATTGCCTGGAGCGTTATGGCGATCGTGGTGAGCGCAGCAGGATCCACCGCCTGTTGGTGGCGATAAGGCACATCGTAAAACATCGACGCCGTCTCCAGTGAGGGTCGAGCGCGACACTTCACGCCCGCCCTCTCACTCCCCCTCTTCTCCCGCGGCCTCGGCTACTTTTGGTTCGTCAGCCCCTCAGGGCTGGGCGTACCGGCAATCGTCAGGACGCGCCCCGCTTAGATCCATTAGCAAGGGTTGGGCCGCTGGAAAGAAGTTGCCGTTTTTCGGAAACATCTTTCCGGTCATCAGGCGGCCTAGCGCTCCGCCGCATGCACATTCCCGCGCCCAATTTCCATCGTAACTGCATGCGATTAGAGGACGAAGATCATCGAGAATTTGTTCGATAAAAGGTCGCACGTCTGCTATCAAAACGAAATGAGCCCGGTTGAGCGATTTCCCGATCTAGGCCCTTGGGCAGGTGTCCTAGCAGATGCCGCATCGGCAGACACCAATCTGAGCCAGTATCTGCTTACTAAGGTTAACCGTTCAGCCCTTTGGTTAGCCTTTCTCTCGGCTACCGGATTAGTAGCTGTTATCTACATTTGGTTCGTTGATACTCGCACAGCAGGTATTTCCTCCTGCATCGGCTCAGCTAGTTCAATATTGGGCATTCTTCACGGCTATAACGGCGTTAAAAGATCCCATCTTGCCGGGAAGATAGCTGGGCATATTCAGAGAGAGGGCAGTTCGGTCAAGCTAGTCCGCCGCTATCGGTTGATGCATCAGGTTTTTCTGGTTTCCTGCTTTGGTTTGCTGACGGGTTTCACGAGCCGTATCATCGGATTGGTGTTTTGAGCAGAGGTTCTCATTACTGCGAGTCTATTACGGCTCAAATGGTTTAGCTTGCAAGCGCCAGCGTAACCGACAAGGACAATCCTACTATTATCCAGCGCGCTGAAAGCTTACCGGTAAGCAAACCCAGCAAAATCCCGATGAGTACGACAACAATCAGGTGCCAAGTATCGACGGCAATGGTCATCGTGCATTCCTCTCAGACGAAACGATAATTTACTCGTGTAAAGGTTGGCCACCACTAGGCGGTGGATCCGAGCCGTACTCCGCAGACCAAGAACTGGGTTTCTGGTGCGGGGTCGACTTGATCGCGATGGATTTATGAGATTTCGTGAGTGAGCTTTCCGGACTTCGGGGCTACGGTGGGCTCTTTCCGTATCCTTAGTTTCCTTCTGGATCCGTTTTATGTGACGCCCCCTACTAGGCGATCACCTCGACGCCGATGGACTTGAAGGTGCTCCCGGTATCGCGGGCTTCGTAGCGGTTCGCGTCCGCCAGCCCCTTCACGCTCGGTCCATCGTATTTGGCAAAGCCGAGATGATCGCATCCCGTGATGCGCTGCCCGACGACCCCGACCTTCCCGGCGGGAACCCAGTCGGCCCAATCGCCCCACGCGGCTTGGACGCCGATCTCGCCAATCGCGGCTTCGAAGAGCGCGATTCTGCGGAGGACGTAGCTGTCACTCGGTTGGAGTACCTGCCCGGTGAAGCCGGAATAGTGCTTGGGCCGCCAGTGACGTGCGGTTTGATGGGCGAGGTCGCGCTCGAGGTCGAACAACGGATCGCGCAACGCGGCGAACTCGGCCTCGAAGGCAAGGACTATCAGCGACCAGTCCACGTCCTCCTCATAGTAGATGCTGTCGAGGCGCAGCGCCTCGGGCATGGCCGCCTGGCGCTCGTCGGACAGAACGAAGCCGCCATGCGAGGCAGTGCTGACCGACCAGATGCCAGGCAGGCGCTGCTCGGCGGTCTGCGGGGCGTCCCATAGGGTATGAACAGGGGCCGGGGTCGAAGCAAAAGTGGGCATGATCGTCTCCTTGATCGATGCTCTCCCCCGCCCCCTTCTCTCTATGCTCCGGTGGCTCCGCGCTTCTGACGCTTCATGGTCGTGAAGCCGCACCTGTGCACAGGTGCACTAACGCACATGTGTGGGCGAGCCTCTGCGTGCTTCGCAGGAGAGGCGCTCTCCGCGTCTCCATTTCGCTGGGTCGATGAAATACCCAGCATGTGCCCCGAGCCGCTGGCGCTCCGCCTTGTCATAGGCGGCGACATAGCGCTGGGCCCGCTCCGGGTCGCCTTTGAGATAACTTGTTGCTGGCACCGCAAGCCCGGCTGCGATCATCGCTTCACCGAGGTCCTGTCCGGCGACTTCGATCGTGCCGATGGGGCGCCCGTAACTCTGTTTGCCGGTCAGCCGGATGGTCGAGGCGCCAGTCTTGAGGAGCTTCGAGGCATAGTCCTGCGCTGCCTTGCCGCAGGGCCAGCACCCCGACGTTGTCCTGCATAACTGACGCTTCTCGAAGGCGTCCGCGCCGAAGAGGCGGATGTCGATCGATACCGTGTCACCATCGATGGCGCGGCCGTCTGCCGAAAGGGTGGTGTTCTGGTCTGCGCGCGGCGCCGCGGCGCTGCAGGCTGTCGCGATCAGAGCAGCGGCGAGGATCAGGCGCATGCGCGCGCCGCGATGCTGTTGTCGCGCTCCGTCACTCGCCACGGCTGCAGTGGATCGTGACTGGCGACCACGATCGCATCGATGCCGTGTTCCATCATTCGCCGCGCGACCCGGAGCGCGTTGCTCTGGCTGCATAGCGCGCGCCGCAGCGCGGAGAGAGGGGCTGTCTCGTTCATAATAGGCTCCATCATGCCGTCATCGTAGCTACCGGCGGTTTCGCGAAGATCGTGGCGTGGATCTTTGTCTGGGGAACGACGATCCAGGGCAGATCGCGGAAATTGCGAATTTGATAGTGGCCGAAGCCGTTCTCTCCCCGAAAGGTGATGCGGCTCCCACGCTTGACGACGATGAACTCGCTGCCGACGTGGTCGTCGCTGAAGGTCAGCGGTTGAGGCAGTCGGATCCGCATGCCGTCTTCAACGCGTCGTGCCCTTCTGCGAAGGCGCGCCAGACAGCGCCTTCGCCAATTCAGCGCATACTCGTTGTTCGTCGGGGGAAGCAGGCGCAGGATTTTCTCAGGGCAATCGTCCGAGCAGGGACCGGCATTCTCGTCCATGTCTTTATAGGCGAAGATGTAGCCGTCCTTCGCATTCGGCGTCCATCGGACCTCACAAATGAGCGCGGTGATGGAGGTGGCGACATCGTTTTCGAGGATTTCGACAGCGGCATACCAGACGCGGTTTCCGACGCATGCGCTGTCGATCACGCGCGCACCGCGCGTACCGCCACCATCGGCGTCGTTGGTGTAGGTGAATTGTGCGTCCAGATACGCTTTGGGGGTGCTGTGGCGACCCATTCCGTCGCGCCTCATAGAAAGCCATCCCATGGCGGGTTCTCCTGTGAGAATGGGTCATGCTGCCAGCTTCGCCGGATGTATGGCCTCAGCCGAAAAGGCGCGAAGATATGCAAAGGCTTGCTCGGCCTTTGTGGCGGCGACGAATATCGCGCTCTTGTCCGCCCGAAGCATACGCAGCCAATCACCGATGTAGTTTGCATGGCTATCGTGTATCTCGGATGGAAGACCAAGATCGCTACACACCATTGCTCCTGTTAGTTCGGCGACCAGCTCTTCGAGCGCGTAAGCCTTGTCACCAAATTTCTTACCGAATGTTCGATCCAAGCGAGACTGATGCCCGGTCCAGTGAGCGTGCTCATGCGCAAAGATAGAGGCATGGGCGTCGGCGGACTTGAAGCTGCCGGCGTGCGGCATCTGAATGAAGTCGAAAGTCGGGCTGAAGAAAGCTCGGTCGCCGCCCCGACGCACTCGCGACGGTATAGCCGAGAAGAAGGCGTCAATGCGATCCTGTCGCGCGGACAACAGCGCAGGGGTCGGTGGGACGGGCCGGGCATAGAAGTAGCTGGGGAGGCCTTCGATCTCGTCGGCATTGAAGACGGTGTACGAGCGCAAGAATCGGATCACCTTGTCGGCCGACAGGCCGAGCAGGTTCGGTTGCGCCTTCTTGCGGAAGGTGGAGCTGTAAACAGAGAACGATGGCTGCGCCTCACGGCGGACGAGTCCGCCAAGCTCCTCGGCCTGACGCGCCGTCATCCAGTAGCGGCTTTTGAAGCCGAGGAAGTCGGCCATCGCCCATAGCCAGATCGAGTTAATTCCGAGGTACGGAGTCCCCTCGTGGCGGAGCGGGCGCCCACCTTCTCCGGTCACCGACCACGGACGCTGCCATGGAACGGTGCCGGCCTCGAGCTTGGCGATGATGGTGTCGGTAATTGCGGCCGCGATGTCGCGAGTGCCTGCGGGCATGGCGCGGCTCCTCGAATGGACGTGAAAAGAAGCTGCCGACGCTGCGGTGAGGCAGCGCCGGCAGCGAGGTTGCCCAGCGGGTGTGCTGTTACTCGGCCGCGACCAGATGGTCGGTCGTGTCGTCGTTCTGATGATCCGGGTGCGGGAGCTCCGCCGTGCTGCTACCGTCGCCGACGTCGGCGGTCTGGTCTTCTCCGATGGGTTCACCGTCCCCGCCGGCGATCAGTGCGCCGAGGTCGTCGTCTTCGCCTTCGCCGTCGCCGATCAGCCCGGCAAGCTCGTCCTGGCCATCGTCCTCGGCCAGCTCGTCCGACGGCTTGTCATTAAACCGCATCGCCGAGGGCACCCAGGCGAGCGCCTTGTCCTTGATCTCGGTTTCGACGATCGCGTCACCGGCGAAGAGTTTCTGACACGACGCCGAGATGTCCGGCTTCTTGCTGCTCGCGTGACGGCTCGTCAGCGCAGGACCGCCGACCTCGTCGAGGAGCGACAACAGTGCGCCCTTGGGAACGCGGTCGAAGAAATTCTCCGACGTGGGGCGCCACCAGCTGGCAACGTCGATCTCGAGGATCGTGGCGAGGCGGTTCTGGAGCGGGATCTGCTGGGTTGCGCCGTAGCCTTCCTTGGCCTCGAACGACGTCGCGACGATCCATGCCATCCAGGCCGCCTTCGTCTCGTCGGCCAGCACTCGGAACGCCTCGAAGCGAGCGACCTTGTTGGTTGCCTCGGTCCAGGTCGCATCCAGACTGTCGTGGACCTCAGCGAGATAATCCCGCGCACGCGAGTTAGGCACGTTATTCGCCAATACCGGATCCTGCGGCAGCGCGGCGCGGATCGTCGTGCCGTTGCCGGTGCCGCGATGGCTCCGCGCTTCGATCATGGCGAAGATCATATAGTCCAGCGCGAGACCGGGGTTCGCCTGCAATGCCGCGCCGAGCACGTCGCGACGCTGGATGGCGAGCTGGTCGAGCAGCACCTGGCTCATCTGCTTGCCGCCGGGGGCGGCGCGGTCGGGCTCGACGATCGCGGTGGTGCTGCCCCGGAAGCTCGATCGTCCAGTGCCCTCCTCGATGCGGAAGGTCGGGGTCTGGATACCACGTGGCGTGATCTCGCCGTCGTCATCGCTGGTCGCGTCACCGTGCTCACCATCAGCCTCGCCAGCGACGTCATCAATCGCATCGGGCTCGACCATCGTGACCGTCAGAGGCGTCTCGCTGTAGAAGGTGTCGTCGAGCACCATCTCGCCCGCGTGCGACAGCGTGAGGAACGTGCCGACACGCGACGCGAGTTCGGGGGGCATCATTCCCGGCCGATTTTCAAGGGCATGCAGTTCCGCAGCGAGCGCGTCGTACTGCTCCTCGATCGCGATGTACGCCTCATCGGCCAGCGTGCCGCTTTCGAGCTGCTCCTGCAGCGGCTCCAGCAACGCCTCGATCTCGACGGCGCGGGCGCCCTGCTCCTCGGTCATCGGCTCGGTCGGCAGGGTCACCGGATAGAGGCCGCGGGCCGCATCGTAGGTGCTGTTCGATGCGACGGGTCGGATCCAAGCGAGGCCGCGCTCGTCGCCGATGCGCTTCGCTTCCGCTTCCATCTTCTCGGCCGCGAGCTTCTGGACGATTTCGGGGTTCGACCAGCGATCGTCACCCTCGCTGAAGAGCTCGCGCTCGATGATACCGCCGGCCGCTTCGTAGGCGTCCGCGCCAACAAGCAACGCGACCGGATCGTTGCTGCGCATGTCGTCGTTGGCGATCATGCGACGGATCATGTCGGCGTTGTAGTAGCTGCTGTTGCCGTAGGTATTCCAGACCTTCAGCTGGCGGTCATGGCTGGCAGTCGAGCCGTATGCCTTGGCCATCTCGAGGCTGATCTTCTCGTCGGCGAGCGCATCGAAGATCGGCTCTGCGAGGTCGGCAAGCCGCAGACGCCCTTCCACGAAGCGGCGGGTCACGCCGAACCGACGGGCGATACCATCGATGTCGCCGCCCTGAGACTGGATGATCTGGAAGCCGCGGCACTCGTCGGCCGGGTTCATCGCGTCGCGCTGGAAATTCTCGACCAGCGAGACTTCGGACAGTTCGCTCTCGGGGCCCGTCATCAGCTTGACCGGCACGTCATAGTCGTCGGCGTTGATCTCACCACGTTCGACCAGGAGCATCAGGCCCCGGTAGCGGCTTTCGCCGGCGACGATGCCGAAGTGACCGCGCGGCTTCTTCAGCGGCGTCACGATAAGGTTCTGGAGGATGCCGCGTGCGGAGATGCTCGCGGCGAAGCTCTCGGCCTTGTCGGCACGACGCTTGCGGACATTGACGTCGGAGGGGACGAGCTTCGACAGCTTGACGGACTGGATCATGGGAAATCACCCTTATTGCTGAGCATCCGACATTCTTGCCGGACACCAGCTCCCTCCCCCCTTCTCTCCTTGGCTCCGGCTGCTTTGGAACGTGACATGTTCCTGGCCCGTTCAGTGTTGCCGCGTGGGCGCTCCGGGCTATGAAGGTGACGTCGCGCCCGCGACCTTCCCCTGACTATCGGGATCCAAGATGAGCGAAGATACGAACCCCGTCGAACTGGCGACCGAGCTGACGATCGCGTGGCTATCGAACCCGAATACACGGACCTCGGCCGACGATGTTCCAGCTTTCCTGAAAGCGATGCACGAAGCGGTCGCGACACTAGGCGCCGGCCCGAATGAGGCGAGCGCCGAGCCTGCTGCCGCTGAATATACGCCGGCTGTGTCGGTGCGGAAGTCGCTGGCGAGCAAGGACCACATCGTCAGCATGATCGATGGAAAGCCGTACAAGACGCTGCGCCGTCATCTTGCGGGTCACGGCTTGACCCCGGATGATTATCGTCAGCGCTACGGGCTGAAGGCCGATTATCCGATGGTCGCGGAAGCCTACAGCGAAGCCCGTCGGGATATGGCCAAGAAGATCGGTCTCGGACGCAAGCCTGGTCAGAAGCCGGGTGCTGCAGCGGCCGAGGCTCCGGTCAGCAAGCCGCGCCGGACCAAGAAGGCTGCGGAAACGGCCGAAGCCTGATTGGGTGGCCGGTCCGCCCGTTATGGGTAGGATCGGCCAACCTTCATGCCGCCTTGAGGAGCTTCTCGAGGATCGTGCTGGCCTCGCCGACCGGTACGAATACGCGCGTCCGATAGGCGATGATTTCCGTGAAGCATCCCAGCGCCTTGAGGTAGGCAAGTTGCTGAGCGGGAGCGCGCTCTATCTCGATCCGCTGCGCACCGTTCACGAAAGAACGGCGGATCGTCATCTCGAAAGGCCGGACCACATCGACGCTGCGGCCCGACAGGACCGAATGTGCGATTGCCTCGACAGGCAGGTCCTCGCTCTTCGCAATCCCAAGCTTGGTGTAGAGCTGGACGACGTGCTGGTCGAACACGAGGCGGCCGAGCCACGAGTTGCCTTGTCCGTCGACGATACGGTTCACCGCGAGATGATCGGACGGGAGTGCCGACCAGATCGGCAGAAGCAGGCCCGTCGCGAGGCGGATTGTCTCGACCTCGGTCTGTCCAGCCAGGTCAGCGACCTCTTCGGCCCACTTGGTCTCGAACGTGGCGCGATCGATCACGTCCCAAGCGGACTCGAGCAGGTCGGACTCGCCGATATATTCACGCCGGCACGGGCGCTGCAGTTCGAGCCGAGGGATCGGCTGCCCCTGTTCGTCCATCCACGGGCGAGCGTGTAGCTGCAACGCGACTTTGCCCGACCGCCCGTTCATGACGAAGGCCGCATCGCCGGCCCACTGCGCCGTCGTGAGGATGCGCTCCAAGGAAATCGGCGTCTTTTTGCGCGCGATCTCGATGGTGAGGAGATGGGACGTCGCGCCCGAAAGCGGGTCGGTGCGAAGCAGCGTATCATCGACCACTGTAGCGGTGTCCGCGGTGATAGTTTCAACGCCAACGTCGAGCGTACCCGCTTCCCGGGCTGCAGCGACACGCGTTTCGACGAGAGACAGGAACTCGTCGAAGATCACGTTCTGCAATCCGATCGGCAGGGCCAGAAGGCGATTGAGCCAGCGCTGGATAGGAGGCAGCTCTTCCTTCAGACACCCGTCGCTGTCGTAGAGCTCAAGCCCGGTGCGCGCGCAGAAGTCGTCAAGAGTCGTGCTGGTCAGCTTACCTTTGTCGAGGAGGTGGAACCACGTAACGAGCGCGTCCTTGGCGTATTCGCTCTCGAGGTTGTCAGCCGGGTCGAAAAGGTTCTGCCCGCCGGTCTGGCGCTGCCCGCGTGTCAGCGCGCCGAGGCTATCGAGCCGTCGTGCGATCGTCGAGGTGAAGCGGAGCTCGCCCTTGCAGTCTGTCGTGACCGGTCGAAATAGCGGGGTCGAGGCTTGATGGGTGCGATGCGTGCGGCCGAGCCCCTGGATCGCTCGATCAGCGCGCCAGCCCGGCTCCAGAAGGAAGTGAACGCGCTGCTCTTGGTTCTTGGCGTCGAGGCTGGCGTGATAGGATCGTCCCGTCCCTCCAGCGTCGGAAAAGACCAGCACGCGCTTGGTGCCGGTCATGAAGGCCGCAGCCTCAACCTGGCTCGACCGAGCTGATCGGGTTTCGACCTTCTGGCGCCCCTCGGAGGTGCAAACGAGCCGTTTGGATCGGCCTGTCACTTCGGCGACGTGGTCGGTGCCGAAGTGCTCGATCAAGGCGTCGAGCGCGGACTTGATCGGCGGAAGCCCGCAGATGTGTTCGAGCATGGCTTCACGGGCGGCGATGGCGTCGGGATTGTAGACGGGGTTGCCAGCCTCGTCTGCCATCGGCCGCGATCGCGCGGTGCCGGTATCGTCGGTATAGGTTTCCATCTGGCGCGTCGGGAACGCGCGCTGCAGATAGTCGGCGATATACTCGGTGGGCGACAGGTCGATCGTGGGATCGGCGCGCTCCTCTGCCGACATCTGGTTGAGCCGGCGATCGAGGATCGCTTCGGCGGTGGTCACCAGCTGAAGCACGACCGATTGCCCAGCCTTCAGGTGCTGTTCCACCGCGGCGATGACCGTCGGGAGTTTCATCGCGAGAAGGACCTGACCGAAGAACCGCTGCTTGCAGGATTCGAGGCGCGACCGGGCGGCCGCTTTTGCGCCGCTGTTGAGCGTCCCGCCTTCGAGGCCGTCGACGACGTTGGTAAACTCGAGCGCCGCCTCCATGTTCTGATGGATCACGCTCCAGGCCTGCGCATAGGTGTCGTAGATCTCGATCTGCAGCGGCGTCAGCTCGTGCTTGAGGACGTCGTATTCGACGCCTGCGAAGCTGAGCGCCCTGGCCGTGTAGAGCCCGAGCGCTTTCAGATCGCGGGCGACGAGCTCCATGGCAGCGATGCCACCTTTCCGGATCTCGGCGATGAACGTCTCGCGACCGGCGAACGCCGTCTCCGGCCCCCACAAGCCAAGCCGGACCGCATAGGCGAGATTGTTCACGTCGGATGCGCCCGTCGCGGACGCGTACAGAACGCGGGCGTCCGGGAGATGGTTCTGCAAAAGGACGCCGCAGATACCCTGCTGCGACCCATCCTTCTTGCCGAGCGCACCCTCGCCGCCCGCTACGCCGCCCATCTCGTGGGCCTCGTCAAACGCGATGACACCGTCGAAATCAGGCCCCGCCCAGTCTAGGATCTGCTGCAGGCGGCTGCTCTCGGTCCGCATCGAGCGCAGCGTCGGATAGGTGACGAACAGGACGCCCTCTTCGAGGCGGATCGCCTCGTCGATCTTCCAGTTAGAGACCGGCTGCACATCGCCCGCCATACCGCCCAGGGCGGACCAATCGCGCCGCGCATCCTCAAGGAGCGGCTCGTTCTTGGTCACCCAGATGTGGCGTCTGCGGCCCTGCAGCCAGCTGTCGAGAATGCACGCGGCCACCTGTCGCCCCTTACCCGCGCCGGTTCCATCGCCGAGGAAGAAGCCCTTCCGGTAGCTGCGGCCGTCCTCGTTCAGGGTGAGGCCAACGCCCTCCTTGTCTGGCTTGAACATCCCCGGGAGCATCTGCGACCATGCGTGTCCAGCATAAATCACGGTTTCGAGCTGCGACGAGGACAGCATCCGTTCCGACACGGTGCGCTCGGGAAGGTGCGGGATATGGGCAGGGACCGGTGCCGGGATCGAGCCCATCGCGACCGATTCTACCAGCGCCGTCGGGTGCTCGCCGGCCGCGTCGAAGACGATGCGGCTCGGACGATAGGGAAGATACACTCCGACCTGGTCTGCGAGCGGTGCCGGAGCTGACAGGGTCGTATAGCCGACCGGCAGAACGGCGTTACGAACCGGCTTGTGGTAGGTGCGTGCCACGGCCGGCTTCGCGGTGCGTGCGGCACCGAAGAGACTTACCGCGGCAGCGGGAGCCCTCGCGCTCCGTGTTTCCGACACCAGCTCGGCTCGGGCAGGCACCTCTACCACGTCGAGGAAGTCGAGGACGGAACGACGCTGGATGACGGTGTGCGACGTACCCCCATCCACCTTGTCGATGACGTAGAGCCGCACCGCGATGTCGGTGCCATGCTTGCGGTAGCAGCTTTCGAGCCGCAGCGACGTGCGGACGGTGCAGCCGGTGAGCACCGCTTCATAGGCAGCTTTCAGTTGCGCGCTCGGCGCGAACCAATCGGGCATGATTGCGACAATCCGACCACCCATCGAAACGCGGCGGATTGCCGCCTGCAGATGGCGGAGTGCCGCGAGATTGTCGGCGCCGCGGCCAATGCTGCGCGAGAACGGCGGGTTCATCAGAACGACGGTAGGCCGTTCCAACGAGGCATGGAGGCTCACGAGCGCAGCCCCATCGTGGCCGGTGATGATGGCATTCGGGAAGACGCTGGCGAGGCGTTCTCGACGGCGCGGATCGATCTCGTTCAGTTGCAGGCCGGCATGATGCGGCACCTGAACCGCAAGCAGCCCATTGCCGGCGCTCGGTTCCAGCACGATGTCGTCCGGTCCGATCGCAGCCATGACCGCTGCGAGCGCGCCGATATCGATCGGCGTCGAAAACTGCTGCAGCTCGATCTGCTCCTCGCTGCGCACGGTTTGCGTCGGGAGCCGTTCCATCAACGCTGCGGCATGCGTCACGCCGGCGATGTCAGCCAGTGGATAGGGCTGCTTGGCGACGTGCAGCGCCAAAGCGTGTTCCAGCATCTCGAAGCTGTCGCGCTGGGTCCAACGGCCCTCCGCGTCGGTGCCTCCGAACGCAGCCGTCATGGCGTTGTTGAGCGCGCGCCGCGTGATCGGCTCGCCAGACGCCAGTGCGAGCGCGATCGTGAGCGCGGCCGGTCGGTCGGTGACAGGCGGCAAGTCGAGGAGGTCGGACATGGAAGGCTCCCTTGGTCATGCTGCCATTCCGGCAGCTCACCGCCTCCCTCCCCCTCCCCTCTCTTTCGCCTCGAGCACCTCCGCCCAATCCTTGTAGGGCGCCGGCGGAAAGTCCGGCACGACGGTCAGGGTGTCGGACGCATATTGTTCGATGCTGCGCGCCACAGCGCGTCGCCCAGCGAGATCGCGATCCGCAGCCAGGATCAGCCGGGTGACCGACGATGGAATGGCCAGAAGGTCGAGCCGTCGTGACCCGAACGAAGACCAACAGGGCAGGCCACGCAGTCGCGACCATGCTTGGGCACTCTCGAAACCCTCTGCGAGCCCTATCGTCGAGGCCAGACCACCGCCACGCCACGCGCCATTGCCGAGGGTCCCGAGCGTCTGCTTCTCGGTGTAGGCGCTCGTTGCGGGATCGATGAAAATCCTCTGGAAAGCGACCAGGCGGTCAGCTTCGCGAACGGCGACGAGCAGTGCTGGCTTGAACACGGTGAGCGGCTTCGGCCCGAGTGGGCAGCGCGGGTGAAAGCGAATGTCGGTCGGCAGCGGTAGCAGGAAGCGCGACGCGAGATAGCGCTCCGCGCAGGTTCCTGGCACGCCACGAGCCTCATTCCATAATCGCTCGATATTGGCGGTGCCGCCTGCGCGGGTCACCTTGGGTGGCTCATAGCGCTGGCCTAGCGGTATGCGGTCGAGCTCGCGTAGGATGTCGGCAGGGTCGCAACCCGCAAAGCAGGTCACAAGGATGCCTCGATCGCCTTGTCGGAGTGACAGGCTTGGCGTCTTGTCCGTATGCGCTGGGCAGCGGCACGTCGCGACGTTCCGGTGCCAGGTTCCCCCGAGCGCGCCGACGAGGTCGACCAGCTTCTGTGACGGACGATTGGCGATCAGGGTCATGCCGGATCCCCCTCGCGTCGCATCGTCTTCGTCAGGCGCGCGATCACATACTCAGCGTCCCGCGCGGCGAAATAGCTGTCGATCGCGTCGTCGTCGTGGAGGGGGACGACATCGGCGTTCGGTTCGGACCGGCTCCGTACATAAGCCGCTAGGGCCGTGCGGGCCGATCGTTCGCTGGGATGGACGTGGGTTTGATCGCGACCGTCGTCGTCGCGGATGAAGAGCAGGAAGCGTTCCATGGCGAGCGGACCTCGTACCTGGCCGCCTGTACCGGCGAACCATTACCGAAAGGGAATGTCGGGCCACCCGAGCAGCCCATCCTTTCTCCCCCCCCTCCGCTCTTCCTCTACCCCCGTTAAATCAGGGCTGATTTCGTATCCGTCCCGTTTACCCAGCGCTAAGCCCAGCCAAGTAGGGTGCTCTAGGAACTAGAATCGATCCGTGCTTGTTTGTCGACGCACGGCCTTAAAAAGAGGTGTGGATGTCTCAGTTTTCGCCAGTCGAGATCGCGAACTGGGTCGCCATCTATCTGGCGGCAGGTATCTGCTGCGGAATCGCCATGGTCATGTCAGTGTCGGTGACGCTTCATGAGATGTGGCAGGCCAAGGTCTGGCAAGATGCCCGCACGATCCGCGGCGCGGCGCTGCTACTGCCAAAGACATGGTGGCGCTGGCAGAAGCTCTACCTACTCTCCACGCCCGTTACACTTGGCATAGTCTGTTACTTCGCCGCGACGATGAACTGGGGTTGATCCTGTTCCGGGAAGCGAAAAACCGGAAGCGAGAAGTATAAAGTCGGAAATAGGATTTGATCCTAAGTGCCTGCAATCATTTAGGGTCAGGACCCATTGATGTGAGCGTCGCGATCTGATTCAGGCTCCGCAAGGAGACCGGGATGAGTGACCTGTTTTGGCTGACGGATGAGCAGATCGAGCGGCTGCGGCCGTTCTTTCCCAAGAGCCACGGGAGGCCGAGGGTAGACGATCGGCGGGTGCTGAGTGGCATCGTATTCGTCAATCGCAATGGGCTGCGCTGGCGAGATGCGCCCAGCGCCTATGGGCCACACAAGACGCTGTACAATCGGTGGAAGCGTTGGGGCGAGGCCGGTGTGTTCACGCGAATGATGGAAGGTCTGGCTGCAGCTGGCGCCGAGCCGCAGACGGTCATGATCGACGCAACCTACCTCAAGGCTCACCGCACGGCATCGAGCCTGCGGGTTAAAAAGGGGATCTCGGCCGCCTGATCGGCCGCACCAAAGGCGGCATGAACACCAAGCTTCACGCCATCGCCGATGCGAACGGGCGCCCCTTGAGCTTCTTCATGACCGCGGGCCAGGTCAGCGACTACACCGGTGCGGCAGCGCTGCTCGATGACATGCCGAAGGCGCAGTGGCTGCTTGGTGATCGCGGCTACGACGCCGACTGGTTCAGGGATGCCCTCCAGGCCAAAGGCATCCAGCCCTGTATCCCAGGCCGCAGGTCGCGCAACGAACCGGTCCGGTACGACAAGCGCCGCTACCGGCGTCGCAGCCGCATCGAGATCATGTTCGGCCGCCTCAAGGACTGGCGCCGGGTCGCCACCCGCTACGACCGCTGCCCCACCGCCTTCTTCTCCGCAATCGCTCTCGCTGCCACCGTCATCTTCTGGCTGTGATCAACGAGTCCTGACCCTAGCGATCGAACAGGGCTTTCAGAGCCTCATCGCCTCGGCGATCTGGATGCCCGCGGCATCGTCTTCGATATCGCTTGGACGTAATGTGAGCAGATCCCCCAGGTGGCGCATGCGCGGGTGGGTCACCGCCTTTGCGGCGAGATAATCGTCGTTGTCGAACCCCATCGCTTCCACAACGAGCGTGCGCAGCTCCCCGGTTTCGCGCGATCTCCCCTCGAGGACGAAGTCCGGACGACATGGGCCATCTGGTGTCATGGTATCGAAGAGCGGCTTTCCGATCGCCAGATCAATGGACTGCGAACGTAGAAGCCGTTGAGCTTCCAAGATCCGCTTGAGGGTTTTCCGCTCGAAATCCGACTCCACCGGGACGAACAGTCGGCCATTGTAGATCGGCTGTGCGTACCCCCGCAGCGGCGCATACCCATGGGCCTCCGGGTACTCGCCGGCGACAACCAGCACGAGGAACGGGCCGCTGATCCTGTTGCCCCGCACCGATGGTGACTGAACCCGGTTAGCGATTTCCACGGGGGGACCGTCGGGCACGTAGATTTTGTGCCCTTGGATCGCCGTCGCATAGAGCAGGACGAAGCCTTGCGGCGCGTGCGCCTTTGGCCAGTTTTCCGCGAGGCGTCGCAGCGTTGCATACACGACCTTGGCCTCGAGCGGCCGGGCGTGCGTCCAGATGGCGCGGCCCAACTCGATGCCGGGAGCAATCTCGATCTTTCCCGCCGCGCCGAGGATCGCGGCAAAGGCCTCCTTGATCGACCACTCCGGACCTGCGCCGATCGGCGGGACGCTGTTGGAGCCGGCCGTGTCCATTAGCCGCCATAGAAGGCGAGCAAGACGCGGCGTCGACGCGTTTCGCGTGCGATCGTCGTTGCTGTCTTCTTCCGGTCGTTGTGAGAGCTTCTCCGGGGCGGGCCTGAGCACCTCGAAAAAGCCAGCGGGCGGGTCGGTGGGCGTGTTGTGGGACCGGATCTCAGTGATCCGGTTGGTCACCTGGTCGCGGAAGAACGGGCAGTCTGCGCGATGCTCGGGACGTTTTTCGCTGGTCAGGCGTCGAAGATAGTAGGTTTCCGCCTCGGACAGGAACGCGGGTGTGAGGATCGGAGGGGCCGCCTCCGCTCCAAGGCAATTGCACGCGATCCAGCGGTGACCGATGCGCGCGTTTTGAACGAGCGTGATGCCGGCCTGCTCGTCGTGGAAGGTGCCCTCGCCCACGTACCAGCGTACCAGCGCCTCCCGCAGCGGTTGCGGAAGCTTGATGCGATTTGGGCCTTTTCCGTCAGTGTCTCGATGGATCAACCACATGCTCGAAGAGCCTTTGGGCGACGTTTCTTGACCAGTTTCGCCCTCGGCCCCCGTCTTGACAAGGGCAAATCTCTTGATCTCCACTCTTCTGAACAGGGGATCGAGGAGGTTTTTGTGCGGAAGTTTTACGCCGGTGTGGCGATCGCGAGCGTGGCGCTGGCCACATCTGCTTCGGCCGCGCCTGAAAAGCGCGGCAAGGTTCGGCGCGTTGAGCTGATCTCGATGACCACCGCGTCGGCGCTGCCAATGGCGGAGGGGGATGGCGGATCCGCCGATGACCTCCCAGCACCTGACCTCCCGCCCGAGTTCAAGGTGCACGATCTAAGCCGCCGCTACGTCGAGTTTCGGATGAAGCAAGAGCTCGCGTCGATCGTCCCCGAGGTCAGCGTTTCCGACAGCCTGCCTCCGACTGTAGCGGCGACGTCGTCCATCAGCGTGCCCGATTGGATGAAACCGGGCGTCGGATCGTTTACGGCGCCAGCCTTCGTTCCCGGCTGTGCTCCGCTCGCGTATCGGCCGTCAGGGTTTCTCTCGCGCGAGGCCGAAAGTCGGCGGGCCATTTACTATGGCATGATGAGCTCGATCGCCTGCGAACACGGCATTCCAACTGGGCTCTTCGACGCGATGATAATTCGCGAGAGCCGCTACAATCCAACTGCACTATCGCCGAAAAACGCCTTCGGCTTCGCGCAGCTGATGCCCGGCACTGCGATGGGGCTCGGCGTGAACCGGTTCGATCCCTACCAGAACATGCGTGGTGGTGCCCGATACCTCCGCCAGCAGCTCGATAAGTTCGGCCGCGTGCAGCTCGCGCTCGCTGCCTATAATGCCGGTCCTGGCCGAGTGCGCGGGGGTCTCGTTCCCCGGATCACCGAAACGCAGGCATATGTGACCGACATCATCGCCAATTGGTCGAGATTGACCGCAGCGCCTGGGTCACAAGCACTTCGGTCGACCTTGCCACAACCTGCCTATCGCTCGGTCGCACTCGCGCAATTCTGACCTCTCAGCCTTCGCGCCCTCCCGATGATCGACGCCAGAAAACGCATGCTCCTCTCGGGAGCAATGCGACGGCGTAGCCGGCGCTCCAACAGTGCGTCTTTGGGTCGTGGTCGAGATGCGCGTTGTGGTTCCGTTGCTCTCGCCGTCAGGCGCGAACGCCTTGGCCGGCTAGGCCAAGTCTTTCTGCGCTAATCATATATGAATCTAGGAGCGGTTGCGGGTCAGGTTGGCACTCGCTCTCTTTGGCATCGATCGCAGCGCCGAGACGCGCGAGAACCTTGCCGAGTTGGCCGTCGACCGTCGCCAACGCATATTCCCGACGCGACAGTGAGCTGAGCATCGCGGCCGTCTGCTCGATCCGCTCGGCTTCTTGCTGAACGACGTCCGCGGGCAAAGGAGCCGGGCGCAGCCAGCGCGGAAGGTGAGCCTCGATCCAAGCCGGCATGAGCATGCGGTACGCATTGCTGGTTTGCTTATAGCGTGGTCCAACGCCGTCGATCTCGACGCGTTTGAAGCGACGCTGGGCAAGAACGAAGCCGAGCTCGGTCAGAAGCGCGAGTGCACGGATGACGGTGCGGCGGCCAATACCGACAGTCTCGGCCAGATACTCGAGGGTGGGGTACACACGGCCTGCTTGGACTCGCGCGATCCGGAGCAACGCCTCGAGGACCGCCAGCGTGTTACGGCTGAAGCGCAAGATAGCGGCCTCCCGCGGAGTCGGCTCTCGTTCTTCGTGCGCGATCTTTGCGCGCAGGTTCGCCCGTCCTGCGCTGAGCGCCGCAGCGCGCTTGTAGATCCGGTCGGTCTCACCTTTGCCGGGACGCGAAAAGAAGGCGTCTTCGAACGTACCAGCCTCGATGCTGTCGCGCCGCACGGGCGCTCCAGTGCGGTGGGTTGCGCCAGATCGCGACGGCTTCCGCTTGAAGCGGGCACCGCCGAGCACGGCCAGAGCCGCCTCTGCCATTGTTATTGCAGCCAATTTCCTGCCCTCAGATTGGGCCGGGACCGGGGCATAACTCGTCCGTGGCGCGAAGCGCGCAACCCTTGAACCGAAGCTCAGAAACCAGTATATCTTGAGCGTACAACGGCTCTTTCGATGCTTGCCGGCATCGGACATAGCGGTCTCAGGGTGCCCGGCCTCGTGCCGGGCATTCGTTTATGTGGTCACAGCCATTCCCAATTTTTCTAGGTCGCGGACTGCGACCCAGGCGGCCGCATAGTGGCGCACGACAGCCATTCGCGAAACACGCGTGATTCGTGCTTTCGACAACATTAGGCGACTAATGTTCGTGCTTTTGAAAACACGTAGGCGGCCCCGTCCCGCGCCACGGGACAACAATTCGTGCTTTTGGAAACGCGAGGAGTTGGTGGCGCCGTGTTTGGAGTCGGCTTTCGTCGAATCGGAAACGTCTATGACGAGAGGCGCTTCACCGTGCTCTCTGGAATGATTTTGACGAGGTATTCGCGGACTGTTCGCCCGGCTGCCGTCACCGTTCCGAGACCTTGATCCTCGATCTCAAATCGAAAGCCAGGGATCGGGTCCTCTTTGATGGTTTTCGTAAGTGCGAATTTGAATTGGCGCGAGGATCCCTGGTAGCCCATCTGCAGCCGCAGATCCTCAAGCGAAATCGTAGTCTGGCCGTCAACGCACAGCGATCGCGCAACCTCATAGAGTCGACGTTCGACCGGGCCGAGCTGGAAGTAGGTGGATGCGTATTCGAGGACCTGGCGGTCGACCATGATAGCCCGATACAGCCAGTCACAGAGGCGAATCTTGACCGCCTTCAGGCGCTTCACGCCACCTTCGCCCTTGCTGTATTGGAGCTTGGCCTCTTGTAGCCACGAGAAAAAGCCCTCCTCGCCTTCCCCGCCTGCTTCGATGTTGGTCTTGATCTGTGTGCCTTGAAGTCGCTCAAGAGCCTCAGACAATCTTGTGTAGGACCTAGCCGACTTGTTGACGCCGGTGACGCTGAAAAGGTCGTTCGCACTGAAGCTGAACTCCTGCCCAATGGCCTTCCCTGCCTCTACCTTGGAAACCATTAGGCTGGCGATATAGAGCAGGATTTCCTTGTCGTAGATCGTGGCCACCCCTTTTGGTCCTGGCCCGATTTCGATCGAGATGTCGCCCTTTTTATAGGTAAGCGGTTGCATCCAGGCCTTCTTCGCCAACGCGAAGAACGGCCATGCCATGAGTGACCGCTCTCCGCGGACTGGTCCGTGGAGAGGACTGTCGAGCAGAAAAAGCTCGCCCTGTTCTTGCTCCGCCATTGTCAACTTACCTTCATGTGTCTCGGCATCCGCCGAGGAGAGCGGATCGGGTTCAGCGGGGATCCCCAGTGACCTCGACGCTCTCGTGTTTTTGATAATTCGCTTCCGGCGCTCTCGCGTTTTTGAAAGCACGAAAATCCGGCCGCTGGCGTTTCCGAAAGCACGAAATTCGACCCCAAAACCGGCTTTCTAGGCCCTGTTTCTGCCGATTTTGGACAGGTCCAGGCCGCCCGGCCGCTCTTCTTCGTGCTTTTGAAAACGCGAGAGGCTGTGTCGGTGTAGCGGTCGGTAAGGGGGGTCTGGATTACGGAAGCGTAAGCCATGCCTTGCCGTAGCACCGTGTCGGCTTCGGCTCAAACGGCATCATCCCCGTTTGCTGCTACACACGGTCCTCCAGCCCGCGGTCAACCTCCCCCTCCCCTTCCGATCCCAGGGGGCGTCAGATGCTTTAGGAGCCCTAAGGGACGCGAGATGGCAGGGCGGCGGGAGGTCTGGCCGGGACGGCGTGGCGGTGCCCACAGCGCCAAAAAAAAGGCACCTGAAGCGGTGCCCGATGCATCATTTCAGTCGAGGTGCCGTTAGAGCCCGTCGGCCTCTCTCTTTCGCAGCCGGAGCCCCTTGCGCTCAGCCAGGTCCGCATACCCTCGCTCGAAAGTCTCACATACCAGCTGCTGGATCTGCTGGCCGTGCTCACCCTTCACGTCGCTTAGATCCAAGCCGCCGATCGCGGACACAGCGTTCGCCAATCTCGGCGCCAATCCGCCGAACATCGTCGCGAGGAATGACGTCAGGCCTGCGGCCTCCTCGCGATCGTCACCCGACATGCAGCCGAGCAGCTCGGTCCCGAAGAACGCTTCTGACTGCGTGATGCCGAGCGCGGCGCAGATCGCCTGGGCCTCGTCCACGCGCATCGGCCGGCGCTTGGCCGGGTCCGAATGCAAGATGCAGTGGAGCCTCGTCCGCTTCATCATCGGCGTTGAAGCCTCGAGCACGCGGAACGTGACCCGCAATTCCTTCATCCTCGCGAGGAGGAAGTCGGCAAGTTCTGGCTTGGCGCTGCTACTGCTTTCGCCAGAATTGTAAGGATTAGACGCTCCCACCTCAGGGCACTCCCCACCCGCTAGCTTCGACTCAGGTACGCCCGAAAATGACAGAATGGCAACCCTGCCGTTAACGTTAATTTCATGTTTCCGAGGTGCTACCTGATTGGAATCACGTTCGTTTCGGTTCTTTTTGCCGCAGCACGAAAGGCCTGAGCGTCCTCGACGTCCAGCCCCAGCTTGTTAATCACCTCTGTCGTGTTCTCTTCAACGATGAAGTCGAAGAGGACCAGTGAAACGGCGGACGCAAAACTCACCGATGATCCGATAACCTCTTGAAGGTCTGGGATCGAACCGTCGATCGCCTCAGCGCTGCTTTCGAGGATCGTCAGTGATAGGCCGACATCGCCATCGGTTGGGATGATCCGCAGATGCTCCTTCAGAGAGCCTGGTCGGTAGGTATCCTTGATTTGGGCGGCCGAGGAAGATCGATCGTTGACCACGTCATTGATCGAAAGAAGTCTCTTCTTCTTGTTCGAAAAAAGCCGGATGCTTTCGGTTACGAGCCGAAAGAATGTTTCCGAGATCTTTAGATCGAAGGCGCGTTCACCCGCCGTCATCTTAGAAGAAGTCCTCACCTTGATAGCACACCCTGAAAAATACCGTCTCCGCGGCGTTTTAGCACCATCGAGTCCGCGTTGTGTAACACAATCAAAGAGCGGAGTCGCATCGCGGGATTAAGGCCCTCGCGCCGCTGTCCTCGCACACGGACGCCTGTCCGCCAATACGGACGGCTGTCCGCTATTACGGACAGGCGGTCGTAAACGCGGACAGATGTTCGTGGGGGCGGACAAGTCGTCCCGAAGCGCGGGACAAGAGCCTGTTTGGTGAGCTGGCGAAGCTCATTTCGTCGCAATCGCAGAAAAAACTTACGGCAACCTTACCAGTTCCTAAATCCGCCGATTGCGCGAATTTTTTTCCCGGTCGAGCCTTTGGTTGGGCGCGCTGAAATGCGCTCAATCAAAGGAGACCTTTCGTCATGAAGACCATGCTCAAGATGGGCCGTCGCGTCGAGACGGCCGCACTGGCCACCCTCGGCGTCGCAGCCGCTGCGGCCGTGATGGCCTCGCCCGCCTTCGCGGGTGCCGACGGCACGTTCGATACCGCGCTGAACGCTTTCACCGGCTTCCTCGAGGGTTCGGGCGGCAAGATCATCACCGTGCTGTCGCTGGCCGGCGGTGTCGTCGGTCTGGCCTCGGGCCGCTTCTCGCTCGGCCAGGTCGCGATCCCGGTCGGTGTGGGCGTCGGCGCCGGCACCGGCGTTCCGATCGTCACGTCGACCGTCACCGCCACCATCTAATTCGATCCGACACCGGCGGAGATAGCAGCTCCGCCGGCGTCGTCACTGAAGGTGGCGTGATGTCAGCCGATAAGTACGTGATCCCATCGCACTTGGATGATCCAGAGCTGATTGGTTTTTGGACGTTGGACGAGTTCCTAGCGATGGTCATCCCCTTCACCTGGGGGATTCTGTCCCAACACATCGTCATCGGGATCGGGTTTGCCGTCCTGGGGTGGTGGGCTCTTCGTCGAGCTAAGGCGGGACGGGCGACTTCCTGGCTGATTCACCTGGCGTACTGGCACCTCCCCGGCGGCTTTCCGTCGCTCAGGGCCACGCCACCTTCCTATCTCCGACTGATGGTGGGCTGACATGGATTTTTCCTACCAGCACGCGCAGAGCCAGCGTGTCCTTCGCCAGCGCAATCTCCTCGGCATCGCTGCCCTTGTGCTGGCAGGCGCCGTCGCACTCCTCCTCCTCATGTCCGCGACCCGCAGTCGTGAGATCGTCCTGCAGCCGGTCCTCGGATCGCCAGTGACGGTCTCTAGCAGCGGTGTGTCGCGCGAATATCTCGAGCTCGTCACCCGCGACACCGCGGTGCTGACGCTCAACCGGTCGCCGGGCAGCCTCGACTATTGGATGAAGTCGGTCCTCGCGATCGTCTCCCCGAGAGCGCAGGGCACGATCAAGGCGGACCTGCTGAAGATCGTCAACGAGCAGCGCAATTCGAGCATGAGCCAGTTCTTCACGCTCGAGGGCATGGAGATCGACGCCAAGCATCTGCAGTCGACCGTGACCGGCAAGCTCAGCACGGTGGTCGGTCAGAAGATCGTGTCGAGCGAGCCGCGCACCTTCATCTACGACTGGGAGTATTCGGGCATGAGCCTGAAGCTGGTCGGATTCAGCATGGCGCAGCCGAAGGGCCGCCTGGGAGGGTCGCTGTGACCGCCACAATTTATGCTTTCGGCAGCGCTGCACTCGGCACTGTGCTCGCCTCGCGCACGATGTGCTGGCTCAGCCGCATCGCTGGCGCGGCACTGATCGCGCTCGCCGTCTTCTTCTTTGCCGCTCCCGCGTTCGCGGCGAGCGATCAGACGTTGATGGTAGCGGACGGTGCGCAAGTGTCGTGCACGGCGTCTGCCAAAGATTTGACGCGCATCAGCCTCGTCGGCGACGAGTTTGCCGGTGTCTCGAAGATCAACACGGGCAACCCCTCGGACGACTTCTCGGTCGTGAACGAGCCGGTGCGCGGCGACATCTACCTGTCGGTGCCCGAGGGCTTCAACCGCCAGACTCTGTCCTTCTTCGGTACGTCCAAGCGCGGCTACGTCTACAAGTTCGCCTGCCGGATCGCGGGCGACCAGGCGGTGCAGGTGTTCCTGTCGAACCCCGCGATCGCCAAGGCCGACGCGGCCGAAGCGGCGCCGACCAAGGTCGCCGCTGCGTCGACCCCCGAAGACGCGGCAGTGTCGCTGGTACAGGCGATGTACGCGAACAAGTCGGTCGACGGCTATGAGCTGCGGCAGCGCTCCTTGAAGCCGGTCTACGTCGGCGACCTCAAGGTCCAGATGATCTCGGAATATCGCGGCGAGGCACTGACGGGTCGCGTTCTGCGGATCGAGAACAAGGGCACGCAGGAGAAGGTCCTGACCGAGGCACAGGTCGCGCCCGCGAGCGCCCTCGCCGTGTCGATCGCCGAGCCCAAGCTCGCACCGGGTCGGGTCACGACCGCCTACCTCGTCTCGCGGAACGGAAACTAAGCCATGGCCATCAAGGACATCTTCTCGCGGTCGCGTAAGCCGCTCGACGGCCCCGAGGCCGCCCCGGAGACGGACGGCGTCTCGCCGATCGCCTCCGAGCTCGACGGCAACACCGAGACCAAGAAGAAGCAGCGCATGCTTCTCGCGAGCGTCGGCGCGGTCGGCCTCGTCGCCTCGTCGTTCTGGATCTTCGGGGGGTCCGATAACGCCCGCAAGATCGATCCCGATAAGCCCGAGCAGGTGAAGGTGTCGGTCGGCGACATGGCGAACAGGACGCTCTCCGAGCAGGAGTGGATGGCCCTGTCGGAGAACCGCTTCCAGTCGGCCGAGAACCAGCTGAAGAGCGTCGACGGCACCAACGCCCGTGTGGCGCAGCTTTCGCAGCAAATCGACGCGTTGAAGGCGCAAAACCAGTCGATGTCGTCGGACGGCCAGCGTGTCGTCTCAGCCTATCAGGCCGAAAACGAGCAGCTGCGCAGGCAGGTGAACGAGCGCACGGCCGCCCCACCGCCTGTCCCGGCCGGTCCGCAGGCGATGTACGGCCCGGGCAGTGCCGCGGTGTACGGCCGCGGCGCCGGCGCGCCGCCTGCCGGACCAGACCTATCCGCGCCTCGCCTGAGCGAGGTGAAGATGGTCTCGTTCAACTCGACCGACCGCGGCACCGCGTCCAAGATCGCCAAAGGCAGCACGGTCTATACCGACAGCCCCAACTACCTGCCCGCGAACAGCTTCGCGACCGCCAAGGTCATCGTCGGCGTCGACGCCGCGGCGGGCGTCAATAGCCAGACGGATCCGCTGCCGGTCGTGCTGCGCATCACCGGGCCAGCGCGCTCGGTGCTGCAGAACGGCAAGCTCCTCACCACCAAGATCCAGGGCTGCCTCATCAACGGCGCCGCACGCGGCGAGCTGTCGAGCGAGAAGGTCTATATCAAGCTGCAGAAGATGACCTGCCCGCAGCCGGGCGGCCGCTATGCGGAGTCCGAGGTGAAGGGTTTCATCGCGTTCGGCGGCAAGACCGGCGTGCGCGGGCGCGTCGTCAGCCGCGAAGGATCGCTGGTGAGCCAAGCCTTCATCGCCGGCCTCGTCGGCGGGATCGGGCGCGGCTTCGCGGCCAACACCAACATCGCGCTGCAGCCCGGCAACGTCGTGCTCGCCAACGGCAAGCGCCAGCAGCTCGGGCTCGGCGACATCGCGCAGGGCGGCGTCGGCAACGGCATCGGCGAGGCAGGCGACATGGTCTCCAAGTACCTGATCGAGCGCGCCGAGCAGTACCAGCCCGTCATCGAGATGCCGACGGGTGTCGACGTCGAGATCGTCTTCCTGGAGGGTGTGTATGTCCGCAATTGATTACATCGCCTTCTGGCGTCTTCGTCCTCGCTTCATCGCCACCATCGCGGGTTGCGCGGCTGTCGTCGGCATCGGTGCCGCTGGCGCTGCGGCGGATCTCGGCATCATGTCGCCGTCCAACCAGAAGGTCGCCGCACTCCTCAAGGCGCGGCTGCCGCGGACCGACGTATCCAAGGTCGACTGCGGCGTGGTCGACGGCCTCTGTGAGGTGACGGCCGGCAGCAACCTCTTCTATGTCGATCGTTCGGGCCGCTACCTCATGATCGGCCGCGTCTACGACATGGAGACGCGGCAGGACCTGACCGCCACCCGGCTCCTCGAGATTAATCCCGACACGCTCATCGGTGGGGCGGCCAAGGCCAACAACGCCGCCAGTAGCGACGAAGCGCCGCTAACGCGCGGCGCCGGTTCCCAGCCCGCCGCACCTGCGGCACCGCAGCACCTCTCGCTCACGAGCCTGCCGGCGACCGGCGCGATCGTCTGGGGCAAGCCTTCGGGCAAAACGGTCACCGTGTTCAGCGATTTCCGCTGCGGCTATTGCCGCGCGCTCTCCAACACGCTCCGCACGATGAACGTCCGCGTGATCGAGCGCCCCATCTCGGTCCTGGGCAGCCGCGACCTCGCCAATCAGGTCTATTGCGCCAAGAACCGCGAGGAGGCCCTGCATCAGGCCTACGCCGGTGAGCCGCTGCGCAATGCCGGCACCTGCGACACGTCGGGCCTCGACGCCAACGAGAAGTTCGCGCGCGCCCATGGTCTCTCCGGCACGCCCGTCATCGTCCGCGCCGACGGTGCGATGATCGAGGGCTACCGGCCCAAGGAGGCGCTCGCCGCCTTCATCGCGGGAGGACGGTCGTGAACCCTACCAAAATCGGAGCGCTTGGTCTCATCCTCGCGGG
This sequence comes from Sphingomonas lacusdianchii, assembly GCF_022664395.1. GTDB lineage: Bacteria > Pseudomonadota > Alphaproteobacteria > Sphingomonadales > Sphingomonadaceae > Sphingomonas > Sphingomonas lacusdianchii. The sequence continues at coordinate 35,771 of NZ_JAKRET010000011.1, read as the reverse complement.
CACTGGCCTTGCCAGCTGCACGACGATGGGTGGCAACATCAAGGGCAACTTCTCGTGCGTCGCCCCGGATGGCATCTGCGCCCCGAGTTCGACGATCGATGATCGCGCATTGGCGATGATCGCCGGCGAGGACGGCGATCGCATGATTACGCCGGCTGGTCCCTACAGCGTGCCCGCAAGCGACGGTCGCGGCCCTCAGAGTATCGCCGCGCGCTCGGTAAGTGGCGGCTTCCAGGCCGCATCAGCCGCGCCGGCGCGTAGCCAAGAGCGGGTGCTGCGCATCGTATTCCCCGCGCAGATCGACGCGGCGGGTCGCCTTCGCGAGCAGACCGCCATTCATGCCGTGGTTGAGCGTGGCGAGTGGCAGCAGGCTCTCGCTGCGAACGCGGTTGCGACCACGCCCTCCGAGGTAGCATCGGCGACGGGCGGCGATACTCTCCTCGCCGCGGTCGATCGGGCCGACCCCCCCGTCACCGCGTCCGCGGATCCCGCCTTTGATCCCGACATGCCGAGCGCGGCTGCGGTTGCCGCTGCGCGCGTGCAGGCCGATCCTGTTGGTGACATTAAGGACCAGGTCGCTCGCCAGCTCGCGCGCAATCCGAGACGCGTGCCGGTGGCCACCCGGCCCACGTTCCGCTCTGCGCCGACAGGGGTAGCCGTCCAGACTGCACCCGTGGCTCCTGCCGCCCCGCCTCAGGCGCGAACGGCGACGACACAGCCTGTCGGCCCCGCCAAAACCCCCGCCCCTTCCCCTTCCGCGTCTGTTCGCCCTGTCGCGACGACGCCAACGGCAACGTCGGCCGTCACCGTCCCGCTTCATGCAACCCAGGCGGGTCGGACCGCGATCGCATCGGTCGCGGCAAACCCGGCAATCCGTGCGGGGCTCGGTCGCGTCGAGCCTGACGCGCGCGAAGCCGCCAAGGCCAACGGCGTCGTACCGGTGCTGCGCGCTCCCTCATTCCCCGGAGTGGATCAATGAGCTTCCTAAGCGGCCTGCTGGCGATGATCCTTGGCGATAATGCCAAGCCCGAGGGCGGACGGCCCGACACCGCGGTGCCGCGCTTCGTTCACTGGCTGCCGTATCGCAGCTTCGACCCAAAGACGAAGATCTTCTACAATAGCGCGACCCGCGGGTTCGTCCTCGAGTGCACGCCGATGCTCGGCGCGACCGAGCAGAGCCATGAGATGCTCGCGCAATTCCTCTCTGAGGGCATTCCGACGCCGGGCGCGCTGCAGGTTCATGGCTGGATGAGCCCGCGCATTAGCGAGTTGCTCTCCAAGTGGTATCTGCCGCGCTATTCGGCGGCCGGCGTCTATGAGCGCATGGCCAAGCACCGTACCGAGTATCTGCTCGGTGGCGTGTGGAACTCGCTGTCGTCCGCAGCGCCCTTCCACATGCGCAATCACCGGCTCGCCATCTCCTATTCGACGCCGGAATCGAGCCGCGTGTCCAACGAGGAGATCGTCTCCGTGATGGAGGGCCTCGCGTCCGCGCTGGAGTCCATCGGCGTCCATTCGCGCGCCATGGATCCCAAGGCGCTCATCACCTGGATCGATGACCTGACCTCACCGACGACGGCACCGGGTGACGACACGATCACCTACAATCCGTTCGATCCCATCGCCGATCAGGCGGTGCGTCACGACCTCGAGATGAAGATCGAACCCGATCGTATTCTGCTGCGGACCGAACGATTCCGCCCGACCGGCAAGACGGTCGATAATGCACCCGAGATCGGCGAGATCTATCCTGACACGTTCGACGTGCGCTCCTTCTCGGTGCGCAACCTGCCGCAGCGCTGGGCGCCGTGGGACATGGCCAAGCTCATCGGCGACATGTTCGCCGACAAGCTGCGCATGCCCTGCCCGGTCTCGACCAACCTGTGTCTCGACTTTCCGGATGCGGAGGCGGAGGGGCAGCGCGCCGGTCGCAAGTTCATGCGGACCACGAGCCTCGCGGACTCCAAGTCGGCGCGCATGCTGCCGCAGCTGAAGGATCAGTCGGCCGAGTGGAAGTTCGTCAAGGACGAGCTGCGCCAGGGCCGCAAGCTCGTGCAGGCCTTCTTCTCGGTCACCTCGTTCAGCCCGAAGGGCAAGGGTGACTCGAACGAGCGGACACTGAAGTCGGTGTACCGCGCCGCAGGCTGGGACCTGCTCGACGATCGCTATCTGCAGATCCAGGGCCTGCTCGCTGCCATGCCGATGACTATGGCGAACGGGCTGTCGTTCGACCTCAAGAACATGAAGCGCATGCGGACGGTGCTGACCACCACCGCAGCAAGCCTCATGCCGCTGCAGGGCGAGTATTTGGGCGGCCTCCAACCGCACCTCATGCTGGTTGGCCGGCGTGGACAGCCGTTCTTCTGGTCGCCGTTCGAGAACACCGCCGGCAATCACAATGTCGCGGTGTGCGGCAAGTCGGGCTCGGGCAAGTCGGTCGCTCTGCAGGAGCTGTGCGCCTCGATGGTTGGTGCCGGCGCGAAGGTCGTCGTGATCGACGACGGTCGCTCGTTCGAGCACTCGGCCAAGCTGCAGGGCGGCGCCTTCGTCGAGTTCACCATGGCGTCCGGCTTCTGCATCAACCCATTCGCGATGATCGATCCGGAGCTTGCCGGGCAGGACGAGGACTATCTCATGGACTGCTTTGCGATGCTGAAAAGCATCGTGAACCAGATGGCGCGGCACATCGACAAGCTCAACGACACCGAGCGTGGCCTGATCGACGGTGCCATCAACAAGGTCTGGGCGGCGAGGGGACGTAGCGGTTGCATCGATGACGTGATCGCTGCCCTGGAGGAGACGGGTAATCCGGTTGCGACCGACCTCGGGATCGCCATGCGCCCGTTCTCGAGCGCGGGCACCTATGGCCGCTTCTTCACCGGCGACGTGTCGTTCCAGCTGAAGGCGAACCTGACCGTCTTCGAGCTGTCGGACCTGTCGTCGCGCGAGGAGCTGCGCTCGGTCGCGCTCACCGCGATCATGTTCATGGCGAGCCAGGCAATGCGCCGCGAGGATCGCTCCGTGCCCAAGGCGCTCCTCCTCGACGAGGCGTGGCAGATGCTGAAGGGCGGCTCCATGGCCGACTTCATCGAGGCCTATGCGCGTACCTGCCGCAAGTACGGTGCCTCGCTCGTCACCGCCACGCAAAGCATCAACGACTATTACAAGTCGGATGGCTCCAAGGCTGCGCTCGAGAACAGCGACTGGTTCGTCGTGCTGCAGCAGAAGGCCGAGACGATCGCTGATTTCAAGAAGCACGACCGCTTCGAGATGGACGATTACACGGATGCGCTGATGCGCTCGCTGAAGCGCAACGGCGTCGAATATTCCGACGTGCTCATCAAGGGGCCGGAGTCGATGGCGGTCGGTCGCCTCGTGCTCGACCCCTATTCCGCGACCGTCTTCTCGTCCTCACCGCGCACCTTCGCGGCGATCCACGATCTGCTCGATCACGGTCTGACGATGGAAGAGGCGATCGAGCGCGTCGCCTATCCCGAAAACCCTGAAAAGTGGAGCGACGCCGGCGACGACGCGCTCCCGATCGCCGCGGAGTGACCGTCATGGCAACGCACGCAAACCCCCTTCTCCCGCTCGCCGCGCCCAAGAGGACCGGACGGGTCGACTATGGCTTCCTGCTCTACTTCGGGCTGCACATGGCGGGCTTTCTCGCCACTACGTTGCTCATGACGTGGGGGCTCTTCGTGCTCTTCTTCCTCGTCCTGGGCGGCCTGTCGCTCGATGGGATGATGCACCACCTCCAGAACATGACCAGTCGCTATCTGGCGGCCGGATCTGATCGCGTCGATCAGTTCAAGATCACGGTGGGTATCGCTCACCTAATCCTCTCGACCGCCCTCATCTTCTTCCGCCGGCACGCCATCCTGCCGCGCGAGCCTGCCGCCCGGGAGCGCCAAGCATGACCGAAGCATCGAGTATTGACCGCAACGACGATGGCCTTGGCCTGTCGCCCGGCCTCGAGACCACGCCGGTTCGTGCATCGGGGCGCGCGGTGACGCGGCGGGCCGTATTCGCCGGCTATACGATGCCGCAGCTCCTCACCGGTGCGGCTCTCCTCCTCGCCCTGATTTGGGCCATGTGGATCAGCAAGGCCGTCATGGCCGAGAAGCCGCAGCACATCGTGAAGGCGGACCTATCGCGCATCGTCGGCGAATACGTGCAGGCGCAGGCCCGCAGTGCCACGCCACCCGAGCAGGTGCAGGCGCAGATGCGGACCTTCATGGCGGCGCTTGATACCGAGCTTCAGCGACGTGGCGCCGCAGGGCAGGTCGTCCTCGTCGGCGAGGCGGTCCTGTCGAAGAGCGTCCCCGACATCACCGGAGAGGTCGCCAAGGCCGTCTATTCGGCCGGCATCCGCGTGCCGCAGCCCGCCTCTCCCGCTCAGATGGGTGCCATGATGCGTGGACAGGCTCCGACTGCTCCCGTTGCTGCCCCCGTCGCCGTTGCGCCTGAAGTCACGCAAATGCCGACTGGTGCTCCCGCCCCATCGCCCTTCGGCGCGGTAGGGATGGACACGGCTCAAGCGGTCCCCGCCCCGGCCCCCGACCTTAGCGCTGCTGGCGCCAGCGTCTCGACCTTTGGTGGTCCCAGTGGCCAGTAACGCGGTCAGCGCACCGGCGCCGACTGAGCGCTTTCGGCCGAGGAAACGGCTTTGGGCGGCGCTCGGCCTTTTCATCGCTGGTGGCGCGTCGCTCAATGCACTCGCGGAATGGCGCGACACGCACGCCCTGCTCATCAACTCGTCAGAGTCGCTGCCGAATTGGGCCTTCGTGATCCACAAAACTGCGGCGCCGGCGCGCGGTGAATACGTCTTCTTCGTGCCTCCTGCCGCGCCGCTCGTCGTTCGGCACTTCGGTGCAAAGAAGCAGATGTTCGGCAAGATCGTCTATGGCATGCCGGGCGACCTGGTTGAGCATCGCGGCGCTGACGTAATCGTCGCCGGTAAGCTCGTCGCGCACATGAAACCGCTGACAAAGTTCGGCGAACGACTTGTGCCCGGCCCGACCGGCATCATTCCGCGTGACTGCTATTTCGTCGGTAGCCCGCACAAGGATGGCTTCGACAGCCGGTATGCGGCGATCGGCTTCGCGTGCGCAAACAAGATCGTCGGCGTCGGAAAGCCGATCCTGTGAAGCGGGCGCTGGAGTCCGTCGCGATCGTCGCCCTCCTCTCTGTTTCGCTGAGCTCGGCGACCCGCGCGAGCGACCATGGCATCGTCGGGCAGACATTCCCGATCGTGGAGCCGGATCTGCTCGCCACGATCGAGGCAAAGCTCCAGCGGCTGCAGGCGAACGGCGACATCGATCGCATGAATGCGGCCTTCGCTCGCAGGGCGGAGGCCCGCGTGCGGCGTCCGAAACCCGTCGCCGGTATCACTCCCGCGACCGAAGCGCGGACCTGGGCCTATGACCCGACGATCACGATCGAGCGCGACGTTCAGGATCAGAAGGGCAACTACATCGCCCGGCGTGGTCAGACCGTGAACCCGCTCGATTTCACGGCCGTCACCCAGGCGCTGGTGTTCGTCGACGGTGACAACAAGGCCGAGATGGCGTGGGCGACTGCCCAATACAGCGACCTCAAGGCCAAGATCATCCTCGTCAGTGGCTCCCCCCTCGAGGAGATGACGGCGCGGCAACGCCGCTTCTACTTCGATCAGGAAGGTCGCCTGACGGGCAAGCTCGGCATCCGGCACACACCCGCCGTCGCCGTGCAGGACGGCCGCGTCATGAAGCTTTCCGAAATCAAGCTGAAGGGAAACAGCTGATGCCTCTGTGGCTCGATCTCCTGAAGACGCCGATGGCAGCGCCGGAAACGGCCGAGCTGCGCGGTATGCGCCGCACCTTTCAGTTCCTGTGCGTGGCATCTGCGGTTGGCGTCCTCGCCATCTCTCCGCTTGTGAAGCTCTTTGGTCGCCCCGCGTCCTTCGTGGTGGCGGCCGTCCTCGCGACGACGGCCCTTCACACGGCGCTTTACGTTTTTCGGAAGAACCGCGCGGACAACGCCTACCTCGACGCCGCCACTTCGCCGGAGGAGGCCGCGTGAAAGGCCTGCGCCTCCTCACCCTCGCGCTCTTCGCGTTCGCCCTGTCGGCGGTGTTGAGCCCGCGCGCGGAGGCGCAGTCGAAGTGCACCGGCAAGTTCGTGAACCCGATCACGGATGTGTGCTGGTCGTGCCTGTTCCCGCTTTCGGTGGGTGGCCTCAAGATCTGGCCGAGCAATCGTCCCGATACAGACAACCCCAGCTTGCCCGTCTGCGCCTGCGGATCACCGGTCCCGCGCATCGGTATTTCGGCCGGCTTCTGGGAGCCGGTGCGTCTCGCCGACGTGTCGACGAAGCCATGGTGTTTCGTGAACCTCGGCGGGACCAAGATCTCGCCCGGCTTCGACATCGGACAGGGCAATTTGTCGGGGCCGTCGCAGAAAGGTGGTAACGGACAGAACACGTCAAAGTGGCATGTCCACTGGTACGTATATCCGCTGCTCTACTGGATGGAGATCCTCGCAGACTTCGCCTGTTTCGAGCAATCGTCCTTCGACATCGCCTATATGACCGAGGTCGATCCGCTCTGGCAGGACGACTCTCTTACCGCGCTCATCAATCCTGAGGCGGTGCTCTTCTCCTCACCGATCGCGCAGGCCGCGTGTGCCGGTGACTGCATCGCAGCGACCGCCAAGCTACCTCTCGATGCGACCTTCTGGTGTGCTGGCTGTCAGGGACCGATGTACCCCGTCAACGGCAACATCGCTGCCTCCATCGGCCACGTTCAGGCATCGCGCCTGGCGCTTGCGCGCTTCGCCTTCAAGATCCACCGCGAGGGCCTCGCGTGGGGCACGATGGGCTCGAAGGGCCTCTGCAACAAGTACCCGATGCCGGTGCTGCGCAAGCAGCAATACCGCGTCCAGATGACCAACCCGATTCCGACCGTCAGCGGCAAGTATGCCTGCTCGCCTCTCGGTGCCTCGACCATGCCCCCGCAGGCTGGCCGGGCCTTCCCCGTAAAGGGCGAGGACATGGGCTACCTCGTCTGGCGCAAGCGCAACTGCTGCGTCCTGTGAGGAACCACTGACATGCGTCGCTTCACCATCGTCCTCGCTCTGGTCGCCACAATCGGCGGGATCCAGGCAATCGCTCAGACCGTCGACGGTCTGGATCTCGACGCCATCAAGCGCCGCTCGGCGGCCATGCAGGGCGATGCAGAGACGTTCGCCGATCACGTTCGCAATCGTGGTGAAGCGTTCCGCGAAGAGGCCGTCGCCGTGCAGACCAAGGCCACCGGAAACCTCGTCGAGCTGGCGAAAGCCGACCTGCCAGTGAACGGCGACGGTGCTTTCGATTTTGATGAAATCATCAAGGGTGCCAGCCAGAACGTCTCGTCGACGGGGCGCGGCGACGCGCCCCAGTTCATCGCGTTCGCCAGCTTGTCGATGCCGGTGCCGGCGCTTCGTCAGCTGATCGCCGACACAGCGAAGGCCGGTGGGGTGGTCGTCTTTCGCGGCTTTCCCGGTAATTCGATGAAGGCGTTCAGCGAGGCCTTGAGCAAGGTTGTGACCGAGAAGGACCAGCTCTCGAACGTCGGCATCGATCCCCGCCTCTTCCGCGCGTTCGACATCCAGGCCGTGCCGACCTACGTGGCCGTGTCATCCGACTTCGACCTGTGCTCCGGCCTTAACTGTCGCACCGCGGTGCCCGCGCACGATCGCATCACGGGTAACGTCTCGGTCCGCTATGTGCTCGATACCTTCGTGTCGGCGCGCGGACCGGGTGCTGGTGTTGCCTCGGTCGCGCTGCGCAACATGGCGAAGGCCAGCTAAATGAAGCGGGTCGCCGCCTCCCTGTTTCTCGCAATCCTCGTGGGTGGCGCCAGCGGCGTCATCGCGCAGACGACGATCGAAGAGGCGCGTCAGCAGGGCAATGCCATGGGCAAGGCGATGCGCGCCGATGATACCCTCGGCCCGAATGAGCTGAAGCTGCAGGAGCTTCCCGGCTATGGCGGCACCGATCTGCCAGAGAAGGGCTATTTCGACGATCCCGACAAGCTGACGATGGATGGGAAGGTCGCCGCGCCGACGAGCGACGCCTATGGCACCGTTACCGACACGGGCGGCACGCGGCCGAGCTTCAGCAATGCCGAAATCATCGCTGCGACCTCGCGGGGCACCGCGATCGAGAAGGATCCCGAGACCTATCTCGGCGGGCAGGACATTGGCGGAAGCCAAGGCACCTGCACCGCGCTTCCCCCATCGGTGGGCTCGAAGGGCTATTACGAAGCGACGTGCAACAAGGGCTCGAAGGTCACGCAGGCCAACGAGATCTGCCGCGGCAATATGGTCCCGCACGTCGTCAACACCGCCCGCTATTTCTACTATGGCGTTCTCGACAAGAACGAGGGCTACGGCTTTGCCCGCAATAGCGTCATGCAGGCTCGGACCGCGGCCGGCGTCTGCCGTACCGAGCCGGTGTCGAAGCACATCTGCGACGCGCAGATCGACCTCGGCGCAGGCGGCACCAACGTCGAGGACTATCGCAAATTCTGTAAGGGCAAGCTGAGCGGCACGGCGCAGCTCTATTCCTGTTCGAGCGAGCTTCCCGCCAGTGACACGGGTAGCCACCAGAATTTTCGCACCGGCACGGTCTACCTGAAGAAGGAAGGCGAAGTCAGCGTGTCCGTCACCCGCAACGAGGGCACCTGCCCGTCGCTTGCCGCAGACACCAGCTGCACGCCGCAGGCGGCCGAGGTGTGCACCGAGGGCCCTGAAACACGCACGATTGAAGGCGTGCCAGTGACGCAGAGCTGCTGGGCCTGGTCGCGCACCTTTACCTGCCAGCGGCTCGAACCGGCGAGCGACTGCGGCTCGCTGGACGACAACAAGCAGTGCAAATTCCTGCGCGACGAATGTCTCGACGATCCCCAGTCGGGGGCCTGCAAGGTATCGCAGCGCGTCTATAGCTGCCCGCTGCCGGATGACCCGGCGTCGACCGACAAGCAGTATGTCTGCGGCAACGACGTCTACTGCCTCAACGGCAACTGCGAGCAGATCGAGCGCGAAGCCTCGACCGAGTTCAAGGACGCGCTCGTCGCGCTTCACTCGATCGGCGACGCCGGCAAGCAGTTCGATCCGAACAACCTGACGGTCTTTTCCGGCGAGCGCGGGACCTGCAACAAGAAGATTTTTGGCGCGTCCAATTGCTGTTCGGGCAAGGGTGTGCCGTTGCTGACGCCCTGGCTGTGCAGCTCGGCCGAGAAGCAACTCGACGAGAAGGACGACAAGGGGCTGTGCCACAAGGTCGGGTCCTATTGTTCGGACAAGGTTCTCGGCATCTGCGTCACGTCGAAGGACGCCTATTGCTGCTTCGGCAGCAAGCTATCCCGCATCCTGCAGGAGCAGGGCCGCCAGCAGATCAACAAGCCGTGGGGCAAGCCCAAGGACGAGACCTGCAAGGGCTTCACCATCGAGGAGTTTCAGCGCCTCGACCTGTCGAAAATGGATTTTTCGGAGGTCTATGCCGAGTTCATGGACGCCGCAAAATTGCCCGACGAGGTCAGTGTCATGACCGACATCCAGCAGAAAATTCAGGGGTATTATGACCTTCACGGGGGCAAATGATGTGGAAGGTCCGGGGGGACCATGCGCCGTCGATATGTCGGTGCTCGACCTCGCCATCTTCCTGCGGATCCACCGCTCCGGGCGCGGCACGTCAGCCGGCGAGGTCGCACAGACGGTCGGGCACTGGTTCGACTGTCAGATCGACCCGCGAGAGATCGAGCGATCGTTTCCTCGGATGGTCGACGCCGGTTGGCTGGTGCGCCGCGACAGCGGGATGCGCGCCACGATCAAGGGCCGCAAGCACGGCCGCAGCCACCTCCGTGGGATCGTCCGCATGCTCGATCAGGGCACCAAGATGCTCGACGTCGCGCGGATGATGCACGTCCTTCAACTCGCAATGATTGAGCTCGACGGGGAGCACGACGATGATGACGATCAGGGATAACCGCCGCGGCCGCGTCGCCGCCACGCTTCTCATGCTCCTCGCAGCTGCCGCGCCGGTCGCGGCGCCGGCGGGGGCGCAGTCGCTCGATCTCCAATCGGCCGCCATGGCCGATGCGGGTGACGATGCAGGCAACGAGGACCAGGCGCAGCCGGAAGTCCTCGAGGCAAGCGTCGATACGCCTGCTCAGGGTGACGATTTCTACTGCGGCCAGCGCCGCCTCGGACAGTGGTTCTACTGCGAGCGTCCGAAGACCCCGCCCAAGGCCCCGCAAGCTGCCCAGCAGGCTCAAGCCTCGGCGACGGACCGGATGAAGGCGATCTCCAAACAGCTCAACGAGCTGAAGAACCGCGCCATCCTCGAGCCGACCGAGGCCAACGTTATCGCCTATGTGCGCTATCAGCGCGAGCAGCTGGATCGGGCCTCCACCTTCTCCGACACCTGGCAGCGCGCGCTTTGGCAGAACCCCGACATCGACTACACGCTGCAGCGACCGGTCTCGACCGTCGGCAAGCGCGCCTGGACCGATAATCGCAGCGCAACGCGCGATCAGGCGCTGTCTCGTATCGGCCAGCGGTACGGCATGTTCTACTTCTTCGCGCAGAGCTGCGCCGCGTGCGAGGTCTTCTCTCCGATCCTCCGCTCGGTCGCCGACAGTCATCGCATGACCGTGATGGCCGTCTCCACCGATGGCGGTCCGAGCCGGACCTTCCCCAATTACGTGGTCGACAGCGGCCAGCGCGAGCGCATGGGCGTGCCGCTGGCCACGCCGGCTCTCGTCCTCTTCGACACCGTGACCCGCAAGACCGTGCCCATCGGGTTCGGCGTCATGTCGGCCGACGAGATCATGGAGCGGATCTTCATGCTCACCAACACCAAGCCGGGTCAGGATTTCTGATGAACACGCCCGCCCCCAACCGTCGCCCCTCTTCCTTCCGCGTCTTCCTGCGGCGTTCCGCCGCGGTCGTCGCGTGCCTTGGGGCGGCGAGCATGATCCCGGTCGACATCGCGCGCGCCGACGTCGCTGGGCAGATGAACAGCTTCTTCCAGGACGCGGGGGGCGCGGCCAACGTCACCGGACCGAGCGCCTATCAGGGCCAGAGTGCTGGATATTATTCGATGGGCAATGTCTGGACCCGCTTCCCGCAAAAGAGCGTGCAGCCGCTAAACCTGCAGATGCCGAGCGTTCGCGCGGGGTGTGGCGGCATCGATATCTTCACGGGCTCCTTCTCGTTTATCAACGGCGCCGAGATGGTCGCCATGCTGAAGGCGACCGCCAACAATGCGCTCGGTTTCGCCTTCCAGCTCGCGATCGACAGCGTCTCGCCGGAAATCGGCAAGGTCATGGATGGCATGGCCAACAAGGCACAGCAGATGAACCAGATGAACATCTCGTCGTGCGAGGCGGCGCAGGGCCTGGTGGGTGGCTTGTGGCCGAAGATGGCCGGGGCGCGGTCGAATGTCTGCGCGGCAATCGGCAACAGTCAGGGCATCTTCTCCGACTGGGCGCGATCCCGTCAGGAGTGCGGACCGGGGAATAAGCAGGAGTCGACGATCGACGCCAACACCGATCCCAAGGTGGCGGAGAATGCGGCCGGCACGCCGCGCAACTACACCTGGGACGCGATCCAGAAATCGAACAAGTTCGGCACCTTCGATCAGGCGTTCTCGGAATACCTGATGACCCTCGTCGGCACGATCATCGTCAATCCGAAGGGTGGCGATGACGGCGGCCCGGCCGTGGTCTTTCATGGGCCTGCCGAGGAGGCGGTCGTCACCGCCCTTCTCGATGGTACGGGCACGGGCGGGCAACCAGTCAAGTTTCTGAAGTGCGACGAGCAGCTGAAGTGCCTCAAGGTCTCCGAACAGCCGCTTCAGATCGCGACCGGGCTTCGCACGAAGATCAAGGGCATGATCGACTCGATCAACTCAAAGATCCGCACCGACAGCGCGCTTGACGTCGGGGAGCAGCAGCTCCTCAACATGACGACGATTCCGCTCTACAAAATGCTCGCGGTCCAAGCGATGGCACACCAGAGCTTCAATCCCGGTGAGACCAACGCTCTTGCCGAGATCGTCGCTGTGAACATGCTCTCGGCGATGATCGACAACATGCTCGATCGGATCAGCCAGTCATCGGTCCAGGTCCAGTCGGGTGACGTCGACGTCAGCAAGGCATGGCGCGAGCAGCTGGCGTCGGCACGTGACCGCTACTCGCAGCGCGACTTCAAGCTGAACGACAAGCTTAATCAGACGATCTTCCTCATCAACAAATCCGTGATGCTGGAATCGACCCTGCAGAACAGCATGTCGCCGGCGATGGCCGCTTCGCTCAATTTCTCGCGCGGGCTGAGCGCGCAGGGCCTCAACTAAGGACGAACGGCATGGTCGAGGTCTTCACGATCGGCGGTGGCGAATACATCGTCAACACGTTCAACGCCGTCGCAGCGTGGACAGGAGGGGGCGGCTACCGCTCGCTCCTTCGCGTCGTCATGGTCCTCGGCCTGATCTATTCGCTTCTGTGCGTCGCCTTCACGATGAACGTCCGCGTCTGGATGAACTGGTTCATCGGCTCGACGCTCATCTACATGTGCCTGATGGTCCCCACCGTGTCGGTGAAGGTGACCGACCGCATCAACCCGTCGCTGGCCCCTGCTACCGTTGCCAACGTGCCCCTCGGGCTGGGCGTGATCGCGAGCTTCACAAGTCAGGTCGGTGACTGGCTCACCCAGACGGCCGAGACGGTCTTCACGATGCCAAGCCAGCTGAACTACTCGACCAACGGCATGGTCTATGGCGCGCGCCTTTTCGACGCGACGCGCAATTTTGAGATCCGCGACGCCGAGTTTGCGACCAACCTGTCGGCGCATTTCAAAAACTGCGTGTTCGGCGACATCATGCTCGGCCAGAAGTCGATGACCGACCTAGCCAACGCGAAGGATCTATGGACTGCGATGGGGCCGGGTTCTGTGGCTCGGTCGCAGCCTTGGGTCAGCCGCAGCGGTGCGTCGGTGACGAGTGACATCATCACCTGCAACAACGCCTACAACCTGCTTTCGGAGCAGTGGACGCCGATGATCGCGGCGCACACGCCGATCTGGTCGAAGCAGGCCTTCCCCAAGCTCTCAACCGCCGTCGCATCGGCAAAGCTCCGCGCCGACGTTCCGATCGTCAATCAGGCCTTCACCGCCTCGAGCGCCAACTACGAGGCCGTGATGCGGCAGAACACGGCGATCAACGCCTTCATGCAAGCGCGGGATGGCATGGCCGGCGGTCCGGGCGCGGCGTCGATCGACACCTTCGCGACGACGCGGGCGGACATTCAGGCGCGCAACACGTACAACTCGATCGCCCAACAGGCGATGAGCTGGGTTCCGATCCTCAATATCGTGCTCACGGTCGTGTTCTACGCGATGTTCCCGGTGATCTTCCCGCTCTTCCTGATGCCTCAAACGGGGGTCGGGGCTCTCAAGGGCTATCTGACCGGGTTCTTCTACCTCGCGTCTTGGGGGCCGCTTTACGTCATCCTCCACATGATCTGCATGACGCGCGCCACCAGTGCCGCTCAGGGCGCAGCGGAAGGAGGTATGTCGCTAGGCACGTTTGCGGGCATCGGTGCCGTCAATGCCGAGACGGCCACGATCGCTGGGTTCATGCTGATGAGCGTCCCCTTCCTGGCGGCGGGTCTCGCCAAGGGCGCGATGAGCATTTCGGGTCAGGCGACGTCGGTCCTCAACCCGGCTCAGAACGCAGCGGAAGCGGCTGCGGCCGAACAGACGACCGGCAACTATTCCTATGGTAATACCAGTTTTGCCAATTCGACGTCGAACATGCGGCAGGCCAACCAGTGGTCTGACGCCATGTCGTACACCAGCGGTGCCGGCGCTTACTCATACCGGCACGATAACGGTGCGACGTCGACGAGCCATGGCAACGGCTTCGTCGTTACCGACACAACCGGTGCGATGTCCCGGCTATCGGTCACGCCGACACTTTCGACTGGGTATGTCTCAGAAATGCGACAGGCTGCGAGTATGCTGGAGCGTGAGGCCCAGAGCGAGGAGGCCGCAGCCGCTCGGATCCTCAGCACCACCCATACCGATCGAAGCGCACAAGGCACCTCGACTGACGTCACGAAGGCCACAGAGAACGGATCGGGTGTCCAGACGAATGTAGGTAGCGATCGCTTCGTTCGGACTGGCGGTTCGACCTTCGATACGTTGGAGAACCGCGGGGCGATCAACAACTCCTCCCGTGTCACGAACACCAACGGCCGCGGAGCTGAGGTCATTGATTCTGTCTCAGGTGGTCTGAGCGTCGGGCTTGGCGGCGGTGGGGCAGCGCGTCCCGGTAGGCCGAACCCCGCAGATGCCGTCGGTCCGAACGGGCCGCAGCAATTGCCGGAGAAGCCCAGCCTCGGACAAAAGCTGGCCGGTGCTCTGCCCCAAATCAAGGGGAGCAAAACTTGGACGGGCCAGCAAACCGACTCACTTCGTCAAAACCAAGATCAAACCCGTTCCGTTGAAGATGGCTCGTCGATTGGCGATGGCACTCGCAACGAGCAGTCCTATGGCGAAAACCTGAACCAGAGCACTGGCAATTACACGAGATCCGGCACCTCCGTTCGTGCTGCTACCTCACAGACGTCGAGCGTTAGCACCGAGGACGCACGGTCGCTGGCGTATTCGCATGAGCTGCGCGCCCGCCAGCTTCACGAAAAGGCCCAGCAGCTATCCAATGATGCAAGCTATGCTGAGACGCACGGCATGCAGATGAGCGAGAATATGAGCCAGGAGTTGGCTCAGTGGTACGCGAAAGAACAGGCCGAAAAGCCCGCGTTGAATGCCCCCGGCCTTCACGAGACGGCGGTTAGCGATCAGCAGCGGGTCACTCGCGATCAGATGGTTTCCCGGTTCCTTGAGCAAAAGCGGCAGGACATTTACAATGGCGTGGCTCCGCGCTTGCACGAGCCGGACCTCGTCGACGTTCCGAAGGTCCCCGTCTCAAGCGCTGCTGACGTTGAGGCTCGCTATCATCCGACTGGCCTCCGCGCAGTTCCAACGGTTGGCGGTTCTGGCGATGGGTCTGCGACCGTTGCGCAGATCGATACTCAAACGGCTGCGATCAAGGCAGATCAAGATGCCAAGAGGGTGATCCGAGCAGGCGCCGTTGAGGCCGGCTCAGCCGTGAGGGGTGAGGTCGATGAAGCTATGCGTAAGGGCTTCTTCACCGACCCGGAGCTGAGGAAGTGACCCTACAGGAAATACGCGCAATAGAGCAGCCCGCCGGCGAGCAGGCCGTATGCGAGGAGATACCCGATGGTGCCCCCTTGGGTCCAACGGCCGCTCGCGTCCGCGAACGGCTGCAAAGTCGGCGCGTCGTCGGCATCATCAACCACGACGAGGGGGCCACCCGGCCTATCCCGTGTCGCGTTGTATAGCGACAGATCAAATTCTGGCATGACGCTAACCTCCGCATGGAGGTTGGCATTGGAGCGAGGCAATGGCAAGCATTTCTGCGCACCGCACCGATAACCACGAGCCTCTCGATCTACGCAGCAATCTGCTTTTTGGGTTCTCGTGGTTGCTGGTGATGGCGGTCGGGCTGATGCCCCTTGCGGAGGCCGTTCTACATCGATCGCCTTCGATCACGATGCCGACCACGATTGCCTTCTTCATCGCGGTCGGGAGCGGCGTCATGCTGCGCCGGCGTTATACCTGGGTGGGCGTCGTACTCCACATTTACGGGCAGATCGCCATCTGGCTTTCCCTGTTCGTCATGTCGCTCGCTATCGTACTGGCCCTGCTGGGTCACAAATGATCCCGTTCTGCCTCATCCTCGGTGACAGCACCGCAGTTGGCACCGCCGCAGCGTTGGCGATGTCGGGCATTCAGTGCGAGATGCGCGCTCGTGTTGGCGCATCTTCCAGTGACGCGCTGCGGTCCTCCCCTGAGAAGCTGTCCGCCAGCCTCGTTGTCATAGCGCTCGGTTCGAACGATCCGCGCAGCCCTAAGCTTCTCCAAAATCTGCACGTCATGCGGCGTAGAACCGCTGCGTCCCGCGTCGTTTGGATCGCGCCGTATAACCCGGCTGCCTCAGCGATCGTTAGGACTGTTGCCATGACCTACGGCGATACGGTGGTGCACCTAGACGCCTTTCGCACACAAGACGGCATCCACCCTGTCAGTTATAACTCAGTCGCTCGGATGGTGAGTGCGCCACGACCAACACAACGCTCGCTAGGTGCCCGGTCGACCTCACCAAGCGCTCACCGGCTCGTCCGCCAAGCCGTCGTTGTCACGTTCTAAGCCGTGGCAGGTCTTTACAACAGGCTGAAGGTCCTCCGCAAAGAGCGTGGTTGGAGCCAAGCACAGCTCGCTGAAAGGCTTCAGATCTCACGGCAAGCGGTCAACGCGATCGAAACGGGGAAGCACGATCCATCGTTGTGTAGCGCGTTCCGGATCGCACGCCTTTTCAGTCGACCGATTGCCGAAATCTTCGGCGATTAGGTCAGGGTTTTTGGTGATGGGACGTAGGGATGCGCTTGGCGCACAATCTCGGCGGCTTTCTCGATGGCTTCGATTTCCTTCTTGGTGCCGTTCGGATCAATCCTCCAATTTGACCGGGGATTGAATGCGATGGGCAAAGCCGTCACCTCGCCTATCAGTTTTTCCCAGTGCGCTTCGGACTTGCCAGTGACGCCAGCGAGCAGATGGGCGAGCAGCGCGCGAATATCGCTCGGGCTTTCGGGAGCGTCATGGTTGGCCATTGGTCACCCTTTCTCGCCGTTCCCGCGGCAGTCTGAACCGGGAGGGGCTCCTATCGGTTTGCTACCGGCAAACGAAAAGGATGACCATGAGCGACACATCTCTCGTCAACGTAAACACAGCGACGGCCGAGCAGCTGGATGGCGTTCCCGAACTCAAAGGCCATGGTTTCGAGATTGTGCGCTACCGTGAGGAGCGCGGCAAATTCACCGATCTTCGTCAGCTTGATGAGGTGCCCGGCATGGCCGGAAAGGCGGACGGCGGAAGGTCTACCCTGACGGTTGGCGACGCCTGATGCCTTAGCGGCGCAGGATCGGCACCGACGATACAGAAGCATGGCCACGGCGACCACATCCTCGGCATCGCAACCGAATGACCTTGGATGCGACGTCGCCGTCGCCGTGAAACCGTTCGAGGATTTGGCCTGCCGGCATATTCATGCTCCGACCGCAGACGCATGCAATCCGCATGTCGGCGCGATCGGTCGCCCATTCGCCGAGCGTTTTGTACGGTGCCTCGATCGTCGGCCGTTTGCTCACAGCGGTGATACGTCCTCATACCGTCCCGCCTTGCGAAGCTGGCGAACGATCCCGTTAAACGCGGCCGTCACGCCTTGGGCTCTGCCAATTTCGTTCGTCTGGGATGCTGCATCCCAATAGAGCTCGAGGGGCCAGCGTTCAGGGCAGTGGGGCAGAAGACAGCGTAACGCGAGACGGACTTCCATGCCGTCGATGGTCGTCTCCGAGCACCTGGCCACGCCGGCACGCAGGATGTGCACCGACAGCGCGATCACTACGCGCTGGTGCCGAGGCAACGTCGACACGGATCAGTGGAAGTCGTGCGATTTGAAGCGCACGACGACGTCTTCAGGATCCTTACCGTCCGCATGGGGCGGCCAGTATTGGTTGCGCGGCTCGGGCTGCCATCCCTTCTCCCCGCGATCCGGTGAGCCAGGATGCTGGCCCGCATCGCCGCGCCCGGTGCGGTGCGGGAAGGACATATCTCCGACACGGTGCAGCAGGTCGCCATGGTCCACGATCCGGTCGCAGATGACGTGGATCACCTCGCCTTCCTTCTGCACGCGCCCCTTTAGACCGACCATGGAGGCCGACATTATGGTCCGGCGCTGCGCCTCGAAGCGGTCGGGCCAAAGTATGCCGTTGGCGACGCCGGTTTCGTCCTCGATCGTGATGAACAGCACACCCTTCGCGGAACCGGGCTTCTGACGCACCAGGATGATGCCCGCGACTTCGACATGGCGGCCGTCGCGCACGCTGGCGAGATCCGCGCAGCGTGTCACGCCGCGACGTGTCAGCTCGTCGCGCACGAACGTCAGCGGGTGAGCGCGGAGCGAGAGCTGGAGGTTGCGATAATCCTCGATCACCTCACGGCCATCAGTCAGCGCCCGCAGCTGCACCTCTGGCTCGATGCCTTCCGCGCTCAGCGTCTCCGCCGCGCGGTCCGCCGCGGCAAAGAGCGGCAGCGGAGCCTCGCCGAGCCCCCTCACCTTCCAAAGGCCTTGCCGGCGATCGGCGCCGAAGCTGTGGAAGGCATCGCCGTCCGCCAGCTTCTCGATCGCGGCGCGCTGTGCGCCCGACCGGCGCCAGACGTCCTCGACGCAGTCATATGCCGTGGTGCTGCGCGCGGCGACGATCTTCGCCCCGTCGGCGTTCGATAGGCCACGGATCACCCGCAGACCAAGTCGCACCGCCAGATAGCGCCCGCCTGTTCGCTCGAGCGTACAATCCCAGCGACTGGCGTTGACGCAAGGCGGCCGCACCTCGACCCCGTGCTCGCGCGCGTCGCGGACGATCTGTGCGGGCGCGTAGAAGCCCATGGGTTGCGCGTTCATCAGCGCGGCGCAGAACACGTCCGGATGATGGTGTTTCATCCAGCTGCTTGCATAGGAGATCTTGGCGAAGCTGGCGGCGTGGCTCTCGGGGAAGCCGTAGGAGCCGAAGCCCTCAAGCTGGCGGAAGGTTCGCTCGGCGAAGTCGCGGGGATAGCCGCGTGCGACCATGCCCTCGATCAGCTTCTCGCTGAAATGGCTGACCCCGCCGGTGAATTTGAAGGTGGCCATGGCGCGGCGCAGCTGGTCCGCCTCGGCCGGCGTGAAGCCCGCGCCGACGATGGCGACCTTCATGGCTTGCTCCTGAAACAGGGGAACGCCGAGGGTCTTTTCCAACACAGCGCGCAGCTCGGGGCGCGGGTATTCCGGCCGTTCCAGCCCCTCACGCCGGCGAAGGTACGGGTGGACCATGTCACCCTGGATCGGTCCCGGCCGCACGATCGCGACCTGAATCACGAGGTCATAGAAGCGGCGCGGCTTCATGCGCGGCAGCATGCTCATCTGCGCGCGGCTTTCGATCTGGAAGGTGCCGAGCGTGTCAGCCTTCTGGATCATGGCGTAGACTTCAGGGTCATCATCCTGTAGGTCTGCCAGTCCGACACGAATACCTTTGTCTTGTTTAAGTAGATTGAACGCCCGGTTCATGCACCCAAGCATACCGAGGCCGAGAACGTCGACCTTCATAAATTTCAGACTGTCGATGTCGTCTTTGTCCCATTCGATGATTTGCCGGTCTTCCATTGCAGCAGGTTCAATAGGAACTAGATCATCAAGGCGATCATGGGTCAGCACGAACCCGCCTGGATGCTGCGACATGTGGCGCGGCACGCCGATCAGCTTGCGCGCGAGGTCGAGCGTCAGGCGCAGGCGACGGTCCGCGATGTCGAGGTTGAGCTCGTTGACCTGCTTCTCACCGACGCCCTCGGCCGACCAGCCCCACACGAGGCCGGCGAGCGAGGATGTCAGGTCCTCCGGCAGCCCTAGCGCCTTGCCGACGTCGCGCACGGCGCCGCGCGCGCGGTAGCGGGTTACGACCGCCGTCAGCGCCGCGCGATCACGCCCATAGGTCTCGTAGATCCACTGGATGATCTCCTCGCGGCGCTCATGCTCGAAGTCGACGTCGATGTCGGGAGGCTCGCGGCGCTCACCCGACACGAAGCGCTCGAAGAGCAGCTCATGCTTGATCGGATCGATCGAGGTGACGCCGAGCACGAAGCACACGCAGCTGTTCGCGGCTGAGCCGCGACCCTGGCAGAGAATCCCGCGCCGGCGTGCCTCGCGCACGATGGCGTACACGGTGAGGAAGTACGGCGCGTAGCCAAGCTCCCCGATCAGCCGCATCTCATGTGCGATCTGCGTCGTGTAGGCCTCCGGCACGTTGCCGTCGAACATCCGCTCGACCGCTTCGGTCGCCAGCTTCTGCAAGGCCTCCTGTGCCGTCAGCCCCTCGATCAGGCGCTCATGCGGGTACTGATAGGCCAGCTCGCCAAGGTCGAAGGTGCAGATGCGGGCGATGTCGACGCTCGCCTGCAGCGCATCCGGATAGGCGCGAAAGCGCCGGACCATCTCGTCGGGCGATTTGAGCGCCCGGTCCGCGTTGACCTCGCGGCGGTAGCCGAGCTCGTCCACGGTGCATTTCTCGCGCACCGCAGTCACGACGTCCTGCAGCAGCCGTGCCTCGGGCGCATGGTAGAGCACATCGCCGGTCACAACGGCACGGACCCCTGCCCCGCCTGCCTGCCGCGCCAGCGCATCGATGCGGACGGCGTCCCCCGGCCGACGCCGCTGGAACAGGGCCATATAGCCTCGCCGCCCGTATATAGCCTTCAGGTCCTTCAGTGCGGCGACGTTCTCTTCGTCCGCCTCGTGCGGCAGCAGGATGGCAACGACGCCCTCGGACCACGGCTCGAGGTCGTGCCAGTGGAGCAGGCACCCGCCCTTGCCCGCCCGCTTCTTGCCGACGGTGAGCAGCCGCGTGATCCTCGACCAGGCGGGCCGGTCGGTCGGATAGAGCAGCAGGCGCCGGCCGCAGGACAGATCGACGCGCGTACCCGCGATCGAGCGGACGCCTGTGGCTTTCTGCGCCTCCCATGCCCGCACGACACCCCCAACGGTGCCGATGTCGCTGACGCCGATCGCCGGGTAGCCGAGCAGCGCCGCTGCCGCGAACAGCTCCTTCGGCGACGAAGCGCCGCGCAGGAGCGAGAAATGGGTGAGCACCTGCAGCTCGACATAGTGGGTCATCCGAAGACCCCGTGCATCCACCAGGACAGGTCGCCGGTCTCGTCCTCGAAACCGTCACCCCGCCTGAAGACCCAATACCGCCCCCCGGCCTCATCCTCGACGCGGTAATAGTCGCGGACCGCCCATATCTCGGCATCGCGCCGCCACCATTCGCCATGCACGCGCTCGGGGCCGTCGCCTGCAATGATCTTGTAGGTCTTGCCCCGCCACTCGAACCGACGCGGTGGCTGGTCCGGCATCAGCGCCATCACGCGCGCCAGCGGTTCCGGCCGGGCAAAGAGGCGGATCGGGCGCTTCCATGCCGGCCACGATCCTGGCATCTCCACCGGGTCGGAGCGGGTGACGGCCCGCTCCGGCACATGGCTTTCGACGGGGGCAAGCCGGTAGACGGCATAGCCTCCAATCCTGCCGGCGATGACGTCGACGAGGCGCGCCGGGTCCCGCACCAGCGCCTCGCCGGCGAGGACGGCGCCAAGGTCGACCGCATCCAGCGGTTCGGTATGCGGCGCGACCAGCCAGAATTGCTCGAGGCCCATGCCAGGGTCGATCCGCTCGATCCTGAGCTTCAGGAGCCTGAGAAGGTGCGATACCTCGCGCGTCGGCCGCGACGTGCCGACACCCACGACCTGTTCCGTGCCGTCGACGCGCAAGGCCGTGAGGCGGAGTGCCCGTGCGCCCAAGCCTCGCGCCTGCAGGACCTGCGCAAGGTCGTTCAGCAGGTCACCCATGACTTGTTCGATCGCCTCGGCCGTGCCGATCGGCTCGAGGAGGCGCCGCTCGACGACAGGAACCTCGGCATCTTCGCGCGGGGTGATTGGCTCGGCGACCGCGCCAAGCGCCTGGTCCAGACGCGTGATTGCCGGCAGACCGAGCCGACGCGCCAGTGGCCCACGCGCGACCGGCAGCAGATCCGCTACTGTCTCGAAGCCGAAGCGTTTGGCAGCGCTGATGGCGCTCGGCGCCAAGCGCAAGGCGACGATCGGCAGCGGCGAGATTGCACTGGCGGTTGCGCCCGGCTCGACGCGGGTCAGCTCGCTGCGGCCGAAGCGAGCGAGGGCGTGGGCCGCGCCTGCGGTGTCAGCGACGGCCACGCGTGCGGTGAAGCCGGCACGACGGCAGAAGGCAATCAGCCGCCTGCAGAACCGCTCCTCACCACCATGCAGATGCGCGCAGCCAGCAAGGTCGATCCAGAGCCCATCGGCGGGCGTGACAGCAGCAATCGGAGACCAGCGCCGAACCGCGAACAGCGCCAAGCGGTCGAGGAGTGCAGCATCAGCCTCCGGCTCGGCCGGACGGAAATCAAGATCCGATACGAGCGCGCGCGCATGGGTCGCAGCCATACCGGGATGGATGCCAAGCGCCCGTGCGCCTTCGCAGGCAGCAACCACCTCCTCGCGCCGGCCAGCCTTCCCGATAAGCGCCAAGGGTGGAAAGCCATGGGTTTTAATATCCAACGGCGATGCTTTTGGCGCCGGATGCCCTGCGATCACGGTCTTATAAGGGTGGCTTGCTGCCTCCGATCGCCGGCCGAGCTCGCGCATAGGCGGCTGCGCATGTGTTGGCAGCGCCGCGATCTGCGTCTCGACGTCGGCGCGGGAAGGCAGGCCTTCGCGTGCCCACCGCGCACCTGGCCGCCAACCGCCGCCCCGCGGCACCGAACAGGCGCCGGGGTCGTCATCTACCGGCAGCTCGAGGACAGGCAGTTCAGGCTGCCGCGAAGCGGACCGTTCCAACCGTCTCAGCCGCTCGATGGCCAAGTCCGGCAGGAACAGCGAGACGACCCGTCTCATCGCTGCCCTCCACAATCAGGGAGAACCCCTCTCCCCCACGCTGGCGAGCGCACTCCACTGCCCATCTCGCCCTTCCTACACCCGCGACTTCAAGCCGCTCGGACGGTGCGGTGCCGATCCGCCAGCGCGTCCAGGCCGCAGATGGTTCGGCAAGCGGATCCTCGCCCAGACCGCGTCGACGGCGCAGAAGCAGGACGGGCATGTCAGCCTCGGCCGCGACCAGCTGCAGACGGCGGGTGGCCACCATAGAGACTTTGCTTGCCTCCGCGACGATCGCAGACGGCGTGCCGTCACGCACCGCATCCTCGATCACCGCCAGAAGGGCCGCGTCGTCGCGCGGTTGGGCATGGATCACGGCCGCAGCCGGTAGCCCGATCTGCTCCAGCGCCGGCGCATACAGGTCCGCGCGGCAGCTGGCCCACAACACCGGCCCGCCTGTCGCAGCGGCCTCACGCGCGACGATGCTGGCGAGGAAGAGCGTCGCTGCCGCGTCGTCGACCATCGTGGCACTCTGCGCTGTCGCCTCGTGTAGCGCGCCAGCGCGAAGGCCCCCTGCCCCAAGCCGCCCGTCGATCGCGTCGACGTCGAAAGGCATGATGCGGAAGTCGGTCGCGGGTGTGGCGATCGTCCGAAGATGCGCTATGGTCGGCGCTGATGAATCAAGGGCGGCGGGCATAAGGGTTAGACTCTACTCGTTCCCTTTATGTTCCGTTACCGAGTGGCGTTGGTCAAGCCCATCTCGATCGGTTCAGCGCATTGTACCCGGTCACGCGGGAGGTTCGGGGGATCGTCGCTTGAGTGCTCGGAGCTTCGCCGCTGGGTTCGGGACAGCTGCCGTTATCGGCGTTGCGGCGTCCCTTTGGCTCTTAAAAACGGCTGAGGACCGGCCCGTCCGGTACGCGCCGAAGACCTTTTATGACTACAAGGACGACCGCGCGAGCGACACCGGGTTCATCTCGGCCGAGGGAACGCTCGTGGGTCCAGATATGGACGGCCGGACCTTCCTGCACATCGAGTGCCGGCGAGGCCAGGGCTCCTGCCGCATCGCCGATCTATCGAACCTTGGTGCCGCGCGGTCCGTATTCCTGCACACCGACGAATACCCGATCAAGTCGTGGAATGCGGAGACCGTAGTCGCGGAAAGCGACCCCCTCCTATGGCTGCAACCGTGTGAGGTTGACCATCCAGCGGCAGGCGCAATCGGTCGAGTATCTCCGTATCCCTGTGCCGCAGGCTGACAAATCGCGATGTCAGGCGTTCGATCGGAAGCCGTATCAGTGGACCTTGGGGAACCAGCCTACGTGACGCGAGCCGTCGTCGCAGCTTAGCCACAACGACCTCTGGCACCTACAAATCGATATTCCTGGCCTGCATCGCGTCCGCAGCGAGATCGGCGATCGGCCCTACCCCGCCGACCGTCTCATAGATCACGGTGACGTCGTGGTCCTCGAGCTTATCGAGCATCAGCGCAACCGCCCGGGCGTTCGCCTCATCCAGCACGGTCTTTGTGTCGTCGCTCGTCATGGGTAAGGATCCCGCTCGTTTTCCTAGGGAGCATGAATAGCATGAACATGAGCGAGCTGGCCAAGGGCGTCGCCACGGCGACGGGATCGAGCGAGGCCGACGCCAAGAAGGCGATCACGGCGGTTTTCGATCAGATCGCGGACGCTGCAGCGAAGGGCGATGAAGTCTCGATCCCTGGCTTCGGGAAGTTCGCCGTCAAGGATCGACCGGAGCGTCAGGGCCGCAACCCGGCGACCGGCGAAGCCATGACGATCGCGGCGTCGAAGAAGGTGTCGTTCACTGCGGCCAAGGGCCTGAAGGACAAGCTCTGAGGAACAAGCGCCGGCGATCGGTCGCCGGCGCCGACAGGAGGCGCGGGTGTGTAATCGGTATAGGCTGACGGCAAAGCAGGCCGAGGTAGCTGCGACGTTCGGCATCCGCCCTCCCTACGAGGTCGATGAGACGTTCCCGACGGGTGATATCTTCCCGACCGGGAAGAAGACGCCGTTCTATGGCGCCGTCATCGTGCAAGATGGCGACGATCGACGCATCGAGCGCATGGAGTGGGGGGGGCCGACGCAGGTGCCGAGTAAGCGTGACCCGACGGTGAAGCTGACGAAGTACGTGACCAATGTCCGGAATCTCAGTTCCAGCTTCTGGCGGTCGATGCTGACCACGCCGGCGAGGCGCTGCCTTGTGCCAGTCACATCATTCTCCGAGTACGGGTTAGCTCCTGGCGATGATGGCAAAAAGCCGTTGCATTGGTTCGACGTGCCAAGCCGCCCGATCTTCGCCTTTGCTGGCATCTGGCGGCCGACCGAGCGGGGCAATGCCTATGGATTCCTCACGACCGAGCCTAACTCTGTCGTCGCGCCTATACATCCCAAGGCGATGCCCGTGATTTTGCTTGAGGACGACTTCGATCGATGGCTTTCCGCAGATTGGAACGATGCCTCATCTCTCGTTGCACCATACCCATCGCAGCTTATGGCTCTTGATCGTGTAGTTTGAGGTTTCTCTGTTATGACGCCAGCAGATATGGGGACGTTGGTGTCAGCCGGTGCAGCTGCCATAGCGGCGTATCTATCGTATAATGTTGCTCGCTACACCCGCACTATTAAGGACGCCACACTGGAAATGCGGGACGCGGCTGCAGACCAAGCCCGTGCCGCCCAGGCGACTACGCTTACCCAGCTTGGACCGATAGTTAGAGAGCAAGTTGACGCCCTGTTATCAAGCCATCGCTCAGAATTTGATGAATTTGAGAGGTTTATTGTAGGAAACGCGGGTCTTGTCGAGTCACTGGTCCTTGCCTCTACAAACACTTCAATCGCATTTGGCAATCTATCTGGGATTCGCATTCACTCCATTTCTGTATCGGAGGTGATCCCCAATGCAGCTAATGGTGCTACCTACGGTGAGGTACTGTCTATTGCTCTCTCATTGAAGGTTTCGTCGTTAGAAGGGCAGACCGCGCTCAAACTCCGAGATGGCTACGACCAACATGATCTCACAGTTCCGCGGTGGGGCACCCTCCCGGTCATCTTGATAGCCCCGACGGTCATAGCGGAGGCAAGACGTTTGATGTGGAGCACAGAGTCTGACGCTCATAGCGTCCTAGAGCGCTGTTACTATTATCAAGCGGTCGATCTACTCCGTCATTATTTGTCTTCAGACTGGCGAGCTAGCTTTGCATTTGCCCTAGCCGAGACTGGTTCAAAAAGCCCGCATCAGGACCGCCTATATAAACTACACGGAAAGACCATCGTGCTTGAAAAGGAGGAAGGAACCTATGTAGCCAGTCTCGTTGATAGCCCAGAAACGCTCATCCCCGCTTTTCGTCCCTCGTGGTCTTAGCTGTTCTAGTCCTTGTGCTGCCGTTGTTTCGGACCGAGATTCAGTTTTGAAGAGATATAATTCACTCTGATAGCTTCGACTGCGGTGTCCCACACGGGTTTTAGCGCGTAGGCGCATATAATAGCCCAAAGCGTCGGCCAAAGAAGCACAACAGATAAAAAGCCCGGTTCCCGGCGTTCGGGGCTCATCTGTTTGGCGATTGAGCGTTGCATTTCCTCCGCCACCCCTGTGCCTATTTTCGTCATCGTTGGCACAAGAATGAGAATAAATAAGAGCAGCACTGCCCGAATAATCGCTTTTCTCGGTGCCTCGACGCCGTACTTAGAGGCAGACTCCTTTTCCATGGCTCCCCATATTAGCCCCAGCGCTGCGTAACCTCCAAATAGAAGGACGAAGCCCATCTGCCACTCCATCGCGAACATAAATACGTTCGGGATGGATATCAGCAGAAAATGGGGTAGAGCTCCTGACAGGACCATTCCCCACCGTAACGATGTTAATAACGCCCTGCTTGATCGACGTTCGAGCATTCCCGCCTTCTCACTAGAGCCTGAGTCTGGGTTTCCCAGCGTCCAAGGTCTATCGTACCCGTGGCTTAGCGAACAATATAACTTGTCCGCCGTCAGCACCAATGGCACAGATTTGAGGTTGTGATTTAAGGAGGATCTGGGCTTCGTCGTAGTGACGAAGGAACGAAGATGAAGCCCAGATCCTCCAATGTAAAATCGCCCGCCAAGGCCCCAGCAGAGCGGGTAGTGAAGGACATCCGCCGACAGACCCGGCGTCACTTTTCGGCCGAGGACAAGATCCGCATCGTGCTGGATGGCCTGCGCGGGGAAGACAGCATCGCCGAGCTATGCCGCAAGGAAGGCATTGCCCAGAGCCTGTATTACACCTGGTCGAAGGAGTTCATGGAAGCTGGCAAGCGCCGCCTGGCCGGCGACACCGCCCGTGCCGCGACCACCGGAGAGGTCCAGGACCTGCGCCGCGAAGCCCGGGCCCTGAAGGAATGCGTGGCCGATCTGACACTGGAAAACCGTCTGCTCAAAAAAAGCATGGTCGCGGATGGCGGCAACGACGAATGAGGTATCCCGCATCCGAGAAGCTCGAGATCATCAGAACCGTCGAGCAGTCGCACCTGTCGGCCAAGCGCACGCTGGACCAACTCGGCATCCCTCGTCGGACATTCTACCGCTGGTATGATCGCTACCTCGAAGGCGGGCCGGAGGCGTTGGAAGATCGGCCATCGGCGCCGAGCCGGGTGTGGAACCGCATCCCGGCGGGCATCCACGACCAGATCATCGAGCTGGCGCTGGAACAGTCTGAGCTGAGCCCCCGGGAACTGGCCGTACGCTTCACCGATGGGCAGCGCTACTTCGTGTCGGAATCCACGGTTTACCGCTTGTTGAAGGCCCACGACCTGATCACCAGCCCGGCCTATGTCGTGATCAAGGCTGCCGATCAGTTCCACACGAAAACCACGCGGCCGAACGAGATGTGGCAGACCGACTTCACCTACTTCAAGATCATCGGGTGGGGCTGGATGTATCTGTCGACCGTGCTCGACGACTTCTCACGCTACATCATCGCCTGGAAGCTGTGCACCAACATGCGAGCCGAGGACGTCACCGACACGCTGGACCTCGCCCTGGCGGCTTCTGGTTGCGACAGCGCCACGGTGCTGCACAAACCCCGGCTACTCAGCGATAATGGCCCCAGCTACATCGCGGGTGAGCTGGCGGAATACATCGAGGCCCGGAAGATGAGCCATGTCCGCGGCGCCCCGTGTCATCCCCAAACCCAGGGCAAGATCGAGCGCTGGCACCAGACCCTGAAAAACCGCATCTTGCTGGAAAACTACTTCCTGCCCGGCGACCTCGAAGCCCACATCGAGACCTTCGTCGAGCACTACAATCACCAGCGATACCACGAGAGCCTGGCCAACGTGACGCCTGCCGACGCCTACTTCGGCAGGGCTCCGGCAATCATCAAACTGCGCGAAAGGATCAAGCGACAGACCATCGATCATCGGCGCTTGCAGCACCGCAAGTTCGCCGCCTAACATCAACCCCCTGACGAGGTCCGCACTCCGCTAATCTACGCCGCGAGTTGTGCCGAATGTTCTGACGACGGACAGGCATGGGTGCAGTGGTCCATACGCTGAACCCTCGCCTGTTCGACGAGCAGCTGATCTACACCGTCGACCACGCCAAGGATCGCGTGCTGTTCTACGACGCTACCTTCCAGGATACCGTGGATCGCCTGCGCCCACGGTGGCCGACGATCGAACGCTTCGTCCGTATCGAGAGTACCGGTGCTGGGGCATTCCGGGAACTGTTGGACGCCGAGGACGGGCTATACGATTGGCACGAAGGCGACGAGCGCGAACCGTGCATGCTGTGCTATACGAGCGGCACGACCGGTGTTCCCAAGGGCGTCCTATACACTCATCGATCGACGTTGCTGCAGGCTATGGCGGCGGTTGCCCCCTCAATGTTCGATCTCTCCGCCGCCGCCGTGGTTCTGCCCATCGTACCGCTATTCCACGCTTCAGCCTGGGGGCTTCCGTTCGCGGCCGCCAACGTCGGTGCGAAGCTGGTGCTCTGTCCGACAAACGAACCGGCGTTGCTGGCCCACGCAATGATCGAGGAGGGCGTGACCCACTCCGCCGGAGTTCCGACCGTCTGGCTAGGCCTGCTCGGCCATGCCGAAAGGGACGATGCCTTTCTGAAGAAGCTCCAGCTCGTCAGCATAGGCGGCTCCGCCGCACCTACATCCATGATCGCACGCTTCGAAGAGGCGGGCATCCGGGTCGCGCACATCTGGGGCATGACCGAGACGTCGCCGCTCGGCACGATGGGGCAACGGCCGGCAGGCTGGTCGCAAATGGCTGGAGACGAGCGCCTGGCGCTGGTTTCGCGTCAGGGCAAGCCGCCGTTCGGGGTCGAACTTCGTATCGTCGACGATGCAGGCACTCTCCTGCCCAGCGACGGTCGGACGCCTGGCCGTCTACTCGTCCGCGGACCCTGGGTCATCCATCGATACTACGGTGCGGCATCCGATGCGGTGAACGACGGTGGCTGGTTCGATACGGGCGACGTGGCGATCCTCCACCCGGACGGCACCATGCAGATCACGGACCGCGCGAAGGACATGATCAAATCCGGTGGTGAATGGATCAGCTCCGTCGAACTCGAGAACGCCGCGATCGGTTGCCCCGGCATCGCCGAGGCCGCAGCGATCGGGGCGATCCACCCTAAATGGGGGGAGCGACCCATCCTTCTCGTCGTTCGCCGTCCGGACGCCGCGACGACCGCCGATGAGATCCGCGAACACCTGCTGCGCCGCGTTGCGAAATGGTGGCTACCCGACGCCATAACGTTCGTCGACGAACTGCCGCACACCGCCACCGGCAAGCTGCTGAAGAGCGCTTTGCGCGATCGGTATGCCGACTCGCTCCTTAACGCCTAACCGATTTCCGGAGGAACGCCATGTTCGCAACGATTATCGCCCTTGCCGCAGCAACCGCACAGCCGCAGACTGCCATGACGGACGATGCGTGCGCACGCATCAATGCGCAGGTGGGTCAGAAGGCAAAGGCTGAGCAGGACGGTATCCGCCGTCAGCTCGACTGGCCGAACCTCTGCCGATATGCCGAAGAGAACGCCAAAGTCACTAGCGCTCCCCGGATCGTCTTCATTGGCGACTCGATCACGGAGTTTTGGAAGCGCGATCAGCCCACGTTCTTTTCGTCCGCCGTCCTAGACCGCGGGATCAGTGGACAGACGTCGGAGCAGATCCTGCTGCGCTTCTACCAAGACGTCGTGCTGCTCAAACCCGACGCAGTTCATATCCTGACCGGGGCGAACGACATAGCTGGAAACACGGGGCTGATCACGCCGGAAGCTTGGCAGAACAACATCAGGACGATGGTGGATCTAGCCCGTGCGCGCCGGATCAAGGTCGTGCTCGGGTCGCTTCTACCGGCAGATGCTTTTTGGTGGAATCCATCCATGCGCCCGGCCCAGCAGCTTGCCGCCATGAACGGTTGGCTTCGCGAATATGCGAAGAGCCAGAACGTACCCTTCGTCGACTATTACGCGGCGATGGCGACGCCAACCGGCGGTATGAAGCGGGAACTGACGGACGACGGCGTGCATCCGAACAAGCGGGGATATGACGTCATGAAGTCGGTCGTCGATCCGACGCTGCGTGCTTTGGCGGAGTGACACCGCCCAATCCCGTCATGAACAAGCCCGGCTTAGCTTTGTCCGGAAAGCACCGAAGCTGACCGGATAGCCGGACCGACCACAAATCCCGGCTGCTTCAGGCTGATCTCGTCGGTCAGCCGCACACCCGCAAACTTGGGAATTGTACCATGAAGCGTTCGCAGTCCTTCGTTGCCGTTCTGATCCCTGCCCTAGCAAGCGCCGCAGCAGCTGACGCTTTTGCCCAGAGCCGAACCGATGCAAAGGTCGTGGAGCGCTCGGTTCACGAGGATGCTGCCACGCAGAAGCAGGCGACGGCGCTTGCGGACAAGATGACCCCTGCGGAGAAGCAGGCCTACGTCTTCGGCTACTTCCCCCCGTTCAGCAAGGACCGGCCTGCCGACATGATACCATCCGCCGGTTATGTGCCGGGCGTCCCCCGGCTTGGCATTCCCACCTTGCGTGAAAGCGACGCATCGCTCGGCGTCGCGAACCAGGTGGAACAGCGGAAGGGCGATGTAGCCACCGCGCTGCCGGCCAGCCTTGCGATCGCCGCGAGCTTCGACCCCGATCTCGCTTACCGGGGTGGTGCGATGATCGGCGCCGAGGCACGAGCCAAGACGTTCAACGTGCTCCTCGCCGGAGGCGTTAATTTGACCCGCGACCCGTGGGGAGGCCGAACCTTCGAATACTTTGGAGAGGACCCCCTGCTTTCCGGCGTGATGGCCGGTGAATCCATCCGCGGCGTCCAGTCCAATCACATCGTCTCGACGGTCAAACACTTCGCTCTCAATCCGCAGGAGACGCTCCGCACGACGGTGAACGCGCGCATCGACGAGGCAGCGTTGCGCGAAAGCGATCTGCTCGCCTTCGAGATCGCCATCGAGCGAGGCCGCCCCGGCTCTGTCATGTGCGCCTACAACAAGGTCAACGGCGACTGGGCGTGCGAGAACGACTTTCTGCTGAACCAGGTCCTTAGGCGCGACTGGGGCTATCAGGGCTGGGTGATGAGCGACTGGGGCGCCGTCCATTCGACAGTCAAAGCCATTAACGCTGGCCTCGATCAGCAATCGGGACGGGAACTGGACAAGGCGCTTTTCTTCGGGAAGCCACTCTCCGACGCCCTTGCCGGCGGCACCGTATCCGCCGAACGCCTGACGGAGATGAACCGCAGGATCCTGTGGGGCGCGGCAAGTACAGGACTGCTGGACGATCCGGTCCCGACGAAGGCTCAGCCGATTGACTATGATGTGCACGCGAACGTCGCGCAGGAAGTTGCCGAGAAGGGCAGCGTCCTTCTGCAGAACGACGGGAATCTGCTGCCACTGGCACGGACGGTGAGGACGATCGTCGTGATCGGCTCGCATGCTGATGTGGGAGTACTGTCGGGCGGCGGATCGAGCCAAGTGCGCTCCGTCGGCGGCGCACCCGTCGAGATTCCGCTGAAGGAGGGAGCTGCCGCTTCCTTCGCTCGCGTGACGTGGCACGCTTCATCACCGCTGGCGGCAATCCGCAAACTGGCGTCCGACGCCACCGTGAGCTTCGTCGATGGGACAAATCCCGCCGTCGCAGCAGCAGCCGCGCGGAAGGCAGACATCGCAATCGTATTCGCATCGCAATGGCGCACCGAGGCCCAGGACGTCGAAACGCTCTCGCTTCCTGACGGACAGGACGAAGTGATCGACGCCGTCGCCGGTGCCAACCGACGCACCGTCGTCGTCCTTGAGACCGGCGGTCCCGTCCTGATGCCTTGGCTTCCGCGGGTCCCTACGGTCCTTCAGGCTTGGTATCCGGGTCAGCGCGGCGGCGAGGCGATCGCCAACATCCTGTTCGGCGTGACGAACCCCTCGGGCCGATTGCCAATGACTTTCCCGGCGAACGAGGCCCAAGCGCCCCGAGCTGTCATTCCGGGTCTGGCAGCTATGAAGGAGGCCGATCGTGCGCAGAAGAAGGGCAGCACCTACGGCATGGTAGAGCGATCGCTGATGGTCGACGTGGACTACAAGGAAGGCGCGGATGTGGGCTATCGCTCCTATCTGAAGCGCGACGTCCGGCCGCTGTTCCCCTTCGGTTATGGTCTGTCTTATACCCGCTTCGACTACAGCGAGTTGCGCATCGAACCCGGTGCGAGACCTACAGTCAGTTTTAACGTCACGAACATCGGCAAGGTGGCGGGTGCGGATTCTCCTCAAGTGTATGTCCGAGCCGGGCGACGGAACGGCCCAAGCACCCGCCTCGTCGGCTTCCAGCGCGTTACGCTTGCACCCGGTGAGAAGCGCCGCGTGGCGATACCCGTCGATCCCCGGCTGCTCGCGGACTTCGATACCGCAGCCAACAACTGGCACGTGGCGGCCGGTCGCTACCCGATATTCATCGGTCGCTTCGCAGGGGATGCGATGATCACGGGAGAAGTGACGATGAAGAACGCTCGCATCCGACCATGACACAGTCAGCGACGTCCCGTCCGCTGCACTTGTCTTCGCAGCGGCCGGGGTCCGCTTCGTACGGGCCAAGGGACCGCGGCGGTCATCGAACGGTTAGGATCCCCAGGAAGGTTCGCATGGGTCGATGACTACTGGTATTGGTCTACTGATCAGGCATTCGTTGACGGGCTCCTCCGTAGACAGGCAAGGCCCAGCACAGCTGCACCGCGCGGATTTCCGGTCCGGTTCCATGATTCAAGCCTTACTAAACGTTTTCGACGTCTGCGTTTTTTTCATGGGAGAATTGGGTTGAGCACGGACCAGCTTCCTGTCCTAAGTGCCGAATCCTCATGAAGCGAGCGATGTCCGACACGTTAATTAGGAAGAAGATATGATCGCCGCGCTTGCGCTACTTGCGTCTGCACCGGTTGTGACCATCGACGGTGGCCAGGTGACCGGTGTCTCCAGCAAATCCTTCCGTCGCTTCCTCGGTATCGCCTACGCGGCGGCTCCCATCGGCGATCTGCGCGGTCGTCCCCCACGGAGGTTCACGCCACCCCCGATGCGGCAAGCGACCTCCTTCGCGGCAAGTTGCACGCAAGGCCTTTCGCCGAACGGTTTCGGACCTTGGACGAAGGAGTTCGTCGTAGCAGGTGCGGTCTCCAACGACTGCCTTTTCCTGAACGTGTGGGCACCGGCGCGGGCGAGAAAGGCACCCATCCTGTTCTGGATCCATGGCGGAGGCTTCGTTTCCGGCTCTGGCTCGATACCCATCTACGACGGGAGCGCCTTCGCGCGCCGCGGCGTCGTTGTAGTCACGGTGAACTACCGGCTCGGGGAGGATGGTTTCTCCACGGTGAGCGGAGGGCTGCCGAACCTAGGGGCTCTCGATCTCCTGGCAGCGCTGCAGTGGGTGAATCGGAATGCCTCCGCCTTCGGCGGCGATCCGAAGCGAGTCACAATCGCCGGACAATCGGCGGGTGCGATGTTGGTCCACGGCTTGACCGCGATGCCTAAGGCCAGAGGTCTATTCGCCCAAGCGATCATGCAGAGCGGGCTACCGCCCGAAGCAGGGCCGACAGGAGCGAGAACGCGATTACGCATCTCGCCGGACCTACCGGTTTCCCCTTCGACGGTCTGGCGTCAGGGAACCGGGATCGACGTGCCCATACTCGTAGGAATGACCAGCGACGAAACCACCGCATTCGGTAGCGGCTCAAGCACGGCCGCCTCGCCGGCGAACTGCGGGGGGGCGGCTACTCAACTAAAGGGGAACGGACTTACGCTTCGTTCAGCCGCAACCTGGTGTGGACGTCGCGCCCTTCTAGAGTGGTGGGAAGGCCGTGCGAAGAACCGCCGATCACCGGTGTATGCGTATCTCTTCTCGCACGTGCCGCAAGGTCCCGACGCGCAGCGATGGGGCGCCTTCCATTCTGCCGAACTACCCTACGTCTTCAGCACCCTGGGTGCCCCGTCCTCCCGACCCTATACAGCTACCGATATGCGTCTTTCCCTTCGGATGATCGAGGCGTGGACCCGCTTTGTAAAGGGAAGAGCTCCGTGGGCCTCGTTGAAGGGCCGCGAGCCGCGTCTCCAAGACTTCTCGGTCCAACCGCGCACGCGATCGATCGTACCTGCCCACATCAACCGCTTGTTTGGCAACGGCGATCAACCAAGCCCAACTCTGTTTTGAAATTCTTCCAACTTCTGCTGCGCAAGGTGGTCGGCGTCCTCGACTGCTCTGAACCTGCAAGTGTCGAACGGACCCACAACCGGTCATTCGCGCGATCTTCGTCACTTCCGAACTTCAGACGTTCGTTCATGTACGGTTCGGGATCCGTGCAGCGAGCGTCAACGCGAGCCGAGCGGTAGTCAGCTGTCGCAAAAACGATCCTAATCGGGGCGCTCGACGACCTGCGAACGGCGCGGAAGGCCGTAAGCGTATATCTGGGTCCGTTCTATGTAACATCACCCAACTAGTTGATTCTGGGTCATTGGGCCTATGATATCAGGTCATGATTAAGATGATTGACTAAACTTCTAAATCAACATTGAATGCAAGGCACGCAGGCTTCGTAAACGTGGCATATAAATTGTGATATTCTATTTGCCTTTACAAATCCAATAGCTCGGGTTGGCTGATCAAGCGGTACGAAATTGGAGTAACCGCAACTAGATGAATTAGGCGCCGCCCATAATAAGGAACCTTGGCGTGTCCAATCAATCATTCTTCTTGCCGCTGGTTCTTACCGTGCTTTCCGGATCGCCAGCAATGGCACAAACGATGTCGATTTCGGACGGCATTTTGCGTGGCGAAACCGACGATGGCGTCGCGAGCTTCAAAGGTATTCCCTTCGCGGCTCCGCCCGTAGGGCCGCTCCGCTGGCGCGCTCCGCAACCAGCCAAGGCTTGGTCCGGGGAGCGCGATGCGACTCAATTCGCTGCGGATTGTGCGCAGCCGGGCGGATACCCCAGCGGCGCGGCCGAAAGGCCGAAGTCGGAAGATTGCCTGTATCTCAACGTCTGGCGACCGGCGAATGCAACGAGCGATGCCAAGCTACCAGTCATGGTCTGGATATATGGCGGGGCATTCCTATTCGGGAGCGGTGCGGACCCTACCTATTCGGGTACGCAGTTTGCCAAGCAAGGTGTCATCCTAGTGACGCTCAACTATCGCGTGGGGCGGTTCGGCTTTTTTGCATTCCCTGCCCTCAGCAGGGAAAATCCGGCCGAACCGAAAGGCAATTATGCCTATATGGATCAGATTGCCGCTTTGAAGTGGGTCAAGGGCAACATCGCAGCCTTCGGTGGTAATCCGGGAAATGTAACCATTTTCGGAGAATCCGCTGGTGGCGTTTCCGTACATGCGCTTCTTACTTCGCCTGAAGCGCGCGGGATGTTCCACAAAACGATCATTGAGTCCGGCGGTGGCCGTGATGGGACACTGACCGGGCGACCATTGAACCGCGACAATTTCGACCGGTATTATCCTGTCTCGGCCGAAACCATCGGCATCAATTTTGCGCGTCGACACAAGATTACCGGCGCTGACGACGCTGCGCTTACGAAGCTTCGCTCGCTATCGACCGATCAGGTCGTGGATGGCGGCCAACAGACGGATG
>NZ_JAKRET010000010.1 GCF_022664395.1 Sphingomonas lacusdianchii | reverse complement strand
TCGGCCAAAGCGGCAGAGGGCGTAGCAAGGCCAACCAATATGGCCGCGATCAAGTGCGCTTTACGGTTCACGAACTGAGGTTACACACGCGAAAGCTGACCGTCACCAATTTGTCCACGCCGCCTAGCATAGACTTGTGGTCGATGGATTAAGCCCGTCATCACGCTTGCCCCTAGGCTTAGACCTAGCAAGGTTATTCCTGCCAGACTCGGAAGGTGCAGTCGGCGCGTCAAGTGCGATTAGTCCGCGGTCGGTCGAACGGTGCGCTGCACCTTTCCTGCCTGGTCTAGGAAGTCAATCGACGCAGCGCCGTCCTCCCCGACGCGAAGCACCAGTCGTTTACGGCCTTGCCCGTCGCGCAGAACCAGCTGGGAGGATTTGTCCGTAGCCCTACCGGCAAACAGGCGTTGCGTCCCACCGACGTTAGCGGCGCGGTACGCCGCGTCCTGCTGACTTGCCGGCAGGGTTCGGACACGGTCCACCGCTGGAAAGTCAAGGCGGCCTTCGGGCTGGTCGTTGACCTTGATGCCGGCGGATCTTTCCTGTCCCTCCTCAAAGCCGAAAAGCTGCACCACCTGATCCTGATGATAGCGATCGAACGTCAAGCTTCCTCCACTCGTACCTCGACCACTCTCGTCCTTGCCGGCGAGGATAAGGCCGCCGTTTTCTGTCCCTTCATCGTTGAAGAAGAGCATACCCGCCATGCGCCTGTCGGGACGGGGGTACTCTTTCCCGCCGCCTATGAAGCCTGGCGCCCGAGCCGAGCTGGCGATCGTCATGCGCAACGTACCATCGGGCTCGCGTACGTTTATGCGGCCAACGTCAATGGTATCGAATTTCGCGTTTTGGGCCGAAGGTGCAGCGGCAGTGAGCCCTAACCAAATCACTGCACCCGTGAGGGCCCCTGAGTAGAGTATCAGTGCACGACTGGTATCGAACTTCATCCTGGCCCCCATTGTCATTCTAACGAATGGCTCATGCAGCAAGCGGTCCTTGGCGTCTATTCACCGGGGCGGCCGAAAAGCGTAACGAGGCGCGGTCAGGAACCTCGCCAGCCTTAGTTCCGCTACAAGCAGAAGCGGCAGATTGAGCTGCTGCCGGTTTCCTGGGAAGAGTGGTTAAGCTGCGTCTGCGTCTCGAAGTCGAGGGGGCTGAAATAGCCAAGTTGCCGCTCTCGACATGAACGAATGGCAAAAGTTGGTAAGCGAGCCCCACCCGCGGAATGACCGTTTCTGGGTCATATCGCTGCAAGCTCTCGCAACCGAACTGCTTTATGGAGGGTGCGAAACGGATGAGCCATCTCCAGCCCCTAAAAATTTTTCACATCAATTGTGGGGAGAAATGTGGGGAGAGTGGATGCGCCGCTAAGAATATCAGGTTACTTCAACCCGTTAAATGGAGAGTCGAGATCCCTCCGTCTCCGCCAGTGCATGGCCCTTCGGGTTCCGGAAGTGATCGAAAGTAGCTGGCGATGGGGTGGCCCTCCTCGCCCGTCGTGAATGCGCCATCGATCGCTGGGACCATACAAGGTCGGGATCGTATCGAAGGCCGTGCGTCCGAGTGCCCTGAATTCGGCCGTTCGCGTCCCTTTTCCCACTTCCAGCAACCGGTCGATCGTTCATCCCGATGGATCGACGGTCAGAGCATTCATGGCTGCAATGCTCCGAACAGGGCATCGCGCGCAAAGGCCACGCGGGGGTGGCGCAACGAGGACTTGGCCCAGACGAGATAGAGTGCGTTGGTCGGCACGCGGAGAGGTGCTGCGATTTCGACAAGGGTACAGGCCGTGCGTTCGGCGCCGGTGAGATAGCCGGGCAGAACCGTCCAACCCAGTCCCGCGCACAGACCCGAGCGCAGGACGCGAAGATCCGGTGCGGTCAGGGCCGGGGGCCGGGCTACCTCGATCTGGTTCGCCTCCAGCCAATTGCGCACCAGTGGCCGGTCAAGATCATAGGCCAGACAAGGCACCGTATTGAGCGCTTCACATAGCGGCATGCGCGCAATCCGCTCGGCTATGGCGGGTGCGGCCACGGCGCGCAGGTCTTCGGTGCCGATCGCCTGATAGGCAAGCCGCGCGTCTTCGGGCCGGGATGCGGTGATGCCAAGATGCACCTTGTCGTCGAGCAGCATGGCATAAAGCGCGTCGCGCCCACCGATATGCAGTCGGAGATCAAGCCCCGAGTCGAGCAGCGGACCGAGCCTTGGCGTAATCATCTCGCCCAGCAGGTCGGATGGCGCGGCGATGTGGACCGTTCCCGAAATGCGAACCGACCGCGCGCGTGCCGATGCCAAGGCGGCTTCGGCCCGGTCGAGGCTGCCGCCAATCGAAGCGGCGAAGTCGTCGGCGATCGCCGTAGGCCGGACGCCGCGCGAATGGCGATCGAAAAGCGGATGGCCGAGCTGCACCTCGAGCGAGGCGATATGCTGGGACGCCGCGGGCTGCGTGATGCCGAGCGCGCGTGCCGCGTCGCTCAACGACCGACGGCGATAGACTTCGATGAACGTGCGCATCTGCTGCAGGG
Organism: Sphingomonas lacusdianchii; assembly: GCF_022664395.1. Classification (GTDB taxonomy): domain Bacteria; phylum Pseudomonadota; class Alphaproteobacteria; order Sphingomonadales; family Sphingomonadaceae; genus Sphingomonas; species Sphingomonas lacusdianchii. The sequence continues at coordinate 170,131 of NZ_JAKRET010000010.1, read as the reverse complement.
ACATGGCAGTTCCATAAATTGATTTATGGATGTTGGCCATTCCCGTTGGGTTTCATGATGAGCGATGCTGCTTACCTGCATGATCATCGACGGACAGACGGGTGACCGAGCCGGCATTCTGACCGGGGATGGTGCGAGCCATCGCCGCAATAGCATCGTCCCTCGCCCGCCTCCGCGATCCGGCACGCAAAGGAGCCAAGCCGATGACACGCATTCTCATGATCGCCACGTCAGCCGACCGCATGACGCCCGGCGTCGAGCCGACCGGCGTCTGGCTCGAAGAACTGACCACGCCTTACTACGCCTTTCGCGATGGTGGCGCCGACGTGACGCTGGCCTCGATCAAGGGCGGCGCGATCCCGATCGACCAGCGCAGCGTCAACGCCGACGGCGAGAATGATGCGTCGGTCGAGCGCTATCTGAAAGACGAAGCGCTGAAGGCCGAAATGGCCGATACCCCCGCTTTCACCAGCATCGACACGGCCGGTTACGACGCGGTCTTCCTGCCTGGCGGGCATGGCACGATGTTCGACTATCCCGGCAGCGAAGAGCTCGCGCGACTGGTCGAGCGGTTCGACCGCGAAGGCAAGATCGTGGCCGCCGTCTGCCACGGCCCCGCCGGACTTGTTTCCGCGAAGAAGCCCGATGGCACGCCGTTCGTGGCAGGGCGCCGGGTCGCCGCCTTCACCGACAGCGAGGAACGCGCCGTGGGCCTTGATCAGGCCGTGCCGTTCCTGCTCGAAACCCGTATGAAGGAACTGGGTGCGCATCATGAGAGCGGCCCCGATTTCCAACCCTTCGCGCTGCGCGACGACAAGCTGGTGACCGGACAGAACCCTGCTTCGGCCACGCGCACGGCCGAGATGGTCATGGAAGCCCTCCAGGCGGAGGGCGCCTGATCATGCGCTATCTCCACACCATGCTGCGGGTTGCCGATCCACAGGCGACTATTCGTTTCTTCGAACTGCTGGGCCTCAGGGAAACCCGGCGGATCGAAAACGAGCAGGGGCGATTCACCCTGATTTTCCTGGCGGCCGATGAGGATCATCGCGGCGAGGGCAAGCCCGGTCAGGCAGAGGTCGAATTGACCTATAACTGGCCGCCCGAGGATGGCAGTCCTGCCGAGACCTACACGGGTGGCCGCAACTTCGGCCACCTCGCCTACCACGTCGAGGACATTTACGAGACCTGCTCCCGCCTGCAGGCCGCCGGGGTGACGATCAATCGCCCGCCGCGCGACGGGCATATGGCGTTCGTCCGCTCGCCCGACGGCATCTCGATCGAACTACTCCAGCAGGGCGAACACAAGGCGCCTGCCGAACCATGGGCATCGATGCCCAACGTAGGAGAATGGTAATGGCCAAGCTTTTCGAACCACTGGACGTGGGCGGGCTGTCGCTCGGCAACCGTATCGTGATCGCGCCCATGTGCCAGTATTCGGCCGAAGACGGTGCGATGACCGACTGGCACCTGATCCATCTCGGCCAGCTGGCCATGTCGGGCGCGGGCGCTCTGACGATCGAGGCGACGGCGGTCACGCCCGAGGGGCGCATCACCTATGGCGATGTCGGACTGTGGGATGATGCCACCGAAGCGGCGATGCAACGCGTCGTCGATGGCGTGCGCCGTTGGTCCGACATGCCGCTGATGATCCAGCTGGCCCATGCCGGACGCAAGGCGAGTACGGCAAAGCCCTGGCACGGTGGGGCGCAGATCGCGCCCGATGCCCAGCATGGCTGGCAGACGCTCGCCCCCAGCGCACTGCCGTTCGAACCCGACGAGCATCCACCGCTCGCGCTCGATCGCGATGGCCTCGCGCGTATCCGAGATGCCTTTGCCGATTCGGCACGGCGCGCCGCCCGGATCGGTCTGGATGCGATCCAGATCCACGCCGCGCATGGCTATCTCCTGCACCAATTCCTTTCGCCGCTCTCCAACACGCGCGAGGATGAATATGGCGGCGACCTCGCCAACCGGATGCGCTTCCCGCTCGAAGTGTTCGATGCCGTGCGCGCCGCCTTTCCGGCCGACAGGCCGGTGACGGTTCGCGTCTCGGGCACGGACTGGGTCGAAGGTGGCTGGACGGTCGACGAAACCGCGATCTTTGCGGCAGAAGTCGAAGCTCGCGGATGTGCGGCGATCCACGTGTCCAGCGGGGGGCTCGATCCTCGGCAGGCAATTCCGGTCGGTCCGTCCTACCAGGTGCCGCTCGCGAAGGTGGTGAAGCAGGCCGTGTCGATGCCGGTCATCGCGGTCGGTCTCATCACCGATCCGCATCAGGCCGAGGCCATCCTGCAGGACGGCGACGCGGACGCGATCGCGATCGCGCGCGGCGTGCTGTGGGATCCGCGCTGGCCCTGGCATGCGGCGGCGGTTCTCGGCGCATCGGTGGATGCACCTCCGCAATATCTGCGGTCCGAACCGCATGAGGCCGGACGCATCCTCAAGGAGATGAATCCGGCCAAGTCCGTATCACGCGGCTGATCGCTCGCTGCCGGGACCCTTTCGCCTCTATTTTACGACTACGCGATATTTGCCTTTGCTGCTTGGGCGTAACTATTTCCGGCATTACGCCCAAGCCGTCCTCTGTCACCAATCGTTCGGAAGGTCTGCGCCAATAGCGCGACAGACGATGCCGTAACGCTGCAACCGCGTAAGTCTCCTGAGGGAACGTACGGGTGCTCAGCGCCGTCCGGATAGCGGCATAGCGTTCCTGCGAAATACCAGCAGAGGAGAGGCGCATGGACGCGATCGCACCAGGCCCGAGTTCCCAGACATCCTCGCCGACGATCGAATCGCGATCGGCGGTCGTCGAGGCACTGTTCGTCCGTCTGCACGCGAAACAGGGCAAGGGCGACGCGGTCGAGACCTTCCTGCGCGCCGGACTGGAGGCGGTGAGGGAGGAACCCGGCACCACCAGCTGGTATGCCGTGCGCTTCGGCGAGCACGACTTCGCGATCTTCGACACATTCCCCGATGATGCAGCCCGCGTCGCCCATCTCGGCGGCAAGGTCGGGCAAGCCCTGGTCGCGCGCTCGCCCGAATTGTTCGACGGTGCGCCCCGCATCGAGACCGCCCGGATCCTCGCCTACAAATTGCCGGGCGACAGCGGGCCGGTCGGTGATTGATGCCGCCCCCCCTCAGCAAGCGTCGCCGGGACCGCCCGCCCCTCCGGATGCGGCCGTTGTGTGCACCGCTCGCCCGTGCCGAACGCGATTGCCGCAAAGCGGCGATTGCCGCAAAGCGCGGCAGCGCCTTCGCATCGAGCGGACCGGTGCGATGACGCTAGCGGCGACGACAGGTTCCGATCGCGACACGATATTGAACGGAGAAACGACATGGCTTCCCCTTCCCTCGACGGCCTGACGGTCGCGATCCTCGTGACCGATGGGTTCGAACAGGTCGAGATGACCGAGCCGCGCAAGGCACTGGACGAGGCCGGCGCCGACACGCGGATCGTCTCACCGAAAGAGGGGGAGGTAAGGGGGTGGAACTTCTCGGACTGGGGTGACAGCTTCCACGTCGATGTCGCACTTCCTCGGGCCCGGCCCGAGGATTTCGACGCGTTGCTGCTACCGGGCGGCGTCATCAATCCCGACCAGCTTCGTGCGCTGCCCGAGGCCGTCGCCTTTGCGAGCGCCTTCTTCGACGCCGGCAAACCGGTGGCATCGATCTGTCATGGACCATGGACGATTATCGAGACGGGTGCGGCACGTGGACGACGGCTGACCTCCTGGCCGTCGCTCCGGAGCGATCTCCAGAACGCCGGTGCGGACTGGGTCGACGAAGCGGTCGTGGTCGATCGAGGCCTGGTGACGAGCCGCAAGCCCGACGACATCCCGGCGTTCAATCGCGAGGTGATCGCACTGTTCGCCGACACGGGCAGCCCATCGCGTTGAGCGGCACCGGCAGTGGTGAAGCGTACGCGGCGAGCCCGGTCCAACGACGTCCGTTCGTTCCGACCAGCGGTCGGTCGCAGCGATCGGTCAGGGAAGCCGGTATATCGACGACGCGGACCGGCCCACCGCCGTCGCCGCGCTGCAACTGACCCAGACCGAACTCGCGCAGATCGATGCGGCCTTCCCGCTCGGCCGGCGGCCATCGCGGCTTCCCATGCTGTAGAAGCCGATGATCGGCAAGGGTCAGTCGGGCAGGATCCGCAGCGCGTCGCCCTCGATGCCGGCAACGGGTGACGGGACGCTATCGCTCGCACCCGTCGTTTTCGCTCGGGCGATCGTTCGCGCAATGGCCTGCGACAGGTCCACGCGATCGAAGGGCTTGTGCAGGAAGGCGAAGCGCTCCGCCTCCTGCGCCTTGAGTTCGGCAAATCCGCTGACGAGCAGAACCGGAAGGCCGGGCACCGCATCGGTTGCGGCGATGGCAAGCTGGACGCCGGTCATGTTGGGCATGAGCTGATCGGTGACGAGGATGTCGACCCGCGGCATCTGCCGCAACCGGTGCAACGCCTCGCCGCCGCCGGGTGCGGTGACGACGTGATGCCCCAGTTCCTCGAGCATCGCCGCCGTGTTGTGGAGGACGAGTTCATCGTCATCAACCGCAAGAATCGACAGGGGCGGCAATTCGGTGAACGCATCGTGCGACGCATCCGGTGCGACGGCCCGTTCGACCATGGCGACGGGCAGCCACAACTGGATCGTAGTGCCGATGCCGGGCGTGCTGTCGATGTTCAACTGGCCGCCCGATTGCGCCGCAAGCCCCTGAACCATGCTGAGGCCGAGACCGGTGCCTTTCCCGATGCCCTTGGTCGTGAAAAAGGGTTCGCTTGCCCGCGCGAGCGTAGGTCCGTCCATGCCGATGCCGGTGTCGCGTATCTCCAGCCGGACGAAGCCCTTGCCGTCCTCGGCCTGTCCCGGCGGGGCGCTGTCGAGGGCGGCAGCGATCGTCAGCATCCCCCCCTCCGGCATTGCGTCGCGCGCATTCACCGCCATGTTCAGGATGGCGAGTTCCAGCTGGTGCGCATCGACATGCGCGCACGGCAGGCTGGCGGGGAACCGGGTCTGGATCTGGATTCGGGGGCCGAGCGAGCGCTCCAGCATCTCCGACAGCCCGGCCACCAGCCCCGGCACGTCCACGCTCTCCGGTCGCAGATCCTGACGCCGGGCGAACGCCAGCAGGCGTTGCGTCAGAGACGCGCCGCGTTCCGCGCCCTGACGCGCATTCGCCACCAGGCGTTGGGCGCGCGATCCTTCCTCGACCTGTCGGCTCAGCAGGTCGAGATTGCCGAGAATGATGGCAAGCAGGTTGTTGAAGTCATGGGCGATCCCGCCGGTCAGATGGCCGATCGCCTCGATCTTCTGCGCTTGCCGCAGCGCTTCCTCCGCCCGCTTGCGCTCGGTGACGTCCGTCAATCCGCCGAGCACGTGCTGGAACTTGCCCTCGGCATCGAATTCGAGGCGGGCCGAGGCCACGACGTCGCGGACGTCACCGGTCCTGGTCTGGATCCGGTACTCGCGGTCGATCAGGGCGCCGTTGCGCATCAGCGCGACACGATCCCGTTTGCGGGCCTGCCGCGCCGATCCTTCGGTGAGGAAATCGACAAGGGGTCGCCCGATGACCTCTTCGCGGTCATAGCCCGTCAACTGCAGCCACGTATCGCTGACATGCTCAATGCGTCCCGCCGCATCGAGCGAATGTAGCGGAAGCGGCGTGCCGCGGTAGAGGGCGCGCAGCCGCCCCTCGCTTCGTTTCAACGCCCGTGCCTCGCGGGCCGCCATCTCGGCGAACCGGCGATCGAACATCGCCGCGACCAGCGCGAGGAACAGGATCAGCAGCGCCGCGGCCGATACGGTCAGGGCGAGCGTCGTCTGCGACAGCCCGCTATGGCCGGCCGACAGGTCGGTGTCGCTCGATACGGCAAACGACGCGGCACGCATCCCGCTGAAATGCATCCCTGCGATCGCCACGCCCATCACCGCGGCCGCGCCCGATCGCTGTCGGATGTCGTTGTTCCTGCTCGCAAGGAACAGGGCGGTCGTCGCCGCGCCGACCGCGAACAACACCGACACCGCCACCCAGCGAAGGTCGTAGTGCAGCGTGGCGGGCATGCGCATCGCCGCCATGCCGATATAGTGCATGGCCACCACGCCCAATCCCATGATCGGACCCGCCGCGGCGAGCGATCCGATCGCCGCGCCCGATCGGTTCATGACGGCAAAACTGATGCCGGTTCCGACGATCGGCACGGCCAGCGACAGCAATGTCAGCGCCACGTCGTAGCTAACCGCCATTCCGGGCATGCCATAGGCAAGCATGGCGACGAAATGCATCGCCCAGATGCCGCCGCCCATGGCGATCGCCGCCGTCACCAGCCAGATATGTCGCGCCTGTCCGGTCGATGCCCGCACCCGGCCGGAAAGATCCAGCGCCGTATAGCTCGCGACGGTGGCGATCAGCACCGACATCGCCACCAATATCCAGTCGTGGGTTCCGACCATCACTTCCGTTCATCCAATCCCTTGCCGCCGGTATGCCGGACGGCGTGTATTGCTATCGCCGTTCCACGACGGCCTGTCACTGCGGCGTCATTTGTCCGCGATCATGAGGCCAAGGCGCCGATCTGTCCGCGCCGACCCCGCCTGCTCATCGACGATGGCGGCATGCGCCTCGCGGAGTTCGTCGAGCCAGGAGGAATGCACGGCGCAGCGTCGGGCAATTTCCTCCCCCGCCGCGACGGGCAGCAGCTTGTTGAACATCACGCCGCAGCGACCGGCATGGCTCCAGCGGACATGGCCTCCGATCGGCAGCATGCCGTCGATATGGATCATCACCCCCGTGTCGACCGGAAGCGACAATCCCGTTGCGAGCTGGGCGCCGCCGGACCCGATATTCTCGATCGTTACCCTTCGTTCGAGGCCGGGCCCGCTGACGGCGGCCACCAGATGGATTTTCGCACGACCGGGACGGACGCGCTTGCCGGGGTCGAACAACGCCGACGTATCGTCGACGACCTCTTCGGCCAACGCGCTGTTGAACACCATGCCGCATTCGCGACCGGCAATCCAGCGGACCGAGCCGGTGAACGGCGTGAGCGCCCCGGCACACACCAGAAGATGCGCACCCTTGAACAATTGCGGTGGCGAATCGAACACCAATGTCAGGCCCGTCGTGGAGATGTTGCGGATCTGCCCGCGATGGGTCCGCCCGCCGGTGACCACGCTGGCGGAGAGCGCGGCCTCCTTTCGGGCCGCGGCGCGCCGTTCGACCGGCGCGGGCATCGGGGGTTGCGGACGAAAACGCGCCGGTAAGATCGCATCGATCACCGATCGGGCTAGGCCTGCGGCGTCCATCACATCCCACTCCCGATTGATTATGCTGCCCGACACGACGGAAGGCGCGGTTCGGTGACCGGCCGGGCATGGGGCCGATGCGCCGTTCGTGGCTTTCGCGACAGCTTGCTCGCGACGTCGCTGGCCGGCATCGCCTTGCTGAACAGAAAGCCCTGCGCCACGGTACAGCCCAGCGCGCGCAGCTGCGCGGCCTGTTGCGGGGTCTCGACCCCTTCGGCGATCGCTTCGAGGCCGAGTTCGGCGGCCAGTGCGAGCAGCGCCCGGACGATCGCCTGGTTGGCGCCGTTGTCGAGTTCGCGCACGAACAACTGATCGATCTTGATCGTATCGACCGGGAAACTGGGCAGGTGCGCAAGCGCCACATAGCCGGTGCCGAAATCGTCGAAGGCGATGCGCACACCCGCGTCCGACAGCGTGCGGACACTGGCAAGAACCGCCGCCGAGCGCTGGTCGAGCAGCACGTTTTCGAGGATTTCGAGCTCGAGCATCGCCGGCGCAATGCCATGTTGCGCCAACGCGGCGATAAGACGGCCGGCGTAATTGGGGTCGCCGATCTCGGTCGCGGAGACGTTGATGGCAACGCGTCCGAAGTGCAGCCCGGCGTCGAACCACGCGCGCATGTCCTGCAACACCTGCGTCAACATGCTGTGGCCGATCGCCTGCGCGATCTCGGCCTCGTCGAAGGCGGCGGCGATGGCGTGCGGCATGATCGCGGGACATCCGGGCGCGACGATGCGGAGCAGGGCCTCCAACCCCAGGATGGTACCATGCTGCAGATCGACCTTCGGCTGGTAGAACGGCACCACTTGCCCGGCGGCCAGCGCGTGACGGGCACGATCGATCTCAAGCCGCCGCTGCGCCTGCGTGGCGAGCATTTCCTGTTCGAACAGCGCGAAGATGCCGCGCCCCCGCGATTTCGCGTCGTACAGCGCCGCATCGGCGTAGCGGACGACATCGTCCGCGCGGGACGAATGGAACGGCCACCGCGCCCCGCCGATGGTGATCCGGCATTCGAGCGCCTGTCCTTCGTAGACGAAGGGCGGGCGCATGGCCGCCAGCAGCCGCTCGGCCAACTCCGCCAGCGCTGCATCGTCCGCCAGCCGGTCGAGCACGATCGCAAACTCGTCGCCGCCGAGGCGGATGACGATGTCCTCGAGGCGCAGCGCCATGGTCAGGCGGCGCGCAATCTCCCTGAGCAGCTCGTCGCCTGCCTGATGGCCGAACGAATCGTTGATCTGTTTGAAATGATCGACGTCGATCGCGAGCAGGCCGAACGGAGCCGCATCCTTTCCCACCCGGCCGTCCAGCGTCCGGCGAAGCATCGCACGGTTGCCGACGCCGGTCAGATGATCGTGCGTTGCCGCCCAGCTGAGCTGGCCCACGACGGCGTTGAGTTCGCGGACGGCGCCGTCGCGCTCGGCCACCGCGCGACGCAGCTGCAATTGCAGGCTCGCCTGTGCGGCCAGCATTTCGAGCGCCTGGCGCTGTTCGGGTTTCAGTCCCTCGCCGCGGGCCTTCGTATCGATGACGCAGAGTGCGCCGACGGGTTCGTGGTCGATGACCAGCGGCATGCGGGCGTAGAACCGGATCTGCTCCGGTCCGGTCACCAGCGGATTGTCACGAAACCGATCGTCGATCGTGGCATCCCCGATCGACAGGAACCGATTGGCCCGGACCGTATGGAGGCAGAAGGAGCGATCGGCCGGCATCTCCTCGCGGCCGATCCCCACCGCGCCCTTGATCCACTGCGTGTCTCCGGCGATCAGCGTCACCGCCGCCGTCGGCGTCCCGCAGATCGTGGCGGCAAGGCTGGCGAAGTGATCGAATTCGGGCTCGGCGCAAAGGTCGTGCGAGAAGCGCATCGGAGGGTGTCCGATGTGACAATCGTTTCCCCCCGATGGATTGCCCGCCTGAGCCATATGTTCCTCCGCTAACCCCTGGCGGTATCTGCCGGCATGTGGCGGGAACGGACAAGCTGCGGAAACTACGGGGATCGCAGCAGAAAAACCTTAACCCTCTGCCCCGGCAGCAATCGCCCCCTTCGGAGTCCTACCGGGCGTCGGGCAGCGAAAATTCGCGGAACAGCCGCAGCAACCGGGCCGCGGCATCCCCGGTTTCGGCCGTCGGCTGCCCCTGTACGGAGACGATCGTTTTCTCGACATAGGTCGCAAGGCCACGATATGCGATCCGCCATCCGCCGAACCTGCGGCATTCGGGTCGATCGTCGAGGACGGTATGGAGCGAGCGGTGACGACCATCGCGTTCGATCGCCGTGCGCAGAAAATCCACCGCCGCCGGCGGCCCTTCGATATATTGTGCGAAGTGTTGCACGGCGAAGATCAGCGCGCCGGTCACTTCCAGATCGGCGTTGCGGCGCATGGAGACGCGCGCGATCGGTTCGATAACGGCGTTTGCGTCCGATGCGGGGAAGGTGGCCCGGCTGACGTACATCCAACTCGCAAGCATTTTCGTCGATCTCGCGCCTTTCAACGACGGCATCATACGCAGGCAAACAGCGGAACGGGAGGTTGCTTACGCACCACAGCGTACCGTAGGGCACGGGGGCGGAGACCGATAGGCCGGTCGGGTGCCGACCCGCCCGTCGGTCGTCGGACCTTATTCCAGCAGCCCTGCGGCCAACGCCAATCGGGTCGCTTCCGGCAGGGTCCGCACCCCAAGTCGCTCCAGCATCTGCGCGCGGTGCATCTCGACGGTGCGAATGCTCAGATCGAGCGCATGCGCCACCAGCTTGTTGGGCCTGCCCTGCGCCAACAGGATCAGCACCTCGCGTTCCCGTTCGGTCAGCTTGCCGGTCAGCCGCAGCGCTGCGCTCCGCTGTTCGATGTGAGACAGATGTCCGTCGAGATCGTCCCAGAGGCGCGCCACGATGCCGAGCAGGTCGTCGTCCTCATATGGCTTTTCGAGGAAATCGCGGACACCGTGCCGGATCGCCTGCACGGCGGTGGCAAGATCGCCATGTCCCGTAATCATGACGATCGGGAACAGCGCACCGAGCGACGCCGGCAGATCGTCCAGCAACGCGAACCCGTCCATCTCCGGCATGCGCACGTCGAGCAGGAGCACGCCGGGCAGAAGCGTCGGAGCCTCCCGCAGGAAATCCGACGCCGATGTGAACGCGCGCGGCTGATATCCGGCGCTCTTGACCAGAAAGGCGGTGGATCGTCGGATCGACGCGTCATCATCGACGATGTACACCGACCGGATCATTTTTCCCGACCACCCCCCGTTGATCTATCGCAAATGCGCCTGCCTGTCCCGGGCAATGCGTATGCTGCGGACATTTATGTGGAACGACAGGGAGTTCGCTGCTCTACCCGGAAGCCGGTTCCGTGGAGGATGCCCCCCTTGATCGACAAGTGCGTGCGCGATCTCCTTTCCATCGTCGACGATCCCGCGCTGGTGGTGGGGCCGGATGCGACGTTCGCCCATCTCAACGCGTCGGCGATGCGCGAATTCGGCGCGCTCGGGTTGCCGGGGCGCAGGCTGGACGATGCGGCGCTTGGCGAGGAGTGGGAGGCGATCCGTCATGTCTGCGAACGGTTGCGCGACGTCGAGCGGGGCCAGCGGTTCGAAACCAGCATCCCGCTTCTGGAGAACTGGTACGAGGTCCGCGCTGTTTCGATGGGCGAACATTTCGTGCTGCTCCTGCGCGACATCACGAGCCGGCGACGCGGTGGCCAAAGCGGTGAGGAGCCGGCCGCCGGCACGTTGCTCAAGACCATCATCGACAGCGCGGCGGACCTGATCTTCGTGAAGGACATGGCGGGCCGCTTCATTCAGGTGAATCGTGCCCTGAACGACGTATCCCCCGATCTGCTCGGGCGGACGGTGCATGACGTCTATGCCCCCGACCTCGCCGATGGCTATGAAGTGGCGGACCGAATCGTCATCGAGAGTGGCAAGCCCTGCACGATCGAGGAGACCATCCCGGTTCGTGGCGAGCACAGGGTGTTCCAGACGATCAAGGTTCCCTGGATTGCCGCGGGCGAGATGCGCGGCGTGATCGGCATCTCCCGCGACATGACGGAACGGCACAGGGCCGAGGCACGGATCCGCCAGAGCGAGGAACGGTATCGCCTTGCCGCGCGGGCGACCAACGAGGCGATCTGGGACTGGGATCTGCTCCACGACGAACTTACCTGGAACGAGGCGATCGAGCAGCTTTCGGGGGAGAAGCCGGACCATAGTATCGAATGGTGGAAATCCCGGATCGCGCCGACGGATCGCGAGCGCGTGGTCGGCAGCATCGAGCGGTTCATCAACGAAGAGATCAGCACGTGGCAGTGCGAATATGGCTTTCGCCACGCCGACGGCAGCTATCATTCGGTATTCGATCGCGGCTTTCTGGTGCGCGACGAACAGGGCGTTCCGGTGCGGGTCATCGGGGCGATGTCCGACCTGAGCGAGCGGATGAAGGCGCAGAAGCGGGTGATGCAGCTTCAAAGCGAATTGATCCATGTCTCGCGGGTGAGCGCGATGGGCACGATCGCCTCGGCGCTGGCCCATGAGATCAACCAGCCGCTGGCCAGCGTCGGCAACTTCATCGCCGGCGCGCGGCGGCTGATGCTTCGCGAGGAGCCGGAGGCGCTGTCGGAGGCGCGCGAGGCGCTCGAACTGGCGGCGGCGGAGGTGGCACGCAGCGGCGAGATCGTCCGCCGGATCCGTCGCATGGTCGCCCATGGCGAAACGCAGGTCCAGCCGGTGCCGCTTCGCGAACTGATCGACGACGCGCTGGCGCTGGCGCTGCCCAATCCCGCACTGTCCGGCGTGACGGTCCGCCTGGGGCTGCGGGAAGGGATTGCGCGGGGCGACGCGGTGCAATTGCAGCAGGTGCTCGTGAACCTGATCCGGAACGCGGTGGAGGCGATGGAGGACAGCGACGAGCGGATCCTGTCGCTGTCGACCATGCGCAGCGACACCGGGGTTCGTATCGACGTCACGGACACGGGGTGCGGCATTCCGCCCGACCGGGTGCAGACGGTGTTCACGGCGTTCGGCAGCAGCAAGGTCGATGGCCTCGGCGTCGGTCTGACCATCTGCCGGACGATCATCGAGGCGCATGGCGGCCAGATCTGGGTCGAGCGTACCGATGACAGGGGAACGCGCGTCGCACTCCGGTTGCGGGCATTTCCGGACGACGGGATCGCATGACGGCACCCTTCCATCGGCTTGTTCCCATCGGTCGCGCCGGTACAAGCCGGCGGACCGGTCCGCGGATCACATGGAGGACGCGTCCGGCACGGCTATCCGTATTTCGAAGCGTTTCGACGCTGGCGCATGCTGGATCAGCACGCCGTCGGCCGATGCGACCAGCCGCCTGACCAGCGACAAGCCCATGCCGGCCTTCTTCGCGTTGTCCGCCGCGGGAAAGGGCATGCCGTCGTCTTCGATGAGGATGGCCGCGTGTCGATCTCCATGGCGACGGATCGATATGCGGATGTGACCCGCCAATCCGTCGTGGAAAGCGTGTTTGATCGCGTTCGTTGCCAGTTCGTTGACGACCAGCGCGAGCGCGGCGACATGGTGTGGACCGAGCCCCTGCACGTCATATTCGGTGTGCAGCGAGATGAGGATCGAACGCGGTTCGGTCTGGCTGACCAGCGCCTCGCATACCTGTTCGAGCGCACGCCGCAGGCTGGTCGGACGCCGTTCGTTCAGATCGGCCCGGGCATGCGCCAGAATGGCGACCCGGGCCATGGCGTCCGCCAGCGCATCGCGGGCTTCCGCATTCGTGGCACGCCGGCTTTGCAGCGACAACAGGCTGACGACGAGCTGCATATCGTTACTGGATCGATGATAGGTCTCGCGCAGCAACAGGTCGTCGCTGGTCCCGGAAAGGTCGAAGCCCGTCGAATGGGACGCGTGCGTGCGGATCATCAGGATCAACCTCCGTGTCTGTCGAGCCTCCCGAGAAACCGATGCGGGAGCATGGCCGGATGTTCAGGAACGGCTGGCGTCCACGCGCGACACCGGTGTTGCCCTCGACCTGGTAGGTGCATCTTTCCCGATGGCCCGCCGTGGCGGCATCCGGAAAATTCCTAAGGATGCTTCCGCGTCTTTCCGCTGGCGCCGGAGGGCGCGATACCGGCGGCAAGGGCGATCTGACCCAGTTCGGTCAGGCTGCCGGCGCCCAATTTGCTCATGACCTGGGATCGATGCAGTTCGACGGTGCGCGGGCTGATGCCCAGTTGCTGCGCGATGATCTTGTTGGTGCCGCCATCGACCAGGCCGACCAGCACGTCGCGCTCCCGCGGCGTCAGTCGGGCGATATGCGCGCTGGCTTCCTCGTTACGCGTCGCGGGCCGTACCGACGCAAAGCATTCCGCAAGGATCGTACCCAGCTTGTCGCGCAACACGGCGTCGTCGCCCAGCAGGAGGAAGTCGATCGCCCCGGCCTTCATCGCGGCGACGGCGGCGTCGGTTCCGGCAGTGGCATCGTCGAGTGCGATGGTCAGCAGTGCGATCGACCGTGCCTTCAGTTCGCGCGGGATCGACAGGCCGGCATCCCGTTCCCGGCGAAGGTCGACAAGGACGCAACCCGCCGCCAGCACCGGTGCGATGTCGAGAAAGGCGGGGGGGCTGTCGAAGATGCGGGCATGCGCGCCACCCATGCGGACCAGACCCGCCAGACGGCGCGCCTCGGCCTCGCGCGTGCTGACGATATAGACCTGGCGGCTGTCCTCCCGGGTCAGGTCCTCGACGATGCCGCCGATGCGGGTCACCGCGCCCTGATCGTCGCGGATCGGGAAGCTGGTATCCCGCAACCAACGGATGCCGTCGTCGTGGGGCCGCACGATGCGATATTCGAACTGCGTGACCTCTCCGGCCTTCACGCTTTCCAAAGCGCGCAGCACGCCGGCGCGGTCATCGGAGTGGACGCCCGCGATCCAGGTGTCGAGATTGTCCGGTGCCTCCTCGCGCGGCATGCCCCATATGCGCGCGAAGGCGGCGCTGCGATAGACGATCGCCCCCGATGCCGTTTCGCCGATCCAGAGCAGGTTGCTGCTGTTATCGGCGAAGCTGCGGAACTGCGCTTCGCTCGCCCGCACGGCCGCTTCGTTGCGGCGTCGCTCGGACACATCGATGGCGGCACCGATGAACCCGATGGCACGACCGTCCCTGAATTCGGTCCGGCCGGACGTCGCGATATGGCGGGTAACGCCGTCATGCCGCCCGATCACGCGATACTCGATCTTGTAGCGGCCATCGCCCGCCGGATCGACACAGGCGGCGGTCGCCGCGCGAACGCGGGGAAGGTCCTCCGGATGGATACCCGCCTCATATACCGACGTATCGACCGGATCGTCGGGTGCCAGCCCCCACATGCGGCGCAGTTGTTCGTCCCAGTCGAGCGCGCCCGTTACCGGATCCCATGCATAGACACCGAGGCCGACCAGCTCGCTCGCCGCCCGCAACCGCGCCTCGCTGCGCTTCGACGCCTCCTCCAGCGACCGGCGCTCACTGGTGTCCCGCGACACGCCGACAACGAGTTCGACCGATCCGTCATCGGCACGGATCGGTCCCCAGCGATAGTCGAAATAGGCGGCGTGTCCGGTCGGGCTCTCGAAGAACACTTCGTCCTCGACGGTTACCGCGTCCCGGAAGATGCGATCGATGTCGGCGTTCAAATGCCGTGCCAGCTCCGGCGGATAGTCGAGGTCGCGGAACGTCCGCCCGACCATTTCCTCGGCCGTCAGTCCGAACAGGTCGAGCATGGCGGGATTGACATAGGCGAACCGCCGCCCGGCATCGAATGCGTAGACATAGTCCGGGATCGACGACAGCGTCGCCTCCAGAAACCGCGATTGATTGGCATATCGCGCGGCGGCCGCTTCGATCTGCTCGCCCGCCCGCTTGAGATCGTTGATATCCTGCACGACGACGATCGCTTCATGGCTGTCGGCGGCTTCGCGGCGAAACGGCACCGCGCTGACGCGCAACCAGCGCTCCACCCCGTCGCTGCCTTCGTGGAGAAAGTCGATGCCGGGCATCACGCGTTCGCCGCGCAGCGCGCGCGCACCGGGATAGTCGTCCGGAGCGATCAACCGGCCCCGGGTATCATACCCCCGCCATCGCCGCGTCTCTTCGGGCTGGCGCGAAGGCAGTTGGTTCAGGCGCGTATAATCGCGCAGGACCTGATTGGAGTGGGTCAGATTGCCGTCGCGATCATAGACGCCGACGCCAAGGGGCAGGTTCTGGAGGACCGACGCCAGCAGCAGCCGTTCGTCCCGCAACGCCCGCTCCGCGCTGTCACGGGCGGACGCTTCCGGGGTTCCGACAGTATCTGATGGGTTCCCCGGCACTTAACGGCCCTCCTGCGGGCAGGGTGCCGGCTTTACCCCAAGTTCCGATAGTCTGGTAAAGTTTCCTAGGGATTACCCCTATGGGACGCGGCCGAACCGCGGGTCTATGCTGGCCGCAGGGATTCCGGGGCGCCGGCATGACGGTCGCGGCAGCCTCTTGCGAGGCTCGGTTCCGCCAGACGGCGGATAGGTCGGGAAAATGGTGCTGCCGGTGAGGATTGAACTCACGACCTCAGCCTTACCAAGGATGCGCTCTACCACTGAGCTACGGCAGCACTCCGAGCCGGGGGGAACCCCCGGCGGCGGGAGGGGCCTATGTGCAGGCATTGGTCGGGAAGTCAAGCGACTGTTGTCGGATTGGTCGCGAAAAGCGTAGAAAGCGCGGATGAACGACGAGGAACGCAAGGCGCGGCTGGCACAGGCGCTCCGCCAGAACCTGCGGCGGCGCAAAGGGCAGGCGCGCGAACTGGCCGATTCGCCAGCGCCGCCCGAAACGGACCTGCCGCCGCCGCCCTAATTCGCGGCAGGTCGCTGCGTTGACACCGTTGACACGGACCGGCACCCTTGTCGCAAGAAAAGGGAGAGGTGCCATGCGTCGCTGGTGGGTGTTGCTGGTCGCGTTGCTGATCGGCCAGGCGGCATGGACGGCGCCCCGCGCCCCCGCCGGATCGCCGGTCGCGGCGCATGGCCGGCTGGCGGTCAAGGGCAATCGCGTGGTCGATGCGCGGGGCAGGCCCTATGCGGTACAAGGCATGTCGCTATTCTGGAGCCAGTGGCAGCCGCGTTATTATGACGCGACGACGATCGACTGGCTGGTGCGAGATTGGCGGGTCAGCGCGGTGCGGGCGGCGATCGGGGCGCAATCGGGTGGCTATGACAAGCAACCCGCGGCCGAAACCAGGCGAGCGGAGACCGTCATCGATGCGGCGATCGCGCGCGGAATCTATGTCGTGGTCGACTGGCATGCGCATCAGCCGCGTGCCGATGATGCGGTGGCCTTCTTCACCCATACTGCCCGCAAATATCGCGGCGTGCCGAACCTGATCTACGAGACGTATAACGAGCCGTTGCCCGAACATGGCTGGGCCAATGTGCTCAAACCCTATCACATACGCGTCATCGGCGCGATCCGGGCGATCGATCCGGATGCGTTCGTAGTGGCCGGTACGCGCAGCTGGTCGCAGGATGTCGACGAAGCGGCCGCCGATCCGCTGCCCTTCGCCAACATCGCCTATACGCTGCATTTCTATGCGGCGACCCACAAGGCGGACCTCCGCGCCAAGGCCGATCTGGCGCTGCGCCGGGGGATCGCGTTGTTCGTCACCGAATATGGGACCACCGCCGCCAATGGCGATGCGCCGATCGACGCCGCCGAGACGCGGACATGGTGGGAATGGTGCGCGAGGAACGGGGTGAGCTATCTCAACTGGTCGGTCGCCAACAAGGACGAAGCCTCGGCGATCCTGAAGCCGACGACACGGGCGCTGGCGGGCTGGCGGGAAAGCGACCTGACCCAATCGGGGCGGCTGGTGCGGGAGCATCTGCGCGGACGTCGCTGAGCGCGGCTTTCGTCCCGGTGCTGCCCGTGGCATGGACGCGGACATGACCGACCCCCGCCCGCTCGCCTATCGTCACACCCCCGGCACCGGCCCGACGATCCTGTTCCTGCCCGGCTATGCATCCGACATGACCGGGACCAAGGCACTGGCCATCGAAGCCTGGGCAAAGGCGCGGGGGCAGGCGTTCCTGCGCTTCGACTATGCCGGCTGCGGCGAAAGCCCCGGCGTGTTCGAGGAACAGACGCTGGCCTGCTGGGTCGACGATGCGCTGGCGATGATCGATGAAGCTATTGAAGGGCCGGTGGTGCTGGTCGGATCGTCGATGGGCGGCTGGATCGCGCTGCTTGCCGCCCGGGCGCGGCCGGAGCGGATCGTCGGCATGGTCGGGATCGCGCCTGCGCCCGATTTCACCGACTGGGGCTTTTCGCAAGCAGAGAAGATGGCGATGCTGACGCAAGGGCGGATCGAGCGGCCGTCGCCCTATGCCGATACCCCGACGGTGTTCACCCGCGCCTTCTGGGCGTCGGGCGAAGCGAACCGGTTGATGCATGGCGAGGTGCCGATCGACGTGGCCGTCCGGCTGGTACAGGGACAACGCGATGCCGATGTGCCGTGGGAACGCACCGTCCATCTGGCGTCGCGGCTTCGTTCAGCCGATGTGCAGACTGTCCTCGTCAAGGATGGCGACCATCGTCTGTCGCGCGACGGCGATATCGCGCTGATCCTGCGCGCCATCGAGGATGTGTTGCCCTGATGCTATCGCCGCTGCTGTTCCTCGCCCTGCAAGCCGCCGCCGGGCCGCAACTCCCCGCCGGGGCGACGCCCGAAGCCCGGTACGACCAGTGCGTCGATGCGGCGACGACGACACCCGACGTGGCCGAGCGGATCGCGGGACAGTGGCGACTGGCCGGGGGCGGGTTCCTCGCGCGGCAATGCCTCGGCATGAGCTATGCGACGCGGCAGAAGTGGAGTGCGGCGGCCGAGGCGTTCGAACAGGCGGCGCGCGAGGCCGAGGTCGCGAAGGATGCCCGCGCCGCCAATTACTGGGCGCAGGCGGGCAATGCGCGGCTGGCCGATGGCGATACGGCCGCGGCGGGAACGGCGCTGGATGCGGCGCTGGCCAGCGGCACGCTGACCGGGCTGGCACGCGGCGAGGCGCAACTCGACCGCGCGCGGGTGCGGGTCGCAGCGGGCGATCTGGCCGGCGCGCGCGGCGATATCGATCGCGCGCTCAAGGACGCGCCGGCCGATCCGCTGGCATGGCTGCTTTCGGCGACGCTCGCGCGACGGACCAGCGATCTGCCCCGCGCCCGGACCGACATTGCCGAAGCGGTGCGGCGGTCGGCCGATGATCCATCGGTGCAGCTGGAGGCGGGCAATATCGCCGGCCTGTCGGGCGATACCAAGGCGGCACGCGCGGCGTTCGAGGCGGTGCAGCGGCTTGCCCCCGACAGTCCGCAGGCCAAGGCGGCATCGGCGGCGCTCGACACCCTGCCGCCGGCCTGAGCCCGGTTGCGGCGATGCGGCGGCGACCCGATATGCCGGGCTTGACCCAAGGGAGCCGCCGATGACCCGCTATCTCCATACCATGATCCGGGTGAGCGACCCGGATGCGACCATCGCCTTTTTCGACATGCTCGGCCTGAAAGAGGTTCGGCGCATGGACAATGACCGCGGCCGCTTCACGCTGATCTTCCTCGCCGCGCCGGGGCAGGAGGGGGTGGCCGAGGTCGAGCTGACCCATAATTGGGATCCCGAAACCTATAGCGGCGGGCGCAATTTCGGGCATCTGGCGTTCCGCGTCGACGATATCTACGCGACCTGCCAGCGGCTGATGGATGCGGGGGTGACGATCAACCGGCCGCCGCGCGACGGACATATGGCGTTCGTGAAAACGCCCGACGGCATCTCGATCGAGCTGTTGCAGGACGGATCGCTGCCCGCCGCCGAACCCTGGGCATCGATGCCGAACGTGGGGACGTGGTGATGGAAGTCGTCTGCGTTCCGGTCCTGTCCGATAACTATGCTTGGCTGCTGCACGACGAAGCGAGCGGCGAGACGGTGGCGATCGATCCGGGCGAAGGGCAACCGCTCCTCGACGCGGCAGGGACACGCGGCTGGACGATCACCGCGATCTGGAACACCCACTGGCATCCCGACCATGTCGGCGGCAATGCGGTGATCAAGGCGGCGACCGGTGCCGAGGTGACCGGGCCGGAGGCGGAGCGGGCGAAGATCGCCGATCTCGACCGCGGTGTCGGTGAGGGGGCGATGCTTTCGGTCGGCGACCGACACGCGACGGTGTGGTCGGTGCCGGGCCATACCGCCGGGCATATCGCGTTCCACTTTGCCGACGACGCGCTGCTGTTCACCGGCGACACGCTGTTCGCGATGGGCTGTGGCCGGCTGTTCGAGGGAACGGCGGCGGAGATGTACGCCAACATGCGGCGCTATGCCGAACTGCCGGCGGACACGCGGGTCTATTGCGGGCACGAATATACGCTGTCGAACGGCCGCTATGCGCTGGTCGCCGAACCGGACAACGCTGCGATTATCGAGCGGATGGCGGCGGTCGAGGCGATGCGCGCGAAGGGCGAGGCGACGGTGCCGACCACGATCGGCGCGGAACTGGCGACCAATCCGTTCCTGCGCAGTCGGTCCGTCGAGGAACTGGCACGGCACCGTGCGGCGAAGGATGCGTTCTAACCGTAGAGGAGAGGCGCGATGAAGCGAATGGCATGGACGGCGGCGCTGCTGTTGGGAGCGTGCGCGACGCCGCAGCAACAGGCGGCGATGCAGGAAAAGGGCGACCGGCTGCTCGCCAAGACGCTGGAAGGGCGGGTCGCGGGCAAGCCCGAAAACTGCCTGCCGACTGGGTTCACGGACGGGCCGCAGATCGTCGGTGACTCGCTGATCTATCGTCAGAGCGGCAAGCGGCTGTGGCGGACGCAGGTGCGCGATCGCTGCCCGTTCCTGCGCGACGACCAGATCGTGGTGTCGATCCTGTACGGGACCAATGTGTGCCGCAACGACCGTTTCCGTCTGGTCGATCGCGGCGTGCCGATCGCGTCGGGCGACTGCACGTTCGGCGACTTCGTGCCGTATGACAAGGTGGGGTGAGACCGGTCCATTCCGTTTGGTTCGAGCTTGTCGAGAACCTGGGTGGCCCAAGCGAACCGGTTCTCGACGGACGCTTCTCGACTCGCTCGAAGCTGCTCGAACCGAACGGGGAGTCTAGGGGTACCCAAACCACCCCCGTTCAGTTCGAGCTTGTCGAGAACCTCTTACAGCACGTAACGGCTCAGGTCCGTGTTCCGGGCGATGCTCGCCAACTGCTTGTCGACATAGGCGGCGTCGATCGTCACCGCCTGTCCCGCGCGGTCCTCGGCATCGAAGCTGACCTCTTCGAGCAGCTTTTCCATCACTGTCTGCAGGCGGCGGGCGCCGATATTCTCGACCTCCGCATTCACCTCCGCCGCGATGCGGGCGATGGCGGCCAGCCCCTCGTCGGTGAAGGTCACCTCGACCGATTCGGTGCCGAGCAGCGCGCGATACTGGGCGGGGAGCGACGCCTTGGTATCCGACAGGATCGCGATGAAATCGGCTTCGGTCAGCCCCTTCAACTCGACCCGGATCGGCAGGCGGCCCTGTAGTTCGGGCAGCAGGTCGCTGGGCTTCGCCACATGGAACGCGCCCGATGCGATGAACAGGACATGGTCGGTCTTCATCGGGCCGTATTTGGTGGCGACGGTGGTGCCCTCGATCAGCGGCAGCAGGTCGCGCTGCACGCCTTCGCGGCTGACGCTGCCGCCGCGCACGTCGCTGACCGCGATCTTGTCGATCTCGTCGAGGAAGACGATGCCGTTCGCCTCGGCATCGGCAAGGGCGGCGCGGCTGACCTCGTCCTGGTCGAGACGCTTGTCGGCCTCTTCCTCGACCAGCTTGTCCCATGCGGCACGGACGGTCAGCTTGCGGCGCTTCTGCTGGCCGCCCCCGAACGCCTTGCCCATCATTTCGGACAGGTTGATCATCTGCGGCGCGGCGCCGGGGATTTCGAACGGCATCTGTGGCGCAGCGTCGAGTTCGATCTCGACCTCCTTGTCGTCGAGATGGCCGTCATTGAAGCGCTGGCGGAACGCCTCGCGGGTGGCTTCGCTGGCGCCCTTGCCGGTCAGCGCATCGAGCAGGCGCGCCATCGCCGCTTCCTCGGCCTTGTCCTTTACCGCAACGCGGCGGCGTTCGCGCTCCAGCCGGATCGCTTCCTCGACGAGGTCGCGGGCGATCTGTTCGACGTCGCGGCCGACATAGCCGACCTCGGTGAACTTGGTCGCCTCGACCTTCACGAACGGCGCGTCGGCGAGCTTGGCGAGGCGGCGGCTGATCTCGGTCTTGCCGCAGCCGGTGGGGCCGATCATCAGAATGTTCTTCGGGGAAACCTCGTCGCGCAGGTCGGGCGAGAGCTGCTGGCGGCGCCAGCGGTTGCGCAAGGCTACCGCGACGGCGCGCTTGGCGTCCTGCTGGCCGATGATGTGCGCGTCGAGGGCGGCGACGATCGCCTTGGGAGTGAGTTGGTCGTTCATGACAATCCTGCAAACACGTCACCCCAGCGGAGGCTGGGGTCTTGCGGTAACGGAGAGACCCCAGCCTTCGCTGGGGTGACGGCGATCAACTGGCGCTGTCGAGCGCTTCGAGGGTGACGCGATCGTTGGTGTAGACGCACAGGTCGGCAGCAATGGCGAGCGCCTTCCGCGCGACCTTTTCGGCGTCGCCTTCATAGTCGGAAAGGGCGCGGGCGGCGGCGAGGGCGAAATTGCCGCCAGAGCCGATCGCGGCGATGCCGGCCTCCGGTTCGAGCACGTCGCCATTGCCGGTGACCACCAGCGTCACGTCCTTGTCGGCGACGATCAGCATCGCTTCCAGATTGCGGAGGAATTTGTCGGTACGCCAGTCCTTGGCCAGTTCGACCGCGGCGCGCAGCAGCTGGCCCTGATGGCGCTCCAGCTTCCCTTCCAGCCGTTCGAACAGGGTGAAGGCGTCGGCGGTGGCGCCGGCGAAGCCCGCGATGACCTTGCCATCGCCCAGCGGGCGGACTTTCCGCGCATTGGGTTTCATGACCGTCTGTCCGGCCGAAACCTGTCCATCCCCCGCGATCACCACGCGACCGCCGCGACGCACGGATACAATCGTGGTGCCGTGCCACACCGTCTCTTTGCTCATGGCCGCGGATATGGGGAGGGGCGGGGCGGGTGCAAGTTCCTCCCCGGTACGAGGAGGGGGACCAGCGGAGCTGGTGGAGGGGGGTGTCCACATACGAAACCGTTGCGTTGCGCGGCCCGCCCCCTCCACCATGCTTCGCATGGTCCCCCTCCCCGCGGAGCGGGGAGGAATTACTTTTCTACGCCTTTGGCCTTCCCCCAAGCTCTTGCCGCGGTGTAGCCGAGATAGCCGGTGCCGAAGAGCGCGTACAATTCCTCCGGGATGCCGCGCAGATAGGCGGTCATGCCACGGGCGATGCCGGCGGCCAGGTCGGGCTGGACCGCTGAGATCAGCCCCATCGGGATCGCCCAGAGCAGCAGCGCATACATCACGTAGAGAAAGCCCGGCCTTGCGCGCGAGGTCCAGGGGTCGGTCGACTGCGCCTCCGCCACGATCGCCGAGAGTTGCGCCTTGACCCGGTCGAGATCGGCGGTCGATTCGAGTTTGAGCAGTTCGAGCTTGGCCGCGTCGCGCGCCTTGGGATCGGGGATAAGCTTGTCGAGCAGCGCCGCGATCGGCGCGATCAAGGTGTCGAGCATCATGGTTCCTGTCGTCGGAAGTTGACAAAGGTTACACGGATCAGCCTGCGCGATGGGCCAGCCAGCCGTAGAGAAAGGCTTCGTTGGCGGGGCGCAGTTCGGCGAGGCGGAGATAGCGTTCTCCCTGCAAGGCATTGATCGCGCGGACCAAAACCGTCTCCGCCGCCGGGCCGCGCGTGGCGAGCAGGGCGTCGAGGGCATGCAACGTTTTCGCGCCGATGTTGCCATCGACCACGATATCGGCCCAGTCGCGTTGCTCGCGGTTGAGGGCGTTGAGGACGCGTTGCAGAAAGGTCGCGGCGACCGCCGGTCCCATGTTGACGCCGGTGTCGAACAGTTCGGCGGCAAGCGCGGGCGCGCGCAGCGCGACGCGGTCGAAGGCCGGCGCCTGCCAATAGCGACGGCGGTAGAGGGTCGCCGCAAAGCTGCGCGGCAGTTCCCGGATCGGGCCGTCATAGCCTTCGGCGCGGGCGACGGCCTGGGTAATGCCGAAACGGGTCGGGCCGCCACGATCGGCGGGGTGGTCGACATAGCCGCCTTCGCGGTCGATGACGTCTTCGATAAGGTTGGTTGCGTCCATATCATCCTCCTGTTGGAGGTGGAACGTAACCAGAACGGTTCGTTGTAGGAAAGCCGGGCGATCCCTAGCTGAACAGTGCGTCGGCGCGGTGGCTGGTGGCAACTTCGGCTGAAGTCGGATGGCGCAGCATCGTGATCGCATCGGCATCGGGCGACCAGCGGATCAGTCCCATCTCGGCGAACTGCCCGAGCCAATAGTCCATGCACCACCGCCCCCAGCGCGCGCGAAAGCGGGTGGCGTTGCGCAGGATCGCGTCGAACTGGTGCAGCGGCGGGACGTGGACGGCGTGATGCTGATGCCACGCGACCGCACCGCCGACCCATGCCATCGGCACACCAGCCGCCGCCAACGCCCAGGCGAAGTCGGTCTCCTCGCCGCCATAGCCGACATAGCCGGTGTCCATGCCGCCTGCTGCATCCCACGCGCTGCGCGGGAGGGCGAAGGACAGGCCCCATAGCTCGCCATGGCTCGGCACCGGACGGACTTCGTTATCGGCCAGGGCCGGCTTGGCCGGGTGGCGGACGGACCTGTCCGGATCGACCGGGCCGGGCGGCAGATAGCGAACCTCGCCCAGATAGCAGGCGGGGCGTTCGTCGAGCACCGTGGCATAGCGCGCGACCAGCGGGGGCGAGGGAATGCAGTCGACGTCGAGGAAGATCAGCCGGTCGCCCCGCGCCGCCGCCGCCGCTTCGTTGCGCGCCCGCGCCAGCGGCATCGGGTCGCCGGGCACGAACACCTCGCGCACCGGCACGCCGGGATCGGGCAGGCCGGCGGGGGCGGCGTCCTGCATATAGGCGATGACCAGTTCGTCGGGCGCGCGCGTCTGTCGGGCCAGCCCCGACAACAAATTGGCGAGATGCGCGGTCCGCCCGCGCACCAGCGTACAGACCGAGATCACGCCGAGAGGCGCTGCTGCACCGGCTGCGGCTGCGCCCGGAAATGCGCGACCCCCTCCATGATGCCGAACGCATAGCCGCGCCGCGCGACATAGCTGTGGGCGAGGTCGGGACGCTGGGCGAGGCCGTCCGAATAATTGCCGACGATGATGGCATGGGCGCAGGCGCGCAGCATCTCGACATCGTTGCCGCTGTCCCCGGCGACGATCACCTGATCGCGGCGCATCCCCGCGCGTCGGCGGACATAGTCGACCGCCGTCCCCTTCGACGCGGCGAGCGGGAGGATGTCGAGATAGCGGCCATGGCTGTGGATCACCGACGCGGCGAAGCCGGCATCGGCGAGCAGGTCGCGGATGCGCTGGGCGATGTCGGGTTCGCCGGCGGTAAAATAGCTCAGCTTGTGGCTGCGCTGTTCGAGCGGGCTTTGCGGACGCAGATCGCCCTGCGTGGCGAGCAGCGCGGCGATCGCCTGCCGATCCCAGCCGGCATCGATCGTCGCGGTCCATGCGTCGTCGCGGACATAGATGCCGCCATGGCCGCGGTGATAGATTTCCGAGCCGACCGAGGTGATCATGACCGCAGGCGGCGCGACCTGGTTCTGGGCGAGGATCGCGAGCGCGCTGTGCAGGCTGCGCCCGGTGGCGATGCCGAACATCATGTCATGCTGGTCGCCATGCCACAGGTTGAACGCCTGTGCCGCTTCGCTTTCCCCGAGCAGCGTGTTGTCGATATCGGAGATCAGCAGCAGGCGCGGTGCCTCGGCGACCGGGGCGGGCGGGGCGATCACCGCCTGCGCCAGTTCGGCATAGCGCGCGACATGGCCGTCCCAGTCATAGAGTTCGGCGGCGGTCGCGCCTGCCCGCGAATAGCGGTCCCACAGCGCGTCGTCGGACAGGATGGTCAACATTGCCCGGCCGATCGCCTGCGGATCGCGCGGGTCGACGAGGATGCCGTTGCCGCAGCCCTCGATAATGTCGTTCGGCCCGCCGCTGTCGGTCGCGACCAGCGGCAGGCCCGATGCCGCCGCCTCCAGCAGCGTCAGGCCGAAGGGTTCGTTGAGTGCCGGATTGACGAAGATGCCGCGCCGCGCCCGGGCATGGGCATAGAGGGCGGGGACCTCGTGCGGGGCATGGGTCTTGGGAATCGCGACCGATCCGTACAGGTCGTAACGGTCGATCAGCGCGAACAGTTCGGCCATGTTGCCGGCCAGTTCAGGTTCGAGGCTGCGCGGATCGTCGCGCGTGCCGGCGACGATCACCAGATTGGCGGCGGTCTGCAGCGCCGGGCAGCGGCCATAGGCATGGACCAGGGCGGCAAGGTTCTTCTTGCTGACGGGCCGTGCCAGCGCGAGGATCACCGGCTTGGACGGATCGGCAAGGAAGCGATCGATCCGCGCATCGACCATCACATCGCTGCAGGTACCCGCGAACATCGCCAGATCGCTGCCCGGCGGGATGATGCGGATGCGGCCGGGATCGTAGCTGGGATAGCCGGCATATTGCACCTCCGCCTCGTCGCGCGACGAGGCGATGATCGCATCGGCACCGGCGATGGCGCGGTCCTCGATATCGATACGGCGCTCCAGCCCCTGCGTCTCGGCGCAGTCGGTGCCGAAGGCCATACGCTTGACCCGACCCAGCGAATGGGCGGTGAAGAGATAGGGGATGCCCAGCCGCGCCTTGACCGCCGCCGCCACCGCGCCGGCATCGGCATAATGGGCGTGGATCAGGTCGGGGCGTCGGTCGAGCCCCTCGATATGCATGACGAGCGCGTCGATCAGGCTGTCCTGTTCCTGCCACAGCGCTTCCTTGGCCAGATAGGCGTCGCTGGCCGAGCGCAGGCGAACCAGCCGGGTGGTGTCGTCGATCGTTTCCACCTCGCGCCAGTAACCGTCGCCGAGCGGGCCGCCGCGAAAGGCGCGGGTGACGATCTCGGTCCGGGTAATGGCGTCGTTCCGGCCGGTGGCGGCGACCAGATCGAGCAGATAGCGGATATGGCCGCCGGTGTCGGCGGTAACGCCATATTCGACCTCGCGCGCACGAAGACAGCCCTGTAGCGCGAGGTGCAATATGAACATTACGGAACTTTCCCGTTAAAATTTGCGGACTTGTGCCCGCCCCGACAGGAACCGTTCGGCTCCCGCTTGGTTCCGGTGGGCGATGGTATCCCCGCTTCGGATCGCGCAGATCGCCCCCGTCATCTACCCCACGCCCCCCGGAAAGACCGGCGGGACCGAGCGGGTGGTATCCGACCTGACCGAGGCGCTGATGGCGATGGGCCATGAGGTCACGCTGATCGCCCCCAGCGACAGCGTGACCACTGCGCGCCATCTGTCCGCCCATCCCAGCCTGCGCGCGCTGCAGGCCTATCACGGGCCGGTCGCGCCCGGCGTGCCCGCCGCGCTGGAGGCAGCGCAACTGGGACTGCTGGCGAAGCATCTGCACGAATTCGACATCGTCCATTGCCATGGCGAATTCGCCCATGCCGCCGTGCTGGGCGATCGGATCGGACAGAGCGTGACGACGGTGCACTGGCGATTGGACGACCTCGACCGCAAGCTGTTCTTCCACAGCTTTCCCGAACTGCCGGTCGCGGCGATCTCGGCGGCGCAGGCGCGTGACCTGCCGCGCGCCAACCGCGCGGGGGTGGTGCATCACGGCATTCCGGCCGACCGGTTTTCGCCGGGGCCGGGCGGCGAAGCGGTGGCCTTTATCGGGCGGATGACCGACCAGAAGCGGCCCGACGTCGCGATCCGCGTCGCGCGGGCGGCGGGGCGGCCGATCCGGCTGGCCGGGGGCATCGATGTCGGCAATCCGCGCTATTTCGACGAACGGGTCGCACCCCTGCTGGGCGCGGATGCCGAGCATATCGGCGAAGTCGACGATCGCGGCAAACAGGCGCTGCTGGGCGCGGCGGCGGCGCTGCTGTTCCCGATCGACTGGCCCGAGCCCTTCGGCCTGGTGATGATCGAGGCGATGGCGTGCGGCACGCCGGTGATCGCATGGGATCGCGGCAGCGTGCGCGAGGTCGTCGAGCATGGCGTCACCGGCTTCGTGGTGAAGAGCGAGGAAGCGGCGGTCGAAGCGCTGGCGCAGATCGACACGATCGACCGGGCGAAGGTGCGCGAACGGTTCGAGGTGCGCTTCACGGCGATGCGCATGGCGGAGGATTATGTGACGCTGTACCGCGAACGGATCGCGCTGGCGCAGGGCGCGGTGGCATGAGGGTCGGGGTCATTACCTGGGCCTATCCGCCCGAGAAAAGCGGCCTGTCGCGTGCGGCGCGCGAGATCGCGCAGGCGCTGGCCGAGGCGGGGCATGACGTGCGTGTCGTGACGATGGACCGCGCGGACCGCAGCATGGACGGTGCGGTCGAGGTGGTCGGGGCGCAGGCCGATGACTGGCTTGCCAGGTTGCGCCGTTGGCCGGCGATCGGGCATCTGTGCGGTCCGGCGATGGTCGCGCGGGTCGTGCGGCGGCTGCATGGCGAACGGCCGTTCGACATGGTCGAGGCGACCAACTGGTATGCGCCGGGGCTGTGGGTCGCGCTGACCGGGCCGGTGCCGCTGGTGACGCGCAACTCGACCCCGGTCGCGACGAGCGCGGCCAAGCCACGGTCGTTGCGCGACAGGATCGATCGCTGGGCGGCGGTGTCGCTGGAGGCATTGTCGGCGCGGAAGTCTGCCGGGCTGATTTCCAATACCGAGGCGCATGGTGCGAAGGTCGCGGCACTCTATGGCACGCAGCCGCCGGGGCCGGGCCATGCGGTGATCGGCCTCAGCCTACCCCCCGCGATCGTCGATGCGGGACGCGCGGCACCCTATCCGCCGGGTAACGATGTGCTGCGGATGCTGTTCGTCGGGCGCAACGAACCGCGCAAAGGCACCGACGCGCTGATCGGCGCGCTGCCCGCGCTGGCGGCGGAGGCCGATGCCGGGACGCTGCCGGATTTCCGGCTGACGATGATCGGGCTGCACCGGCAGGAACTCGACCGGCTGCCGCCCGCCGCGCTCAAGCGGATCGACAGCTATCACCGGGTCGACGACGACATGCTGCATGCCGCGCTGGCGGCAGCGGATATCGTCGTCGCGCCGTCGCGGTACGAAAGTTTCGGGCTGGTCTATCAGGAAGCGATGACCTTCGGCCGGCCGATCGCGGCATGCGGCGAGGATCCGAGCGCCCAATTGTTCGTCGGCGGCAGCGGTGCGGGGTTGCTGGCACAGGATTGTACGGCGGTGGCGCTGGGCGCGATCCTTCGGCGGATGCTGCGCGATGGCGAGCTGCGCATCGCGCTGTCGGCGGCGGCGCGGGTCGCGGCAGGGCGCTTCACCCGCGCCGGACTCGCGGCGGAGACGGTAGCGGCCTATGTCGCGGCGGCGAACGGGCGGAGCAGCGCGGCTTCGTCGCTGGGGCGGCCGGCGCCGGTCGACATGGCTTCGTAGACGACCGAGCGTTCGACGACGCGCGACCGGCTGAGATGATGGTCGATCGCGCCGGCGAGGGCGAGCGAGGTGCGCTCGAACGGCACGACCGGGCGTTCGTGGACGGTGCCGGCGAAACGGATGCCGGCATGGTTCAGCCGGTACTGGATATCGGGCCACAGCGCCGACTGCACGCCATCGACCCAGTTGCGGCGCGGCAGGCCGAGCGATTGCAGGCCGTCGCGGTCGGCCGCGTGGGTCAGCCAGCCGAGCGAGGCCAGCAACGCCGCATCGGGCCATTCGTCGGTATCGAGTTGCAGCACCCAGCCGCTGGCCAGCGCCTGCACCCGGTTGCGCTGCGCCGCGAAGTCTCCGTTCAGCGGATGGGCGACGATCTGCGCCCAAGGCGTCCGTTCGGCCAGGGCCGCTGCGTCAGCGGGGGTGCCGTCGAGCAGGACGATGGCGTGGGGAAAGGCGGGGCGGAGGTCGGCGAGCATCGTGGCGATGGTGTCCGCCTCGCCGGCGCGGGCGATCATGCCGAGTGTGACGCCGTGCGGTCGGGGGATGACGGGCCAGCCATCGATGAGTCCCAGTGCCCATGCCGCATTGCGCCGGGCATGGGGGGCCAGCGTGAAGCCACGTTCGGACGATCGGCCGCGCAGATAATCGGCGATCGCGGTGCGTAGCTGATCGGGGTCGAAGGCGAGATCGACGACCGCCAGCCCGCAATGGGTGCATTCGGGCAGCCCGCGGTCGTGCCAGTTGGCGTTGCCGCAGATCGGGCAGCGCGGTGCCGTGCCTTGACTCATGTTAATCGCCCCCTTGCGTTGCCGCGACGGGGAACGCACGACGCGGCCTGACGGTTCGTCGGAACGACAGGCGGGAAACGGACATGGACACGATCATCGTCGCGGGGGCGACCGGCGATTTGGGCGGGCGGATCGCGAAGGCGGCAGTCGCGCGCGGTGCGAAGGTGCGGGCGCTAGTCCGGCCCGGTGCCGCGCCCGACCGGATCGCGGCGCTGGAGGCGATCGGGGCCGATCCCCACCCGGTCGATTTCGGCGACGCGCAGGCGCTGGCCCATGCCTGTCGCTCCGTGGTGTGCGTGGTGTCGGCGCTGAACGGGTTGGGCGAGACGATCCTCGATGCGCAGACGCGGCTGCTCGACGCGGCGCTGGGCGGCGGGGCGGCGCGGTTCATCCCGTCGGACTTCTCGATCGACTATCGCGCGCTGCCGACCGGCACCAACCGCAATTTCGACTTGCGCCGCGCCTTCCGCACCCGGATCGACACCGCGCCGATCATGGCGACATCGATCTTCAACGGCGCGTTCGCCGATATGCTGAACGGGCAAATGCCGCTGATCCAGCGGCGGGTGCGGCGCGTGCTGTACTGGGGTGATGCGGACGTGAAGTTCGCGCTGACGACCAAGAACGATGTCGCCGCCTATACCGCCGCCGCCGCGCTCGATCCGGCCGCGCCGCGCGACCTGCATATCGCGGGGGCCGAGGTCAGCGCGCGCGATCTGGCGGCATTGATGGGGGAGGTGACGGGCCGGCCCTATGGGCTGTTGCGGGCGGGGTCTTTGGCCTCGCTGGCGCGGATGATTGGGGTCACGCGCCGGCTGTTTCCCGCGCGGGATCAGGTGTTTCCGGCATGGCAGGGTATGCAGTATCTGCACAACATGTTCGATGGGCGGGCGCCGAGTGCACCGGTGGACAATGGGCGCTATGATGTGGACTGGACCCCGTTGCGAGAGGTGATGGCGCAGTGAGTCGGCCGTATCCTCGCGGAGGCAAGGCCTGCGAAAGTCGCCCGATCACCTAAGAAATACCGTACCCCGGCGAAGGCCGGGGTCCAGTTGGGAAGGCTTTTCCCGACCTTACCGACGTCCCCCAACTGGGCCCCGGCCTTCGCCGGGGTACGAGAAGAGCGTTTCGCTAAAGTCTCGCCGATGCGGGGATATTGTCAGGGTGCGGGCTCGAACCGCTCCAGCGGCAGCACCATGCCCGCCACGACGAACCAGCAGCGATCGACCTTCGCCGCCACCGCCTGATTCAACCGCCCCGCCGCGTCGCGAAACGCGCGGCCCAGCGGATGGTCGGGGACGATGCCCATGCCGACCTCGTTGCCGACCAGCAGCACCGGGTGCCGCGCCCGGCCGATCGCGGCGAGCAGGTCGGCGGTGTGGCGGTCGATATCATGGTCGCCGAGCATCAGGTTCGACAGCCATAGCGTCAGGCAATCGACCAGCACCGGCCCCGTCGCCGCATCGATCGCCGCCGCCAGATCGACCGGGCATTCGACCGTATGCCAGCCGGGACCGCGATCGGCGCGGTGGCGGGCGATGCGGTCGGTCATCTCCGCGTCCCACGCTTCCGCCGTCGCCAGATAGGTCCAGGGGCCGGCCAGCGCCTCGCACGCCTGCTGCGCCAGCCGGCTCTTGCCCGAACGCGCCCCGCCCACGAACAAACTCGTCGCCATCTTGTCCTGTGCCCCGATGCGCTCTAAGGGCGCGGATGCGACAGGTTCCCAGAAATGGGATGAAAAGGGAACCCGGAAGCGCGTGTCCGCACGCGTCATCCGGGGCTGCCCCCGCAACTGTGACCGGCGAGCCTTGCTCCCCCGTGTGCCACTGGACATCCGTCCGGGAAGGCCGGGCAAGGCGACGACCCGGGAGCCAGGAGACCTGCCCGTCGCGGTTGTCCTTCGCGCGGACGGGGTGTGCCGGGTGATCGAGGGTTTCCTCGCGTGACGACGTCGTTGGGGTCGTGTGCGCGGGGGATAGCTGTCTGCCGCTCCTGTCGCGTGCGCCCCCGGATTGCATCTAGGGGGATTACCCGAATGAAGACCCGTTTCCTGTTGCTGCCCTGCCTGTTGGCGGCAACCCCGAGCTTTGCGCAGAGCGCGCAGTCGTCCGCCGGCCTCGAACGCGTGGCGCAGGGCGACGACGAGATCGTCGTCACCGCCAATCGCGAGGCGCGGCCGGTCGATACCGTCGGGCAGGCGGTGACGGTGATCGACCTCGCCACCATCGAACAGCGGCAGGCAGTGGTCGTATCCGACCTGCTGCGCCAGACGCCGGGCGTGACCGTCACCCGCAATGGCGGCATCGGCACGACGACCAGCGTCAACATCCGCGGCGCCGACAGCGATCAGACCGTCGCGCTGATCGACGGCGTCAAGCTGAACGATCCGTCGTCGCCGGGGGGCGGGTTCAATTTCGGCAATCTGCTGGTCGGCAATATCGCCCGCATCGAAGTCCTGCGTGGGCCGCAGTCGGTGCTGTGGGGCAGTCAGGCGATCGGCGGGGTCGTCAACCTCATTACCCGCCAGCCGACCGACGACCTGTCGATCAACGTGCGCGGCGAGGGCGGCTCGTTCGGTACCGGACAGGGGTTCGCCAACATCTCGGGCAAGGCCGGACCGGTTTCGGCCAGCATTGGTGGCGGTTTCCTGACGACCGACGGCATTTCGGCCTATGCGCCGGGGCGTGAGGCCGATGGCTATCGCAACTATGGCGCGAACGGCAGCGTGTCGGTGGCGCTGGCCGATGCCGTGTCGGTCGACGTCCGCGGCTTCTATTCGAACGGGCGGACCGAGATCGATGGCTTTCCGGCACCAAGCTTCAGTTTCGGCGATACGCGGGAATATGGCGATGCCGAGCAGTGGACCGGCTATACCGGCCTGAACGCCGCGCTGTTCGACGGGCGGTTCCGCAACCGCATCGGCTATGCCCATACGTCGAGCAACCGCACCAACACCGATCCCGACGGTATCCCGACCGAGACGTTCCGGGGCAAGGGGCGCAACGATCGTTTCGACTATCAGGGGTCGTTCGACGTGACCGAC
Organism: Sphingomonas lacusdianchii; assembly: GCF_022664395.1. Lineage (GTDB taxonomy): Bacteria > Pseudomonadota > Alphaproteobacteria > Sphingomonadales > Sphingomonadaceae > Sphingomonas > Sphingomonas lacusdianchii. Next base: position 137,398 of record NZ_JAKRET010000010.1, on the reverse strand, counting down.
GCGGTGTTCGCGACCTTCGGCGTCGAACGCGAAGTGTCGCGCTTCACCTCGTCCAGCTATGGCGGCACGCCGACCACCGGCCGTGCGCGGCTGTTCGGGGTCTATGGCCAGCTGGCGGTGACGCCGATCGCGAACCTGACGCTGACCGGCGGCGTGCGGCACGACGACCATAATGTCTTCGGCGGGGCGACCGTGTTCGCGGGCAGCGGCGTATGGTCGCCGAACCGGGGCAACACGCTGCTGCGCGCCAGCTATTCCGAAGGGTTCAAGGCGCCGACGCTGTACCAGTTGCAGAGCGAATATGGGAATGCGCTGCTGACCCCCGAACGTTCGCAGGGCTGGGACGCGGGCATCACCCAGCGCGGGCTCGATGGCGCGGTCGAGGCGAGCGCGACATGGTTCGACCGGACGTCGAAGGATCTGATCGCGTTCATCTCCTGTCCCGCAACCGGTACCGGCATCTGTGCCGGACGCCCGTTCGGCACCTATGACAATATCGCGCGTGCCGAGGCGAAGGGGCTGGAATTCGCGCTGAAGCTGCGTCCGGTGGAGGCGTTCACCGTCGCCGCCGCCTATACGTGGCTGGATGCCGAGAACCGCTCGGCCGGCACCGCCAATTTCGGGCGCAAGCTGGCGCGGCGTCCGGGCGATAGCCTCACGGTCAATGCCGATTATCGCTGGGGCTTCGGGCTGGGCGTGGGCGCGACCGTCACCATGATCGGCGACAGTTTCGACAATGCGTCGAATACGCGGCGGGTGGACGGCTATGTCCTGACCGATCTGCGCGCATCGTTCCCGGTCACCGAACGGATCGAAGTCTATGGCCGCGTCGAAAATCTGTTCGACGAACGCTATCAGACGATCTTCCAATATGGGACGCCGGGGCGCGCCGCCTATGGTGGCGTAAGGCTCAGCTACTGATGACCGACCTCGCCGAATTCTGGGCGCATGGCGGGCGGGTGACCGCCGCCATGCGTGCGTTCGGCGGGGAGGACTGGATCGACCTTTCCACCGGCATCGCACCATGGGCGTATCCGCATGGCGCGATCGATCCCGGCCATGATCGCCTGCCCGAACCGGGCGAACTGGCGGCACTGGAAGCGGCGGCGGCGCACGCGTTCGGCGTCGCCGATCCGGCGCGGGTGGTCGCGGTGCCGGGGACCGACCTGGCGCTGCGGCTGCTGGCGGTGATTCTGAATGTCGAGCGGCCGGCGGTGGTGTGGCCGGGCTATGCCGGTCATGTCGCCGCTTGGCCCGATGCGCGCGCCGTCGCGGCGCTCGCCGATCCGGGCGATGCCGACCTGCTGGTGCTGGCCAGTCCCGCCAATCCCGATGGCTTGGTCACGCCGCCCGAGCATCTGCTGGCGCTGACGCGGCAGCGGATCGTGGTGGTCGACGAAGCCTATGCCGATCCCGCGCCCGGCCTGGGTGCGCAGGCATCCGACCGGCTGATCGTGCTGCGATCCTTCGGCAAATTCCATGGGCTGCCCGGATTGCGGCTGGGTTTCGTGATCGCGGGCGGCGGGGTGACGGCGGCGCTGCGCCAGCTGCTCGGCGACTGGCCGGTGTCGAGCGCGGCGGTGCGGATCGGAACGGCGGCCTATGCCGATCGCGGCTTTGCCATGGGTCAGGCCGGGCGGATCGAAACGGTCGGCGCACTGCTCGACAATGCGCTGGCGGGGTGGCCGATGGTCGGTCATGCGCCGCTGTTCCGGCTGATCGAGACCTGCGATGCGCATGCGCTGTTCCGTCACCTGTGCAACCATGCCATCCTGACCCGGCCGTTCGCCGACCGGCGCGACCGGTTGCGGATCGGCCTGCCGCCCGATGGCGCGGCGCTTTCCCGCTTGACCACCGCCCTATCAGAGTATGACCGATGACCGAGACCCCCGACGACTATGCGAAGCACAATGCGCGGATGCAACGCATGGGGGTGGCGCGCGAAAAGATGCAGGCGCGCCGCACGCTCGAACGCGGGCTGCTGATCGTCCATACCGGCAATGGCAAGGGCAAGTCGTCGAGCGCGTTCGGCATGGCGATCCGCAGCATCGGCTGGGGGATGAAGGTCGCCATCCTGCAATACGTCAAGGGCAAGTGGGAGACGGGCGAGCGCAACTTCTTCGACGCGCATCCCGACCTCGCCAGCTTCGAGGTGATGGGCGAGGGGTTTACCTGGGAAACGCAGGACCGCGCGCAGGATATCGCCGCCGCGCGTGCCGCATGGGAGCGCTCGAAGGAAATGATCCTCGATCCCGCGATCGACTTCGTGATTCTGGACGAACTCAACATCGTGCTGCGCGACAACACGCTGCCGATCGCCGAGATCGTCGCGTTCCTGAAGGAGCGTCCGCTGACCAAGCATATCTGCATCACCGGGCGCAATGCGAAGCCCGAATTGCTGGAGATCGCCGACCTGATCACCGAATTCGGTGAGGTCAAGCATCCCTATCATGCCGGGTTCAAGGCACAGAAGGGCGTCGAATATTGATCCGTCGCTTCGCCCTGTTGCTGGCGGCGCCGGCGCTGGTGTCGGCCGCGCCGCGTGGCACCCGGATCGTGTCGATCAACCCCTGCGTCGATGCGGTGCTGGCCCGCGTCGCCGATCCGGCGCAGATTATCGGCATCAGCCATTATTCGCAGGATGCGCGGGCGACCTCGGTGCCGCTCGGCTGGGCGCGCCGGTTCAAGGCGACGTCGGGCACGGCGGAGGAAGTGGTGGCGCTGCGCCCCGATATCGTGCTGGCCGGGCCGCATGTCGAACCGGCGACGATCGCCGCGCTGAAGCGGCTGCGGATCAAACTGGTGCAATATCCGGTCGCGGAATCGGTGCCGGAAAGCATCGCGCAGGTCCGCGAGATCGCCGCCGCCACCGGCCATGCCGGGCGGGGCGAGGCACTGGCGGCGCGCATTACGGCGGCGGCGGCACCATCGTCGGCGCGACCGGTCAGCGCGCTGGTGTGGCAGGGGGGCGGGCTGGTGCCGGGTTCGGGCACGCTGACCGATGATCTGCTCCGACGCGCAGGGTTTCGCAACATGAGCGCGACATATGGCCTGAAGCAATGGGACGTCCTCCCCCTCGAATATCTGGTCGCCGATCCGCCGCGCGTGCTGCTCTCGACCGCGCCGGCGGGGGTGCAGGACGATCGCATGACCGGCCACCCGGCAGTGCGGCGGCTGGGGAAGCATATTACCGTCGCCGCATACCCCACGCGGCTGATGAATTGCGGCGGGCCGACGATCATCGCGGCGATGGCGCGGTTGCGGCAGGTGCGTGCGCAGGTGGCGTCGTGAAGCGGTTGACGCTGGGGCTGATCGTCCTGCTGCTGCTGGCCGCCGGTCTGTCGGTGGCGGCGGGGAAGGTGTGGGTGCCGCTCGATGCATGGACCGCCGCCGATCCGCGATCGATCATCATCGTCGAACTGCGCCTGCCGCGTACCGTGCTGGCGCTGCTGGTGGGGAGCGCACTCGGTCTGTCGGGGGCGGTGATGCAGGGTTATCTGCGCAATCCGCTGGCCGATCCGGGGCTGTTCGGCGTGTCGTCGGGCGCGGCGTTCGGCGCGGTGATCGCGCTGTATTTCGGCTATGCCGTACAGATGTGGCTGTTGCCCGGCTTCGCATTGGTCGGGGCGGGGGTGACGATGGCGTTGCTGGCGCTGATCGCCGGGCGTTCAGGCAGTCTGATCCTGTTCACGCTTGCCGGCATGATCCTGACCAGCATCACCGGATCGCTGACCGCGCTCGCCATCAGCCTTGCCCCGACGCCGTTCGTGTCGTCGCAGATCGTGACGTGGTTGATGGGTGCGCTGACCGATCGCAGCTGGGACGATGTGCTGGTTGCCGCGCCGCTGATCGTCGCGGGGATGGTGGTGCTGGCGCTGACCGCGCGGTCGCTCGACGCGCTGACGCTGGGCGAGGCGGCGGCGCGGTCGATGGGGGTCGATCCGGCGCGGCTGCAGCGGCTGGTCATCGCCGGCATCGCGCTGACGGTCGGGGCGTCGGTGGCGTCGGCGGGGATGATCGGGTTCGTCGGGCTGATCGTGCCGCACATGGTCCGGCCCTTTGCCGGCAACCGGCCCTCGGCGATCCTGCTGCCCTCGGCGCTGGCCGGCGCGGTGCTGCTGACCCTTGCCGACAGCCTCGTGCGCCTCGCCCCGACCGTCAGCGAATTGCGGCTGGGCATCGCCATGTCGATGCTGGGCGGGCCGTTCTTCCTCTATCTGCTGATCGCGATGCGGCGGAGGCTGGCATGACCGATCTGACCGCCGATGCGATTTCGCTGACGCTGGGCGGCAAGCGCGTGCTGGATGACGTGTCCTTCGCGTTTAAACCCGGGCGGGTGACCGCGCTGCTGGGGGCGAATGGCGCGGGCAAGTCGAGCCTGCTCGCCTGTCTCGCGGCGTTGCGACGGCCGGACGGGGGCGCGGCACGGTTGGGCGACACCGATGTACAGGCGATCGACCGGCGCGCACGGGCACGGGCGATCGGGTTGTTGCCGCAATCGGCGGATGTGCATTGGGATATCGATGTTCAAACGCTGGTCGGGCTGGGGCGGTTCGCGCATCGCGGGCGATGGGGCGAGACGCAGGCCGATCGCGATGCGGTCGCGGCGGCGCTGGCGGCGACCGATATGACCGCGCTGGCCGACCGGGGCGTCGAGCGGCTGTCGGGGGGCGAGCGGGGCCGGGCGCTGCTGGCGCGGGTGCTGGCCGGCGAGCCCGACTGGCTGCTGGCCGACGAACCGCTCGCGAGCCTCGACCCCGCGCACCAGCTGGACGTGCTGGCGCGGTTGCGCGGGGTGGCGGCGGGCGGGCGCGGCGTGGTGCTGGTGCTGCACGACCTGCATCTGGCGGCGCGGGTGGCGGACGACGCGGTGCTGCTGAAGGACGGGCGGATCGTGGCGAGCGGCGAGGCGGATGCGGTACTGACCGCGCCGGCCATCGCCGAGGCCTATGGCATCGAGGTCGAGATCGGCCGGACGCCGCAGGGCCATCGCTATATCCTGCCGGTCGCGCGGTGATCGCACTCGCCGCGCTGATCGTCGAGGCGGCGGTCGGTTACCCGCGCCGCTGGTGGCATCCGGTGATGGGCGTCGGCGCGCTGATCGACGGGTTCGAGCGGCGCTGGAACCGGCGGCGTCGGTTGGAGGGGGTGGCGCTGGTCGTGCTGCTGGTCGCGCTGTCGGTCGTGCTCGGCCTCGCGATCGAGCGGCTGGGGACGATCGTCACCGTGGCGGTGGCGACGACCGGCCTCGCGCAGCGCAGCCTGCACGATCATGTCGCGGCGGTGGCGACCCCGCTGGCAGCCGGCAATCTGTCGGCGGCGCGCGGCGCGGTGGCGATGATCGTGGGGCGCGATACGGACACGCTGGACGAAGCCGGGGTGGCGACGGCGGCGATCGAAAGTCTGGCGGAGAGTTTTTGCGACGGGGTGGTCGCGCCCGCGCTGGGGCTGCTGCTGTTCGGCCTGCCGGGGCTGTTCGCAGTGAAGGCCATCAACACTGCGGACTCGATGGTCGGGCATCGTACGCCGGACCTGTCGGCGTTCGGCTGGGCGGCGGCGCGGGCCGACGACCTCGTCAATTTCGTACCGGCGCGGATCGCGGGCGTGCTGATCGCACTGGCCGGACAGGGCGGCTGGCAAACGATGCGTCGCGATGCGCCCGCCCATGCCTCGCCCAATGGCGGCTGGCCCGAAGCGGCGATGGCGGGAGCCTTGGGACAGCGGCTGGGCGGCGCGGTGAGCTATGATGGCGAGCCGGCGCACCGCGCGGTGCTAGGTGACGGACCGCTGCCTGATGCCGGGGATCTGCTGCGCGCGCTTCGCATCTACCGGACGGCCTGCCTGTTGCTATGGATGCTGGTCGGGATCGTCCCATGGCTGGGGTGATGATTCAGGGCACCGGATCGGACGTCGGCAAGTCGGTGCTGGTCGCCGGGCTGTGCCGCCTGCTGACCAATCGGGGCCTGCGCGTGCGTCCGTTCAAGGCGCAGAATATGTCGAACAACGCCGCCGTCTGTGCCGATGGCGGCGAGATCGGCCGGGCGCAGGCGCTGCAGGCGATGGCGTGTCGCGTGCCGCCGACCACGACCATGAACCCGGTGCTGCTGAAACCGCAGAGTGACCGCACGTCGCAATTGGTCGTCGCCGGACGGGTGGCGGGCACGATGGCGGCAGGCGATTATCGGCGGCGGCGCGAGGAATTGCTCGGCCAGGTCGTCGCCGCCTATCGCCGGCTGTCGGCGGAGGCCGATATCGTCGTGGTCGAGGGCGCGGGATCGCCCGCCGAAATCAACCTGCGCGCGGGCGACATCGCCAATATGGGATTTGCGCGGGCGGCAGGCGTGCCGGTGGTGCTGGCCGGCGATATCGATCGCGGCGGGGTGATCGCGGCGCTGGTCGGCACGCAGGCGGTGATCGACCCGGCCGATGCGGCGATGATCCGCGGCTTTCTGGTCAACAAATTCCGGGGCGACCCGGCGCTGTTCGACGACGGTCGCGCCGAGATCGTGGCGCGGACCGGCTGGCGCGATATCGGGCTGGTGCCGTGGCTGACCGACGCCGCGCGGCTGCCGGCTGAGGATGCGGTGGCGCTGGGGCGGGGCGGTGAGAGCGGCGAGGGGCCGCTGATCGCGGTGCCGATGTTGTCGCGCATCGCCAATTTCGACGATTTCGACGCGCTGGCGCATGATCCCGCGGTCCGGCTGCGAATGATCCCGCCGGGCCAGCCGCTGCCGGGCGATGCCGCGCTGGTGATCCTGCCCGGGACCAAGGCGACGATCGCCGACCTTGCTTTCCTGCGCGAACAGGGTTGGGATATCGACCTTGCCGCGCATGTCCGGCGCGGGGGACAGGTGATCGGCATTTGCGGCGGCTATCAGATGCTCGGGACCGGCATCGCCGACCCGGACGGGATCGAGGGAGTGGCGGGGCAGGTCGCGGGGCTGGGGCTGCTGCCGGTCGAGACGGTGATCGCGGGCAACAAGACGACGCGTCCGGCGACCGGCAAGCTGGCCGACGGGGCGGCGTTTGCGGGCTATGAGATCCATGCCGGCGTCACGACCGTCGCGCCGGGTACGCTCCCGTTTCTTCGATTTGCCGATGGCTCGCCCGACGGGGCGGTCGCGCGCGACGGGCAGATCGCCGGCTGCTACGTCCACGGCCTGTTCGACGCAGCCACCGCGCGCGCCAGCCTGCTGGCGCGGATCGGCGCGGCGGGCGATCCGCTCGACCGGCGCGAGGCGATCGATGCCGCGCTCGACGGGGTGGCGGCTGCGCTCGAAGCGGCGCTCGATATCGACGCATTGCTGGACATTGCCGGGGAGGCACCATGATCGACGACATTCGCGCCCATCTGGATGCGCTGGCCAAGCCGCGCGGGGCGATGGGGCGGCTGGAGGCGCTGGCGACCGAACTGGCGCTGACCCAGCGGCGGATCGATGCGCGGACCTCGCCGCGCCGCGCCGTGCTGTTCGCTGCCGATCATGGCTGTGTCGCGGAGGGGGTGTCGGCATGGCCGTCCGCGGTGACGGCGATGATGGTCGCGACGATCCTGTCGGGCCGCGCCACCAGCAACGCGCTGGCCAGTGCCGCCGATTGTCCGCTGCGGCTGGTCGATGTCGGCATGATCGGCGCGCGGGTCGATGGACCGGCGTTCTTTCGCGACGCGCGGGTGGCCGATGGCACCGAACCGCTCGGGGCCGGGCCGGCGATGACCGTGGCGCAGTTCGATGCGGCATGGGCGGTCGGAGCCGACGAAGCCATGCGCGCGATCGACGAAGGCGCGGTGCTGCTGATCGCGGGCGAGATGGGGATCGGCAACACCACCCCCGCCGCCTGCCTGACCGCGCTGCTGACCGGGATCGACCCGCCAGCGGCGGTCGGGCGCGGGGCGGGGGCGGACGATGCGGTGCTGGCCGCCAAGCGCGGCGTGGTGGCCGCTGCGACGGCGCGCGCACAGGCGATGCCCGATCCGCGCGAAGCGATCGCGTCGGTCGCCGGCTATGAGATTGCGGCGATGGCGGGTTTCTATGCCACCGGCGCGGCGCGGGGGGTGACGTTGCTGCTCGACGGCTATGTCAGCACCGCCGCCGCGCTGATCGCCGAACGGCTTGCTCCCGGCAGCGTACGGGCGATGATCGCCGGGCATCGTTCGGCCGAACCGGGGCATGGTGCGGCGCTCGCCGCGCTCGGGCTGGCGCCGGTGCTGGAATGGGCGATGCGGTTGGGCGAGGGCAGCGGCGCGCTGACTGCGCTGCCGCTGCTCGATGCGGCGGCGGCGTTGCTCAACGACGTGGTGCGGCTCGACCAGATCGGGGCGGATCGTGCCGATTGAGGTGCCGCGCTGGGCCGCGCCGTTGCTGGCGGTCCAGTTCCTGACGCGCCTGCCGGTGCCGATGCTGAACCGGCTGACGGGTGAACAGGCGGCGGCGGGGCTGGCGCGGGCGATGGCGTGGCTGCCACCGGTCGGCACATTGATCGGCGCGGTGACGGCGGGCGTGTTCGTCGTCGCCGGCTGGTTCTGGCCGCCGCTGGTCGCCGCGATCCTCGCGCTGATCGTCGAGGCGGTGCTGACCGGCGCGTTTCACGAGGATGCGGTCGCCGATTTCTGCGACGCGTTCGGCGGCACGGCCAGCGGCGAACGCGCGCTGACGATCATGAAGGACAGCCGCATCGGCAGCTATGGCGCGCTGGGGCTGGGGCTGAGCGTCGTGCTGCGCATCGCCGCGATCGTCGCACTGCCCGCGCCGGTCGCGGTGGCGGCGATCGTCGGTGCGGCGACGGCGGGGCGACTGTGCGCGGTGACGCTGGCGGCGATCGTCGCCCCGGTCGGCAGCGGGGCGGGGATGGCGGTGCGCGCCGGACGGATGCCGCCGGGGCGGCTGGCGCTGGCGGCGGTGCTGGCGCTGCCGGGCCTCGCGCCGATCCTGTGGCTGCAACCCGGCGCGACCGGTGCGGCGATTGCCGCGATGCTCCCGTTGCTGCTCTGGTTGCGGCGGTTCCTGCTCGCCCGGATCGGCGGGAGTACCGGCGACTGCCTCGGCTTCGCGGCGGCGATGGGGCAGCTGGCGCTGTTGCTGGCGGTCGCCGCACGGTGAAGGTGCTGCTGCTGCGCCATCCGCCGGTCGCGACTGCGTGGAAGGGGCGTTGCTATGGTCGGTCCGACATGGGGTTGAGCCGGGAGGGGCAAGCAATGGCCGCGCGGATTGCCGCCGACCTTGCCGCTGCTCCGATCGACGCGATCGTCCATTCGGGCGCGATCCGGACCCGGAAGCTGGCCGAGCACGTTGCGCGCGGCCGCGAGGTGCCGATCACCACTGATCCCCGCTGGCTCGAACGCGATTTCGGCGCATGGGAGGGCCGGTCGTGGGACGCGATCTGGCGCGAGACGGGCGCAGAGATGGACCGGATGATGACCGAGCCGGACTATCGTCCCGGCGGCGGAGAGAGCGGGCGCGACCTTGCCGAGCGGGTGCTGGCGGCATGGCATGCCCTGCCCGAGCGTCCGTGCGTGCTGGTCGTCGCGCATGGCGGGCCGATCGCGACGCTGCGCGCGCTGCTCGCCGGGCAGCCCGTGACGCGCGCGGTCGATTTCATCCCCGCCTGTGGCGAGCTGGTCGTGGTTCAGCGCCGCCAGTAGCGGACATAATCGACCTGCATCGATTGCGGAAACTTGCTGTCGTCGATGCCCATCTTGCCGCCCCAGTCGCCGCCGACCGCGACGTTCAGGATGAGGTTGAACGGCCGGTCGAACGGCCAAGCCGCGCGTCCGCCCGGCTGATCGTTGGCGACGCGCATATAGCCGCGCCCGTCGACGCCGATGGTGATCGCCTGTGGCGTCCAGTCGAGCTGGTAATTATGCCATTGGCCGCAGACGTCGGTCATCCGGCGCGTGCCCCCACGCTGCGTGCCCTTCGCATGATTGAACGCACCGGTGTGCAGCGTCGCATGGACCAGATCGGGTTCGTAGCCGACCAGTTCGAGGATATCGATCTCGCCCTCGTCGGGCCATTTGCCGTCGGGCGGCAGCATCCACAGCGCCGGCCAGATGCCGCGCCCGCACGGCAGCTTCGCACGGATGTCGTAGAAGCCATAGCCCATCGGCTTCGTCGAGACGATCCGGGCGGAGGTATAGTCCTGCCCGCCCGAATCGCTACCCTTTGGCTTTTCGCGCCGCGCCTCGATCACCAGCGCGCCGTCGGCGATGCGGGCATTGGCGGGGGTGTTGGCGGGCGCGTAATATTGCGCCTCGTTATTGTACCAGCCGTCGCGATTGCGGCTGGTGTCGAAGCGCCAATGGGCCGGATCGATCCGCTTGCCCGCAAACTCGTCGGCGAAGGTCGGGGCACCGGCGGGCGGGGCGAGGGCGACGTCGACCGCGTGGTTGCTGGCGCCCAGCATGGGCGCCTCCTGTGCCACGGTGGCGGTGGCGGTTGCCGCCAACAGGGTCGCCAACATCATGCGCATCGCTCAACCTCCTGTGATCGCGCCTGTATTTCGGCGCTTCGTCGGCATCGTACGAAGAGGCGCCGTGCTTGCGCAACCCCCCGTTGCTATCGACCGTTCAGGCGGCAATATCGAGAAGGAAGGCGAAGAATGACGATTGCGTATTTCGACTATCGCGATGGCGACACGGTGTTGCAGGCGGGCATCGCCTTCCCGGCGGCGGACGGTCCGGCCCCGGCCGTGCTGATCGCGCACCAATGGGCCGGACGGGGCGAGGGCGAGCACAAGACTGCCGAGCGCCTCGCCGAACTCGGCTATGTCGGCATCGCCATCGATATGTTCGGCAAGGAGGTGCAGGGCGATCCGGCGGGCGACAACAGCCATTTGATCGGCCCGTTCCTGTCCGATCGCGCCGCGCTGTTGCGGCGCATGCGGGCGGCAGCGACGTTCGCGGCGTCGCTCGACCGGGTCGATGGGACCAAGATGGCGGCGATCGGCTATTGCTTCGGCGGGCTGTGCGTTCTCGACCTCGCGCGCGGCGGGGCGGACGGCGTGCTCGGCGTGGTCAGCCTGCACGGGATGCTCGACGGCAACGATCTGTCGACCGATGGCCCGATCGCGGCGAAAGTGCTGGTCGAACATGGCTGGCAGGACCCGATGGCCGCGCCCGACAAGGTGCTGGCGTTCGCCGAGGAGATGCGCGACCGCGGCGCCGACTGGCAATTGCATGCGCATGGCCGGGCGATGCACGCCTTCACTAACCCCCATGCCGCCGCGCCGGAAAATGGCATGGCCTATGACGCCGATGCCGATCGCCGGTCGTGGGCATCGGTCGTCGCGTTCCTTGGCGAGCTGTTCTGATCCGGTTGCGTGGGGCCGGTTCGGCCCCATCTAGGCGGTAACGAAGGAACGACAGCATGACCGATTATCGCAAGACCGAGGAGGCGCTCGCCCGCCTCACCCCCGAACAATATTATGTGACGCAGCAGAGCGGCACCGAACGCCCCGGTACCGGCGAATATCTCCACGAGAAGCGTGCCGGCATCTATGTCGACATCGTGTCGGGCGAGCCGCTGTTCGCGTCGGCCGACAAGTTCGATTCGCATTGCGGCTGGCCGAGCTTCACCAAGCCGATCGAACCCGCCAATGTCGCCGAACTGCGCGACACGACGCACGGCATGGTCCGCACCGAGGTCCGGTCGGCGGGCGGCGACAGCCATCTCGGCCATGTCTTCCCCGACGGGCCGCGCGATCGTGGCGGCCTGCGCTACTGCATCAATTCGGCCGCTTTGCGCTTCGTCCCCAAGGACGCGATGGAAGCGGAGGGCTATGGCGCCTATCTCGATCAGGTCGAGGGATAGGTTACCCCGCCGGCTGTTGCCGATCGGCAACAGCCGGTCCTGTAATGATTACGTAACGCCTCCGTAATCGTCGTTTCACGCCCTGCCGTCAGGGGCAGCCCCAAGGCGGGAGCGGTCAACGCTCCCCTAAAAAGGGGCTTTCTTACATGGTTGGTATCTTCGCCCGGTCCTCGCGGGCCGTCGTCGTGCGTGCGCTGCTGGCGGGCGCCGCATTCCTGCCCGCCGCCGCGCTGGCCGATCCGGTCGAAGAAGTGTCGGTCGCCGCCGATCCCGCCGCGCCCGAGGATGGCGAGCAGGAAATCGTCGTGCGCGGCAGCCGCCCGATCGCCGAATCCGAAGCTGCCGCCCTCGAAATCCAGCGCAACAGCACTGCGCTCGTCTCGGTCATCGCATCCGACGCGGTCGGCCGCCTGCCCGACCAGAATATCGCGCAGGCGATCAGCCGCCTGCCCGGCGTCGGCGTCGAGCGCGATCAGGGCCAGGCGCGCTACGTGAACCTGCGCGGCGCGCCCAAGCGCTGGACCACGTTGTCGTTCGATGGCGTCAACGTCGTCAGTCCGGAAGGCCGCGCCGCACGGTTCGATTCGATCCCTTCGGCGATCGCCAAGCAGATCATCGTGCGCAAGGCGGTGACGCCGGACATGGTCGGCGAGACCATTTCGGGCAATGTCGATATCATCACCCGTTCGGGCTTCGACCAGAGCGGTTTCCATGTCGCGGGCAAGGCGGGTTACGGCCTCGTCGAACTGGGCGAACGGCGTGAGTTCGAAGGGTCGCTGGTCGTGTCCGACCGGTTCGACACCGGCATCGGCGAGTTCGCCGTGTCGTCCTCGGCCAGCCTGTACCGGCGCGGCATGGTCACCGACAATTTCGAAACCGACTGGGAAACCGTCGCGCAGGACGCGCGGCCCGGCTTCGCCGACCGTATCTGGGCGCGCGAGACCGAGAACAAGCTCTATCGCCTCGTCCGCAAGAATTACGCGCTGTCGACGCGGATCGACTGGAAGCCGTCGAGCGATCACCGCATCTTCGCCGAAACCATCTATTCGGCGTTCCAGGACGACGAACAGCGCAACAACTATATCTTCGACCTCGACGATCAGCAGTCGCGCCTGTCAAACGCCACCGCCGCCTGCGCGGTCAACGCCACGCCCGCTGCCGGCACGACCGGCTATGCCGATATCTGCACCGGCAACACCCCGCTGCGCGGCACCGTCTATGGCATCGACCTTAATTCGAACTTCACCGTGCGCGCCTACAAACAGTCGGTGTTCACCAACACGCTGGGCGGCGACCATGATCTCGACACGTGGCGCGTGTCGTGGCGCGCCAACTATACCCGGTCGATCGACGACAGGACGCAGCCGGCGCAGCTGAATTACGACAGCCCGTCCTTCGGCACCAACGGCGCGAATGCTGCCAACCGCCTGACCGTCGGCTATGACCTGACCGATCCGCAGCTGGCGCGGGTGCAGTTGTTCCGCACCATCCGCAACGCCAACGGCACCTTCGCCCGCGGCGACCGGGTGACCGCGATCGAGGATTTCCCGCGTTCGCTCAGCCGCCTGCGTTCGCTGCTCGCCGCCGACACGACCGATGCGTACACCGCGCGGATCGACCTGCAGCATGACGTCGACGGCCTGTTCGGGGAAAAGACGACCTTCGCGGTCGGGCTGCGCTTCGACGATCGGACCAAGTCGGTCGACGAACGCCTGCTCGAACTCAACAGCGCGGCACAGTTCACCGCTGCCAACATCCCGACCGGTTACGGCCAGATCGCGATCCCCGGCGGGTTCCAGGGTCAGATTCCGCTCGGCTACACCTTCCAGTATTTCGGCAGGGACCAGATCCTCGACCTGGTCGACCGGGCAAAGACGGTCGGAACCTATCGCGACCAGACCGCCAATCTCTATGACGTGAACGAACGCATCTATTCGGCTTATGCGATGGCGACGGTCGTCACCGATTGGGGCAATGTCGTCGGCGGCGCGCGGATCGAGCATATCCGCAACACCTCCTCGGCGTTCGCGACCCCCAACGGCACGACCTTCACCCCGCTGACCGCCAAGAGCGACCTGACGCTGGTCTATCCCAGCCTGCACGTGAATTACGACGTCAGCGACCAGATGAAGGCGCGGCTGTCGTTCAGCACCGGTGCGGCGCGGCCCGATTACGACCAGCTTCGTCCCAACCTGACCTTCAACGACGCCAACCTGACGATTTCGGGCGGCAACCCCGATGCGAAGCCCGAAAAGGCGATGGGCGTCGATGCCTATGTCGAATATTACGGGTCGACCGGCGGCTTCCTGTCGTTCGGTGCCTATTACAAGCGGCTGCGCGACGTGCTGTTCGACACCAGCCGCACCTTCGGCCGCGATATCCTGAACTTTGGCGGCGTCGACCGGTCGCAATATGATTTCGCGACGATCGACAATGGCGGCAACGGCTCGATCCTCGGTATCGAAGGCGCGATCCAGCAGCAGCTCGATCCGTTCGTTGCCGATCTCGGCCTGCCCGAATGGGTTGGCGGCTTCGGCGTGCAGTTGAACGCGACGCTCAACCGCAGCCGTGCGGAAACCCCCGATGGCCGTCGCGTGCCGCTGCCCGGTGCGTCGGATGCGGTCTACAATATCGGTGCCTATTACGAGAAATACGGCTTCTCGGCGCGGGTCCAGTATCAGAACCGCTCGCGCTGGCTCGACGAACTGGGCGATTTCCAGAACATCAACGGCGTCGTCCGCGGCGTCGATGGCGGCGACTTCTACTGGGCGAAGGATAATGAACTCGACGCATCGGTCCGCTATGCGATCAATGCGAACGTCGAGCTGTTCGGCAATTTCAGCAACCTGCTGAACGGCCCCGGCCGTCGCTATGTCCGCAACACCCAGTACACGATCGAGCGTGAAAGCTTCGGTCGCCGCTATCAGGCTGGTGTGCGGGTGAACTTCTGATGCGGCGAGCGACTGTCGCAGCGCTGCTGCTCGGCGGGTGCGCGGTGACGCCACCGCCGGCGACGACGCCGGGCGCAGTGCCGCTGGTGGCGGCGGTGGCGGAGACCGATCCGGTCGACACCGCTGCCGACGCCGCCGACGATCCCGCCATCTGGCGCAACCGGCGCAACCCTGCCGACAGTCTGGTGATCGGCACCGACAAGAAAGCCGGCATCCATGTCTATGCACTGTCGGGCAAAAGGCTGAGCTTCACCCCCGCCGGGCGGCTGAACAATGTCGATCTGCGCGAGATTGGCGGCCGGGTCATCGCCGCCGCCAGCGACCGGGCGGATGAGGCGCAGGCACATGTCGCGTTGTTCACGCTCGATACGGTGGCGAAGAAGCTGGTGCCGATGGGACGTTATCCGGTCGGTCCGGGCGAGGCCTATGGCATGTGCCTGTGGACCCGCATGGCCGACAAGGCGCTGTTCGGCTTCGTCGTGATGAAGGACGGGCGTATCGATCAGGTATCGATCGACACCCGTGGCGCCACTCCGGTCGTCCGCACCGTCCGTTCGATGAAGGTCGGTACCCAGGCCGAGGGCTGCGTCGTCGACGACCGGACGGGCACGCTCTATGTCGCCGAGGAAGATGTCGGCCTGTGGCGCTTCGCCGCCGATCCCGCCGCGCCGGTCACTGGCACGGCGATCGCCAGGGTCGACGGCACGACGCTGGTCGCCGATGCCGAGGGGCTCGCACTGGCACCCAAAGGGCGTACCGGCGGCTATCTGGTCGTCAGCAGCCAAGGCGACAACGCCTACACTCTCTATCGCCTGCCTGACGTCAGCTATGCCGGTCGCTTCCGCATCGGCGGCGGCGTGATCGACGGAACCAGCGAGACCGATGGCATCGACCTGATGCCCGGCGATTTCGGCCCGGGCCTGCGCCACGGCCTGTTCGTCGCGCAGGATGGCGACAACGCGCCCGAGACGCAGAATTTCAAGTTCGTCGCGTGGGATGGCGTGCGCAAGGCGCTGAGTTTGCACTGACGGCCCGCCGGCCGCGGACATAAATTACGGCACGAAACGGTACTCCCCGCGAAATCTTGTGTATCACAAGGCGATAACGAAGGCCGAAATGGAGCGGATGCCCATATGCATATGGTGCGAAAGGGCACGAACGCGAGTGGGATGCGCCGGTATAACGAACGGCTGATCCTGTCGGCGATCCGGCGATCGAACGGCGCGTCCAAGGCCGAGATCGCACGGCTGACGGGACTGTCGCCGCAGGCCGTGGTCCGGATCATCGACGAACTCGACAGCGACGGATTGCTGTTTCAAGCCGAGAAGCGCACCGGTGGCATGGGGCAGCCGGCCACGGTCTATCGGATCAACGGCGCGCGCGGCTATACGGTCGGCGTGGAGATTGGCCGCAACGCGATGACGTTGGTGTCGCTCGACTTTGACGGGCAGCAGCGTGCGGTCCGTTGCGATGCCGGCGCCTTTCCGACCATCGACCTGGCCGTGGAACGGATCGACCGGTTCCTGCAGGAACATCTGCCGGCGTCGCTGCGCGATCCCAGTACCTTTCTGGGCATCGGCATCGCGATGCCGTGGTTTCTGGGCGAATGGCGCGACGAACTCGGCATTTCGGAAGATCAGGCCGAGGAATGGCGCCGCGGTGACGTTGCCGACCGGTTGCGTGCCGGGCTGCAATGGCCGACCTTTTTCGACAATGACGGCAATGCGGCGGCGCTGGCGCATCTGTTGTGCGGGGCGGGGGCCGATCTCCAGAACTATCTGCTCATCAACCTCGGCACCTTTGTCGGCGGCGGCCTCGTCCTCGGCGGGCAGGTGGTGCAGGGGCGGCATGGCAATGCCGGCGCGCTGGCGTCGATGCCGGTCCTGGCGGGGGGGCGGCGCGATTCGCTGATCCACCATGCGTCGCTCTATGACCGGGATCGGGCGACCACCCCGGGCGCGTTGGAGGGCTGGCGACGGCGATGTGCCGAGGCATTGGCGTTCGCGATCTCCGGCGCGAACAGCCTGCTCGATCTCGAGGCGGTCATCCTCGACGGATCCCTGCCGCCGGAGGAACTGGCCGAGATCGCGGCGATGGTCGAACGGCAGCTGGGCGAACATGCCCCGCCCGATTTCTTCGCACCCGAATTGCGAATCGGCACGCTGGGACGACAGGCAGCGGCGATCGGCGCGGGACTGTTGCCGCTCCACGCGCAATATGCGCCTGATCTCAGCAGCTTGTTCAAGCGCGGCTGACTAAATCTGGGAGTGCGACGGCAGCCAAAGAAAACCCTCTGGTATCGCTAACCACAAACGATTGTGCGCCAAACTGTTGAAAAGGCGAAAAATTCGCCCTTGACCAACTAAATCACACTAGTAGATTTAGTGCCATCGACCGTAACAGCGGCAGATGATGGGAGAGTGACGATGGCGACGATTTTGCAGCGTGCAGGACCGGCGGGATACGAGTGGTGAGCGAGCCACTGCTGCTCGGCGCGATCGAGGCGGGGGGCACCAAGTTCCTGTGCGCCGTCGCCGACCGCGATGGCAAGATCCTCGCCGAAACCCGGATCGCGACCACGACTCCTGTCGAGACGCTGGGCGCGGCCAGCGCGTTTTTCCGCGATGCGCAGCGCGTTCACGGCGACCTGTCGGCCGTGTCGGTCGGCAGCTTCGGACCGTTGTCGCTCAACCCCCTTGCCGGCGATTACGGGCACATCACCTCGACCCCGAAGCCGGGTTGGGAGAATATCGACCTGCTCGGTCATCTGCGGCAGACGGTCGAAGCGCCGATAACGCTCGACACCGACGTCAACTGCGCCGCGGTGGGGGAGCGCCTGTTCGGCAGCGGCCAGGGGCTCGACAGCTTCTGCTATGTCACCATCGGCACCGGGATCGGGGTCGGGCTGCTGATCGGCGGCGTGCCGCATGGCGGCGCGAACCATCCCGAGGCGGGGCATATCGCCGTGCCGCGTGCGCCCGGCGACGACGGCTTTGCCGGTATCTGCCCGTTCCATGGCGATTGCCTCGAAGGACTGGCCTGCGGACCGGCGATGGCCGCGCGCTGGGGCGTGCCGGCGGAACGGCTTCCGGCCGATCACCCCGCATGGCCGATCGAGGCGGACTATATCGCCGCTCTGTGCGCGACGCTTACCTATGTCATCCGCCCCGATCGGATCATCGTCGGTGGCGGGGTGATGCAGCCGCCCATGTATGCCCGCGTGCGTGCGGCGCTGGTCGCCCGGCTCGCCGGCTATGACGCCAGCATGCGGACGATCGACATGGACGACTATATCGCCGCGCCGACGGCGGGCGCTTCGGCGGGGCTGACCGGTGCGCTGGCGCTCGCCTACCGGACGGCGACCCGCCAATGGCCGATGCACTGGCGCATGGCCGAACCCTTTCATGCGAACAAGGAGACGGTCGATGCATAGCATCGCGACGCCGGACACCCGGCAGGATGTGGACGATGCACGGGCGACGACCGCCATCATATTGAGCGCGGCGGGGGCGGCGCTGGGCGGGCTGTTGTTCGGCTTCGACACCGCCGTCATATCGGGCGCGACACAGGCGTTGCAGGAACGTTTCGCGCTGACCGATGCGTCGCTCGGCTTCACCGTGGCATCGGCGCTGATCGGGACGGTGATCGGGTCGCTGGTCACCGGCGCGCCCGCCGATCGCTATGGGCGCAAGGCGATCATGTTGTCGGTCGCGATCGCCTATGTCGTGTCGTCGCTGGGCACGGGTCTCGCACAGAGCTGGCCGATGCTGATCGCCTTCCGCTTCCTCGGCGGCCTCGCCATCGGCGCGGCGTCGGTGGTCACGCCGATCTATATCGCCGAAGTATCGCCCGCGAAGTTTCGCGGGCGGCTGGTGGCGATGAACCAGCTGAACATCGTGCTCGGCATCCTGATCGCGTTCCTCAGCAACTATCTGATCGCGCAGGCGCTTCCGCCCGAAACGGCGTGGCGCTGGATGTTCGGCATCGTCGCGGTGCCGTCCGCGCTGTTCCTCGCCGTGACCTTCCTCCTGCCGGAAAGCCCCCGCTGGCTGGCGGTGCAGGGAGAACGGGCGAAGTCGACGCAGGTGATGACGCGGCTAGGGTTCCTCGATCCCGAGGCCGAACTGGCGAGGATCGAAGCCGCCGAACGGCGCGACGCCGGACAGGCCGACGCACGGCTGTTCCAGCCGGCGCATAGCTTCCCGGTCGCCTGCGCGATCGCCATTGCGATGTTCAACCAGCTGTCGGGCATCAACGCGCTGCTCTATTATGCGCCGCGCATCTTCGAACTGGCCGGCGCCGGGGCGGACAGCGCGCTGCTCCAGTCGATCGCGGTCGGCGGCACGAACCTGTTGTTCACCGTCGCCGCCCTGTTCTTCATCGACCGGTTCGGCCGCCGCCCGCTGCTGTTCGTCGGATCGATCGTCTGCGCCGCCGCGCTGTTGCTGGTCGGATGGCAGCTCGAGCGCAGCGTTCCGAACGGCACGCTGATCCTCGGCGGCCTGCTCGCCTTCATCGCCGCCTTCGCGATCAGCCAGGGCGCGGTGATCTGGGTCTTCATCTCCGAAGTCTTCCCGAGCGCCGTGCGCGGCAAGGGCCAGGCGCTGGGATCGACGACCCATTGGGTCGCGGCGGCGGCGATCACCTGGCTGTTTCCGATCGTGGCGAGCGCGGTCGGTGGATGGGTCTTCGCCTTTTTCGGCGCGATGATGCTGTTGCAGCTGCTGTGGACGGTGCGGGTGATGCCCGAGACCAACGGTGTCGCGCTGGAGGACATGGACCTGCAGGGGCGGGCGGTATGAAGCGGCTCGCGATCCTCGCCATGACCGGCCTTGCCCTTGCCACCGCTGCATCGGCCCAGCGGCCCGATCCGCGCCCGACCTATCACTTCGCGCCCGCGCGCAACTGGATGAACGACCCCAACGGCCTCGTCTATTATGACGGGGAATATCATCTGTTCTTCCAGTATAATCCGCATGGCGACCGCTGGGGCCATATGAACTGGGGCCATGCGGTCAGCCGCGATCTGGTGCATTGGGAGGAACTGCCGATCGCCATCCCCGAAACCGCCGACGTCATGGCGTTTTCGGGCAGCGCAGTGGTCGACTGGAACAACACGACCGGGTTCGGCAGGAACGGCAAGCCGCCGCTGGTCGCGATCTATACCGGCCATAACCCGAAGGCGAAGCTGCAGTCGCAATATGTCGCCTATAGCAATGACCGCGGCCGGACGTGGACGGTGCATGGCGAGGTGCTGAGCGTCGGATCGCCCGAGTTTCGCGATCCCAAGGTGTTCTGGCACGCAGCCACGAAGCGTTGGGTGATGGTCGCGGTGATGGCGCTGGAGAACCGCGCCGTGCTGTTCACCTCACCCGACCTGAAGCAATGGAGTTTCGCCAGCAGCTTCGGACCGGCCGGCGGGCGCGGCAAGAACTGGGAATGTCCCGACCTGTTCGAACTGCCGGTCGAGGGCGGCGCGCCCGGCGAGAAGCGCTGGGTGCTGGGCATCAATTTGGGCGACAATGCCGCGGGCGGCGGTTCGGGCGGTCAGTATTTCGTCGGCGATTTCGACGGCAGACGCTTCACACCCGTTCCCGGCTGGCCGGGCGAGGCGCAGTGGATGGATTACGGCGCGGATTTCTATGCCGCCGTGTCATGGAACGACCTGCCCAAGGACGACCCGCGCCGGATCTGGATCGGATGGGCGAACGACTGGCGCTATGCCGAGGCGATCCCGACCTGGCCGGCGCGCGGGCTGATGACGGTGCCGCGCGAGGTGACGCTGAAGAAGACGCCGGCCGGCTATCGCATCGCGCAGGCGCCGGTGCGCGAGGTGGCGAGCCTGCGGGGCGCGTCGCAGGCGTTCGCCGGTACGCTGGGCGAGACGCCGGTCGACCTGCCGGTCGCGGGCGGTTCGGCGGATCTGATGCTCGACCTCGAAACGGGCACCGCCGAACAGGTCACGATCGCGCTGACCGACGAACAGGGCTATCAGACGCTGGTCGGGGTGAATCCGGGGGTGGACGAGGTGTTCGTCGACCGTACCCGGTCGGGGCCGCATTTTCACGACGGCTTCGCCAACCGCCATGTCGCGCCGGTCGACCTGAAGAGCAGGCGCGTCCGGTTGCGGGTGCTGGCCGACCAGTCGATCCTCGAAGTCTTTGTCGGCGACGGCACGCGCACCATCACCGACCGCTTCTTTCGCGGCGGCGGGCAGTTGCGCTGGAGCGCCAGTGCGCGCGGCGGCAGCGCGAAGCTGACGATGCAGGCATGGCCGATGAACGGGGGACCGCGGCCATGACCGGGACGATCGCACCGGGCTGAACGCCCGGCCGAAGCACGACGACCATTACCGATAAAAATAACGGAAATCTGGGAGGATTTATGCCGAAGACCTTGCTTGCCCTTTTGACATCCAGTGCGCTGATCCCGCTGGCCGCGATCCCTGCCGCCGCGCAGGACGGCACCGCGCAGGCCGAGGCGGAGGCTGCGCCGGAAAATGACGGCGGTGCCGATATCATCGTCACCGGATATCGCGCGGCGCTGGGATCGGCGCAGGAGATCAAGCGCAATTCGTCCTCGATCGTCGACGCGATCGTGTCGAACGACATCGGCAAGCTGCCCGACAACAACGCCGCCGAAGCGATCGCGCGCGTCACCGGCGTTACCGTGCAGCGCTATAATGACGAAGCCGGCGTGATCCTGGTGCGCGGGCTGCCCGACGTCGCCACGACCTTCAACGGACGCGAATTCTTCTCGGCCGAAGACCGGGTGCTGCATCTTCAGGACTTTCCGGCGGGCGTCGCGGCGGGGATCGAGGTGTATAAGTCGGGCACGTCCGACCTGATCGAACCGGGGCTGGCCGGCCTCGTCAATCTGCGCTCGCGCCGTCCGTTCGACGTCAAGGATACCGAGATCGCAGGCGAGCTTCGTGCATCGTACAACGATCAGGCCAAGGCGTTCGACCCGGCGGGCAATCTGCTGCTGACCAAGCGCTGGGATACGCCCATCGGCGAGATCGGCGCGCTGATTAACGTCAGCTATGTCCGCACCACCTATCGCAACGCCGATCGCTATGCCGATTCCGCCGTCATCTCGCCGCGCGGGTTCGGGGCGAACGACGCTGCCGACGACCTGACGGTCACGACACCCGGCGTCGGCAATGATTTCCGCTTTCCCGCCAATGCCGGCAATTTCTACGAAAAGGGCGTACGCCATCGCCCGGCGGTGAACGGGACGATCCAGTGGCGCCCGATCCCGAACCTCGAACTCTTCGCCGAGGGGCTGTGGCAGGCCTATCGTGGCGAGGTGCTGCGCGACGCGTTCAACGTCAATTTCGAACGCCGCGACGCGAACGGCGTCGCCCCGACGCTCAGCAACGTCGTGTTGGTGGAGGGCGAGCCGGACAAGGCCGCGAGCTTTACCAAGACTGGCGGCTATGTCCCCGAATTCTATCGCTCGACCCAGAATGACCGCACCGATACGTGGCAAGCGGCGACCGGTTTCAAATGGACCACCGGCCGCGCGATCCTGTCGGGCGACTTCGCCTATACCAACAGCAAGTATCAGGCGTCGGAATACAGCCTCGACGCGCAGCTCGCCTCGGCCCCGACGATCAATGTCGACTGGGACGTGCGCGGATCGGCGGTGTTCGACCTGGGTGGCTATGCCATTGACGACCCCGCCAACACCCGCTGGCGCGGCTATTATCAGCGCGATTTCGTGACCAAGGGGGACGGGGTGCAGGGTCGGGTCGACCTCGACCTCGAAACCGACTGGGCATGGCTGCCGCGCCTGCAATTCGGATTTCGCGCCAGCGACCGCAACGCGTCTTCGCAGAACAATAACCGCTATGCCTATACCGCCGGGCTGAACATCGCGCTCGACAGCCTGCCGAGCGGCCCATTGGGCCTGATCACCGACGGCTTCCGCGGCGATCCGCAGCGGTTCCAGAACTGGCTGGCGCCCAGCCGCGAAGGGATACGCGACAATGGCGAGGCGCTGCGGCTGCTGGCGTTGCAGTCGGTGCAGCGCGCGACGGTGCTGTTCCCATGGGATAATGGCATCCGCGAGGCGGTGACGAAGTTCGCGACGGAGGAAATCCCGTTCGATCCGCTGGGCGGCTTCACCGCCAGCGAGGCGAGCTATGCGACCTATGGCCAGGGCAAGTTCGATATGGATGTGGGCGGGGTGCGGGTCGACGGCACCGTCGGCGCGCGCATCGTCAATACCGACGGCACCTATCGCGGGTTCAGCCGGGTGCAGGCCGCCGACGGCACGGTCGGCATCGTGCCGAGCACCACGCGGCAGAATTATGTCGATGTGCTGCCGTCGGCCATCGCCCGGGTCCGCTTCTCGAACGAATGGCAGATGCGGCTCGGCTATACCCAGACGCGGACCCGGCCGGGCTTCGGCCAGCTCAACCCGTCGATCAATATCACCCGTAACAGCGTCGGGCCGGATGGGACGCCGCCGGTCTTCGACGCGACCGGGTTCGGCGGCAATCCCGACCTCCGCCCGCTGACGTCCAAGAATTACGACGCATCGCTCGAATGGTATTTCTCGAAGAACGGATCGGCGTCGGTCGCTGCCTTCTACCGCGATCTTAACGGCTTCATCGGCTATTATACGCAGGTGGTGAACGATCCCGTCTATGGCCGGGTGCAGCTCAACCGACCGGAGAATGCCGGCGACGGCCGGATCAAGGGCGTCGAGGCGTCGCTGCAGACCTTCTTCGACTTCCTGCCCGGTGCCCTGTCGGGGTTCGGCGTGCAGGGCAATGTCACCTATCTCGACGGGACCAACCAGTTGCCGCAGGTGCTGGGCGAGGGCGATCGTCAGGTCGAGATCACCGGCCTGTCGAAATGGGCGTACAACCTGACCGGCTTCTACGAAAAGGCCGGAATCTCGGCCCGGCTGTCGTACAACTGGCGGTCGCGTCACGTCACCAGCTACAATCGCAACATCAACGAAGAACAATATGCGGGCGAATTGGTGCAGCCGATCTCCCGCCTCGATTTTTCGGCCAGCTATGACGCGTTCAGGAATATCTCGCTGGTCGCCAATGTGAGCAACATCCTGGCGCAGCCGTTCAAGAACTACCGCTTCTACAACGAAACCCAATCGTTCGGCCGCGACCTGCGGATCGAGGGCCGGTATTTCAGCCTCGGCGTCCGCTTCAAGATGTAACACCCGGCAGCGGCGCGCACCGTCGCGCCGTCGCGCTTGCACTACCACCATCCCGCGCGAACCGCCGGCACAGGCGACGCGCGAACCATGCCGCGCGGCCATCCGCCGCGCGCGGAGAGGATTTTTGCCATGAATTCGATCGTTTCACGACGTCAGACGCTCGGCCTGATCGCGACCCTACCCATCCTGCCCGCCTGCGGGGCATCGGGGGACGGGGGCGGGGGACTGGTCTCCGTCGCCGGTCCGGCGCCGACTCCTGCGCCCGGCCCGACGCCGACCCCGACCGCCACGACCGTCAGCGGCCGGCCCCGCTATCACATCGCCGCGCCCGATGGCGGGTGGATCAACGATCCGCAGCGTCCGGTGCGCATCGGCGATGGCTGGACGATGTGGGCGCTCTACAATCCGACCTGGCCGAACGGCGGTACCGAATGGCGGCGCTGGACCTCGACCGATCTGGTCACATGGACCGATCGCGGCGTGTCGATCCCCCGGCGCACGACCTCGTTCGGCGATGTGTGGAGCGGCAGCGCGGTGATCGACACGAACAACACCGCCGGCTTCGGGGCGGGCACGCTGATCGCGCTGGCGACGATGCCCGCCGACAACGCCGCCGGACAGAACCAGTCGACGGCCTTGTGGTATTCGCGCGACAATGGGGCAAGCTTTGCCTTTCACGCGATCGTCCATCCCAATTTCCCAGGCAACAAGCCGTTCCGCGATCCGACCGTGTTCTGGCACGCGCCCACGGCGCGCTGGGTGATGACCCTGTCGGAGGAGGGGAAGATCGGTTTCTACACCTCCGCCGATCTGAAGCAGTGGAGCTATGCCAGCGGCTTCCTGTCGACGCTGGTCGGCGGCGTGATGGAATGTTCACACCTCTTCCCGCTGCATCTGTACGAAGCGGACGGGACGACGAGCGTCGACAAATGGGTGTTGCTCGTCGGTGGGGACGGGACGGGCAGCGGCTTTACCGGCGGCACCTATTACTGGGTCGGCAGCTTCGACGGGACCGGCTTCACCGCGGACAGTGCGGCTGGCCAGTGGCTCGACGGCGGGGCCGATTATTATGCCGCGGTGGCGTGGCAGGATGCGCTGGCCGCCGACCCGCTGGCCGGGGCATGGACGATCGGCTGGATGAACAACTGGGCCTATGCCAACCAGTCGTCCGCCCCCGCGGGCTATCGCGGGCAGCTGAGCATGGTCCGGCACCTCCGCCTGCAACGCACCGCCGGGGGCGCGTCCCGCCTGCGCATGACGCCGATCGCGGCGCAGAACAGCGTCTTCCAAACGGCGGTCATTGGCACGGATCAGACGATCACCGACGGCAGCGACTATGTCTGGCCCGCTGGCGCCGAAATCGTTGCCGGGCGGATCGATCTGACGCTGTCGCGCGTCGGAGCCGACTGGCCGGGCGGGGCATGGCTGTCGGTGCGTGGCGGCGACGGCTATTTCACGCAGATCGGTTTCGAACTGCGCGACAACCGGCTGTTCGTGAAGCGCGACACCAGCGGCCCCGACGCACCCGACCATGCCGCGTGGCGCCAGAATCGCAGCATCCCGTGCGACGCCGCTGGCGGCAGGGTGACGGTCAGCATCTTCCTCGATACCGCCTCGATCGAAGTGTTCGTCAACGATGGTGACGGCGTGCTGTCCGAACGCATCACGGCACCATCGAATGCGGCGAGGTTGAACCTGAATGCGAGCGGTGGTTCGCTTCGCGTATCGGAGGTCCGCATATCGAAGGCGCCTTGAGAACATCGTCCCCGGCCGCCGTTCTCTGGTCCGGGGCGCGCGGCCGTTCTCGCCCGGATCAGACGATGTAGCTGAGGCCGATAACGAAGATGAGCCCGGCGACCGAGATCACCGTTTCCAGCAGCGACCATGTCCGAAAGGTGTCCGCGGTACTGGTGCCCATATAGCCCTTGACCAGCCAGAAGCCCGGATCGTTGACATGGCTGAAGAACACCGAACCCGCGCCGATCGCCAGCACGACCAGCTCCGGTGCGGCGCCGGAGGCGGCAACCACGCCCGGCATCACCCCGACCGCGGTGATCGTGGCGACGGTCGCCGATCCTGCGGCCAGACGGATGCCGACCGCGATCAGCCAGCCAAGCAGCAACGGCGATATCGAATAGGCCATGACGGTACGGGCGAGCAGATCGGACAGGCCGGCGCTGACCAGCACCTGCTTCAGCGCGCCGCCGGCACCGATCGCGAGCAGGATCGCACCGGCCGCACCCATCGTCTGATGCCAGATCGACTCCTGGACACCCGCCTCCCGAAAGCGCCGTCCGAACAGGAGTGGCATCGCCAGCAGATTGGCAAGAAGCAGCGCGATGACGGGATTGGCCGCCGCGTCGAGCAGCATCGACCCTTTGAGGCCCGGCACCAGCTTGCCGAGTTCGCCCGCCGCGATCAGGGCGATCGGCAGCAGGACGATGAACAGCGCCCTGCTACGGGATGGGGTCGCAAGCTGGCTGATCGGATCGCTCGGGACCGGCTCGGCCAGTCTGATCCCCGGCGTCACGAAACGCGCAAGCACCGGCCCGGATAGGATCGCGACCGGGATCGCGATCAGCGTGCCGTACAACATGGTCAGCCCGAGATTGGCGTTCAACGTCTCAACGGCCAGCAACGGCCCCGGGTGCGGCGGCACAAGCGCATGAACCACGCCCAAGCCGGCGAGCGCAGGCATGATCAGCCGCAACTTGGCGCTGTCCCGTGCAGCCGGATCCGCATCGGCAGCCATTTCTTTCGCGGCCGCGACGACGATCGGCAGCAGCAGCACCAGCCCCGTTTCGAAGAACAGCGGCAGACCGATGACGATCGCAATGCCGAGCGTCGCCCATGGCGCCGCGCGCGGACCGGTCAGCCGCAACGCGCCGGTCGCGAGCGACGCTGCCGCCCCCGACAATTGCAGCATCGCGCCGAGCGACAGGCCGAGCGATACCACCAGCCCGGTGCCGCCGATGATGTCGCCTACCCCTTTCTGTACCGCCTTGGCCGTGTCGATCAGCGGCAGTCCGGCGAGCAGCCCGACCGTGAAGGCGCCGCACAACAGGCCGATAAAGGGGTGTAGCCGGCCGCGCACGATCATGACGATCGCCAGTGCGATACCCGCGACCGCGGCCGTCACCAGCCGTACGTCACCGCCGCTCATGCGACCCGCCCCAAGGACAACGATCCGTATGCGGCATGCCCTGCCGCGTCAGGGACGGCGTACCATCTTTGCCGTCGTGCGGGGCGGGACGCGGTGCGGTTACACATTCGGCATACACGCTGTCTGGTGGGTCATACCGATTTGCCGGCCTTCTTGTCAGGGTGCGTTCGGCCGTGGCGAACGATGCCGTTCGCGGCATGCCGTCGCGCAACGGATCGTGCGCCAACGGAAGCTTGCAATGCGATCGCACGCGGAATTGCAGCATCCTCCCGCGCAATTGTCATCGAATAGCTAGTAAGTGCCTGATCCGGCCGATTGCGCAACGCCAATCTGCGGGGTGGTAGGAGCCGAACGGCCGGTCGAGACCGAAGCGCATGCCGCCCACAGACTGCTCCTGTCACGGAGGTCCGGTTTCGATGTCGATGGACAGGTCGCTGGATGCCCCGTGAGGATTCGAACCTCAATTAACGGAGTCAGAGTCCGTGGTCTTACCTTTAGACGACAGGGCAGCGTCGCAGCGAGGGCGGTCCGATAGGCTGGACCGGGAAGCGTGTCAACGCCGAATCATGCGATTCGTCGCAACGCCTTGTCGATCGCGACCGGCTTCGCTAGGTTGTCTGTCAGACACCGAGCGGCGTTCGGCCGTGACGGATAGAACATAAAGCGAGTGACGGCATGGGGGATATGTCCGCCCGGTTGCCGCACCGGGGAGCGCGTGGCGCTTCCCGCCCGGCACCGAATACGCCAGCGCGCCCGCGCTGGCCGGGCGCGCGTCATTATGCCGCGCTCGACCTGGGCACCAATAACTGCCGGCTGCTGATCGCCCGGCCGCAGGGGGACGGCTTCGCCGTCGTCGACGCATTCTCGCGGATCGTGCGGCTGGGCGAGGGGCTGGCGGCGACCGGTCGCCTGTCCGATCTGGCAATGGACCGCACCGTCGCCGCGCTGAAGATCTGCGCCGAGAAACTCAAGCGTCGCGACGTGACGCTCGCCCGCTCGGTCGCGACCGAGGCGTG
Organism: Sphingomonas lacusdianchii; assembly: GCF_022664395.1. GTDB lineage: Bacteria > Pseudomonadota > Alphaproteobacteria > Sphingomonadales > Sphingomonadaceae > Sphingomonas > Sphingomonas lacusdianchii. The sequence goes on along the minus strand of NZ_JAKRET010000010.1, from coordinate 109,275 downwards.
CCGTCGCGCGAGCAACGGCCCGGCCTTTGTCGAGCGCGTGCTGGCGGAGACCGGCATCCACCTCGACATCATCACCGCCGAGGAAGAGGCGCGCCTTGCGGTCCTTGGTTGTCACGCGCTACTCGAACCCGGCACCGGCCCCGCTTTGGTGTTCGATATCGGTGGCGGATCGACCGAGCTGGTGCTGCTCGATGCTACCGGGCCGGTGCCGCGCGTGCTCGACTGGCATTCAGCGCCATGGGGCGTGGTGTCGCTGACCGAGAGTCTCGGCGGCGGCCGCGCCGCGCCGATGGCGTCGGGCGCCTATGCGCGGATGCGGGAATGCGTCGAGGAAAGTTTTGCGCCCTTCGCCAAACGCCTGCCGACGACCGACCAGCCGCGCCGCCTGCTCGGCACCAGCGGCACGGTGACGACGCTGGCGAGCGTCCATCTGGGCCTGCCCGCCTACGACCGGTCGCAGATCGACGGGCTGATCGTGCCGGCCGATGCGATGCTGGCGGTCAGCCAGCGGCTGGCGGGGATGGACCTCGCGCAGCGGGGCACGGTGCCGTGTATCGGCAGCGAGCGCGCCGATCTGGTGGTCGCGGGCTGCGCGATCCTTGAAACGATTCTGGCGCTCTGGCCTGCCGAGCGGCTAGGGATCGCCGACCGTGGGATTCGCGAAGGGATCCTGCGCCGTTTGATGGCAGGAACCCGATGACCCGCGGAAGCCCCCCCGGCCGGCAGCGCGTGCGCACCGCACGATCGCGCTCGGCCCAGTCGACACGCTGGCTCGAACGCCAGTTGAACGACCCCTATGTGAAGAAGGCGCGCGCGGAGGGCTATCGCAGCCGTGCCGCGTACAAGCTGATCGAACTCGACGAACGCTTCAAGCTGCTGCGGGGCGTAAAGCGGGTCGTCGATCTCGGCATCGCGCCGGGCGGCTGGACGCAGGTCGTGCGCAAGGTGCGGCCCGACTGCACCGTCGTCGGCATCGACCTGTTGCCGGTCGACCCGATCGACGGCGTGACCATCCTGCAGATGGACTTCCTCGCCGATCACGCGCCCGAACGGCTGCGCGAGGAATTGGACGGAGAGGCGGACCTCGTCCTTTCCGACATGGCGGCGAACACCGTCGGCCATCCGCAGACCGATCACCTGCGCACCATGGCACTGGTCGAGGCGGCGGTGATGTTCGCCTGCGAAATCTTGCGTCCCGGCGGCGATTTCGTTGCCAAGGTGCTGGCGGGCGGGGCCGACAACGAACTGGTCGCCGAACTGAAGCGTAATTTCCAGGCGGTGAAACATGCCAAGCCACCGGCGAGCCGCAAGGACTCGTCCGAATGGTATGTGATCGCGACGAACTTCAAGGGGCGGCGCGACGTGCCGGCGGGCGCCGGGGCGGGGACGGGCGAACCGTCCCCGGGCGACATCACGGAATGATCCGGTCGGCGCGCAGCCGTTCGAACAAGGCGAAGAACGCGTCGTCGGTCGCACGATAGCCGGTGAAGCCCAGCCGCCGGCTTTTCGACATGTCGGCGACGACCTCGATCGGGCGGCCGAGGTCGGCGTCGGTATGCCATGGCGAAGCGAGGCGGTGCAGATCGGCCTCGGCCAGCCCGTGGCGCGCGGCGATCGCTGCCCAGCGTGGCGCATCGTCGGCCATCTGCGCGGCGAGCGGACGGACCGTGCCGTTGAAGGGCGCGGCCTCGACTCCGAACCAGTCGGCGATGCGTTCCCACATCCATTGCCAGCGAAAGACGTCGCCATTGACGACGTTGAACGCCTGATCGTGCGCGGCGTCGGTCTGTGCCGTCCACAACAGATGTTCGGCGAGCAGCCCGGCATCGGTCATGTCGGTCAGCCCCTGCCACTGCGCCGCCGATCCAGGGAAGACGAACGGCCGGCCCGCGTCGCGGCACAGCGTCGCATAGACCGCCAACGTCGTGCCCATGTTCATCGCATTGCCGACCGCCTTGCCGATCACGGTGTGCGGACGGTGGACGCTCCACGTAAAGCCGTCGCGCGCGGCGGCGGCGAACAGTTCGTCCTCCTGCGCATAATAGAAATTGGCGATGTCGAGCCGCGGCTGCTCCTCGCGGAACGGCGTCTGCGGCAGCGTGCCCTGCCCATAGGCTTCGAACGGCCCCAGATAATGTTTAAGGCCGGTGACCAGCGCGACATGGCGCGGACGGTCGGGCGCGGGCAGGGCGTCGAGCAGGTTGCGCACCATCGCGCCGTTGACGCGGATATTCTCCGCCTCGCTGTCCTGCCGCGCCCAGGTGGTGACGAACACCGCGTCGGGACGCAGGTCGGCGAGCGCCGTGCGCGTTCCTTCCGCATCGGACAGGTCGGCGACGACCGGCAGCACGCCGTCCTGCGCGACCGGGCGGCGGGCGAGACCATGCACCGTCCACCCTTGCGCGTTCAGCAGCGTCGCGGTCGCGCTGCCGACGATGCCGCTTGCTCCCACCACCAAAGCCGTCTTCGTCATATCCAAACTTCCCTTGTCGAACGAAGTCAGCCAGCTAGGCACGATTACACCGGGGTTGAAGACGGCACCGGTCCCGCCCCCAGGCACCAGAAGGTACCCAGTCATGCAACCCGGATCGGACGAAGCCGAATGGCGCGAGGATTGCGCCCCGCGCCGCGTCCTGTCGCTGTTCGCGACCAAATGGACCAGCATGGTGCTGCACACGCTCCACGCCCGCCACGGCGGGGTGGCGCGGACCGGCGTGCTGCTGCGCAGCCTGCCGGGCATCTCCAAGAAGATGCTGACGCAGACGCTGCGCGAGATGGAGGCGATCGGCCTGATCGAGCGTGAGATACAGGCGGTGATGCCGCCCGCCGTCGAATATCGCCTGACGGCGCTGGGCCGGCGCTTCGTCGAGCCGGTGACGCTGCTCTACGATTGGGGGCGGCGCAATGCCGATGCGCTCGACGCGCTGGGCAGCCGCGCGGGCGCGCGGCGGGAATAAGGCTTCGATCCCGCCCGGTCTGTTCGTCCTGAGTAGCCATTGAGCAAAGTCGAAATGGCGTATCGAAGGACCGTTGGTCGCGGGTGCTTCGATACGAGTCTTCGACTTCGCTCAGCCCCTACTCAGCACGAACGGTTGTTCCCCGGGACGGAGCCAAAACAAAAAGGGCGGCCCCGCAGGACCGCCCCTTGTGTCTCGTCGATCCGACCGCCTCAGCCGTCGTAATCGCCACCGACATTCTGGTTGCGCGGCGGCGCGGCGGCGGTGAGGCGCAGCGCCTCTGCCGACGCGGCCAGCGAACCCAGTTCGTCCGGTGCCTCTTCGTCGTCGATCTGCACCTTCTGCATCGAGGTGATGACCGATTCACGCAGATGGTCCGGAGTGATGTTTTCCTCGGCGATCTCGCGCAGCGCCACGACCGGATTCTTGTCGCGGTCGCGATCGAGGGTCAGTTCGGCACCGCCCGAAATCTGGCGGGCGCGCTGCGCGGCCATCAGCACCAGGTCGAAACGGTTGGGGATCTTGTCGACGCAATCCTCGACGGTGACGCGCGCCATGAAACGCCTTCCTTGCAAAAACGGAGGGTATCGGAAAGCAGGCCGTGTAACCGTCGCCCTCCGCAAAGTCAATGAAACTCGCCCGCGCGCCGGCCGTTACGCCATGACAACGGATGGGAGAGGACATGGACGGCGCGGGCGAACCGACTTTCACCGTGGCCGGAAACCGCCTGACGCTGCTGACCGAAGGACCGGCGCGACTCGATGCGTTGCTGGCGCTGATCGCCGGTGCGCGCCGGTCGCTGCGCATCCTGTTCTATATCTGGGAAGAGGATAGTGCCGGCACGCGCGTGCGCGACGCGCTGGTCGAAGCGGCCCGGCGCGGGGTGCGGGTCGCGCTGATCGTCGACGGGCTGGGCGCCGAGGCGGCGGCGAGTCGCGGCTTCTTCGGACCGTTGCGCGAGGCCGGCGGCGACGTCTGCGTGTTCGTGCCGCGGATCGGGCGGCGCTATCTGCTGCGCAATCATCAGAAGCTGGCGTTGGCCGACGACCTGCGGGTGATCGTCGGCGGCTTCAATATCGAGGACGCCTATTTCGGCACGGTCGAGCAACAGGCATGGCGCGATCTGGGGCTGCTGGTCGAGGGGCCGGCGGCGGGGCGGCTAGCCGGCTATTTCGACGCGCTGAAGGCGTGGACCGCGCTGCCGGGCGCGCCGCTTCGCAAATTGTCGCGGATGCTGCGCGAATGGAGCGAGGAGAGCGGGCCGATCCGCTGGCTGCTCGGCGGGCCGTCGCGGCGGCTGTCGCCATGGGCGCGGACGGTGAAGCACGAAATCCGCACCAGCGAGCGCATCGACATGATCGCCGCCTATTTCGCGCCGGGGCCGTTGATGACCCGGCGGCTGGACAAGGCGGCAAAGCGGACCCGCCTGCGGATCGTCGTTCCCGCGAAGACCGACCATGCGATCGCGCTGCTCGCGGCGCGCTTCACCTATCGCAACCTGCTGCGCCACCGGATCGAGGTGTACGAATATCAGCCGACGAAGCTGCATACCAAACTCTTCATTGCCGATGATGCGGTGCATATCGGATCGGCCAATTTCGACATGCGCTCGATGTTCCTGAACATGGAACTGATGCTGCGGGTCGAGGATGCAGCGTTCGCGGCGCATCTGCGCGCCTATATGGATGGCGAGGTCGCCCATTCGCAGCGGGTGACGCGGCAACTGCACCGCGCACGGTCGGGATGGTGGGCGCGCGTCAAACAGGCCGGCGCCTATTTCATCATGTCGGTCCTCGACCCGCAGGTGACCGCACGGCTTAACCGGGATTAGCGCAAACCACTTGTGACTCGCGGCCGTGCGGTCCATCGGGCAGCGATGGATATTCCCGCTCTCTACGCCCGGATGATTCAGGCGATCGGCGACGGCACCGGCATGGCCGACAGCCTGCTCCATGTCCATGCCGGCATGGCGGTGCTGCTGATCACCCGCATCGTCACCGGCTATCGCCTGTCGACACCGGTGCCGCTGGCCGTCGTCGCGCTGGCCGAACTGGCCAATGAGGTGCTCGACCGCATTTATTGGGGGTCGTGGCGGTGGGAGGATACGTCGCTCGACATCCTCAACACCATGTTCTGGCCGACGATGCTGTTCATCGGCCTGCGCCTGCGCGACCGGTTCGAACCGCGTGCCAAACCGCCGGCGGCAGGGAACGTCGCCTGATCGCGAGCGGTTATGTCGGGCAAGGAGAATTGCCATGGCCGACACCCCCGCCCATCCCAAGGTCGATCCGGATCGCACCGAACCGCTGAACGCCTTCGACCGGCCAAGCGGCTATTCGGGGCAGGAATATGATCGCGAGCGACAGGCGGAACAGGCCGCTGCCGAGGCACGCCCCGTCAGCGCCGCTCCGACCGATGACAGCCGCGACATTCCGCCCGAAGCGGGCCGCCGCGCCTTCGTCGCCGCCAATGGCGAAGTCCATGGCAGCGGCGCCAATGCCGGTGGCGGTGCGCAGGGCGAGAATTTCGACGACGATGCGCCGGGTGAGGGGGCGGGGGTGCCGCCCGCGGAACGCGCGCCGGATCGGTAAGAGGAACAGTACACACCCCTGCCGCCCGTCATGCAATGTCACCCCAGCGCAGGCTGGGGTCTGGTGCGGCTCCAGCCGGGCGCTACTACCAGGAGACCCCAGCCTGCGCTGGGGTGACGTTTGCGGGAGGAGTTACCCCTTCGCCTCGCCAATCAGCTTCGCGGCCTCGGCACCGGCCCAGTCCATGCCGCCGGTCACCCGCCACACTTCCTTGCCCGTCGCATCGTACAGGATCGTCGTCGGCAGGCTGAGATTCATGCCGGTCGTAAACTGCAAATCGGCGTCGCGATAGGCGATCAGATTGGCAAGTTTGCGCTCGGTCAGGAACGGCTGGACCTTGGCCAGCTCCATGTCCTGCGACACCGTCAGGACGTGCAGCGCCGCCTTCTCCCGCGCCGTCAGCGCATCGAGCGTCGGCATCTCGCGCACGCACGGCGCACACCATGTCGCCCACAGGTTGACCAGCACCGGCTTGCCGCGGAACTCGGCCAGCGTCACCGCCTTCCCCGCGCCATCCTGGAACTTGTAGGTCGGCATCGCCTCGCCCTTGTGGCTGCGATCGACCTTGGCCGCCGCTTCGGGGGCGGCGTTGTTGGCGGGGGCGGCGACGTCGGGGACGGTGCCGTCCTCGGTCACGGCGGCTTGCTCCGGCGCGGCGGCTCGCTTATCGCAAGCGCCGACGAACAGGCTCAGTCCAAGGAGAAGCGCGATTACCGGGCGCATGGAAGGCTCCAACAGCATGTGGGGCGGGCGCTTCGCCGAAGGCCCGTCGGCGGTGATGCGTGAGATAAACGCTTCGATTCCCTTCGACAAGCGGATGTGGCGACAGGATATCGCCGGGTCCAGGGCGCACGCAACGATGCTGGGCGCGCAGGGCATCGTCGATGCGGCCGACGTCGCGACGATCCTCGAAGGACTGGACGCGGTCGCGGCGGACTATGCCGAGCACGGCGTGCCTGACGACCTGACGCTGGAAGACATCCATATGCTGACCGAGGCGCGGCTGGCCGAAAAGATCGGCCCGGTCGCGGGGCGGCTGCACACCGCGCGTTCGCGTAACGATCAGGTCGCGACCGATTTCCGGCTATGGACTCGCGACGCGATCGACGCGGTCGACGCGGCGCTGGGACAGTTGCAGGCAGCGTTGCTCGACCGGGCGGAGGAACATGCCGCGACGGTCATGCCCGGCTTCACCCATTTGCAGGTCGCGCAGCCGGTGACGCTCGGCCATCACCTGATGGCGTATCACAGCATGATCGCGCGCGATCGCGGGCGCTTCGCCGATGCGCGGGCGCGGCTGAACTATAATCCGCTGGGGTCGGCGGCGCTGGCCGGGACCGGCTTTCCGCTGGATCGCCATGCGACGGCGCACGCGCTGGGCTTTGCCGGGCCGACGGTCAATTCGCTCGATTCGGTCAGCGACCGCGACTTCGCGATCGAATATCTGACTGCCGCCGTGCAGTGCTCGCTACACCTGTCGCGGCTGGCGGAAGAGTTCGTGATCTGGGCCTCGCAGATGTTCGGCTTCGTCAGCTTGAGCGACCAATGGTCGACCGGCAGCTCGATCATGCCGCAGAAGCGCAATCCCGACGCCGCAGAACTGGTGCGCGGGCATTCGGGGCGGATCATGGGTTGCATGACGTCGCTGATGGTGACGATGAAGGGCCTGCCGCTCGCCTATTCAAAGGATATGCAGGACGACAAGCCGCCGGTGTTCGAGGCGACCGACCTGCTGGCGCTGTCGATCGCGGCGATGACCGGCATGGTCGAAAGCGCGACCTTCCGCCCCGAGCGGATGCGCGCGGCGGCGGAGACCGGCTTTTCGACCGCGACCGATCTGGCCGACTGGCTGGTTCGTGAAGCCGGGGTGCCGTTCCGCGAGGCGCATCATATCACCGGCCGCGCGGTCAAGCTGGCCGAGGAGAAGGGCTGTCGCCTCGACGGCCTGACCATCGACGAACTGACCGGGATCGACACGCGCATCCATGCCGGCATCTTCGACGTGCTGAGCGTCGATGCCTCGGTCGCCAGCCGCAAGAGCTTTGGCGGCACCGCGCCCGAACGGGTGCGCGAAGCCATCGCCGCGGCGCGGGGCCAGTGATGCGCGTCGTCGCGCTCCTCGGGCTGGCGCTGGTGCTGGCCGGGTGCGGGCAACGGCGCGACCTGCGTCCGCAGGAGAATGCGTCGCTGCCACCCGCCCCCTATGGCGCGACCGCGACGCCAAGCTCGGCCGACCTGCTGACCCCGACCACGCAGCAGCGCCCGTCGCGCAGCGACGAATTGCTCACCGAGTCGAAGGAACGCGGCGACGATCCCTTCGCCCTGCCGCCGCGTTAGGGTCTGATCCGGCAAAGCCGGAGTGGGCCGGTGCCGCTTCCACGCAAGTTGATCAGACCCCGACCGGTCAGAAACTGCCCTGCACGCTGGCGCCCGCAGGCAGGCCGGTGAAGGGCAGCATCGCCGCGCCGTCGCCGGTCATCGCGAAGCGCAGCGTCCCATCCTCGTTGATCGTCGCGTCCATCAGCGTGCGGCGGCGCTGACCATCGGGGACGAGGCGGATGCGCGATTGCTGGCCAATATGCTCGGCGGTCAGCAGCATCGCCGGGGTCGGCGTCGCGACATTGCCCGGGCGGGTCACGCAACTGCCCGGATCGATCGCGACGCGACCTTCGGCCATGGCCGACCCGGCGATGGTGGACACCACGGGCAAATCGACCTGCCAGGGCATATCGCAGGCAAAGGGCAGATTGGGTTGCAGCGCGGCCAGCAACGACGCGTCGGCCGACCCCGCCACCCGGTCGAGCCGCACCCCGCCCGGGCGCAGCAGCGCCTGCCCGCCGAGATCGGTGTCGGGGCCGGTCGCGGTCCAGTCGACCGCGAAGCCGAGGCTGGTCAGGCTGCGAAGCGGTGCGAAATGCCATTCGAGGCGGCTGCCCCCGGCGATGCCGACCTCGCCATTCCACACGGTGCCGCCGACTCCGCTGCGCCAGTCGTTATTGCCGATCATCAGGCTGGCGGGCAGCGTCGCGACGATCGCGACCACGAACGAGGCTATGCCGAGCGCGGCGAAGCGGATACTGTGCCTCCGTGCCTGCAACCTCGAAAGACTCGGTGATGCGATCGCGACGCTCGACGCTTGGGCTGTTCCGGGATGCGATGCTGCTGTCGTCTGCGGCATGGGCCGCCTCCCCCCTAATGGCTGCGCGCCGGGCCAAGCGCTCCGCCGCGTTGCTGGTTCCGCTGACCGGAGACCGAAGCGGCCTGGGGCTTAGCATAGCCAATGCGGCGAGGCTCGCCGAAACCGATGCGACCGCGCTGTCGGTGGTCGATACCGGCGGTAGCGCGGCGGGTGCGGTGCGCGCGGCGCGGGCGGCGGTGAAGGGCGGGGCGACGATGCTGATCGGGCCGCTATCGGCCGAGGAGACGCGCGCGGTGGCGGCGGCGGTGTCGGTGCCGGTGGTGGCGCTGACCAACGATGCGGCGGCACGCGGCGGCGCGGCGTTCGTGTTCGGCATCACCCCCGCACAGGCGGCGTCGGCGATCCTCGGCTACGCCCGGTCGCGCGGGGTACGGCGGGTGCTGGCAGTCGATGACGGGACGCCCTGGGCGCGGGCATCGGTGGCGGCGGCCAAGGCGGCGGAGGCCGATCTGGGCCTGACCATCACCGTCGTGCAACCGGTCGCCGGCACCCTGCCGGCGGGGCTGGAGGCCGATGCCGCGTTCGTGCCCGGCGCAGCGGTGGCGCTGGCCCCGGCGTTGAAGGCGCGGGGGATGCAGTTGCTGGCGACGATGCAGGGGCTCGATTACCGGCCCGATGCGGCGGGGGCGCTGGAGGGGGCGTGGATCGCCAGCCCCGATCCCGAACGCTTCGCGACCTTCGCCACCGCATATGCCGCGCGCAACGGCGGCAAGCCCGGTGCGATCGCGGCGCTGGGCAACGACGCGGCGATGATCGCGAGGACTTTGCGCGAGGCCGATGCGATGACCCGTGAAGGCGTGCTGCGCGAAGCGGGTTTCGACGGCGTGACCGGGCGGGTCCGCTTCCGCTCGGACGGGAGCTGCGCGCGCGACTTCGCGATCCTTGTCCCCACCAACGGCGTCTATCAGAAGGTGGCGGAGAGCCGCGGCGCATGACCCCGCGCCGGTCGGGGGAGGCAGGCTTCACCCTCCTCGAACTGATGATCTCGCTGGGGCTGTTCGCGCTGATCGCGGTCGCGGGGCTGGCGCTGGTCGACAGCGTGATCGGCGTCGACGGACGGACCGAGGCGCGGCTCGACCGGGTCGCCGATCTGCAACGGGCGATGGTGGTGATCTCCAGCGATCTCGACCAGATCGCGCCGGGGCCGCTGGGCGGCGATGCGGCGGGGCTGCGGTTCCGGCGAAGCGCGCCGGGGCTGGGCGGACCGCCGATCGGGGTCGGCTATCGAGTGACCGACGGGCAGCTGCTGCGCGTGGTCGATGGCCGGGCGCAGTTGGTGCTCGATCAGGTGACGGCGGCACGCTGGCGTTATTTCGACGGCGGCTGGCGGGACGGCTGGCCGCCCGCGCCCGACCGCTCACTCGACTGGCCGCGTGCCGTCGTGGTCGAGTTGCAGGTGGGCGGCCCCGGCGGCGGCAATTTGCGGCGGATCGTGACGCTGCCGATCCCGGCCAAGACCGCATGACCCGGCCGGTGCCCGAGCGCGAGGCGGGCATGATCCTCGTCAACGTGCTGATGTTCGTGGCGATTGCCAGCGGCCTCGTCCTGCTGATGATCAACCGCGAGGAGGTGGCGCTCGACCGGTCAATTCGGTCGCGTGAGGCGGCGCGGGCGCTGGCGGTGGTGCGCGGCGGCGAGCTGTCTGCGCTTTCGGCCCTGCAACGCGACGCGCGGGTCGCTCCCGAGGCGGACTATCCGGGCGAGCCATGGGGCGCGATCAGCGAGAACGGCATCGCGATCGAGGGCGGGCGGTTCGACCTCGCCATCGCCGATGCCGAGGGGCGCTTCAACGTCAATTCGGTGCGGCGCGAGCTGGACCCGATCCCGCAGCTGCTGTTCCTGCGCATCGCCAAGGCGGCGGGGATCGAGGAGGAAAAGGCGGTCGCGGCGATCGCGCTGATCCGCGAGAAGGGGCCGGTGCAGGACCTGCGCCCGCTCGCGGTGTTCCTGCCGCCCGAACAGGCGGCGCTGCTGGCGCGGATGGTGACCGCGCTGCCCGGCGATACCGCGATCAACCTGAATGCCGCGACGCCCGAGTTGATGGCGGTGCTGTTCGAACCGTCCAAGGCGCAGCGGCTGATCGCGTTGCGCAACCGGCAGGGCTATCTGTCGAAGGACGATCTGGCGCGCGAGGACGTGACCGCGCCCGGCGGCACGCGCTTCCAGTCCGACCATTACTGGGTCCGCACCCGCGCGACGATCGGCGAGACGGTGCAGCAGGGCGCGACGCTGATCCAGCGGATCAAGACCGATCAGGGTGTTGCGACGGTACCGGTCGAACGCTGGCGCAACGCGGCCATCCCGCCGGAAGTGCCGGGATTCGGCGGGTAAATGAGCCAAAGTTCACGAAGTTCACACTCGCCACGTTTTTGCGCGATGTGCGTCGGGGCGATGCGGCGGTGTCAAGGAGCGTGGGCGGATGGCGGCCAGCGATTATGGTCGCAGACTTGGCGGGTGTAGGAAAGTGGGGGATGGCGTGATCGGGTCGTTGGCGGACTTCCTGCCTTTGGCACAATGTCGGCAGATGCGAGCGCTTCTTTTTCTTGCCGTTCTGGTAACGAGTGGGGCGGCCTCAGCCTCTCAGCCGACCGGAAAGATGTTTGGAGCTTGGCGTGTCGTAAGCATCTCAAGCCTGTCAGGAACGGAAGGCAACGACGCTTCTGTGATGTTGACGCAAGGCGATGCGCCAAACACCTTGCAAGCTAGCTGGACGCAGGGTGGCCCCGTCGTGATATCGATCGATATCAAGAAATGTCTGGGCGAGAGCGACTTTCAAGCCTCCTACTCAGTAGAGGTAAAGCGATGGTTGCAGCTGTCCCGTCGCGGAGTCCAGAAGAGACTGCGCGCTGATATAAATGCGTGGCTTGGACAGGCCAAACTCTCTTGTGGATCGACGCTGGCAATCAACACATTCAGGATCGATGGTTTGGACGCTGCAGTTTCCAACTTTACAGATCGGCTGCGCTATTTCGCGGCCAATTGAACTTACTTTTCGAGAACTGGCGCGGCTTTGTTTTGGTGGCCAACCGAGCGACTGACGGCAGAGTTGTTGAACGTGCGTAAGGGGCGACAACTGCCCAAAGCGTGATTCAATACCCGATCCAGGCATTCTCGATATGGCGCGGCGGGGTGCCGGGTGCGAGGAGGATGACGTCGATGCGGACGTCGCAGCCTTCCGCATAGGTCGGCGCTAGTATCTCGGCCGCCGCCGCGACCCGCGCCAGACGGCGTTCGTCGATCGCGTAGTCGAGATCGGCGGTCGTCGCGCGCGTCTTGACCTCGACGAAGGCGACGATCGATCCGCGTCGGGCGATCAGGTCGACCTCGCCGGCCTTGGTCCGGACACGGCGGGCGAGGATGCGCCAGCCCTTCAGGCGCAGCCACCAGCCGGCGATGCGCTCGCCGCGCCGTCCGGCATCGTCGGCGGCGACGCGCGAGGCGCGCGAACGGGGGCGGGGCGGGCGGGCGAGCACGTGGCCGTTGTGCCGCGCCCGATCCGGCGCGGCAAGTCAGCGCATTAAGCCGGCGGCGCGCAATGCCTTTTCGATCGTCGCCTGCACCGTACCGGCGGCCTGGTCGGTAGCGCCGGGTTCGGGGGGCAGGCGTTCGAGCTTTGCAGCGCGAGGCGTGGGGACAGGCTGGGCGGCGACAGGCGGATCGACGGCCTCGGCCAAGCCCCAGCTCCGTGCGATCTCCATGGTGCTCGACAGGCCGACGTCGAGCATGAACGGGCCGGCCGCGCCGATACCGCTGACGCCGTCGATCGGCACGCCGTGGCCCATTGCTAGCACGCGCCATTCCTCGACCAGCGGGGTACCGGCCGGATCGCTCCACACGCGGTGCTGCCAGCCGGGCCGGACAGTCTGGCGCGGCGTAGCGGCGGACAGGCCGTGGACGCCGCGCCACTGGTCGAGCAGCGCATCCATGTTGGCGACGACGACCGTCGTGTCGGCGGTGCCGTGCCAGATGGCGACGCGCGGCATTCGCACCGGCCCCGCCACCGCGCGCACGGTTGCAGCGGCACCGTCGGCGCTCGGCAGACACTGCCCGCGCATCCGCTCCAGCGCTTCGCGCACGCCGATCGCGGTGCCATAGGGCAGGCCGCCGATGATCGCACCGGCGGCGAAGCGTTCGGGCCAGGTGGCGAGCATAACCGCGGTCATCGCCCCGCCCGCCGACAGGCCGGTGATGAAGATCCTCGCCGGATCGATGCCGTGCGCAGCGACCGCCGCGTCGATCATCGCCGCGATCGATTCGGCCTCGCCACCGATGCGGGCAATGTCGGCAGCCTCGAACCAGTTGAAGCACATATTGGCGTTGTTGGCGCGGCGCTGCTCGGGGAACAGCACGGCGAAGCCCTGTGCGTCGGCGAGCGTCGACCAGCCGGTGCCATGGTCGTAGACCGCCGCATCCTGCGTACAGCCGTGCAGCGCGACGACCAGCGCGGCGCCGGGCTTCAGGTCGGCGGGCACGTACATCCGCGCGCGCAGATTGCCGGGATCGGGCGCGAAGCCGGTCAGGTCGTGCAGCCGGTCGGGCACGCTCGGCCGCGCGCCGGGCGGTTGCATGCGCGACAGGCGGGAAATGGTGGTGGAGAGCGAAACCATGGTCGAAAACCTTGTCGTCGCGGCACCCCGCTGGCCGCCCGAACAGGATATGGTCTTCATGCTGCATTGCACAATGGGAAAGCGACGTCGGAGCGGATCGGACGGGTCGCGACCCGTATAACGGCACGCGATCCGGCTCCGGCCTCATGCATTTGCCCCAAGGAAAGAATCCGCAGATGGCGACGCGGACTTGCGAGCATGGTTGCAACGATGCCGATGCATCGGCACTGGATCGCCTGCCAGTACGAGGCAGCGGTCGCCCGCGCCGCCGACCTTCAGGATAACGGAGACCGTCCGATGCTTACCGACCGCCGCACGTTGATGACGCAGGGTGCCCTGCTGGGCGCCGGGCTGGCCTCCGGCACGCTCGCTCCGATCGCACGCGCGCAGGGCGGTGCGAAGGGCGGCTTTGCGAGCAAGCGTCCCGCCCCCGCCGACCGCCGATTCGTCAGCAAGGCGGTCGAACAGGAAATTGCACGGGTCAGCCGGATGATTGCCGATCCCGAGGTCGCGTGGCTGTTCGCCAATTGCTATCCCAACACGCTCGACACGACGGTGCGGATGGGCACGGTCGACGGCAAGCCCGACAGTTTCGTCATCACCGGCGACATTCCCTGCCTGTGGCTGCGCGATTCGGCGGCGCAGGTGAAATCCTACCTCCATCTGGCGAGGCAGGATGCGAAGCTGCGCGAACTGTTCCGCGGGCTGATCGCCCGCCATGCGCGCAGCGTGCTGATCGACCCTTATGCCAATGCCTTCATGGAGGATCCGACCGCCCCGACGTCGCTGGGCTGGGCCAAGGAGGACGTGACCGAGATGCGGCCCGGCGTCGCCGAGCGCAAATGGGAGATCGATTCGCTATGCTATTCGATGCGGCTGTCGCACGGATATTGGACCGCGACGCGCGATGCGACGCCGTTCGACGCGCAATGGGCCGACGCGATGCGGGCGATCGTGCGGACCTTCCGCGAACAGCAGCGCAAGGACGGGCCGGGGCCGTACAAGTTCCAGCGCGCGAGCCGCCAGCCGACCGAGACGCTGCTCGCCGGCTATGGCGCGCCGACGGTCAAGAACGGGATGATCCATTCGGGCTTCCGCCCCTCCGACGATGCCTGCCAATATCAGCTGTTCGTGCCTGCCAATCTGTTCGCGGTGACGACGCTGCGCGAAATGGCGCAGGTCGCGAGCGAAGCCCGCAACGACAATGCGTTGGCGCGGGACGCGACCGCGCTTGCCGACGAGGTCGCGGCGGCGGTCGCGCAGCACGGCACGATGCGGCTCGCCGATGGCAGCGTTGTCTGGGCCTATGAGGTCGATGGCTATGGCAATGCGATCTTCATGGACGACGCCAATGTGCCCTCGCTGTCGAGCCTCGCATGGCTCGGCTGCGTTCCGGCGAACGACGCACGCTGGCAGCGCACCGCGAAGGCGGCGTGGAGCGAGGCCAATCCGTGGTTCTTCAAGGGCACGGCCGGCGAAGGCATTGGCGGGCCGCATCAGGGCATGAACTATATCTGGCCGATGTCGCTGATCGTCCGCGCGCTCAGCGCCACCGACGATGCGACGATCCTTCGGTGCCTCGCCACGCTCAAGCGGACGCATGCCGGCACCGGCTTCATGCACGAGGCGTTCGAAAAGGACGATGCCGCCAAGTTCAGCCGCGACTGGTTCGCCTGGGCCAACGGGCTGTTCGGCGAACTGATCCTGCATATCGCCGCCACGCGACCGCAACTGCTCAAGGCGCCGCTCGATACGATCCGGGTCTAGGGCAAATCGACATTCAGTGGCGATCGTGAATTTTCGTCATTCCCGCGCAAGCGGGAATCCATATCCGCTGCCGTTTCGGCTGGATTCGGGACGCTGGCGCATATGGCCCCCCCGCCTCAGCGGGTGTGACGATAGCAGATAGAGCAGAGGTCCCGCGTCCAGCGAACTGAATGTCGATCGGCCTAGCCGGCAGCGTCGCCCCAGCGAAGGCTGGGGCCTCGTGCGGCTCCTGTCTCGCGCCATCACCAAGAGATCCCAGCCTGCGCTGGGATGACGTCTAATTCGGCTAAGATCGATCGAGCGCACGGAGTACGCCCGGCGTGCGAATGCGGTGAAGCGAAGACATCCAATGGTCGGGGAGAGAGGATTCGAACCTCCGGCCCCTGCCTCCCGAAGGCAGTGCTCTACCAGGCTGAGCTACTCCCCGACGGAGTATCGGCGGGGCGTCGAAAGCGCGCCTGCCGTTGCTTGGAGGCGCGCCTATAGCGGGCGGGTTCGGGGTCTGCAAGCGAGATTCGCATGGCCGCTGTTTGGCTTTGGCGGGGAAGCTGCTAGGGGCGCAGTCATCCTACTCTTTTCGAATGTGTGACCGTGGCCACTCCGCTCGACAAACTGCGCAATTTCTCGATCATCGCCCATATCGACCATGGCAAGTCGACGCTCGCCGACCGGCTGATCCAGCGGACCGGCGGCCTCGCCGAGCGCGAGATGTCGGCGCAGGTGCTCGACAATATGGAGATCGAGAAGGAGCGCGGCATCACCATCAAGGCACAGACCGTGCGTCTCGAGTGGAAGGGGCATGTCCTGAACCTGATGGACACGCCGGGCCATGTCGACTTCGCCTACGAAGTGTCGCGGTCGCTGGCGGCGTGCGAAGGTGCGCTGCTGGTGGTCGATGCGGCGCAGGGCGTGGAGGCGCAGACGCTCGCCAACGTCTATCAATCAATCGAGCATGACCATGAGATCATCCCGGTCATCAACAAGATCGACCTGCCCGCCGCCGAACCGGAAAAGGTCAAGAGCGAGATCGAGGACCTGATCGGTCTCGACACGTCGCGCGCCGTCCTCGCATCGGCGAAGGCCGGGATCGGGATCGACGATATTCTCGACGCGATCGTCGAACAGATTCCGCCGCCCAAGGGCGATGCGAATGCGCCCTTGAAGGCGATGCTGGTCGACAGTTGGTATGATCCGTATCTGGGCGTGGTCATCCTGATCCGGGTGATCGACGGGTCGATCCGCAAGGGTCAGCAGATCAAGTTCATGAATGCCGACACGACGCACCTGGTCGACCGGGTGGGGGCATTCCGGCCGAAGATCGAGCAGCTGCCCGACCTCGGCCCCGGCGAGATCGGTTTCATCACCGCGCAGATCAAGGAAGTGGCGCAGACGATGGTCGGCGACACGATCACCGATGCGAAGCGCCCGACCGCCGAGGCGCTGCCGGGGTTCAAGGAAGTGCAGTCGGTGGTGTTCTGCGGCCTGTTCCCGGTCGATGCCGCCGAGTTCGACAAGCTGCGCGAATCGATCAGCAAGCTGCGGCTGAACGACGCCAGCTTCACCTTCGAAATGGAAAACTCGGCGGCGCTGGGCTTCGGCTTCCGCTGCGGGTTCCTCGGGCTGCTGCATCTGGAGATCATCCAGGAGCGGCTGACCCGCGAATATGACCTCGACCTCATCACCACCGCGCCGTCGGTGGTGTATCAGATCGAACTGACCCATCCCGATCCGGCCGGCGTCACGCAGATCGACCTGCACAACCCGGCCGACATGCCCGACGTCAACAAGATCAAGACGATCAGCGAGCCGTGGATCAAGGCGACGATCTATGTCCCCGACGAATATCTGGGCGGCATATTGAAGCTGTGCCAGGACCGGCGCGGCATCCAGCTGAACCTGACCTATGTCAGCGGGCGGGCGCAGGCGACGTACGAACTGCCGCTCAACGAAGTCGTGTTCGATTTCTATGACCGGCTGAAGTCGCTGTCGAAGGGCTATGCCAGCTTCGATTACGAACAGATCGGCTATCGCGAGGGCGACCTCGTCAAGATGAGCATCCTCGTCAACGAAGAGCCGGTCGATGCGCTGTCGATGATCGTCCATCGCGGAACCGCCGAGGTGCGGGGACGCGGCATGGTCGAGCGGCTGAAGGAACTGATCCCGCGCCACCTGTTCAAGATCCCGATCCAGGCGGCGATCGGCGGCAAGGTGATCGCGCGCGAGACGATCAGCGCGATGCGCAAGGACGTGACCGCCAAATGCTATGGCGGCGACGCCAGCCGCAAGCGCAAGCTGCTCGACAAGCAGAAGAAGGGCAAGGCGAAGATGCGCGAATACGGGTCGGTCAGCATCCCGCAGGAAGCGTTCATCGCCGCGCTGCGCATGGGCGACGAAAACTGATCCCCGCCCCCGGCTATGCGCCAGGTGGATCCATTTCGACAGCACAAACGAAAGCGGCCGGCGCCTCAAAGGCACCGGCCGCTTTTCGTTCGATCGTTCGTGCCGTTCAGGCCAGAACGTTCAGAACCATCTGCACGGTCAACGCAACGCCGGCCCAACCGATCGCTGCCATGCCGACCATGGTGGCGATGGTCGCTCGCCCGGAATATTTGGTGTGCATCCTCGCCCTCCTTGTTCTTGTCTGGGACAGGTTGTTCCAAAACCGGGACGATTGCAAATTTGTGATGGTCATCCATTCGGCTAAATTGACGTCCGCGAACGCAGTTCTGCTGCGTCGCACAATGAGATTTGCGCGGCGCAAAACCGTCGTTTCGCGCGCACGTGCCAATTTGGAACGATTTTTTCGACGGCATTTCGCAGTTGCGATGTGTGGTTAATGCGGTGCGGCAGTCCGAAAATTTTTTTTCGGCGCCATTTGCCGCAGGGAAATTAGCGGGTTCGCGGGCTGCAAACGTTTCGCGTTCGTTTCGTACCGGGCGATTCGAAGCACATTTTGTCAGGGAACCTTTGGCTGATTCGAACGTCGGCGGGACGCCGGTTTCGGCACGACGACAGGAGAGCGACATGACCGATACCGACCGTCCGTTCGATGCGGCCAAGCAGGCGACCGACCAGATGAAGGCAGCGGGCGAGCGCATGCAGGCGGCGGGCACGCAGATGACCGAACAGGGATCGCAGCTCGGCCTGACCATCCTGTCGCAGGCAGAGTCCAATACGCAGGAAGCGTTCAAGGCGATGCGCGCCGCCGCCCAGGCGCGTGACCTGAACGAAGTGATGAAGATCCAGTCGGATTATATGCGCGAACAGGGGTCGCGATCGATGTCGCAGGCGCGCGAGGTTGGCGAGATGATCGCCCAGTTCGGACGCAACGCCATTGGGCAGATGACCGGGCGCGACTGATCGCGCTATGCCGGCCGTCCGTCGTGGCGATCTGCTGCGGCGGACCGCGCGCGCAGCTGGGGGTATGATGAAACGTTGGTTCCTGTGGCTGTTCGCCCTGCTGACGCTGGCAGGAGCCGCAGTCGCGCAGTCCCGGCCACCGGTGGTGTTGGCCGCCGCCAGCCTGCAGGAATCGATGAACGCCGCAGCGGACGCGTGGGCGAAGCGCGGCCATGTCCGGCCGACCCTGTCCTTCGCCGCCAGTTCGGCGCTGGCGCGGCAGGCGGCGGCGGGTGCGCCCGCCGACCTGTTCGTATCGGCCGATGTCGAATGGATGGACGATCTCGACCGGCGTGGGTTGCTCGCGTCGCGAAGCCGAACCAATTTGCTCGGCAACCGGCTGGTGCTGGTCGCACCGGCCGAAAGCAAGCTGCGCGTAGCGTTGCAGCCCGGAGTCGACCTGTCGCGCGCGTTGAACGGCGGACGGCTGGCGATGGCCGATCCCGATGCGGTGCCGGCCGGGCGCTATGGCAAGGCGGCGCTGACCCGGTTGGGCGCATGGGAGCGCGTCGCGCCGTCGGTGGTCCGCGCGGAGAATGTCCGTGCCGCGCTGGCGCTGGTCGAACGGGGGGCGGCCCCGCTCGGCATCGTCTATGCGACCGATGCCAAGGCGTCGGCGAAGGTCCGGGTCGTCGGCATCTTTCCGGCGGCGAGCCACCCGCCGATCGTCTACCCAATTGCGCGGCTGAAGGCGTCGCGAAGCGTCGAGGGTGAGCGCTTCCGCCGCTTCCTGACCAGCCCGGCGGGCAAGGCGATCTTCGTGCGCTACGGTTTCTCCGCGCGTTGACGTTCGATCGCGGCGAATGGGCGATCGTCCTGCTGTCGGTGAAGATCGGCGGCGTGGCGATGCTGGCGGCACTGCCGATCGCCTATGCGCTGGCGTGGATGTTGGCGCGGGGGCGGTTTCCGGGGAAGGTGCTGCTCGATGGCGTCGTTCATCTGCCATTGGTGCTGCCGCCGGTGGTGACCGGGTGGCTGTTGCTGCTGGCCTTCGCGCCGAACGGACCGATCGGTGGCTGGCTGGAGAATTGGTTCGGGGTCAGCGTGCTGTTCCGCTGGACCGGCGCGGCGATCGCGGCGGCGGTGATGGCACTGCCGCTGATGGTGCGCGCGATCCGCCTGTCGATCGAGGGGGTCGACCGGCGGCTGGAAAGCGTCGCCCGGACGCTGGGGGCGGGACGGGCGCGGGTGTTCTGGAGCGTGACCGCGCCGCTCAGCCTGCCGGGCGTGCTGGCCGGGATGGTATTGGGGTTCGCGCGCGCGTTGGGCGAATTCGGAGCGACGATCACCTTCGTCTCGAACGTGCCGGGCGAAACCGCGACGCTGCCGATCGCGATCTACAGCGCGTTGCAGGTGCCGGGCGGCGAGGCCGGCGTCGTGCGGCTTGCCGGCATGTCGGTGGCGCTGTCGCTGATCGCGCTGGTCCTGTCCGAATGGCTGGCCCGCCGCAACGGTCGGAGTGGCCATGTCCTTTGACATCGACGTGACCGTCCGGCTGGGTGAGGCGGTGGTCGGCGCCGTGGTGCCCGATGACGGGCTCGACAGCGGCCTGACGGTGCTGTTCGGCCCGTCGGGCGTCGGCAAGTCCAGTGTGCTCAACATGGTCGCCGGATTGTTGCGACCGGCGGCGGGGCATGTCCGGGTCGGGGGTGCCACGCTGTTCGACAGTGCCGCCGGGATCGACGTCGCGGTGCAGGATCGCCGCTGCGGCTATGTGTTTCAGGAGCCGCGCCTGTTCCCGCACCGCCGGGTCGCGGCCAATCTGCGTTACGGCATGGCGCGCGGTACGCCGCCGATCGGCTATGACGACATGGTCGCGCTGCTGGGTCTGGCGCATCTGCTCGATCGCTGGCCGGCGACGCTGTCGGGCGGCGAAGCGAAGCGGGTCGCGATCGGGCGGGCGCTGCTGTCGGGCGCACGGTTCCTGCTGATGGATGAACCGCTCGCGTCGCTCGATCGCGGACGACGCGAGGAGGTGATGGTCGCGATCGAGCGGCTGCGCGACACGCTGCGGCTGCCGATCCTGTACGTCACCCATGACGCGGCGGAGGCGGAGCGGCTTGCGACGCGGATCGTCGCGATGTGACCACCCGCAACGCCCGCGTCGCGATCCGAACATCGTGCCGCCGTAATTGAGGGGTGATGTCGGCGCCGAAACGATCGGGAGTTCGGGTGATGCGGCAGGTGGTTCTGATAGCGGCGACCTTCGTAGCTCCGCCCGCCATGGCGCAGGAGGCCGAACCCGATGGCCCCGACATCGTCGTGATCGCCGGCAAGCCGTTGCGGGTCGATGCGAAGCTGCTGCGCGCGGCGCAACGACGCTTTGCCGAGGACCGTCCGAGCTATGCGCCGCAGGGGACGCTGCGGTTCGAACTATGGCGGGGGGCTGATCGGATTTCGGCGGCCGGCGTCGGATTGGCGCTGACCGACGGGGCGGGGCGGCAATTGCCGGTGACGATCGATGCGGATGGCCGAGTGGCGTTCGCGACGCTGCCGGCCGGTCGCTGGTTCCTGACCGCCCCCGCCCAGTCGCAGGGGATGCGCCTGCGCCCGATCGTCCTGTCGAGCGGTACCAGTGTCGAGGATCGGCGGCTGGGCGATCTGCGCGCGCAATGCCGGGTGGCCGTGTCGATGGCGAAAGCGGATGCATCGTTGCTGGCAATGCCGTTGATCGGCATGTTCGACGCGATTGGCGGCTGTGCCAGCAAGCGCTTCGGTTTCTACCACATGGTCGAACATCCGCTGGCCAGCGCCACGGCGACGGGTGCGGGCGTTACCCGGACGCTGCGGCTATCGGCGAAGCGGACCTCGTACGAAGCGCCGCTGTCGGATCGCACGCTTTCCAACGAGGCGCGAGTGCGGCTGGCCTATCGCTGATCGTCGCTGCCGGGCATGGGTACGCGTGCCGTCTGTCCGCCGCGAGTGAAATAGGCGGCGTCGATCGCGAGGCTGCGCAGCTGCCAGCCATCGACGCTGTCGCCGGGTGACAGGGTACGCGTACCCTCCGCACCGCGCACCAGCGCGACGGCATCGCGGCCGAGCCGTCCGACCACGCCGAGCAGGGCCGGTGCGTCGTCGGGCAGCGCATCGGCGGCGGGCGGTGCGAACAGCGTTCGAGCGAAGGCGGCGCGCAAGGGTGGCGGGGCGACCGGGGCGGCAAGCGGCGCGACGGCGGGTACCGGTGCCGTGCCGCGATCGCCCTCACGCAGCAACCATGGCGGCAGGACGAGCGCCACCAGCACCGCCGCCGCGATCAGCCCATGGTCGCGCAGCCTCATCCCCGCCATGGCGCCACCAGCCGCGCGTCGAGCCGCACGCCGCCCGGTGCCGAGGTCAGCCGCCACGCCGCCATCCGCACCGGCGGGCCGCCGCGTTCGAGCGCGTCGGCGAACGCCACCACCGCCTTCTCGCTGCCCGATGCGCGCAGCGTGAGCATGGCCAGCGGGGCGGGGGCGGCGGGATCGGCGGCGAGGTTCTCGATCAGTACGCCGCCGCGCGCGGCATCGCTGCGGATGCGCGTCGCGAGGCGGCGGGCGGCATCCCCGGCATCGTCGGCGGGAAAGGCCGCCGCGGCGACCGCGAGCGGTGCCGGATCGGCGGCTGCCTCCACCCGGGCGACGTCGCGATCGGTGCGGGCGGTCGCGAGATCGTCGAGCGCGGCGGCGGTCGGCATGGCGAGCAACGCGGCCAGCCCCAGCGCGATCAGCGGCAGGCGCGGCGTCATCGCGGCTGTTCCAGCGTGATCCGCATCCGCCCGTCGCCCTCCGCGCGGCTCTGCGCCACGGCGCGCAGTCCGCCGAACGCCGGGTCGCGCCGCAACGCCGCCACGGCGCGATCGGGGTCGGGCGCGGCGAGGTCAATCGTCACCGGCCCGGCACCGCGCTCGACCCGCAGCAGCGCGGCATCCTCGGGCAGCGAGCGGGCGATCGCTTCCAGCGTCGCGCCCAGCGTCGGGCCGTTCCATGCGGCGGCGAGCAGCGCACGGGCGCGGTCCTGCCCGGCACGCGCCGCGACCGCCGGGGCCGATCGCTCTGTCGACCTTCGTGTTTCGTGACGAAGCTGCACGGTCGTCAGCGTCGCGCCGGCCAGCGTCAGCAGCGGCGTGGCGAGGATCGCGGTCGCCAGGAGGATGCCCGCCCGGTCCGGGCGCGAAGCTGCGGTCGGCTCCGGATCCCGATCGGCAGGAGGTGTCGTACCGGGCGCCCGCCGCGCCGCACCCAGTGCCCGGTCGAACAGGCTGGGCCGGACGGGCGCGCTGTCATTGGCGGGACGGGGGTCGGCCATGCCCGCTCCTACGCCCGGCATCGGTGGCGGCACAAGCGCGAACGGGGTTGCGGGGGTCACGTCACCGAACCGTCTTCATTCCGCCATCCAATCGTCTTCGATCCGCAATCGCCCTGTCGCAGCTTTGCGCCAACGCGGGTCGGGGAGGGACGCCGGCAGGGCCGGCTTCCGGAAATATCGCGGGGATTTCATGGCGAACAACGACCTCATCATCGATTACGACGACGGCGATATCGAAACGAACCCGAGCACGGGGCCGAGCCTGCAGGACCTGGTCGACCAGCGTTATTCGCGGCGGCAGGCGCTGCGCGGCGGTGCGTCGACGGCGGCGGTCGCCGTATTCGGCGGATCGCTGCTCGCCGCGTGCGACGACAAGGTGCAGGGCATCGACAACACCCCGCCGGTCGTCGGCGGCACGTCGAGCGGTGCGACCAGCGGCGGCCGCGTCGTCACGCTGACCGGCACCGTCACCGACGATAATGCGATCGTATCGCAGGCGTTTACGCAGGTGGCGGGGCCGACCGTCGCGCTGTCGAATGCGAACACCGGTGCCGCGACCTTCATCGCGCCCGCGGTCAGCACCAACACCAATCTGGTGTTCCGCTATGCCGCCACCGACGTGAAGGGCGCGACCAGCACCACCGACATCACCGTCGCCGTCGCGCCGCCGACGCTGGGCTTCACGGCGGTCGGCCGCAGCCTTGCCGATACAGTCGTCATTCCCACGGGCTATACCGCCAGCGTGATCTATCGTCTCGGCGATCCGCTGAGCAGCGCGACGCCGGCGTTCGCCAATGACGGCACCGACACCGGCTATTCGAACCGCGCCGGCGACCATCATGACGGTATGAGCTATTTCGGTCTCGCCGCCAGCGGCAACACCCGCGACGCGAACAACTCGACGCGCGGCCTGCTGGTGATGAACCACGAGAACATCTCCGAGCAATATCTCCATGTCGCCGGCGTGACGGCGGGCGCGACGCGCGTGACGTCCGAAGTCGTCAAGGAAATGGAGTGCCACGGCGTGTCGGTGGTCGAAGTGACCCGCGCGTCGAACGGCAGCTGGAGCTATGTCCAGAATTCGTCGTTCAACCGCCGCATCACCCCCTATACCCCGACCGCGTTCAGCGGCCCGGTAAAGGGCAGCCCGCTGCTGTTCACCGCCTATTCGCCCGACGGCACCACCGGGCGCGGCACCATCAACAACTGCGCCAACGGCCATATGCCGTGGGGCACCTACATGACCTGCGAAGAGAATTGGGCGGGCTATTACCGGCGCGATGCCGGCGACAATGCCGTGCGGACCGCGCTGATCGGCGCGAAGTCGACCCAGGCGTTCACGCGCTACGGCCTGTCGCAGCGTACCGGCAACTATGCATGGACGACCGCGGCCGAGGCGACCCCCGGCGCGACGCTGATCCGCAAGTTCAACGCGACGATCGACCAGACCCAGCCGGTGAACGGTACCGGCGATTTCCGCAACGAGCCGAACCAATATGGCTGGTGCGTGGAGATCGATCCCTATGATCCGGCATCGACCCCGCGCAAGCGCACCGCGCTGGGCCGCATGAACCATGAAGGCTGCTGCCCCGGCCGCGCCATCGCCGGCGTCCGCCCCGCCTTCTACATGGGCGACGACGCGCAGAACGAATATATCTACAAATTCGTGTCGAACACGCCATGGGTGGCGGCCGATGCGACCGCCAGCGACCGGCTGGCGATCGGTGACAAGTATCTCGACAATGGCACGCTGTATGTCGCCAAGTTCAACGCCGACGGGTCGGGCGAATGGATTGCGCTGGTGTTCGGGCAGAACGGCCTGACCGCGACCAACGCGCTCTATCCCTTTGCCGATCAGGCCGACGTCCTGACCCATTGCCGTCTGGCCGGTGACGCGGTCGGCGCGACGCGGATGGATCGGCCGGAATGGACGGCGGTCAATCCGGCGACCGGCGAGATGTACTGCACGCTGACCAACAATTCGTCGCGTGCGCCGGGCAACGTCGATGCCGCCAACCCGCGCTCCTATATCGATCCGCGCATCAACGGCACGCGTTCGACCGGCAATGCCAACGGCCATATCGTCCGTCTGCGCGAAGCCGGCGACACGACCGAGGCGACGCGCTTCACCTGGGACGTCTATGCCTTTGGCGCCGGGGCCGATCTCGACCCGACCAACATCAACCTGTCGGGACTGGACGCGACCAACGACTTCTCCAGCCCGGACGGCCTGTGGTTCGGCAGCCCGACCAACGCGTCGGGACAGGTCACGCCGGTGCTGTGGATCCAGACCGACGACGGCGCGTACACCGACGTCACCAACTGCATGATGCTGGCGGCGATGCCGGGGTCGGTCGGCGATGGCGGCACGCGCACCATCACCAACACCGGCGTGTCGGCGACCAGCACCGCGACGACCCGCATCGGCAAGGCTCCGGGTACGGCGCTGCGCCGCTTCCTGGTCGGGCCGGTCCAGTGCGAGATTACCGGCATCGAATCGACGCCCGACGGTCGGTCGCTGTTCGTGAACATCCAGCATCCGGGTGAGGGTGGTACGTTCAGCGCGCCGACCAGCAACTGGCCGCCGCTGCCGGCGAGCGGCAGCACGACGATTTCCGCGACGGCAACGGTCACCGCCGGCACCCGGCCCCGGTCGGCGACGATCGTCATCACCCGGACCGATGGCGGCGTGGTCGCGCTGTAACGCGGCTTTCGATTGAGGCGGGAGGGGGGGCGGGGACCGCAGGGTCTCCGCCCCCTCGTCGTTGATGATCATGCCGGCAGCCTGTCGAGCGCCAGCCGCGCTGCTCCCAGGCTGTGCTCCGGCTGATAGAAGGGCGACGTTGCAGGTCGTATCGAACCGCGCCGGTGCCGTCGGATCGACACGGAGCGGCGGAGAGCTATCGACCTCATCCGATCGGTCGACCCGCCCGACGGCCGGTATCGCACCCGATCCGGCAAAACGGCGCAATTCGCTGTCACAGTCCAGATGCCGAGATGGATCGCCCATAGGCGAACCACTAGACGATATGATAATCACTATCAATAGCGGAAGCGGATCGTTTCTTCCTACCGGCCGTGGTGAACGCCAAGCCGTCAATAAATTCCGTCGATTTCCATCGTCAGGCGCGGTGCGGGCGGGTTGAGCAGCAGGCTGCGTTTCTCACCCTGCAGCACCTCTTCCTGCCGCAGCCGGTCGTAGCGGCTGCGCGCGGCGGCGGCTGCGTCGGCACCGTCGCGCAGGATCGTCGGCTTCAGGAACACGAACAGGGTGCGCTTCTGCCGGCTCTCGTTGCGGCCCTTGAACAATTCGCCGACGATCGGAATGTCGCCGAGGATCGGCACCTGGCTGCGGACGCGCTGGTAATCGTCGCTGGTCAGGCCGCCCAGCACGATCGTCTGGCCGTTATCGGCAAGGACGGTGGTGTTGGCCGAACGTTTGTTGGTGATGATGTCGGCGGCGCCACTGACCTGGGTCGGGGCGATCGAGGATGCCTCCTGACTGACTTCGAGACGGATCGTGTCGCCGGCATTGATGCGCGGCAGGACGCGCAGGGTGATGCCGACGTCCTTGCGCTCGATGGTGGTATAGGGATTGGCGGTGCCGTTGCCGGTCAGGATCGATCCGGTGACGAACGGCACTTCCTGCGCGACGACGAACTCGCCGAGCTTGTTGTCGAGCACGGTGATCTGCGGCGTCGACAGCAGATTGGCCTTGGTCGACTGGCTGAGCGCCTGCACGAGGATCGAGAAATCGTTGCCGATGCCGATATTGCCGGTGATGCCGCTGCCGAGCAGATTGCCGGCCGGCACGCCCAGCGCGCGCAGGATTCCGCCGAGCGACGCGCCACCATTGTCGAACGACGTCGCCACCCCTTCGACGCGGGTCAGCGCCGCGCCCGACGTGCCGATCTGTACGGCCAGCTGTTCGGCGTCCTGACCGGTAATCTCCGCGATCGCCGCCTCGATCAGCACCTGCGGGCGGCGGACGTCGAGGTCGGGGATCAGCCGTTCGATCTGGGCGATGGCGGTGGGGGTGCCGCGCACGACGACGGCGTTGATGTCGGGGGCGGGCTGGACGGTGATGTCGGGGGTGGTGAAGCCCTGTGCCGGGGTGGTCGACTGATTCTGGCCGACGGTGCTGATGCTGCCACCCGTACCGGTGCCCGCGCCGACGCCGCTCGCCGCGGCGATCCCCGCCGCGCTGGCGCCGCCATTGGCGATCAGGCCCGACAGCGCCGCGCCGGCATTGTTGCGCTGGCTGGTGGTCGAAAGACTGCGTGCGACCGGGTTCGACGCCGATTGCTGTTGGCCAAGGATGCCGCGCAGGACTTCGGTCACGCTTTCGGCGTCGGCATAGCTCAGGCGGAAGACGCGGGTCGAGGGCGTCGCGCCGCTGCCGCGTGCGTCGAGCGACTGAGCGATGCGCCGCGCCTCGGCGACGCCGGCCGGGGTGCCGCGCACGAGGATGGTGTTGCTGCGCGCGTCACCCGCCACCCGCGCGCCGCCTTCGCCGAGCACCGCCTGCATCGCGGTCGCGATATCGGCCGCGTTGCCGTTCTGGAGCGTGATGGTGGCGAAGGTCGATCCGCCGCCACCGTCGAGGGAGCGGGCCAGTGCCTCGATCCGGCGGACATTGTCGGCATAGTCGGTGACGACGATCGCATTGGGCTGGGTCAGCGGCTCGACGCTGCCGAAGCTCGCGACCAGCGGGCGGACGATCCGCGCGGCATCGGCCGAGGGCACGTTCGACAGCCGCACCATGCGCGTGGTCAGTTCCTGCCCGCCGACGCCACGCGCGCGCACCCCGCCGTCGCGCACCGCATTGGCCTGCGGAATGATTCGCCATGCCGAGCCCGATCGGACCGCCGCGAAGCCGTTGGCGCGCAGCACCGACTGGAAGAGTTCCCACACCCCCGCCGGCGACAGCGGTTCGGCGGAGGTGACCGTCACCTGCCCCTTGACCGTCGGGTCGAGGATCAGCGTGCGGCCGGTGATGCGGCTGATCTGATCGGCGACGTCGGCGATCTCGACGCCGCGCATGTTGACGACGATGTCGGCAGGCTGCGTCTGGGCCGCGACCGGCGACAGGCTGGTCGCGGCGAGCGTGACGGACAGGAACGCGGAAACGAAGCGATGGCGCACGGGAGTTGCCCTAACGGATGGGAATGGAGACGGTGGTCGGCTTACCGTCGCGAAGGATGGTGACTTGTGCCTGCCCCGATGCGGCGGCGCTGGCGATGGCGGCATTGACCGCCGACTGGTCGGTCAGCGCGGCGCCGTTGACCGACTGGATGACATCGCCCGCGCGCATGCCGGGCGGGGGATTGGCGCCGATCGCATAGCCGCCCGCGACGGGCGTGGCGTTCAGCCGCGACAGCACCGTCTGCGCGCTGGGCGGCGGCGGGGCGGCGGCGGGGGCGGCAGGGGCCGGGACGGTGAAATTCGCGGCCGGCGCCGGGGCGGGCTGACCCGGCGTCGGCGTCGCCTGTCCGAACGGGTCGGGGAAGGCGAGATATTCTAGCCGCCCGCCATTGTTCAGGATGATGCGGTCGCGGCGGATTTCGGTCACCTGCGCGCCGGCCAGCGCGTCGCCGGGCTTGAACGGCTTGGCCGGTTCGTTGCCGATCGACACGAACGCGACCGACAATTCGGCGGGGCGGGCGAAGACCACGCCCTTCAACACCGCCTGAATGGCGGTCGGGCTGGTGGCGTCGGCGGCGGTCGGGCTGCCGAAAGGCTGCCACGCGACCGCCGGGCCAGTATCGACGGTGACCGCGCGGGTGCGTGCCTCGCTCGGCACGGTGATCGCACCGGTCCCGGCATGGCCGGCGATGCGCCAGACGAGGCCGGCAAGCGCGAAGGCGACCGAGACGATCGCGGCGGCGGCGAGCCAGTCGACCCAGCGTTCGCGCCAGCGGAGCCGTTCGACGACGATCATGCCGCGTCCTTGCGCAGAAAGCCGTCGAGCCGGGCCATGGGCGCGGCCTCCCCCGCCGGGGCGACGCTGATCGTCACCCGGTCGAGCGCGGGATCGCTGGTCGCGGTCCGGCTCACCGCCACGCTCCATTGCCGTCCCAGCATGTCGACCAACTCCGCATTCGCTTCCGGCGTCCCCACTTCCAAATCGGCGAGCCGGTTTTCGGCCACCCACATCGCGATCGCGCGGCGTTCGACGCCGCGGGTCGAATCGATATGCTGCTCGACCGCGCCGATCAGCCCTACCGTGGCGATCGCCAATACCGCCAGCGCCACCATCGCCTCGATCAAAGAAAAGCCGGCTTCATTTAGATCCTCCCCGCCTGCGGGGAGGGGGACCGTCCGCGTAGCGGATGGTGGAGGGGGAGAGCGGCGCAATGCAACGGCAGCGCTTGCGGCGACGCCCCTCCACCAGCCTATGGCTGGTCCCCCTCCCCATGTAATGGGGAGGATTTTCATTGCGTCACCTTTGTCGCGCGCGCGGTAATGCCGTCATAGCGCACCCGCCATGTCTGATCCCCGCCGCTGATCGTCGCGCCCAGCGCTTGTCCGGTGCCGTCGACGCCGAGGATCACCGGCGGCGGCGTGTCGAGCGTCATCACCATCCCGCCGGGCAGGGTGTGGAACGCCAGTGGCCCCTCGGTCTGCGGGATCAGCCCCTTGGCGCCCACCCGCGCAAAGCCATAGCCATGGGTTTCGGTGGTCAGCGCGATCAGCTGGTCGCCGAGCATCGCGTCGTCCGCCGCCGCCTGCAGCCGCACGGCGAAGCGCCGCGCCTCTGCCTCGACATTGGGCGCGCGGGTCGCGGCACCGATGCCGAGGCTGACCGCGCCCGCCGCCACGCCGATGATGGCGAGGACGATCAGCATCTCGATCAGGGTCATGCCCCGTTCGGCATCGCGAACCGGGCGGCGGGGCAGGGTCAGCGGGTCGTTCCGTCGATATCGGCGTCGAGCCCCTCGCCGCCGGGCTTGCCGTCCTTGCCGAGCGACTTGATCGCAAAGCGCCCGCCGGTCGATTCGTAGACATAGGGATTGCCCCAAGGGTCCTGCGGCATCTGGGACAGATAGCCATCGGGCGGATAGGCGCCCGGCACCGGCGGCTGGGTCGGTTTCTCGACCAGCGCCTTCAGTCCCTGCGTCGTCGTCGGGTAGTCGCCATTGTCCAGTCGGTACATTTTCAGCGCGGCGGAGATCGATTTGATGTCGGTGCCGGCGGTCGTCACCCGCGCCTGATCGGGGCGGTTGATGACGTTCGGCACGATCAGCGCCGCGACCAGCGCGATGATCGCCAGCACGACGATCATTTCGACCAATGTCAGCCCCGCCTCTTGGGTTGGGACAGAAACCTTGCGGGCGGCGGGGTTCGCGGCCAAGGTGTCACGAAACTTTCGGAATAAGATGCGCATCCACGCCCCAATGCGTCCACACGATGAAGCCATTGTGACAATCGAACCCGCCCCCGCCGGTCCGGCCGCCGGCGTGTGGGCTGTCGCGGGCGGCGCCGCCATCTTAGTCGATGGCACGGTCCCCGCAACAACCTTGCTCGTGCCGTCCGAATCGGTCCTTTTGCTTCCGGTCGACCTGCCGCTGCCCAACCGGGCCAAGCGGCTGGCGGCGTTGCCCTTCGCGGTCGAGGACCGGATCGCCGATCCGATCGATGCTGTCCATCTGGCGCTGGGCGACGCGATCGGCGACCGGCGCTATCTGGTCGCGGTGGTGCGGCACAATGTCATGGCCGAATGGGTGGCGATCGCCGAAGGCGCCGGGATCGGCGCGGCGGCGTTCGTGCCCGATGCGCTGACCCTGCCGGCACCGGTCGAGGGATGGAGCGTCGAGGTGACCGGCGGCCGGGCGCTGGTCCGCGCCGCCGATGGCACCGGCTTCGCCATTCCGCTGCCGATGCTGGCCGCGGCATGGGAGGCGGCAGGGCGACCGGTGGTGCAGGCGCTCGGCGAGCCGCTGCCGGAGGCGATGGCGGGCGATGGCGCCGCTTTCCCGCCCGCCCCGCTTGCTGAACGCATCGCCGCGGCGCCGATTGATCTGCGACAGGGCGCCTATGCCCGCCGCCGCACGGCATGGCCGAGCACGACGCGCAAGGTGGCGATGATCCTCGGCGCGGCGGCGCTGGCGCATGGCGTCATCGCCATCGCCGATACGCTGATGCTGGAGCGGATCGCCGCGCGGCGGCAGGCGGCGCTTCAGCAACTGGTCGCGACGACCGCGCCGTCGGTGCCGACCGGCGGCGATGATTTCATGGTCCGCGTCGCCGACCTGCTGCCGCGCCCGACCGGCAGCAACCGGTTCGTGCCGCTGCTGTCGCGCGTTGCCGGGGCGCTGTCGCCTATCGGACCGGCATTGGTGGTCAACCGCATGGATTTCGAAGGAAACGCACTGACCCTCGATTGCCAGTCGCCCGAAACCGGCATGGCCGACCGGCTGCGCGCTGCATTGTCGGCAGCGGGGGTCGCGGCACAGGTGAGCGCCCAGCCGGGCGGGGCACTGCGCATCGTGGCGCGCGGGGCATGATCGTCGTACGCAGGAGCGCCCGCATCGAAGCGGCACTGGCCCGGTTCGATGGCTGGTGGCAGGGGCTGACCACGCGCGAGCGGGTGCTGGTCGGAACGCTGACGGTGCTGCTCGCTGGAATCGTGCTGGTCTATGGCGTGGTCAAGCCGGTACAGGCGGCACGGTCGCAGGCGCGTGCCGATATCCGTCAGGCCGAGACGCTGATGGCGCGGGTGCGCGCCGCCGGACGGCTGGAGTCCGCGCCGCAGATGACCGCCGCCGGACCGCCGCAAAGCGTGATCGCGTCGGCCGCCGCGACCGCCGGGCTGCAACCGACCCTTGCCGAAGCCGGTGGTGGCATCACCGCGACGCTGACCGACGCGCCCTATCCGGCGGTGGTGACGTGGCTGAGTTCGGTCGCATCGACCAGCAAGATCAACGTGCGGCGGGTCACGATGCAGCGCGGGTCGACATCGGGCCGGGTCAACGCGACGGTGGAGTTCCAGCCATGACCGACACGCTGCTCCATGCCGAACCGGTCCGGCTGCCCTATGGCTATGCGCGCAAGGGCGGCGTGCTGATCCGGCTGGGCGCGCAGGGCATGGAATGCGTCCATCGCGGCGATGCGACGCTGGATGCGATGCTCGAGGTGCAGCGGGTCGCGCCGGGCATCCCATTCGTGGCGCTCGACGATGCGGCCTTCGATGCGGCGTTGCAGGCGAGCTATGGCGGCAGCGCCACCACCGCTGCGGACATCGAACTGGCCGAGACCGATCTGGCGGCGCTGGCCGACAGCGCGGCGGCGGTCGACGATCTGCTCGACGCGCGCGACGATTCGCCGGTCATTCGCCTCATCAACGCGCTGTTGCTGGAAGCGATCAAGGAAGGCGCGTCCGACGTCCATGTCGAGACGCAGGAAAAGCGCCTCGTCGTCCGCTTCCGCATCGACGGCGTGCTGCGCGACATCGTCGAGCCGCCGCGCGCGCTCGCCCCGTTGCTCGTCAGCCGGATCAAGGTCATGGCGAAGCTCGACATCGCCGAGCGCCGCACCCCGCAGGACGGCCGCGTCACGCTGCGCATCGGCGGCCACGACGTCGACGCCCGCGTGTCGACCATGCCGACCCAGCATGGCGAACGGGTGGTGCTGCGTCTGCTTGAACGCGGGGGCATGATGCTCGACCTCGCCGGTCTCGGCATGTCGGAGCGCGACGAAACGGTGTTTGGCCGGTTGCTCGAACGGCCACACGGGCTGCTGCTGGTCACCGGGCCGACCGGCTCGGGCAAGACGACGACGCTCTATACCGCGCTGACCCGGCTGAACGATCGCCGCCGCAACGTGATGACGGTCGAGGACCCGATCGAATATGAACTGGCCGGCATCGCCCAGACGCAGGTCAATCCGCGTACCGACATGACCTTCGCGCGGGGACTGCGCGCGATCCTGCGGCAGGACCCCGACGTCATCATGGTCGGCGAAATCCGCGATCAGGAAACCGCGCAGACGGCGGTGCGATCGTCGATGACCGGCCATTTCGTGCTGTCGACGCTGCACACCAACACTGCGATCGGATCGGTCACGCGGCTGATCGACATGGGGGTCGAACGCTATCTGCTGGCGCCGATGCTGGTCGGGCTGGTCGCGCAGCGGCTGGTGCGGCGGTTGTGTATCCATTGCCG
Source organism: Sphingomonas lacusdianchii (assembly GCF_022664395.1). GTDB lineage: Bacteria > Pseudomonadota > Alphaproteobacteria > Sphingomonadales > Sphingomonadaceae > Sphingomonas > Sphingomonas lacusdianchii. Next base: position 76,308 of record NZ_JAKRET010000010.1, on the reverse strand, counting down.
CTGGCAGGACCGCGCGACCGACGCCGACAGCGCGCTGCTGGGCGGGGCGATCAAGCCGGGCAAGAAATTGTGGCGCAAGGGCGGATGCGAGGCGTGCCATCATGAGGGCTATCGCGGGCGCGCCGGGCTGTACGAAGTCGTGGCAGTCGACGACCGGTTGCAGGCGATGATCCACAATGGCGTCGCCGAGGCCGAACTGGAGCGCGCGGCGCGGGTCGACAATCCGGCGTTGCTCGATGACGGCGTGGCGAAGGTGAAGGCCGGGGTGACCACCGTCGAGGAGGTCGCGCGGGTCGTGCGGGAGGAGGGGTGACAAATTCCCCTCCCAACTCCCTACCGTTTGGTTCGAGTAGCGATCGAGCGCGTCGAGAGCGCGTATCGAGAACGGGGTTCCGCTGGGCGGGAGTTCTCGACGGACGCTTCTCGACAAGCTCGAAGCTGCTCGAACCGAACGGAGTTTTGACGGGGGTAGGTAGGTGACCGCCTACACCTACCGCGCCGCATCTCGCACCGGCGCCACCGTCAAGGGCGTGATCGAGGCGTCCAGCCCCGCCGCCGCCCGCGCGATGCTGCGCGAACGCGGCGAACTCCCGCTGTCGGTCGAGGAGGCTGCCGAGAAGGGCCCGAAACTCGGCAGCATCCAGCTTCCCCGCCTGTTCCGGCGCGGCGTGTCGGCCAAGGCGCTGGCGACGCTCACCCGCCAGATCGCGACCTTGGTCGGATCGGACATCTCGATCGAAGAGTCGCTGCGCATCGTCGCGGGACAGGCCGACAATGCGGCGGTCAACGCGCTGCTGCTCGACGTGCGCGCCGCGATCCTCGACGGGCGCAGCTTCGCGCAGGGGCTGGGGCGGCACCCAAAGGCATTCCCAGAATTCTACCGCGCCTCGGTCGCCGCGGGCGAACAGTCGGGGCGGCTGCCCGATGTGCTCAACCACCTCGCCAATTTCGTCGAGACACGGCAGGCCAATGGCCAGAAGATGCAGCTGGCGCTGCTCTATCCGGCGCTGCTGGCGACGGTCAGCTTCGGCATGATGGTGCTGCTGATGGTCTATGTCGTGCCCGACATCGTCCGCGTATTTGTGTCGCGCGGGGCGGAGTTGCCGTTCCTGACCCGCGCGCTGATCGCCCTGTCGGCCTTCATCCAGAATTACGGGCTATATGTCGCGGTCGCGGCACTGATACTGTTCCTCGTCGGCGCGCGCTGGCTGAAGGTGCCGGGCAACCGGCTGGCGCTCGACAAGCGTTTCGCGACGCGGCGACCGTTCCGCCGCTTCAGCCGCCAGCATAATGCCGCGCGCTTCGCCGGCAGCCTCGCGACGCTGGTCGGCAGCGCGGTACCGCTGGTCGAGGCGCTCCACGCCGCCGCCGCGGTCACGCCCAACCGCTTCGTGCGCGACAAGGCACTGACCGTCGCGGCGCGGGTCCGCGAGGGGTTGAGCCTGCGCGCCGCGATGGCGGAGGCGGAAATCTTTCCGTCGATGCTGGTCGCGATCGTCGCCTCGGGCGAGACGTCGGGGCGGCTGGCCCCCGCGCTCGATCGCGCGTCGGGCGAACTGGAGCGCGAACTCGACGCGCTGGTCGCGACCCTGGTCGCGCTGGTCGAACCGATGGTGCTGCTGCTGATGGGCGGGCTGGTGCTGATGATGGTGCTGGCGATCCTGCTGCCGATCATCAACCTGAATAATCTGGTGCAGATATAGGGTTGTAGAAGCACGTCATCCCAGCGCAGGCTGGGATATCCTTCCACGGGAGCGCGCGCTCATGCGGAGGAATGCCCCAGCCTACGCTGGGGCGACGCTTTGCTACACAAGGAATTGCCATGACCGACCTCGCCCGCATCGTCGCCGAGGTGACGGAGGAGATCACCGCCAACGCTGCCGAGATCGAGGCGGCGGCCGAAGCGGGCCACGACTATCCGCCCGACTGGTTCGGCATGGCGGTGGCGACGCCCGATGGCGCACTGTACCATGGCGGCTATTCGCATATCCGCTTCCCGCTCCAGAGCATCGCCAAGGTCTTCGCGCTGGAACTGGCGCTGGAGGCATGTGGGGACCAGGTGTTCAAGCGGGTGGGGCGCGAGCCGTCGGGCGATCCGTTCAATTCGATCGTCGACCTCGAACGCAACAAGGGCGTGCCGCGCAACCCGTTCATCAACGCCGGCGCGCTGGTGGTGTGCGACATACTGGTCGAGCACAAGGGCGATGATGCGTCGGCGCGGGCGGTGGTCGAGTTCGTGCGCGAACAGGCGGGGCAGAGCGACGTCATCCTGAATGACGACGTACTGGAAAGCGGGCGCAAGGGCGGCGACCTCAACCGCGCGATGATGAGCTTTGCCAAACATCACGGCAATCTCCACTGCGACATCGACGAGGTGATGGAAGCGTACGTCCATCAATGCGCCATCGAGTTGAGCGCACAGTCGCTGGCGAAGACCGGCCTGTTCCTGACCCGCACCGCGAGGACCGGCGATGCCGAAGGCGACAAGCGCGCCAAGCGGACGCGGCGGCTGCTGTCGCTGATGACGACCAGCGGGCAATATGACGGATCGGGCGACTTCGCCTATCGCGTCGGGCTGCCGGCCAAGAGCGGGGTAGGGGGCGGTATCCTCGCCATCGTGCCGCAGGTCGCGTCGATCGCGGTGTGGTCGAACAATCTCGACCGGCAGGGCAATTCGATCCTGGGGGTCAGGGCGCTGGAGTTGCTGGCGGACAAGGCGGATTGGTCGGTGTTCGGGTAGGGGGCTTTGCCGCCTTATCCACCCCACCCGTTTGCTTCGAGCGGCGGTTCGAGTTTGTCGAGAACCGAAGTCGAGAAGGGGTTGCCCCAAGCGACAAGGTTCTCGACGGACGTTTCTCGACTTCGCTCGAAGCTGCTCGAACCGAACGGGGGTGGGGGCGGGTAGGTTAGTTCCCCGACTGCGGTCCCAGCAAGTCCAGCACCGCCGCCGTCATCGCGATCGTCCCCGTCACGATCGACGGCTCGGGCGCGACCTTGAACAGCGGCGAGTGGTGCGACGGCACCGGCGGCCCGCCATTCTTCGCGGCGGTGATGTCCGCCATCGGTGTCCCGCCGACCGCGAAATAATAGCCTTTCACCTTCGAATCCGGCTGGACCAGATAGGCGAAATCCTCCGCCCCCATGCCGGTCTGTTCGAACGGCACGACATTCTTCGCCCCCAGCGTCGTCGCCATCACCGCGTTCAGGCGGCGGGCGAGGGGGGCGTCGTTGATCGTGGTCGGCGTGCCTTCGATCACCTTGGCGGTCGGCATCCGGTCGGCGGGCATGCCGTTCAGCGTGCCGATGCCGGTCGTCACCCGCTGGATACCGTCGAGCAACTGCTTGCGCGTGCCCTCGTCATTGGCGCGGACCGTCACCTGCAGCTTCGCCATGTCACTGATGATGTTGTGTTTGAGGCCAGCATGGAACGATCCGACGGTGATGACCCCGGGATCGAGCGGCTGGCGTTCGCGGCTGATGAGACCCTGCAGCGCGATCACCAGTTGCGACGCCATATAGACTGGGTCCTTGCCGGCATGCGGGCTGGCCCCGTGCGCGCCGATGCCGGGCACGTTGATATCGACCGAGTCCGACGACGAATATTGGATGCCCTCCGATGCCGACACCATGCCGGCCGGCAGCCCGGCCGCGACATGGAAGGCGAGCGCATAATCGGGCTTGGGGAAGCGGTTGTAGAGGCCGTCGGCCAGCATCGCCTTCGCCCCGCCGACGCGTTCCTCGGCGGGCTGGACGATGAAGACGATCGTGCCCTTCCACCGGTCCTTCAGCGCCGCCAGCCGGCGGGCGGTGCCGACCATCGACGTGATATGCGTGTCATGGCCGCAGGCGTGCATCACCGGCGCCTCGACCCCGTCGATCCCGACCTGCCGCGCCTTGCTGGCATTGGGCAGGCCCGATTTCTCCTCGACCGGCAGCCCGTCCATGTCGGCGCGGACCAGCACGGTCGGGCCGGCGCCGTTCTTGAGCACGCCGACGACGCCCGTGCCGCCGACGCCGGTGGTGACCTGCATGCCCGGCACCTTGCGCAGCTCGGTCGCCATGCGCTCGGCGGTCTTGACTTCCTTGAACGACAATTCGGGGTTGCGGTGGAACCAGTCCCACATGCTCCCCAGCGACGCGCTGTAATCGGCGCGCACGGCGGGGGCCCAGTCGGGTTCGGCCATGGCCGGCGTCGCGGCGAACAGGCAGGCGGCGGTGGCGATCAGTTTGCGCATGGTTCGGGGTCCCCTTTGCGCGTCAAGCTATCGGGTTCGGAGCGGGTGTCGAGGGGGATTTGGTTCACGCGAAGGCGCGAAGGCGCGAAGGCGCGAAGGGCGCGAAGGGCGCGAAGTTTAAGAAGAAGGGAGTGGTTCGCGCAGAGGCGCAGAGGCGCAGAGGAGGTTTCGTGACCGGCCAGCGTTCGCCTGGCCCAGAACGTCACCCAGCGCAGGCTGGGGTCTCCCGGTTGTGAAGCGCGCTCCTCGCCGCACGAGATGCCAGCCTTCGCTGGCATGACAATATCCGGCGGATGGGGTCGCCAAGGTCGAGAGACTCAAAACGGCGCGACAGGCCAAACCCCTTTCGCGTCTCCGCGCCTCTGCGCGAAAACTACCTTCTTCTTCGTGTCTTCGCGTGCAGCAATGTTGCCGTCCCGTTCCGCCACACCCATATTCCGACCCATGGCGATCATGATCCGCACCGACCTGTCCGAGCCGGAAACCGGGCAGACCTTCATCCCCCACCGCCCGGCCCGCCCGGAGAAGGTGGATGCGGGCAAACGCTTCGTGATCCAGTCCGAATATCAGCCCGCCGGCGACCAGCCGACCGCGATCCGGGAACTGGTCGCGGCGGCACGCGCCGGCGAAAAGGATCAGGTGCTGCTGGGCGTCACTGGCTCGGGCAAAACCTTCACCATGGCGAAGACCATCGAGGAGCTGCAGCGGCCGGCGCTGATTCTAGCGCCGAACAAGATACTTGCGGCGCAGCTGTACGGGGAGATGAAGTCGTTCTTTCCCGATAACGCCGTCGAATATTTCGTCAGCTATTACGACTATTATCAGCCCGAAGCCTATGTGCCACGCTCGGACACGTACATCGAAAAGGAAAGCTCCACCAACGAGGCGATCGACCGGATGCGCCACTCCGCGACCCGCTCGCTGCTGGAGCGTGACGACGTCATCATCGTCGCATCGGTATCGTGCCTCTACGGTATCGGATCGGTCGAAACCTATTCGGCGATGATCTTCGACCTGAAGAAGGGCGATGTCGTCGACCAGCGCGAGATCGTCCGCAAGCTGGTCGCGCTGCAGTACAAGCGCAACGATGCCGCGTTCCAGCGCGGCAATTTCCGCGTGCGCGGCGACAGCCTCGAACTCTTCCCGTCGCACTATGAGGACAGTGCGTGGCGGATCACCTTTTTCGGCGACGATATCGAGGATATCACCGAATTCGACCCGCTGACGGGCAAGAAGATCGCGAACCTCAACTCGATCCGCGTCTATGCCAATTCGCACTATGTGACGCCCGGCCCGACGCTGAAACAGGCGGCGGAGGCGATCAAGCATGAGCTCGCCGAGCGGCTGAAGGAACTGGTGATGGAGGGCAAGCTGCTGGAGGCGCAGCGGCTGGAACAGCGCACCAATTTCGACCTCGAGATGATCGCCGCCACCGGTTCCTGTGCGGGGATCGAGAATTACAGCCGCTTCCTGACCGGACGCCTGCCCGGCGAACCGCCGCCCACGCTGTTCGAATATCTGCCTGAAAACGCGCTGCTGTTCGTCGACGAAAGCCACCAGACGATCGGCCAGATCAACGGCATGTCGCGCGGCGACCATCGCCGCAAGATCACGCTGGCCGAATATGGCTTCCGCCTGCCCTCGGCGATCGACAACCGCCCCTTGCGCTTCAACGAATGGGACGCGATGCGCCCGCAGACGGTGTGCGTCTCGGCGACGCCGGGCGATTGGGAGATGGAGCAGACCGGCGGCGTGTTCAGCGAACAGGTCATCCGCCCGACCGGGCTGATCGATCCGCCGATCACGATCCGCCCGGTCGAGGAACAGGTCGACGACCTGATCCATGAGGCCAAGGAGACGGCGAAGCTCGGTTATCGCACGCTGGTCACCACGTTGACCAAGCGCATGGCCGAGGATCTGACCGAATTCATGCACGAGGCGGGGCTGAAGGTCCGCTACATGCACAGCGACGTCGAGACGCTGGAGCGCATCGAGCTGATCCGCGACCTGCGCATGGGCGTCTATGACGTGCTGGTCGGCATCAACCTGCTGCGCGAGGGGCTGGACATTCCCGAATGCGGGCTGGTCGCGATCCTCGACGCCGACAAGGAAGGGTTCCTGCGCTCCGAAACCTCGCTGATCCAGACGATCGGCCGCGCCGCGCGCAACGTCGAGGGGCGGGTGATCCTCTATGCCGACCGGATGACCGGCAGCATGGAGCGCGCCATCGCCGAGACCGATCGCCGCCGCGAAAAACAGCGGGCGTATAACGAGGAACACGGCATCACGCCGACCACGATCAAGCGCCAGATCGGCGACATCATCGCCGACGTCGCCTCGCGCGATCAGGTGACGGTGGAGATCGACGAGGACCGGCCGCACATGGTCGGCCATAATCTGCGGTCGTACATCGAATCGCTCGAAAAGCAGATGCGCGAGGCGGCGGCGAACCTCGAATTCGAGACCGCCGGCCGGCTGCGCGACGAAATCCGCAGCCTCGAGAACGAGGAACTCGGCCTGCCGGCGAGCGAGCACAAGGCGCCGATCATGGGCCGGTCGAACGAGGGCAAGCCGGGAACGCGCAAAACGCGCTATGGCAAGCAGAAGGCGATGCGCATGGCCGGGGGCGGGGGCGGGGGACGGCGGCGGTAGCGGCCTTGGTTGAGCAGGCGGGAGCCGATACACGCCGTCGTTGCGCGTTTGGCCTGACGGTAGCGCGTATGGACTCCGGCAAGCGCGAGACCTCTGCGAAAGTCCTTTTTCTGTACCCCGGCGAAGGCCGGGGCCCAGTTGGGGGAATCCGAAAAATACGGAAGAACCTTCCCGACTGGACCCCGGCCTCCGCCGGGGTACGCGTAGTTTTCTGCTGCGCGCCGACGTTCGCAGAGGCCGCGTTTGCGCGGAGTGGCGATAATCCAAAGATCGTCATCCCGGCGTAGGTCGGGATCCATTGTGTCGGGTGGTGTCGACTCCATTATGACCTTTCCCAATCCGTAGATTCCGGCCTTCGCCGGAATGACGGGCGGTTCGATGCAAGGGGCGCTTCGCCCCATCCCCGGTTGAGGCCACCGCCCGCATCGCCCATAAGGTGGCCATGCGTATCAAGTTCCTTGCCCCCGCTCTCCTGCTGGCCGGGTGTGTGCCGCCCGGCGCGCCGCCTGCGCCCGAAACGGTCCCGTCGCCCACGCCGCGCCCCGTGCCGGTTACGCCGGCCCCGCCACCGGTCGGCGACTGGCGCGATCTGCCGCGTGCCCCCGGCGACTGGCAGTATCGCGGTCTCGGCAGCGGGTCGGCCGCGACCTATGGCGTACGCGGGGCGGCACCGGTCGCGACGCTCACCTGCAACCGTGCGGCCCGCCAGGTGACGATGGTCTTCGCCTCGCCGCGTCCCGCCGCCGGCACGGTGACGATCCGCACCACCAGCACGCAGCGCAGCCTGACCGTCCAGCCGATGGCCGGCGGGGTCGGCGCGTCGCTGCCCGCCAGCGACAAGCTGCTCGACGCGATCGGGTTCAGCCGCGGCCGCTTCGTCGTGGAAGGTGCCGCGATCGGCCGGCTGGTCCTGCCGAGCTGGGCCGAAATCCTGCGCGTGACCGAGGATTGCCGCGCGTGAGGCGGGCGGCGGCGTTCGCGGCGCTGGCGCTTGCCGCCTGTTCGAGCGAACCGCCGCCCGCGCCGAAGCCGACCGTGCGCCCGACGCCGACCCCGCGCCCGACCCCGTCGCCGCGCGCGCTCAGGCCCGGCGAACTGCCGACCCCCGAACTCGACGGGGCGGCGCCGCTTGCCGGCAACTGGCGCTATCAGGCATCGGCAAGCGGTAGCGCGGTGCGCTACGAAGCGAATAGCGCGGCGGCCTTCACCATCCGCTGCGATCCGCAGGCCCGGCGCATCGTCTTCGCCCATCCGGGGCAGGGCGCGACGATCCGCCTCTATGTCGCCGATGCTGCCGCGACCTTCCCGACACAGACCGTCGACGGCGCGGCCGAAGCGGCGGTGACCACCGGCCAGACCTTCCTCGACGCGCTGGCCCGTGCCGACACCATCGGCTTCGCCATCGATGACGGTCCGGTCGCGCGGCTGCCCGGTGACAAGGCGATCCGGACGGTGGTGCGGGGGTGCCGGCCGGGGCTGCGCTGACTCGCGGGCGGGGCCGCGAAGTATGGCGGAAACATTGTGCAATACAAGTCTTGTACGCGGTCGCGCGATGCCCCAGATTCGGGATGCGCACCGATCGGTGCGTAACGGCTTTAACTAGCGAAAGGAGGTGATCCGATGTCTCATGGTTCAGCAATGGGGTCGGTTCAGTTCGTTCGGGAGACGCGCCGCTAACGCGTGAGGCCGCGTGCGGGGGGTATCCTCCCCCAGTCAACGCCGCGGCATCATCAATGCGGCTCGCATGGTCTCCCGGGCTGGAGCTTCCGGCCGCTGACCATGCTTGAGGTCGCCGGGCGTCGAGAGACCCCGGCGGCCTCTTTCATGTTTGGCGCAGATGGGGTGAATCTGCGCAGGCTGCTGTCGTCATCGCGGACGGCATCCTGGGTTCCGCTTCGTCGTCTACCGCCATCCGGGTTTGATTCGTCCGACCAAGACCGTCGCCCCAGCGCAGGCTGGGGCCTCGACCGGCCACTGTTCCGTGCGATCACCGCGAGATCCCAGCCGGCGCTGGGATGACGTCTGGTTCAGACGGGGTGACGCAGGACGACCCAACCGTTATTCCCGCAACGTCCGATGCCCTGCCGCCAGCACGATCGCGACCAGCGATCCGCCGACGATATTCCCCGCCGTCGCCAGCAGCAGATTGCCGAGCAGCGCGCTTATCGGCACCGCCGCCGGGTCCAGCCCCCACGCGACCGGCAGCAGCGTCATGTTGGCGACCGAATGTTCGAACCCCGCCGCGACGAACAGCGCGACCGGCCCGATGACGGCGATGATCTTGCCCGCCACCGATTGCGCGCCCGTCGCCATCCATACCGCCAGACATACCAGCATATTGGCGAGCACGCCCGAGGCGAGCAGTTCGGCCCAGTCCTTGGCCAGTTTGGTATCGGCGGTCTTCAGCGCCGCCTGTCCGACCGCGCCGTCGATCGCCCCCGTCGCGCCCGATGCGACGAACAGCGCGGCGATGGCGAGGCTGCCGATCAGATTCGCGACCCATACCACGCTCCAGTCGCGCAGCGTTTCGCCGATGCTCAGGCGATCCTGCGCGGTGGGCAGGACCAGCATGGTATTGCCGGTGAATAATTGCGTGCCGGTCACCATCACCAACATCAGCCCGACCGAGAAGGCGAGGCCCGACAGCAATTGCGTCGCGCCGCCCGGTTCCGCACCGGCCTGCGCCACCAGATAGCCGATCGCGCCGAAGCCGATCTGCGCGCCCGCGGCGATGCCGAGCAGGACCATGGCGCCGATCGGCGGGCGCGTCTTGGCCAGCAGCGCGTCGTCGACGCTGTCGGCCAGACTGTCGGCGGTGGCGTCGTCCTTGGCCATGGCGTTCCCTTCCGGATGGTACAGGAACGAAACGACCGGGACGGCTTGCGGCTCCGTCAGCGCAGCATCGGGCGGATATCGACCACGCGGACGTCGTGCATCTGGTTGAGGTAGGCCTCCAGATACGGCTTGTGCGACGCCCCGACCACGACCAGCGCGCGCATGCCCGGCCCCGGCGCCTCGGCCAGCATGTCGCGGATGTTCGCCGCCATGCGCAGGTTGCGTACCTCCCAATAGGCGACATATTGCCGCCCGAACCGCTGCGGCGACGGCTCTTCGAGCGCCGCGCCGAAGTCGGTATCGAACACGACCTTCCCCTGACTGGGTGCGTTATAGCCGCGGTACATCGCCAGCACGCCAGCGCCGGTCGCCAGATCGACCTGCGACGCATCGATCGCCGCCATGCGCCGCTTCATCGCCGGACTGTCCCAGACCGCCTGCATCGTCTTGCCATAGGCGGCCTCGTCCGCCTTCGGCACCGATCGGTCGGCGGTGTGATCGTCCATGGCATAGACGCGCTGGAGGCTCAGCCGGGCGGCGAGGCGTGCCGCGATCATCAGACTTTCGTCACGCCGTGTCTCCAGCTTGGTCAGCCGCGCGGCCAGCGTGTCGTCCAGCCCGTCCCCGGCCTTGCGCTCTGCCGCCGGCAGCCGGAGCCACTGGACCAGCGCCGATGCCTGCTCGCCCCCGGCAAGGAACAGCGCGGCCAGCTTGCGCCGCTCGGCCGCGGTCGGGTTGGGCGGCAGCGTCGTCAGCATCGCTTCATAGGCGGCGGTGGCGGCCGGCACGTCGAGCCCGGTCGCCGCCTTGGCGGGTGCCGGGTCCCAGCAATAATCGGGCACGGTATCGGCATAGCGATAGGGATAGCGGCGCAACTGGTCGCATTGCGCGCCCGACAGCGCCTCGATCGCGATCGCCTGCGGCTTCCACGCCGCCAGCCGGTCGAGCAGCGGCGCGAGCGCTTCGGGCCGGAACCGATCGGGCAGTTGCGACAGATGCGCCGACCCCAGCACCGCGACTTCATTGGCTGGCCCCGACCGTGGCCCCTTATGCGCGGCGGGATCGAAGTCCGGACGGTAGCTTTGCGCCGTGGCGGGCGCTGCGAGCAGCAGCAAGGTCGACAGAATGCGTTTCATGAACTTCCCCCTTAGCCCCGAACCTAGGGCCGTAGGCGGGGAAGGGGAATGCCTGATGCAGCCGTCCCTCGCCCCGATAGGGGAGAGGGATGCGCAGACTTGGTCTTTGCGAGAGCAAAGGCCTAGTCGAAGCTGGGAGAGGGGAAGCGCTCGACTATGCGAGCGCGCGAGCCGGAGGCTCGCTTCGCCCCTCTCCCAAGCTGCGCTGGTCCGATCACATAAGGCTGATCCGTTCGTCCTGAGTAACCATTGAGCTTGTCGAAATGGCGTATCGAAGGACCGCTTGGGGCTGGTGCTTCGATACGGGTCTTCGACTTCGCTCAGCCCCTACTCAGCACGAACGGTTCTACCTGTTGGGGTCACGCTCCAGCCAGCAAGCTGGCAAGCTCCGCTATCCCTCTCCCCTGCCCGGGGAGAGGGCAACGGTCTGCGCTCGCGCAGCGAGACTTCAAATACTCCAAATACAAAACCGCCGCCCGGTTGCCCGGACGGCGGTTCGTTGCTCTCACGAAGACCCGAACGATCAGTCGTTCAGATATTCGCCCGCATCGGCGTCGGTGCCGGTGCCCGAAGGCACGACATCGGCCAGCGGATCGCTGACGCCCTGACCGTCGCGGGGCGAGCGGGCCAGTTCGGCGGCGTGTTCTTCCTCGGCCGAGTTCGGCGCGACGAAGCCGGCCAGCGCCTTTTGCTGGGCCCGCAGCGCCGCGTCGCGCGATGATGCCGCGACCCGCAGGCGGTTCATACCGGCACCGGTGCCCGCCGGGATCAGGCGGCCGACGATGACGTTTTCCTTCAGACCGTTCAGGCTGTCGATCTTGCCCTGCACCGATGCCTCGGTGAGGACGCGGGTCGTTTCCTGGAACGAAGCGGCCGAGATGAACGACCGCGTCTGCAGCGACGCCTTGGTGATGCCGAGCAGCACCGGCTTGCCCTGTGCCGGGGCCAGACCCGGCGCGAGCTTCGCATTGGCTTCGTCCATCTCGTCACGGTCGAGCTGTTCGCCGGCCAGCAGGGTGGTGTCGCCACCGTCGGTGATCTCGACCTTCTGCAGCATCTGACGAACGATCGTCTCGATGTGCTTGTCGTTGATCTTCACGCCCTGCAGTCGGTAGACACCCTGGATTTCGCTGACCAGATATTCGGCCAGCGGCTCGATGCCGAGCGTTTCCAGAATGTCGTGCGGGTTCGGCGAACCACCGATCAGGTTGTCGCCGCGCTTGACATAGTCGCCTTCCTGAACGTCGATCACCTTCGACTTCGGGATCAGATACTCGACGACCTCGCCGCCATCCTCGGGCTGGATGCCGATCTTGCGCTTCGCCTTGTAATCCTTGCCGAACACGACGCGGCCCGAGACCTTGGCGATGATCGCCGCCTCCTTCGGGATGCGCGCCTCGAACAGTTCGGCGACGCGCGGCAGACCGCCGGTGATGTCGCGGGTCTTGGCCGATTCACGGGCGACACGGGCAAGCACGTCACCCGCCTGTACCTGTGCACCATCCTCGACCGACAGCACCGCGCCCGGCGCGAGCATGTAGCGCGCGGCCTCGCCCGAATTCGCGTCGAGCAGGGTCATGCGCGGACGCAGATCCTCCTTCGACTTCGACGTCGCGCGATATTCGATGATCTCGCGCTGGGCGATACCGGTCGCTTCGTCGACACGCTCGGTGACCGTCTTGTTCTCGATCAGATCGATGAACTTCACGGTACCGGCGGTTTCGGTGATGACCGGCGCGGTGAACGGATCCCACTCCGCCATGCGGTCGCCCTGCGAGACGATGTGGCCATCGTCGAACAGTACGTACGCACCGTACGGGATGCGGTGCACCGACAGATCGCGGCCGTCCATGTCGACGATCGCGATCTCGCCCGAACGGCTGAGCACCACGCGCCGGCCACGCTGATCCTCGATCAGGCGCAGGTCGCGGAACTCGACCGTGCCGTCGACCGGCGCTTCGAGGTTCGACTGTTCGTTCAGCTGCGCCGCACCGCCGATGTGGAAGGTACGCATGGTCAGCTGCGTACCCGGTTCACCGATCGACTGCGCCGCGATGACGCCGACCGCTTCGCCGATATTCACCGGCGTACCGCGGGCGAGGTCACGGCCATAGCATTTGCCGCACACGCCGATCTTGGCTTCGCAGACCAGCGGGCTGCGGATCTTCATCGCCTGCAGGCCCAGCTTCTCGATCCGCGCGACCATGGCTTCGTCGAGCAGCGTGCCGACCGGGAACACGACTTCGCCGGTCTTCGGATCGGTCACGTCCTCCGCCGTGGTGCGGCCGAGGATGCGCTCGCCGAGCGACGCGATCGTCGCACCACCTTCGATGATCGACCGCATTTCCAGCGCGCGCTGGGTGCCGCAATCGTCCTCGATGATGACGCAGTCCTGCGACACGTCGACCAGACGGCGGGTCAGATAGCCCGAGTTCGCCGTCTTGAGCGCCGTATCCGCCAGGCCCTTCCGGGCGCCGTGGGTCGAGTTGAAGTATTCGAGGACGGTCAGACCTTCCTTGAAGTTCGAGATGATCGGCGTTTCGATGATCTCGCCCGACGGCTTGGCCATCAGCCCGCGCATGCCGGCCAGCTGCTTGATCTGCGCCTGCGAACCGCGGGCACCCGAGTGCGCCATCATGTAGATCGAGTTGATCGGCTTCTCGCGACCCTTGTTGGGGCCGTCGTCATAGCGGCGGACCGCCTTGATCTCGTCCATCATGCTGGTCGCGACCTGATCGCCGCAACGGCTCCAGGCGTCGATCACCTTGTTGTACTTCTCCTGCTGCGTGATCAGGCCGTCCTGATATTGCTGCTCGAAGTCCTTCACCTGATCGCGGGTCTCGTCGACCAGCTTGTCCTTGTCGGGCGCGATCAGCATGTCGTCCTTGCCGAACGAGATGCCGGCGCGGAACGCGTGACGGAAGCCCAGCGCCATGATCGCGTCGGCGAACAGCACCGTCTCCTTCTGACCGGTGTGACGATACACCTCGTCGATGACGTCGCCGACGTCCTTCTTGGTCAGCAGGCGGTTGACCGTTTCGAACGGCACCTTGTGCGACTTGGGCAGCGTCTCGCCCAGCAGCATGCGACCCGGGGTGGTCTCATAGCGCTTGAGATACTGCTTGCCGTCCTCGTCGGTCTGCGGAACGCGGCTGACGATCTTGGTGTGCAGCGTGACGGCCCCGGCGTGCAGCGCCTGATGCACCTCCGCCATGTCGCCCAGCAGCATGCCTTCGCCCGGCTCGCCGGTCTTTTCCATCGACAGATAATAGAGACCCAGCACCATGTCCTGCGACGGCACGATGATCGGCTTGCCGTTGGCGGGCGACAGGATGTTGTTGGTCGACATCATCAGCACGCGCGCTTCCAGCTGCGCTTCGAGCGACAGCGGAACGTGGACGGCCATCTGGTCGCCGTCGAAGTCGGCGTTGAACGCCGAGCAGACCAGCGGGTGGAGCTGGATCGCCTTGCCCTCGATCAGCACCGGCTCGAACGCCTGGATGCCCAGACGGTGGAGCGTCGGCGCGCGGTTCAGCATGACCGGGTGCTCGCGAATGACTTCGTCGAGGATGTCCCAGACTTCCTTGCGTTCCTTCTCGACCCACTTCTTCGCCTGCTTGAGCGTCATGCTCAGGCCCTTGGCGTCGAGGCGCGCATAGATGAACGGCTTGAACAGTTCGAGCGCCATCTTCTTGGGCAGGCCGCACTGGTGCAGCTTCAGCTCCGGACCGGTTACGATGACCGAACGGCCCGAGTAGTCGACGCGCTTGCCGAGCAGGTTCTGACGGAAGCGGCCCTGCTTGCCCTTGAGCATGTCGGACAGCGACTTGAGCGGACGCTTGTTGGCACCCGTGATCGTGCGGCCGCGACGGCCGTTATCGAACAGCGCGTCGACCGCTTCCTGCAACATGCGCTTTTCGTTGCGGACGATGATGTCCGGCGCGCGCAGTTCCATCAGCCGCTTCAGACGGTTGTTGCGGTTGATGACGCGGCGGTACAGGTCGTTCAGATCCGACGTCGCGAAACGACCGCCGTCCAGCGGCACCAGCGGACGCAGTTCGGGCGGGATGACCGGCACGACGTCGAGGATCATCCATTCGGGACGGTTACCCGATTCGAGGAAGCTCTCGACGACCTTCAGCCGCTTGATGATCTTCTTGGGCTTCAGTTCCGACTTGGTGACCGCCAGCTCTTCGAGCAGGTCGCGCTTTTCGCCCTCGAGGTCGAGGTCGATCAGCATCTGCTTGACCGCTTCGGCGCCGATCCCGGCCGAGAAGGCGTCCTCGCCATACTGGTCCTGCGCGTCGAGCAGTTCGTCCTCGGTGAGGAGCTGATACTTTTCGAGCGCGGTCAGGCCCGGCTCGATCACGATATAGCTCTCGAAATACAGCACGCGCTCGAGCTGCTTCAGCTGCATGTCGAGCAGCAGGCCGATGCGCGACGGCAGCGACTTCAGGAACCAGATGTGCGCGACAGGTGCGGCCAGTTCGATATGGCCCATCCGCTCACGGCGAACCTTCGACACCGTGACTTCGACACCGCACTTTTCGCAGACGATGCCCTTGTACTTCATGCGCTTGTACTTGCCGCACAGGCACTCGTAATCCTTGATCGGACCGAAGATGCGCGCGCAGAACAGGCCGTCACGTTCCGGCTTGAACGTGCGATAGTTGATCGTCTCGGGCTTCTTGATCTCGCCGAACGACCATGAGCGGATACGCTCCGGCGAGGCGATGCCGATCTGGATCTGGTCGAAAGTCTCCGGCTTGGCCACCGGGTTCGCGAAATTGGTCAGTTCGTTCATGATCTTACCTCATAGCCCTCGCCCCTTCAGGGGAGAGGGTTGGGAGAGGGGAAGTGCGGAGAGGGTAGTGGGCTGGACTGCCCCTCTCCCCGACCCTCTCCCCACGCTGTGGGGAGAGGGAGCAGGAAGGCTTACTCCGCCGCCTCGGCCAGTCCGTCATTCTCCTCCAGGCTGCTCAACTCGATGTTGAGGCCCAGCGAGCGCATTTCCTTGACCAGCACGTTGAAGCTTTCGGGGATGCCGGCCTCGAAGGTGTCGTCGCCCTTGACGATCGCTTCATAGACCTTGGTGCGGCCGACCACGTCGTCGGACTTCACCGTCAGCATTTCCTGGAGCGTATAGGCGGCGCCATAGGCCTGGAGCGCCCACACTTCCATTTCCCCGAAGCGCTGGCCACCGAACTGCGCCTTGCCGCCCAGCGGCTGCTGGGTGACGAGCGAGTACGGCCCGATCGAACGCGCGTGGATCTTGTCGTCGACGAGGTGGTGCAGCTTCAGCATGTAGATGATGCCGACGGTGACCATCCGGTCGAACTGATCGCCGGTACGACCGTCGAACAGCACCGACTGACCCGAGCTGTGCAAGCCGGCCAGCTGCAGCATGTCCGACACGTCGCTTTCGCGCGCGCCGTCGAACACCGGGGTGCCCATGGGCACGCCCGTGCTGATGTTCTGGACCAGTTCGGCCAGCTGCTCGTTCGAACGGCTGTCGATATCCTCGGCATAGTGATCGCCATAGATCTCCTTCAGCCGATCCTTGACCGCCGCCGGCATTTCGCCGCCGACCGCATCCGGGTTCGCCTCGCGCCAGTCGCGCAGCGACCGTGCGACCTGCATGCCGAGGTTGCGTGCCGCCCAGCCAAGGTGCGTTTCGAAGATCTGCCCGACGTTCATGCGCGACGGCACGCCCAGCGGGTTGAGCACCAGGTCGACCGGGGTACCGTCCTCGAGGAACGGCATGTCTTCCTGCGGCAGGATGCGGCTGATGACGCCCTTGTTGCCGTGACGGCCGGCCATCTTGTCGCCCGGCTGCAGCTTGCGCTTCACCGCGACGAACACCTTGACCATCTTGAGCACGCCCGGCGGCAGCTCGTCGCCCCGCTCCAGCTTCTCGCGGCGATCGTGGAACTTGTCGGTGATCCGCTTCACCGCCTCGTCATACTGCGCCTTGATCGCTTCGAGATTGCCCTGCGCCGCATCGTCGGCGACGGCGAACCGCCACCATTCATGCTTTTCCACGCTGTCGAGCAGGTCGCGGTCGATGACCACGCCCTTCTTGACGCCCTTGGGCGCGGCCGTCGCGGTCTGCCCTTCGAGCATCTCGCGCAGGCGCGACCAGGTCGCCCGGTTGAGGATGCCGCGCTCGTCGTCCGAGTCCTTCTTCAGGCGCTCGATCTCCTCGCGCTCGATCGCCATCGCGCGCTCGTCCTTGTCGATGCCGTGGCGGTTGAAGACGCGGACGTCAACGACCGTACCCGACACGCCCGGCGGCAGGCGGAGCGAGGTGTCGCGCACGTCGCTGGCCTTTTCACCGAAGATCGCGCGGAGGAGCTTTTCCTCCGGCGTCATCGGCGATTCACCCTTCGGCGTGATCTTGCCGGCGAGGATGTCGCCCGGCTCGACCTCGGCACCGATATAGACGATGCCTGCCTCGTCGAGGTTGCGCAGCGCTTCTTCACCCACGTTCGGAATGTCGCGGGTGATGTCTTCCGGCCCGAGCTTCGTGTCGCGGGCCATCACTTCGAACTCGTCGATATGGATCGACGTGAACACGTCGTCCTTCACGATCCGCTCGCTGATGAGGATCGAGTCCTCATAGTTGTAGCCGTTCCACGGCATGAACGCGACCAGCGCGTTGCGGCCCAGCGCCAGCTCGCCGAACTCGGTCGACGGGCCGTCGGCGATGACTTCGCCGGCCTTCACCACGTCGCCCACCTTCACCAGCGGACGCTGGTTGATGCAGGTCGACTGGTTCGAACGCTGGAACTTCATCAGCGTGTAGATGTCGACGCCGCTCTCGGTCGCATCGACCTCGCCGGTCGCGCGGATCACGATACGGGCCGCATCGACCTGATCGACCACACCCGCCCGCTTGGCCGAGATCGCCGCGCCCGAATCGCGCGCCACGGTCTCTTCCATGCCGGTGCCGACGAACGGCGCTTCCGCCTTCACCAGCGGCACCGCCTGACGCTGCATGTTCGAACCCATCAGCGCGCGGTTGGCGTCGTCGTTTTCCAGGAACGGAATGAGCGACGCGGCGACCGAGACGAGCTGCTTCGGGCTGACGTCCATCAGCGTGACGTTTTCGGGCAGCGCCATCAGGAATTCGCCGGCCTGACGCGCCGACACCAGTTCCTCGGCGAAGCTGCCATCCTCGTTCAGCGCCGCCGACGCCTGCGCGACGGTGTGCTTCTGCTCTTCCATCGCCGACAGGTACACGACTTCGTCCGACACCTTGCCGTCGATGATGCGACGGTACGGGGTCTCGATGAAGCCGTACTTGTTGACGCGGCTGAAGGTGGCCAGCGAGTTGATCAGACCGATGTTCGGGCCTTCCGGCGTTTCGATCGGGCAGATACGGCCATAATGGGTCGGGTGGACGTCGCGGACTTCGAAGCCGGCGCGTTCCCGCGTCAGACCGCCTGGCCCGAGTGCCGAGACGCGACGCTTGTGCGTCACTTCGGACAGCGGGTTGGTCTGGTCCATGAACTGCGACAGCTGCGACGAACCGAAGAATTCGCGCACCGCGGCGACCGCCGGCTTGGCGTTGATCAGGTCGTTCGGCATGACCGTCGATACGTCGACCGACGACATGCGCTCCTTGACCGCACGCTCCATGCGCAACAGCCCGACGCGATACTGGTTCTCCAGCAGCTCGCCGACCGAGCGGACGCGGCGGTTGCCGAGATTGTCGATATCGTCGACTTCGCCCTTGCCGTCCTTCAGGTCGACCAGCGTCTTGACGACGGCGAGGATGTCCTCGCTGCGCAGCGTGGTCACCGTGTCCGGCGTGTCGAGGTCGAGACGCATGTTCAGCTTGACGCGACCCACGGCAGACAGGTCGTAGCGCTCGGGATCGAAGAACAGCCCGGCGAACAGCGCCTCGGCGGTTTCCAGCGTCGGCGGTTCGCCGGGGCGCATCACGCGATAGATGTCCGACAGCGCCTGTTCGCGCTCCTCGGCCTTGTCGACGTTCAGCGTGTTGCGGATCCACGGACCGGTCGACACGTGATCGATGTCGAGCAGCTCGATCCGCTCGATGCCGGCCTGGTCGAGCAGTTCGAGATTCTCGGGCGAGACCTCGTCGCCGGCTTCGATATAGATCTGGCCGGTCGTCTCGTTGATCAGGTCATAGGCGCTGTAGCGGCCGAAGATTTCCTCGGTCGGGATCAGCAGGTCGGTCAGGCCGTCCTTGCCCGCCTTGTTGGCGAGGCGCGGCGAAATCTTGGTGCCGGCCGGGAACACGACTTCGCCGGTGTTCGCATCGACGATGTCGAACGACGGCTTCTGGCCGCGCCAGTTTTCCGGCGCATAGGGAATGCGCCAGCCGCCTTCGCCACGGACGAAGGTCACGCGGTTGTAGAAATGGTTGAGGATGTCCTCGCCGGTCATGCCCAGCGCATAGAGCAGCGACGTCACCGGCAGCTTGCGCTTGCGGTCGATACGGACGTTGACGATGTCCTTGGCGTCGAATTCGAAATCGAGCCACGACCCGCGATACGGGATCACGCGGGCGGCGAAGAGATACTTGCCGCTGGCATGGGTCTTCCCACGGTCATGGTCGAACAGCACGCCCGGCGACCGGTGCATCTGCGACACGATCACGCGCTCGGTGCCGTTGATGAAGAAGGTGCCATTCTCGGTCATGAGCGGCATGTCGCCCATGTACACGTCCTGCTCCTTGATATCGAGGACCGAGCGGGCCTCGGTATCGGCATCGACCTCGAACACGATCAGGCGCAGGGTGACGCGCATCGGCGCGGCATAGGTGATGCCGCGCTGACGGCATTCCTCGACGTCGAACTTGGGGTCTTCCAGTTCGTAGGTGACGAAGTCGAGCTCGGCGGTGCCGGCGAAGTCGCGGATCGGGAACACCGACCGCAGCGTCTTTTCGAGGCCGGAGACATAGCCGATCGACGGGTCGCTGCGCAGGAACTGTTCATAGCTCTCGCGCTGGACCTCGATCAGGTTCGGCATCTGCACCACTTCGTGGATGTCGCCGAACACCTTGCGGATGCGGCGCTTGTGCGTGCCGGTTGCGGTTGCCTTGGTCGCCATGGAGTCGTGGGCCTCGCTTGCAGTCAAATCTCGTGCCCGGTTGCCACCGGGCTGGCGTGCGATCGGGACGACGAAAGCCGCGTCACCCAATATGGGCCGCAGCTGATCGAGCGTCCTGGAATGGCGACAGGCCTATACATGCAATGCGTTGCGCGACGACGCATTCTTTCCCGGTCCTGAAGCAAGCCCGCCATATAGAAGCGGGGGCGGAGTATGTCAACGCGGGCCAACGATTGTTTCGACTGGGCGTGGAACCAACTCGTTTCGTCGCAATGCCGGGTCCGGCGGGCTGACAGGTGGCGCGAAAGCCCGGTTGAGGTCGGGCATGCAGTTCCAGCTTTCGTGCGCGGCCGTCGTCGCGAGTCTCGCCATGCCCGCCGCCGCGCAGCAGACCAATCCGGGTGGGTCGATCCCGATCTACGACATCACGCCGCAGGTCGCGCCGACCCCGGTGCCAACTTCGACGCCGATCGCAACGCCGACGTCGACGCCGACCCCGCGCGCCACGCCCGCGCCGCGCCCGACCGCCACCCCGACTCCGCCCGCGCAACGTCCGCGCGTGACACCTTTGCCAACTTCCACGCCTTCGCCCGCACCCGTCGTCCGCCCGACTCCGGCTCCGGCACCGACCCCGGAGGCGACCTATGTCGGCCCGCAGGTCCTGCCGACCCCCGAACCAACCGCGACCTCCGAACCCGCCGTCGCGCCGACCGCGACCGCCGAAGCCGCCCCGGCCCAGGCCGGCGACGCGCTGCCATGGTGGCTATGGTTCCTCGGCGGGATCGCGGTCGCCGCCGCCGCGGCGTTCCTGTTCACCCGCCTCCGCCGCAAGCCGCCGGCTGTCGTCGAGGAGATCGCCCCGGTCGCCCCCGTCCCGGTCCGGCCACCCGAGCCGGTCGCTCCGCCCCCGCCGCCGCGCCCCGTCACTGCGTCGCCGCCACCGCCACCGCCCGCGCCCGTCGCGCCGAACCCCGGCCCGTTCCTCGAATTTCAGCTCGCCCCCCTGCGTGTCGGCACCGAGGGCGACCGGATCCTGCTCGATTTCGACCTGACCGTCGGCAATCCCGCACCGATGCCGGTGGCCGAGGTCCGTATCGCGACGATGCTGCTGACCGCCCATGCCGAACAGGACGAAGCGATCGCGACCTTCTTCGCCAACGATGCCAAGCGCGGGCTCGACCCGTTCGCGCTGGGTGCGGGCGAGCGCCGCCATCTCGAAGCGACGATGACCCTGCCGCGCGTCGCGGTGAATATCGTCACCGCCCGGGATCGCCCGTTCTTCGTGCCGATGATCGCGATCGACGCGCGCTATCGCTGGGAGGACGGCCGGGAGTCGCGCACCACCGCCGCCTTCATGGTCGGCCCGACCGCACCGCAGGGCAAGCTCGCCCCGATCTTCACCGATCGCGGTGACCGCATGACCGACCGACTGGAAGTCCGGCTCTATGGCGAGGTGCGGCGGACATAGGGCGGTGCGCCATTCTGCTTGGCGCTAATCGATATACCGATTAGCGTCCGGACCGGATCGAATTGGGGGCGGCATGGGGCGACGGGACCGGATATTGCGATTGACGCTTGGCGTGCTGCGGCTGCTGCTCGCCCTCAACATCCTCTTCGCGGTCGCATTCCTGCTGGCGGCGATCGCCAGCCTGCCGCTGCACGATCTGCTCGCAGCGCGGATCGCCGCAAAATATCCGGCCATCGATGTCGAGCGCATGGTCGGCGGTGTCCGCGCGCTGCTGCTGCTGGGCGTCGTCGCGGCGGTGCCCGCGCACGTCATCTTCTCGCGGCTGACCGCGATCATCCGCACCGTGCTGGCGGGCGAGACCTTCGCGTCGCCCAATGCGCGGCGGGTGCGGGCGATCGGCTGGGCGCTGCTCGCCATCCAGCTGCTCGACATTCCGCTGTTCCTGATCCTGCCGCGCTTCGCCGGCACCGGTGTCGGGCTGGACGGGTCGTCCTTCTCGATCGGCGGATGGCTGTCGGTGCTGGTCGCGTTCGTGCTGGCGCGCGTGTTCGCCGAAGGCGCGGCGCTGCGTGAGGATCTGGAGGGGACGGTCTGATGGCGGTATTGGTCCGCCTCGACGAAGTGTTGCTCGCGCGGCGCATGACGCTGACCGAACTGGCGCAGGCGGTCGATATCACGCTTGCCAACCTGTCGATCCTGAAGACGGGCAAGGCGCGGGCGATCCGGTTCACCACGCTCGATGCGATCTGCCGTGTGCTTGAATGCCAGCCCGGCGACATTCTGGTCCATGCCGATACGGCAGAGGAAAGCGCTACCGACGACTGATTTGCAAAAGGGGGGACCGATGACGCGTATCATGAAACGGCTGTTGCTGGGGGCGGCGCTGGCCGTGCTGCCGGCGATGGCGACCAATGCGGCGGCGCAACCGAGCCCCGCCGCCGCACCGGCGAAGCTCGCCATCGACATGCGCTACTTCACGCTGCCCAACGGGCTGAAGGTCGTGCTGTCGCGCGATACGCTCGCCCCGACCGTCACCGTCGGCGTCTATTACGGGATCGGGTTCCGCGTCGAGCCGCGCGAGCGGACCGGCTTCGCCCATCTGTTCGAGCATCTGATGTTCCAGGGATCGCAAAATGCGCCGAAGGGCGTGTTCATCCGCACGATCAGCAATGCCGGCGGGGTGCTGAACGGATCGACGCGGTTCGATTTCACCAATTATTTCGAGATCGTGCCGTCGAACGCGCTGGAGCGCATCCTGTGGCTGGAGGCCGATCGCATGGCCCGCCCGGTCATCAACGACACGGTGCTCAAGAACCAGCAGGGCGTCGTCGGCAACGAGGTGAAGGTCAACGTCCTCAACCAGCCCTATGGCACCTGGCCGTGGATCGACCTGCCGATGCTGGCCAATACCAACTGGTATAACAGTCACAATTTCTACGGCGACCTCAAGGAGATCGAAGCGGCGACCGTCGCGGATGCGAAACAGTTCCAGTCGGAATTCTACCGCCCGAACAACGCGGTGCTCGTGGTCTCGGGCGACATCGACTATGCCGGGGCCGAGGCGATGGTCCGCAAATATTTCGGCCCGCTGCAAAAGGGCGCGCCCGTGGTGCTGCCCGACCTCGCCGAACCGCGCCAGACGGTGGAGAGGACGCGGAGCCGCGTCGACGCGCTGGCGCCCAAGCCAGGCTGGGCGGCGGGCTATCACATGCCGCCGCGCGGCACGCCCGAATGGTATGCGATGGGGCTGATCGACCAGATGCTGGTACAGGGCGACGACAGCCGCCTGTCGCGCAAGCTGGTGGCCGAAACCGGCATCACCGGCGACCTGTCCGGCGGCATCAATGCCTCTCTCGGCAACATGTACAATTATAACGGTCCGATGCTGTGGGCGTTCAACTTCACCCACGACCCCAAATTCACCGACGCCCAGATTCGGCAGGCGGTCGACGGGGTCGTCGAACAGCTCCGCACGACGCCGGTGACCGTCGCCGAGCTCGACCGGGCCCGGACCAAGCTGCGTTCCGACCTCTATTCGTCGGTCGACGGCGGCACCCGGGTCGGTCTGATCGACCTGCTCGCCGTCTATGCGCTGTTCGACAATGATCCGCAGGCGGTGAACCGGATCGAGGCGGGTTTCGCCAAGGTGACCCCCGCGCTGATCCAGAAGACCGCGCAGGAGTATCTCCGCCCGACCAACCGCTCGATCTATACCATCGTGCCCGGCAATGCCGCAGCCCAGGGAGCCAAGTGAGATGCGCCGTTCGATCCTGCTCGCCGGCCTCGCGCTGATCGCGGCGCCGCTCGCCGCGCAGACCCAGCCGCCGGCACTACCTGCGCCCGAAATTGGCGCGCCCAAGCCGTTCACCGTGCCCGCATCGGAAACCTATACCCTGCCCAATGGCATGGGCGTGACGCTGATCCCCTATGGCAATGCGCCCAAGGTCACGATCATGCTGCGCGTCTATGCCGGTAATCTGGAGGAGGGGCGCGATACCTGGCTGTCCGACCTGACCGGCGACATGCTGAAGGAAGGGGCGGGGAGCCGCGATTCGACCGCGCTCGCCACCGCCGCGGCCGGCATGGGCGGCAATTTGTCGGTGCGCACCAGTTATACCGGCACGTCGATCAACATGAGCGGTCTCAGCGAATTCGCGCCGCAGGCGGTCGCGCTGGTCGGCGACGTCGCGCGCCGGCCGACCTTCCCCGCCGGCGAGTTCGCGCGGGTCAAGGCGAACAGCGCGCGGTCGCTGGCGCAGGCGCTGGCGCAGCCGGGCACGCTTGCCGATTATGCGCTGGCCCGCGCCACCTATGGCGATCATCCCTATGGCCGAACCGTGCCGACCCCCGCGCAGCTCGATGCCTATACTCTCGATCAGGTGAAGCGCTTCTACGCCACCAATTTCGGGGCGCAGCGCGCGCGGCTGTACGTCGCGGGCCGGTTCGATCCGGCGGCGGTCAAGGCCGCGGTCGAAAAGGCGTTCGGCGACTGGCAGAAGGGGCCGCCGCGTCTGTCGCTGGTCCCGACCGCCACGCCGGGACCGCGGGTGCTGCTGGTCGATCGCCCCGGTGCGCCGCAATCGACGATCCGCCTCGCCTGGCCCGCGCCGCTGGCCGGCAGCGCGGAGGACATCCCGATGCGCGTCGCCAACGCACTGCTCGGCGGCAGCTTCTCGTCGCGGATCACCCGCAACATCCGCGAGGACAAGGGCTATACCTATTCGCCCGGATCGGGGATCGATCAGCGTCCCGGGGATGCCGCATGGACCTTTGACGCCGACGTAACCACCGCGGTGACCGGGGCGTCGCTCAAGGAAGTGTTCCACGAAATCCGGACGCTGCAATCGACCCCGCCGGCGGCGGACGAGGCGGCGGGCATGCGCAGCTACAATGCCGGGCTGTTCGTGTTGCGCAGTTCGGACAGCGCCTCGCTGATCGGGCAGTTGGCGACGCGCGACGCGCTCGGCCTGCCCGCCGACTGGCTCGATCGCTATGTACCCGCGACGATGGCGGTCAGCGACGCGCAGTTCAGCAGCGCGATCAAACAGAACCTGCCGCTCGACCGGTTCACGCTGGTCGTGGTCGGCGACCTCGCCAAGGTAAAGCCGCAGCTCGATGCGCTGCCCGAGTTGAAGGGCGTGCCAGTCGAGACGGTGACGGTGCCGTAAGAAAGGCTTCCGCCTGCTCCCCTTCCTTGTCGGGAAGGGGGGGGGCTTCTGCCGGCTTAATAGATCGGCGCCGTGTTGGGGTCAGCGGGCATGCCGTTCGACCGGATCTTGAACAACACCCGGTCGATGCACCCGCTGGCCCCGGTCGGCGACGGCGCCCGTCGAGCGGAACGGATGACCTGCAGCGCCTGCTCGCCAAAGGCGGTGGCTGGCTCGCTGGCCAGGACACGGACGTTGCCGACATCGCCCCATGGCGCGACGTCGTAGGTCACCACCGCCCAACCCTCGATCGAGCGACGGTTCCACGCGCCGGGATAGGTGAGGCGCGGCGGCTGCACCCATGGCGCGGCGGGGCAGTTCGGCGTGGTACCGAAACTCGCCTCTTCGGGCGCGACGGGCGCGGCGATCGGCGTCGCGGCGTGCCAGTAAGGATAGAGGCAGCCGGTCCGGGCTCCGGCGGTGAAGCGGGACGCGACGATCGCCTTGCGCCCGGCGGCGTCGAGTGCGCGGTTGGCGGTGCCGGCGATGGTGCGGACGTTCACCGGCGTGCCGCTGCCGGTCAGATCATAGCCGATCATCGTCCAGCTGCGCTCGCCCGGCGACCCGGCAATCGTGTCGAAATCGGGATAGGCGCGCAGCAGCGGCTTGGGATAGGGCGGGCGGAGGCAATCGCTGTCCGGGGTTCTGATCCGGTCCCACCCGGCCTGCGGCAGCCGACCGCTGATCGGATCGATCGTATAGGCCATCAGCTCGATCAGGTCGGCATCGGCTAAGGGTACCGCCTCGGCGCGATAGGTGATGGTGCAACCGGCAAGCGCTTCACCCGGCGCGAAGCGGGCAGCGGCGAGTGCCGGGCCGAGGTCCTCGCTCGACGGAACGTAGCGGGCCGGTGCCGGGGCGATCGACAATGCGCGGCCGGTGGCGTCGATACGGAAGGTGAAGGTGATCGGTTGCGGATCCGCCGGCCCCCATAGAAGGCCCGACAGCGGACGCGGGGCGGCAAGCGGCGTGACGGCGCGATCGCCACAGCGGATGCTCTCCACCTGCCAGCGCAACAGCTGCTGCTGTGGCGGGTTGGGTACGGCCGGCGCGATTGGTGAGGCGGCGGCGAGCAACAGGGTTAGGGCGGCAGGCATGGGCGCGATGGTGTCGCGGTTTCGTGACGTCCGCAAGTCATTGTCGCGATTGATGTTTGCGGGCGCAAAAAGGGGCGGTCCCCATTTGGGGCCGCCCCTTCTTCGTACCGTGCAAGCCGGGATCGAAGTGAATTCGATCCCGTCGGTCGGGCCTTGCAGCCCGCCGGCCGGCCTTGACGGAGATAGCGGAGCCTCGGCTCCGCTGTCCCGTCTGCGGCTTACTTGACTTCGACGGTCGCGCCGGCGCCTTCGAGCTGCGCCTTGATCTTGGCGGCTTCGTCCTTGTTGACGCCTTCCTTGACGGCCTTCGGAGCGCCTTCGACCAGCGCCTTGGCTTCGGTCAGGCCGAGACCGGTGATGGCGCGGACTTCCTTGATGACGTTGATCTTCTTGCCGCCGTCGCCGGTCAGGATGACGTCGAATTCGGTCTGCTCTTCAGCAGCCGGGGCAGCGGCGCCACCGCCAGCGGCCGGAGCGGCGGCAACGGCAGCAGCGGCCGAAACGCCCCACTTCTCTTCGAGCAGCTTCGACAGTTCAGCCGCTTCGAGGACGGTCAGTTCGCTCAGCTGGTCGACGAGCGCGTTCAGGTCAGCCATGATATTCTCCGTAAATCAGATAGGGGTAAATTGGTCGGAAGCCGCCGATCAGGCCGCGTCCTTCTCCGCATATGCCGACAGGACCCGGGCGATCTGTGCCGCGGGAGCCTGGGTGATGGTCGCCAGCTTCGTTGCCGGGGCAACGATGAGGCCGACGATCTTGGCGCGCAGTTCGTCGAGCGACGGCAGCGAGGCGAGTGCCTTGATACCTTCCGCATCGAGGAGCTGACCGCCCATCGCGCCACCGACGATCTCGATCTTGTCGTTCGTCTTGGCGAAGTCGTTGATGACCCGTGCCGCGGCAACGGGGTCGGTCGACGTCGCCAGCGCCGTCGGGCCGGTCAGCAGGTCGGCGATCACCGCGTACGGCGTGCCTTCGGCTGCGATCCGGGCAAGACGGTTCTTCGAGACCTTGTAGCTCGCGCCGGCGTCACGCATCTTGTTGCGCAGGCCCGTCGATTGCGCGACGGTCATGCCGAGGTTGCGGGTGACGACCACCACGCCGACCTCGTTGAAGGTGCGGTTCAGCTCGGCGACGGCTTCACTCTTCTGAGTGCGATCCATGCCGTTCTCCTTAACTGGGGCGGTTCCCGAACCGGAAAACGCCCGCGTACAATCCGCCCGCCGCGGTTGCGACGAACGGGGCGACAGTCCGTGAAGGGGCATGGTCGCCATGCGAAGGAACCGGGCAGTCGCGCGGATTTCCCATGGCTGGCCTGGCGTCGCGAAAGCTGCGCCCGGCGATAAAACGCATTCCCCGCCTCGGCAGGACATTAAGCGGGAAACCCGCACCTGCTGTCTCGGACGGACGTCGGACATGGACGAATCCCGCCACGACGCTTGGCGGCGCGCTTATGCCGGACAGGCGCGCGAGTCAAGCATGGGAAGCCGCTTGACCTTCGGCGACGACGCTTCATTAGTCTTACAAACCGACGGGGGTCGCATGGCGCGTACGACGCTGGAAATCTGTATCGACAGTGTGGCGGGGTTCGATGCCGCCATTGCCGGGGGCGCGGACCGGGTCGAATTGTGCGGGGCGCTGTCGGTGGGCGGACTGACGCCATCGCCGGGCTTGACCGCGCTCGTCGTCGCGCGGGCACGGATGGCGGGCATCCGGGTCCATGCCATGGTCCGGCCGCGCGCGGGCGATTTCACCTATTCGCCCGGCGAGGTCGCGACCGCGATCGCCGATGCGCAGGCGCTGGTCGCCGCCGGGGTCGACGGGCTGGTGTTCGGGGCGGTGCGGTGCGGTTCGATCGACGAAGCGGTTACGGAGCAATGGGTTGCCGCCGTGCGGACGGTGCGGCGCGATATCGACCTGACGCTGCACCGCGCGGTCGACCTGCTGTCCGATCCGGTCGCGGCGGTCGAACCGGCGGTAGCGCACGGCTTTGCGCGCATCCTGACCTCGGGCGGTGCGGTGCGGGCCGTCGACGGGGCGGGGGTGATCGCGGCGATGACGCGCGCGGCGGCGGGGCGCATCGTGGTGATGCCGGGATCGGGCGTTCGGCCGGACAATGTCGCGGCGCTGCTGACCGCGACGGGCGCGGTGGAGGTCCATGCCTCGGCCGGGGTGGCCGTGCCGCAGGACGATGCGCTCGTCCAGGCGCTGGGCTTTGCCGGGCCGGGACTGGCGCGGACCGATGCGATGGTCGTGCGGGCGCTGCGCGCCGCGATCGACGAATAAGGAGACAGATCGGATGAGTTTCATGCCCCTTGGGCGGCGCGCCCTGCTGACCGGAACGGCGGGAACGCTGGCGGCGGCGACCCTGCCGATGCGGGCGCTGGCCGCACGGCGCGCGACCGAGCCGAACGGCTTGCTGCACGGCCTCGCCCCGCGCGACGGCTTGTTCGAACGCTTGCCCGTTGAGGATCCGTCACGGACGCTGCTCGCGCGCGGCTGGCTGTTCCACGAAGGCGACATCACGCCCCCGCCGCCGGTCACGCATGACGATACGTATAGCAACGCCAAGGCCGGCAATGCGCGCGGTGCGGCGGCGATGGACCATGACGACAGCGATTGGGCGGAGGTGACGCTGCCGCACGACTGGGCGTCGGCGCAGGGGTTCGTCGAGACCGCCAATGTCGCGCAGGGCTATCGCCCGCGCGGGATCGGCTGGTATCGCCGGACGCTCCGGCTCGACCCTGCGGATCGCGGCAAAAGGCTGGAACTGCACTTCGGGGCGATCGCAACCGCGGCGACGATCTGGATCAACGGCAGCATCGTCGCGCGCAATTTTTCGGGCTATAATGCGATCGATATCGACCTGACGCCGTTCGCGCGCTTCGGTGACGAATTGAATGTCATCGCGATTCGCGTCGACGCCAACGCCATGGAAGGCTGGTGGTACGAAGGCGCTGGCCTGTACCGCCATGTCTGGCTGTCGAAGCGGCCGCCGGTGTCGATCGCGACCTATGGCGTGCATTGCGATCCGCGGCTCGGTGGCGATGGTCGCTGGAGCGTGCCGGTGACCGTGACGCTGGACAGCATCGCGCGCGAGGCGGCGACGGCGAACGTGCTGGTCGACCTGCTCGATCCGGCGGGGAAGGTGATCGGCAGCGCTCGCGGGCAGGCGCAGTTGCAGCCGCTGGCGCAGGCGGAGGTCGCAGTCACGCTGCCCGTCGACAATCCGGTGCGCTGGTCGATCGAGACGCCGACGCTCTACACCGTCCGGGTGACGACCGATGCGCCGGGCGGCGGCGACGAACGGCGCATTCCGATCGGGTTTCGCACGATCCGCTTCGATGCCGAACAAGGATTCTTCCTGAACGACCGGCACGTCAAGCTGAAGGGCGTGTGCCTGCATCAGGACCATGCCGGGGTCGGCGTCGCGGTGCCCGACGCGCTGCTCGAATGGCGGTTGCAACGGATGAAGGATACCGGCGTCAACGCCATCCGCTGTTCGCACAATGCGCAGGCCGAGGCGTTCTACCAGCTGTGCGACAGGATGGGGTTCGTTCTCATGGACGAGAACCGTATATTCAACCCGGCGCCGGAGAATATGGCGCAGCTCGAATGGCTTGTCCGGGCGCATCGCAATCATCCCAGCATCATCCTGTGGTCGGTCTTCAACGAGGAACCGATGCAGGGGACCGAAGCGGGCGTCGAGATGGTGCGGCGGATGGCCGCCCATGTCCATGCGCTGGACGACAGCCGGCCGGTGACGGCGGCGATGAACGGCAGCTTCTACGACCCGCAGAATGTGTCGAGCGTGGTCGATGTCATGGGGTTCAATTATTATCAGGGCGATTACGACAAGTTCCACGCGCTGAACCCCGCCAAGCCGAGCACGTCGTCGGAGGACACCAGCGCGTTCATGACGCGCGGTGCCTATGCGACCGATCAGGAACGCCATGTCATGTCGTCGATGGACGACGAAGCCGCACCGTGGGGCGCGACGCATCGCAAGGCATGGGCGGAGATCGCCAGGCGCCGTTTCATCGCCGGCGGCTTCGTCTGGACCGGGTTCGACTATCATGGCGAACCGACGCCGTTCACCTGGCCGACCATCGCCAGCTTCTTCGGCATCCTCGACCTGTGTGGCTTCCCCAAGACCGCCTATGACATCCATCGCGCGCACTGGATCGACGACACGGCCGTGGTCGGTATCGCGCCGCACTGGACATGGCCGGGCAAGGAAGGGCAGCCGATCGCGCTGCTCGTCACCAGCAATGCCGAACGGGTGCGCGTGGTGCTGAACGGCCGGATGATCGGCGAGCAGGCGGTCGACCGGATCATGGGCAACAGCTTCACCGTCCCTTATGCGCCTGGCAGGCTGGAGGCGATCGCGCTGAAGGGCGGGCGCGAGGTCGCGCGGGCGGTGCATGAGACAGCGGGGCCGGCGGTCGCGCTACGGCTGACCCCGGCGCGACGGCAGATGCTGGGCGACAACGAGGATGTCGTGCCGGTCACGATCGATGCGGTCGATGCGAAGGGGCGGCATGTGCCGACCGAGAACCGGATGACCCGCTTCACCATCGATGGTGCGACATTGATCGGCGTCGGCAATGGCGATCCCAACAGCCATGAAAGCGAGAAGGCGCCACAGCGGTCGCTGTTCAACGGCCTCGCGCAGATGCTGGTGCAGGCGGGCGAGGGGCGCGGCAAGGTGACGATCGTCGCCAGTGCCGACGGATTGCGCCCGGCGCGGCTGGTGATCGACCGGGTCGCGGCGACCCCGCGGTCGCAGGTGGCGGTGACGCCGCCGGGGGCGTTCATCCTCAACTGGCGGCGCTCGCCTTCGTTCGCGACCGCGCCCGATCCGGGGCTGATGCCGCCGGTCAACGACAATAACAGCTGGGACTTTACCCGCAGCGGCAACACGACGGGGCCGGAGGCGGGCGCGTCGTTCCGGCTGTATCGCGCCACGCTGCCGGTCCGGCGGCGGGTGGTGGAGGAAGGCGGCAACGTCACCTTCGCCCGGATCGACGGGCGGGCCAGGGTCTTTGTCGATGGCAAGGAGGTCGCGGCCAAGACCGACTTCGCCGCCGCGCCGCTGGTCGCGTCGATCCCGCCGGGGGCCAAGACCATCGCGGTGATCGTCGAGGCGCAACCCAACACGCGGTCCGGGTTCAACGGCACGGTGCGGGTCGCGCCGAAGGGATAGCGACCGTTCCCCTCCGTTCGCTTCGAGCGGAGGTTCGAGCTTGTCGAGAACCGTCGTCGAGAAGGGGGTGCCCCAAACGGCTGCGTTCTCGACGGAC
This sequence comes from Sphingomonas lacusdianchii, assembly GCF_022664395.1. Classification (GTDB taxonomy): domain Bacteria; phylum Pseudomonadota; class Alphaproteobacteria; order Sphingomonadales; family Sphingomonadaceae; genus Sphingomonas; species Sphingomonas lacusdianchii. Next base: position 44,797 of record NZ_JAKRET010000010.1, on the reverse strand, counting down.
GCTTCTCGACTTCGCTCGAAGCTGCTCGAACCGAACGGATGGTGATGGAGGGGACGGGCGCTACCTCACCGGAACGCGCCGATTTCCGCTACCGCGATTGCCGGCGCCGGCACCGCCGGTTGCGGGAAGGCGAAGCGGAGGTAGCGGGCCGGCCGCGCTTTCGGGAAGGGCAGGCGCTGGGTCGCGCGGGCGTAGTTGATGTTCTGGAACTCGCCTTCGCCGCCGGGCGTCCAGCTCTTGCCATCGACGCTGGTTTCGACGCGATACTTCATCGGCGGGGCGGCCTGCGGATCGACATGGCGCGTCGGGGTCAGGGTGAAGCCGGCGAGTGTCTCGCTGCGGCCCATGTCGATCGTCAGCGACGCAGGCGCGGGACTGACCCACGCGGTGCGGGGGCTGGCGTCGAGGATCGCTTCGCCGCCGGGCGCGCTGGCGGCGGTGATCTTCCAGCCGGTGCGGTCGACGATGCTCGCGTCGCTGACCTTCAGCGGGGGCAGGTCGACCGGCGCAACAGACTGGAACAGCGCGAATTCGCGGATCGCCGGACCGGCTTCGGCGGCGACGGTGCGGAAGCGGACGCGGCGGGGGCTGATCGGGGCAGGCAGGCGTACGAGGCGCTGCGGGCCGACCATGTCCTTTTCGGCGACGGTCGTCCACTGGTCGCCGCCATCGGACACGTCGATGGCGAAGCGGGTGACGCGCAGGCCCAGCGGCAGCCATTCCTGCAACCGGATCGTGTCGAAGCTGCGGCCGGGCGGCATGTCGAGGATAAGGCTGGCGTTTTTCGCTTCCGGCGGGGCGAGCCAGAAGGTGTCGGGGCGGCCGTCATTGACGAATTTGGCCGACGCGCCGGACAGGTCGGCGCTGGCGGTGGCGACCGCGCCATCGGCCTGGTTGTTGCCAAAGGTTGCACGTAGCGCGTTGCCGAAGGCGGTCAGGCTGGCGACGTCGCGGTCGTGGATCCGGCCCCGGCGATCGGGGGGCAGGTTCAGGTGGAAGGTCGTGCCATGACCGACCGAATCATTGTACATCTCCATGATTTTGCTGGGTAATTTTACCTGCGCATCCTCATCGGCATGGTAGAACCAGCCCGGCCGGATCGAGACGTTGGTTTCCGCCGGCCACCATAATTCGGCCCCGCGGACGCCGGTGTTACCTTCGGTCTGGTCATAGGGGTGGTTCGGCATGGTCGGCCAGCACGGGTCGGCGGCGTGGCCGTCCTCGTTCCCGACCCAGCGGATATCGGCGCCCAGCGGATCGAAGGTGCAGGCGTTCGGTTGCAGTTCGTGGACCAAGGCGATGATCGAGGGCCAGTTATAGTATTGAACCGCATCGATTTTCCGCGTCTCGCGCGCGCCGCCATAATAGCCGTCGCCACCATTCGCGCCGTCGAACCACACTTCGAACAACTCGCCATACCGGGTGCAGAGTTCGGTCAGCTGGGCACGGTAATAGGTGATGTAGCTGGGCGTACCATAGTCGGCGCGGTTGCGGTCCCATGGGGACAGGTACACGCCGAAGTTGATACCGCCGCGCCGGCATGCCGCCGCGAGTTCGCCGACAATGTCGCCTTTCCCCTGTTTATAGGGCGAATTGCGGATGCAATGCTCCGTCAACATCGTCGGCCACAGGCAGAAGCCGTCATGATGCTTGGCGGTCAGGATCAGGCCGGTGAGTTCGCCCGCCTTGGCCGCCGCGACGATCTGATCGGGATCGAAGTCGGTCGGGTTGAACAAAGCGGGGTCTTCGTCGCCATAGCCCCATTCCTTGTCGGTGAAGGTGTTGATCGAGAAATGGATGAAGCCGTATTGGCGATGGTCGTGCCATCTGAGCTGGCGCGGCGACGGCGTCGCGCCCCATGCCGGGGGCAGGACGCGGTTGCCGCCGCCACCGGCCGCCGCGACGGGCGACACGCGCGGGGTGCAGGCGGCGGCACCGGCGATCAGGCTGCTGCCCATCAGGCTGCGGCGGGAAAACTTCATTGCTCTGCTCCGGGTGCGTTTGATTCGGGGACAAGGGGTTCGGGGATCAGCCAGGTCTGCGCGATCTGATGACCGCGCCCGCCGCCGCCGACGCCCGGCGGGCGATGCCATTCGAGGGTCAGCGCGCCATCGGCGGTCAGGCTTTGCGGGATGGCGGTTTCCACCGTCTCGCGCTCGCCGTTGCGCGCGCGGAAACCGTGGAGCTCGACGCCGTCGCCGGTCAGCCGCATCGGCAGCGCATAGCCCTCCCCCGCCCAGCGCGCGACCAGGCGGTAGCGGCGACCCCGCTCCAGCCCGGAATAGGACAGGCGCACGGGGGTTTCGTACAGCCCCTCGGCATAGCTCAAATCGGCCATGCGCCAGCCCTGATCGGGGATATGGTCGGCGACGCCGTCGATCGCGCTGTCGAGCGATTGGGGGTCGGCATCGAAACCGGGGCCGCGCACCAGATGCGGTTCGGCGGTCGGATCGCCGAGATCGTCGTAGATCGCCATGTCGCGGCTGCGCCATGGGTCGCCGATCGCAACGAGCCGGGCGGCGGCGTCTTGATGGGTCAGCGCCTCGGCCATCTCCGCCTCGGCGACATTGCGGTCGTTCAGTTCGATATCGGCGCGGTCGAGATTGGCACCGCGTTCCCAGTTGGAGGCGCCGTGGCGCGGCACCGACAGCTGCATCCGGGCGCGATCCCATAGCCGATCGGCGATCGCGATCAGATCGGCCCGCAGCGGGGCGACGATCGCCGGTTCGGGGCGGGCATAGGCGAAGCGGGCGGCGGCGACGGTAGCCTCCGCACCGATCGCCGGGGCCTGCCGCAGCGTCCAGCGTGCCTCGCCTTCATTGGCCTTGGCGGCGATCAGGCGGTGGCGGACCAGCGCGTCGTAGGTGGCGCGGTAGCGGTAGAGGTCGATGCGCCAGTCGGCCCATGGCGCGGGGCGAAGATCGGCGACCAGCCGGGCGGTGGCGTCGATCCCGGCATTGGCCGACGGGTCGCCGCGCCAGTTTCCTTCGAGCGCTTCGGGTATGGCAGCGAACCGATGGTCGCCGACGAACATGCGGGCATAGTCGGCAGCGATGTCGGTGGCGGGCGTTGCCGGGTTCCAGCCGAGGCGAAACCATTGGCTGACGTTCCAGTCGTCATTGACCCCTTCGCTATAGGTCACGAAGCCGCGCGTGCCGGGGGCGAGATAGGCGAAGATGCGCGTCGTCGCGGCGGGGCGCGGGTTGACCGGTTCGCGCCCTTCGGTGAGCGCGAAGGCCGGGTGCCAGTCGGGGATCGGGAATTGCGCGTGCATGGTATGCGCGGTGTCTGGGTAGGTTTCGATGGGGAAGCGGCCGGCGATGCGGCGGCGATGCTCGGCGATGCTGTCGCGGGTCTGCGGGCCGACGAAGATCGCGGTCAGCCAGCGCGGGTTTCGCGCGAGTTGTGCGTGGAAGGCGTTCAGGCCGGCGGCGTCGAACCCTTGCGTCGACAGCAGCACTTCGGCGTGCACGAAACGTTGGCGCAGCGCGGCGGCGATGCGTTCGGCCACCGGGAACAGCCGGTCGGGCGCGGTATGGCCGGGATCGCCGCCGGGGATGTAGAGCGCGTCGAGGGCGGGCAGCTTCGCGGCGAGGGTGGTGAAGTCGGCGACTTCGGCCTGTGCGGCTCCGGCTTTGTCGTAATCGCGCAGCAGCGGGTAGAAGAGCGCGACGTCGAGGCCGAGGCGATGGGTGGCCGCCGCGACCGCGACCAGCGTTTCGGTGGCGGGCAGCGGCGATAGCGGCGAGGTGGCGGCATCGTCGGACACGGGCGCGACGAACTGGATGCGGTTGCCGCCCAGCAGCGCGAAATCCTCGATCCGGCGGGTGAGCATGGCGACCGTCCATGCATCGTAGCTGTTGTTCTTGGCGCGGTAGCCGATCTGGGTACCGCGGATCGCCATCGCGGGGGCTTCGGCGATGTAGGTCGGGGCGGTGAGGGCGAGGTTGTCGAGGTGGCGCAGCAGCCAGCCGGCGGCGAACAGGCGGGCGCGGGTGGTCGCGGCGCGGATGGTGATGGCGTGGCGACTGGTGGTGATGGCGAAGGATTCGGGGGCGAGCCTTGCCGATATGAATTTGATCGCCACGGGCGTCATCCCAGCGGAGGTTGGGATCTCCTGGTTTTCGGGCGGGACAGGAGCCGGGGGAGGCCCCAGCCTGCGCTGGGGCGACGGTTTGGGGCCGGTGGGATTGGTCGGGGAGGGGCAGGATGCGCCGCGCTCGGCGAGCCGCTCGCGCAGCACCTGCGCCGCCGGATCGGTGCCGACGACGCAGGCGGCATCGAGCGGTACTGTCAGCGGCGCGGCAGTGGCGAGGAGCGTGGCGAGAATCACTTGGCGCCCGGGCGGTCCTGCGGCGCGCGGCCGAATGCCTTGTTCGGTTCGGCGGCCATGTCGAACACCAGCCGTCCGCCCTTCACCAGATCGGCATGCGCGATCCAGCTTCTGTTCCAGGGGCGGCCGTTCCAGGTGACGCTGCGGACATAGGGGCGGTCGGGGGCGTTGCCGCGCGCCTCGACGATCAGTTTGCGGCCAGCCCCGACCTGTACCGTCGCGCGGTCGAACAGCGGGCTGCCCAGCACATAGGTCGCGCTGACCGGATCGACCGGATAGAAGCCGAGCGCGGACAGGAGGTACCATGCGCTCATCTGCCCGCAATCGTCATTGCCGATGATGCCGTCGGGGCGGTCGTGATACATTTCGGTCAGCAGGCGGCGGACCATCGCCTGAGTCTTATAGGGCGCGCCGCAATAGGCATACAGATAGGCGACATGGTGGCTGGGTTCGTTGCCATGCGCATATTGCCCGACCAGCCCCGAAATATCGGGCGGGGCGTCGGCGGGGAGTTCGGAGGAGGCGGTGAACAGCCCGTCGAGCTTCGCCTCGAACGCGGCATCGCCGCCCATCGCCGCGATCAGCCCATGGACGTCATGCTGGTTGAGGAAGGTCGCCTGCCAGCCATTGCTTTCGGTGAAATCGCGCCATTTCTTCGAATGGCCGAGCGCATTGGGGGCATAGGGTTCGGCCCAGCTGCCATCGGCCATCCGACCGCGGGCGAAGCCGATCTTCGCGTCGAACACGTTGCGCCAGTTGCCCGACCGCTTGCGTAGGCGCGCCGCGCCGGCGGCATCGCCCGCCGCATCGGCGATGTAGGCGCCGGCATAGTCGTCATAGGAAAATTCGAGCGTCTTCGACACGCTTTCGAAGATGCGGTCGGCGGGCGCATAGCCGAGTTCGTCATAGGCGCGTACGCCGATGCTGTTGTCGAGGTTGGGCGTCGACCAGTCGAACGAACGCTTGCGTACGCCGCCCCATGCGGCGGCATAGTCGGCGGCGATGCCTTTCGCGCGGGCTTCGGCCATTACGGGCACGGCGTGCCAGCCGATCATGCAGCCAGTCTCCACCCCCTGTAGCGGCCAGACGGGCGGGCCATAGGGGCTTTGCTGCGTCTGGCGGATCAGGTCGCGGACGAAGGTCTGTGTCCGCGCCGGGCGGATCAGCGTCTGGAGCGGGTGGAAGGCGCGATAGGTGTCCCAGAGCGAATAGGCGCTGTAGGCCTGCTCGCCGCGCGGGACTGTGTGCGTCCGGCGGTCGAGGCCGACATAGCGGCCGTCCACGTCGGAGAAGAGCGTCGGGCCGATCGAGGCGTGGTAGAGCGCCGATGCGGCGACGGTGCGCTGTTGCGGCGTGCCCCCTTCGAACCGGATCAGGTCGAGTTCGCTTGCCCATGCCGAGCGGGCGGCGCGGGCGTAGCGGTCGAAGTCCCAGTGCTTCGCTTCGGCGGTGAGGTTGGCCTTGGCGCCTGCGATGTCGACCGCCGAGATGCCGGTGCGGATCACGATCGGCGCGGCGCCGGCATTGTCGTAATGGAGCACCGCTTTCAGGCGCTTGCCGGTGACGCCCCGGTTGCCGGCGGCGGTGTCGTTATCGCCGAAGAATTCAATGCGGTCGGGTTTGCGCGACAGCTGCATCGCGAAGTAGATGCGGCGGCCCTTCGCCCAGCGGAAGACGCGGCGGGTGCCGGTCAGGGTGCCATCGGCTTCGAGCGAGAGCGCGGCTTCGTCGATATAGGGCGACTGGTTTGGCCCCTCCATCACCAGATGCGACAGGTCGATCAGGATATGGCCGGGGCCGGCGGGGAAGCGATGGCGCTGGATGCCGGTGCGGTCGGTCACGGTCAGTTCGGCGCGCACCCCGCTTTCGAGGGTGACGGCGTAATAGCCGGGTTCGGCGACCTCGTCCTTGTAGCGCTGGCGATAGCCCTTGTCGGGATCGTCGAGCGGGCCGCCGTCGAGCAGCACGGCCCCACGCGTCGGCACGACCAGCACGTCGAGCATGTCGCCGATGCCGGTGCCCGACAAATGGGTATGGCTGAAGCCGAGGATCGAGCCGTCGCCCTTGTGATAGCCCGAACAGGTCGCCCAGCGCGCGGTATCGGTATCGGGGGAGAGCTGGACCATCCCGAACGGCATGGTCGCGCCGGGAAAGGTATGGCCGTCGCCGCCGGTGCCGATGAACAGGTCGGGCCTGGCGGGGGCGGTGCCGGCTGCGCCGACGGGGAGTGCATCGACCAGCGCCAGCGCGGCGGTGCCGCCGAGCAGGGCGCGACGCGAGAACATGGTCATTTCGGCAACTCCTGCGTGCCGGTGATGGTGAAGGCGACTTCCTGTCCGGTCGTGTCGCCCGGCTGGCCGCCGCCGATGAACAGACGGTAGCTACCGGGCCGCACCGCGCGGGTGCCGTCGAGCGAGACGGTGCTGAGCAGGCGCGGGTCGAGGGTGAAGGTCACCGTCTTCGCCTGTCCGGGCTTCAGCGCGACGCGTTGGAAGGCGACGAGGCTGTGGCGCAGGACGGGGTCGTTCCACGCGCCGATCTTGTTGAGATTGTCGGGCGCGATCAGATAGGCCTGTGCGACTTCCTCACCGGCGCGTTTGCCGGTGTTGGTGATACGGGCGGTGACGGTGAGCGGCTGGCCGGCGGTCAGGGTCGCGGGGGCCTTGGCATCGGCATAGGCATAGCTGGTGTAGCTGAGACCATGGCCGAACCCCCAGAGCGGGTGGCCGTCGAAATAGCGATAGGTCCGGCCCTTCATATTATAGTCGACGAAGGCGGGCAGGTCGCTCGTCTTCGCATAGAAGGTGACCGGCAGGCGGCCCGACGGGTTGGTCGTGCCGTCGAGCACATCGGCGATGGCGGTGCCGCCGACCTCGCCCGGATACCAGCCGGCGACGATCGCATCGGCATGGGCTTTGGCCCATTCCATCGCGACGGCGCTGCCCGACAGGAGGACGACGATCAGCGGCTTGGCGCTCGCCTTGACCGCTTCGAGCAGTTGCTGTTGCGCCTGTGGCAGCGCGATGTCGGTGCGGTCGCCGCCCGAGAAGCCGGCGACTTCGAGGCGCAGCGCCTCGCCCTCGACCGCCGGGGACAGGCCGACGAACGCGACCACCGCATCGGCATTGCGGGCGGCGGCGACGGCTTGTGCCCGCTGCGGATCGGCGGGGGCAATCCACGTCAGGCGGATGCTGTCGTCGGTGCTGGCATGGGTCAGGTCGAGGCGGAAGGGCTTGGGCGAGGCGTCGGCGAAGTCGAGCGTCGCCTCCATCCGTTCGGACTTGCTGTCGTTGGCCGCGCCTTCGACGGCGGCGGCGGTACCGGTGGCGCTCAGCACGTCCTTGCCATCCACCCACAGCTTCACAGCGTCACGCCCCGAGCATTTGTCCCAGCAGCGGTTGATGTCGATGCGCAGCGTGTAGCGACCCGGCCCCGGCGGAGTCAGCGTGCCGGTCCAGCGCACGCCGTAGCGGTTCACCGGAAGGTTCGCGGCAGGGCTGGTGCGTGCCCAGTTGAAATCGATGGTGCGGTCGGTGCGGGTCAGCGCCGGGGTGCCGGTCATCGCGGGATCGGCGAAATATTCGGCCTTCAGCCCCGATCCGAACGCGGTCTGGGGGACGGGGAGGGGGACGCCTTCCGCCAGTGTCGACCCCTGTGCATAGGTGACGGCGAAGCGATCGGTCAGGCCGTGGAGCGGAGTGACCGGATCGGCCGAGGTGCCGTTGTAATTGGCCTCCAGCACGTCGAGGCTGTCGGCATTGGGGCCGACGACCGCGATCTTCGCGCCGCGCTTCAATGGCAGGACGCCGTTGTTCTGGAGCAGGACCAGCGACTTGCGCGCCGCCTCCAGCGCCAGCGCACGGTTGGCGGGGGTGTGGAGCGCGCTGGCCGGGATCGAATCCCAGCGGCTTTTCGCACCGAACGCGTCGCCGAGGCGCTTACGGGCTTCGAACGTCCGTTCCAGCGCGCGGTCGATGACGGCCTGCGTGGTCAGCCCGCGTTCGAGCGCTTTGGGCAACGCAGCATAGGCCGAGCCGCAATTCAGGTCCATGCCGGCATTGATCGCGGCGGCGGAGCCGGCGGCGTTGTCGAGGGCATAGCGCTGATAATGGGCGATATTGCCGATCGCGTCGCAGTCCGAGACGACCAGCCCGTTCCACCCCCAGTCGCGGCGGATACGCTGGTTGAGCAGCCAGTCGGCGGCGCACACCGGCACGCCATGCACACCGTTATAGGCGCACATCACCGATTGCGCCTTCCCCTCGGTCAGTGCGCGGCGGAAGGCGGGGAGGTAGGTCGCCTCCATGTCATAGGGCGCGGTCTGCACGCTGAACGCGTCGCGCCCCGCCTCCGGCCCGCTATGCGCCACCAGATGCTTGGGCGTGGCGATGACGCGGGGTTGCAGCGGGTCCGGCCCTTGCAGGCCACGGACGTAACCCACTGCCAGCGCGCCGGTCAGCACCGGATCCTCGCCATAGGTTTCCATCCCGCGACCCCAGCGCGGATCGCGGAAGATGTTGATGTTGGGCGACCAGATGGTCAGCCCCTCATAGCGGCGCCGGTTCTTGCCCGGCAGCGCATTATATTTGGCGCGCGCCTCGGTCGAGACGACGGTGCCGATCCGCTCCATCAGTGGCGCGTCCCACGTCGCGGCGAGGCCGATCGCCTGCGGAAAGACGGTGGCGACACCGTTGCGTGCCAAGCCGTGCAGCGCCTCGTTCCAATAGTCATAGGCGGGCAGGACATCGCCCTGCGCCGGCGCCGTGCTTTGCAGTTGCGCCGCCTTTTCCGCAGGCGTCATCGCGGCGATGGTCGCGGCGATCTGCGGGTCGGGTTCGGCCGCGCCGGCAAGCAGGGCGAGGAGGATGCTCACTTGGCGGCTCCCAGCGTTTGCAGGCGCAGCGCCTTTTTCAGCGCGCCGGTCGATGCCTTGCCCTCGATCGTCACCGTCACGCTTTCGCCCGGCAACAGGTCGAGGAAATTGTCGGATGCCTGCACATCGAGCGTGCCAAAGCCGATCCACAGCGCGCGGGCGAGGCGGGTGGCGGTCACGGTCAGCGCGGGTTTGCCGTCGACGACCGACCAGCGCGTGACGAGGCCGGGATCGGGCAGGTCCATCGCCTTTTCGGGCAGCGCCGAGACCAAAGCGCGCGAGGCGACCTTGCCATCGACCAGCAGTTCGAACACGGCAAAGCTGCGCTTGGGATCGGCGCCCTTGAACAGATCGGCGTCGGTCAGCGTCGCGATCTTCGTCGAGGACAGCGCCGGCAATTGCACCGCACGTTCGAACTGGTTCGCGACCTTGCCCGCGACGTCGATCGTCCGCACGCGCCAGCGGGCGGTGACCGGCCGGGTCGCGTCGGAGATCAGCGCGACCTCGGTCGGTCCCTCGGCCTTGCGCGCCGCCGAGATGGCGAGCGGGGCGTAGAAGCGGCGGGCGGCGAAGTGCAGCGCCTTCCACCGGCCATAATAGTCGATGCTCGACCATGACGCGCCGGGCCAGACGTCGTTCAACTGCCAGTAGAGCGAGCCGCTGGTGACCGGGCGGCAGGCGCGGTGATGGAGCGCGCCCAGCTGGATGCCGTCGGCCTGCATGACCTGGCTGAGATAGACGAAGTCGGCGAAGTCGCGGGGTTCACGATAGCGCATGCGGATATAGTCGAGCAGCCGCTGCTGCCCGGCACCCTTCAGAAACTTCTGGTGCGCGGTCATGACGGGGGAGTCGACGGCATAGTCGCTGGGCTTCGCGAACTTCGCGATGGTCGCCATGTCGGGCATCGCCTGCAGCCCATATTCGGACATGAAGCGCGGGCAGCTGTCGAGGTACGCAGTGGCAGGCTTCTTGCCGCCCCATACGTCCCAATAATGGCGGTCGCCATTGCCGTCCTGATCGGGCTTGCCCTCGTAATTCGCGCTCGGGCTGCCGGGCCAATAGGGCACGTCGGCATCGCGCCGTTCGGCGGCGTCGCGCAGTACGCGGTCGAACAGGATCGCCATGCCGACGCCGACGCGTTCCTGTTCGTCGGCCCCGACGCGCTTCTTGAAGGCGGTGCGGTCGCTCCAGCCCTCCCAGCCCGACAGCACTTCGTTATTGCCCGACCACAGCACGATCGAGGGGTGCGCCTGTACCCGGTCGACCTGTTCCTCGGCCTCGATCTTCACACTTTCGCGATAATCGGGATCGTAGGGGGTGATCGCGCCGCCGAACATGAAGTCGGACCAGATCATCAGCCCCACCCGGTCGGCGGTGTCGAAGAAGCTGTCCGGCAGATACATGCCGCCGCCCCAGATGCGGACCATGTTCATGTTTGCCGCCTTCGCGTCGCCCATGATCTTCGCCATATAGGCGTCGGTGACGCGCGGGCCGAAGCTGTCGAACGGGATCAGGTTCGCGCCCTTGGCGAACACCGGAATACCGTTGATCTTGAACAGGAAGCCGCGGCCGATCGCGTCTTTCTCGCGGACCAGTTCGACGGTGCGGATGCCGGTCGAGCGTTGCTGTGCATCGACCAGTTCGCCGTCGAGCCGGGTTTCGGTGGCGACGGTGTAGAGCGGCTGCGCGCCATAGCCGGCGGGGTACCAGAGTTTGGGATTGGCGATGGCGAGCGGCACGCTCACGCGGTTCTCGCCTGCCGTTACGGCGACGGTGCGGGTCGCGCGGACCTTGGCGCCATCGGGGGCGGTGACGATCGCATCGACCTGCACCGTGGCGTCGCGATCGGCGATCAGCGTGACGTCGGCGGACAGGCGTGCCTCGGCCGGGGTGACCGCCTCCTGCTGGACGCGCAGCGTATCGATGCGGACATCGTCCCAAGCATCGACCTTCACCGCGCCATTGGGACCGACATTGAGGATACGGGGACCCCAGTCCCAGCCATAGTGGTACTTCGGCTTGCGGATATAGGGCGAGGTCTGGCGCGCTTCCGGCTCGTCGCCGGCGGTCGAATCATATTCGCCGGGCAGCGGGTTCTCGATGTTGGCGACCATCGGCTTCAGCACGCCGAGCGGCGATTTGAACGCGATGCGAATCTCGTTCGCACCGGCCTTCAGCAGCGGTTTGGCGTCGGCACGCCAGCGGCGATGGGCATTGTCGGCGGCGAGCAGCTTCTGGCCGTTGACGAACACTTCGGCAAAGGTGTCGAGCCCGTCGAACACGAGGTCGACATGGTCGCGCGCGAGCAGCGCCGGGCTGGCGGTGAGGCGCCCGCGATAGTCCCAGTCGCTGCGTCCGACCCATTGGATCGTCGCTTCGTTGAGGCGGACGAAGGGGTCGGGCGTGATCTTTGCCGCGATCAGATCGGTCTGGACATAGCCGGGCACCTTGGCCGGCACCCAGCGCGCGGCCCTGGGATGGTCCTTCGCCGCCGGATCGCCCGGCGCGAGGCGGACTTCCCAGCCCTTGTCGAGCGTCACCGTTTCGCGCGGCGCCGCCCAGAGTGCGGCGGGGGCGGCGGCAAGCAGCAGGAACAGGGTAGGCTTCACTTCGACTCTTCCAGTTGCAGCGTGTCGACGGTGTAGAAGGGGTCGGATAGCGGCGAGGTGAATTGCAGGCAGATATCCGCATCGCCCGGCTGTTTCGGGAAGCTGCCGGTGAAGTCGAACCGGTTGGGCGCGGTGTCGGGATCGGGCAGCGGGAAGGTCGCGGCGACGATGCCGTCGCACCCGCCGACGCGCATTACCAGTTCGCCATAGCGGGTGACGGCATAGTGGAGGCGGACCTTACCCTCGTCATGGGCGAGGCCATAGTGGCGCGGCAGGCGGGCGACGGTGACCTTGAACGCCTGCGCCACGTCGAGCGGCATTTTCGGCGCCTGGGTACAGGTGTCGAAGATGTTAACGTTGTAGGCGGGGGCGTCGCCGCTCTGCCCCGATACCAGCGGTACGCGGAGACCAAGCGCGCCCTTGGGACAGGCGACCATGTCGCTGCTGCCGGTCGCGCGGAGCAAGGCGGGGCGGGTCGCGTCGAAGCGGCGCGGCACGGCGAGCGGGTGGCCGTCCTTCGCGAAGGCGGTGGCGGTGACGACCTGTCCGGGCTTTACCGCGATCGGCGCTGCGTAGGTGCGCGAGCGGGCGGTCGGCTGGCTGCCGTCGGTCGTGTAGCGGATCGTGCCGGCACCGGTCTGGGTGGCGAGCGTCAGCTTCGGCGACTTGCCGCGCAGCACGTCGCCCTTGGCGCCGTCGAGCGTATAGGCGACCGCGAAGGCGGCGTCGGCGGCGGCGATGCCCTGCCGCTGGTAGCGCAGCATCTGCGGCTGGAGGCGTTCGACGAACCCCTTCCAGTCGCGCTTGTCGCGTGGGCTCCACGTGAACTCGGCGATGGCGGACAGGCGTGGGAAGGTGGCGTGTTCCTTCTGCCTGGCCGTCGCCAGATATTCGGACCACGCATTGCCCTGCGCGCCGAGCACATGCGCGGCGGCCTCCGCCGTCACGCCGGGGCGGACCGGCTCATAGCCATAGACCATTTCCAGCGTCTGCAGCCCGATGCGGCCGGGCGGTTCGTCGCCCGCGGTCGACTGGATATTGTCGAGATACAGGTTCGGGGCGGGCGACATGACCACGTCATGCCCCTTGTTCGCCGCCTCGACCGCGCCCGCCTCGCCGCGCCACGACATGACGGTGGCGCTGGTCGGGACGTCGCCTTCGAGGATTTCGTCCCAGCCGATCAGGCGGCGGTTCTTCGACGCCAGATATTTGCCGAGCTCGGAGATCATCCAGCCCTGCATCTGGTTCTCGGTCTTGAGGCCCAGCGCCTTCATCTGCGCCTGCACTTCCGGCGAGCGTTGCCACTGGTCCTTCACCGCCTCGTCGCCGCCGACATGGATGAACTGGCCGGGGAAGATGTCGAGCAGTTCGTCGAGCACGTTCTTGATGAAGGTCATGCTGCGCGGGGAGGGGGAGAAGAGCCACGGATTGACGCCCCAGTCATGGCCGACCGGCGGACGATCGCCGAGCACGCCGACCTCTTCGGGGTAGGCCGCAACGGCCGCCTGCGCATGGCCGGGCATGTCGATTTCGGGGACGATGGTGATGCCGCGTTCGGCGGCATAGGCGACCAGCTTGCGCAGTTCGTCCTGCGTATAGAAGCCGCCGACCTTCGGCCCCGGCTGGCCACCGGCGACGGGCGGATCGCGGAAAGCCCCGATCTCGGTCAGCTTCGGGTAGCGCTTGATCTCGACGCGCCATCCCTGATCGTCCGACAGGTGCATGTGCAGCGTGTTGAGCTTCTGCGCGGCCATGGTGTCGATGACCGGATAGAGCGTGTCGATCGGCTGGAACGAACGGGTCACGTCGACCATCAGCCCGCGCCAGCGGAAGCGGGGTGCGTCGTCGATAGTGGTCGCGGCGACGCGGACCGGCTTGCCGAAGACGGTGTCGGGGCTGAGCAGCTGCGCCAGCGTCATCGCGCCCCAGATCAGGCCACGGTCGCCGCTGGCGGCGATGGTGATCGCACGCGGCGTGACGGTCAGGCGATAGGCTTCGTCGCCGGCGACGGCCGCGTCGCGGACGAAGCGGATCGTGCCGGTGGTCGCGGTCGTCAGCGTCAGGCCGCGATCGACCTTCACCCGGTCGGCCAGCAGCCGTGCGGCGGTGGCGGCAGCGGTATCGCCGGCCGGCACGACGACGCCCGCGCCGTTGCCGATGGTGATCGCGCCCTTCGCCGGCGTCACCCGTGCGGGCAGGGGAAGGAGCGGGGCGGTCTGTGCATGGACCGGCGCGATGGTCGCCGTCGTCGCGGCCAGTGCCGCCCGGATCAGATGCTTCACGCGGATACTCCCCTTGGGTGGCAGGCCGATTCGTGCCCGCCCGAAACTCTAGCGGCCCGAACGAAAAAAGGCCCCGGCAAAGCCGGGGCCTGTGACGAAGCGGGGAGCGCGGGCCGCACCCCCCGTATCGCCTAGCCCCTTACATGCGGAAGGTGGCGTTGAGCGAGAAGACACGGCCGTTCTTGTACACCGAGGTCGGCGCGTTCGGCGTGCTGCTATACTGGTAATAGGTTTCGTCGAGCAGGTTCGAAGCCTGTGCCGTGATCGAAACGCCTTCGGTCAGCTGATAGCTGATCTGCGCGTCGAGCTGGCGATAGGCGTCGGTGTAATCCTGCGACGACTGACGGCCGAAGCGGTAGAAATACTTCGAACGACGGTTGTAGCTGACCCGCGCCTGGAACGGGCCGTTCTCGTAATAGGGCGAGAGCTGGAGCGTGTGACGCGACAGGTACGGCAGGCCGGTCGCCAGCGACGCTTCGGCATCGGCGAAGGTGTAGCTGCCCTGGAAGCCGAAGCCCCAGATCAGGTTGGTGTTGCCCGACAGCGAGAAGCCGGTGACCTGCGCGGTACCGCCATTGACCGGCCGCGACACGGCATAGGTCGCATCGCGGGCGAGCAGGACGTTGAACTGCGTCTCGTTGTTCACCTGATTGACGGTGTAGTTCGAAATGTCGCGGTAGAAGAATTCGGCCGCGAGGAAGCTGGCCGGGGCAAAATACCATTCCGCCGACAGCCCGTAGTTGGTGGCTTCGTACGGCTTGAGCGCCGGGTTGCCGCCGCTGCCGCTCAGCTGGTTGTCGTCGAGCGACAGCGAACCGGCGAGGTCGCTGTAGCGCTGACGGGCCAGCACCTTCGCCGCCGATGCGCGCAGCACGACGTCCTCGCCCGCCTGATAGATCACGTTGGCCGACGGCAGCAGGCGGTTATAGTCGTTCTTGACCGGCGTTTAGGTATAGATCGGGAAGGTCTGCCCCGAACGGTTGCTGGCGGTGTAGAACTTCGCTTCGTCGCTGGTGTGAGCAAAGCGGACGCCGACGTTGCCGCGGAACTTGCCGGTTTCAAAATTCGCCTGGGCATAGGCGGCCGCGATCTTTTCGTTCACGCCAAAGAATTCGTTGAACGAGAAGCCGCGATCGATCTGCTTGTTGCCGTACTTGGCAAGGCTGGCGATGATGCCGTCGCGGTCGAGCGTGGCATAGGGAGCGCCGTTCCCCGACACGCCGAGGCCGTTATACAGGCCGCCCGGCAGGACGTAGTAGGGCAGGTCGGCCAGCGTGAAGTTCTGGTTGGTGAACACCGCGTTGCTGTAGGTCGTCTGCTTGTTGTCGTGATCGACATAGCGGCCGCCGAACAGGATTTCGGTCACCGGACCGAAGTTCACCGGGTGCTTGAAGTTCACTTCGGCGAACTTTTCCTGATCGAGCGTGAAGCCCGACTGCAGCGGGATACCGCCGATCTGACGGCCGAAGAACTGTACGCCGCCGTTGCGGGCCAGATCCTGCGCACCCAGATTGCTGCCGCCCGATGCGGTGAAGTTGCTCAGCCACATCGTCGGGTCGCTGGCCGGCTTCGCCCAGTTGACGACGGTGTCCTGGCCGTTCGCGCCGGCGGTGAAGCCCTGCTGCGTCCGGAAGTCGAGCAGATATTCCGGGTCCTTGCCGCCGGTGGCCTTGGTGCCGCCGACATTGCCGGTGATTTCCCAGTCGCCCGGCTTCCAGTCGACGAGCAAGGTGACCGAGTCGTTCTTCAGGCGGGTACGGCGATAATTGGTGTCGAGCTGGCCGGTCGCGCCGGTCTGGCCGGTCGGGATGCCGCCAAAGGTCGCCGAGGTGACGATGCCGTTGGACGATTCCGCCGAGATCAGCCGCGATCCTTCAAAGCCATAGGTATAGGCCGAGTTCGACACGTTGTCGTAATTGCCGCGGATGAACAGGCCGGTGGCGGTCACGGTCAGGTTGTCGGTCGGACGCGCCTGCACCGCACCCGAGAAACCGATGCGCTCACGCTCCTGCTTGAAGAATTCGCGCGCAAGGAACGAGGCGAAGCGCGCGCTGCTGAAGCTCGAACGCTCGGCAGCGGTCAGCGCCGTGATGTTCTTGCCGTTGATCGTCGCGGTGGTCGGCGCGTTGGCGAGCAGCGCGTCGCCGGTGCGATACCAATAGACCGCCGAACCGGCGCGGCTCAGCTGTTCCTTGTCGTAGCTGACCGAACCTAGGAAGCCGATCGTGTCGTCGGCATTGTGCCAGCTGTACAGCGCCGAACCGCGGAAGCTGCCGCGCTTCGCCCGGTCGTTATATTCGCCGCCGGCGGTCGCGGCGATCGTGCCCGACTTCAGGTCGAGCGGCTTGCGGGTGACGACGTCGACGCTGGCGCCGATCGCGCCTTCCTGCAGACGTGCTTCCGGGGTCTTGTAGACGACCGCCTGGCTGATGATCGTCGGCGACAGCAGCGAATAGTTGAAGGTGCGGCTCGAACGGTCGGACGGGTTGCCGCCCCAGTCGGCCGAGGCGACCGAGTGGCCATCGACGGTCAGGCGGTTGAGCGCCGGCTCGACGCCCGCGATCGAGAGCTGCTCGCCTTCGCCGAACTGGCGATCGACGGTGACGCCGGGCAGGCGCGCCAGCGAATCGGCGACGTTCGCGTCGGGGAACTTGCCGACGTCTTCGGCCGAGATGACGTCGACGATCGAACCCGCTTCGCGCTTGGTCTGGATCGAGTCGGCGATCGACCGGCGGATGCCGGTGATGGTGATGGTGTCGTCTTCAGCCGTCGTGCCGGCCGGCGCGGGCGCTTCCTGTGCCAGTGCCGGAGTCGCCACTGCGACCAGCGCGGTGGAGGCTAGATATGCGAAACGCGAAAAAGCCATGGTCCCCTACCCCTTCTAATCGGGCGCGATATGCGCCCTCCCCGATTGGCCGCGACGGGCAAAGACGACGTGCGTCGTGCTCTGGTACTATATTGGCACCATGCAAGCTCGTTTTGGTCGAATGCAATGTGACCAATTCCAATCATAAAATCTACATAAAAATGAAAAACAGATGTACTGGTGAGAAAATCCGTCTTCAGCGAGCCTGTGCTTAGCTGAAAATGGCCCCCGTTTTGCCGTTTGCTGTAATATAATTACAGGGAATGAAGTTGCCCGGTTAACGCGGTCCGGCCTGCGAGGCCAACTGCGGATCGACCCGGCGATGATGCCAATGCGCCGGCTGGCAGGCGGGAAGGCCGTTCCGGGCAGCCTTTCGTGCAAACTAAATGGGGTTGCGTAGTACCAAAAACATACCTATCACGGCGATTGTGATCGTTCCCATCGCCCTTTACGTTGACCGTTCGAGAGGTTCGAAGGGCGTAGTCATGGGTTTTTCAGAGAGGATCGGTCGGTTGCGCGACGACGCGCACGCACCGCTCTATGTCCAGTTGCAGCAACTGGTACGCACCGCGATCGAGCGGAAGGTCCTGCAACAGGATGATGCGATCCCGCCCGAGCGCGAACTGGCGATCGAATATGACGTGTCGCGCATCACCGTGCGCAAGGCGATCGAGGGGCTGGCCAAGGAAGGGCTGGTCGTGCGCCGTCGCGGCGCGGGCACTTTCGTCGCGGCGCGGGTCGACAAGAGTTTTTCGAAACTGTCGTCCTTTTCGGAGGACATGGTCGCGCGCGGCCGGGTGCCGAGCAGCGCATGGGTGTCGAAATCGACCGGGCTGGTGACGCCCGAGGAATCGATGTCGCTGGGGCTGTCGCCCGGTGCGCCGGTCTATCGGTTCCAGCGGATGCGCTATGCCGACGATGTGCCGATGGCGGTCGAATATGCGACCATCGCCGGCAATTGCCTGCCCAGCGTCGATGCGGTCGGCGACTCGCTCTATGCCGCGCTGGAGGCGGCGGGATCGCGGCCGGTGCGCGCGTTGCAGCGGCTGCGCGCGATGGCGTTTCCGGCCGAACAGGCCAAGCGGCTGGGCGTCGAGACCGGCCATGCCGGGCTGTTCATCGAACGCCGCGGCTTCCTGGCCGATGGCGACACGGTCGAATTCACCCAATCCTATTATCGTGGCGACGCGTACGACGTGGTCGCCGAACTCAACGCAAGCTGATCCGGCGGGGGCCGGCACCAAGAGGGGGTTCATGACGTCCACCGTCGAAGCCGGGCCAAAGCCGGTCGTTGCCGAGCATACCGCCATGCACCGCGAAGCAGGGGAGGGCGGCGCGTCGGTCGCCCGATTCCTGTCGCGCAATGCGCAGGCGCTGGCCGAACTGGGCGCATCGCTGCGTGCCGATCCGCCGGCGCTGGTCGTCACCTGTGCGCGCGGGTCGTCGGACCATGCCGCGACCTATGGCAAATATCTGGTCGAGACGCTGTGCGGCGTGCCCGTCGCCAGCGCCGCGCCGTCGGTCGCGTCGGTCTATGCGACGCGGATGGAGCGGATGAACGCGCTGGTAATCGCGGTGTCGCAATCGGGCCGCAGCCCCGACCTGCTGCGCACCGTCGAAAGCTACAAGGCGGCGGGCGCGCGCGTGGTCGCGCTGGTCAATGTCGAGGATTCGCCGCTGGCGGGTCTGGCCGATACCGTGCTGCCGCTGTCGGCGGGGCCGGAAACCTCGGTCGCGGCGACCAAGTCGTTCATCGCCTCGCTGACCGGCCTTGCCGCGATCGCCGCGCATTGGAGCGAGGATGCGGCGTTGCTGGCGGCGCTCGACACGCTGCCGCAGCAGCTGGAGGCGGCGTTCGCGCTCGACTGGACGGCGGTCGCCGACACGCTGGTCGAGGCGCGCAACCTGTTCGTGATCGGGCGAGGCTACAGCTTCGGCGTCGCGCAGGAAGCGGCGCTGAAGATGAAGGAAACCTCGGCGCTGCATGCCGAGGCGTTCAGCAGCGCCGAGGTCCGCCACGGGCCGATGGCGATCATCAACGACGGCTTTCCGCTGCTGGGGTTCGCGACGTCGGACGATGCCGGCGACGACGTTCGCGCGGCGGCGGCCGAGTTCGCGTCGCGTGGTGCGGCAGTGCATCTGGCCGATGCGTCCGATGACGACAGCCATCCGCCGACGATCCGCAGCCATGCCGCGATCGAACCGATCCTGATGATCCAGAGCTTCTACCGCATGGTCAACACGGTGTCGCTGCGCCGGGGGCTGAACCCCGACCAGCCGCCCCATCTGCGCAAGGTCACCGAAACGCGATGAGCAGCTTCGTCTTCCGCGGCGGGCGCGTGCTCGCCGATCAGTGCCAGCACGACAGCTGCGCGTTCGAGGTCGAGGGCGGCGTCATCGCCGGCTTCCATGCCGTGGGCGATGCCGAGACGATCGACCTCGACGGCGGCTGGCTGATCCCGGGCTTCGTCGACACGCAGGTCAATGGCGGCGGCGGGGTGTTGTTCAACGATCATCCGACCGTCGAGGGCATCCGCGCGATCGGCGCGGCGCACGCGACCTATGGCACCACCGCCTTCCTGCCGACGCTCATCAGCGACCGGCTGGACGTGGTCGCCGCTGGCCTCGACGCGGTCGATGCCGCGATCGAAGCGGGCGTGCCGGGCGTGGTCGGCATCCATGTCGAGGGACCGTTCCTCAATCCACTGCGCAAGGGCATCCACGACGCGAACCATTTCCGCGCGCTGGACGATGCGGCGATCGCGCTGCTGACCCGCCCGCGCAAGGGCGTGGTGATGGTGACGCTCGCCCCCGAACGCAACGATACCGCCGCGATCGAACGGCTGGTCGCGGCGGGGGTGATCGTCAGCATCGGTCATAGCGATGCGACCTATGAACAGGCGCGCGCGGCGATCGATGCCGGCGCGCGGGGCGTGACGCATCTGTACAATGCCATGTCGCCGCTCAAGCATCGCGATCCGGGCGTGGTCGGCGCGGTGCTGGAGGACCAGTCGGTCTATGCCGGGCTGATCGTCGACGGCGCGCATCTGCACCCGGCGGCGATCCGCGTGGCGCTGGCGGCGCGCCCGCTCGACCGGTTCATGCTGGTGACCGACGCGATGCCGACCGTGGGCGCCGAGAGCAAGACCTTCGTGCTCAACGGCCAGCCGATCCATGTCGAGAACGGCGTGTGCGTCGATGCCAATGGTACGCTCGCCGGCTGTGATCTCGACATGGCGACGGCGGTGGCCAACACGGTCGAACTGGGGGTCGCGTTCGAGGATGCGGTGGCGATGGCATCGACCCATCCCGCCGCGTTCCTGCGCCTGTCGCACCGGATTGGCAGCCTCGATATCGGGCACAGCGCCGATTTCGTCTGGCTCGACCGCGACCTGACGGTGCGCGGCACGTGGATCGCGGGCAACCGCATCGTCTGACCCCGGTGCGCCGCGACGAACAACAGCATCCGCGCGGGTCGCCGGGGGGCGGACGTGCGCACGAAGGGGCCGATCATGACCGCCATCCTGCTCACCGCACCGTTGCAAGGCTGGGCTAGCGCGCTCGACGACGTGCCCGACGCGGTGTTCGCCGGGCGGATGCTGGGGGACGGCGTCGCGATCGACCCGACCGGCGGTACGCTGCACGCCCCCTGTGACGGAGAGGTGCTGACGCTGCATGCGGGTGGCCATGCCATCACCCTGCGCGGCGAGGGCGGGGTCGAGCTGCTGATGCATATCGGCATCGACACGGTGCAACTGGGCGGCAAGGATTTCTCCGCGCGCGTTGCCGTCGGCGACCGGGTCGAGCGCGGCCAGCCGCTGATCGATTTCGACCTTGATGCGCTGGTGCGGGGCGCGCCGTCGCTGATGACGCCGCTGATCGTCACCAATGCCGATGCGTATCGCATCGTCCGGCGCGAGACCGACCGGGTGGTCGGTATCGGGCAGCTGCTGTTGACGGTCGAGCCGGTCGCGGCGAGCGCGCCGGCCACGATGACGGAAGAGGGCGGGCGCATCGTGCGGCAGGTGCAGGTGCCGATGGCCCACGGCCTGCACGCGCGCCCGGCCGCGAAGATCGGCGAGATTGCGCGCGGCTTTCTCGCAACGAGCTGGCTGGCCAAGGACGGCAGCGAGGCGCGTGCCACCGGCGCGGTCGGTCTGCTCGGGCTGGGCGTGCGGTTCGGCGACACGGTCGACGTGATCGCCAGCGGCCCCGACGCCGCCGAAGCGGTCGCCGCGCTGGCGACGCTGATCGAGGGCGGGATGGGCGAGCGCGCCGAACGGGCGGCGGTCGAACCGGTGGTCGCGCCGCCGCCGCCGCCCGCCGCCACGCTGCCCGAGGGGCAGTTGGCGGGCACGCTGGCGGCGCCGGGCTATACGATCGGCACCGCCCGCTGGCTGCGCGTTGCCGAGATCGAGGTGCCGGTCGACGGGCAGGGCGCCGCGATCGAGACCGCCCGGCTCGATTCGGCACTGTCGGCGGTGCGTGAGAAGCTGGCGGCGACGACCGGGGAAGGGGCGGCGATCCGCGCCGCGCATATCGCGTTCCTTGACGACCCCGATCTGCGCGACGCCGCGAATGTCGCCATCGCCGATGGCCGCGATGCCGGCCATGCATGGCGCACGGCGACGCGGGCGCAGGCGGCGACGCTGCGGGGCCTTGGCGACGCGCGGCTGGCCGAGCGCGCCGACGATCTGCTCGACCTCGAACGGCAGGTGCTGGGCGAACTGACCGGCACGGTCGCGGAGGCGATGACGTTCCCCGCGGGCACCATCCTGCTCGCCGACGATCTGCTGCCGTCGCAGGTGATGGCGATCGATCCCGCCGCCGTCATCGGCCTTGCGGTCGAGCGTGGCGGGCCGACCTCGCACGTCGCGATCCTCGCGGCGACGATGGGGCTGCCGGCGCTGGTCGCGATCGGCGCGCCGCTGAACGACGTGACGGATGGCGCGACGCTGATCCTCGACGCCGATGGTGGCGTGCTGCACGTCGATCCCAATGCGGCAAAGCTCGCCGAGGCGCGCGCCCATGCCGATCGCCGCATTGCCGACCGCGATGCCGCGCTTGCCCGCTCCGGCGAGGCCTGTGTGACGCTCGACGGCGTGCGGATCGAGGCGTTCGCCAATCTCGGCTCGATCGAGGATGCGAAGGCGGCGATGGCCAATGGCGCCGAAGGATCGGGGCTGCTGCGCACCGAATTCCTGTTCCTCGACCGTGACAGCGCGCCCGATGCCGCCGAACAGGCCGCGCTGTACGGCGCGATCGCCGCCGAACTCGACGGGCGGCCACTGATCGTGCGGCTGCTCGATATCGGTGGCGACAAGCCCGCCCCCTATCTGCCGATCGCGCCCGAGGAAAATCCGGCGCTGGGGCTGCGCGGCATTCGTGTCGCGCTGGCCATGCCCGACATTCTCGAAACCCAACTGCGCGGCATATTGTCGGTGCAGCCGGTCGGGCAATGCCGGATCATGATCCCGATGGTGGCGAGCGTCGCCGAGATTGCCGCCGTCCGCGCGGTCGTCGACCGGTTGCGCGCCGACCTCGGCATTACCGAACGCGTCGAG
Organism: Sphingomonas lacusdianchii; assembly: GCF_022664395.1. Classification (GTDB taxonomy): domain Bacteria; phylum Pseudomonadota; class Alphaproteobacteria; order Sphingomonadales; family Sphingomonadaceae; genus Sphingomonas; species Sphingomonas lacusdianchii. Next base: position 22,270 of record NZ_JAKRET010000010.1, on the reverse strand, counting down.
ATCGGCATCATGGTCGAAACCCCCGCCGCCGCGGTCACCGCCGCGACGCTGGCGGCGCATGCCGATTTCCTGTCGATCGGCACCAACGACCTGACGCAATATGCGCTGGCGATGGATCGCGGCAATCCGGCGGTGGCGCCCGGCATCGACGGGCTGCACCCGGCGGTGCTGCAACTGATCGCGCATACGACCGAGGGGGCCGGACGGCATCGTCGCTGGGTCGGGGTGTGCGGTGGCCTCGCGTCGGACCGGCTGGCGATCCCGCTGCTGGTCGGGCTGGGCATCACCGAATTGTCGGCGTCGCCGCGCTTCGTGCCCGAATTGAAGGCGCTGGTCCGGCGGCTCGATACCCATCGCTGCCGCCTGCTGGCGGTACGCGCACTCGCGGCGGCATCGCCCGCCGAGGTGCGGACCATGGTTCGCGAATTTTTGCAGGAGCTGGGTGCATGAAGTCGGTCGTCGAAACGCTGCAGCCGATCGGCCGCGCGCTCATGCTGCCGATCGCGGTCCTGCCGGTGGCGGGGCTGTTGCTGCGGCTGGGCCAGCCCGACCTGCTCGACATCGGCCTGCTGGCGGCGGCGGGCGATGCGCTGTTCAACAATCTCGGCCTGCTCTTCGCGATCGGCGTCGCCTGCGGCATCGCCCGCGACGGCAATGGCGCGGCGTGCCTTGCGGGCGTCGTCTGCTATCTGGTCGTCAAGAATGGCGGGCCGGTGTTCCTGACCGTCCCGGGCGAGGTGACGCAAGGCTTTGCCTCGGACGTCGCGGCGACCCTGTCGGCGGCGTGGAAGGCAAAGGCGTTCGCCAAGCTCGACGTGCCGATCGGCATCGTCGCCGGGCTGATCGGCGGCCATGCCTATAACCGCTATGCGACGATCAAGGTGCCGGAATATCTCGCCTTCTTCGGCGGACGGCGCTTCGTGCCGATCGTCAGCGGCGTGGCCGGCATCGCCATTGCGGTCGTGGTGGGCCTGAGCTTCGGCGGCATCACCACCGCGCTCGACCTGCTCAGCCGCGGGCTGGTGGCATCGGGCAGCTTCGGCCTGTTCGGCTTCGGCCTGCTCAACCGGCTGCTCCTGGTGACCGGGCTGCACCATATCCTCAACAACGTCGCGTGGTTCGTGCTCGGCGATTTCGAGGGGACGACCGGCGACCTGCGCCGCTTCTTTGCCGGCGATCCCACGGCGGGGGCGTTCATGGCCGGTTACTTCCCGGTGATGATGTTCGGCCTGCCCGCCGCATGCCTTGCCATGTACCGCTCGGCATTGCCCGACCGGCGCAAGGCCGTGGGCGGCATGTTGCTCAGCCTCGCGCTGACCAGCTTCCTGACCGGGGTGACCGAGCCGATCGAATTCTCGTTCATGTTCCTTGCCCCCGTGCTCTACGCGATCCATGCGGTGCTGACCGGCCTGTCGATGGCGCTGATGGACTGGCTGGGGGTGAAGCTCGGCTTCGGCTTTTCGGCGGGCCTGTTCGACTATGTGCTGAACTATGGAAAGGCGACGAAGCCGCTGCTGCTGCTGCCGGTCGGTGCCCTTTATTTCGCGCTCTATTACGGGGTGTTCCGCTTCTTCATCCTGCGTTTCGACCTCAAGACGCCGGGCCGCGACGCCAGCGCGCCGTCGCTGACCGGCGCCCCGGCAACCGGCGGCGGCGAGCGGGGGCGGGCGTTCCTCGCGGCGCTGGGCGGCAGCGGCAACCTCGCCAGCATCGGGGCCTGCACCACCCGGCTGCGGCTGGTCGTCGTCGATCAGGCGCTGGTCGACGAAGCGGCGCTGAAGGCGCTGGGCGCGATGGGCGTACTGCGTCCCTCGGCACGCGCGGTACAGGTCGTGGTCGGCCCGATCGCCGATCAGGTCGCAGAGGAAATCCGGGAAGCAGGGACGGGCGGTCCGGCCGCTGCGCCGGTCGCGGTTCCCGAAACGGCAACGGACGCTGCAGCGCCCGTGTTGTCGGCAGCCCTGATCGAAGCTCTGGGCGGGGCGGGGACGATCGCCCGCACCGAACCCCTTGCAGGACGGATCCGGGTCGAATTGCGGCAACCGGCCGCGATCGACCTCGGATCGCTGCCGGATATCCGCGCCGCGGCGCAGGTTGCCCCGACGGTGGTGCATCTCCTCGTGTAGACGATCGAATTGCTTCTGGGGTGTGTTGCCCAAGTGCAACGGCACCCCCGAATTGGGATAGGATACCGAAGAAAGTATCAAAAAATATTGATTCCCCCTCTCGCCGGCGGAACACTTGTTGCACCGGTGAAACAACCCGCGCGACGGGACGCCGAAAAGGGGGAACCATGCAATCGATCAAGAAGCTGCTCGCGACATCATGCCTGGCGACGGTGCTGACCGGCGCTGCGCACGCGCAGAGCGTACCCGTCGAACCGCTGCCCAAGACAGCGACGACCGATGCCGACGATGACCAGACGATCACGGTCACCGGCACGCGCATCGTGCGCCCGAACAACAAGTCGGCAGCGCCGATCGTGTCGACCACGTCGGCGGAAATCGCTGCGCAGGGTGCGACGACGATCGAGGAGGTGCTGAACCGCCTGCCGCAGATCCAGCCGAACGCGGAACAAAATTACGCCGATTCAAGCGGTGCACAGCGCATCAAGTTGCGCAGCCTTGGCTTCGAACGCACGCTGACCCTTGTCGACGGCCTTCGCCTCGGCCTCGTCAACCAGATGGACACCAGCATCATCCCCACCGCGCTGGTCGAACGTATCGACATCCTGAGCGGCGGCGCATCGTCGGTCTATGGGTCGGACGCGGTGTCGGGTGTCGTCAATTTCATTCTGAAGAAGAATTTCGACGGCGTCCGTCTCGACGCCAATTACAGCTTCTACAATCACGACAATCGCCCGAACGCGGTGACCGAGGCGGCTGGTCGCGCCTTCTTCCCGGCGCGGACGGGCATGGCCAATGACGGTCGCCGCCTGAACGTGACGGCGTCGTTCGGCAAGAACCTGTTCGATGGTGCGGTGAACATCACCGGCTTCGTCAACTATCGCGATTCGACGCTGATTCGCACCGCCGACCGTTCCTATTCGGCATGCGAGGTGACACAGCCGACCAGGGACGGTCCGCTGGTGTGCAGCGTCGCCAGCTTCACGCCGAACGGTACGATCATTCCGCAGTCCGGCGCCAATCGCGGCCGGCAGTTGGTCAACAACCCGCTGAACAACGGGACGTTCGTGCCGATCAATTCCGGCCCCAATACTGCGGCCAACCCGTTCGACGGCCAGAGCTGGCAGCGCGAGTTCAACCGGATCAACACCGGCGGCTTCCTGACCGCGCGGATTTCCAGCGATATCGAACTATATTCGTCGGCGCTGTTCTATCGCGACAAGTCGCGCAATCCGCAGCTCAACCGGACGTTGAACTTCGGTGCTTTCGGCAGCTCGCCTTACTCTTTGCCTTGCAACAACCCGTTCCTGTCGGCGTCGCAGGCGCAGACGCTGTGCGGTAGCGCTGCGGGCACGAGCACCTATGTTCCAATCGATCTGCGCTACCGCTTCGACGGAGCGCCGCCCGTCGACGCGGTCTTCATCAACAAGGGCTTTCGGGTCACCGCGGGCCTGCGCGGGCAGGTGCTGGACGGGGTCTGGAACTACGACGTCGCCGGCGTGCTGTCGCGGCTCAATTCCACCAGCTTCGGTCTGGCCTATCCCGACTATGACCGGGTCAATCGGTCCCTCGACGTGACGCTGGTCAACGGTCGCCCGACCTGCCGTTCGGCAATCAATGGCGAGGATCCGAACTGCGTACCGTTCAATGCCTTCGTCCCGTACAATAGCGATCCTGCAGCGAACGCCTATTTCTTTGGGCCGGGTCAGTACAATTACTCGAACACGTCGACGACCGGCAGCCCGCAGATGTGGCAGGCGCTGGCGACGTTGAGCGCCGACCTCGGTAAATACGGTTTGACTTCGCCGCTGGCGGATCAGGGAATTGCGGTTGCCTTTGGCGGCGAGTTCCGGGCCGAGAAGCAGACCAATACCGCCAACGCCGCGTATCGCGAAGTCTTCGGCGGCGACAACCAGCGCTTCACCCAGAATATTGTCGAGGTGAACGCCGAGTTGCAGGCGCCCCTGATCGAGAATCAGGCGTGGACCGATCTGCTGCAGTTCAACGCGGGCTATCGTGTATCGAAGTACAACCGCCTGCAGGGCAACTTCAACACATGGAAGCTGGAGGGTATCTGGTCGCCGATTCCCGACATCAGCTTCCGCACCGCGTTCAACAAGGCGCAGCGCGCACCGAGCGTAACCCAGGCCGCGTCCGCCGCCAACATCGGCTACACGACCGAGGGTTCGCGCAACGATCCATGTGCGACGGTCCGCAATCCCAACTATGATCCGGGCAAACCGGCCACCGGCACCAACCAGCCGTTCTTCGCGCCGACCGCGACGATCGAACAGTGCCGTGCGACGGGGCTGCCCGACAATCTGTACGGCAGCGAGACCCTGGATTGCCCGGACGGTTTCTGCACGATCCGCAACGGCGGGTTCAATCTGACGCCCGAAACCGCCTATACCAAGACGTTCGGCGTCGTGCTGCGTCCGCGGTTCGTGCCGGGTCTGACCGTGTCGGTCGACCGGATCGTCGTCAATCTGAACGACGCGATCAACTATTCCGCGGCCAACGACTTCTTGACCGGCTGCTTGACGTTCCGCACCGAATATTATTGCCGCGGCGTCGTACGCAATCCGGGCACCTTCACCCTGTCCAGCCCGACGAGCGGTAATCCGACCGCCGGCTATTTCGCGCAGGGCCTGACCAACGGGTACAAGTCGAACTTCAGGAGCTGGGATTTCCAGGGACAATATGGCCGTGGCCTCGGCTCGGCGGGCCGGATCGACCTCGCGTTCAACGGGTCGTTGACGACGAAGGTCGGCGGACAGGCGACGCCGGAATCCGTCGATGGCAACTGCGTCGGCTATTATGGTCCGTTCTGCGGCGAAAGCCTGCCGCGCTGGGCGCACAATATGAGCGCGACCTGGACCGCCCCCGACAATGTGTTCAGCGCTTGGATCAACTGGCGGCATGTCAGCCCGACCACGATCACCTATAATGTCCGCGATCCGGAGGGGACGGGCATTCCGTTCACCGCCGCCGACCGGCGCACCACCTATACCGGCATCGACGCCTATGATTATATCGACGTCTCGCTGGCGTTCGATATTGCCAAGCGCATGACGCTGCGGCTGTCGGTCAACAACGTGTTCGATACCGATCCGCCGCTGGTTCCCAATTCACGCAACGTGCTGGGGCTGTTGCGGACCAATACCGTGTTCCGCTACGACCTGCTCGGTCGCAACGTCGTCGCGGGCGTCGGCCTGAAATTCTGATCCGCTTCCGCAAGGGGAAGCGAATGGCTCCGTCACCGATGCGGTGACGGAGCCATTCTCTTGTCAGGCGCTGCGCAGGCTGGCCGATTGCAGCACCGTACTGCGCCCATCGTCGCCGGTGACGGCATAGGTGAAGCCCGGCAGTATCGCGAAGGCGCCGACCTGTCCGTTCCGGTCCATTGCGAGGAAGCCGACCTGCACCCCGTCCAGCGCCGATCCGCGCAGCTTCGCGATATGCTCCACCGCCTCGCGACACGCCGCCATCGGCGTCATGCCGGCACGCAGCGACGATACGACGCGGGCGGTGCCGGCGATGCGGGTCACCTCCTCGCCCAGCCCCGTCGCGGTGGCGGCACCGACCCCGGCCTCGACGAACAGGCCGCTGCCGACCTGCGGCGAATCACCGACCCGCCCGTGCAGCTTGAACGCCATGCCCGACGTGGTGCACGCGCCGGCCAACTCCCCGTTCGGTGCACGCGCGATCATGCCGATCGTGTCATGGTCGAGCGGCCCGCCCAGCGGCGCGCGGCCATTCTCGCTATTGGCGACCGGCGCATATTTCGACGTCTTGAGCCATTTGCGCCATTCGGCCTCGGCCTCCGGCGTGAGCAGTTTTTCCGCGGTGAAGCCGTTGGCCAGCGCGAATTGCCGTGCCCCATCGCCGACCAGGAAGGTGTGCGGCGTGCGCTCCATCACCGCGCGCGCGACCGAGATCGGGTGGGCGATGTCCTCCATCGCCGCGACCGCGCCGACATGCCCCTTGTCGTCCATGATGACCGCATCGAGCGTCACCCGCCCGTCGCGATCGGGATAGCCGCCCCTGCCGACCGAATGGTTGGCCAGGTCGGCCTCGGGCACTTTCGCCCCCGCCTCCAGCGCGTCGATCAGGCTGCCGCCGCTTCTGAAGCGGACGACGGCGGCATCGTTGGCGGCGGCGCCGAAGTCCCAGGTCGAGGCGATGCGCAGCACGCCGGTCGATCTCGGCTGGGCGGGCAGGGTGGCCGATCCGGCAACGGCGGCAAGGCCGGTGATGGCGGCGCGGCGGGTGATGGTCGGCATGGGTTCCCCGTTTCACTGGTGATGCGCGGTTGTGCGCAGTCGCCGGGGGCGGGGCAAGCCTATAGCGCGATCTCGCGCAGCACCGCGTCGAGCACCGGAAAGCCGGCGGGTGTCAGCGCGAGCCGATCGCCATCACGCGCCACCAGCCCCTGCCGCGCGAGCAGCGCCACGGCATCGGTCCGCACCACCGCATCGATCGGCCGGTCGCCCAGCGCCGCGACACGGGCAAGGTCGATGCCCTCGCGCATCCTGAGGCCCATCACCAGCGCCTCGGTCACGCGTTCGTCGGGGGTCAGCGCGTCCTCGCGTTCGATGCCATGGCCGTTGCGCTCCACCGCCGCGATCCAGTTCTCCGGCTTCTTGCGCCGGACGGTCGCCAGCCCCTCGCGCCGGCCATGCGCGCCAGGGCCAATGCCGGCATAGTCGCGATAGCGCCAATAGGTCAGGTTGTGGCGGCTTTCCGCGCCCGGCCGGGCATGGTTCGACACCTCGTACAGCGGCAGGCCGGCGGCCGACGTCATCGCCTGCGTCACCTCGAACAGGTCGGCGGCAAGGTCGGGATCGGGCAGCGTCAGCGCCCCCTTGGCCGCCAGCGTCGCGAAGCGCGTGCCGGGTTCGATGGTCAGTTGATAGAGTGACAGATGCTCGGTCCCGAACGACAGCGCGCGGGCGAGTTCGGCTTCCCATGCCGCCAGCGACTGGGCGGGCCGGGCATAGATCAGGTCGAAGCTGACCCGCGCGAAATGCCGCTGCGCCACGCCGAGCGCGGCCAGTGCCTCCTCCACGCCATGCGCGCGTTCGAGGAAGGCGAGGGCGTCGTCATGCAACGCCTGTACGCCCAGCGACACCCGGTTGACCCCGGCGGCGGCGATATCGGCGAAGCGTGCCGCCTCGACCGAGGACGGGTTCGCCTCCAGCGTGATCTCGATATCGTCGCTCGGCGGCCATGCGCGGCACGCGGCATCGATGATCGCGGCAACCGTCGCGGGGGGCATCAGCGACGGGGTGCCCCCGCCGAAGAAGATCGACGCCAGCCGCCGCCCCGGCAGTGCCGCCGCCTCATGCGTCAGATCGGCGAGGAGCGCCTGCAACCACGCCGCCTGATCGACCGCGTCGCGGACATGGCTGTTGAAGTCGCAATAGGGGCATTTCGACACGCAGAACGGCCAGTGGACGTAGAGCGCAAGGGGGGGAGGTTGGTCGGGCGCCATCGCCGTCCCATATGGGCGCGATGCGATCGATACAAATATTGGCGCCGCTTTTGCTGCTGGCCGCCTGTTCACCGGGCGTCGAGGCCGGTCCCGAACGCATCGTCGAACCGCGCACGTTCGAAGGGCCGGCGCCGCGCGGGGTGGCACTGCTGCGACAGGCGATGGAAGCCGGCCACCGTGCCGCGCGCGGCGAGGCGGGACTGCCGCCGCTCGCCTGGGATTCGGCGCTGGCACGCGATGCGAAGACCTATGCCGATACGCTGGCGACGACCGGTCGGTTCGAACATTCGGGGCAACCGCGCGGGGTGCCTGAACAGGGCGAGAATCTGTGGACCGGCACGCGTGGCGCGTATCGCTACGACGAAATGGTCGGCCATTGGGTCGCGGAGAAGCGCGACTATGTGCCGGGCGTCCTGCCCGCCGTGTCGCGCACAGGCAAGTTCGGCGATGTCGCCCATTATACCCAGATCATGTGGCGCACGACGCAACGCTTCGGTTGTGCCGAGGCGGGCAATGCGCGCGACGATTTCGTGGTGTGTCGCTATGTCCCGGCGGGGAATGTCGCGGGGCAGCGGGCGTTCTGAAGGTCGGGTCGGGGCGGCGAATAAGAAGCTGGCGAAGTCGCGCTGCGTTTGCACCTCTGCATTGCAGCCTTACGCGACCTTCGCAAAAGTCGTGCGCTTAACCGGAAAATTTCGTACCCCGGCGGAGGCCGGGGTCCAGTTGGGAAAGCTTCTCGCCTCTCGCCGACGTCCCCCGACTGGGCCCCGGCCTTCGCCGGGGTACGGAAACGGGGGTTTAGCAGCGGTTTCGCCGGCGTAGGGTTACGGCATCCGAGGCCGCGACCCTACCCCCGCGCACCGGCGATCATCTTGGCGGCGATGTGGCGGACGGCATGGTCGTCCTTCTCGCCGCCCTGGCTCGGATCGCCGAGCTTGTCGAGGCTGGCTTCCAGCGAGTCGAGCAGGCCTGGATGCTGTTCCTCGACATAGCGCATCGTCCAGAACAGGAGATGCTCGACCGCGATCTCGCGGTGGCGGGTTTCGGTGATCGCATCGGGCATCGGAATTCCTTTCGGGGCGTCCAATGCGCAGGGTTGGGTGGGCGTTCCGCTTGGTACGCCCGACCCGATGCCAAACCGTTCGTGCTTCAGAAGAGTGTTTCGATACGGGTCTTCGACAAGCTCAGCCCCTACTCAGCACGAACGGCTTTCCATGTGATAAAATGGTTCAGAACACCGCCTTCACCAATTGCGCGAACGCATCGGCGCGGTGGCTGATCGCATGCTTGTGGTCGGGATCGATCTCGCCATAGCTCCGGTCCATCCCGTCCTGGACGAACATCGGGTCATAGCCGAAGCCAAGGTCCCCACGCGGCGGCCATACCAGTTGCCCGTCGACGCGGCCCTCAAACCATTCGACATGCCCATCGGGCCATGCCAGCGCCAGCGCGCACACGAAATGCGCCGCGCGGCTATGGTCGGGGCCGGTCGCCTGCATCCGTTCCTCGACCAGCCGCATCGCCGCGTCGAAATCCTTGGACGGCCCCGCCCAGCGCGCCGAGAAGATGCCCGGATCGCCGTTCAGCGCCTCGACGCACAGCCCGCTGTCATCGGCCAGCGCCGGCAGCCCCGACAGGTCGGCCGCCTGCAACGCCTTCAGTTCGGCATTGGCGACAAAGGTCGTGCCGGTCTCTTCCGGTTCGGGCAGGTCGAGTTCGCCTGCCGAGATCGGGGTGACGCCATAGGGCCCGAGCAGCGCGGCGATCTCGCGGATCTTGCCGGGATTGTGGCTGGCGATGACCAGCTTGCCCGGGGTGAGCTTGCGGATCGCCTGTGGTTCCTTGCCCTCGCCGCTCATCGCCCGGTTGCCCGCAGCTGTTCGGCGAAGATGCGGCCGCAGCCGATGCGGGCGAGGCGCAGCAGGCGCAGCAGCGCCTCTTCGTCATAACAGGCACCCTCGGCGGTCGCCTGCACCTCGGCGATATTGTTGTCGCTGGTCAGCACGAAATTGGCGTCGGCATCGGCCGCCGAATCCTCGATATAGTCCAGGTCGAGCACCGGTGTGCCCTGATGGATGCCGCAGCTGACCGCCGCGACCTGCCGGCTGATCGGATCGACCTCCAGCTTGCCCTCACGCATCAGCCCGTCGACCGCGAGGCGCAGCGCCACCCATGCGCCCGAGATCGACGCGGTGCGGGTGCCGCCATCGGCCTGGATCACGTCGCAATCGAGCGTGATCTGCCGCTCGCCCAGCGCCTTCAGGTCGACCACGGCGCGCAGCGACCGGCCGATCAGCCGCTGGATTTCCTGCGTCCGGCCCGACTGCTTGCCCTTCGCCGCTTCCCGGTTGCCGCGGGTATGGGTGGCGCGGGGCAGCATGCCGTACTCGGCCGTCACCCAGCCTTCACCCTTGCCGCGCAACCATGGCGGCAGCCGCTCCTCGAGCGAGGCGGTCACCAGCACCTTGGTATCGCCGAAGCCGATCAGGCACGAACCCTCGGCATGGCGAGTGAAGTTCGTCTCGATCGTGATGGGGCGCATTTCGTCGGGGGTGCGGCCGGATGGGCGCATGGGATTCTCCTGAAATTTGCCAAGCCCTAGCCGCCCGTTCATCGCCGCGCCAGTCGCCGCGCGGTACGCCCATGATGACGGGTCCGAAACGACGGGTCCGCAACAGGGAGCGACGTCATGAAGATCATCGCCTTGGGTTTGCTGCCGATACTGGGCGGCTGCGTGATGGCGGTCGGCAACACGACCACCGAAACCGCGCCGGTCGCGATCGAGCGTGAGACGATCAGCTATGAAACCTCGCCCTGTTTCGGCACCTGTCCGGTGTACCGGGTGACGATCCAGCCCGACGGCACGGGCGTGTTCGAGGGGCGGCGCTTTACCAAGGTCGTCGGCACCCGCGATTTCAAGGCGACGCCGGCGCAGTATCGCGCCTTCGCCGCGAAACTACAGCCCTACCGGCCGCAGGGCGAGCGGCTGGTGCAGCCGGGTCAGCCGGGATGCGACAATGCGCCGACCGACATGCCGTCGGTCGATGTCCGATGGAATGAATTGTCGGGCGCGGCGCAGCATCTGTCCTTCTATTATGGCTGCCGGATGCGCGATCAGCGGATGAACGAAGCGCTGCGCGCGGCGCCGAACGAACTGCCGATCCGCCAGTTTATCGAGACGCCTTAGATCCTCCCCGGTACGGGGAGGGGGACCAGCGAAGCTGGTGGAGGGGGAGCGCGGCATACGGAACGGCGGCGTTGCGCGGCGAACCCCTTCCACCACCGCTTCGCGGCGGTCCCCCTCCCCACGGGGTGGGGAGGATTGGCTTTCCCACAAGCGGCAACCGCCCTACATGCCCACGCATGGCCCAACCGATCCACGAACTGACCGACCGCGCCCGCGACGTGTTCCGGATCGTGGTCGACAGCTATCTCGCCACCGGCGCGCCGGTCGGTTCGCGCACTATCGCGCAATTGTCGGGCCTGAACCTCTCGCCCGCGTCGATCCGCGGGGTGATGCAGGATTTGGAGGAGGCCGGGCTGCTCGCCGCGCCGCATGTCAGCGCCGGGCGGATGCCGACCGAAACCGGCCTCAGGCTGTTCGTCGACGGCATGATGCACGCGATGGAGCCATCGGCACAGGAGCGCGCGACGATCGAGGCGCAGGCGGATACCGCCGGTCCGGTCGAGGAAGCGCTCGCCGGGACCGCCGCCGCGCTGTCGGGCCTCTCGGCCAGTGCGGGCGTCGTGCTGGTGCCCAAGCGCGAGCCGGTGCTGAGACAATTGTCGTTCGTGCCGCTGTCGGGCACTCGCGCGCTGGCGGTGCTGGTCGGGGCGGACGGATCGGTCGAGAATCGCGTGCTCGATATCGCGGCCGGGACCAGCGTCGCTGCGCTGGTCGAGGCGGGCAATTACCTGACGGCGCGGCTGTCCGGCCTGACGCTCCCCGAAGCACGTGCCCGGATCCTGCGCGAAATCGGGCGGGAACGTGCCGAACTCGACGCGACCGCGCGCGCGCTGGTCGAGGCGGGGCTGGCGATGTGGAGCGAGGATGGCGGGCAGCGCCCGGTGCTGATCGTACGCGGTCAGGCGCGGCTGATCGACCCCGCCGCCGCCCACGACCTCGACCGCGTACGACAGCTGCTCGACGAACTGGAGGGCAAGGAAGAGATCGCCCGGCTGCTCGAATCGGCACAGGACGGCGATGCCGCGCGCATCTTTATTGGCTCCGAAAACAAATTGTTCGCATTGACCGGATCGTCGGTCATCGCCAAGCCGGTCCGCGCGCTGGACGGGCGCGTGGTCGGCGTGGTCGGCGTGATCGGGCCGGTCCGGTTGAACTATGCGCGCGTCGTGCCCATGGTGGATTTCACTGCCGCGACGCTGACGCGGCTGCTGGGCTGACAGGACAAGAAGAGACCCGAATGAACGACACTCCCGCCAACGACGATACGAACGACCTGCGCGAAGCCACCGCCGAGGCCGCGCCCGAAGTCGCCGAAGCGGATCGCCTCGCCGAACTCGAAGCCAAGCTGGCCGACTCGCAGGCCGAAACCCTCTATGCCCGCGCCGATCTGCAGAATGTGCGCCGCCGCGCCGAAAAGGAGGTGGCCGACGCCCGCGCCTATGCCGCGACCGCCTTCTCACGCGACATCCTGTCGGTGGCCGATAATCTGTCGCGCGCGCTGTCGGCGATCCCCGAGGATTTGCGCGGCGACGACCGGCTGAAGGGGCTGATCACCGGCCTCGAAGCGACCGGGCGCGAGCTGGAAAGCGTGTTCGGCCGTCATGGCATCACCAAGATGGTGTCGGTCGGCGAGACGCTCGACCCCAACAAGCATCAGGCGATGTTCGAGGTGCCGTCGAACGACGCCGCGCCGGGCACCGTCGTGCAGGAAATCCAGACCGGCTATATGATCCGCGACCGGCTGTTGCGTCCGGCGCTGGTCGGCGTGGCCAAGGCGCCGGAGGGCGGCGCCTGAACGAGACGGTCCGGCCCGACCTGGCCACGCCGCCCCGGTTCGAACGGATCGTCCATCCGGAGGCGATCGTCGAGCCGGCGGCGCTGGCGGCTTCGCTCGCGGCACTCACCACCGGCGATCAGGACGGCACGGCATTGCGCCGCGCCGCGACCGCGGTGCTGCGCGATGCGATGGCGCGCGGCCGGACCGAGATCGAACGCCGGCTGCGCGCCCGTCCCAGCCATGGGCTGGAGACGGCGGCGGCCTATGCCTATCTGACCGATGCGATCCTCGTCGCGCTGACCGGTTTCATCGTCGATCACGTCCACCCGAACCCCAATCCGACCGCGGCCGAGCGGATGACGCTGATCGCGGTCGGCGGCTATGGCCGGGGGGAGATGGCGCCGCATTCGGACGTCGATATCGGCGTGCTGACCCCGTGGAAGCAGACCGCCTGGTCCGAACAGGTCATCGAATCGATCCTTTATGCGCTATGGGATCTCGGGCTGAAGGTCGGCCATTCGTCGCGCTCGCTCGACGAAATGGTGCGGCAGGCGAAGGGCGATGTCACCACTCGCACCGCGCTGGTCGAGGCGCGCTATGTCTGGGGCGATACCGCGCTCTATGGCGAGGCGGCACAGCGCTTCAAGAACGAGGTGCAGGACGGGACCGCGCGCACCTTCATCGCCGAAAAGCTGGCCGAGCGCGACGCGCGGCACAAGCGGATGGGCGATACCCGCTATGTCGTCGAACCGAATGTGAAGGAGGGGAAGGGGGGCTTGCGCGACCTGCATGCCCTCTTCTGGATCGGCAAATACGCCTATAATGTCCGCCGCGCCGCCGATCTGGTCCGCGTCGGGCTACTCAGCGCGCCCGAATTGCGCAAGTTCAACCGGGCCGAGGATTTCCTGTGGGCGGTGCGTTGTCACCTCCACCTCATCACCGGCCGGGCCGAGGAACGGCTGACCTTCGACGTGCAGACCGAGATCGCGACGCGGATGCGCTATAGCGACCGGGTCGGCAAGTCGCGCGTCGAACGCTTCATGCAATATTATTTCCTGCAGGCGAAGCGGGTCGGCGACCTGACCGGCATGTTTCTCAGCCATCTCGACGAAACCTATGCCGCGCGCGGCAGCCGCTTCGGCTTCCCGCGGTTGCGGCGGCGACCGGGGCGGTTGAACGGCTTCGTGCTCGACCGCGGGCGGCTGGCGCTGCCCAAGGACGATTTCTTCGCCCAAGACCCGGTGCGGCTGATCGAAATCTTTGCGCTGGCCGACCTGCACGGCCTCGAAATCCACCCGCTGGCGATGCGCGCCGCGTCGCGCGATGCGCGGATGGCGGCGCAGGTCCGTTCGCACCCGCGCGCCAACCAGCTGTTCCTCGACGTGCTGACCTCGCCGCGCGATCCCGAACTGGTGCTGCGCTGGATGAACGAATGCGGCGTGTTCGGCCGCTTCATTCCTGATTTCGGCCGCATCGTCGCGCAGATGCAGTTCGACATGTACCATCACTATACGGTCGACGAGCACACCATCCGCATGATCGGCCTGTTGTCGCAGGTCGAACGCGGCATCTGTCGCGAGGAGCATCCGCTCGCCACCGCCCTGTTCGGCGGCATCGTCCAGCGGCGCGCGCTGTTCGTTGCGGTGCTGTGCCACGACATCGCCAAGGGGCGCGGCGGCGACCATTCGATCCTCGGTGCCGAAGTCGCCGAACGGCTGTGCCCGCGCCTAGGCCTCACCCCGGCCGAGACCGAGACGGTGGCGTGGCTGGTCCGCTACCACCTGTTGATGTCGGCGACGGCGTTCAAGCGCGACCTCAGCGATTTCAAGACGATCCTCGACTTCACCGGCATCGTGCAGTCGCCGCAGCGGCTACGCATGCTGCTGGTCCTCACCGTCGTCGATATCCGCGCGGTCGGTCCCGGCACGTGGAACGGGTGGAAGCGGCAATTGCTGACCACATTGTTCGAAACCGCCGAGGAAGTGCTGCGCCTCGGCCACAAGCAGCGCGGTCGTGACGAACGCATCGCCGAGAAGCAGGAACGGCTGCGGCAGACGCTCGGCTGGGACAAGGATACGCTGGCCGCCTATGTCCGGCACCTGCCGCCCGCCTATTGGATCGCCGAGCCGGACGACGTGATCGCCGCCAATGCGCGGATGGTCGATCAGTCGGGCGATGCGCGACTGACGATCGAGACCAGCGTCGACGAGGATCGCGGCGCGACGCTGGTCACGGTCCATGCCGCCGACCATCCCGGGCTGTTCTATCGCATCGCCGGCGCGATCCATGCGGCGGGCGGCAACATCATCGATGCGCGCATCCACACCACGCGCACCGGCATGGCGCTCGACAATTTCCTCGTCCAGAATCCGCTGGGTGGTCCGTTCGACGAAGCCGGGCAGTTGCAACGGCTGAAGACGGCGATCGCCGATGCGCTGGCCAATCGCATGAAGCTGAACGACCGGCTCGCCGCCAAACCGCTGTCGCGCGTCCGTGCCGAAGCCTTCCCGATCGAGCCGAACGTGCTGATCGACAATGCCGCATCGAACCGCTTCACCGTGATCGAGGTCAATGCCCGCGATCGGCCGGCGCTGCTGCATCATCTGGCACAGGCGCTGTTCCAGTCGAAGGTCACGCTCCACTCCGCCCATGTCGCCACCTATGGCGAGCGGGCGGTCGATACCTTCTATGTCACCGACCTGACCGGCGACCGAATCACCGGGCAATTGCGCCTGAAATCGCTCGAACGGCGGATGCTGGATGCGGCGGCGGGCAAGGATTTCGGGGTGTTCGCCTAATCCCTTGCGGTTCAGTATGGATTGAGGCAGGATCGGGTCATGGACCTGATCCTGCTGGCCGTTCTGGCCATCGCCGTTCTGCTGATCGCCCTTGTCGCGGCAGCATCCAACCGTCGCAAAGCCCGCCGAGCCGGGGTGGATGACGGGGGCGGAGACGGTTTCTTCGGATGGTTCGATGGCGGCGGTTCGTCCGGTGACTGCGGTAGCGACGGTGGCGGCTGTGACGGCGGGGGCGGCGGCGGCGATTAAGCGGCTTGAGCCGACGCCGCCTGACTGTTACGAAACCGAATGAACCGTTCGTTCGCCCGTCTGCAACAACAATGCCGCAATTCGACGGCGGTGTTTGTGCGCGCGCTCGGTTCGAGGGATTGCTGACCAGCTATTCCGAACTGTGACGTTGACCACCCCGCCCGACCGGCGGGGTTTTTTATGCTGGTTGGGCCTGACCCACGGACCAAAGGCATGTTTCTCGACGATTCTGAAATCGAACGGATTGCGCTGGGCATGATCGATCGCAGTCTGCCCAAGCGCGACTGGACTCATGCAGGCCATTTTGCAGCGGCGCTTTGGCTGCGCCGGCACCGACCGGATCTTACCGGCGCGGAGGCGATCCGGTCGCTGATCTCGTGCTATAACGAAGCGACGCATACGGCCAATACCGATAGCGGCGGCTATCACCACACGATCACGCTGGCGTCGATGCGCGCGGCGGCGGACCATCTCGACCGGCATCCGGCAGAAGCCCCGCTTGCGGTCGTTTTGTCGGGATTGATGGCTTCGGAGCTTGGCCAACCCGACTGGCTACTGGCCTATTGGAGCCGGGAGTCGGTGTTCAGTGTGTCTGCGCGCCGCGAGTGGGTCGAACCCGACCTTGCACCGTTACCGTTCTGACAGGCTGCATTACCTACCGAAAAGCCGCCACGTTCCCGTTGGAACATGGCGGCTTTTCGACGTCGCAAACCCGACGAGCAGGCGCTTACTTCGGTGCCAGCACCATCAGCATCTGCCGGCCTTCCATGCGCGGATAGGCTTCGACCTTGGCGATTTCCTGGGTCGCTTCGGCGACGCGCTGTAACACCGCCATGCCGAGCTGACCATGGCTCAGTTCGCGACCGCGGAAGCGCATCGTCACCTTGACCTTGTCGCCCTCGGTGATGAATTCCTCGACCTTCTTCATCTTCGTATCATAATCATGATCGTCGATGTTAGGACGCATTTTGATCTCCTTGATCTCCTGCGTCTTCTGGGTCTTGCGGGCGAGGTTCGCCTTTTTCTGCGCCTCGTACTTGAACTTGCCCACGTCGAGGAACTTTGCGACGGGCGGATCGGCGTTCGGCGACACCTCGACCAGATCGAGCCCGACCTCGGCCGCCTGCGCGATCGCTTCGCGCGTGTACATCACACCCAGATTCTCGCCCTCATGGTCGATCACGCGGACCTTCGGCGACTGGATGAACTCGTTGAATCGGGGGCCGTTCATCGGCGGCGGCGCATTGGGGCGACGCATCATGGGCGGACGGATAGGTACTGCTCCTTCAGTGTTCGAAAGTCCTATATAGTCAATTCTGCGCGATTACGAAAGGTTCCGCGCAAGATCGGGTGCCAGCGCTTCGTTCGACAGCATCGCGACCAGTTCGTCGAGGGCGATGACCGACTGCCCCTGGCTGCCCAGCCGGCGCAGCGCGACGGTACGCTCCTCCGCCTCGCGCTTGCCGACGACGACCAGCGCCGGGACCTTGGCCAGCGAATGTTCGCGCACCTTATAGTTGATCTTCTCGTTGCGCAGATCGGTTTCGACGCGGATGCCGGCCGCCTTCAGCGCCGCTGCGACCTCGTTGGCATAGTCGTCGGCGTCGGACACGATCGTCGCGACCACCGCCTGTACCGGCGACAGCCACATTGGCATGCGGCCCGCATGATGTTCGATCAGGATGCCGAGGAAGCGTTCGAACGTGCCGAGGATCGCGCGGTGGAGCATCACCGGGCGGTGGCGGTTGCCGTCCTCGCCGACATAGGTCGCGTCGAGTCGTTCGGGCAGCACCCGGTCCGACTGGATCGTGCCGACCTGCCATGTCCGCCCGATCGCGTCGGTCAGGTGGAACTCCAGCTTGGGGGCGTAGAAGGCGCCTTCGCCGGGCAGTTCCTCGAACTTCGCCTTGATGTCGTCCGACAGGTTCGACGACAGCACCGCCTCGCGCAGTTCCGCCTCGGCCTTGTCCCACATTTCTTCGCTGCCGAAGCGCTTCTCGGGACGCAGCGCCAGCTTCACCGCATAGTCGGTGAAGCCCAGATCCTGATAGACCGAGTCGAGCAGTTCGCAGAAGTCGCGGACTTCCTCGATCAACTGATCCTCGCGGCAGAAGATATGCGCATCGTCCTGGGTGAACTGGCGCACGCGCATGATGCCGTGCAGCGCGCCATGCGGTTCGTTGCGGTGGCAACAGCCGAATTCGGCCATGCGAATCGGCAGGTCGCGGTACGACTTGATCCCCTGGCGGAAGATCAGGACGTGCGCCGGGCAGTTCATCGGCTTCAACGCCATCATGTCGGCATCGGCGCTGACGATCGCGCCCTCATCCTCGGTATTGGGGATTTCGTCGGGCACCACGAACATATTCTCGCGATACTTGCCCCAATGGCCCGACTGTTCCCATTGCCGCGCGTCCATCAACTGCGGCGTCTTCACTTCCTGATAGTCGTGCGCGTCGAGACGGCGGCGCATATACGCCTCCAGCTGCCGCCACATCATATAGCCCTTGGGGTGCCAGAAGACCGACCCCTGCGCCTCGGACTGGAGGTGGAACAGGTCCATCTCGGCGCCCAGCTTGCGATGGTCGCGCTTGGCGGCTTCCTCCAGCCGGGTGAGATGCGCGTCGAGCTGCTTCTTCGACAGCCAGCCGGTGCCGTAGATGCGGCTGAGCATCGCGTTCTTCTGGTCGCCGCGCCAATAGGCGCCCGACACGCGGGTCAGCTTGAATGCCGCCGGGTCGAGCTTGGCAGTCGATTCGAGGTGCGGCCCGCGACACATGTCGAGCCACGCGCCTTGCCGATAGATGGTCAGTTCCTCGCCTTCGGGCAGTTCGGCGGCCCATTCGGCCTTGAACGTCTCGCCCTGTGCGGTCCAGCGATCGATCAGCTGCTGGCGCGTGACGACCTCGCGCTCGAACTTTTCGCCGCGGGCGATGATCTTGCGCATCTCCGCCTCGATCAGCGGCAGGTCCTCGTCGGTGAACATGCCGCGACCCGGCGCGGGTGCGAAGTCGTAATAGAAGCCGTCCTCGGTCGCGGGGCCGAAGGTGATCTGCGTGCCCGGGTACAGCGTCTGCACCGCCTCCGCCATGACATGCGCGAAGTCGTGCCGATGGAGTTCGAGCGCGTCCGCCTCGTCCTTCGCCGTCACCAGCGCCAGCGACGCGTCGCCGTCGAACGGGCGGTTCAGGTCGCGCACCTGCCCGTCGACCCGCGCGGCGATCGCGGCCTTGCGCAGACCCGGCGAGATCGCGGCGGCGATGTCGGCTGGGGTAGTGCCCGGCGTCACCTCACGGACGGCACCGTCGGGGAGGGTGATGCGGAACAATGCGGACATGCGAAGCGACCTGCGATGCGAGGGGGATAAACGCCTGCCGACTAGCCGCTGGGGGCGGGGAGGGCAAGGACAGGCGCCGCATCCGGCTCCCATCGTCATTCCGGCGAAGGCCGGAGTATATTGTGTCGGGTGTTCGCGGCTCGATCGAAGCCGCTCGTTTCCTTCGGTTTCAGCCCGTGCCGGAAGAACGGCAGGATCGAGGGCGTCACTCCACCGCCGCACCGGCATCGGTATAGGTGATGCGGATCCGGACCCAACTGCCTACCAACGGCCGACCACCGACGCGCGGCGGCAAAATGCGGAACTGCCACGCCGCCTGTCGCACCGCGCGCGCCAAGCCCGACCCGCTTGCCGACTGGCCGATCTCGCGGCAATCGGTCACCTGGTTGTTCGGGATCGTGCGGCACGCGACCTCGCCCCAGCCGGGCGGCGCGTTGCGCGGCAGATAGGTCGACAGCTCGGCATGGGTCGGGCGGCGATACCAGTCGGCGGCGTAGAGTCGCTCGCCGCCACCACTGCCACCACCGGCATCGGCCTCCGCATCGCCATCGCCGCTGTCGCCGGTCGTGCTGCCGGTACCGACCCCTTCGGTCCCGCGCGTGCCGGGCGTGATCGCGGCGCGTGCGAATTCGCGACCGGTCATGGGAATGACCTTCGACCAGACGTCGGACGGTCGCTCGGCAGGGACGGGCGGGGGTGGAACCTCGGGCGGCGGGGTTACGGTGGCGGTCGGCTTGGCGGTCGCGGCACTTCCCGCAGCGGCCTTGCGCTGGACCTGCTTGGCCGGGGCGGCGGCGGGGGCTACCCGGTCGGCGGGCAGCATGTCGACGACCAACGGCGATTTCTCGCCCGGCGGCGGCGACATCAGCGTCGGGGCGATGCGCAGCAGCAGCCACAGGATCAGCGCATGAATCGCCACGACCAGCGCCAGCGTCGTCAGCCGACGCGACAGCGGCGGCGGGCTTTGCGCGGAGAACCGTTGCTGAAGTGCCTGCGTCGCCACGCCGAACCCCCTAGCGCAGCCCAGGCATCAGGGCGACGGGAAAGAAGGCCCTTGCCGTTCCGTCAGCGACGGCGTGCGTATCGCGGATACCGGTCGGCAAGCGGGACCGATCGCGAGCCGATCGGGAACTCCGCCTATGACCTTGCGGCGACCGTCGCCTTCCTTGGACCAAGCGCTGCACGCACGGCATGTGCTCCGTAGAGTTCCACCGTTCTGGAGCTGCCGACCGCCAGCGCGAGGGTGATGACCAGACCGCCGACGACCAGCAGCATCGCCCCAAGGGAATGTGCGTTGCCAAAAGCGACGTTCTGCATACCGACCAGCTTCGGCGACAGAAGCTGAAACAATATCGTCGCGACGATACTGTGGATCAGGTAGATCCCGAATGAGTATTTCGCGATACGGCGCAGCGCAGACATATGCAGCGGCGTCTTGATGCCAGACGAGTCGATGACGACGACCGAAAATACCAGGATATAGACCAGCAACAGCCGTTCGACTCCATGGACGGCCGCGCCCCGGCCGAACAGCATGAAGGCCGCCAATAGGAAGGTCGCGATCGCAACGCCCCTTGGAATCCTGACGTCCCGGTTGCGCGACAACAAAACGCCGAACAGAAAGGACGGGACGCAGCGGAGGATCCCGAGCGACTCTTCCTGGATGGCGGTGATGCTCGAATCCAACTGCGTGGCGATATAGGAACATATCGCGAGCGCGGCCGCGAGTATTACCAGCAGCGCGAGATTGAGGGAGGGCAGCCGCCGCAAGATTCTGAGGGCTGGAAGGGCGAGGCAGCACCCGAAAATCGCGCTGACCGCCCAACTCGGATAGTTGTACGTTGCGAATTCGCCGAGACCCCAGCTGTGGGTCAGCGTCAGATGCGGGGCGAAGGACGATAGATCGTATCGATCCGGGTTCTTCGGGTGAACCAGGTCGAAGACGAGCGCGACCGCCAGCATGAAATAGAAGCCGAGGGTCGCGATATGCAGCGGATATAGTCTTGCCACGCGATCGACGATGAACTGGCGATACAGCTGCGGACCATAGGTTTTGCGATCGACCACGTTGCCGACGAAGAATCCGCCGAACACGAAGAATATATCGGTGAAACAGGCGAAATAACGCGAGACGTCATAGGGCAGATCGCCCTTGGTAAAATAATAGGGGAGATAGTGATACAAGGCGATGCCGAGGCACATTACGCCACGCAGTCCGTCGAGACCGTGTAATCGTGTCGTTGGTGTTGCGGCTTGCACGGACATATCCCCTTTTCGCCCGACCTGTGAAGATGGGAACGTAGCCCGTTCCGTAGTGGCGATTTGTTCACGCCGCGTTAGCGGCGACGGCAGAAGCCGGCTTTGCTCGCCAGCCTACTCGTCGCGTGCGTGTGTCGATATTCGGCACGGATCCGTGTTAGCCAGCCGATACTCGGTATCCTGCGCGGTCGAGCAGCCGTCTCGACGCCCCTTGGCATTACCCCGCATGCATGGCGCGGCACATCGAAAGCAGGCTCAGCAGGCTCAGCAGGATCGCC
Source organism: Sphingomonas lacusdianchii (assembly GCF_022664395.1). GTDB lineage: Bacteria > Pseudomonadota > Alphaproteobacteria > Sphingomonadales > Sphingomonadaceae > Sphingomonas > Sphingomonas lacusdianchii. The sequence continues at coordinate 765 of NZ_JAKRET010000010.1, read as the reverse complement.
GTTGCGTTGCCGACCCCTTCAGTATCTCTTGCAAGTGGCGCGTCTTTTCCGACATATTTCGGTTCGCTCCGCCATCGGCGGCGGCGTCCGTTCCGAAATAATATTGACACCAGATATTCTGATCGGTGTCCCGTTGATCGGCACGGAAAATATCGAATACTGCATTCAGTAATTCAGTACCGGCGACCATGTCTTACCCCCAGACAAACTGACCCCGTTCAGCCCCGGCCGGCATGGTAACGGTTTCACTATATGAATCCTATAGTGATTTTAGATGACTGTCTCACGCCGGTCCGGCGGCTGGTGGTCGGTGCGGGGCAGGGGCGGGCCAGCACGCACGCAAAGCACAGGCGCGTGCGATCGTTTGCTGGTAACGGTCAGTGCCCGTCCTTGCCGGCATATGGTCGCCGGTGTTCTGCCGGACCGATGGTCTGTGGGGGGCGCGTAGTTGGGCGTGCAGGCAAGAATGTGCATCGCCAACATTGCGCCCGGCATCCGCGCTTGCCGGTCGGGCGGCAAGCGGGCACTCTTTCGACAAGGCGGCGCAGCGTCGAACCACGAAGTCCATGACGATTGGTGTCTGTGGAGTGAAGTAACGCCAACCACAGTTCGCGGTATATTGTCGAGTCTTCAAAAAGACTGGAGCGGGCGAAGGGAGGCGAGCGATGGCCTTCTTGAGCGTCATCATCCTGAGCGTTTTCGACCGCTTCCTGACGGCTCTGGACGCGTTGGAGGATGGTCGAGATGGTGACGGGCCGACCATCG
>NZ_JAKRET010000001.1 GCF_022664395.1 Sphingomonas lacusdianchii | reverse complement strand
GGTAGCAGCGGCCCGATCAGCGACCATTCCTCATCCGACAAACCGATCCGCTCGCCCAAGCCTGCCTCCAAATGGCAGCCTTGAATCAGTAGCAATTCATGCGGTCAAGCTTTGTCCACGATGCCTAGCGAACTACGACGATGTGAAGACGATGTTCGGGGACGACCTGAGCGCGGCGGCCCATCATTTCATCACGACCGGCTATGCTCAGGGTCGCACGGACACGGCTCTGGCCGGGCGTCAGGTTGTGTCGATGCCACACACCGGCGATATCGTGACGACCGGTGATCACTCGCAGGCGATCCACGCGCAGTCGATCGGCGGCGGCGGCGGCAATGGCGGATCGGCCCTGTCTGCTGCCACAAGCAACAAGTACGCGGCCTCCGTCTCGATCGGCGGCTTTGGTGGTGGCGGCGGCGACGGCGATGCCGTGGTCGTCTTCCGCGATGGCGGTACGCTCAACACCAGCGGCAAGATGTCGACCGCGATCTTCGCCCAGTCGGTCGGCGGCGGTGGCGGCAATGGCGGCTCGACTTCGGCCAGCGGCGCCGGTGCGGAAGGCGCATTGGAGGAGGCGGGCGCCGCGGCGTGGACGGGGCTGGTCGGCGACTTGGCCGGAAAGGCCACGCTGGCGATCGCGAGCAAACTGAGCGAAAGTTCGGGCGAAAGCAGCAAGGGTGATGCTGCCGCGGAGGAAAGCCCCGACAATGGTGCTGGGGCGGGCATCAGCATCGGCGGTGCCGGCGGCGGCGGCGGTCACGGCGGTATCGTGCAGGTCGAAACCGCGGCTACGGTCCTGACGAGCGGTGCCTTGTCCAACGGCGTGTTCGCGCAGTCGATCGGCGGCGGCGGCGGCAACGGCGGTTCTGCGGTGTCCGACTCAAAGGGCGGCATTGCAGCGGCGTCGGTCAGCCTTGGCGGCACCGGCGGCGGCGGCGGTAACGGCAACAAGGTCGACGTCCGAAACCATGGGTCGATCACTACGAGTGGCAGTCAAGCGACCGCCGTGTTTGCCCAGTCGGTCGGCGGCGGCGGCGGCAATGGTGGCGCGGCGCATGCAACGTCCGAATCGGGTGGTATTGCCGCCGTGTCGCTGGGCCTTGGCGGCTCGGGCGGCGGTGGCGGCACCGGCGGCACGGTGCTGGTTCGCAACGATGGCACGATCAGTGCGACCGGCAGCAACTCGGCGGGTGTCTTCGCCCAGTCGGTCGGCGGCGGCGGCGGCAATGGCGGCGCGGCATCGGCTGGCGCGGTGGCCGCGATGTCGGAAGAGGATGACGACAAGAGCACCAGCGCCTCGACCAAGCCCGCCAGTTCCGCCCCGGACGGTGGCAAGAGCGCGGCTTCGGCCGGTAAGACTGGCAACGGAAGCGACAAGGGTGCTGGTGCCGGGTCCAGTGGGGGCTATGCGGCCGGCATCGCTATCGGCGGTGCGGGCGGCACCAGCAGCCCGGGTGGCGACGTGAAGGTTGAAAACACCGGAACGATCACGACCGGCACTGCGGACAAGGTTGCGGACGGCGCCAATGCGCACGCCATCTTCGCGCAGTCGATCGGTGGCGGTGGCGGCAATGGCGGTTCGACCAGTTCCGAAGCCAATGCGGGCAAGGCTAGCGTTGCGCTATCGGTGGGCGGCACCGGCGCTGGTGGCGGAAACGGTGGCCAGGTCCGTGCGGGTTCGACGGGTACGCTCAGCACCTATGCGGCCAATTCCGCTGCGATCTTCGCGCAGTCGGTCGGCGGCGGCGGCGGTACGGGCGGTTCGGCTTCCTCCAAAACCGGCGACGGCGGCGCGACGTCGGTCGCGTTGGGCCTGGGCGGTTCCGGCGAGGGCGGCGGTGATTCCGGTTGGGTCTATGTCTGTGGCACGTTCAAGGACGATGGATCGTGCGCAACCTTCCTTTCGGGCACGGTGACGACGGCGGGCGCCAACAGCCACGGTGTCTTCGCCCAGTCGGTCGGCGGCGGCGGCGGATCCGGCGGGTCCGTGACGACCGCGACCACGGCGAAAACTGCGGACAAGAAGGAAGGCGCGGTCGCGATGGCATCGAACGACGATTCCGGATCGGAATCGTCGACCGAATCGGGCGTCGCGGTGTCGATGGGCCTTGGCGGGAAAGGCGCTTATGGCGGTAGCAGCGGCGTGGTGCAGATCCAAAGCGCAGCGCGGGTGACGACCACGGGCGACTTCGCCACGGCGTTGTTCGGCCAGTCGGTCGGCGGCGGCGGCGGCGCGGGCGGCACCTCGATCAGCAACGCCAATGGCGGCACCTATGCCGTGGCGCTGGCGCTCGGCGGTTCGGGTGGACGCGGCGGACAGGGAGGCGAGGTCTATGTGTCGGCGATGCGCGGCAGCGTCCTGACGACCTCGGGCACCATGTCGCACGGCATTTTCGCGCAGTCGGTCGGCGGTGGCGGCGGCGCGGCGGGCGTGGCCAGCGCCACGGCGGCGGATGGCGGCGACGGTAGCGGATCCCTGTCGCTCAGCGGTGCGGGCGGCGGCAATCAGCACGCTCAGAAAATTCATGTCTGGAGCGATGGCAAGATCGCGACCAGTGGCGCCGGTTCCAGCGCCATCATGGCGCAGTCGATCGGCGGCGGCGGCGGCAACACCGTATCGCGGCTGGCGACGATCAGTGCCGGTGATACCAGCATGTCCTTCCAGGTCGGCGCGAGCACTAGCCAGGGTAACGGCGAAGACGTCTCGGTCCGCGCGAGTTTCGACCCTGCAGTCTATACGGCGGGCTATACCGATCTGATCAACGCTTTCGGTCAGAATAATGCGGCCGCGCAGGCCCACTATGTCAACACCGCCGATATGCGGTCACCGACCGCGTTCAATGTCTCGCAATATTGGGCGAACAATGCTGACTTGCGCGCCGGCTATGGCGCCGACGTCACCGGGTTGGCCAATCACTATATCGGGGGTGGCAGGAACGAGGATCGCTCCTTGTCGGTCGGCGCTGGTTCCGTTGCCGATTACACCAACGCCGAATATGGCCGCTACAGCACTACCGGCAACCAGGCGACCGCGATCATCGCGCAGTCGATCGGTGCCGGCGGCGGTGTGGCGATCTCCGACGTTGCACGCGGCACGGCGGGCAAGAGCGTCACCGCGCCGTTGAACCTCGGCGCGACCAGTTCGAGTGCCGCCGGGCGCGGCAAGAGCGTCACGCTGATAACTGGCGATGGCACCGGCGGAACGCGGGCGACCCTGACCACCACCGGCGTCAACAGCAGCGGCATCATCGCGCAGTCGATCGGCGGCGGGGGCGGTATCGCATCCTTCTACATCGACAGGATCGCGCCCAACGGAACGATCAGCGCGCCCGTCACGCTCGGCAGCAAGGCCCATGGTCATAATGAGGGTGGCACGGTCGACATGACGATCGGATCGACGACGATCGATCTGACGGGGGGCAACAGCTATGGCCTGGTCGCGCAATCGATCGGCGGCGGCGGTGGCGTCGCGACGTTCGCGGCGGGCAGCACGGGCAATGGCGCATCGGGCAGCGCCCAGTTGGGGCAGTATGACGGCGACGCATATTCGAGCACGTCCAGCACGGTGAACGTCGCCTCGCACGCGAACATCGCCGTACATGGCCAGCAATCCGCGGGTATCGTTGCCCAAAGCATCAGCGCTGGTGGCGGGTTGGCCAGCATGCTGACCACGAACAACGCGACCTTCAACGACACGGTGCGCCTGGGCCATAGCCGCGGATCCGGAGGACAGACCGCGGGCGCGGTCAACGTCAACAACTATGGCACGATCACCACGTCGGCGGTCTATTCGCCGGGACTGGTGGCGCAAAGTGTCGCGGGCGGCGGCGGCCTTTCGCTGACGCGGCACAGCGCGGCGGAACTCGGCGACGGTGTCGGCGGCGTCAGCGGCGCGGTCACGGTCAGCAACGCTTCGGCGATCGTCACCAACGCCGACGCCTCGCCCGGAATCGTGGCGCAGAGCGTGGGGGGCGGCGGCGGCTTCGCCATCGCGAACAGTGCGAAATTCGGGGGCGGCCAGCCCGGTGCGGATGCCGGAACCGTCAACGTGACCAGCAATGCTGCTATTGAAACCCATGGCAGGAACTCGCCTGGCATCATCGCGCAGAGTGTCGGCGGCGGTGGCGGTGTCGTCCTGTCGAACAGCGGCTCCGTTTCGACGACGTTCGTGCGGGGGGCGGGCAGCTCGTCCGACGTTACCGTCACGATCAACAACAGCGTCACGACCTCCGGCGATTACTCGCATGGCGTTATCGCCCAGTCGATCCGTGGCGGCGGCGGTATCGTGCTTGGCGGCTCGACCAGTGTCGTCCAGGACGCCGGAGGCGATGGCCGTTCGGGTGTCGTCTACGTCAATGGCAGAGCCAACGTGCATGTCAGCGGGGCCGGGTCGAGCGCGATCGTCGCCATGTCGTCGAACGATCCGGTCATCGACATCGCCGAAGGCGTCCAGATCACCGGCGGTGTCGGCGGCTCGGCGCTGTTGCTCGACAGCCCGATCAGCCAGATCACCAATGCCGGCACATTGTCGACGATGGATGGGGCCGCTGGCCGGACCGTCCACTCCCTTTCGGGCGACACGACCTTCACCAACAAGGGTACGCTGATCGGATCGGTGAAGCTGGCCCAGGGCGGTACGAACGTGCTGCACAACCTGGCCGGTGCCACGATCAATGCCGGCGCCTCGCTCGATCTCGGCGGCGGCACGCTCAACAACGCGGGCGTGCTGGCCAATGCGGGCACTCTGGGCAAGGTCACGATCAACGGGTCGTTGCTCCAGTCCGAGGGTGCCTCGCTGCTGGTTCGCCTCGATCAGGCGACCGGCGCGGCCGACAGTTTCGAGGTGACGGGCACCGGCAAGCTGGCCGGCACGTTGCGCCCGACCCTCCTCAATCTCGGCGCGATTAAGCCCGGTACGATCCTGAAGACCATCATCACGGCGGCGGGCGATCTCGACGTATCGGGGCTGAAGGTCGAGAGCAGCGTCATTCTGAGCCATGCATTGAGCGTCCGGAACGGTCAGGTGTCGCTGGCATCGACGGTCGATTTCGCGCCAGCCGCGCTTTCCGAAAGTGGCAAGGTGATCGGCAAGGTCATCGCCCACGCGCAATCCGGTGGCCTGACGCACTTCCATAACGTCGTTCCGACCTTGCTGGCGATGAAGGGCCGCGTCGATCTGGACCAGGCCTATTACAATCTCAGCGGTGCCGCCACCTCCGCGATGTCGACGGTCGGCACGCAGATGTCTACCGCCTTCATGGCGACGCTGGTCCGTCAGCCGGGCGGCAGCAATGACGGCAGGGACTGGAACCTCTGGGGTCAGGGGCTGGCCGGATCGATCGAGACCGACAACCCGAATGTCGGTATGGGACATTTGTCGGCCCATATGCGTGGCCTCGCCATGGGTATCGATCACCGCTTCGATGCGAACACCACTTTTGGCATGGCGATGGGTCTTGGTGCGAGCGGCTTCGCGACCGCCAATGGGGTCAATGGCAAGGCCGATGTGTACCAGTTCGGGGTATATGGCCTCCGGCGCTTCAACGCAGCCTATGTCGCCGGTACGCTGTCTGCAGCCAGGTACGACAATGTGCTTGGTCGTCTCCTGCCGCTGACCGGCGGTCGGTACGTCGCCAGCCTCCGCGCACGGAACTATGGCGGACGGCTGGAAGCCGGATACCGCCTGTCGATGCTAAGCGGAGGCATCACGCCCTACGCCGCCGCGCAGGTGCAGGACTTCGTTACGCCGGCCTATTCGGAACGGGCCAGCGCGCAATCGCCAACCATTCTCGCCCTGAGCTTCGACCAACGGTCGACCTGGGACAAGCGGTTCGAACTTGGTTCGGCGTTCGACAACAGCTTTGCGCTTGGTCGCGAGCGCCGGTTGGCTCTGCGGATGACCGCCGCCTGGGTTCATCGGGCATCGTCCAATCCCGATGTAGCGGCAAGGTTCCAGGCTGATCAGACGGACGGCTTCCATGTCGCCGGCGCGGCACCGGTGGCGGATCTTGGCCAACTGTCGGCAAATGCCGAGCTGCGGTTGACGCCCAACCTTTCCCTGGGGATGCGCGTCGAAAGCGAAATGTCAGCTCGAACGGACGTTCACAGCGGCACTGCCCGCCTGAGCTATCGCTGGTGAGGCGTAGGGGGAAGCATCTGCAGGCAGATGCTCCCCCCGCTTTCCGCTTCCACCACAAGACGGTTTTGACTGGTCACTTACAAGACCGGCATGATCCTGCGGAAGACGGAAGATGTATAAGGGGGAGGTCGCAGCATTCGACAGGACTCGAATGCTGTGGCCTCTGCCTGCTGAGGGCAAAGCTGAATGTGAGCAAAAGGCACGGCTGCTTCTGCCGTTCTTTCACATAAATCCCGACATACCGCTGACAACCCAGCAGCAACCACAGTTCTTGTCGAGCGGATCGTTCGGCACGCGTCCGGTTCCGGTGATGGACCTGCCGTTGAAGCCGCCGTGTGGGAACGGCAGCTTCGTCCCAGATTTCGCCAATTTTCGGCCGCCAATTGAATCGTCTACCGGAAATGAACGGATGTCTGACGTTGGGGAGCGCGCAACGGCCCCCCAATGACCGGAACTGAGTCGTTCTCAACGCGTCGTGCTGGCAGAATATGGTCGCTCTTTGGGGTAGGTTGCCCAGGCGGTATTCGGCGTCGCCTGCATCGTGAAGCGCAACTCACCCCCGGCCATGATCTCGTCGTGCCGCAGATAGGCCCGCGTGACGGGTATTCCGTTCAGCATGACCTTCCCGACATAGGGGTGCCGATCGTCCAGCCGCTCGGCGATTACGGTCAGCTGCCGCCCGTTGGGCAGGGTCAGCGCAGCCCGATTCACGAAAGGACGACCGATCACATATTCCAGACTGCCGGGCGTCACCGGGTAGAAGCCCAGCGCCGTGAACACGAGCCAAGCCGACATCTGCCCAAGATCGTCGTTGCCGGATAGGCCATCGGGCGTCGGCCGATACTGGCTTTCGACGATCTGCTTCAGCCGGGCCTGCGTACGCCACGGCACCCCGGCATAGCTGTACAGATAAGCGACGTGGTGGCTGGGTTCGTTGCCGTGGATATACTGACCGATCAGCCCGGCGATATCCTCGGCGTGACTGTAATCGAGTTTCGAATTGTCGAATTCGAACATCGCGTCCAGCTTTGCTATGGTAGCCGCATCGCCGCCGAGCGCGCGGACGAGCGCAGCCTGATCCTGCGGTACGAACCAGCTATATTGCCAGGCATTACCCTCGGTATAATCCGATCCGTAGTTGATCGCCGTCGGATCGAACGGCGTGCGGAACGACCCGTCGCTTTTGCGCGCACGGATGAAGCCAGTCCGGGCATCGAAGCTGTTGCGCCAGTTGCCTGCGCGCTTTTCGAATGTCGTCGCGATGTCGGTACGGCCCATGGCGCGCGCCATCCGCGCGATCGTCCAGTCGTCATAGGCATATTCGACGGTCTTGGAGGCCGCCTCCGGCTCCTGATCGATCGGCACATAGCCGCGCTTCATATACCCGCCCAAGCCGCCATAGGGCGCATAGGTCGCGCTCGCGACCATCGCGGCAAGCGCCGCGTCCGCATCGAAGCCTCTGATTCCCTTCAGATAGGCGTCGGCGATCACGGGGGCGGCGTGATAGCCGATCATCGTCCACGTCTCGCGGCCCTGGAACTGCCAGACGGGGAGAATGCCGTCAGGACTGTCCCTGCGGCTGGCCACGAGCGACCGGACGATCTCGCTCGACAGGCTTGCCGGCTGGATGAGCGTCAGCAGCGGATGCTCGGCGCGGAACGTATCCCAGAGCGAGAAGGTCGAACGGAATGTATAGCCTTCCGCACGATGCACCTGATTGTCGGGGCCGCGATAGCGACCGTCCGCATCGCTCGCGACGGCGGGGGCCAGCAAGCTGTGGTACAGTGCCGTCGCCACGGACTTCGCCATCGGGGCAGACGCGTCGATCTTCACCGTATCGAGCGCTACGCGCCATGCCTGCGTGGTCTTTGCCCGGATCGCGTCGAAATCGCCGGGTTCGCTCGCTAGGTTTGCGATCGCACCCGCCTCGTCGACCGACGAGATCGCGCTGGTCACTTCAAGCGGTCGGTTGAGGGGGCCGAAATCGAAGCGGGCGACCAATGCGCGTCCGGCGCGGTCCGCAACGGCGTCGCTGCCGCGCCCCGGTCCCTGGAAGCCCTTATAAGGGACGTCCGTCTCGGTCGAGACGAACGCATGCCCCTTGAGCGGCGCGGAAAAACGGATCGCAAAGCACAGGTTGCGGTCGGGCGCCCAGCCGCGCGTCTGTCGGCAGCCGGTGACGATGCCGTCGGAGCGCAGCCTGATCGAGGACCACAGGACCTTGCCAGGGTAATTGTAGAGTGAGCTGCGCAGATCGAGCACCAGATGCATGGGCGGTGCGCCGGACGTGGTACGATAGCGCGCGACGCCGATCCGCGTCCCCGCGGTCAGCTCCGCCTGAACGCCTCGATCCTCAAGCTTGACGGCGTAATAGCCCGGCCGCGCGACCTCTGTCGCGTGATCATAGCGCGAGCGATAACCCGAACCCGGCTTGCCTGCGGTGCCGCGCTCCAGGGGCACGCTATCCCCGCTGACCGGCATCATGAGGAAATCGCCGAGATCCGAATGCCCGGCGCCGGAGAAGTGCGTCAGCGAGAAACCCTGGATAGTCGGATCTTCATAACGATAGCCCGCCGCATGGCTGTAGCATTCCCGGATGACGCATGTTGTGTCGGTATCAGGCGAGAATTGCACCATGCCAAAGGGGGCGACGGCACCGGGAAAGGTGTGACCTTCTCCTCCCGTGCCGATCATCGGGTCGACCTGATCATAGGTCGATTGCGCGGACAGCGGCATCGCGGCAAGACCGGCGAGCAGGGCCAGCACGGCCCCCTGACGAAAATGCTTCATCGCCGCATTAAAGCACCCCGGGGCATCTGGCGAAAGTCGCTCGTCGCAGTACGTCCATCATCTCAAAGGTTTGGCTCGATTGCGGCATGCAAGGCGGGCTGGCTATCCGGTTGCCGGGTCTTTCATCAGACCTTTGTTAACGTTGGAAATGTTGCGGCCCTGATATGCACGGTTAAAGCCAGTTCGTCGCGTGCGGTCAAAACCTTGCGACGTACATCGAGGGGAAGGCCGGGGTGCGCCTCCAGGAACCGATCGACGACATCGAGCGCCGCGGCATCGCGCTGGCCGCCGATAAAGGCGTCGATCCAGGCGGGCAGGAAGAAGATGCGCCGGTTCTGGCGAATCCATTCGAGCCGGTCGAGCGCCGGACGAAGGAAGGGCAGAGTGAGTTCGGCCTGCTCGATCGTGTTGAAGGCGCCAAGGCTTTCGCTCGCCCAAGCTTCGTTGAGCGTGGCATCGTCGAAATAGCGGCTGAAATAGGCCGCCTTGACAGAGCGGTCGGGTGTCGCCGCACGGGCGACGAACGCGTCCTTCACCGCTTCGCTCGTTTGGTCGAGCCGTTGCTCGGATGCGTAAAGCGCGGCGGCATCGGGCGCTGCGACCGCAATCAGGCGACGGACGATCGCCCAGCGTGTCGGCTGGCGGATTGCGGTGCCGGCCAACGTCGCGCGGCCCGCCAGAAGGTCGCGTAAGCGGGCAAATGCGAGCGGCGTCCGCGCGGTTGCGATCAGGCGATCGAGAGCGTCCTTGCGCAGGCCGTATCCCAGGTTCGCATTGTCGATGCGGGCGAGCAGCGCCTGTTCCCAGCGGGGCCGCAGCGGCGCGGACGCATCGTCCGGCAGGTAGACGTCGAGTGCGGCGGCGCCGCGCGACAGGATGGTGCGCGAAATCTGTTCGTCGGTTTCGCCGGGCAGGTGGTCGAGCAGCATCGTGATGTAGCGCGCCGGTGAGAAGCGGATGTCGCGGACGGTGTCCCACACCGCGCTCCACAGCATCGCGCGTAGCAGCGGATCTTTGACTGTACCGACGTGCCCGACGATCCAGGCAAGGGTGCGGTCGTCGGGCAGGAACAGGCCGTATCCCTGATCGTCGTCGTTCGGCCAGACATAGTCGGGCACCGGCAGCCCTGCCGCCCCGGCGACGGTCGCTGTCGTGCCGGAGAAGGCGGCGTCGAGCACCACGTCGGCGCGGTCGCGATAGCCCAGCCGTACCCGGACCTTCATCGGCCATGCGCCGCCGCGGTCGCCAGGTAGTGACCGCACCGGCCGTTGGACGAGCGTCAGCGACCCGATCCGGTCGCCTGCGATGCGGAGCTGCGTGTCGACGCGGGGGAGGCCGGCGCGTAGCATGTACTGGCGGCCGAATGCGGTCAGGTCGACGCCGGATGCCGCACCGACTGCGCCGAGCAGGTCTTGCCAGGTTGCGTTGCCATAGGCATGATCGATGAGGAAGCGGTGGAGGCCACGGCGGAACCCCTCCTCGCCGACCAGGAAGGCGAGCTGTTTGATGACCGCCGGCGCCTTGTTGTAGACGATCGGGCCGTAATTGCTCTTGGCGGCATCTAGGTTGGCGAGCGGCTGCCACAGCGCCTGCGTTCCGGTGGTCGCATCGGCGCGATAGGCGGGCGTTTTGGTCGACAGCAGGAAGGTGGTCCAGGCGTTGCTGTCGGGCTGTAGCTCCGCCTGGATGCGCGCGGCCATATAGGTCGAGAAGCCTTCCTTCAGCCACAGGTCGTCGAACCAGCGCATGGTGATGTCGTCGCCGAACCATTGATGGCTGATCTCGTGATAGATGGTGGCGTCGCGACCGACGCGCTGCGGCAGCGTTGGCGGCTCGCGGAAGATGAAGCGGTCCTCGTTGTAGAAGACCGCGCCGACATGCTCCATGCCGCCGAAGGGAAAGGCGGGCGCAAGCACCAGGTCGAGCTTGGCGAAGGGGAAGGGGATGCCGAACCAGTCGGCGAGCCAGCGCACCGCGGCGCGGTTGGTCGCGATCTGCGCCTCGGCATCGACTTCGGCACGGCGCGAGGCGCGCGCGTAGAGGCTGATCGGCCGCTCCCCCGCGGGCGCTGACGTCCAATGTGTCCAGGGTCCGGCGGCGAAGGTGGCGAGATAGGTAGAGATCGGCTCGGTTTCTGCAAAGCGCCAGCGCGTACCGCCGGTCGCCTGCTGCTGCTCATCGAGCGGCCCGTTGGCGATCACTGTCCAGCCGGTCGGCGCGGTGATCGTCCAGCGGAAGCGCGCCTTGAGGTCGGGCTGGTCGAAACAGGGGAACAGCAGATTGGCATCGGAGGGGACGAGCAACGTGTAGAGATAGGCTTGGCCATCCTTGTCGTCATGATAGCGGATGATCGCCGCCCCCGATGCCGCGATCGGTGTCGCGAACCGTGCCGAGACGATATTGGCGCCGGTCTTCAGCAACGCTGCGGGCAGGACGAGGTGTCCGTCGACCCGCCCCGCGGCCGGTAGCGGACGGCCGTTGACTGTCAGATCGGCGAGCGTAGGGCCGCGAAAGTCGAAGACCAGATCGCCGCTGTCGCCCGCGCGATCGAAACGGATGACGACCGTGCCCGCAGCGGTGTCCGCCGCAGTCAAGTCGAACGACAGGTCATAGTGGAGGGCGGAGATCTGCGCCGCCCGCGCCCTTGCGAGTTCAAGCGAAATGCCGCGCCCGACGGTGTCCTTCGCCGACAGACCGGCGGCACGCGCCTGGGCCGCGGCCCAGAGCCCCATCGGTGCCAGCATCGCGGAGCGGAGCAGCGTACGGCGTGTGTCGAGCAAGTGCAGGTCGGCCCCCTGTCTCGGTGGAGCGCCGATCCTAAGACGATGGGGCGGTGCCTGTCGATCGGTCGGACCGTCCCCGCGTGCCGTTCGTTTCCTTGGCCATGGCGACGATATCGACAGCACCGACGACGGCCAGACCCGTGGTAGGATGGCGCCCGCGTCGGTTGCTGGTGACGCGTTCGGCGCTGGGCTTCGCCCACGGCCGAGGGATCGTCGCGCGTGCTGAAGCGCAGGGTGTCGAAGTCGTGGCGCTTCCCGGCGATCCCCTCGCACTGGGGCTGCCCGACGATCCGCGGCGCGCCTATGCGGCGGCGAAGTCGACGCTCGCGGTGGTGGTTGCGCCGCCCTCGAAGCGGCGGCTCCAGCCGATCGCGCCCAGCGCCGACTGGCGGGTCGACCTCGCCGAGGGATGCCCGGCGCATTGCAGCTATTGCTATCTGGCGGGATCGTTGAAGGGGCCGCCGATCACCCGCGTCTACGCCAATCTCGACGAGATACTGGACGGGCTGCCAGCCTATCTGGGGCAGGGCAGCGTCACTTCGCGCAGCCAGGATCGCGCCCACGAAGGCACGACGTTCGAGGCATCCTGCTACACCGATCCGCTGGGGCTGGAAGCGATCACCGGATCGCTGTCGGCGGCGATCACCTGGTTCGGTCGCTGGGATGCGGCGGCGCAGCTGCGCTTCACCACGAAGTTCGCCGACGTCGGGCCGCTGCTCGGCCTCGACCACCAGAAGCGTACGCGGATGCGTGCGTCGATCAATCCGGCGATGTTCGCCCGGTTCGAGGGCGGCACCGCGCCGGTCGCGGCCCGGCTCGCGGCCTTGGCCGACATGGCGTGCGCGGGATATCCGATCGGCCTGACGATCGCGCCGATCATCGCGGCTGAGGGCTGGCGCGAGGCCTATGGTGCTCTGCTTGCCGATGCAGCGGCGGCGCTGGCCGGCATCGCCGGTGTCGACCTGACGATCGAACTCATCACGCATCGCTTTACGCCCGGATCGAAGGCGGTGTTGGAGAGCTGGTATCCCGGCTCCGCGCTCGACATGGGGGCGGACAACCGGACGACAAAGCGCACTAAGTTCGGGACTGAAAAGCAGGTCTATGATGCGCCGACGATGCGATCACTTCGCCTGTTTTTCGAGGAAAGGATCGCGGCGCTGCTACCGGCGGCGCGCATCCTCTATTGGACATGACCGTCTTCTTCACCGCCGACACGCATTTCGGCGATCACCGCACGATCAACATCCACAAGCGACCCTTCGCCAGAGTGGCCGAGATGGATGCCGAACTGATCGGCCGCTGGAACGCCGTCGTGGGCGCGGAGGATGTCGTCTGGCATCTGGGTGATGTCGCCCGGCGGCCGGCTGATGTCGCGGCGCTGCTGGCCAGGCTCAACGGAACCAAGCACCTGCTCCGCGGCAACAACGATTCCGATGCCACGGGCGCCGCACCGGGCTGGGCGAGCGTCGGCGACTATGCCGAGATCGAGGTCGAAGGCCGTGCGCTCGTCCTGGGGCACTACGCCTTCCGCAGTTGGAACCGCCAGCACAAGGGCGCGCTAAACCTGCATGGCCACAGCCACGGCCGCCTGACATCGATGCCGCGCCAGTTTGACGTCGGCGTCGACGTGCGCGATTTTTTGCCGGTGACGCTGGCACAGTTGCTCGCGAAGCGAACCACGGGGCCGGCAGGCGGATAAGCCCCGCAGCCGGCTTGGTCGATCCGTCCGTGGGGGCGGTTACGAGAAGCCGACCACCGCATGTGGCACGTACGGCGCCTCCAGCCGGGCAATCTCGTCGTCCGACAGGGTCAGGTCGAGCGCGGCGAGGGCGTCGTCGAGATGCGCCGGCTTGGATGCGCCGACGATCGGCGCGGACACTTCCGGCTTGGCGAGTACCCAGGCGAGCGCGACCTGCGCACGCGGCACGCCACGCGCGCTGGCGACGGCCGCGACGGTTTCGACCACCTTGCGATCCGCCTCCGCCGTTGCCGCGTAAAGCGTGCGGCCGAACTCATCGGTGGCCGAGCGTTCGGTCGTCTCGTCCCAGTCGCGGGTCAGCCGTCCGCGCGCGAGCGGACTCCACGGGATCACGCCGATACCCTCCGCGTCGCACAGCGGCAGCATCTCGCGCTCCTCTTCCCGGTAGAGGAGGTTGACATAGTTCTGCATGGTCGAGAAGCGCGTCCAGCCATTCGCCTCGGCGACGTGGAGCATCGTCGCGAACTGCCACGCGGCCATTGACGAGGCGCCGATGTATCGCGCCTTGCCCGCCTTCACGACGTCATGCAGCGCCTCCAGCGTCTCCTCGATCGGCACCTCATGATCGAAGCGGTGGATCTGGTAGAGGTCGACATAATCGGTGCCGAGCCGGGTCAGGCTGGCATCGATCTCGGTCATGATCGCCTTGCGGCTGAGGCCCGCGCCGTTCGGGCCGGGGCGCATCCGGCCATGGACCTTGGTGGCGATCACCACCTCGTCGCGGCGGGTGAAATCCTTCAGCGCGCGGCCGACGATCTCCTCCGATGTGCCGTCCGAATAGACGTTCGCGGTGTCGAAGAAGTTGATACCTGCCTCCACTGCCTGGCGCAGGAGCGGCCGGCTCGCCTCTTCGTCGAGCGTCCAGGCGTGATTGCCGCGATCCGGGATGCCATAGGTCATGCAGCCGAGGCAGAGGCGCGACACGTCGAGGCCAGTGTGGCCGAGCTTGATATAGTCCATGGATGGTCTCGCTTGTCCGGTTTGCTGCTGCAACGAACGGGAGGCTCTTGCGTCGCAAGCGATGGAAAGATCAGCCGATCCGCCGGAGTCGTTCGACGGATGGCGGCTCGGCAAGCAACGCGTCGAAGCGGGCGGCAAGGCGAGTGAGGGCAGGGGCGCGGCCATGGGCATCGAGGGCGGCCTGGTCGGCCCAGCTCTCCACCATCACGATCACGCCGGGCGCGTCGCGGCTCTCGTGCGCATCGTAGAGCAGGCAGCCCGGTTCCGCACGTACCTCGTCAAGCATCTCGAGTAACGTGGTGGCCAGTGCCTCGGCCTTGCCAGGCCGCGGCACGAGGCGGGCGACGACGTGAACGATCGGATCAGTCATGCTGGGCCTCCCATCCTTCCAGAACGATCTTGCCGCGCGTGGTGGTACTCTCGATGCGGCGGTGCGCCTCGATAAGGTTGGCGGCATTTATTGGCGAGAGCGTGTCAGTCGCCGTGGTGCGAACGCGCCCCACGTCCACCAGTTCGGCCACCGCGTCCAACAGTCGCCCCTGCTCGCCGACGTCCGGTGTATCGAATAGCGACCGGGTGAACATCAATTCCCAATGGACCGACACCGCCTTGCGCTTGAAGTCGACGATGTCGAGGCTGGCGGGATCGTCGATCAGCGCGAAGCGCCCCTGCGGCGCGATCAACTCGGCAATGTCGGTCAGATGGCGATCGGTATGGGTGGTCGAGAAGACGAAGGCAGGCGCGCCTAATCCCAAGGCAGTGATCTGCGGTGCCATCGGTTGGGAATGATCGATGACATGATGCGCGCCTAGGTCACGCACCCAGCTTTCCGTCTCGGCGCGCGAGGCGGTGGCGATCACGGTCAGGTCCGGGCTCGCGCGATCTGGATCGTAGCGGAACCCACACCACCCGCGCCGCCGATGATCAGGATGGCGCGGGCACCGCTGGCCGGCTGGTCGTCGACCTTCAACCGGTCGAACAGGGTTTCCCACGCCGTGATCGCCGTCAGCGGCAGCGCTGCCGCCTCGGCGAAGCCGATGCTGCGTGGCCGATGGCCGACGATGCGCTCGTCGACCAGCTGATATTCCGCATTGCTGCCGTCGCGCATCAGGTCGCCCGCATAGAAGACCTCGTCACCCACCTTGAAGCGGGTGGCTTCCGGGCCGACCGCCTCGACGACGCCCGCCGCATCCCAACCAAGGACGCGTTCGTCACGTCCGTCGAACGGCGCGGCGCCGGCGCGAACCTTCGCGTCGACCGGGTTCACCGAGATGGCCCGAACCGCGACCAGGATATCGCGCCCGGTCGGAATGGGCCGTGGCAGTTCTACGTCGATCAGGGCATTGGCTCGATCGATTGGCCCCGGCTGGCGATAGGCTATGGCGCGCATGGGTCTTGCTCCTTCTGCTGACGCACGCGAGATAGAGACGGTGTCAGCTTTTGTCGTAGGCACAAAAAACGCTCATAGTGTCGAAAAGGATACCGCTCCGATGGCGAAAGCCCGTCACTCCCGCCTCGATTGTACCCCGGGTTGTGCCGTCGAGGCAGCGGTGAGCCTGATCGACGGCAAGTGGAAGGCGGTGATCCTCTACCATTTGCAGGACGGAACCACGCGCTTCAACGAACTGCGCCGCCGCGCTGGTGATGTGACGCCGCGCATGCTGACCAACCAGCTGCGCGAACTGGAGGCCGACGGCTTGATCGAGCGCGAGGTCTTCGCCCAGGTGCCGCCGCGTGTCGAATACAGCCTGTCCGATCGTGGTCGATCCCTGTCGCCGATCATCGCGGCGCTGAAGGCTTGGGGCGACGCCAATATGGATCTTTTCGCCTTGCGGTGAAGTCCCGCCCGGCGACAGCAAGGCTATCTTGGATCGGCCTCCAGTTGCCGGACGATACCATTCAGCGCTGCCGTGCAGCCCTGGGCGCGTCCAATGTCGTGATCGGTTCCGGCGGAGTTCCAGAACATGTCGAGTGGCCAGCGCTCCGGGCAATGCGCGATCAGGCAGCGCAGCGCGAGCCGCACCTCGATGGTATCGACCTTGCCCTTGCCCGACCGTGCGGCGGCGGCGCGGAGGATGTGGAGCGATAGCTCGATAATGATCCGCTGATGGCGTGACACGGGCGATCAATGGAAGTCGCGCGACTTGATCCGCACCACCTGCTCGGGATCCCGGCCATTGGCGTGGGGTGGCCAGTAGCTGTCGCGCGGGCCCGGTCGCCAGCCGGCATCGCCCCGGTCGGGCGACCCGGCATGGCGCGCACCGTCTCCCCGGCCGGTCGCATGGGGGAAGTCCATCTGTCCGACTTGGGCGAGCAGCCCGCCATGGTCGATGATCCGGTCGCAGATGACATGGATGACAAGCCCCTCACGCTGGACCCGGCCCTTCATTCCGATCATCGCCGCCGACATGACGGTGCGGCGCTGCGCCTCGAACCGGTCGGGCCACAGGATGCCGTTGGCGATGCCGGTCTCGTCCTCGATGGTGATGAATAGCACGCCCTTGGCGCTGCCGGGCTTCTGGCGGACAAGGATGATCCCGGCGACCTCGACATGGTGGCCGTCCTTGATGTGGGCGAGGTCGGCGCAGCGGACGATGCCGCGGCGGGTGAGATCCTGCCGCAGAAAGGCAAGGGGATGGGCGCGCAGCGACAATTGTAGCGCGCGGTAATCCTCCACCACCTCGCGGCCTTCGGTCAGCGGCCGCAAGGGTACGTCCGGCTCCAGCCCCTCGGGGCTGAATGAGGCTTCGCGCGCATCGGCGGCGGCGAACAGAGGCAGGGGGGCCTCGCCCAGGCCTTTCACCTTCCATAACCCCTGGCGGCGATCCTCGCCCAGCGCATGGAAGGCGTCCGCCTCGGCCAGTCGCTCGATTGCCGCGCGCGGGACGCCCGCACGCCGCCACACCTCTTCGACCGACTGGAAAGGTGCGTCCCCCCGCGCCGCGACGATCGCCGCACCATGCGCATTGGCAAGGCCGCGCACTTGGCGCAGTCCGAGCCGCACGGCGAGATAGCGGCCGCGTGTCGGTTCTAGCGTACAGTCCCAGCGGCTGGCGTTGATGCAGGCCGGCCTTACCTCGACGCCGTGCTCGCGCGCGTCGCGGACGACCTGGGCGGGCGCGTAGAAGCCCATCGGCTGGGCGTTGAGCAGCGCCGCGCAAAACACGTCGGGATGATGATGCTTCATCCAGCAACTGGCATAGGCGATCTTGGCGAAGCTGGCGGCGTGGCTCTCGGGGAAACCGTAGGAGCCGAAACCCTCGATCTGCTTGAAGGTCCGTTCGGCGAAGTCGCGGGGATAGCCGCGCGACACCATCCCCTCGACCAACTTGTCGTAGAAGTGGCTGACGCCGCCGGTAAACTTGAACGTCGCCATGGCGCGGCGGAGCTGATCGGCCTCGACCGCGGTGAAGCCTGCACCCACGATCGCGACCTTCATCGCCTGTTCCTGGAAGAGCGGCACGCCCAATGTCTTCTCCAAGACCGCGCGCAATTCCGGACGGGGATAGTCGGGCTTCTCGCGCCCCTCGCGGCGGCGGAGGTACGGGTGGACCATGTCGCCCTGGATCGGTCCCGGCCGGACGATCGCCACCTCTATGACCAAGTCGTAGAAACGCGCGGGCTTCATGCGCGGCAGCATGCTCATCTGCGCGCGGGACTCGATCTGGAAGGTGCCGAGCGTGTCGGCCTTCTGGATCATCGCATAGACGTCTGGATCGTCGTCCTGCAGGTCGGCCATGCCGACGCGCAGGCCCTTGGCTTCCTCCAGCAGGTTGAAGGCGCGGTTCATGCAGCCGAGCATGCCCAAGCCCAGCACATCGACTTTCATGAACTTCAGCGCATCGATATCGTCCTTGTCCCATTCGATCACCTGCCGGTCGATCATCGCGGCGGGTTCAATGGGGACGAGGTCGTCAAGCCGGTCATGGGTGAGGACGAAGCCGCCGGGATGTTGTGACAGGTGACGCGGTACGCCGATCAGCTGGCGCGACAGTTCCAGCGCCAGGCGCAGCCGCCGGTCATCCATGTTGAGGCCGAGCTGGGTAACCTGCTTCTCGCCGACGCCCTCCTGGCTCCACCCCCAGATGAGGCCGGCAAGCGCCTTGGTCAAATCCTCGGGCAGGCCGAGTGCCTTGCCGACCTCGCGCACCGCCCCGCGTGCGCGGTAGCGGGTAACGACGGCCGTCAACGCGGCATGGTTGCGGCCATAGGTTTCATAGATCCACTGGATGATCTCCTCGCGTCGCTCATGCTCGAAGTCGACGTCGATATCTGGGGGCTCGCGCCGTTCGCCGGAGACGAAGCGCTCGAACAGCAGCTCGTGCTTGATGGGGTCTATGCTGGTGATGCCGAGCACGAAGCAGACGCAGCTGTTCGCCGCCGAGCCGCGCCCCTGACACAGGATGCCGCGCCGCCGGCTCTCCGCGACGATGCTGTTCACGGTGAGGAAGTAGGGTGCGTAACCCAGTTCGCCGATCAGCCTGAGCTCGTGCGCGATCTGGTCGCGATAGGCTTTTGGAAGTCCGTCGGGGAACATTCGCGCCGCGGCGGTCTCGGTCAACTGTTCGAGCGCGCCCTGCGCGGTCAGCCCCTCGACGACTCGTTCATGCGGATATTGGTAGCTGAGTTCGCCGAGGTCGAAGGTGCAGGCGCGCGCGATGGCGGCGGTGGCGGCGATCGCATCCGGGAAGGCGGCGAAGCGCCGCTCCATCTCGACTGGAGATTTGAGGTGTCTGTCGGCATGCCGCTCGCGCCGGTAGCCCAGCGTGTCGACCGTGCACTTCTCGCGGATCGCGGTGACGACGTCCTGCAACAGCCGAGCCTGCGGGGCATGGTAGAGGATGTCACCGAGCGCTACGGTTCGTACGCCTGCCTCCTCGGCAAGCGCTGTGAGATCGTGCAGCCGCAACGCATCGTTGGGCCGGCGGCGAAAGGCTAGGCCACAATAGCCGCGCGCCCCGAAGGTTCGGCGCAGATCGGCGAGATGGCGTGCGGTCGCGGCGTCGGCCTCGTGCGGGAGCAGGATCGCAATCAACCCCTCATTCCAGGCAACCACATCCGCCCAACCGAGCGTGCAGCCGCCCTTGCCCGCGCGCGACTTGCCCAGCGTCAGTAGCCGGGTGAGCCGCGACCAGGCGTTCTTGTCGGTTGGATAGAGCAGCAGCGCCCGCCCATCGTCGAGATCGACGCGCGCGCCTGCGATCATCCGCACGGCAGTGGCCTTCTGCGCCTCCCACCCGCGCACCAGTCCGGCGACACTGCCCCGGTCGACGATTCCGAGCGCGGTGTGGCCTTGCAGCGCGGCTGCGGCGAAGAGTTCGTCGGGGCTGGAGGCGCCGCGCAGGAACGAGAAATGGCTCGTCACCTGAAGCTCGACATAGGTCGCGGTGGGGGCCGCCATCAGCCGAATAGCCCGTGGAGGTACCAGCTGAGATCACCGGTTGCGGCATCGACCCCGTCGCCGCGGCGGAACAGCCAGAAGCGTGCGCCGGTGTCGTCCTCGACCCGAAAATAGTCGCGCACCGCCCAGACCTCGCCGTCGCGCCGCCACCATTCGCCGTGAATGCGCTCCGGACCATCTCCGGCCAACACCGCATGGACCTGCCCGCGCCAGGTGAAGCGGCGCGGCGGTGCGTCGGGGAGGAGGGCGAGCACGCCGGTCAGTGGCTCGGGCCGGCTGAGCAGCCGTACCGGCCGGCGCCAGGTCGGCCAGCCAGTCGGCGCGGCGAGCGGCGGCGCGCGGCGTACCGCGCGTTCGGGCACGTCGCTCTCGACTGGCGCGGCGGTGAACAGCGCCGCCTCGCCCACCCGGCCGGCGATCTGGTCGACAAGCGTCGCGACGTCGGGCACCGCCGCCTCGCCGGTCAGGTCGCCCGCTACCGCGGTAGCACCCAGCGGATCGGTCCGCGTCGCTGCGAGGCGCATCGTCTCGATCCCGTCACCCGGATCGATCCGCTCGATGCGCAGGTGGAAGAGGCGGGCGAGATGCACGACATCGCGGGTCGCGCGCGCGGTGCCGATCGCGAGCCGCTGCTCGCTGCCGTCGATCCGGTCGAGCAGCAGCACCAATGTGCGCACACCGCGCCTGCGCGCCTGCAACAGCAACATCATGTCGGCGAGCAGGTCGGCGATCACTTGCTCAATCGCCTCGGCGGTGCCGATCGGCTCGAGCAGCCGGCGCTTTGCGACCGGCGTCTCCTCGGGCACGACCGGCACGATCGGTTCGGGGACACGCCCCAGTGCCTCGTCGAGGCGGCGGACACTCGCCATGCCTAGCCGCCGGGCGAGCGGCCCGCGTGGCAGCGGCAGGAGATCGGCGATCCGGTCGAGCCCAAACCGGCTCGCCGCCGCTGTTGCCTCCGGGGTCAGGCGGAGTGCGGCAGGAGGTAAGGGAGCCAGCGCCTGTGCCTCTTGTCCGCCGGGAACCAGCAGGATGGCATCGCGACCGAAACGGGCGAGCGCATGAGCTGCGCCCGGCGTGGAGGCGACCGTGACCCGTGCGGTCAGGCCGAAGCGTCGGCAGAACCCGACCAGTCGTTGGCAGAAGCGGGTCTCGCCCCCGTGCAGATGCGCGACGCCGCTCAGGTCCAGCCAAAGCCCGTCCGATCCGCTGACCGCGGCGGTCGGGGTCCAGTGACGCACGGCATGCAGTGCCAGATCCGCCAGCAACGCGGCATCTGCCGCCCGGTCGGCGGGTCGGATGTCGAGATCCGGGATCAGCGCCCGTGCCTGCGTCACCGCCATGCCTGGGGTCAGTCCTAGCGCCATCGCCGCCGGGCAAGCAGCGGCGATGACCTGTCGCTGTCCGATCTGCTCGGCCAATACCATCGGCACGAGGTTCATCGCGGGTGCCGGCCCCGATACTGCCCTGTGCTGGCCCGGTAGGCTGGAGTATTTGAACGGATGGTCTGCCGCCTCCGACCGACGACCCAGCTCCCGCATCGGCGGTCGCTGGTGCAGCGGCAGTGCCGCCACCTGCTCCTCGACCGTTGCACGCGTAGCGCCTTGCTGCGCCCAGCGCGCGCCGGGACGCCAGCCGCCGCCCCGTGGCACCGAGCAGGCACCGGGGTCGTCGTCGATGGGAAGCATAGGCGCGGACCTTGGTTCAGGCAGCGCGCGCGGCCGCTCCAGCCATCGCAGTCGCTCGATCGCGAGATGCGGCAGGTAGAGCGAGGCGACCCGTGTCATCGCATGCCTCCAATTCCATCGTGAAACCCGGGCCGCCCCGTTGGCGCGCCAGCTCGACCATCCACCGCGGGCGGCCGACCCCGGGGGCGGGGAGCGGCGTGGACGGTGCGCAGGCGATCCGCCACCGTGTCATCGCCGCCGATAGTTCGGTGAGTGGGCATGTGCCCTGTCGGCGCCAGCGGCGCGAAAGCAGGGCAGGGGTATTTCCCGTCATTGCCGCCAGCTGCAGTCGCCGGGTCGCAACCATGTCGGCGCGCTTTACCTCGCCGACGACCGCTGCAAGCCCGCCATGACGCAAGCCATCCTCCATGACGGCCAGAACGTCCTTGTCCTCACGTACTTCGGCGAAGAACAGCGTGGCCGGGCTGAGTCCGGCCTGTTCGAGACCCGGCGCATAGAGGTCGAACCGGGTGAGCGCCCAGAGCACCCGGCGGCCGCTCAGCGCTGCTGCGCGCGCGGCAATCCCGACCGCGAACAGCGTGGCAGCTGCATCATCCGTAAGGGTCGGCGTCGCTGAAGTCGTCTCGTGTAGACCGCCGAGCGCCAGGCCGCCGCCCGTCAATCGCGTGTCTACCGCTTCGATGCCGAAAGGCAGGACCGCACCCACACCGCCGCCTACAGCGCCTATGGCGCCCCGCAGGCGGGCCAATGTTTCGAGGGGTGGGGCGGTAGAAGACATCATTGCTGCGACTCATATGTTCGCTATATGTTCTGTTGATTCCACAACCGGGTCAAGGCGTTGCGCAAGCGGATCGATAATCGGAGCGGGACAGGGGCGTGGCAGAAGAGGGCCGTAAAAGGGGCAGCCAGGAAGGCAGGGCAGGGGCCGATCACGATCATATCGGGCGGCGTCTGCGCACGTTGGAGGACTGTGCCCTGCACAAGCGCACGCTGCGCCTCACTTGTCCAAAATGCCGTCACGTCCGCGTCCTCGACGCGGTTGCGCTCTGGTGGATATTTTACCGGCGAGGATGGGACGGCACGCTCGGATTGGTGGGACGGCGATTATGCTGCTTGGCATGCCAAGCGGAAGGACGCACCCAGCGTCCCCATATGGTGATCGGGCGGGACCAGCCCACCGGCGCTGCTCTGCCCTATCCAGACGCTGCGACGTGGAAGAAGCTTGTCTCGCGCTACCGGTCGTGATCGAACAGGCGAATGTGTAATCTTTACAACATCAAGGTCGATCCCCGGACCTATTTCGACGCGCTTGCTGAGGTCGACGATGCGAGCAACACGCTGGAGGTCGAGAAGGATTACGCAGCGCCCGGCAAACCCGGCTATGTCGTTCGCGCCGAGGAGGGGCGGCGGGTTTTGAGCACGATGCGCTGGGGCTTCCCGACCCGCAAACCGCGCAAGCGGCCAGCGCGCGAGGGGGAACTGCCTTTCCTCTACGACTGGTGGACCAACGCCCGGAACATGCAGAGCAATATGTGGAAGCCGTGGCTGATGAAGGCCGAGCATCGCTGTCTCGTGCCCTTCACCCGCTTTGCCGAACCCAAGGCCGCCGCCGATCGGAAGGCGCCAGGCGACACCAACTGGTGGTTCACCGTCGAGGATCAGGCGGTGCCCTGCTTCGCCGGGCTATGGAAGGTCGATCAGGATCATGACCGGGTCTATGCCTTCTGCACGACCGAGCCCAATCCGCTGGTCGCGCCCAAGCACCCCAAGGCGATGCCGGTCATCCTGCTGGCCGAAGATCTGGAACGCTGGCTGACCGCCCCGTTCGAGGACGCGCTCAGCTTGCTGACGGCCTATCCATCACAGCTGATGAGCGTCGCCTGACCATGGCCCGCAACCGCTATTATGACGGTCCGCCGAGCGATCACTTCGACGGTACGCGCTTCTTCAATCCGGGGCAGCCCAGTACCGATCGAGGCTTGAGCGCCATCCTGCGCTGGAAGCTGGCGGGGGCTGCTGCCAAATGGCCGAAGTCGGCGCCGGTGACGCCCGCCAAGCCTAAGGCGCGCGTCGATGGCCTGTGCGTGACGATGGTGGGTCATGCTTCGCTGCTGATCCAGGCGGCGGGGGTGAACATCCTCACCGATCCGGTCTGGTCGGAGCGCGCCAGTCCGTTCCGCCGCGTCGGGCCGAAGCGGGTGACCGCGCCGGGGATCGCGTTCGACGACCTCCCCCCGATTGATGTCGTGCTGCTGAGCCATGCGCATTACGACCATCTCGATGTCGACACGCTGCGGCGCCTTCAGGCCGCGCACGACCCGCTGATGGCGATGCCGCTCGGCAACGATGCGATCGTCCGGGCGGCGGTACCGGCCGCGCGATGCCAGATCGGCGACTGGTGGGACCGGGTCGACCTCGGCGGCGGCATCGCGACGACGCTGACCCCGGCCAATCACTGGTCGAACCGCTGGCCGAGCGACACGCGCATGACGCTGTGGAGCGGGCATTATTTGGAAACCCCGACGGGTTCGATCTGGTTCGTCGGCGACACTGGCTATGGCGACGGGCGTATCTTCGGTGAGGTGCGCGAACGCCTGGGGGCACCTGACGTCGCCCTCATCCCGATCGGTGCCTATGCGCCGAAGTGGTTCATGGCCGTGCAGCATGTCGATCCGGCCGACGCGGTGCGGATCTTCAACGATGTAGGGGTGGGGCGAGCGCTCGGCATCCACTGGGGCACGTTTCAGCTGACCGATGAGGCACGCGAAGAGCCCGTTGAGGAATTGGCCACGGCATTGCGTGCTGCGAGTATCGCACCCGAACGCTTCGTCGCGGCCGAAGCGGGCGGTGTTTACCGCTTCGCCTAGAGCATCTCCAACGGCACGCGGCCCTTGGGGCGGGGGAACAACTGGTCCAGACGATCAAGGACGCTTCCATCGAGGGTCAGGTCAGCCGCAGCCCGATTGTCGCGCACATGCGCAACTTGGCCAGCCTTCGGAATGGCAATGACGTTGTCGCGCGCCAACAGCCAAGCCAACGCTAGCTGGGCGGGTGTCGCACCGATTTCGTCTGCAAGGGAGCATAACCCGGCATGGCCGACGAGGCGGCCCTGCTCGACGGGGCTGTACGCCATCGTCGGGATTGCATGTTCGGCAAGCCAGGGCAGCAAGTCGTGCTCGGGACCGCGCCGGGTCAGATTGTAGAGGATCTGGTCAGTTGCGCACGCATCGCCACCGCTGGCGACCAGCTCTTCCATATCATCGGCATCAAGATTGCTGACGCCCCAACGGAGAATCTTGCCCGTGTCGACCAGTCGCTCCATAGCCTCTACGGTCTCGCCCAGGGACACATTGCCTCGCCAATGCAGTAGGTAGAGGTCGAGCCGGTCGGTGCCGAGCCGCTCCAGACTGGCCTCACACGCGCGGGGCAGGCGATCACGCGACGCATTTTGCGGATAGGCCTTGCTGACAAGAAAGACCTGATTCCGCTTGCCTTGAATCGCCTCTCCGACGAGCCGTTCGGACCCGCCATCGGCGTACATTTCGACCGTATCGATCAGCGTCAGACCGAGATCGATACCTCCGCGCAGGGTGACGATCTCTTCTGATCGGACTCGCCGATCCTCAGCCATCATCCAGGTGCCTTGGCCAAGCGCGGGGACAGTGGTGCCGTCAGGCAAGCGGATCGTCTTCATGGTACCCTAAACGTGCCACTGGAATTTCGGAGCCATCACCAAACAGTTGCGTGTCAGTCTCGTTTATCGGACCAGCATATGTTCCCAATTCGTTCCGAATGCGATAGGCTCTGCGGCATGGTCACGCGCAAGATCATTCACGTCGATATGGACGCCTTCTTCGCGTCGGTTGAGCAGCGCGATGATTCCAATCTTCGTGGGCGTCCCGTTGCGGTCGGCTCGGCCGCGGCGCGGGGCGTGGTCGCGGCGGCGAGCTATGAAGCGCGCAAGTTCGGCGTGCGGTCGGCCCTGCCGTCGGTAACGGCGCTACGCCGTTGTCCGGACCTTCTCTTCGTGCGGCCGCGGTTCGAGGTTTACCGCGAGGTCTCCCGCCAGATCCACGCGGTCTTTGGCCGCTACACGGACCTGATCCAGCCGCTGTCGCTCGACGAGGCCTATCTCGACGTGACTGCTGACAAGCAGGGACTCGAGACGGCTTGGCGAACCGCCAAGGCGATCCGTGCCGACATCCTGGCAGAGACCGGGCTGACGGCGTCGGCTGGCATCTCGTACAACAAGTTCCTGGCCAAACTCGCGTCCGATCACCGTAAGCCCAATGGGCAGTTCGCGGTGACGCCGGAGATGGGCGCCGCATGGGTCGAGACGCTGCCGGTCGACCGGTTCCACGGAGTGGGGCCGGTCACTGCCAGGAAAATGAAGGGTCTCGGTATCGAGACGGGTGCAGACCTGAGGGCCAAGCCGCTGGAGTTCCTGCAAGAGCATTTCGGCAGCTCGGCTCATTGGTACTATTCGATTGCGCGCGGAGAAGATGACCGGCCGGTCAATCCCAACCGGGTCCGCAAGTCATCCGGATCAGAGACGACGTTCGACCGTGACTTGGTCGAAGCGACGGAGATCGAAGCGGGCGTCTTGCAAATGGCGGATGACGTCTGGCGATGGTGTGAGAGCCGACAGGCGTTTGGACGAACCGTGACGGTGAAGGTCAAATATGGCGACTTCCACCAGATCACGCGCAGGCGCAGCCAGCCGATGGTCGTGGCGACGCGAGATGCGCTGCACCGTGCCGCCCTCGAATTGATCCGATCGGTGTTGCCGACCCAGAAGGGTGTTCGGCTGGTCGGCGTGACGGTGTCGAATTTTGCTGACGCGAAGGCCACCACGGCCCCTGAACTGGCAATCTTTGCAGAGGCGGCAGCATGACCCTCGATCTGTTCGATACCTACGACTATGACGACGACAGCTACGTCTGCCCTGGCGGCAAGCGCTTGCGCCCCAGGAACCGCAACTTCGCAACCGCCCGGGGCGATGTCGGCCAGGACGGCTTCATCCGCTATCGCGCGCGACAGCAGGACTGCGGCGGCTGTGCCTTGCGGGAACGCTGCACGCCCAACATGCCGGCGCGCAAGGTCACCCGCTCGGTCCACGAATGGGCTCGCAACCTGGCCCGCGACATCGCCACCACCGACGCCTACGTCACTTCGCGGCGCCAGCGAAAGAAGGTCGAGATGCTGTTTGCGCACCTCAAACGCATCCTGAAGCTCGACCGATTGCGCCTTCGCGGTCCAAACGGTGCCAGGGACGAGTTCCATATGGCAGCCACCGCCCAGAACCTCCGCAAGATGGCCAAGCTCATCCCCATGCCGGCGCAGCCGCTACCCGCCTGAGCCGGCCGGCGTGGAACACCGCAACTCAGCGGCAACTCGTCAGACGGCCCCAACCCCAACTTCTTCAACACAATTGGGACAAACCCGTCGTTCCGAGGCCACAGGTTCAGCGTCAGCTTTTGCCGGAAGCCGACGTTCAGCGTCTGTTCGTGTGGCGTAGTTTTATGACTTGAAGTGGGCCGTTTGCAGTCTGGCGGGTATTGGACAGTTGCGCGGGGAAAGCGGACCTTCGTTCAGCTCGCTGCTGAAGCCGCAAAGATCCAAAATCGGTCATTGGCGACGTTACGAGCCGCTTCCGAAAGCTGACGAACG
This sequence comes from Sphingomonas lacusdianchii, assembly GCF_022664395.1. Lineage (GTDB taxonomy): Bacteria > Pseudomonadota > Alphaproteobacteria > Sphingomonadales > Sphingomonadaceae > Sphingomonas > Sphingomonas lacusdianchii. Next base: position 535,137 of record NZ_JAKRET010000001.1, on the reverse strand, counting down.
TGGGCGCGGCTCACGCCGCAAGAGCAACTTTGCTGCTTTTGGCGTAAAGTTAGCAGAACTCCATCAGAATGTGCCGCCCTATTGGCTCGCTTTTGCCCGCTCCTACCTGGTCACATGGTGAATGGGGCAAGCTCACTACTTCATCAAGGGCGACGTCGAGCCAAAAATCCTCGAGCTTGAGGCGCGTTTTTCCTAATCGCCCAGGACACAGCAGGGACGCGCAGCTTGGCGAAATCGGAGATCGTCGTAATCTACAGCAAGCGAGATCCGGACATCGCTGACCACAAAACGCCGGTGCGGCAGCTTTATCGCGCGTTAATACCACGTCCCAGGAAGTGCCTCCGCCGAAGGGAAGACGGTTTGCGACGATGACGATCAGGCGATCTTGGTACCGACCGTCGAGCGTGCCGTCTCGACGACGGCGCGCTGCAATGCCTCGCCGCGCTCGTTCATGAGTTCGACCGCCCGCTGGAACTTGGTGCCATGCTCCTGAGCAGGAACTTCGCCGTACCGCCTGTAGTCGCGCTTCATCGCGTGAGTGACTTCGTTGAAGGCGTCGCGCGCGGCGAACAACTCGTCCAACGCGGGCCTGACCGAGGGGAAGTAGAGGGCAACCAGCATCTCCATCACCTCTGCGCCCTCGTGCTTCCCCGGGTTCGAGCCGCTTGCTATCTGAAGGTCCAGCATCTGGTTCCAGTCGATCTCCCCGCGAAGCACTGGATAGTAGGTGAGCGCATGCTGGCCGAGGACCTTCGCGTACTGGTCGACCGCGAGATAAAGCGTCTCCGCTTTTCCCCGCAGGAACTCGAAGCGGTCCTTGCTCCGATTCAGCCGGCTAGTGACGAAGGCAGACGTGACGCCGCTCGCCAGTATCGTGGCGATGCCCAGGCCGAGCGTGATCCAAGCGGCCGCGTTCATGCTACTAGGCCTCGCCGCTGCGCCCGCACGTCGGCATCGCTCAATCCACGCACGGCGGTCCTCATCAGATCCCCAGTTTCTGGAAGAAGACCTTAATGCGCATCTCCGCGTCGACCATGCCCGCGTCGCGCATCCATGACGAGGGCTCAGCGGCGACGACCTCGAACCCGATAACCGCCAGCCAGGTAGCTTCGCGCCCGAAGCTCGCGCCCACGTCGAGCGCCAGAAGGCCTGGACCGGACGGAAGCAGCGTCGAGTAGGTGGCGCGGTATCCCGACGGGTCGTGAGCCTCGTATTCCGCGGTCAGCCGCTCGGACTGCGCGTCGTATGCAGCGACATGGTCGTTCATCCGGCGTCGCGCCTCGCGATCGTCTGGAGCCCCACGTGCTCGATGTCGTGCTCCGCCACATCGGCCGCCTCGACCACGTTGATGAACCTCTTGAGTATGACGAGGTCGGTCAGCAGGTCCGGCTCCTGGCCGGAGATCACGGCGGGCGCGAGGATGAAGCAGCCGGCCGCGCGGAGCCTCCTCAGGAAACCTTCCAGGTTCACGTCGTCGTCCGGCTCCACGACGTGGATGCGGAAGACCGTTTGGTATAGCGTGCCACGCTCCCACTCCCCGTCGTCCGGTCGTCGGCTGGTTATCTGGATGGCGTAGTGCGTCGACGGATAGCCCGGCAGGTTGCGGATGATCGAGATGCTGATCTCATGGTTCACGTCCTTCGTGCCGAACCGCTCCCGCCAGCGTTCGAAAATCCGGCGGGCGGCCGCACGGTCGAGAAACGCGAGCGCGAACACCGGCGGAACGTCGTCGCCGAGCGTCGTGTAGAGGATGCCCTTCCAGCTGGCCGCGTCCCAGCTGTGCATATCGATGACCGATTGCACCTTGACCTCCCGGTGCCGCGAAACGGTCGGGCGCCCGTCCTCGGTCATTCCGCGCGCGGGCCTGCCGTCATCGTCGTCGGCTGGACCTGCCGGCTCGACCTCCTCCACCGCCGGCCGCTCCCGCATGGGATAGTCGCGGCCGCCGCCATCGAGGCGGACGACGGGGCGACCGGCGATGCGCTGCAGCCCGCTGAGCGAGCCGAGGACGCTGGACACCCTGTCGTGCGCGTTGCCGCGGTCGAACAGGCGCCACAGCGCGTCGTTGAGGTTCGGCAGCGCGAAGGTGGCCGCCAGCATCTCGCCCACGATCTGTATGAGAAACGCACCGATGTCTGGTTGGCGTGGAAAGTCCCAGACCGGCAGCGACCTGGGCCAGGAAACCATCGAGCGCATCCCCCTGGGATCGGTCTGCACCTTCGGTCCGTCCTCGTCCGTCTCGACGACGTCGATACGGAACCGCTCGGTGTGCGGGCCGACGCCGTCCTCGATCATAGTCGCCAGCATGGCCTCGACCGTAGCAACCAGCGCCTGCCCCGTGACGATCCCGGCATCAGTGCCGGGGGTCGCGACCTCTACTGTCAGTCCGCAGATGCACGTCTCGAGGACTTGGCCTGCCGGCGAGTTGAGGACCAGTCCGCCGACGAGGTCGCGCGAGACCGGCTGAGCCTTGAGGAGCCCGAGGAACTTCGGCAACCCACCTTCCGCCTCGAGCTCCCGGTAGCCCTCGTCCTCGCGGAGGACCTCCTCATGGCCGAGGGCGTGGAGCAGCGCCATCCGGGCGATGGGCATCCCGGCCTCCTCCAGCGCGTCCGGCGCGCGCGAGAGCGAGGCGACCTCGGCATCGGTCATGTTGAGGATGTTGCTGCCGAGGCCGGCGTCCAGCTCTTGCAGGCCTTCCGTGACCCTGGCCTTGGACGCCTCATCGAGCGGCAGCGTGGCGAGCGCCATGCGCAGCAGGCGGAACGAGAGGATCAGCTCCGGCACGAGTCTCAGCTGGAGGGCCACCCAGGCCCAGATCTTCACCGTCGGCACGAAGCCGACAGGCAACTCGCTCGACTCCTCACCTTCGGCGGCAAGGCCGGCCGCCGCCATCAGGAGTGACGATCGCGACGCCCAGAACAGGTCAGCCCCGCGGTAGGCGATCGCAAGGTGCTGATGGGCCTCGATCATCTGCTGGGCATGCTCGCGCTTGGCGAGACGGACCGCCGCGCGACCCAGCAGCCGGATACGTTCGCAGCGCTCCTCGAAGTCTAGCCGGAGAGCCTGCCGGAGGAGGATGAGCGCACCTTCCGCGTCGGACGTGCGCTTGGCCACGAAATCGGCGAGCCGCTCTGCCACGGCGCGGTATGTCGGATCGCGGCCGGCGGGGATGGATACGACGTCGATCAGCCTCACCAGGCGATCGGCATCGAACTCCGCAAGGCCGGCGGCCTCGTCGAGGATAGATCCCAGCTCTGCCCAGATGGCAGGCAGTTCACCCGTCCTGCCCTCGGCGAAGTAGCGACCGAGGCGGACGACCGCGAGCGAGGTGCGAGCCTCAAGGCGGTGGTTCGGGCGCCCCTCGTCGCGCGTCATTGCCTCCAACGCGGCCTCCAGCCGGTCAGACCGCGCCGAAAGGTCGGCAGCATCCGGTGATAGCATGCGGTAGAGCACCGCGTTTACCAGCAACTGGTGGAGCTGGACAAGGAACTCGATGTTGCGGGCGTGGTCGGCGCCGAGGGCTTCCGCCTCGATGCCGGCGTAGCCATCCGACACCGCCGCAGCGTCGTCGAACCACCAGAAGGCGGTCCAGAGCGCATCGTGCCGCGCCTCTAGCTGCTGCCGCGCGGACCCGTGCTTGACGGCGAGCCGGATCGCGCGGGCGTGTCGACCATCCGTCTCGTGGCGCGGCAGCTCGAGGTTGCGCGACAGCTGCGCCGCGACCATCGCCTCGGTGACAAGCTGGCGCTCCATGCACTCGAACGAGGACGGATCGGCCAACGCACGCTCGACGTCCTCCAGGCGGCGGCGCCTCGAGTAGTCCTCCGGTCCCATGCGCATCGGATCGGACACGACCTGGCCAACGCACAGATAGTCGTGCGCGATGTCCTTGCGCTCCCTGTCGATCACCTCCTCGACGATCCACGCGCGGTCGAGGATCTTCACCGGCATGCCGTGGGCAGCTTCTAGCTCGGCCTCAATGCGTGCGCGGTCGGCCGCACGTGCGGACTGGCTCGTGACGAAGTAGACGCGCTCGAGCTTGCGGCCGGTCCCGGCGATGCCCGCGACGTCCTTCACAACCTTGCGCTTCCAGTCCTTCATCGCGCTGAAAGCGAAGCCCCAGTCGTCGCGGTCGGGTCCGTGACTGCCGACATAACCGAGATCGGCGATCGCCTCTGCAACAGGGAAGGTGTCGGCGTCGGTCTTGCCATCGCCGCCGCCCTCGGGCCCGCTCTGGGGGCGGATGTGCGGGCAGATCACGCGCTGGCAGAGCTTGCGGCAGAATATCTCGAAGCGCTGGTGCTCGTTGCGCGCCGTCATGGTCTCGAGTTGGAACTCGAGCATGGCGCGGTCGAGGACGTAGAGCGGACGGTCAACGGTGTCCGAGTAGAGTTCGGGCCGCATCTCGCGCATGAACAAGGAAGGCGTTGGCGGTCGCTTCCGTTTCTCGGTGCCGCCCTCCTCGATTCGGTCGTCGCTCATGCGAACGAAGGTAGAACGGGCGCCGCACCTAAGCCAGCCCAAACTCTCCCTGTGGCGCTCACCCCTGCTGGCTCCGCTTCATGCTCAGGTGCTCGAGCGACCATGACGATCCAGCGAAGTGCATGAGGGACCTCGCCATCGTCGAGCACGAGGCCACGAAGTCAAATGTCCAACGTGCGGCGTTGACTGCGGTAACGGGTCACCTGGGTCGCCTTGGTCATGATTTGGACCGCAGCGACCTCGAGTACGGTTAGGCTGTCCACCTCCAGGCGCAGCGCTGGGTCCCGGTCGTCATCTGGCGTGGCGAAGGGATTGATGAACGGGCCTTCCCAGAACAGCGGCTCCGGCCGGGGTGGAGCCGGAGGATCCGGCGGTGGAACGACCTCCGAAACCGAGCAGCCCGGCGACCACCCGCCCTCGTCCATCTCGCCCAGGCTCGCCGAAACGACCGTGCCGTCGGGCAACGCCACCGGCTCGATCTTTGACGCCCTCCGGAACAGCACCACGTTGTGGTGACTTCCTGCGCGCTGCACCGACGGATACAGCAGTCCGTCGAGATCCAGCTCCACGTTCGACGCGAGGTAGTCGGCGATCGCCTGCGTGATCAGGTACTCGGACCTCTCGTCGTTCGGCATCACCGGCATGGTCATGCGCCCGCTCAGGCTCTTCAGGAACTTCGCGAGCTCGAGGCGGACCATGTAGCCGGAGTCGAACACGCTCCCATCGATGTAGACGGACCGCAGCGCGTTGATATCGAGCAGCCGCAGGGGCCGGACGGCGTCGAACCTGCCGACCAGCGCGCGGCTGCCGACAGGGGGGCGAACCTCCGCCAACGCCGCCGCTGGGTCGGTCGCGCCGTAGAACAGCGAAACGCCGCGCGCGTTCATCCTCCCGTCGACTGCGATCTCGTTGGGCGGAGGCCCAAGCTCGCGCACCGGCTGCTCGAGCGCCAGCGCCAGCCGCACATCGCCATGGAACACCCGCGCCCTGTGAAAACCGCTCAGCTCCTCGCCGGGGCCTGCCAGCCTGACGACCGGACGGCCATCTCCCGTGGTCAGGCTGCCAACGCCATCGAAGATCCGCCCAAGGAGCGACTCCGCCTCCTTGTTGAAGAAGCGCGTCTCAGTCCGAAGCGACCGCTCGAAGCTGCGCCATTCGAGCTGATACTCGACGTCGTCCGGGCCGCGCTGTTCGTAACGGCTCTCCGGATCGAATTCGCACTCCTCGCCGGCCGCGGCGGAGTCGAAGTCGCTGTGCCGCTCCGAAAGTATCTCGAGGACCTCCTCCGCGATCTCTTCCGACACCTCGGCGGCGCCTGCGATCGCCCACAGGACATCCTCCCCGCGTCGCTCGAACTCGAAATCCGATTCGCGGTCGGCGAGCATCGCGGACTCGAACGCGTCCGGCTGGTCCGTGGTCCGGTAGTAGTGGACGGAAAACGCTGCTTCCACCGCGTCGGCGAGCTCCTCGACGGTCATGGCCGGTGCCATCTCGCCACAAAACGAACAAATCGCCTCACCGCAGCGGCGCGTCACGCCGGCACTCAGAAAGGCTTCGCCGATGCATTCGGCGCAGACCATCCGCTCGCCATCGTCGTCGACGTCGGCGGTCACCTAGCATGCCTCACCAAGTCCTGTTGCAGGAACGCGGCGCCCTTCACGCCCAATTCGATGAGTGCGTCCGAGACCTCGACCACGATCTCGCGGTGGTGCTGCTCGAGCGCGCGCGCGGCGATCAGCTCCCGCAGGAGAAGGACCACCTTCTCGCCGTTCGACGCGTATTCCCAGAAATCGAGGCTCGACCTCCGGGCACGCACGACCCGGCCAATCCAGCCGAGGCCGGGATCGGGCAGCAGGCGGTCGGGCCTCGCGCGCATGAGGGCGAGCATTGCGTTGAACGCGGTCTTCTCCGCGCCGAAGGCGGCTGCCGCGCGGTCTAGCATCGGCATCACCGCGTCGAGATTCGGCCACGCGGAATCGACGCCGCAGACCATCCCGCCGGACGCCGCGCAGAAGAAGGACGACACGGCTAGGCCCCGCTCGTGCTGGCCCGCATCGACCGGTTCTCCCGCCCACACGGGCCGATCGACGATCCAGCCGGTAAGGAGATCCCAGCTCTCGAGCGTCCCGGCGTCGAGCGCCTCAGTCCGCAGCATGCGGTCGATCAGGAAGCTGCGCACGACCATGTCCATGACCTCTTCGCCGGCGCGGCGGGCCGCGGCATCGACGCGCGCGATAACGAGCGTCCGGATTTCCGACGCAGGCAGCAGAGCGCACAGGCGCCCCAGCCACCGGCCGAACTTGAACAGCCATTCAAAGGGCGTGTCCCCACGCCCGTCCCTCTCGCCAAGCGAGGCGAGCGCCCAGTCCAGGGCGGACGCCGCGTGGGCGATCAGTGCGTCGCGCGTGCCCGGCGCGAGCATCGGGGGGATCGGGAGCCGGAACGCGTTGGAGTGCAGGTCGGAGCGGTAGTAGTCGCCATTGGGCCGCGAGCCCGCCGAGGCCGGCGCCGGATCGGGACTGGGTGTCTCACCTGCCGCCAGCGCGCGCTCGAACTCGTCGGCCATCTCCGACTGCTGATGGGCTTCGGCCCGCGACCAGTAGAGGCCGTGGCCGCTGTCGTGCGAGCGGGCGGCACGGCGCGTGGCGAGGCAGAACAGCGCCCAGACCATCTCGGGCACCGTGTTCGCGAAGACCGGCGCGGCGTCGTACACCGCCTCGACGACCTTCTCGATCGGGTCGACCGCGAGCTGGAGCAGCCCCTCTCGCCACTCCGGATTGGAGGGCTGGCGGCGCATGAGCGAGGCATAGGCGTGCGCCGCCATCGCCGGCGGGTGGGCCGTAACGTGGGCGCTGCGGATGGACAGCTCGTCCTTCACCTCGGCCATCGTCGCCGCGCGCCGGGTTATCCCGACGACGGTCTCCTCCGACTTCGCCCACAACTCGTTCTCGGCGTGCCGCGCGATCACGGCCGCGGTGGCCGACACCGCCGACTGCGCATTGTGGCGGGTCATGTCGGTGATGGGGGCGATCTCGTCGAACAGGTCCTCCTCGTCCAGCGCCACCATCTCGTCGAACGCGTCGTCCAGCGTGAACTCTCCACCCGGCACGCCGCTCTCGACCGCGGCGCTAGCCCAGAGGTAGAGCCGCAGGACCCGATTGAGCGCCGCGTGACCGGCCAGCATCTCCTTGTGCTCTTCGCCCTCGACGTAAGGCGGCTTAATCGAGATGTATTCCCGGCCATCGACCACCTCGCGGACGAGGTTGGCCGGATCGGCCTGCTGGCGCAGCGCCTCGAACGATGAGCGGCGCGTTTCCGCGCGTTCCGGGTCGTCCTGTTCCTCGGCCGTTGAGTAAGGGACACGGTCGAGGAAGGTGGCGATCGCGGACGCGTAGGCGGCCTTCACCTCTTCGGGCGCCAGGCCCGCCAGCAACGGCGCGAGGTCGCGCACGGTGCGCTGGCGGTGGGGAAGCCGGTTGAGCGTCCGGAGCGCGCCGGCGAGAAAGGCCGACCCGCCCCAGTAGCCCATCTCGTTGGCCTGCGACCCCATGTCGAGGACCTGCCGACCGATGTCCCATGTCCACAGCGCCGGATGCGTGCCGATCGCGAGCGCGACCGTGCTCGTCGCGGCGCTACCCAAGTTTGCAAGCACCAGACCGGCGCAGATCCCAAGGACCGCGTTGCACTCGTTGCCCCGCGCGATGCGCCGGCAGAGTTCGTCGAGCGGGTCGCCGGCCTCAAGGCGCTCGTGCGCCCAGGCGTCCAGCGCCAGGAACGCCGTGTCGAGGATGTGGACGTGCGATCCGCCGCGGAACCAGCGATACGTGCCGTCATCGCCCCAGAACTCGGCGTCGCCCTCACCGAGGTCGATGGTGATCGGTATCGGGGTCTCGCCCCGCTGGCGCCAAGACCGTCGCCAGCCGTCCATCGCGTGGTTGCAGAGGTCGCGGATGAGCGCCAGGCCGACATCGGCATCCGTCCGCAGGAGCTGCAGGAACGGCGGACGCAACGGCGACGCCGGATAGAAGTCGCTGTCGTCGCCGATTCCGAGCACGTCGGAGCGGTCACGGACCGAGGAGTAGCCATCGCTGCGCCGACGGTCATGGGCGAGCAGGTAGGCCCGGCGGACGAAGTCCGCGGTCTCGGCGGGTAGCGATGCGGCGAGACCGGCGCTCCCGTCAACGATCTGCTTCCTCACGCGGTCAAGGGCGTAGTCAGAGATCGAGGCGAGGTAGCTCCGAACGGTGTCCGGATCACCCGCCGCGGATTTCAGTAACAGCGCTCGGACGGGTGCCCGATCGCCACGGCGTCCGGTCCAGGCTCCGCGTTCAGGCTTGCCGGCGGAATCGCCGTCCCCGAGGCGCCCGTTGGCCCAGGCCGCGATATCCGGAACGAGCGCGTATCTCGCGAGTTGCGCCGGCAAAGCTAGCACCCATGAATCGAACAGCGGCACCAGCTCCGCGTCGACGGCCGGCGGAAGGGTGCCCAGTCGCGAGACGAGCCAGGTGATCAGGCGTATCCAGCTCACGAACTGCGGTGCGGCCGCCTCGGAGGCGTATTGCTCGCGCTGATCGCCCGTCAGGTCGGGGAACTGCGTCTCGTCGAGAAAGCGCAGGTCGCGCACGGTCTCGGTCGTGCGGACCGACAGGATCAGGCGCATGAGCAGCCGTCCGTCTTCGCGCATAAGCGCGTCCTCGATGCGGTCGAGCATCTCGGCGCTGCGGACTGACCGGACGGGGGCCGAAAGGACGACGCGGCTCCAGGTAGCGCGCAGGTCGTCCGCCCCGAGCGCGCCCAGCAAGGCGGCCCACGCGTCGCCGTCCTTCGACCGCTCGAGCAGGTGGGCCGCAAGGAGCTGGAGGGGCCGGGCGAGCTGCAGGTCCTGGTGCCCGTCGCGAACCGCGGTCGCGATGTCCCCGCGCCGGTCGAACAGGACGCGCTCGAGCACCCACTCCTCGTAGATGTCGTGGCTGAACGCCACGGTGCTGCCCTCGTCGACGTGCCGCAGCACACCCGACCGGAGCAGCTGGTCCAGCGCGACGGGATCGATGTCGCGGATCGCCAACGGAGCACCTGGCCCCATGAGAAGCTGCTCGCCCAACTTCAGCAGCACGTTCCGGCGCCCCTGCGCCGGCGCGAAGTCGGCGACGTCCGCGCCGCCGTGAGCCCACCACAGCTCGACGAGGTCGACCTCTGACCGGACCTCGGCACCGCCGGCGACCGGCAGGCGGGATAGCGCGTCGAGGAAGAACGGCCGCCGGAGGACGGTGTCGTAGTTGCGCGCGTCGGCGAGCAGCGGCCGCAGCAGCGGTATCGCCTCGGCCGCCTCGACCGCCTCACCGTCGTCGAAGCCCTCGACGCGCATGGTCCGCGAGCTGAGCTTAGCGTTCGCGTCGGGATCCAGCCAGCCGTCCACGCGCTGCGCGTTCTCCTCGCGCATCGTCATGACCACCCGCCAGTCGTCCAGGTCGGGGGTGTCGGCAATCGTCCGCAGGACGTCGTTGACCGTGACTTGGGTCGCGGCATCCATCTTGTCCGCACCGTCGATGAAGAGCGTGCGCGAACCGCCACGCCCGAGTTCACGCAGCGTCGTTGTCAGGGGAACGACGACGCCGAACTTCGCGGCGTGGGCCGGCCAGCCGCCTCCCGTGACCCGCAGATCGCGGAGCACGAGGATTGGCGCGCCCGCCGGCTGGTCGAGGGCGATCCGCTTCAGCACCGCCGACTTGCCCGCGCCGTGTTGGCCCACGACGCGCACCAGCCTGACCTCACTCAGCGCGTCGAGGACCTGCCCGTTGACCACGTCGCGGTTGATCCGCCGTCCGCCTATTGTGTCCCTGATGCTCGTCAGGGCGTGATGCGATTCCTGGGTCAGCGCGTCGATGAGCCGCGCGTGCGCCCGGTCCGAACCGACGGTCACGCCCTCGACCTGCAGTTCGCGCGCAACGGTCGCGCGGTCCACGCCGCCACCGCTCGGGATGACGCGGCTGGCCATCGCCGTGAGACTGCTCCAAGTGCGCCGCGCCTCGTCGGGCCCGCCGACGACGGAAGCCAGCTGGTCGACGGAGGCGAGCCGGTCGCGCGACGCGTCCTCTTGGTCGAGGTCGAAGGCGATGATCGTCAGCGACTTCATGAACGCGAGGATGTCCGCGTCGGTGGCGGTCGCCTCCCGCTCTCGGATCAGCTCATCGAGGATGCGCTGGAACTCGCGCTGGTCCTTGTTCGAACCGTTGGCGACGGCGAGCCGCTTCCGGTACTGCGCGGCATCCGCCGCGTGCCGGGCGCGCGCGAGGAGCGGCTGCACGCTGCGTTCCAGCTTCGTCGTGGTCTGGCTGACTGCGACGCCGATGCGATCGGTGTCGGGATTGAACCCGGTCCGCCTGAAGGTGGCCCAGGCGCGGGGGACGATGTCAGCCCACTTGTCGTCGCTGTCGGTGAACGACAGCGTGGTGGTGACCTGCAGGTCTAGCCGCGTAGGGGTGCCGTCAGGCAGGCGGCCATCGACGACGAGGTCGTCCAGCGGCGCGTCGATCTCCGACTGCTGGGTCTTCACCGCCGTGACCGTCCCAAGCACGCCGCGCGCGCCGCCCTCCGCGATCAGCGCGGCGAGGTAGTGGCTGGTGACACGTGATTCGAGGTGGGTTCCGCCCCTCCGGCGACATAGACGGGCAAGCTGATGACCTGACGGCAAGATGTTATTCTTGCGAAACAACGTGGTGATCGCCGGCCCGGGATTCAACGTGGTGTCGATCGCGATGGTTCCGTCAGCTACGCCGCCCGAAGAAGCAGACGTCGTACTGTTTTACACCGTTGCAGTAGCACACCTTCCGCGTCCCGTCGGGTAGTCGGTCGCCGAACACAGTCCGACGAGTCCGGTTCCCACCCAAATCTGTTGATCGCGACGGCATAAAGGAACGGCGGGTTTTGGGATAAATGCTAAGTTCGCCGAACGTCAGAAATTAGGGCGGGAGGCTGACTCGCCGGTCTCGCACCCTTGAAAGGCAACTCTTGGGAAAAGCCGCCGTTTAGTCGGGAATCATCGAATGTCGTAAGCTGGTCGAGAGCCGCTATCGCGGAAAACGGTGGGAAGCGGACACTCGCGCGATCGCAAAACCCGGGTCCGCTAGGGTAAAAAGCGAACCCGTGTTGGACAGATCATGCAGGAAAATGAACTCCGCACAATTTGTTGCCGTCTGGGTCGCGAAAATAGGCGAGTTCGACTGTTCCCAGCGATGCCGTATTGCGCGGGCCGGGCGGGGCTTCGATCGAGGTGCCGCCGTTGGCGACCGCGGTATCATGAAGCTGCTTCACTTGTTCGGGCGAGTTGCACGAAAAGGCGACGGTGCTGCCGTTGGCGACGCTTGCCGGTTCGTCGTTAATCGGCTGGCTGACGATGAAGTTGGTTCCGTTGCCATTATTATAGATCAGCCGCGTATGGCCGCTGTCGGCGATGTTCCGCGCCCCTTCGCCTGCCCCCAAAGTGGCGAGCACCGTGTCGTAGAAGCGCTTCGACCGTTCAACGTCGTTCGATCCGACCATGGTGTGAAAAAGCATCAGGACTCTCCTTGGGGCTGATCGACTTCCGATCGCCACTAGCCTTATAACCTACCCGGCCCATAGGACGCGGTCACCCCCGGGTCGTCGAATGTCCACAATTGGTCGGCATAGGCACCCGAGCAATACCAGACCGTCATACCCGCAAGCGTTCTTCCGATGGCCGATCTGGCCATTGGAGAACGATCATGGAGATGCCTGAAACCGAGCGCACCGTCACAAAGCGGCAAGTCTGGAATGCCGGAAGAACCGTCGGTGCGAAGCGTGCCCTCAAACCGAAGCAGATTTGGGAAATTCGGTTCTATCTCAATCAGCGTCGACGCCTGCGAGATCGGGCGCTGTTCGATCTGGCGATCGCCAGCAAACTCCGAGGCTGCGACTTGGTGCAGATGAGGATCGGCGACCTTGTCAGCAGCGGGCAAGTCCGAACGCGAGCGATTGTCATGCAGCAGAAAACAGGCCGACCGGTTCAGTTCGAGCTACTTCCAGATGCTCGCGCCAGCCTGCTGGCTTGGCTGGAGCGGCGGGGCGGCACGGTGGACGACTACGTCTTCCCCAGTCGAGTCGATCGTGATGGGCATCTCAGCACTCGCCAGTACGCCCGGCTTGTCGATGAATGGGTGACAGGGGTCGGTCAGATGCGAAGTGAATACGGTACGCACTCGCTCCGCCGAACGAAGGCATCAATCATCTACAGGGCAACCGGCAATCTGCGAGCTGTCCAGATCCTGCTCGGCCATAGCAAGATCGAGAACACGGTCCGCTATCTCGGCATCGATGTGGAAGACGCACTTGCCCTCGCCGAGAACACCGAGATTTGACCTGTCGGCTCCTCGCTCGGGCGAGGGGCCGCCCTTACGGCGCATGGGACAAAACAGCCAAATACGGGGCCTCGCCGAACGGCGGGTTCAACTGAGAGCTGCCGTCCGCCGCTGTCCCGAATACGATCGAATTTTGGGAAAGCCCGACCTCGATTGATTAAAGGTGTAATCCGAGGAATGAAGCGCCGGGAACGGGATTGAAAGAGATGGGCTCGGCCGCGACAAAGCCGAGGTCCGCATACAGGGTGCGGGCTGAAACAAACTTCCCATGCACGTCGAGCCGCATCTCGCAGTAACCAGCGGCACGAGCCTCCTCAATTAGCCGCTCCGCCAACGCACGGCCTAGCTGCCGACCACGCGCTTGGGGGCGGACATACAGTCGCTTCATTTCGCATATGGTGTGAGTGACCTGCCGCATGGCGACGCACCCTTCGATCGCGTCATCCGCCTCCGCGAGCAACACGCAGCCCTTGGGAGCGGCATACTTCTCGGTGAAAGTCGCGAACTCAACTTCGTTGTCCTGATAATCGAGATTCACCGAAGAGTTGGCGATGAACTCCCGCCAGATACCGAGAACAGCCACGCTGTCCGCCGGAAACTCTGCATGCCTGATGACCGCCATACCCCGTCCCGCCTTTCCTACTTCCAATCTGACCTTTCCAGTATATAACACGGTATATATCAGGCAATGGGGTTTCTATGAGCGATGTGATCCGGGAAATGGGCGCGGGCTTCTTGGGGAGTCGGCTGAAGAGGTTGGGAGAACGGATGCAGGCTGGCGCGGCACGGGTCATCACCAATGCCGGCCTCGAGGTGCAACCCGCCCATATGCCTCTGCTCGTCGCCTTGGACGGTCGCGCTCTGACGATTGGCCAGCTCGTGCAAGCGGTAGGCATAAGTCAGCCCGGCGTGACGCGGGGCGTCGGCCAGCTCGTGGACATGGGGCTAGTGCAGGCGGAGACTGGCAGCGATCAGCGACACCGGACCATATCGCTCACTGACAATGGTGCTGCCGCAATCGCCCGCGCCAAACTCTTCGTCTGGCCGCAGGTCACCGACGCAGTCGATCGGCTTTTGAACGGACGCTCCGAAGAGCTTCTGGCGATACTCGCAGACGTGGAAGACGCACTCGCTTCAACCCCGCTGGATCAACTGGCGGCGCAAGCCCAGCCCGAGGTGCTGTCCATTCGTGACTACTGCGACGATTTCGCCCGCGAGTTTCACGACATCAACGCCGAATGGATCTCCGACATGTTCCGCATGGAAGAGACGGATCGGAAAACGCTGGAAAATCCGCGCGCCAGCATCATTGACGCTGGCGGTGCGATCCTGTTCGTGGAGGCGGCAGGGATGGGGATCATCGGAACGTGCGCGCTACAGAAGACCAGCGCGAGCGGTTTCGAGTTGACCAAGATGGGAGTCCGCAAGGCCGCGCGAGGGCTAAAGGCCGGCGAGTTCCTGTTGAACGCCGTCATCGATAAGGCGCAGGAACTCGGCGCCGATCCCCTCTACCTGTTGACGAACGGTCGATGCGCCGCGGCGATCCACCTCTATGAGAAGCTGGGCTTCCAGCATGATCCCGGCATCATGGCTGACTATGGCGCGCGCTACGCCAGATGCGACGTTGCCATGCGCTACAATCGGGCGAGCGCATAGCACTGTGCCAGCTAAGGGCCGCTATGTTCCCATAAACGAACGGCCCGAGAGACGACCGGGGCCTTCTCGATCGCGATCGGATAATGGGAAAGGCTCGCGCGGGGTGGTGCTAGCCGACCGTATAGACCTTTTGCACAATGCCTTCTGGCGTACGGTAGGTCTGGAAGCCCATCGCCTCATAATAGCGAAGGCCGGATGGGTTATCAGCGCCGATATAGGCATCGATCTTCTCTAGTCCCGCTTGCTCTGCCGCCTCCCGGCTAGATCGAAACAGGGCGCTCCCTACGCCTTGCCGATGCGCGCGCGGACTGATGTGGGTGCCGATGATCCCCCAGCCCGCCGGCACGTCGTAACGGTTGCCGGCTTCCGCTCGAACCAAGGACTGGAAGCCGATAACATCCCCTTCGTCGTCAATCGCGACTGTGCAACGAACACTGGCCGGGTTGGCGATGTATTGCCGGGTCACGAACGCTTCATCGTTGGGCCGTTCTCGACCTGTATGTGCGATTATCTCGCGCAGCACTCGGCTCATAGCTACCGCATCATCGAGTAACGCTATGCGGGTATCCATCCATATATTCCCAACCTCTGTCCCCGGTGCCGACCTTATGCGCCAGTGGGCACGGCCTGCAAATGAGCGGTGGCAGTCCGTTCCCGAATGGAAACGACCAGCGAGACGACCGGGGCATTCCCATTGGGATGGAATATCGGGAAGACCCGCGCCTTATCATAACCCACTCACGATGACGCTGTGAGACGCCAAATGGCTCTTTGCGCGACCGTTGACTCTTAAATCTACATATGCCGTATTAGGCGGATGATCCGCAAACGTCGGCCTTCAAAGCAGATGCTGTCGCTCCTCGCCGCTCTGATGACGGAGCCATCGGCGTGGCGGCATGGCTACGACCTGATGAAGGACACCAGCCTGTCGTCGGGCACGCTTTATCCTCTGCTGATGCGTATGACCAAGCAGGGCTTGGTCGAGGCCGAATGGCAGGAACCGGCTCGGCTCGGACGACCGGCGCGCCATGCCTATCGGCTGACCGCGACCGGCGTCGCTCTTGCCGGTTCGATCCT
The DNA here is from genome assembly GCF_022664395.1 of Sphingomonas lacusdianchii. Taxonomy (GTDB): domain Bacteria; phylum Pseudomonadota; class Alphaproteobacteria; order Sphingomonadales; family Sphingomonadaceae; genus Sphingomonas; species Sphingomonas lacusdianchii. The sequence continues at coordinate 519,544 of NZ_JAKRET010000001.1, read as the reverse complement.
ACCCCAAGCCGGCACCGCGTGCGGATTATCATTCGCATGACGGCCGGTGCCGCAGAGCTTGTAATGATGCTGGCGCTGCGTTGCCTGCCGCGTGACGGCAGCGAATGGGGGCGGGCGATGCTGGCGGAGTTCGACGCGGCTCGGCGTGAGGGCAGGGCTCTGGGCTTTGCCTGCGGATGCCTGATGGCCGCAGGACGCCGGTTGCCTCTTCACGCCGAAGGGCGGATCGCGTTGGTGAGCCACGCCCTCATACTCGGGCTGATCGTCCCAATAGCCACCTTTCATCTCGGCTGCGCCCTGTCCGGAGCCAGGTTTATGCTGGCCGGTCACGATCACTACCATGCCATGCTGATGGCGGGCGGTACTCGCGGGCAGGCATTGGCCGATGCCTATGTCGCGGTAACCCCGGCGCTGACGCTGTTGCTGCTGCTGCTCGGTTCGGCTCACCTGGCTGTCGCCTGGTTCGTGCTCGAAGGGGGATGGCGCAAGGCAGCGGTTCTCTGGCTGGGGGCGACAATCATCGCCTCGCTGATCGTCCACATCATTACCACGACCATCCCAAACGCTGGCGGCAGCGCGATCCAGTTCGCGGCGCTGGCGATCGAGTTGGTCGCGATCCCGCTATTGGCCTGGTGGCGGAAGGCCGGTGCCAATTCGTCTCATTGGAAGGATGCTTGATGAAGACGTTAGTCATGGTCGCGGCGCTCACCGTTGCCGGCGCGGCGACGCCGAAATTGGAAGGCAATCGCCTTCAGGCCGGTTCGACCTGCTACGCGATCATCGCCGGTGACAAGACGATCGGCTCGACGCTGCAGACGGTCACGGCGTCGCGAGCTGGCGGCAAGCCAGTGTGGGATATCGTCGTACATCAGAAGCTCGACAGCGGTGCATTCGATATGCGCGACCATTTCGTCGTTGATCGCGAGACGCTGTTGCCGATCAAAATGGATAGTCAGCGCGGGCGCGAACAAACCGACAAGGGCTGGCACCGCATCAGCATCGAGTATGGCGCGCATGGCATTCGCGGGGAGAGGGAGACGGCGACAGGATCGGTTCCGCTGAACGTTGCGCTGACGGGGCCTACCTGGGACGGCAACCTGTGGGGACTGACCTTCGCCGCGTTGCCGCTCAAGGAGGGGGGCACCTACGCCATTTCGTTCTGGCAGTACGACAAGGGTTTCGGCACCTTCACCGCGCGGGTCGTTGGCAGCGAGGACGTGGACACACCATCGGGCAAGGTAGCGGCCTGGATCGTCGAGGCGGGTGACAACCCGGCTCAGCTCGCGCGCTACAGGATCGCCAAGGCGACGCGACAGGAGCTGGGATATGCGGCCGGTCCGAGTGGTCAGCGCCTTGGCGGTGTGTGCCAATGATCGTCGTTGAGGATCGCGAAAAGAGAGCCGCAGATGCGTTCCCGAAACTGGCCGAAAAGGCTGTTCCGAGAAGATGGCGACGCTGGTGATTGCGAGCGAAGGCGGTGTATAAGCACGAGCGCAGAAATCGGGGGTTTCTATGGCGGTCTCGACTGGTGAGGATGTCGATCGCAGGCATGTTGCAGCAAGCATTGCGCCCATCATCATTATCGCGCTGGCCGGATTAGCGATACGGACGCCGTTAGCGATCGCCCATCCGTTCGCGGCGCTGTTGCTGTTCCTGTGGGTGGTTGCGGACACGCTGATGCTGTCGCTGATCGCCCGATCAGCCGGAAAGCCAGCATGGAGCGCCGTGCTAGGCGTGCTGGCCGGCGCCAGCTTCACCGTCTGGCTGGGGTCGCCATCGGTGATACGAGGCACCCTGTTCGAGGCGCCGATCCTAGCGCTGACGATGGCGGGAATCGTTCTGGGCCACGTCGCTTGGGCGACGGCCCGAGCGCGCTGGACGATGGATAAAGGCATCGCTCGGAAGGAGCGGTGGGTGTTGGCCGCATCGGAGATATGTCCGCCGGCGCTGGTCCGCCTGGCCGTCGCAGAGATGACGGTGATCCATATGGCGCTGTTCCGCTGGGGTGGCCCGGCCGACGTGCCGGCGAACGCCCGAGCCTTTGCCTATCACAAGCATCTGACACCGATGTGTGCGACGCTGCTGATCCTGTCGGCAATCGAGATCGCGGTTTACCACCTACTCGTCGGGCATTGGAACCGCACCGCCACGCTGGTCATGTTCGTGCTAAGCGACGTAGGCTTCGTGTACCTGGTCGGGCTCATCAAGTCGTTTCGATTCAGGCCGGTGCTGTTAACGCCTGAGGGCGTGCGCGTGCGGGCCGGCTTCCTGATCGACCAGTTCGTGCCGCTCGATGCGATCGCTGCCGTTGAAGGCGGCTTCACCGGCGAGGAGGTACGCGATCCCGCGACTCTCAATGCCGCGCTGCTTGCTTGGCCCAACATCATGCTGCGGTTAAATCGCCCTCTGTTTCGTCACTCGTTCTTGAAGAAGCGGGGGCCAGCTACTCGTGTCGCGTTTCGCTTGGACGATCCGGAGCCGTTCATGCGGTTGCTTATTTGGCGTTTGGGGCAGCGGCCTAGCTAAGCGTCGTTCCCGCAAACGAACGGCCAACGAGACGGCCGGCACCGTCTCGTTTGGAATGGTATTTTGGGAAAGCCGTCTTTGCCCAGTCGCGAGCGGGGGCTTGACCACCGATGCTAAGCTGGCGAGATTTCTCAGATCCCACGGAGGTTCTGCATGGAAGCAATGTCGATCGCTATCTTCGCAGGAGCATTGCTTCTAAACGCGGGAACGCCGGGACCGAGCGTCGCTGCCTTGGTATCCCGCGTGCTGACCAATGGTTGGCGCGACGTTCTCCCGTTCATCTTGGCGATGTGGCTGGGTGAGGTCGTCTGGCTGACGATGGCGCTCGCAGGTCTGACGGCACTCGCTCAAACCTTCCAATTCGGATTTACGGTGCTGAAGTGGGCTGGCGTTGCCTACTTGGCCTGGCTTGCGGTGAAGATGTGGCGGCAACCGCCAGAAATCCCCGATGAAGCATTGCCACGCCGGACGTCACCTCTCTCCATGTTTGGTGCCGGCATGGCGGTCACACTCGGCAATCCGAAGATCATGGTATTCTACGTTGCCCTACTTCCCGCTTTGATAGATGTTTCCAAGGTCGGGCTTTCGCAATGGGCCGCGTTGGCCGCAGTGACTCTCTTCACCTTGGCTGCGATTGATCTGACGTGGACATTTCTCGCCCACAAGGCGCGTGCCTTCCTGCGCACCCCCCCTGCCGTGCGGCTTGCGAACAGGATCAGTGCTTTGACACTTGGTGGAGCTGCGGCGGTCATAGCGGCGCGCGACTGATAGATCGGCTTCTTAAATAGCCGATTTCGTTAATTCTGGCGTCGCTAAATAGCTTTGACCATATGAACGAGAACGCCGTCACTTATGGCTTCTTCTCGCTCAACGTCATACCCCAACGAGCTGTAAAGACGGACATTATCTTCAAACTTCGCGTTAGTGTAGAGCCTGACCGCCTCGAACCGTGCCTCTGCCGCCAAGCTCTCCGCATGAGCGACCATTTTCCTGCCGTAGCCAAGCTTTTGGAAACGCGGAGCGACAGCCACATTTTCAATCAATAGATCGTCGCGGCGCTGATTGATCTCCACCAAAGCAGCCACTTCATCCTCTACAACCAGAAGGTCGGTACGATGATCCCTGATATGGGCAGCGTGGTCGGCTTTCATAGGTAAGGGTTCGCGACCAATGACCGGCACCCATTTGGCATAAGCTGCTCGTGTGATCGTGGTGACGGCATCGGCGTCTGCCAAGGTCGCAGTTCGGATCGTTTCGCTCATGCGCTAACTATGCCGCCGTAGGTGGCGGAGGAAAAGAGCGAACCATATTCCCGATTGGGAACGGCGGGCGGGACAGCGGGGACCATCCCGTTTGGGATGGGTGCGAAGGATCGCGGCCGTACAATATTAGGGAACACCACTCCGAGGCGTGCCCTTCTCGAAATCCGTTCCCGATTGCCATTGCTCGAAACGGTCGAACCCGCATGGGAAAGCGAGAATATTGAAACACCCGCTAAAGTTGCAGCCCACCGGTGCTGAGCGTGCCGCGGCGACCGCCTAAAGGGCCGTCCAACGATGGCTCTTCAATCGAAAGAATCGATTACCAGCATCCACCGCCATCCGCGCGCGTCCGTGGACGACGTATGGACCAGATCACCGACTTTGGGAGGTCAATCACCATCTAAGTGATTGATTTCGCTGGTGACCCCTACGGGAATCGAACCCGTGTTTCAGCCGTGAAAGGGCCGCGTCCTAACCGCTAGACGAAGGGGCCGTGAAGGCGTGGACGGGCTGTTAGGGGAGGGTTGGCGATCGGTCAACACACTTTTGCATTTTTTGTCAGTCGGCCCATGCCATGTCGTCGATATGCAGTTCGGCGGAGGGTCGGCTGCCCCAGTCGTCCAGCTTGGCGCGGCCGGCCAGCCAGACGCGGCGGTGCGCGGGGGCGCCGAGCAATGCCGCGCCGAGATCGGTCTCGGCCTGGCGAAACGCTACGCCCTTGAATCGGCGGCCGTCGTCGCCGGTCAGGATCGCTCGGACATGGCCGTTGCCGACGATGTCGGCCTTCACGATCCGGACCGGCCCGGCAGCGACGCGGGGCGAGGGCCAGCCCATGCCATAGGGGCCGCCGGCCTCCAGCGCCTCGATCAGCGACGGACTGACCCCGCCGGGCGCCAGCACCGCGTCGACCAGCAATGCGCGGTCTTCGCGCGCCCTTTCGACCGCATCCTCCATTCTTTCGTGCAGGAAATCGGCAAGCGCGGGGATCGCCGCCGCTGCCACCGTCACGCCCGCCGCCGCCGCATGGCCGCCACCGGCGCTGACCAGCCCTAGTTCCTTTGCGGCGAGGATCGTCGCACCCATGTCGACGCCAGGGATCGACCGGCCCGATCCCTTGCCGACGCCATGTTCGTCGATGGCGATGACCAGCACCGGCCGGCCGAGCTTCTCCTTCAGCCGTCCGGCGACGATGCCGATGACGCCCGGATGCCAGCCGCATCCCGACACGACCACGCAGCCACGCGCCTCCTGCGCGCGCGCCGACAGATCGGCCTCGGTCTGCACATCGCCCTCGATCAGGCGGCGTTCCTCGTTCAGCCGGTCGAGTTCGACCGCAAGCGTGCGCGCTTCCTCCGGGTCCTGCGTCGTCAGCAGACGGACGCCCAGATCCGATTTGCCGACGCGTCCACCGGCATTGATGCGCGGTCCCAGCGCGAAGCCGAGATCGGTACAGGTCGGCGCACGGGTCAGGCGCGACGCTTCGATCAGCGCGGCAAGGCCGATATTGCGCCGCCCGGCCATTACTTTCAGCCCCTGCGCGACGAATGCCCGGTTCAACCCGCGCAACTGCGCGACATCGGCGACGGTGCCCAGCGCTACCAGGTCGAGCAGGTCGAGCAGGCGGGGTTCGGCGCGGGACGCGAAAAAACCCCGCGCGCGCAAGGTGCGCAGCAGCGCCGCGCCGAGCAGAAACGCGACCCCGACCGCCGCGAGATGCCCATGCGCCGCGCCTTCGCCTTCATCCAGTCGGTTCGGGTTCACCACCGCCAGCGCCGGCGGCAACTGCGTCGTACATTGATGATGGTCGACCACCAGCACATCGACCCCGGCGCCCTGTGCGGCGGCGAGCGCGTCGAACGCCTGCGCGCCGCAATCGACCGTGACGATCAGCGTGGCACCTTCGCCCGCCAGCCGCAGCATCGCCGGGGCGTTGGGGCCGTAGCCCTCCGTTTGCCGGTCGGGAATGTACGGGCGGGCGCTCAGCCCCAAATCGCGCAACAGGCGCACCAGCAACGCCGCCGAGGTCGCGCCATCGACGTCGTAATCGCCGAAGATCGCGACCGGCTCGCCCGCAAGCACTGCGTCGGCGAGGCGTTCGGCGGCGCGGTCCATGTCGCGGAAGATCGATGGATCGGGCATGAACTGGCGGATGCTGGGCGCCTTGTGCGCGTCGAGCCCGTCGCGCGGACAGCCCCGCGCCAGCAGGATACGGGTGACGAGGTCGTCGGCGACGAACCCTTCGTCGCACACATCGCCCTCCAGCCCCCGCCAGCGCCAGGGCTGGCCGAGGATGGAGCGATGCACATTGAGTACGGAACGCATCGCCGCGATGTACTCTCTGCTGCCAAGGCGGTCTAGCGGGGCGCATCCCCTCTGGAAATTCTCCGCCCGAGCGCGCAAAGACCCACGCATGAAGCGCAAGACCGGACAAGACCGCAGCATCACCGCCAATTGGCGCCCCGCAACGCAGGCCGTGCGCGGCGGCACTGCGCGCAGCGAATATGGCGAAACGTCGGAGGCGCTGTTCCTCACCTCGGGCTATGCCTATGATTGTGCGGGCGACGCCGCCGCGCGCTTTGCCGGCGAACAGGTCGGCATGACCTATTCGCGGTTGCAGAACCCGACGGTCGAGATGCTGGAAGAGCGTATTGCCCTGCTGGAGGGGGCCGAGGCGTGCCGGACGATGGCGACCGGCATGGCGGCGATGACCGCCGCGCTGCTGTGCCAGTTGTCGGCGGGAGACCATCTGGTCGGCGGGCGTGCGGCGTTCGGGTCGTGTCGCTGGTTGACCGACACGCTGCTGCCGAAATTCGGGATCGAAACCGATGTCGTCGACGCACGCGATACGCAGGCGTTCATCGACGCCAGCCGCCCGAATACGAAGGTCTGGTTCTTCGAGACGCCGGCCAATCCGACGATGGATGTCGCCGATCTGACCGCGATCTGCGCGGCGGCGCGCGAGCGGGGCATCGTCACCGTCGTCGACAACGCCTTTGCCAGCCCCGCGCTGCAACGGCCGATGGCGTTCGGTGCCGACGTCGTCGCCTATAGCGCGACCAAGCTGATGGAAGGGCAGGGCCGCGTGCTCGCCGGGGCGGTGTGCGGGACGAAGGCGTTCATCGACGACGTCCTGTTGCCCTTCACCCGCAACACCGGGCCGACGCTCAGCGCGTTCAATGCATGGGTGGTGCTGAAAGGGCTGGAGACGCTCGACCTGCGCGTCATGCGCCAGTCGGAAAATGCGTTGAAGGTCGCGAGCTTCCTCGAACAGCGCGTGCCGAAGATCAACGCGCCGGGCCTGCCCAGCCATCCGCAGCACGACCTGTGCATGCGCCAGATGAAGATGGCCGGGCCGATCTTCTCGTTCGAACTCGATGGCGGGCGTGCCCAGGCGCACGGGCTGCTCGACGCGCTGCAACTCATCGATATCTCGAACAATATCGGCGACTCGCGGTCGCTGATGACGCATCCCGCCTCCACCACCCATTCGGGCTTGGCCGAGGAGAAGCGGATCGAGATGGGCATTTCGGAGGGCATGATCCGCATCAATGTGGGTCTGGAGGACGCCGACGACCTGATCGCCGATCTGGATCAGGCATTGCGGGCGGTCGCCCTATGAAGGCGCTGTTCCCGCATGAGGCGACGACCGACGGCATCGCGGTGCGGGTATCGGCGACCTATCTGCCCGAACAGTCGCAGCCCGCACAGGGACGCTGGTTCTGGGCCTATCATATCCGGATCGAAAACGGGTCGTATCGCACCGTGCAGCTGCTGACCCGCCACTGGATCATCACCGACGGGCGCGGCGAACGGCACAGCGTGGAGGGGGAGGGCGTGATCGGCGAATTGCCCGTGATCGAACCGGGCGGCAGCTTCGACTATGTGTCGGGTTGTCCGCTGTCGACCTCGAGCGGGGCGATGCAGGGCAGCTATCACATGCTTGCCGACGATGGCGATACGTTCGACGTGGCGATTCCGCGCTTCGCGCTGCTGGCCCCGGCGGTCGGCGCATGAAGCGGACGCATCTTCCGCTGAACGGCCTGCGCGTGCTCGATGCGGCGGCGCGCCATCTGTCGTTCACCCGCGCCGCCGACGAACTGGCGGTGACGCCGGCGGCGGTGGGCCAGCAGGTCCGCGCGCTGGAGGATACGCTGGGTGTCGTGCTGTTCCGGCGCACCACGCGCGGCCTCGAACTGACGCCCGAGGGCGAGGCGGGGCTGGCGGCATTGCGCGGCGGTTTCCTGCAATTCGAGGAAGCGGTCCGCGCGATGCAGGCGGGGCAGTCGTCCAAGTCGCTGACCATCGCCGCGCCGCGCGACCTGACCCAGAAATGGCTGTTGCCGCGCCTGTCGCGGATTGCGACGACCGACCCCGAACTGCGCTTTGCACTGGTCGCGGCGGACGATGCGATCGACTTTACCGAGGCGAATCTCGACCTCGCCATCCGTTGGGGCGACGGGCCGGGCGCGCATGAGGGCGAGGCGCTGGAGTCGGATGGCATGGTCACGATCGAGCGGGCCGGCGGGGGTGCCGACACGCGGATCGGCTGGGCCGGGTGCGAGCCGGAGGACGCGTCGGCGCTGGTGCGCGTGGCCGATGCCGGGTTGGCGATCGACGCGGCGGCGGCGGGCCTTGGGCGGGCGACGGTGCCCGAACTGCTCGCGCGCGGCGACATTGCGGCCGGACGGGTGAGCGTGGTCGGCGAGCCGAAGGGCGGGCGACAAGGCTATTGGCTGGTCGCGCCCTTGCCGCAATGGCGGCAGGCGAAGGTCAAGGCGTTGGTGGATGCGTTGGTGGGGTAGCCCCAAGCCACCATTGCCACCCACCAATCCATTCTACGGCCCCGCGCGCTTGCCCCGGCGGACGTCCCGCGCCATCTGGAACCCATGCATATCGCCTCCGACACGCTCGCCCTGATCGGCAACACCCCGCTCGTCCGCCTCAAGGGGCCGAGCGAGGCTTCGGGTGCGGAGATTTTCGCCAAGTGCGAATTCGCCAATCCCGGCGCCAGCGTGAAGGATCGCGCCGCGCTGTCGATCGTCGAGGATGCGGAGGCGCGTGGCCTCATCCAGCCGGGCGGTACGATCGTCGAGGGGACGGCGGGCAATACCGGCATCGGCCTTGCCCTGGTCGCCAATGCCAAGGGCTATCGCACGATCATCGTCATGCCCGAGACGCAGAGCCGCGAGAAGATGGACACGCTGCGTGCGCTTGGCGCCGAGCTGGTCCTCGTGCCGGCCGCGCCCTATTCGAACCCCGGCCATTTCGTCCACACCAGCCGGCGGATCGCCGAGGAAACGCCGAACGCGATCTGGGCGAACCAGTTCGACAATATCGCCAATCGCCGCGCACATATAACCGGTACCGCCGCCGAGATCTGGGAGCAGATGGGCGGGCGGATCGACGGCTTCACCTGCGCGGCCGGGACCGGCGGAACGCTGGCCGGGGTCGGGCTGGGGCTCAAGGAAAAGGACGAATCGGTCACCATCGCCCTGACCGATCCACACGGCGCGGCGCTGTACGACTATTATGCCTGCGGTGAGTTGCGGTCGGAGGGATCGTCGGTTGCTGAGGGGATTGGGCAGGGGCGGATCACCGCCAATCTCGATGGCGCTCCGGTCGATACCCAGTTCCGCGTGTCGGACGCGGAAGGCATGGTTTGGGTCCGTCGCCTGCTGGCGGAAGAAGGGCTGTGCCTCGGCCTGTCGTCAGGCATCAACGTTGCCGGGGCAGTGCTGCTGGCACGGCAATTGGGGCCGGGCAGCCGGGTCGTGACGATCCTGTGCGATACCGGCTTCCGCTACCTTTCGACGCTGTACAATCCCGAATGGTTAACGGCGAAGGGCTTGGCGGTCGACAGCGCGGGGACTTCGGCGTAACAAGCGTCCGAATGTTGCCACGGTCCGATCAATCGCAACTGCTGCAACGCCTGCGCGTCGGGGCGACCGGTCTGGTGCTGGTCGTGCTGCTGATCGTGCTCGCCAGTGCGCTGTTCCGCTCGGCGATCGACGAGCCGCCGATTACCGAGGACGTCACCGCGGTCGATGAATCGGCCAATGTCGCGCTCGCCAACCTGACCGCCGGCAATCCCGACGAACCGCTCGCCGAACTGGGCATCGCACCCGGTACCGCGCCCGGCAACAACGCGACGTTCGCCGAAGCGCGCTGACCGCGTACGCGCGGCACCGATTACCGTAAATTCGTTGCCCGCGCCCCCTAGCTAGCCTCTGTCCGGTCGCCAATCCCAATGATGCCCATTCATTTCCGGTCCCGGTGGGGGGCGATCCCATCGGCGCGCGCCCTGCTGTCCACAATCGGTGGGCGAACAAACAACGTACAGCCCACAATCCACCGGTCTGGTGGGGTAAAATCCCACTCTCACCCAACTTCTCCCATTGTGACCCAAGTGTAGTTTTGGTACCTCTCGAACCGTCACAGGGGGCAGGTCCTGGGATCGTCGAACTTTCTCGCGCGGCGCGTATTTGCCGGGCGCGACGCTTCTCCTGCGTCACCAAACAGGGGCGATGTGTCGGACAGGGAACTCTACCTGAGCTACGGGCTACAGGCGGTCGACGCGAAGGGTCGCGTCGCAGTGCCTGCCAAGCTGCGCTCGGTGCTGGAGAAGAATGCCGACGCCCGCGAACTGCTCGTCAAACGCCATGGCAAGCATGTCTGCCTCAGTGCGTTCGACACCGCCTGGCCCAAGATCCTGTACTCGCGCCGGCCGCAGGGCAGCGATGAGGATGTCGACACCGACTATAACGTCGCGGGCAAGGCGTTCGGCAATCTCGAATCGGCGCCGTTCGACAGCGCCGGTCGCTTCGTGCTGCCGACCTTCTACCGCCGCCGGGCGAAGATCGACAAATGGGCGTTCTTCCATGGGCGCGGCGACACCTTCAACATCTGGGACCCGTTCACCCTGATCGCCGACGAAGAGATCGACGCAGACACGCGCGAGCTGTGCGCTTTCCTGATGGAAGAGAAGGGGCTGCAATGACCGCCGCTCCGCATATCCCGGTCCTGCTGAACGAAGCGGTCGCGGCACTCGCGATCCAGCCTGGCGAGACCCATGTCGACGCGACGTTCGGCGCGGGCGGCTATACGCGTGCCATGCTTGCGGCGGGCGCGCGGGTGATCGCGTTCGACCGCGACCCGACCGCGCATGCCGCCGCCAAGCCGCTGCTCGACGAGGCCGGTGACCGGCTGACGCTGATCGAAGCGCCTTTTTCGGCGATGGCGGGCGAATTGGCGGCGCGCGGCATTGACGCGGTCGACGGGGTCGTGATGGATATCGGCGTGTCGTCGATGCAGCTCGATCAGGCCGATCGCGGCTTTTCCTTTCAATCGGATGGCCCGCTCGACATGCGGATGAGCCGGGAAGGAATGACGGCGGCCGAATGGCTCAACACCGCCGACGAGGCCGAGATTTCGGACGTGCTCGACCGCTATGGCGAGGAGCCGCGCCATCGCCGCGTCGCGAACTTCATCGTCGGCGCGCGGCCGTTGTCGCGTACCGGCGAACTCGCCGCCGTGGTCCGCCGCGCGCTCGGTCATCGTCCGCACGAGAAGAAGGACCCGGCAACCCGCGCGTTCCAGGCGATTCGCATCCACCTGAACGACGAACTGGGCGAACTGACCGCCGGGCTGGATGCGGCCGAGCGGGTGTTGCGCCCGGGCGGGCGGCTGTCGGTGGTCAGTTTCCACAGCCTCGAGGACCGCATCGTCAAGCGGTTCCTGCGCGAGCGCGGCGGGGCGATGCCTGCCGGTTCGCGCCACCGCCCGGTGGTGGTGCAGGGACCGGCGGCCAGTTTCGGCAGCATCGCCAAGGCGGTGCGGCCAGGTGACGAAGAAGTGACGATCAACCCGCGCGCGCGTTCAGCGACGTTGCGTGCGGCCATTCGCACGGCGTCCGCGCCGTGGAGTTCGAACGGGAGTGCGATGTGATGGGTGCGTTCGGGTTCGGAACGTTGGGCAAGCTGGTGGCGATCGGCGTGATGGCGCCCGCCTTCTACCTCGTCATTTCGCAGGGGGCGGCCGAGCGCGGCCGGGTCGAGGCGGTCGAGCGATCGATCGTACAGGCGCGCAAGGATATCCGCGCGCTGGAAACCGAATTCGACACTCGCGCGAACATGGCGCAGCTCGAACGCTGGAACGGGGACGTGCTGGCGCTCGCCGCGCCGCGCGCCGAACAATATGTCGGCGGCGAACACCAGCTGGCGTCGCTGCCGGGCCGGACCGAGGGCGGTAACGTCGCGCTCGCCTATGTCGTGCCGAGCGCGCCGATGGAACTCGCACCCCCGACGCCCGAACCCGCGCCTGCCGCCGCTGCACCCGCCGCCGCCCCGACGCCGGTGAAGGCCGAGCCCGCCCGTACCGTCAGGCCGGTCGGTCCGGTCCAGACGGCAAAGGCCGATGTGATCCCGGCCAAGGCGCGGGCGGTGGCGATGCTCGACCGAACCCTGCTAAGCGATGCGACCATGGCCGATCTGGCCCGTTCCGCCCGCAAGGAAGCCGCCCGCCCGTGATCGTCGTCGTCGCCCCGCCGCTCAACCAGCAGCGTGCCGACGGCGCGCGCCATACGCTGGTGAACATCGCCCATTATCGGTTGATGGTGCTGATGCTGCTGTTCGCGGCAGGGGTGGCGGCGATTCTCGTGCGGCTGATGCTGCTCGGCGTCATGGCCGAACCGCGCTCGGCGATCGCTGCGGAATCGGCGCTGGTCCCGTTGCGCGGCGATCTGGTCGATCGCAACGGCGCGCCGCTGGCGCGCACCATCGATGCATGGTCGATCGCCGTGCGCCCCGACAAGGTGATCGGCGACAAGCGGCAACTGGCCGAACAGCTGGCGGCACTGATGCCCGACCATGACGCCGGCTATTATTACGCGCAGCTCAATCTCGACCGCAGCTTCGTCTATCTTCGCCGCCGCGCGCTGCCCGAACTGGTGCAGCAGGTGAATGCGCTGGGCGAACCCGGCATCGCGCTCGGGCGCGAACCCGAACGCCTCTATCCGCAGAGCGCGATGGCGGCGCATGCGCTCGGCTATCTCGACATGGACGGGCGCGGCGTGCGCGGTATGGAGAAGTTCCTCGACGCGCGGCTGGTCGACCCGGCCGAGCGCGGGCGTCCGGTCGCGCTCAGCCTCGACACCCGGGTACAGGCGGCGCTGGAAAGCGAGCTCGCCAATGCGATGGCGGTGTTCCAGGCACGCGGCGCCGGAGGCATCGTCCTCGACAGCGATACCGGCGAAGTCATCGCCATGACCTCGCTGCCGACCTTCAATCCCAACCACGTCACCGCCAACACCGGTCAGATGAATACGGTGACGCAGGGCGTGTACGAACTCGGGTCGGCGTTCAAGCCGCTGACCATGGCCGCCGCGCTCGACGACGGCGTCGTGCCGTCGCTGTCGAAGCGCTATGATGCGACGCAGCCGCTGGCGGTGGGCGGCTTCCGCATCCGCGACGATCATGCCCAGAAGCGTTGGATGAACATCCCCGAGATCCTCGTCCATTCGTCGAACATCGGCACGGCCCGCATCGCCGACGAAATGGGGCAGGCGCGGATGGAAAAGCTGTTCCGCTCGCTGCATTTCGACGCGGCGCCCGATCTGGAGGTCGAAAAGTCGCGCCCCATCTGGCCGCATTACTGGGGCCGGACGACGACGATGACCACCGCTTATGGTCACGGCATCGCCGTCACCCCGCTGCACCTTGCCAGCGCCTATGCCGCGCTGGTCAATGGCGGCATCTGGCGCCCGGCGACGCTGATGAAGCTGAAGCCCGGACAGGCACCCGCCGGACGCCGGGTCTTTTCGGAGGCGACCAGCGCCAAGATGCGCGCGCTGCTGCGCCTGATCGTCACCGACGGCACCGGTCGGAAGGCGGAGGCCCCCGGTTTCCGCGTCGGTGGCAAGACCGGCACCGCCGAAACGGTCGGCGCCGGCGGCGGCTATTCGAAGAAGGTCAACGTATCCACCTTCGCCGCGGTCTTCCCGATGGATCGCCCGCGCTATGTCGTGATCGCGATGCTCGACAGTCCGAAGGGGACGAAGGAAACCTTCGGCTTCACCAGCGCGGCATGGACCGCCGCCCCGGTCGTCAGCCGGGTCATCTCTCGCACCGGACCATTGTTGGGGGTGATTCCCGACGCCAATGCCGATATCGACGTCACCGGATTGCGCGGGCTGCTGTGGCGCGCGCCGGGTGATGCGAAGAAGCTGGCGAACGTGGAATGAGATTGGGAACGATTACCGGCGGTGGCGAACCGCAGATCGTCACGGGGTTTGCGATCGACCATCGCAAGGTCGCACCGGGCACCGTGTTCGGCGCGTTCGAAGGGGCGCGGGTCAACGGCGAGGACTTCATCCCCGCTGCCATCGCTGCCGGCGCGATCGCCGTCGTCGCCCGCCCCGAAGCGGTCGTGGAGGGCGCGGTCCATATCGCCGCCCGCGATCCGCGCGAGGCCTTCGCCCGTGCCGCTGCACAGTTCTTCGCGCCGTTTCCGCCGACCTGCGTCGCGGTCACCGGCACCAATGGCAAGACCAGCACCGTCGAAATGGTGCGTCAGCTTTGGCGGATGCAGGGGCATCATGCCGCGTCGATCGGCACGCTGGGCGTCACCACCGCCGACGAACGCGTCACCACCGGGCTGACCACGCCCGACATCGTCACCTTCCTGTCGAACGTCGCCGGGCTGGCGCGCGAAGGCGTGACCCATGTCGCGTTCGAGGCGTCGAGCCACGGCCTGTCGCAATATCGCACCGAAGGACTGCCGGTCCGCGCCGCCGCCTTCACCAATCTCAGTCGCGATCACCTCGACTATCACGGCGACATGGCGACCTATCTGACCGCCAAGCTGCGGCTGTTCGCCGAGATGCTGGCCGATGACGGTACGGCGGTGGTGTGGGTTGACGATCCGCATGCCGACCGCGTGATCGATCTGGCGCGGGTGCGCGGCAACACGCTCATCACCGTCGGCGAACATGGCGACACGCTGCGCCTTACGGGACGCGAGCCGAGCCTGCTCGGCCAGGCGCTGACGATCGAGGCCGAGGGGCAGGCGCACAAGGTGCAACTGCCGCTGATCGGTGCCTATCAGGCGGCGAACGCGCTGACGGCGGCTGGCCTTGTACTGGCGACCGGCGGAACGCTCGCCGCGACGTTGGCCGGGTTGGCCCGGTTGCAGCCGGTGCGCGGGCGACTGGAGCGCGCGGTGATCCTGCCGAACGGCGCGCCGGTCTATGTCGACTATGCGCATACCCCCGACGCGCTGGAAGCCGCCATCGCGGCGCTGCGTCCGCATGCCGAAGGCCGGCTGATCGTCGTGTTCGGCGCGGGCGGCGACCGCGATACCGGCAAGCGCGCGCCGATGGGCGAGGTCGTCGCGACCCATGCCGATGTCGCGATCGTCACCGACGACAATCCCCGCACCGAGGACGCCGCGACGATCCGCGCGCAGGTGCTGGAGGGCGCGCCGAACGCCACCGAGATCGGCGACCGCCGCGCCGCGATCCGTGCCGCGTGCGAGATGGCGCAGGCCGGCGACATCGTGCTGATCGCGGGCAAGGGGCATGAGCAGGGCCAGATCGTCGGCGACATGATTCTGCCCTTCGACGACGTGCAGGTGGCGCGTGACTGTGCGGGCTGATGGAGTCGGTCCGCTCTGGACCTCGGCAGCGATCGCCGCTGCGACCGGCGGGGTTGCTTCCGCCGACTTCCATGCGGACGGCGTAGCCTTCGACAGCCGCGAGGTCGGCCCCGGCGACCTGTTCGTCGCGCTGTCGGGCGAAGCGACCGATGGCCACCGCTTCGTCGCGCAGGCGTTTGCGCAAGGGGCGGCAGGGGCGCTGGTATCGCAACCGGTCGACGGGCCGCACGTGCTGGTGTCCGACACCATCGTTGCGCTCGACCAGCTCGCCCATGCCGCCCGCGCGCGCGTGGCCGGGCGGATCATCGGCGTGACCGGATCGGTCGGCAAGACCGGCACCAAGGAGGCATTGTTCGCGGCGCTCGACCGAGTCACCTTCGGTCAGGCGCATCGATCGGTCAAAAGCTACAACAACCATACTGGCGTGCCGCTCAGCCTGTCGCGGATGCCGGCGGCGACGCGGGCGGCGGTGCTCGAAATGGGCATGAACCATGCGGGCGAGCTGTCGAAGCTGACCCGGCTGGTCCGGCCGGATATCGCGATCATCACCACCATCGCGCCGGCGCACACCGAATTCTTCACCGGCGAAGATGCGATCGCCCGCGCCAAGGGTGAGATTTTCGAAGGGCTTACCCCCGGCGGCGTCGCCATCGTGCCGTATGACAGCCCGCATCGCGACACGCTGATCGCCGCCGCACAGCCCCATGCCGGCCGCATCGTCACCTTCGGGTTGCGCGACGGCGCCGATGTCCGCGCAATCGAACATGTCCGCCTGTCGAGCGGCGACAGCTTCGTAACCGCCCGGCTAGGCGATCGCGAGATCAGCTATACGCTCGCCCCGCCCGGCGAACATTGGGTCGCCAATTCGCTGGCGGTGATGGCGGCGGTCGATGCGTTCGGCGGCGATCTCGGCGTCGCCGGTCTTGCGCTCGCCGATCTCGACGGTCTCGCCGGGCGTGGCGCGCGGCGGCGGATCAAGGTCGGCGACGGCGAGGCGCTGGTCATCGACGAAAGCTACAACGCCAATCCTGCCTCGATGCGCGCGACGCTGAAGGTGCTGGCCGCCGAACGTGCCGAACGCCGCGTCGCGGTGCTCGGCGAAATGCGCGAGCTCGGCGAGTCTTCGGACGCCTATCACGCCGCGCTGGCGGTCCCCGTCGACGAAGCGGGTGTTTCGCGCGCCATATTGGTGGGGGAAGGGATGCTCCCCCTCGCCAAGGCGCTTGAGGGGCGCGTCGAAACCGTCCATGTGCCCGACGCCGCCGCCGCCACGCGGGTCCTGTCGGACCTGCTGCTGCCGGGCGACGCGGTGCTCGTAAAGGGATCGAACGGGGTGGGGCTGGCGCGGGTCGTCGCCGACCTGTGGGGCCAGGACTGATGTTGTACGAAATTGCCGAATATCTTGGCTTTCCCGGTGTGCTGAACCTGTTCCGCTATCTGTCGTTCCGCACCGGTGCGGCGACGGCGACGGCGCTGTTCCTCGGCCTGATCATCGGTCCGCGCTTCATCGGCTGGCTGCGCGTGCGCCAGGGCAAGGGGCAGCCGATCCGCCTCGACGGGCCGCAGACCCACCTCGCCAAGCGCGGCACGCCGACCATGGGCGGGCTGATGATCCTCACCTCGCTCACCACGTCGGTGCTGCTGTGGATGGACCTTGCCAACCCGTTCGTCTGGGCGTGCCTGTTCGTGACGCTCGGCTTCGCAGCGATCGGTTTCCTCGACGATTATGACAAGGTGCGCAAGGCGAGCACCGCGGGCGTGTCGGGCCGGGTGCGCCTGCTGCTCGAATTCTTCATCGCCGGGGTCGCGAGCTGGATCATCATCCGCCAGACCGGTACGATGCTGTACGTGCCGTTCTTCTCGGGCGTCGCGATCGATCTGGGGCCGTTCTACGTCATCTTCGCCGCCTTCACGATCGTCGCGTTCGGCAATGCGGTGAACCTGACCGACGGGCTGGACGGGCTCGCCACCATGCCGGTCATCATCGCCTCGGTCGCGCTGATGCTGATCGTCTATATGGTCGGCAACGCCAAGTTCGCCGCCTATCTCGGCATCCCGCACGTGCTGGGGGCGGGCGACCTCGCGCTGTTCTGCGGCGCGATCGTGGGGGCGGGGCTGGCGTTCCTGTGGTATAATGCGCCCCCGGCGGCGGTGTTCATGGGCGATACCGGCAGCCTCGCGCTGGGCGGCGCGCTGGGCGCGATCGCCGTATCGTCGCATCACGAAATCGTGCTGGCCATCATCGGCGGGCTGTTCGTAGTCGAGGCGCTGTCGGTCATCATCCAGGTGTTCTGGTACAAGCGCACCGGCAAGCGCATCTTCCGCATGGCGCCGATCCACCATCATTTCGAACAGCTCGGCTGGGCCGAGGCGACGGTCGTGATCCGCTTCTGGATCATCGCCTTCGTGCTGGCGCTCGCCGGCCTCTCGACGCTGAAACTGCGGTGATTGTCGCCACCGCCTGGGCGGGGAAGAGGTTCGCGGTGCTGGGACTGGCCCGCTCCGGCGCGGCGACGGTGCGGGCGCTGCTCGCCGGTGGCGCGGAGGTCGTGGCGTGGGACGGTGATGCAGCAAAGCGCGACGCCCTGTTTCCCTCTCCTCGCTTGCGGGGAGAGGGTCGGGGAGAGGGGCCTTCTTCTTCTACGCCATCTCCCGCCACACCCCCTCTCCCAACCCTCTCCCCCATGGGGGAGAGGGCTTTGGTGTTTGCCGATCCGATGACGTTGGACGCCGTCGAGGTCTACGATCTGGACGGCATCGTCGTCTCGCCCGGCGTACCGCTCAACCGCCACCCGATCGCCCAGTATGCCGGCGGTGTCCCCATCATCGGCGACATCGAACTCTTCGCGCAGGCTCGCCGAGACCTCCCCCCGCACAAGGTCGTCGGCATCACCGGCACCAACGGCAAGTCGACCACCACTGCGCTTGTCCACCACATCCTCGACCAAGCCGGCATCCCCGCGCGCATGGGCGGCAATATCGGCCTGCCGATCCTCGCGCAGGACCCGTTGCCCGCGGGCGGCGTCTATGTCCTCGAACTGTCGAGCTACCAGATCGACCTGACGACCAGTCTCGACTGCGACGTCGCAGTGCTGCTCAACATCACCCCCGACCATCTCGACCGCTATGCCGGCTTCGAAGCCTATGCCGCGTCGAAGGCTCGCCTGTTCGCGATGCAATCGTCCGGCCATGCCGCGATCATCGGCACGGGTGACCCGATGTCGACCGCCATCGCCGACACCCTGCCGCACGCGACCCGCATCGCCGTGCCCGCCGATGCGCCCGCCTATGGCCCCGCGCTCGCCGGCCCGCACAATGCCCAGAACGCGCTGACCGCCATCGCCGTGTGCGAAGCGCTCGGCCTCGACGCCGACACCATCCGCGCCGGCCTGCAAAGCTACCGCGCGCTGCCACACCGCATGGCGCACGTCGCCGACGTAGAGGGCGTCGCCTATGTCGACGACAGCAAGGCGACAAACCCCGATTCCACCGCGCCGGCGCTCAACGCGTTCGGTCGCATCCATTGGATCGTCGGCGGCCTCGCCAAGTCCGACGACCTCGATGCCTGCCGCCCCGGCTTCGGCAATGTCGTGCGCGCCTACACCATCGGCACCGCCGCCGATCGTTTCGCCGAGTTGCTCGCCCCCGACATGCCGGTCGAGAATGCCGGCACCCTCGACGCGGCGGTCCGCAGCGCCGCCGCACAGGCGCAGCCCGGCGACACGGTCCTCCTGTCGCCGGCCTGCGCATCATTCGACCAGTATAGCGATTTCGAAGCGCGCGGCCGCGCCTTCGCAGCAGCGGTGGAGGCTTTGCGATGACCGATATCGGACGCGGGCGGGATGTGCGCGCGCTGCGGCAACGCGTTGAAACCATCCAGGGGCGCAGCGCCCGCTCGCCGATCGGCGCGTGGTTCCGCGAAGTCGACCGGGTGCTGCTGCTGATCGCGATGGTGCTGATCGCGATCGGGCTGGTCGCGGTCGCGGCGGCCTCGCCCGCCTCTGCCGTCCGCTACTCGGGCGGCGACGTCACCGTGCCGCCGATGATGTATTTCTGGCGACAGGCGGGGTGGATCGGCCTGTCCTTCCCGGTGATGATCGCGGTGTCGATGCTGCCGGTCACGTTCGCCCGGCGGTTGTGCCTGCTCGGCACTGCGGTGCTGGTCCTCGCACTGATGGTCACGCCCTTCGTGGGGGTCGAGGCGAACGGCGCACGACGCTGGGTCAGCCTCGGCATTGGCCAGTTCCAGCCGTCCGAGTTCCTGAAACCCATGTTCATCGTCACGACCGCGTGGTTGCTGTCGCTGCGGGCCAAGGATCCGCAACTGCCGATGCTGCTGGTCACCGGCGCGCTGACCGCGGTCATCGCCGGCTGCCTGATGCTGCAGCCCGATTTCGGCCAGACGGTGATCTTCTGCGGCGTCTGGGCGGCACTGCTGATCGTCGCGGGCATTCCGGTGCGGACCATGGCGTTGCTCGGCGGGGCAGGGGTCGGGCTGGTCGCTGCCGCCTACACCTTCTACGGCACGGCGCGGGTTCGCATCGACGGCTTCCTGTTTCCGGATCCCGAAAGTGCCGCGACCGACAGCTATCAGGTCGACATGGCCCATGCCGTGCTGACCGCCGGTGGCGCGATCGGCACCGGTCCCGGCGGCGGGCGGGTGAAGTTCAAGCTGCCCGAAGCGCATACCGACTATATCTTCGCCGTGGTGGGCGAGGAGTTCGGCCTGATCGCCTGCGGCATCATCGCACTGATCTTCCTCGCCATCGTCGTGCGGGTGTTCGTCCGTCTGCTCGATGAGGAAGACGCGTTCAAGCTGCTCGCCGCCGCCGGCCTGGCGGTACAGTTCGGGGCGCAGGCGCTCATCAACATGGCGGTCAATGTCGGTATCGCGCCGTCGAAGGGAATGACGCTGCCGTTCATTTCCTATGGCGGGTCGTCGATGATCGCGCTGTCGATCGGGATGGGACTGCTGCTCGCTTTCACCCGCCGGAACCCGTATCTGACCCGCTCACCCTATGGCCAGCAGCGCTGGAGCGGAGCGAAATGAGCAAACATTATGTCCTCGCCGCCGGGGGCACCGGGGGGCATATGGTCCCGGCGGCGGCGCTGGCGGTCGAACTGACCCGGCGTGGCCACCGTGTCGCGCTGGTCAGCGACGAACGCGGCGTGCGCTTTCCCGACCTGTTCGACGGTATCCAGACGCACGTCCTGCCCGCCGGGCGGTTGAGCGGCGGCCCGATCGGCTGGCTGAAGGCCGGTCGGCAGATGCTGGCCGGGCGGTCGATGGCGATCGAACTGTACAGGACGTTCCGCCCCGCCGCCGTGATCGGCTTTGGCGGCTATCCGGCGCTACCCGCGCTGCTTGCCGCCTTTGCGCAGAAGGTGCCGACGATCGTCCACGAACAGAACGCCGTGCTCGGCCGGGTCAACCGGCTGGTCGCGGGCAGCGTCGATGCCATCGCGACCAGCTATGAGGCGGTCGAGCGGCTGAAGGACAAGCATGTCCCCAAGACGCATCTGGTCGGCAATCCGGTGCGCGACAGCGTGCTGGGCTTGCGCGAGCGTCCCTATCCGCAACTCGATGCCGATGGCATCTTCCGCGTACTGGTCACCGGCGGCAGCCAGGGGGCAAGCGTGCTGAGCCAGGTCGTGCCCGATGGTCTCGCGCTGTTGCCGGTCGCGTTCCGTCGCCGGATGCAGGTGACGCATCAGGCGCGGATCGAGGATATCGATGCGGTGCGTGCCAAATATGCCGAACATGGCATTCCGGCGGAAATCGCGACCTATCTGCCCGACCTGCCCGACCGGCTGGCATGGGCGCATGTCGTCATCGCGCGCGCAGGGGCGTCGACGATCGCCGAACTGACTGCGGCGGGGCGTCCCGCGATCCTCGTGCCGCTGCCCGGCGCGACCGACGATCATCAGACCGCGAATTGCCGCGAGATCGTGTCGGCCGGTGGCGCGCGTGCGATCGCCCAGTCGCAATTCACCCCCGCGGAACTGGCCAAGCAGATTCAGAAGCTCGGCCTCGATCCCGCTGCGCTCGCCAACGCGGCGGCGCGTGCGCGTAGTTGCGGGCGGCCGTTCGCGGTGCGCGATATGGCCGATCTGGTCGAAAGCATCGACGCACCAAAGGCGAAAGTGGGCAAGGTCGCCCCCGCCAAACGACAGAAGGAAGCATTTGCGTGAAGGGTGTCGCGACCGATATCGGCACGATCCATTTCGTCGGCATCGGCGGCATCGGCATGTCGGGCATTGCCGAGGTGATGCACAATCTCGGCTATAAGGTGCAGGGATCGGACGTCGCCGAGGGCTATGTCGTCGACGGCCTGCGCGCGCGCGGCATCGACGTGCATATCGGTCATAGGGCGGAAAATGTGGAGGGCGTGGCGGTCGTCGTCACCTCGACCGCGATCAAGCCCGGCAATCCCGAACGCGACCATGCGCTGGCGAAACGCATTCCGGTGGTGCGCCGCGCGGAAATGCTCGCCGAACTGATGCGGCTGAAATCGACGGTTGCCGTTGCGGGGACGCATGGCAAGACGACCACGACCTCGCTGATCGCGGCGCTGCTCGACGCCGGCGGCGTCGACCCGACCGTCATCAATGGCGGCATCATCAACAGCTATGGCTCGAACGCCCGGCTCGGTGCCTCCGACTGGATGGTGGTCGAGGCGGACGAGAGCGACGGCAGCTTCCTGCGCCTCGACGGCACGATCGCGGTCGTCACCAACATCGACCCCGAACATCTCGACCATTATGGCAGCTTCGACCGGGCGAAGGACGCCTATGTCGAATTCATCGAGAATGTGCCTTTCTACGGCGCGGCGGTGCTGTGCCTCGACCATCCCGAGGTGCAGGCGCTGATCCCGCGCATCCGCGACCGCCGCATCGTCACCTATGGCTTTGCCGCCCAGGCCGACGTGCGCGGTGTCGAGGTGACGGCGGGCCGCGACGGCAACCGGTTCGACTGCGTCGTGCGCGACCGCGACGGCCAGACGCGGACGATCGCCGGCATCCATTTGCCGATGGCCGGCCGCCACAATGTCCAGAACGCGCTGGCGGCGATCGCCGTCGCGGTCGAACTGGGCCTCGACGACGCGACCATCGCGCAGGGTTTCGCCAAGTTCGGCGGCGTGAAGCGCCGCTTCACCCGTGTCGGCGAAGTGGCGGGCATGACCGTCATCGACGATTACGGCCACCATCCGGTCGAAATCCGCGCCGTCCTCTCCGCCGCACGCGAAGCGACCGGCGGCCGGGTGATCGCCGTCGTCCAGCCGCATCGTTACAGCCGTCTCGGCGCGCTGATGGACGAGTTCGCACAGGCGTTCAACGACGCCGACGCCGTCCATGTCCTCCCCGTCTATGCCGCCGGTGAAGCCCCGGTCGCTGGCGTCAGTGCCGAGGCGCTGGTCGACGGAATCCGCCTGCGTGGCCACCGTTCGGCACAGGTCGCCGCCGACAAGGACGCGCTTGCCAAGGCACTTGCGGCCGAAGGGCAAGAGGGCGACCTGATCGTCTGCCTCGGTGCCGGCGACATCACCAAGATCGCCGCCGGCCTGCCCGCCGCGATCGAGGGCAAGCTGGCATGAGCGACTGGTTCTCCACCGCGATCGAGATGCAGCGCGAAATCCTGCGCGCGCAACAGGCGCAGCTCGATGCGGCGAAGAAGCTGCTCGACACCGCCGAACAGCGCGACCTCGGCGAAGTTGGCAAGCAGGTCGCCGATGCGCAGGCCGAGGCATGGACCGCCTGGGCGCGCTTCTGGGGCGTCGGCAAATGAACCTGCCGCCGGTCCGTGGCCGGCTGACCGCGAACGCACCGCTGGCCCCGCTCGTCTGGTTCAAGGCGGGCGGCGCGGCGCAGTGGCTGTTCGAACCGGCCGACACGGACGACCTTAGCGACTTCCTCCGCGCACTCGACCCGTCGGTCCCGGTCATGGGGCTGGGTCTCGGCTCCAACCTGATCGTCCGCGACGGTGGCGTGCCCGGCGTCGTCGTCCGCCTCGGCAAGCCGTTCGCCCGGGTCGCGGCAGACGGCCTGACGCTGACCTGCGGCGGCGGGGCGAGCGGCATCCTCGTCTCCTCGACCGCGCGCGATGCTGGCATCGCCGGCGTCGAGTTCCTCCGCTCGATCCCCGGCACGGTCGGCGGCTTCGTACGGATGAACGGCGGCGCCTATGGCCGCGAGGTCGCCGACGTGCTGGTCGAGGCGCAGGTCGTGACCCGCGACGGCACGCTGACGACGCTGGGAAAAGCCGACCTCAACTATCGCTACCGCCACAGCGACCTGCCCGAAGGCGCGATCGTCGTCTCCGCCACCTTCCGCGGCGAAGCAGGCGATCCAGTGGCGATCCAGACCGAAATGGACCGCATCGCCGCTGCCCGCGAAGCCTCGCAGCCGCTCCGCTCTAAGACCGGCGGATCGACCTTCAAGAACCCCGACGGCCACAAGGCATGGGCGCTGGTCGACGCCGCCGGCTGCCGGGGGCTGCGCAAGGGCGACGCGCAGGTGTCGGAAAAACACTGCAATTTCCTGCTCAACACCGGCAACGCCACCAGCGCCGATATCGAGGCGCTGGGCGAGGAAGTCCGCGCGAAGGTGCTCGCCGCCTCGGGCGTGACGCTCGAATGGGAAATCCAGCGGGTGGGGGTGGCGTGACTGATCTTTGCCAAACCCTGCCGTTTGGTTCGAGCAGCTTCGAGCGTAGTCGAGAAGCGCCCGTCGAGAACATCGTCGTTTGGGGCAACCCCTTCTCGACTTCGGGTCTCGACAAGCTCGACCCTGCGCTCGAAGCAAACGGGTATAGTGTGATAGCAAAGGAACCGACCGCGTGACCGACCCCCTGCACATCGTCGTCCTCATGGGGGGCTGGTCGTCGGAACGCGAAGTCTCGCTCATGTCCGGCAACGGCGTCGCCACCGCGCTCGAGTCGCTCGGCCACCGCGTCACCCGCATCGACATGGACCGCAACATCGCCGCGCGCCTGACCGAAGCGAAGCCCGACCTCGTCTTCAACGCGCTGCACGGCTCGCCCGGCGAGGACGGCACGGTGCAGGGCATGATGGACCTGATGGGGCTGCGCTACACCCATAGCGGCCTCGCCACCTCGGTCATCGCCATCGACAAGGTGCTGACCAAGCACGCGCTCGTCCCAGCCGGCGTCCCCATGCCCGGCGGCCGGATCGTCAAGACCGCCGAACTCCACGAACGCGACCCGCTCCCGCGCCCCTATGTCCTGAAACCGGTCAGCGAAGGATCCTCGGTCGGCGTCGCGATCGTCACCGACGACAGCAACTATGGCAATCCGATCGCCAAGGACGCGAAGGGGCCATGGCAGGAATTCGACGAACTCCTCGCCGAACCCTTTATCCGTGGTCGCGAACTGACCACCGCCGTGCTCGGCGACCGTGCGCTCGGCGTCACCGAATTGAAGCCCAAGAGCGGCTTCTACGATTACGACAGCAAATATACCGACGGCCTGACCGAACATGTCTGCCCCGCCGACATTCCCGACGATATCGCGCAGGCGTGCATGGCCTATGCCGTCACCGCCCACCGCGTGCTCGGCTGCAAGGGCGCGTCGCGCACCGACTTCCGCTGGGACGATACGCAGGGCATCGAGGGCCTGTTCATCCTCGAAACCAATACCCAGCCCGGCATGACCCCCTTGAGCCTCGTTCCCGAACAGGCGCGCCATGTCGGCATGAGCTACGAACAACTCGTCGGCTGGATCGTGGAAGAGGCGATGCGATGACCCAGACCGGCAAGCGCGTCGTCCAGACCCGCACCGTCAAGCCCAAGCGCCGCGTTCAGCAGAAGCGCCCGGTCCGCGCCTCTGTGCTCGATCAGGCGGTGGCGGCACTGCCCGGTGGCGCCGCCACCGCCCGCCGGATCGTCGGCTGGAGCCTGACCGCCGGCGCGGGCGCCATCGTCATCGCGCTCGCCAACTGGTTCGGCCTGTTCGGCATGGTCGGCGTCGCCGCTGCCGAAGCGGTCGGATCGGCGGGCTTCCGCGTCGAACAGATCGAAGTGACGGGCCTGAAGCGCATGGACGCGACCTCGGTCTATGCCGTCGCGCTCGATCAGCGGTCGCGGGCGATGCCGCTGGTCGATCTCGACGCCACGCGACAGAAGCTGCTCGGCTATGGCTGGATCGCCGATGCGCGCGTCTCGCGCCGCCTGCCCGACACGCTGGTCGTCGACGTGGTCGAACGCGATCCGGCGGCGGTGTGGCAGAACAAGGGGCAGTTGATGCTGATCGACGAGGGCGGCGTGCTCCTCGACGGGGTTCAGCCCAACCGCATGCCGCGCCTGCCGCTGGTGATCGGCGATGGCGCCAATGCGCAGGAACCCGCCTATCGCAAGCTGATGGCCGCCGCGCCCGCGCTCAAACCGGTGGTGAAGGCGGCGGTGTGGGTCGGCAATCGCCGCTGGGACATCTTGTTCCAGACCGGCGAACGGCTGGTCCTGCCCGAAGGGGACGCCGAGTCGGCAAAGGCGCTGGTCAAGTTCGCGCAACTGGACGGCACGCTGGGCCTGCTCGGCAAGGGCTATGACCGGTTCGACCTGCGCGATCCGACCAAGCTGGTCGTGCGGATGAAGCATGCGACGCCGAACGAGGTCGAGGATGACGGGTCGGACAATCAGGCGGCGGCGGCACCGCTGACCGACGCCGACTGAACAGGGGGGGCATATGGCGAAGACGGCACCGGAAGGAATCATCACCGCACTCGACATCGGCACGTCGAAAGTGTCGGCACTGATCGCGCGCGCCGACGACAGCGGCGAACTGACCGTGCTCGGCACCGGCCAGCGCGAAAGCAGGGGCGTCAAGCGCGGCTATATTGCGGACATGAAGGCGACCGAGACGGCGGTCCGCGAGGCGGTCGAACAGGCCGAACGCATCGCCGGCTTCAATATCGAGGATGTGTGGGTCAGCTTCTCGGCGGGCGGCCTCGTGTCCGATATCGTCAAGCTGGAGGTCGATCTCGGCGGCCACCGCGTCGAGCAATCCGATATCGATGCGCTGCTGAAGGCCGGCCGCAACGCCATCGATCCGGGACAGCGCATGGTGCTGCACGCGCAACCGATGCGCTACACGCTCGACGGGCTTGGCGGGGTGAAGGAGCCGAAGGGGCTGCACGCCGACCGGTTGGGCGTCGAGATCCATGTCGTCGCCACCGAAGGCTCGCCGGTCCGCAATCTCGACCTGTGCGTCCGTTCGGCGCATCTCGAAACCAAATCGATCGTCGCTGCCCCCGTCGCGACCGGTTTGGCATGTCTGTCGGAGGAGGAGCGCGAACTGGGTGTCGCACTGGTCGAAATCGGGGCGGGGATCACCAACGTCTCGGTCTTCGCCAATGGCGTGCTGACCGGCCTCGCCTCGATCGCGATGGGTGCCAGCGACATTACCGACGACGTCGCCTCCGCCTTCGGCACCAACCGCGCACAGGCCGAACGGCTCAAATGCTTCTACGGGTCGGCCAACATGTCCCCGCGCGACAATCACGACATGATCGAGGTCGCCCCGGTCCGCGCCGAGGAGGATTCGGAAGGGACCCGCATCACCCGCGCGCAGCTCATCACCACCATCCGCCAGCGGCTCGAACGACTGGTCGGCGAGATCGGCAAGGAACTGCGCCGGTTGAACTTCGACGATCCGGTCGGGCGACAGGTCGTGCTGACCGGCGGCGGTGCCGAACTGAAGGGGATCGCCGACTATGCGCAGCAGGCGCTGGGCCGTCCCGTCCGCGTCGGTCGTGCCCGCGGGCTGACCGCGCTGCCGGAGGCGCATTCCGGCCCCGGCTTCGCCACGCTCGCCGGGCTCGCCATGTTCGCCGCGTCGAACCCGGTGGATTTGCGTGCGTTACAACCGACGCAACAAATGGTATCGCGTCCCAGCACGGGGGCGCTGTTCCAACGGCTGCTGACGGCATTTCGCGCCAACTATTGACTTTTTATTACCATCGGGCCGCGGGGGACTAGGATCGCCTCGCCGCTTGATGCACAACGGCATGGTAATTGTGCCCGGTGCCGGCCGGGACAGGGAGACCGAGTATGAGCATCGAATTTCTGGCACCCGACGTGGATGAACTGACCCCGCGCATTACCGTGATCGGGGTCGGCGGTGCCGGCGGCAACGCGATCGCGAACATGATCCGTGCCGAGGTGCAGGGGGTCGAGTTCCTCGTCGCCAACACCGACGCGCAGGCGCTGAAGCAGTCGTCGGCGCCGCAGCGCATCCAGCTTGGCGCGAAGATCACGCAAGGGTTGGGTGCCGGCAGTCGTCCGGAAATCGGTCGCGCCGCGGCCGAGGAAACGATCGAGCAGGTCCAGAAGAGCCTCGAAGGCGCGCATATGTGCTTCATCGCCGCCGGCATGGGCGGCGGTACCGGCACCGGTGCGGCCCCGGTGATCGCGAAGGCTGCGCGCGAGATGGGCATCCTGACCGTCGGCGTCGTGACCCGTCCGTTCGCGTTCGAGGGCAAGCGCCGCGCGAAGTCGGCCGAGGCCGGCATTGAGGAACTGCAGAAATATGTCGATACGCTGATCGTCATCCCGAACCAGAATCTGTTCCTGATCGCCAACGCCAACACGACCTTCAAACAGGCCTTCGAAATGGCCGACGAAGTGTTGCAGCAGGGCGTGCGCGGCATCACCGACCTGATGGTCATGCCCGGCCTCATCAACCTCGACTTCGCCGACGTCCGCTCGGTGATGCAGGAGATGGGCAAGGCGATGATGGGCACCGGCGAGGCCGAAGGTGACAATCGCGCGATCGAGGCGGCGCAGCAGGCGATCGCCAACCCGCTGCTCGACGGCGTGTCGCTGAACGGTGCCAAGGGCGTGATCGTGTCGATCACCGGCGGCGACGACATGCGCCTGCTCGAAGTGGACGAAGCCGCGAACCATATTCGCGAACTGGTCGACGACGACGCCAACATCATCTGGGGTTCGGCGTTCAACAGCGAGCTGGAAGGCAAGATCCGCGTCTCGGTCGTCGCGACCGGCATCGAGGACGAAGCCCCGTCGCAGGCACAGCCCGCCCCGGCCCAGCCCGAACCGACCCGCGCCTTCTCGTTCAACGCGCCGCGTCGTCCGGCCGCTGCCGCGCCCGTAGCGCCGAGTGGTGCCGCTGCCGACCATCTGCAGGAAGCCCCCGCGCCCGCGCCGATGGAGCGTTTCCCGCAGGGCGTGAGCCAGCCGTCGGCGTCCGAACGGGTCGTGCCGCATTCGACCTATGACGCGCCCCAGCACATGCCGCCGCAGGCACCGGTGCAACCTTCGCACGCTGACGAGGACGAACTGGTGCTCGGTGCCGAGGCCGCCGCGCCTGCGCCCGCGCCGACCCCGGCAAGCGATTTCGGCGCGTCGTCCAGCGAAGGCCGTCGCCGCTGGCTGACCCCGGAAGCGCCCGCCGAACCGGCCCCACGCGAGGAAGCGGCGCCGACGCGCAAGCCCGGCGGCACGCTGTTCGAACGCATGGCCAATGCCGGCCGCGCGCCCGCCCGCGGCACCGACGATGGCAAGGAACCGCTGGACATCCCGCGCTTCCTCCACCGTCAGAACAACCAGTAACCCCACCGCCCCGCGACCGGCATCGCGGGGCGTATCCCGGAAATCCTCCCCGCTCTGCGGGGAGGGGGACCATCCGAAGGATGGTGGAGGGGGATCGCCCCACCCGAAACGCCCGAAACTTTCCTACACGCAAGAACCCTGTCAGACTCGAATGCGGCGCCAGCCGCCCGCCCGGTCGCTCTGCAACACCTCGTTACGTGTAACCTTCGTCACCTTCGCCGCCCGTTCGTCGCCATGACCACTCGCTTCGTCGCCGACCCCGCCCAACCGCCATTCCCGGTTCAGCCCCGACATGGTGTAGCGAAGCCGCCCATGACCCGATTCCCGCTCCTGTCCGCGACCGCCCTGCTGCTCGCCACCGCCGCCCCGCTGCCCGTCGCGGCGCAGTCGGGCGCGATCGTCCAGTCCGTGACGACTCCCAACGCCGACCGCCTGTCCGAACAGATGCGCATTTTAGGTCGCAACCCCAACGACGTATCGGCGCTGGTCGAGGCCGGGCGTCTCAGTGGCAAGCTCGGCGACACGGACGCAGCGATGCAGTTCCTCGCCCGCGCCGAAAAGGTCGCCCCCAGCGACCCCCGCATCCGCGCCGCCCGCGCAGTTGCGCTGGTGGGCATGGAGCGGCCGGGGGAGGCGCTCGCCCTGTTCGCCTCGGCCGAACGCGCCGGCGTGGCGATGACGCCCTATCTGGCCGAACGCGGCCTCGCCTACGACCTGCTCGGGCAGGGCGCACTGGCGCAGGCTGATTATCGGCAGGTGCTGCGGGCAGGGGAGGACGACGAGGTCACCCGCCGCCTCGCGCTGTCGCTCGGCATCGACGGTAATCTGGCGGAGGCGACGAAAGTCCTGAACCCGCTGCTCGTCCAGAACGACCGCGCCGCATGGCGGGTGCGTGCCTTCACCCTCGCCATGTCCGGGGATGCGGCGGGCGCGGACAAGATCACCGCCAGCATGTTGCCGGGCTTTGCCGCCAGCCTCTCGCCCTTCTTCCGCCGGCTGCCGCAACTGGCCGGCGCAGATCGCGCCTTTGCGGTGCATTTCGGTCGTCTGGCGCCCACGCCCGAACGGATCGCCGACGCCCGACTCGCGCCGTCCTTCCCCGCACCGGTTCGCGCGACCGCCCCGGTAGCGGTCGCCGCTGCGACCCCGGCGCCCGCTCCGGTCCGCCAGCCCAGCGCCGCCGAACGTCGCCGTCAGGCCGCCGCCGAGCAGGCGCGCAGCACGGCGGAGGCGCAGGCCCGGCAACTGGCGCAGGCACGTGCCGACGAGACCGCCCGCCGCGAATCGCTGGCCCGCCTGAACGCCGAACGGGCGGCACAGGCGCAGCGCGAACGCGATGCGCAGCAACTGGCCGCCCAACAGGCCGAACAGGCGCGCATTGCCGAGGCGACTCGGCAGGAGGCCGAACGCGTCGCCGCGCGGCAGGCCGAGGAACGCCGCGTCGCCGCCGCCGCGCTCGCCGAACGCGACCGGCAGGCACAGGCTGCGCGCCCGCCGGTCCAGGTCGCCGCCGCGCCGGTGCCGGTCACCGTCGTCGACCGCCCGGCCGCAACGCCGCCGGCGACGCCGAGCGTCTCGACGGCCGCCGCGACCGTCGCCGGCCGCCGCGAATCGAACGACGACGTCCTCGCGCGGATCATCCGCAACCTCGACATTCCGGCCTCCGAACTCGGCGTCGGTCCGCCGCCCGCACCTGCCGCACCCGCCACCAGCACGACCTTCGCCGCTGACGCCGAAGCGGCGCGCCGTGCTGCCGCCAAGCGCGAAGCCGACGAACGCGCCGCCGAGGTCGCTAAGGCCGCCGAGGCCAGGAAGCTCGCCGCCGCCCGTGCCGCCGCTGCCAAAAAGGCTGCCGACGCGAAGAAGCTGGCCGACGAGAAGAAGGCCGAGGCCGCCGAAGCGGCGAAGCTCGCCGCCGCCAAGCGCGCTGACCCCGAACGCCATTGGGTACAGGTCGCTGGTGGCGCGAACGTTGCGGGGCTCCCCGCCGCTTGGGCGGTGATGGCCGGGAAGGCTCCCGCGCTGAAGGGGCGGCAGGCATGGACCACGCCGCTGCGTGCGACCAATCGCCTGCTGACCGGTCCGTTTAAGACCGATGACGAGGCGCAGGCGTTCGTCAACACGTTGCGCAAATCGGGGGTGCAGGCCTTCGCCTTCACCAGCGAGGTGGGTCAGAAGGTTACGCGGGTGCCGATCAAGTGACGGCCCCCTATGCCGCGAACCCGCATGCTCATGGCGGTCGGCTGCATTCCGAACCGGGCGATGCGACGCGAGGTCCGCGCGACGCGTTTCAGCGCGATCGCGATCGGGTCATTCATTCGATCAGCTTCCGCCGCCTGCGCCACAAGACGCAGGTGTTCATGGCGCCCGATGGCGACCATTTCCGTGTTCGGCTGACCCACAGCCTCGAAGTCGCGCAGATCGGCCGTGCGGTCGCTCGCACGCTTGGACTGAACGAGGACCTGACCGAAGCGCTGTGTCTTGCCCACGACATCGGCCATCCGCCCTTCGGCCATGCCGGCGAGGATGCGCTGGAGGCGGCGATGGCCGCGCATGGCGGCTTCGATCATAATGGCCAGACGCTGCGGACGCTGACCTGGCTCGACAGCCCCTATCCGCGCTGGCGGGGGCTGAACCTGACCTGGGACACGCTGGAAGGGCTGGCCAAGCATAACGGCCCGATCCCGACGCCCGGCTGGGCCTTGTCGGAGGCTGACGCGGCCCATGGTCTCCGCCTGAACGAATGGCCCTCGCTCGAGGCGCAGATCGCGGCGATCGCCGACGACATCGCCTATGACAATCATGACATCGACGATGGCCTGCGCGCCGGCTTGCTGACGCTCGACCAGTTGCTCAGCGTACCGTTCGTCGCTGCCGGATGGGACGCCGTGCGCAGGCGCTTCCCCGACGTGGCCCCCGAACGGCTCGTCGGCGAACTCACCCGGTCGCAGATCGGAGCGATGGTCAACGACCTGATCGCCGAGACGCAGCGCCGCGTTGCTGCCGCCGGTGTCGAGACCGTCGCCGATGTCCGCAGCACCGGCCAATGCCTCGCCCATTTCTCTCCCGAAATGGCGGAGCAGGAGCGGGTGCTGAAGCGCTTCATGTACGCCAATCTTTACCATCACCCGCGGCAACTGGCGGCGGCGGAGATGGCGGGGCGGGTGGTGTCGGGACTGTTCGCGGCCTATCACGACGATCCGCGGGCGATGCACGATGGCTGGCATACGACGCTGCCCGAGGCCGAACCCGATCGTAGCCGCCACATTGCCGATTTCATCGCCGGCATGACCGACCGCTATGCCGTCCGCTGCTATCGCGAGGTGGTCGGCCCGATCGACCTGCCCGAGGGGTTCTGACCGCATAGCAGCTTTTGCCTAAGCCGACCCTTTCGGCTAAGCGGCGCGGTTCCACCAATCGACCGGAACCGCCATGACGCTGTACCCCCGTTTCTTCGCCCATCTCGACCGCGCGCTCGATACGCTCGTCGCACGCGGCGACCTGCCGGCGGGACTGGAGCGACGCGCGATCACGGTTGAGCCGCCGCGCGACACGAGCCATGGTGACCTGTCGACCAACGCGGCAATGGTGCTGGCCAAGCCCGCCAGGACCAATCCGCGCGCGCTGGCCGAATTGCTGGTCGCCGAACTAGCGGGCCTGCCCGAAGTCGCCGCCGCGTCGGTCGCCGGACCGGGCTTCATCAACCTGACGCTGACCGATGCGACGTGGCGCGGCGAACTGACCGCGATTGCCGAGGCCGGCGACGACTATGGTCGGTCGCAGGCGGGGGCCGGGACGGTCGTGAACATCGAATATGTCTCGGCCAACCCGACCGGCCCGATGCATATGGGCCATTGCCGCGGCGCGGTGGTCGGCGATGCGCTGGCCAGCCTGCTCGAATGGAACGGCGCGCGCGTCGTCCGCGAATATTATGTCAACGATGCCGGCGGCCAGGTTGCCGTCCTCGCCCGCTCGGTCCATCTGCGCTACCGCGAGGCGCTGGGCGGAACGGTCACCATTCCTGAGGGGCTGTATCCTGGCGACTATCTGGTCCCGGTAGGGCAGGCGCTCGCCGCCGAGTTCGGTGACCGGTATGTGAACGCCCCCGAAGAAGAATGGCTGGTGCTGTTCCGCACCCGCGCCGTCGCGGCGATGCTCGCCATGATCAAGGCCGATCTGAAGCTGCTCGGCATCGAACATGACGTCTTTTCCTCCGAAGCCGAATTGCAGGCGGCGAAGAAGCCCGAAGCCGCAGAGGCTTGGCTGCGCGAACGCGACCTAGTCTATGACGGTGTCCTCGAAGCGCCGAAGGGTGAGACGCCCGAGGATTGGGAACCGGTCGAGCTGCCGCTGTTTCGCTCGACGAAGTTCGGCGACGATCAGGACCGCCCGATCAAGAAGTCGGACGGCAGCTGGACCTATTTCGGCGCCGACCTCGCCTATCATTTCCAGAAGGCCGAGGGAGTCGATCAGCTGATCGATATCTGGGGCGCGGACCATGCCGGCACCGTCAAGCGGATTGTCGCGGCGGTGCAGGCGCTGACCGAGGGCAAGACCCGCTTCGACGTCAAGCTGGTGCAGATGGTGCGCCTTCTGCGCGGTGGCGAGCCGGTCAAGATGTCGAAGCGCGCCGGCAATTTCGTGACCCTGGCCGATGTCGTGAACGAAGTCGGCAAGGACGTCGTGCGCTTCACCATGCTGACCCGCAAGGCCGATGCGCAGATGGACTTCGACTTCGCCAAGGTGGTCGAGGCGTCGAAGGACAATCCGGTCTTCTATGTCCAATATGCTCATGCCCGCGTCCATTCGCTGGCCAGACGTGCGGCGGAGGCGGGGATCGCCGTTACCGACGATGCCGACCTGTCCCGTCTCGATACGGTCGAACTGGCGCTGGTGAAGCGTGCGGCGCAATTCCCGCGCATGGTCGAAAGCGCGGCGGCGGTCCGCGAGCCGCACCGCATCGCCTTCTACCTCTATGACCTCGCGGCGGAATTTCACGCGGCGTGGAATCTCGGCAATGACGATCCGTCGCGCCGCTATCTTCAGCCCGAGGATCCCGCGCTGACACAGGCACGGCTTTTCCTCGCGCGCGCGATCGGGCAGATTATTCGCAACGGCCTTGCTATCATGGGGGTCGAGGCGGTTAAGGAGATGAAATAATGGCGGATTCGATCGCGTCCGGCGATCCCGACCACGAACGTCTGCCATGGCTGGAAAGCGCCGATCCGGAACCGGATGCGCCGCGTCCGGTGTGGCGGACGGTCCTGCTGGTACTGATCGGTTTGCTGATGGTGGCCGCGATCGTCTTTGCCCTGTTGCGCCAGCGCGATGCGCCGACCGCCAGCGGCACCGGCGACCTGATCGCCGCGCCGAACGAGCCGTACAAGACGCGCGCCGAGGGTAGCGACGGGATGCAGGTGACCGGCGACAGCGACACCGCCATTGCCACCAGCGAAGGGGCGACCGGCGGCAACGCCTCGGTCAATCTGAATGCCGTGCCCGAGGCACCGGTGCAGGGCCGCGCCGCCGCGCCGGCCGCCGCCCCGGCGAGCAGCGGTACCGGGCGTGTCGCGACGGCAGTGCCGACGACGACACAGCGGCTGGAGGCACGCGCCCCGGCGGCTGCCGCGCCGGCGCCGACGGCAGCGGGGGCAGGCGGTTCGGTCGTCCAGCTCGGCTCGTTCCCAAGTGAGGCGGTGGCGAATACCGCGTGGAACCAGCTGTCGCGTCGTTTCGGCTATCTCGCCCCGCTCGGCAAATCGGTGCAGGTCGCGGAGGTGAAGGGCAAGACCGTCTATCGCCTGCGCGTCAACGCCGGCAGCGCCAACCAGGCATCGGACCTGTGCGGCAAGCTCAAACTGGCCGGAGAGAATTGCTTTATCGCGCGATGAGATAGGCGGATGAACCGGGTCGGTTGTCGTGCCGGGCTGGCTGCGCTAGCCCAGCACATATGAAGCCCGTGATCTTTGGCCTGTCCGGCCCGACGCTGACCGCCGACGAAGCCGCTCTGTTCCGCGAAGCCGATCCGCTCGGCTATATCCTGTTCGGTCGCAACTGCGTCGACCGCGATCAGATGCGCGCGCTGACCGACGCGCTGCGCGACCTGTCGGGGCGGGATGATGTGCCGATCCTGATCGATCAGGAGGGTGGGCGCGTCGCCCGGATGCGCGCCCCCGAATGGCCCGCCTTTCCCGCGCCTGCCGCCTTCGCTGCGCTGTACGATCGTGCACCGTCGTCGGCGATCGCGGCGGCCAAGGCGAACGGGCAGGCGATCGGTACGATGCTGGCGGAGGTCGGCGTGACCGTCGATGCGCTGCCGCTGCTTGATGTGGCGCAACCCGATATGACCGGCGCGATTGGCGACCGCAGCTATGGTGCCGATCCGATGCAGGTCGCCGCCCTTGGTCGCGCGACGCTCGACGGGCTGGCGGCAGCGGGCGTCGTCGGCATCGTCAAGCATATGCCGGGTCACGGCCGGGCACGGGTCGACAGCCATCACGAACTGCCCCGCGTCGATGCGTCGGACGCCGAACTGGCAAGCGACCTGCAACCCTTTACCACGCTCGCCCACGCGCCGATGGCGATGACCGCGCATGTCGTGTTCTCGGCATGGGACGCCGATCGCCCCGCCACGCTGTCGTCGACCGTCATCCGCGAGATCATCCGCGAGCGGATCGGCTTCGACGGCCTGTTGATGACCGACGATATCGACATGAAGGCATTGTCGGGGACCCCGGCGGACAAGGCCGCGGCTGCGATCGCCGCCGGATGCGACGTCGTGCTCGATTGCTGGGCTCGCATGGCGGAGATGACGGCGATCGCCGACCGGCTCGATGCCATTGCACCGAAGTCGCGAGCGCGACTCGATCGGGCGATGGCGGGCGCCGGCCACGGATCGGACGTGCCGTTCGCCGAACTGGTCGCCAAGCGCGATCATTTACTGGCACTTGCCTGAAACCGTCCAGCATTAACCTTTCCCTAACCATGATTGCCGCAGTCGTGCCGCGGTTTCAGGGGGGGAAGAACGTTGCTGTCGACCGAGCCGCTGCCGCTGCAGCATAGCTGGCCGTTGTTCGAAGCCGGCGTTCGCCTGCCGCTCGGCGCGGTGCATGACCTGACCGTTCCGCTCGCGGCGCCCACCTTTCGCTGCGACCTCGGCCGCGACTGCCTGTACTGGTCCGACGGCATCTTCGCGCTCTACGGCCTGCCGGTCGGCCGCACACCCGAACGCGCACTGGTGCAGTCGTTGTTCGATGACGAGACCCGGCAAAAGCTGCAACGGCTCGCCGCCTATGCGATCAAGCACCGACGCGGCGTGACCGTCGATGCTGAGCTGCACCCGCTCGACGTCGCTCGCCGCTGGCTGCGGATCACCGCCGTGCCGGATCCGGCCGCGCGCGGGCGACCGATCCTCTACGGCACGCAGAGCGACGTGACGCACGAATATCGGTGACGGCCCCGGCATCGCGCGGATAGGGTCGCGACTATGGAAGCCGATGCGCCGGTATTGACGATCGAACTGGACGGATGGGAAGGCCCGCTCGACCTGTTGCTGGCCCTCGCCCGCGCGCAAAAGGTCGACCTGCGACGCATTTCGATCCTCGCGCTGGTCGAGCAATATCTGCGCTGGATCGATCGCGCGGCGGCGTTGCGGCTCGAACTGGCGGCCGACTGGCTGGTGATGGCGGCATGGCTCGCCTATTTGAAATCGGCGCTGCTGCTCCCGCGCGAGCCGGACATGGACCCGGACCCCGAGGAACTGGCGCTGCGCCTGCAACTGCGCCTCGAACGGCTCGATGCGATGCGCGAGGCGGGCGCCCGGCTGCTCGCCCGCGACCGGATCGGGCGCGACGTGTTCACCCGCGGCGATCCCGAAGGGTTGCACGTCGTGCGCAAGGCGCGCTGGGACGCCAGCCTCTACGAGCTGATCGACGCCTATGGCCGGGTCAGCGCGCGGACGCGACCCGTGTTGCACGTGGTCCGCCACCGGCCGGTGATGACGCTGGAGGTCGCGATCGCGCGGGTCGAAGCGCTGCTCGGCACCGCCATCGACTGGACCGTGATCGGCCACTTCCTGCCGGCCGATGCCGATGAACGCTTTCGTCGTTCGGCACTTGCCTCGACCTTTCTGGCGGCGCTGGAACTGGCGCGGCAGGGCAGGTTGGCGATCCGTCAGGACGCGCCGTTCGGGCCGATCGAACTCCGGCCGGTCGCATGACCGATCCGTTCGTGCGCGCCGTGGAAGCGGTGCTGTTCGCCAGCGAAACGCCGCTGACCGCGACGATGATCGCCGCCTATGTCGGCAACGGCGACGTCCGCGCCGCGCTGGCGACCATTCAGGCCGACCATGCCGGGCGCGGCTTCGGACTGGTCCGACGTGGCGAGCATTGGCATTTCGAGACCGCGCCCGACCTCGCCCATTTCTTGCGCCGCGACCGCGACGAATCGCGCAAATTGTCGAGGGCGGCGATCGAGACGCTGGCGATCATCGCCTATCACGAGCCGGCCACCCGCGCGGATATCGAATCGATCCGCGGCGTACAGATATCGAAGGGGACAATCGACGTGCTGCTCGCCGCCGGCTGGATTCGCCCGGCGGGGCGGCGCGAGGTGCCCGGACGTCCGTTGACGTACGCAACGACGCCGGCATTTCTCGACCATTTCGGGCTGAACAGCCGCCGCGACCTGCCCGGAATCGCCGACTTGCGCGCCGCCGGCCTGCTCGAACCAATCGACGATGCTTTTGCAACCATGCTGGAAAGCGGCGACGATAGCGACTAAGTGAACCGCAACGATCCGTTTCGTGTGGAGTGTGGACGATGGGTGGTCTTAGCATTTGGCACTGGCTTATCGTCGGCGTCCTGGTCCTGTTGCTGTTCGGCAAGGGACGTTTTTCCGACATGATGGGCGATGTGGCGAAGGGGCTTAAAAGCTTCAAAAAGGGTATGGCCGAGGATGACGAGGTGCCGCCGCCGCCGGCGCGCCCGCGCGAACGGCTGGAACAGCGTCCGGTCGACGATCGCTACGATCACGATCCCGCCCCGCGCGATCCGGCGT
This sequence comes from Sphingomonas lacusdianchii, assembly GCF_022664395.1. Taxonomy (GTDB): domain Bacteria; phylum Pseudomonadota; class Alphaproteobacteria; order Sphingomonadales; family Sphingomonadaceae; genus Sphingomonas; species Sphingomonas lacusdianchii. The sequence continues at coordinate 481,466 of NZ_JAKRET010000001.1, read as the reverse complement.
ATCGCGATGCCCCGCGCGAAACCGACCGTCCGCACGGCGACCGCTGATTCCCTGCCAACCGGCGGGCCGCGTGCCCGCCTGAACCCGAGCGCCGATGTTCGATATCGCCCCTACCGAATTGATGGTCGTCGCGCTGGTCGCGCTGGTCGTCATCGGCCCGAAGGACTTGCCCAAGGCGATGCGTTTCGTCGGCCATTGGGTCGGCAAGGCGCGCGGTGTCGCGCGTCAGTTCCGCTCGGGCTTCGACACCATGGTCCGCGAGGCCGAACTGGCCGAGATGGAAAAGAAATGGGCGGAGGAGAACGCCCGGATCATGCGCGAGCATCCGACCACGGATACGCCCGTCCATCCGGTCGACGCGCCGTCCCCGCCGCCGCCGGTCCATGATTCGGTGCCGCCGGAGCATCAGGCCGCGCCGGTCATGGTCGAGCGCCCCGAACTGCGCGAAGGTCCCGCTGACCAACCACCGGCCGCCGACGGCAAGGCCGCGTCATGAACGATATCGACGACAGCCAGGCACCCTTGCTCGACCATCTGGTCGAACTGCGCCGGCGCTTGCTCTATTCGGTGGTCGCGGTCGCGATCTGTTTCGGCGTCTGCTTCTATTTTTCCGAACAGATTTTGACGTTTCTGGTGAAGCCGCTGCTCGCGGCGGGGCAGAAACGCGTCATCTTCACGCAGATTTTCGAAGCGTTCTTCGTGCAGATCAAGGTCGCGTTCTTCGCGGCGATGATGCTCGCCTTTCCGGTGATCGCCAACCAGCTGTGGCAGTTCGTCGCACCCGGCCTGTACCGCAACGAAAAGCGGGCGCTGTTCCCCTTCCTGCTTGCGACGCCGATCCTGTTCATCGCGGGCGCCGCGCTTGCTTATTATGTGACCATCCCGGTCGCGCTGCATTTCCTCCTCGGCTATCAGGGCAATCTTGGCGGGGTGCAGCAGGAGGCGCTGCCCTCGGTCGAAAATTACCTGTCCTTCGTGATGCAGTTCCTGTTCGCGTTCGGTCTCGCCTTCCTGTTGCCGGTGCTTCTGATGCTGCTGGAACTGGCAGGGATTGTCACCCGTAAGCAACTGGTCGGCGCGCGCCGCTATGCGATCGTGGCTGCTTTCGCCATCGCTGCCGTCGCGACGCCGCCGGATATCGGATCGCAGTTCCTGCTCGCCGTACCGTTGATCCTACTCTACGAACTGGCGCTGATCGCGATCTGGTTCACCGAGAAGCGTCGGGCGAAGCGCGATCCCGACGCCGCCGGCGACGAAGAGACCGCCTGACACGGCGTATCGTGGCACGCGGTCCAGCGCGGCTGCCACAAGCCGACCCGTTCCGTCGGACCGGACGTAATCGCAGCGCGGCCTCGGATCGCCCGGTGACGGCATGCGGGGAAGCCGTGACAGGTTCGGCATCGGTCGGGGCGACGTTTCCGGCCGACGCTATCGAGAACGAAGCCTGTCGTGACGATCGGTGGCGGGCACACTAAAACAAAGAAAAAGGCGGCCCGGATCCGATCCGAACCGCCCCAGCGACCTCGTGCGCAGGACCTACTTGGAATCCTTGGCCGCGCCCGCCACTGTATCGCCCGCCGACGACACGTCGCGGCCAACGCCTTCGACCGTGTTGCACGCGCTGATGGCGAGAGCACCTGCGACCACTGCCAGGCTCAGAATCTTACGCATATTGTCCTCCAACATGAAGGCGGGATGACCCGCTGTCGGAGGGAATGTCTGATGCGGGACTTCGTTCCGGTAGGGCAACGCATTGCATTGGCCATAAAAAGCAACCCGCCGGTTTTCACCGACGGGTCACTCAAGTTGAAACCAGAATATGGGCCCGGCGATGCTACCGGGGGGGGGAGGGTCTGCACCAACCGGGCCCTTTTCGTGGATAGCGAGAGCGGGGGGCATAAATTCGCTATCCGAAGATCATAACGGCATGCCTGATGCTTGGTTCCGGTCGATGTCCGCCTTTTTTTGCAATTCGTATCCGGTTTGCGATCAGGCGGGATACGCCCCGCACCGCTTTGCCTGCCACAGACCCTTGCGCCAGCATTTCTTGTTGTCGAACTGGTACAAGCGGGCGGGGCGGGCATAATAGGGGAGGGCGCGGGTGAATTGCTGTTCGCCATAGGCGACCAGCGAGTTGCGCATCTTGCGCATCCGCAACTCGGCGAACTCGCCCAGATAGCCGCGCGGAACGAAGATCGCTTCCTGCCCGATCTCGTTCGCCGCCTGGCAGAAGCTCAACTGCGCGGATACGGTCGAAAAGCTCGAATAGACGCGGGTGCCGAACTGGTCGAGCGCGGTCTGGCCGGCCTTGGTCGAACCGGCGGTGCGGATGAAATATTTGCCGAGCGCGTCATAGCTTTGCTTCAGTTCGTCGGCATGATCGAACAGCAACGCGTTGTAGTTATGCAGCGTCAGCAGTGTCGGTTCGAACTGGCATTGCAGCGCGGCGACGTTCAGCCCCGAACGCAGGTTCCACAGCACGGCGGCGCGACGCTCGGCCGGCGTAGCACCGGGCAAAGCCTGGGTCGCGACGCCGGGTTCCTCACCGGTGACGCGCGCGCCTTCCATATCGACGGGCTTCAGAAAAAATTGCGCCGACGCGGGGGTGGCCGCGACGGTCAGGGCGGCGGCAGCGGCCAGAACCAGGGTACGCACTACGCTCATCTCTTCCTTTCACGGCGCCTCAACGCCTTGGGCAAGCGCGATGGTTAGGCAGTTTTGCGCATCGACCCAAGCCTGATTTTGCGATCTCCACCACGTTTCGCCGCACGGGTGCGTAACGATCCGCCCGCCGGGGTGACGCCCAACAAAAAGGGGCCGCCCGGTCGCCCGGACGGCCCCTTCGCCAGAATAGCCGAAACGGCTGATTACATGGCGTTGGTCATGCCGGCTTCGTTCGACATCATCATGTCGTTCGACATCATGGTGTCGTTCGACATCATCATGGTGTCGTTGCCCATTGCGCCGTCGACGGCGGTCATGTTGTCCGACATCGTGCCGTCCATCATGTCGGTCGAGTTCAGGTCGGTGACGGTCGCGTTGTCGGCGGTGGTTTCGGTGTTGCCGCCGCAAGCCGACAGCGCCAGCGCCGCGCCGGCAACGATCGAACCGGTCAGAATCTTCGAGAATGCACGCATGGTAAGCTCCCTAAGCTGTGGAGTAGGCGGCTTTCTTATGCCGTTAATACCCAATCCGCGCTGGACATTAGTCGAACGACCCGTCCCCCTCAAGCCTCGTTTTGCGCGCTGGCGTACAAGGCGTTCAGGAAGGCGGGGAAACCGTCTGCCAACGCCCGATCAAAGTCGGTGGCATCGACCGGTTTGCCAAGGGCCTTCGCGCTCGTAACCGGATATTCGGCGATACCACAGGGGATAATCCCACCGAAATGTGTCAGATCCGGGGCGAGGTTGACGGAAAATCCATGCAGCGTCGTCCATCGGCGCACCCGCACGCCGATCGCGCCGATCTTCGCTTCGGTGCCGCCGTCGCTGGTCCAGATGCCGATCCGGTCGGGAACGGCATAGGCGTGGATGTCGAACTGCCCGAGCGCACCGATCACCCAGGATTCGACGGCATGCACGAAGCGCCGCACGTCGCGCCCGCGTCGCGTCAGGTCGAGCATCAGATACCCGATCCGCTGTCCCGGGCCATGATAGGTATAGCGTCCGCCCCGCCCGGCGGCGTGGACAGGGAAACGGGTGTCGAGCAGTTCGGCGGGGTCGGCGCTGGTGCCGGCGGTGTAGAGCGGCGGATGTTCAAGCAGCCACACCATCTCGGTCGCGCTGCGATCGGCGATGGCGGTCGCGCGCGCCTCCATTTCGGCGAGCGCGGCGGGATATTCGATCCGGCCGGGCGAGCGGCGCCATTCGATCTGCTGTTCGATCGCGATCGGCGGAACGGTAGGATTGCTGGCCATTTTCATTCGGAAGGAGGAGGGGTAGAGCGTCCTTCGGACATATGGGGAGCGAGCGCAACGATGGTGAGTGTCGGAACAGTGTGGGACCGCGCGGTCGATTTCGTCCGCGACCATCTAGGCGCGGTGATGCCGGTGCTGCTCGTTACGCAGTTCGCCGCCCCGGCGATCAGCGGCAGCCTGGCGGGCGTGCGCGCCGATGCGACCGGCGGCACCGCGGTGGGACTGGGGCTGTTGTCGGTGGCGACGACGATCCTCTCGCTATGGGGTGCGCTGTATCTGGTCGGGTTTGCCGCGCAGCCGACCGGTCGCGAGGATCGGTACGCGGCGATGCGCATCGCGAAAAACCGTTTCCTGCCGTTGATCGGGATCAGCATCGTCGTGCTGGTCGTGCTCGGCATCCTCGCACTGCCCGGCATCCTTCGCGCGGTCGCCAGCGGGATCGATCTCGCCGCTATCGCGAATGGCAGCACGATGCAGCCGTCCGAATTGGGCAGGCTGGGATCGGCGCTGCTGTATTTCCTCGCGTTCGCCATCTTCATCCTGTGGCTGTCGGCACGGTTGCTGCCGATCAACGCGGTCGTCGCCATGGAGCGGCGGGGGCTGGGCGCCTTCGGTCGCGCCTTCGCACTGACGCGCGGCATGACGTGGAAGCTGATCGGTCTGATCCTGCTCTATGCGATCGTCGCGGGGATCGCGGTGTCGGCGGCGCAGTTCGTGTTCGGCGCGGTCGCCGCCTTGATCTTCGGCGACAGCGGCGGGCTGTCGGTCGCGGCCATTGGCGGGGCCGTCGCGGTTGCGGCGGTAAGCGCGGTGCTGGCGCTGTACCAGTCGGCGTTCATCGGCAAGCTGTACCGCGCCGTGATCGGCGAACAGGACGACATGGCCGTTTTCGCATGAGGATCGATATCGGTGCGGCGCTGCGGGAAGCGGTCGCGATCTGGCGACGTGATCGCGAGGTCGTTGTGGCGGTCGCCGGCCTCTTCTTCTTCCTGCCCAATCTGGCGCTGTCGCTGCTGCTGACCGCCGCCAAGGCGCCGGTATCGGTCGATCCGGCGACGGGCGACGACGGTGCGCTGCTGGCGGCACTGCAGGCGCAGTTGATCGAGAATGCGCCGTGGCTGGCGATGCAGGCACTTGCCGAATTGATCGGCATCGCGGTGCTGCTCGCCTTGTTGCTCGACCCGGCCCGGCCGACCGTTGGCGAGGCATTGCGTTCGGTATTGCGTCGTCTTCCGGTGCTGGTTGCAGCGATGCTGCTGGTCAATGCCGCGAAGCTGGGCGGGTTGCTGCTGCTGGTGCTGCCCGCCCTCTATGTGATCGGCCGGGTGTTCGTGGTGATGCCGGTATTGATGGCCGAACCCCAGCGGCGCTTCGGCGACGCCATGGGCCGCGCCCTCGCGCTGACGCAGGGGCATGTGATGCAGTTGCTGTCGCTGTCGGCGATGCTCTATTTCGGCGGACAGCTTGTCGCGCTGCTGCTGACCAGCACCGCCGGCGCGGTATCGCGCAGCGGCGGCAATCCGGTGACCATGGCGATGCTCGCCACCGCCATCGCCTTTGTCGGGGCGGCGATGTCGACGGCGTTCGCGCTGGTCCGCGCGACCATCTATCGACGGCTGGCGAGCAGGGGATAATGCGGCGCGGCGTCGGCGGGTAGCACGTCGATGCTGCGCGGATCGACGAAGGTCTCGATCGTCCGCTGATACGGCACGAAGCCCGAGCGGCGGTAAAAGCCGAGCGCGCCGGGATGGTCGAGCGTGCAGGTATGCACCCACACCCGTCGCACGTCCTTGCCCCATGCCAGCGCCAGCGCATGTGCCATCAGCCAGCGGCCATGGCCCTGTCCGGCCAATTCGGGGATCAGCCCGACATAGGACAATTCGCACTCGCCCGGCTTGCGGTCGTCCAGCTCGAGCATCCCTACCTCGATCCCCGCACGGTCGACCACGGCCCAGATGCGGACGGCGTCGTCGTGGATGATCGCGGTCAGCGTCGCATCCGCCATCACCAGCCGCGAAAACCACAGCCACGGCCCGCCGATCCGGCGGAACAGCGCGCGATAGCGCTCGATCCCCGGCTTCTCCCACCGCACCAGTCGCAAGGGCGACGTCGGCAGCGGGGCCGGGCGCGGCCGTTCGAGCATTTCGAGCGAGGTGACGATTGTCGCCACTTCGTCGGGCTTCACCGGGATCAGCCCCATCGCGTCAGCTCCACGTCGCCAGCGGCGGCAGGCTCATCAGGATCGCATCGATATTGCCGCCGGTCTTCAGCCCGAACAGCGTTCCCCGGTCATAGACCAGGTTGAATTCGGCATAGCGCCCCCGCCATTCGAGCTGGCGGGCGCGATCGGCATCGTCATACGGCATTGCCATGCGCCGCCGGACCAGCTGCGGATAGATCGACAGAAACGCCTCGCCGACATCGCGGGTGAAGGCGAAGTCGTCGTCCCAATCGTTCGACAGGTGATCGTAGAAGATACCGCCGACGCCGCGATGCACGCCGCGATGGGGGATGTAGAAATAATCGTCGGCCCATTGCCTGAACCGCGGATAATGCGCCGGATCATGTGCGTCGCACGCCGCCTGCATCGCCGCGTGAAAGTCCGCCGTATCCTCTGCATAGGGGATGGGCGGGTTGAGATCCGCGCCGCCGCCGAACCAGCGCTTCGTCGTGACGAGGAATCGGGTGTTCATATGCACCGCCGGCACATGCGGATTGGCCATGTGCGCGACGAGGCTGATGCCGGTCGCGAAGAAGCGCGGGTCTTCCGCCGCGCCGTGAATCGACTTGGCGAAATCGCCTTCGAGCGTGCCGCCGACCGTCGAGACATTGACCCCGACCTTTTCGAACACCTTGCCCTTCATCACCCCGCGCACGCCGCCGCCGCCGGGCGCACCCGACGGATCGGTGCGGTCCCACGGCGTATAGGCGAAGGTCGCGTCCGATCCGGCCTCGCACTCGATGGCCTCGAACGACGCACAGATGCGGTCGCGCAGCGATTCGAACCAGCTACGGGCGGATTGTTGTTGATGGTCGAGCGGTTGCATCGCCGCGCTTTGCCGGGCGGGGCGGCCGGGAGCAAGAGGACGGAATGTCTCAATCGGTTGTGGGACGTACGCGGCGGCTGACCAGAACTGAGAAACCGGTGTCAAGAACTCGGTAAGAACGGCCGGCGGGTGCGATCTTAGCTCAAAAATGTCCGCATACCGAACGGATGCATCATATTGCGGAACGAACGGCGCTTGATCCGTGCCACGCCGCCGGGCCGGAATATGACGCGAATCCGCCATTCCTGCATCGTAAAAACCGGTCGACGCGGCCGGCCAAGGGGGGTAGGACGGGTGCAACCGATGCGAACCGCCGGACCTGTCAGCTGCCAAATGGCGCTGATACCGGTTACCTGATGGAGAGAGTCATGTTCGACCGCACCTATTACGCGACCCACCCCGACATGATGGAATGCGTATCGAACGAGGAACTGCGCGACCGGTACCTGATCGACGGCCTGTTCCGCGAAGGCGAATGCGTCCTCAACTACACCCATGCCGACCGGTTCGTGATTGGCGGCGTCGCGGTGGGCGATGCCCCGGTCAAGCTGCCCGCGCAGACCGAACCGAAATCGGCCGAGGGGCATCCGTTCCTCGAACGCCGCGAAATGGCGGTGGTCAATGTCGGCGACGCCGAAGGCACGCTGACCGTCGATGGCGAGACGTTCACGCTCGGCAACAAGGACTGCGTCTATGTCACGATGGGCGCGACCGACGTCGAATTCGCCGGCAAGGGCGCGCGCTTCTACATCGCGTCGTGCCCGGCGCATAAGGGGTTCCAGACCCGCAAACTCGGCATCGCCGACGCCAATGCGCTCGATCGCGGCAGCCTCGAGGAATCGAACGAGCGCACCATCTACCAGCTGGTCATTCCCGGCGTCTGCGATTCGGCGCAGCTGGTCATTGGCCTGACCGTGCTCAAGCCCGGCAGCGTGTGGAACACGATGCCGCCGCACATCCATGAACGCCGCAGCGAGATCTATTTCTACTTCGAACTGCCGACCGAGAACGACAAGGTGTTCCATTACATGGGCGAGGGCGAAGCGATGCGCCACATCGTCATGGGTAACGAGGAAGCGGTGATCTCGCCGCCCTGGTCGGTGCATATGGGGTCGGGCACGCGCGCCTATGCCTTCATCTGGGCGATGGCGGGCGAGAACCAGGACTATACCGATATGAAGGTGCTCGACATCTGCCAGCTGGCCTGATCCTGCCGTATCCCCGCGCAGGCGGGGATTCAGAGCCGCGGACCTGAACGCTCGTAGCCCTGGGTCCCCGCCTGCGCGGGGATACGCGGTGCGAAGGACCGGGCACCGCGTGATAGCCCAAATCCTGCCGGCGCGGGAACCGAGGAGTTACCATGAATCCCTTCGATCTTTCGGGCCGGGTCGCGGCCGTCACCGGCGCCAATACCGGCATCGGACAGGCGATCGCGCTGGCGTTGGCCGCTGCCGGCGCCGATGTCGCGCTGATCGGGCGCACACCTGCCACCGACACTGCCGATCGGGCGCGGGCCATGGGTCGCCGGGCGGAGATCGTTTCCGCCGATCTGTCGACCATCGCCCCGGTCGAAGGGGTCGTGCAGCAGGTCGTCGATACGCTTGGCGGGCTCGACATTCTGGTCAACAATGCCGGTATCATCCGCCGCGCCGACAGCCTCGACTTTACCGAGGAAGACTGGGACGCGGTCATCGACACCAACCTCAAATCGGTGTTCTTCCTGTGCCAGTCCGCCGGGCGCCACATGGTGGCGCAGGGGCGGGGGAAGATCATCAACATCGCCTCGATGCTGACCTTCCAGGGCGGCGTCCGCGTGCCGAGCTATACCGCGTCCAAGTCCGGCATCGGCGGCCTCACCAAGCTGCTGGCCAATGAATGGGCGGCGAAGGGCGTGAACGTCAATGCGATCGCGCCGGGCTATATCGCCACCAACAACACCGCCGCGTTGCAGGCCGATGAGACCCGCAACCGCCAGATTCTCGAACGCATTCCCGCCGGGCGCTGGGGTGCGGCCGATGATCTGGGCGGGGCGGCGGTATTCCTTGCGTCTTCGGCGTCGGATTATGTTAACGGCCATGTCCTCGCGGTTGATGGAGGATGGCTGGCACGATGATCCTGTGTTTCGGGGAATTGCTGTTGCGGTTGAGCGCCCCCGGGCGTGAGCTGTTGATGCAGAGCCACCGGTTCGACGTGCATGTCGGCGGGGCGGAGGCGAATGTCGCGGTCGGTCTCGCCAATCTCGGCCATGCCGCCGCCTGTGTCAGCGCGGTGCCCGACAATCCGCTCGGTCACGGCGCCGTCGCGGCGATCCGCGCGCAGGGGGTCGATTGTTCGCGCGTCGTCCGCCGCGACGGGCGGATGGGGATGTATTTCCTCAGCGTCGGCGCCGGCTTGCGCGCCTCCGACATCGTCTATGACCGCGCCGGCTCCAGCTTCGCGACCGCGCCGGCCGATAGCTGGGACTGGGACCGGCTGCTCGACGGCTGTACCCGGCTGCACCTGTCGGGGATCACCCCCGCGCTTGGGCCCGACAGCGCCGATGCCGCGATTGCCGCTGCCGAAGCGGCGCGGGCGAAGGGGCTCACGATCTCGTTCGACGGCAACTACCGCGCCCGCCTGTGGGAAGCATGGGACAGCGACCCGCGCAGCGTGCTGACCAAATTGGTGAGCCTTGCCGACGTGTTGTTCGGCAACCACCGCGACGTGTCGCTGCTGCTCGGCCGCGACTTTTCGGGCGATGGCGAGGATCGCCGGCGCGAGGCGGCGGAGGCGGCGTTTACGGTCTTCCCGAACCTGAAGCACATCGCTTCGACCGCGCGCCATGTCGACGATGCCGACCATCACCGGCTGTCGGCGCGGATCGATACGCCGTCGGCTTCGGTCCAGACCGACGAGATTACCATCTCCGGCATCGTCGACCGCATCGGCGGTGGCGACGCCTTTGCCAGCGGCGTGCTCCACGGGCTGATGTCGGGCAGGAGCGAGGAAGTCGCCGCGCATTGGGGACTGGCGGTCGCTGCGCTCAAACATTCGCTTCCTGGTGATTTTAGCCTGTTTCATCAATCCGATATCGATGCGTTTCTTGCCGGCGGACTGGACGTCCGCCGCTGATCCGATCATAGCTGTCGGCCAAGGGGGGCGCGGCTGCGGAACGGCGGTCCGCGGACCACGTTACTTGGGCGATGCGAGGCGACGTGGATCAGGACGGGGGCAGCAGCGAGACGGCGCGGCGCGACGATCGGCGGATCGCGGTCGAAATAGCCGGCAATGACAGCGGCACCGATCCGTTCGTCGCCGCGGTCCGCGCGACGCGGATGCCGATGCTCATCACCAATCCGCGACTGCCCGACAATCCGGTGGTGTTCGTCAACGACGCCTTCTGTCGTCTGACCGGTTACGACCGCGACTGGATCATCGGCCGCAACTGCCGTTTCCTGCAGGGTGAGGATACCGACCCCGCCACGGTGGCGCAGATTCGCGAGGCGGTGGCGGGGGAGCGGTCGATCGAGATCGACATCCGCAACTATCGCCGCGACGGCACGCCCTTCTGGAACCGGCTGCTGCTGGCGCCGGTCCCCGATGCCGATGGCAAGCTCGCCTATTTCTTCGCCAGCCAGCTCGACGTCACTGCCGTGCGCGACCGGGTCGACGGCCTCGAATCGAGCAACGCCGCGCTGCTCGCCGAACTCGCCGGCCGCTTCCGCGAACAGGAGGAGCGCGAGCGAGAGATGCTGTTCGCGCTGGAGGCGGGGCGCTTCGGCACCTGGGCGTTCGAACGCATCAACCGCCAGCTGAGCATGTCGGCGATCTGCCGCACCAATTTCGGTTTCGACGCCGATTATCCGCCATCGCCCGCCGAAATCTCGGCGATCCTCCACCCCGACGATCGCGCCGCGGCGATGGCCGCGATCGAGGCGAGCCTTGCGGGCGAACCGCTCGAGATCGAGGTCCGCGTCTGCGTGCCCGGCGGCGAGACGCGCTGGATCGCCAGCCGGGGCCAGCCGACCCGCGATGCACAGGGCGAGATCACCCGCCTGACCGGCGTGTCGATCGACGTCACCGTCTACAAGCGGCTGGAGGGCATGCGCGCGGCGATGGCCGAGCTGAACGAGATGCTGCGCCTGCTCGATGACCCGGTCGAGATGACCACCGCCGCGTCGCGCATCATCGGCGAAGCGCTGGGTGTCGACCGTGTCGGCTATGGCGTGGTCGACCGCGCGGCGGAGACGATCACCATCGAACGCGACTGGAACGCGCCCGGCGTGACCACCATCGCCGGCGTGCTGCAGTTCCGCGACTATGGCAGCTATATCGACGACTTGAAGCGCGGCGAGACAGCGGTCGTGACCGACGCCCGGACCGATCCGCGCACGCTCGACACCGCAGCGCAACTCGAATCGATCAACGCCCGCGCGTTCATCAACATGCCGCTGACCGAAATGGGTGGGCTGGTCGCGCTGCTGTACGTCAACCATGGCGAGCCGCGCGCGTGGCGCGACGACGAGATCGCCTTCGTCCGCGAAGTCGCCGAGCGCACCCGCGCCGCGACCGAACGTCGCCGTGCCGAGCGCGAACTGGCGGCACTTGCCTCCTCGCTCGAAGAACAGGTCGTCGACCGGACCAAGGCGCTGGTCACCGCCCAGGATGCGCTGCGCCAAAGCCAGAAGATGGAGGCGATCGGCCAGCTGACCGGCGGCGTCGCGCATGATTTCAACAATCTGCTGACGATCGTCCGCTCCTCGGTCGATCTGCTGCGCCAGCCCTCGCTGGTCCCCGAACGCCGCGAACGCTATCTCGCCGCGATCAGCGATACCGTCGACCGTGCCGCCAAGCTGACCGGGCAGCTGCTCGCCTTCGCCCGCCGCTCCGCGCTTCAGCCCGAGACGTTCGACGCCAATCTCGCCGTCGACGCGCTCGGCGACATCGTGCGCACGCTGGCCGGGTCGCGGGTCGAGGTGACGATACATGCCAGCGGCGAACCCGCCTTCATTCATGCCGATCCGAACCAGTTCGACACCGCCATGGTCAATATGGCCGCCAATGCGCGCGACGCGATGCAGGGCGAGGGCGCGCTGACGCTGTCGGTCGCGTGCATCGACGGCATCCCCGCCGGCCCGACCACACCCGCCTTGCCCGGATCGTTCGTCGCGGTGACCATTGCCGATACCGGCAGCGGCATCGACGAGGAAACGCTCGGCCGCATCTTCGAACCCTTCTTCACGACCAAGGAACTGGGCAAGGGCACCGGGCTCGGCCTCAGCCAGGTGTTCGGCTTCGCCAAGCAATCGGGCGGCGAGGTCCGTGCGCGCAGCGTGCCCGGCAACACCGAATTCATCCTCTACTTGCCACGCGCCGCCGCCCCCAGCGGCGACGTAGTAACCGCGCGCAGCGATGCCGAACCCAGCTGCGGCGACGGGCTGCGCGTCCTGGTGGTCGAGGATAACGAAGCGGTCGGCACCACCACCACCCATGCGCTGGAGGCGCAGGGCTTCGTCACCGTCCACGCACCCGATGGACAGGCCGCGCTCGATCGGTTGGCCGCCGACCCCGATGGGTTCGATGTCGTGTTTTCGGACGTGATGATGCCCGGCATCGGCGGCATGGAACTGGCCGCGCGCGTCCGCGATAGCCACCCACAGCTACCGGTGCTGCTGACCAGCGGCTATAGCGACGTGATCGTCCGTCACGGCACCATGGGGTTCGACCTGCTGCACAAACCCTATACAATCGGCCAGTTGGTCACCGCGCTGCGCCGGACCGCGGGACGTTGATCCCGCCATCGGCCGGCATGCCGCGCGGGTTCGTCGCGCTCTACACGCTCGCCTATTGCGGGCTGTTCGTCGCGTTCATGCCGTTCGTGTCGATCCTGTTGCAGGTGAAGGTCGCCGCGATCGATCCCGCCAATCGCGTGACTTTGTTGGGGCAGGCGGTGCTGGGCGGCGCGCTGGTCGCCAGCATCGCCAACATCGCCGCCGGTTGGCTCAGCGACCTGCGCTGGCGACGCAGCGGCAGCCGGCGCGGGCCGATCGCGCTCGGGCTGGTGCTCATCGCCTTCGCCTTCGCCGCCGTCCATGCCGCCTCCACCGCTACCGCGCTGCTGGTCGCGATCGCTTTGTGGCAGGTCGCGCTCAACCTGATGTTCGCGCCGATGGTCGCGGTGATGGCCGACGAAGTCCCCGACGGCGCGAAGGGGCGGGTGTCGGGCCTGCTCGGCATCTCGCACCCGATCGGCGTGTTGTCGGCCGCGGCAGTGACCGCGCCGCTCTTCGCCACCGAAGCCGCCCGGTTCGCGGCGAACGTGGCGCTGGCGGCGGTGATGATCGTGCCGTTCCTGTTGTTCGTGCGCGAACGCGGTGCCGGTGGCGGAGCCCATGCGGCGGCGCCGGCAACGACCGCGCTCGCCCGTCGCGACCTGATCCGCGCCTGGGTCGCGCGGCTGGCGATGCAGGTCGCTGGCAACGGCCTGACCGCCTATGCCTTTTTCCATTTCTCCGATCGCTGGCGGGGGCAGGGGGATGCGGCGGGACCCGTTGCTCAGGCGATGGCGGTCGTGACCGGCGTGGTCGTCGTCGCCACGATCCTCGCCGGGCGCTGGTCGGACCGGGTCGGCGGGCGCAAGCCGTTTCTGGGCGGCGCGACCCTGTTGGTCGTCACCGGCCTGATCGGCATGGCGCTGGCCCCCGGCTTTTTGGGGGCGGCGATCGGCTATGGCGTGACGCAGACCGGGCTGTCGGTGTTCCTCGCGCTGCATTCGGCGCTGGCGATGCAGTTGCTGCCGTCGCCCGCCACACGTGGCCGCGATCTGGCGATCCTCAACCTCACCAACACCGTGCCTGCCTGTGTGCCGCCCTTGCTGGCCGCGCTGGTGCCGGCCGGGGCGGGGCTGGGCGCGGTGTTCGTCGCGCTGGCGCTGGTCGCGGGAGCCGGCGGCCTGACCGCGCTTACCATCCGGTCGGAGCGCTAGGCCCCCTCGCGCGTTGGCTGCACTCGCAATATCTGGGGAGTGCCCGATGATCCGCCTGTTTCATGTCAGCGACGTCCATTTCGGCGCGGAGGACAAGGCGGCGATCGCATGGTTCGGCGAAGCGGTGAAGCGCGAACAGCCCGATGCGATCATCATGACCGGCGACCTGACGATGCGCGCCCGCACTGCCGAGTTCGAGGCTGCCGCCGAATGGCTCGAAAGCCTCGGCCGCCCGGTCACGGTCGAGGTCGGCAACCACGACCTGCCGCTCTACAACCTCTTTGCCCGGTTCGTCCGGCCGTACAAGCGCTACAAGCGGCTCGAACGCATGATCGAACGCCCGCTGGAGATCGACGGCGTCGCGATCGTGCCGCTCAAGACCACGGCCCGTTTCCAGTTCCGCTGGGACTGGTCGAAGGGTTATGTCGGGCCGAAAGCGCTGGCCCGAACGCTGAAACTGATCGATCGCGTGCCGAAGGGCGACCTGATCTTCATCGCCGCGCATCATCCGTTGGTCGATGTCGGCACCAAATCGAGTGGCGAGACCGATGGCGGGGCGGCGGCACTTGATGCGGTCGTTGCCGCCGGCGCCCATGCGGTGCTGTCGGGTCATGTCCACGACCCGTTCGACCTGCCCTACCGCACCGTCAAGGGCCGGCTGCGCATGATCGGTGCAGGCACGCTGTCGACCCGTACCCGCCGCGACCCGCCGTCGTTCAACGAAATCCGCATCGAGGGCCGCGAGTTCGAAACGATCGCACGCAAAATGGGCGCGCAGGACGAGCCGGTAACGATGGGCGGGTAGGGGGTCGCCGTAATCCCCGTCGCCTTGGACCTGAACCGGGGCCCGCTACTCGTGCGCCTAGAGACTGGCCCATCCAAATCGAGTCAGCCGTCATCCCAGCGCAGGCTGGGATCTCCCGGTGGTGACGCGGGACAAGAGCCGCACGAGGCGCCGGGGCCTCCGCTGGGGCGACGTTTCCGGTTAGCTGGATCAGGTCATAAGGGCCGGCGCCAGACCAGACCGTCTCTGCCAAGGTGCCTTACGCCGTATCCCCGCGAAGGCGGGGATCCAGGGCCCGGCGCACAGGCCTTCGTTCTGCTTGGCCCTGGACCCCCGCCTTCGCGGGGGTACGGATGCAACCAAGAGGCAGGCAGACGATGCTCGCCGAAATTCTATCAACCCCGGCCCGGCAACGTCGCCGCGCCTCAACCGCTCAAGCCATCCGTCGCCCGATCAACGTCCCCTTGGTCCCGCGATTGACCAGTTCGAAGCGGAAATTCGGCCAGCGCCGCCGCCAGCGCTGTGCGACCACCCGTTCGCCCGGCCGCGCGCCATCGTCGAGCATGACCACGCCGCCCACCGGCAACCGGTCGAACAAGGTTTCGGCCGCGCCACGGACATAGGGATGGATCGTCCATGGCGGCCCGTCGATCAGTAACAGGTCGACCTGATCGGGCAGCGCATCGATATCGTACCACACGCCCGGCCAGTCGCCCGGTGCCTCGACCAGCGGCGCCGCCCGCAGATCGGCAGCGATGCCATGTTCGGCCAGCCATTCGCGCGTCGCGTCGACGAAGCCGGCATGCTGGTCGAAGCTGATGAGCTGCCCGCCGCCATGTTTTGTAAGCGCCGCACCGGTCACCAGGCTCGACGCGCCGGTGCCCAGTTCGACGACGGTGCGCGGCCGGCTGGCAGCGATCTGTTCGACGATCAGCGACAGATAGCCGGTATCCGCCTTCCAGCTTCCCAGATTGGGCAGCGCATCGGCCGCAAGGCCCAGTTCGGCCATCAGCCGCGCCTTGTCTGCGCGCTTGCCGCCCGACAGGCTGCGCAGCAGCCACGGCCACTGGATCGCACCGAAGGCAATGGTGAACAGCTTGTCGGACAGGCTGCGGCGCAGTTCGTCGGGCCACAGGTCCGAATCGGCAAGCGGCAGCAACGATGTTTTGGCACGCGAGGTCATGGCGTCTCTTGGATTCCGGCTCCGCCAGCGTGCGGACGGGCACTCGCTATACGGTTACGGTACAAACGAAAAGGGCGGCCCGATACCGGACCGCCCCAAAGTGCGTACTGTTGACCGCAAAGGCAGAACCTTTTCTCCGCCCCGGCGTGACCGGCGTCACCATAAACGGCGACGGCCCGCTCCCCGTTCGGGCCCGCACAGCATCTGCTGGTCGGGTGTCCGAATGGGAAAGCGGGCCATTTCCACGAAGCACGCCCGTCGGGACGTGCTTCGTGAGTAACCTTAGCGCTTCGAGAACTGGAAGCTGCGGCGGGCCTTCGCCTTGCCGTACTTTTTGCGCTCGACGGCGCGGCTGTCGCGGGTCAGGAACCCGGCGGCCTTGACCGGCGCACGCAGGATCGGCTCGTAGCGGGTCAGCGCCTGGCTGATGCCATGCTTGACCGCGCCGGCCTGACCCGACAGGCCGCCGCCCTTGACGGTGCAGATCACGTCATACTGACCATTGCGGTCGGCGACGCCGAACGGCTGGTTGATGACGAGACGCAGCGTCGGACGTGCGAAATATACTTCCTGATCGCGACCGTTGATCGTGATCTTGCCCGAACCCGGCTTCAGCCACACGCGGGCGACGGCGTCCTTGCGACGGCCGGTCGCATAGGCGCGGCCATAGGCGTCGATTTCCTGCGCGCGCAGCGGCATGGTCGGACGGGCCGGCTCGACCGGAGCGGCGGCGGGGGCGTCGGTGCCAACTTCGGCGGCCGGAGCGGCCTGCTGGGCGGCGGCGGGTGCCTGCTGACCGGTCAGGTTCGCAAGGTCGGAAAGGGACTGGCGGTTGTCGGACATTATGCGCCCACCTTGTTCTTGCGGTTCATGCCCGCGATGTCGAGAACCTCGGGGTTCTGCGCTGCGTGCGGATGCTCCGCACCCTTGAAGATACGCAGGTTGCGCATCTGCTCACGGCCCAGCGGACCGCGCGGAATCATCCGCTCGACGGCCTTTTCGAGGACGCGCTCGGGGAAACGACCTTCGAGGACCTTCTCGGCGGTGACCGCCTTGATGCCGCCGGCATAGCCGGTGTGCTTGTAATAGGTCTTCGTCTTCGCCTTGTTCGAGGTGAAGCGGATCTTGTCGGCATTGATGACGACGACATTGTCACCGCAATCGACATGCGGGGTGAACGACGTCTTGTGCTTGCCGCGCAGCACGTTGGCGATGATCGACGCAGCGCGACCGACCACCAGGCCGTCGGCATCGACGATATGCCACTTCTTCTCCACCTCGTGCGGCTTGGCCGACTTGGTGGTCTTCATGAGCGCCTTCATGGGCGTTGGACCTTTCGGAAGTTAACCGCAGCCACCCCGAACCGGAGCGGTGCGAACGCCGGCCAATTGCCCGCACGACCGCCGAAAGTCAAGTAATGTGCGGCTTTGCTGACGGGTATCTGAATACCCTATCGCCGCCGGCCGGTTGCATGCGCCGCCCATGTCGTCGCCACCACCAGCATCGCACCCACGAACTGGTGCAACGCCGCCACCTCGATCCGCACCCCGGTCATGACCGTCGCGATGCCCAGCAGGATCTGGATGCCAAACGCGATATGTACAACCTTCGCCACCTTCGGATGCCCGGCACGCTTTGCGGCCCGCGCCAGCACGATCAGCGCCGCGACCGTGACCCACGCCCACCAGCGGTGAATGAAGTGAACGACATAGGGGTCGTTGACGATCGCATCGAGCGGGGCGCGCGCCGCCCATTCGTCCGCCGGAAAGAACCGCCCGTTCATCAGCGGCCACTCGTTCGTCACCAGCCCCGCGTTCAGCCCGGCGACCCATGCCCCGAACAGCAGTTGCACGAACAGCACCAGCCCCGCGATCGCGCCGATCGCCGTCATCCGCGCTGGCCGCGCATAGCGATCCGCCGCCAGCTCGCGCAGGTCGAGCGCGGTCCACACCGTCCCTGCCAGAATGAGCAACGCGTTGAGCAGATGTACCGCCAGCCGGATGTGCGACACGTCGGTCCGCACCGACAGCCCCGACGCGACCATCCACCATCCGATCGCGCCTTGCAGGCCACCGAGCGCCAGCAGCGCCAGCAACCGCCCCTTATATCCGGTCGGGATTGCACCCCGGATCCAGAACCATGCGAGCGGGAATGCGAAGGCCAGCCCGATCACGCGCCCCAGCAGGCGATGGACATATTCCCAGAAGAAGATGCCCTTGAACTGTGCCAGCGTCATGCCCTGATTGAGCAGCTGATATTCCGGAATGCGCCGGTAATTGGCGAACTCCGCCTCCCACTGCGCGGCGTTGAGCGGCGGGATCGTCCCCGACAACGGCTTCCATTCGGTGATCGACAGTCCGGATTCGGTCAGCCGGGTGATGCCGCCGACCACGACCATCGCCACGATCAGCGCGGCGACCCACCACAGCCAGCGGGCGATTGCACCCGGCCGGGCGCGCGAGGGAAGGGGCGGAGCGAGCATGTCCGGCATCTAGCGTTCGTACCCGTCGCGCGGAAGGGGCGTGTTTCGCTTTACCCGCCGGGACTTGCCGCTACGGTGCCGCCATGCCGAAAGCCTGCCCATGACGATCGAGGCGCTGATCGCCCGCTACGGCCTCGCCGCATTGGTTCTCGGCGCGGGTATGGAGGGGGAGACGGTCGTCATCCTCGGCGGGATCATGGTCCAGCGCGGGGTGCTGCCCTATGTCGGCGCAGTCCTCGCCGCCGCGATCGGATCGTTCATCGCCGACCAGCTCTTTTTCGCCGCCGGACGCCGCTTCCGCCATCATCCGCGCGTGGTCCGCTGGCAGGAAAAGCCGGCCTTCGCCCGCGCGTTGACGACGTTCGAACGGCATCCGACGCTGTTCGTCTTTGCCTTCCGCTTCCTTTACGGATTGCGCACCGTCAGCCCGGTCGCGATCGGCACCACCCGCCTGCCGCTCACCCGCTTCGCGGTCCTCAACGGATCGGCGGCGCTGCTATGGGCGACGATCTTCGTCTCGATCGGCTATTGGTTCGGCCATGGCCTCAGCGAACTCATCGGCCGCTGGCTGCCGTCGTGGCAGGTGCTGGCCGGCGGCGGCATCGCGATCGTGCTGCTGGGCGGACTGACCTGGTGGTGGCGACGGCGTTAGTCGCCCTTGCGCCCGATCCGCTCGACCCGGGCGGCTACCTCTTCACACACCGCCGGCGACACGAACTTGGCGATCGACCCGCCATACATCGCGATCTCCTTGACCAGCCGCGACGCGATCGGTTGCAGCGATACGTCGGCCATCAGGAAGACCGTCTCGATCCGGTCGTTCAGCTGCTGGTTCATGCCCGCCATCTGATATTCATATTCGAAGTCGGCGACGGCGCGCAGGCCCCGCACGATGACGCTTGCCCCCTGCCTCTCGGCAAAGGTCATCAGCAGCGCATCGAACGCGACCACTCGAATATCGCCCGCGACCCCGGCCACTTCGCGCTCGACCATGGCGAGGCGTTCGTCGAGCGAGAACATCGGCGATTTCGACGGGTTGGTCGTCACGCCGATGACCAGCCGGTCGACCAGCTTCGCGCCGCGCCGGATGATATCCATATGCCCGCGCGTGATCGGATCGAAGGTGCCGGGATAGACGCCGATCCTCACCGATCGCGCTCCAGCACATAGCGGGCGATGGCGCGCAGCAGGTCGGCTTCGTGGCCGAAGTCGCGCAGATGCTCGATCGATTGTTCGACCAGCATCCGCGCCTGTTCGCGGGCGCGGTCGAGGCCGAGCAGCGACAGGAACGTCTCCTTGCCCGCCTCGCCATCCTTGCGCAGCGCCTTGCCGACCGCCGCCTCGTCGCCTTCGACGTCGAGAATGTCGTCGGCAATCTGAAAGGCGAGCCCGATATCGCGGGCGAACCCTCGCAGCGAGGTGCGCTGATCGGCGGGCAGCCGGCCGAGGATTGCGCCCGCTTCGACCGAACAGGCGATCAACGCGCCGGTCTTCATCGCCTGCAACCGGGTGACGGTATTGAGGTCGAAGCTGGTTTCCTCCGCTTCGAGGTCCATCGCCTGTCCACCGGCCATGCCCGACGGCCCCGATGCGTGCGCCAGGTCGGCGATCAACTCGATACGGACGTGACTGTCAGGATGCGTCGCTTCATGCGCGAGGATTTCGAACGCCAGCGCATGCAGGCAATCGCCGGCAAGGATCGCGGTGGCTTCGTCATACGCCTTGTGGACGGTCGGCTTGCCGCGCCGCATATCGTCGTCGTCCATGGCCGGCAGGTCGTCGTGGATCAGGCTGTAGACATGGATGCATTCGATCGCGAGCGCGGCGCGCGCGGCACGGCTGCGCTCGACATTGAACAGCCGCGCGGTTGCGAAGACCAGCAACGGCCGCAGCCGCTTGCCACCGCCGATCGCGGCATGCCGCATCGCGCGGTACAGGTTCGCGCGCGGATCGCCGGGCACCGGCAGCAGCGCATCGAACTGGCGATCCATCTCTGCCGAGATTTCGCGAAGGGCGGCGTTCAGCGACACCGGCGGCGCGATCGTCGCCATTATTGCGCGTCGAACGGCTGGGTCGAGGCGCGCCCTTCGGCATCGACCCGGATCGCCTCGATCCGCGCCTGCGCCGCATCGAGCCGCGCGGCGCATTGCGCGCGCAGCAGATCGCCGCGGGCATAGAGGTCGATCGCGGTCTGAAGGTCTTCCTGACCCGTCTCCAACCGGCTTACGATTCCCTCGAGTTCGCGGAGCGCATCTTCGAAGGACAGGGCGGAAACATCGCGTTCGTCGGACATGAGCGACGCTATGGGGCAGGGGGCAGGGCGATTGCAACCGGGGTAAGTCGGATGTCGTGGATTAAGAGCGCTATCGACCCGTGGACGTGGCAACTGCCGGAACAATCATGCTCGACGGTGTTCGCTGCCTAGTTGTAACGTTCTGCGCATAACAATTGCGTCGAATGTATCGCTGTCGTGGAGGTGCCGTGTGAGTGTAGATTTTTACGTTGCAGTGCCCGCCGCCAACTGGCCGACTGCTGCTGCGGTACAGCAGTGCATGACGGATGGTGGCTTTCCGGTAGCGATCAAACGGTTCCCTACACTGGATAGCGCGGGCGTCGTGCGCGACGGCGTGCTGGTGGCGATTGATGGCCATGACGCGTATCTGGAGGGAGAACTGGCCCCCGCTATGCTGATGCCGGAAGATGTCAAGATCTTGAATGATCGCCTGTCGAGAGTATCCGCTTCCGAACGGATCGACGGCAAGCATGCGGTCCTGAGTATTCGGATCAGCATGCCGAACGAAATGCGGGCTACTGCTTATGTCATCTCGGCGCTGATTATCTGTTTCGATGGGTTTGGCTTTGAACCACAAGGCGACACATATGGGCGGAAAGACTTCGCTCAAACGCTCATTCGTGGTGCGGAGGCTCTTAAAGGATTGTTGTAGCATAGTTCGGTGAGTGGCGGCCTGCTCGCCGATAGCCGGAGTCGCGCGATCACGCAGACCGAAGGTACTTCGCGATCGCATCCCATGCCGGCTGCTTCACCGCAACGCCTACCGTATGCAGCGGACTGCTCGACGGCAGCGCCAGCGTCTCGACTCCGCTCACCATGCCGCGTCCCGCCTTCCACGCCGTACCGCCATTGAACGCCACCAGCCGCAACGCTGGCAGGGTCCCGATCAGCGCGGCCACATCGTTCGCAGTCGCGTCGCGGATTGCGGCGTCGCTGCTGCCGGGGCGGGTCGCGCTCGCCACGACATCCCACAGCCCGATCCCAGCCGCCCGAAGCGCCGCCAGTCGCGCCTCATAGGGCAGGGGAGGCAGGTCGGCTCCGATCACCGGCGACAGCAACCGCCAGAACTGGTTCTGCGGATGCGCGTAATAGCGCCCCGCCGCAAGCGAGGCGTCCCCGGGCAGGCTGCCAAGGATCAACACCCGTGTCGACAGGTCGACGACCGGCGGGAACGACGCCTTGCGCGTCACACCGCCTGTCCCGCCGCCCAGCCGCTCGACCATGCCCATTGGAAATTATAGCCGCCGAGCCAGCCGGTCACGTCGACCGCCTCGCCGATCACGTACAGGCCGGGCAGGTGTTTCGCGGCCATCGTCTTCTGGTTCAGCCCGTCGGTCGCGACCCCGCCGACGGTCACTTCCGCCTTGGCAAAGCCTTCGGTGCCGTTGGGATGGAATTGCCAGCCCGACAGCCGCCGTTCGATATCGCCCAGCACCGCGTCGCGCGCATTGCCGAGTTCACCGGTCACTTCGAACTTCGCCGCCAGCGCCTCCGCCAGCCGATCGGGCAGGGCGGCTCCCAGCGCCGATCGCAGCCCGGCGCGGGGACGCGCGCGCTTGGTCGCGAGCAGCCAGCCCGGTGGCTGATCGGGTACGAAATCGATCGTCACCGCCTCGCGATGCCGCCAATAGGACGACGCCTGCAGGATCGCCGGTCCCGACAGTCCGCGATGGGTGAACAAGGCCGCCTCGCGAAACTGCGCCTTGCCGGCCCCCGCCACGACCTCGGTCGCAACCCCTGACAATTCGCGGAACAGCGCATCCTCGGGCGGCAGCGTCAACGGCACCAGCGCCGGCCGCGGCTCGACCAGCTTCAGCCCGAAGCGCTTGGCAAGGTCATAGGCGAACCCCGTCGCGCCGAGCTTCGGGATCGACGGCCCACCGGTCGCGATGACCAGCGACGGCGCGGTGGCGCTACGGTCCCCATGCACGACGGTGAACACGCTATCGGCATGACTCACGTCGCGGATCCGCTGGCCGAGTGCGATATCCGCGCCTGCCGCCTCGTCGAGCAGCATTGCCACGATCTGCCGTGCCGACCCGTCGCAGAACAACTGCCCCAGCGTTTTCTCGTGCCACGCGATGCCGTACCGATCCACCAGCGCGACAAAGTCCTGTGCCGTGTACCGCCCCAGCGCCGATCGCGCGAATTGCGGATTGGCCGAGACATAGCGATCCCAGCTCGCGCCAATATTGGTGAAGTTGCACCGCCCGCCGCCCGAAATGACGATCTTGCGTCCCGGCTCGGGTGCATGGTCGACAACCAGCACCCGCCGCCCACGCTGCGCGGCGATCCCGGCGCAGAACAGGCCCGCACCGCCCGCGCCGAGGATGATGACGTCATGGCTGGTCATCGCCCGCCCTTCGCATGGCCGAAGGGCGAGGTGAAGGGGTCAGCCTCGCACCACGACCTTCACCAACTGCCCCGGCACCAGCCGCGCGCCGTCCTCCAGCCCGTTCAGGGTCAGGAACCGGTCGCGCTGGAAATCGGGATAGGCCATTTGCCGGCTGAGCGAATCTACGGTGTCGTTGGCCTTCACCGTGACGATGCGGATGCGTTTGCCGACGATCGCATTCGCCTCGGCCTGGCTGAGCGTGCCGAAGCTGTCGAGCAGCGGTTCGAACGGGCCGATGCCGCGTCCGGCGGGCGTGACGATCTGGAAATAATAGATGGCCGAGGGGTAGCGATAGGCGACGATCGTCACATCGACCGCCTGATTGTTGGCGGTGGCGCGCGTCGTCGCGATAGCGGCTTCGGTGCCGTTGATCCGCGTCAGTTGCGGCTCGACCGCGGTCCGCGCCCCCAGCGACGCCAGCCGCTGCTGCACGAAGCTCGCCGGATCGCCGGCCGGCCCCATCCGGAACTCGGCCTGCCCGCCTTGCCCGGCGATGGTCACCGCGTCGGTTCCGTTCTGCAGCGCATAGCCGGCCGGTGCGGTGAAGCGGATGCGGAGCGCGGGGTGCTTGAAGGTCGTGCCGTCGATCACCCCCTGCGCGGGATCGTCGTCATAGCGAAGGCCATCCAGCATCAGCAAATAGGTCACGTCCTGTGCCGGTTGGGTCGTCGCGCGACCGGCCTGCTGCGCCAGCGCCCGCGCGCGGCGGACGCGGTCGGCGCCATTGGGGTGGGTGCTCATCCATGTCGGCACGGCGTTGCCGCCCCGCCCGCTGGTCTGCGCCGCCAACGCCTGCGCTTCGTTCAACTGCACCAGCGCATCGGCCATGCCCGACGGCGCATAGCCGGCCGCCGTCGCATAGCGCACGCCGAACTGATCGGCCTGATACTCTTGATTGCGGCTGTAGGACAGGGTATAAAGCTGCGACCCGACGCCGGCGATCCGCCCGACCAGATCGCTGCCGGTCACCGCCCCCAGCAGCGTCGCGCCGAGCGTGCCCAGCGTCGAACGGGTGCTGCGCGAATTGCTGTGCCGCGCGGCGACATGGCCGACCTCATGCCCCATCACCGCCGCGAGTTCCGCCTCGCTGTTCATCAGCGCCAGCAACTGCCGGGTGATATAGACATAGCCACCGGGAATGGCGAAGGCGTTCTCGACCGGCGAATTGAGCAGCGCCACCGTGAAGTCGCCGCTGGCGTTCGACAGGCCCGATTGCACCGCCACCCGCTTGCCGACGCGCTCGACATAGGCCGACTGCGGCCCCGAATATTTGCCGCCATATTGCGCCAGCAGCTGCGGATTGGCCTGTGCCCCCTGCGCCCGGTCGCTCTGCGAGATCGATCGCGTCTGCGCCGTCGCGGGAGCGGTGATCGTCGCGGCACACAGCATGGCCGCGGTCCAGATCCGTGTCGTCATCGTTCGGCAGTCCCCGTTCAGTCTCGTTCGGAATACGTTGCGATACGACAACGGTTCCGTCGCTCAGATGAACAACTCGCCCTGTGCGCCAGCAGGCGGGCGGAAAAGATCGCACCGCAACGGCGCATGACCGCCGGTCAGTCCGTGCCGGCGACAGGCGATGGCGAAGCGGGTCGCCAGCAACTCCCCCCACACCCCTTGCCCGCGCATCCGCGAATGAAAGTGGGGATCGTTATCGCGCCCGCCGCGCAGCGACCGGACGATCGCCATCACCTTGCCTGCCCGATCGGGAAAATGCGTTTCCAGCCAGGCACGAAACAACGGCGCGACCTCGTGCGGCAGTCGCACCGGCAGAAAATACGCGCCTCTCGCGCCCGCTTCGGCCGCCCGTTCGATCAGATGCTCGACCTCGTGATCGGTGATCGCGGGAATGACCGGCGAGATCGAGACATAGGCCGGGATCCCCGCCGCGCTCAGCTTCGCCACCGCCTCCAGCCGTTTGAGCGGATGCGGCGCGCGCGGCTCCAACGTCCGCGCGACGAGCGGGTCGAGCGACGTCACCGACAGGGTGACGCTGACCAGTCCCTTCGCCGCCATCGGAGCCAGCAGATCGATATCGCGCACCACCCGGTCCGACTTGGTCGTGATCGTCAGCGGATGATTCGTCTCCGCCAGCACCGCGATACAGTCGCGCGTGATCCGCCATTCGCGCTCGATCGGCTGATAGGGATCGGTGTTCGTCCCCATCGCGATCGGCCGTGCGACATAGCCGGGCTTGGCCAGTTCGCTCCGCAGCAACGCCGCCGCTTCGGGCTTGGCGAACAGCTTCGTCTCGAAATCCAGCCCCGGCGACAGGTCGTGATAGGCATGGGTCGGCCGCGCGAAACAGTAGATGCAGCCATGCTCGCAGCCCCGATAAGGATTGATGCTCCGGTCGAACGGCATGTCCGGCGAGCTGTTGCGCGCGATGATCGTGCGCGGCTGTTCGATCGTCGCCGTCGTGCGCAGCACCGGTGCCGCGCCGTCCACCGTCTCGCGCCAGTCGAGCCAGTCGCCGTTCGCATCCCGCACCGGCAGCGCGAAGCGACCGCTTACGGCATTCTCGGTCGCTCCACGGGCAGGACGGTTGCGCATTGCACGATGCTACCGGCTTCGATAGAACGAAGCAAGAACATCAACGGGTGGACGATATGGCGCGCCTGAACTATCTCGAACTGCCGGTCGCGTCGACCGGACCGGCGGCGGACTTCTATGCGAAGGTGATGGGCTGGACCTTCACCGATTACGGACCGGATTATGCGGCGACGACGACCGGCGATACCGATGTCGGGCTGGACGCCGATACGACGCTGAAGACCATGCTGCCGGTCATACAGGTCGACGATCTGGAAGCGGCGCTGGCTGCCGTCGAAGCCGCGGGCGGCATCATCGTCGAGCCGATCTTCGCCTTCCCCGGCGGGCGGCGGTTCCACTTCCGCGATCCCGACGGCCATGTGCTCGCAGCAATGGTGCCCGAATAAGCTACCGCTCGAGCAGGCGCGGCATCAGTTCGACAAAGTTGCAGGGTCGGTGGCGGCTGTCCAGCTGTTCGGCGAGGATGCCGTCCCACCCGTCCTTCACCGCCCCGGTCGATCCGGGCAGCGCGAAGACATAGGTACCGCGCGCGACACAGGCGATGGCACGCGACTGGATCGTCGACGTGCCGATCTTTGCATAGCTTTGCCAGCGGAACAGTTCGCCGAAGCCGGGGATCAGCTTGGTCGCGACCCGCTCGACCGCCTCGGGCGTCACGTCGCGTCCGGTGACTCCGGTGCCGCCGGTGGTGATGACGCAATCGATCGCCGGATCGTCGATCCACTGGTCCAGTTGCGCGACGATCGTGTCGATATCGTCGCGCACGATCGCACGGGCGGCGAGGACATGGCCCGCCCCCTCGACCCGCGCGACCAGCGTGTCGCCCGAACGATCCTCGGCCAGCCCCCGCGTGTCCGACACCGTCAGTACCGCGATCCGCACGGGCACGAACGCCCGGCTTTCGTCAATTGGCATCGGCGACCCGCGTCCGGCCGGTCTTGCTCACCCGTACGGCGGCGGCACCCGGCAGGCCGGGGAATTTCGGCCACATTCCCTGCGCCAGCGCCGACCGACTGGCCGACGGCTTGCCTGCCTGCTTTTCGTACATCCAGTAATTGCGCAGCACGGTCATGACGTAACCACGCGTCTCCCAATAGGGGATCGATTCGATGTACAGCAGCGGATCGCCGCCGTCCTTCAACTGCACGTTCCACGCCTCGACCGGGGTCGGCCCGGCATTATAGGCGGCGATGACCTTGGGCAGCAGCCCGCCGGTGAACGGCCGGTCGCGCAACTGTTCGAGATAGCTCTGCCCGACCGCCATATTGACCTGAGGCTTCGACAGCGAAGACTTCTCCAGTTGCAAGCCGTGCGCGCGTGCATAGTCGGTCAACGCACCCGGCCGGATCTGCATCAGCCCCGTCGCCCCGGCGGGGCTGACGACGCCGGCATCGAAGCGCGATTCCTGCAGCGTGTGTGCGAACACCAGCGCCTTGTCGACGCGCCACCCGCCTTCGGGCGTCCAGTCGGGGGCGGGATAGCGCGCCTCGACCAGCGGGCGCGCGCCCTGCGGCCCGTTATGCGAAAGCCAGAGCTGCGTCGCGGGCAGGTTCAGGCTGCCGCACAGCCGGGTCAGCGCCGCATAGTCGCTTGCCCCCCCGATCCGCGCCTGATGGCGCAGCAGCTTGTCGGCCAGCGCGCCTTCGCCGATTTCGGTCAGCGCGGCGGCGACCTTGACGTTCGAGCGCCGCTCCAGCGCGCGCCAGTCGTCGGTCGCGGGCGCGCGGCCATTGGCATCGGCCCCGTCGATCAGCCCCAGCGCCTGCCGCGCCAGCAACCCGTAATAGGTCTCGCCATATTGCGCCGCGGTCTGCAACCGGCCCTGCACCAGATCGGGCCGGCCGCAGGCGATGTCGGCGCGCGTCGCCCAGTACAGTCCGGCCGATCGCAATTCGGTATCGCCCGCGCGCTGCGCCACGCTGGCGAACGCACTCTGCGCCGCCGCGCAATCCTGTTGCCGCCATGCCGCCAGCCCCTGCGTCCAGTCGGCCTGCGCCGCCCAGTCGCCCGATCCGCGTTGCGCCACCGCCGCCAGCCGCCGGGCATTGGCATCGTCGCCCGCCACGAAATAGATCCACGCGACCCGCCCGCGCATTTCGGTCAATGCTTCGGGCGTCAATTCCGATTCGCGCGGGCCGATCAGCGCTTCGGCGGCGGCACCGTCATCGGCCTTCACGAACGGCTTCATCGCTTCGAGCAGTTGCGCGGCGGCGGCATCGCTGCGCGCCGCCTTCGCCCGCACGCGCACCGGCGCGGCATCGAACCACACCAGCTTCTGCGGCGTCGGCAGTTCGGGCACCGCGTCCGCTCCCCGCAGCTTCGCGAGCCGTGCCAGATCGGGCGCCTGCGGCAGGTCGGGTGCCTCGGCGAGCAGCGCCAGCAATTGCGGCAGTTCGACCTTGGGCGACCCCTTCGCCGTATAAAGTTCGGCGCGGGCCACGGCATGCAGCGGGCCCGGCTTCATCGCATCCAGCCGCAATTGCGCATCCGCCCAGCGCCCGCCACGAATCGCCGCGAACACCTGCGTATACGCGTCGCGGTCCTCGGCCGACAATTGCGGCGGCACCCGCGCCTCGACCGGTGTCCGCGCGACGCTCCCCAGCGTCGGGGCCTCGCCGGCATGAGCGGGAAGGGCGGGCAACATCAGCGCCGCGAACACGATGGGGGTCAGCTTCACGTGGTCGTTTCCCTGGTAAGCAACTGTAGGTGCCGCCAGCTTTCCGCCTTGGCCAAGGGCCGCTCCAACAGGAAGCGCGGATGGAAAGTGGCGATGGCGGGGCAGTCTATGCCATCATGATGAAGGGTGCGTAAACCACCGCGTTGCCCGTCTGGCCCCAGCAGCGCCCGGCACGGTTCCACCCCGAACAACAACAACTTGCGCGGAGCCACCAGCGTCACCAGCCGCTGCGCCAGATCGTCGAGCACGGCCTGCGCGTCGCCCGGTACGCGCCCGGTCAGCGGCCGTGCCTGCGCGACCCCGGCGATCGTCACCACATTCCGGTCCAGCCCGATCGCCGCCAGCATCCGGTCGAGCAACACCCCGACCGGCCCGGTCATCCACCCGGCCTCCGCCGAATCATCGGCTTCGGGCAGGTCGGTCAGAATCATCAGCGCCGGATTTTTTGTCGCGACGACCGGCATGCGTTCGGCATTCCATCCGGCCTCCGGCACGGCATCGCCCATCCGCCATGCCAGAAACGCATCGAGCGTGTCGGGTGGCAGGTCGGCGACCGGCGTCGACGCTACGGCAGCGGGCGCCCGCGCCGGTGCGGGCGCTGCGAACCAGTCGCGCAGTTCGTCCTCGACCAGCGTGTCGACACCGGCGTCCTGCCACCATTCGAGTGCGCTGGCTGCGGCTTCGTGCCACTGGATATGCTGGTCCGCCCCCATGCCGCCTTTAACGCTTGCCTTGACCTCCCCGTCAATCTGCCCAAATCGTGCGGGAGGACAGGGCGTGGCAGTAGCGCGACGAGGTTGGGGCGCTCGCGGCGCCCGCGATGAGGATGGAAGATGAGCGAACGGGAATCGATGCCCTATGACGTCGTGATCGTCGGCGCGGGGCCTGCCGGCCTGTCCGCGGCGATCCGGTTGAAGCAGATGGCGGGTGAGTCGGGCGACGAGATCGCCGTCTGCGTCCTCGAAAAGGGGTCGGAGGTCGGCGCCCATATCCTGTCGGGCGCGGTGTTCGATCCACGCGCGATGGACGAACTGCTCCCCGACTGGCGGACCATGGGCTGTCCGATGGCCGAAGTTCCGGTGACCGAGAACCATCACTGGCTGTTGTCCGAAACCGGCAGCAGCGAAGTGTCGCACCGCATCCTGCCGCCGTTCATGCAGAACAAGGGCACCTATACCGGCTCGCTCGGTAATATGTGTCGCTGGCTCGCCGAACAGGCCGAAGGGCTGGGCGTCGAGATCTTCCCCGGATTTGCGGCGGCGGAAATCCTCTATCACGAAGACGGTTCGGTAAAGGGCGTCGCGACCGGCGACATGGGCGTGGCGCGCGACGGCACGCGCAAGCCCGACTGGCAACCCGGCCTCGAACTGCACGCCAAATACACCTTCTTCGCCGAGGGCGTGCGCGGGCACCTGTCGAAGCAGATCATCCGTACCTTCGACCTCGCGCGCGACAGCCAGCCGCAGGTCTACGGCCTCGGCATCAAGGAATTGTGGGACATTCCCGCCGAAAACCACGTCCCCGGCCGGGTAATCCATACGCAGGGCTGGCCGCTCAGCGAAACGCGTGAGTCCAATGGCGGCGGTTTCCTCTATCATCAGGCGAACGGGCAGGTGGCCTTGGGCTTCGTCACCTGGCTCAACTATTCGAACCCCTATCTCTCGCCCTTCCACGAGATGCAGCGGTGGAAGACGCACCCGGCGATCGCCGCGATTCTGAAGGGCGGCAAGCGCGTGTCCTATGGCGCGCGCGCGATCAACGATGGCGGCTGGCAGTCGGTGCCGAAGCTGACCTTCCCCGGCGGCGCGCTGGTCGGCTGTTCGGCGGGTTTCCTCAATGTGCCCCGCATCAAGGGCATTCATACCGCGATGAAGTCGGGCATGATGGCCGCCGAAGCCGCCTTCACCGCCGTCCGCGACGGGCGGCAGGGCGACGAACTGACCGCCTACACCGCCGCCTATGAGGCGAGCTGGGTGTATGAGGAACTGCGCAAGGTCCGCAACGTCGTGCCGCTGGTCAAGAAATTCGGCGATTTCGTCGGGTCGGGCGTCGCCAATGCGACGATGTGGGCGGAACATTGGGGGCTGCGCATGCCCTTCACCATGGGCCACCATCCCGATCACGAAAGCCTGTGGCGCAAGGATCAGGTGCAGCCGATCGCCTATCCCAAGCCCGATGGGGTGCTGAGCTTCGATCGGCTTTCGTCGGTGTTCCTGTCGAACACCAATCACGAAGAGGATCAGCCGGTCCATCTGACGCTGAAGGACCCCGACGTTCCGGTCGCCTACGACCTGCCGCTCTATGACGAACCCGCGCAACGTTATTGCCCGGCGGGCGTATATGAAATCGTGGGGGCGGAGACGGATAGTCCGAAATTCGTCATCAACGCGCAAAACTGCGTCCACTGCAAGACGTGCGACATCAAGGACCCGACGCAGAACATCAACTGGGTCGTGCCGGAAGGCGGCGGAGGACCGAATTATCCGAACATGTAGTCTCGGCATCCTCGCGGCGGCGCTGTTCGCGTCGCCGGCCCTTGCCGCCGGTACTCCGCTCGCCGCCTATATGCGGGCGCGTGCCGCCGATGCCGATGGTCGGGCGACGATTGCGGCACAGGGCTATGCCCAGGCACTGGCGGCGCAGCCGTCCGATCCGGTCATTGCCGTGCGGGCCTTGCGGGAGGCGCTGGCGAGCGGCGACCTCGTGCTCGCACGCCGCGCCGGCGGCGTGTTGCGCGCTGCCGATGTGGCGCCGCCCGACCTAGATATCCTCGCCTTCGCCGATGCCGTCGACAAACGCGACGCCGCCGGCCAGCGTGTGGCGCTGGCCCGACTGGCGGGATCGCCGCTCGGCTTCCTCGCGCCGCTGCTGGCCGAATGGGTCGATCTGCCCGCGCCCGAAGTCGCCGGAGATGGCGGCGCGATCCCCCGTCGCTACGCCGCCGAAAATCGCGCGCTGCGGCTGCTCGCGACCGGACAGGTGACGGAGGGCATCGCCGCCGTTCGCACGCTGTTGACCGTTGGCGGCAACGATGCCGATTTCCGCCTGAACGCCGCGCAATTGCTGGCACGTGCAGGGCAGGGCGATACCGCTCGCGCCCTGCTCGCCGGCGACGATCCGGTCCTGTCGCGCAGCGCCGCCACGCTCGGCCGGGGCAGCAAGGGCGATGCCCGTTTCGGCATCTCGCGCCTGTTGACGCGCATGGCCGGCGACCTGTCGGCGGAAGGGACCGAGCCGCTGGCGATCATGCTCAGCCGGTCGGCGCTGCAACTCGACCCCCGATATACCCGCGCCCGCCTCGCGCTCGCCGACGCGCTGGCCCGCAACGACGCGACCGCAGAGGCACAGGCGACGCTAACGGCGATCCCGGCCGACGATCCCTTTGCCAGCAGCGCCGCCGCGCTCGCCATCGTCATACAGCAGCGCGCCGGCAATCTCGACGCCGCACTCGCACTGGCCGCTAAACAGGCCGAACGCAGCGACGCGACCACCGCCGGTTTGCGCCGCTACGCCGATCTGTTGCTCGAAACCGGTCGCGCGAAGGAAGCCGCCGCCATCTACGCCCGCGCCATGGCCCGGCCCGGCGCGGCCACCGACTGGTCGCTTTATCTGCAACGTGGCGCGGCGCTCGACCGCGCGGGCGACTGGGCGGCGGCGCTGCCGATGCTCCGCCGCGCCGTCGAATTGGCCCCGCAGGAACCCGCCGCGCTCAACTATCTCGGCTATGCCCAGGTCGATCGCGGCGAAAATATCGTCGAAGCGACGCGGATGCTCGAACGCGCCCATGCGCTTTCGCCGAAGGACCCGGCGATCGCCGACTCGCTCGGCTGGGCGCGCTTCCGCGCCGGTGACCTGAAGGCCGCCTTGCCGCTGATCGAAGGGGCGGCGCGCGAGGCGCCCGACGATGTCGAGATCAACGAGCATCTCGGCGATGTCTATTGGGCCGCCGGCCGCCGGGTCGAGGCGCGCTATGCGTGGCGCGCGGCTTCGGTCGAGGCCGAGGGCGCCGATGCCACGCGATTGGTCCGCAAGCTTGCGAACGGACCCGCTTCGTCGCAACGCTGATCCGATGATCGTCGAACCCGCCCCCGCCAAGCTCAACCTCGCGCTCCATGTCCGCGCGCGGCGGACCGATGGCTATCACGAACTCGAAACGCTGTTCGCTTTCGTCACCGATGGCGACACGGTGACCATTACCCCCGCCGAGCGCGACGGCTTCGCCATCACCGGCCCGTTCGCGGCGGGATTGAGCGGGGAGGGCGACAATCTGGTCACCCGCGCGCGCGACGCCTTCCGCGCCCGCTTCGGACCGGGCGACGCGCTCGCGATCGTGCTCGACAAGCATCTGCCGGTCGCCTCGGGCATCGGCGGCGGATCGGCCGATGCCGCCGCGACGCTGCGCGGAATGGCGCGGTTGCACGGCGTCGCGCTCGACGATCCCGCGCTGATGGCGATCGCCGATCGGCTCGGTTCCGACGTGCCCGCCTGTCTGGTCGGCCGCACCATGATCGGGCGCGGGCGCGGCGAGCGACTGACCCCGATCGATGCGCCGAACCTGCCGGTGCTGCTGGTCAATCCCGGCGTTGCCGTTTCGACAGCGCAGGTCTTTGCCGGCTGGGATCGCGTCGATCGCGGGGCGATCGGCGAAGGCGACGTGCTGTCGATCGCTTCAGCCGGCCGCAACGACCTCGAACCGCCCGCCCGCGCCCTGGCGCCCGCGATCGACGACGTGTTGGCGATGCTTCATGCCGTGCCGGGCGTGCGGCTGGCGCGCATGTCGGGATCGGGCGCGACCTGTTTCGCACTGTTCGATGACCCCGCCGCCCGCGCCGAAGCCGCCGTCACCATCCGCGCCGCACAACCCGGCTGGTGGTGTCTCGAAACGGCACTCGCGTGACGGCCCCTTGTGCCGAAGCGGGGCAGGGCGGGCGGCGCGCCCTCCGTGAAACGTCTGGCACGAAACTTGTAGTGGAGTGGGCGCGGATCAGACGCGAAGCGCGGATCGTCCGTGGGCGGTCTCTTCGGACGCCGCCCACTTTTTTCCCGTGATCGAGGTTACGCACGACACGCCCCTCGCCACCATCTGGCTGGCGCGCGGCGGTGCGAGGAACGCATTGTCGACCGGCAACTGGCGCGAACTTGCAGCCAGCGTCGCCCGCCTTGCCGCTTCGGACGCCCGCGCCGTGCTGATCGCATCCCGCGAACCCGGTATTTTTTCGGCCGGCGCCGACATCGCCGGATTTGCCGAACTGCAACGGGAACCCGCCCGCGCCACCGCCTTCCGTGAAGCGCTGTCCGGCGCGATCGAAGGCGTCGCCGCGCTGCCGATGCCGGTCATCGCCGCCGTCGATGGCGGCTGTTTCGGTGCAGCGGTCGCGCTGATCCTCGCCTGCGACATCGTCGTTGCCGGGGACGGCGCCCGCTTCGCCATACCGCCCGCCCGGCTCGGCATCCTTTATCCGCCTGCCGACGTCGACCGCCTGACTGCCGCCGTCGGTCGTGGCCACGCCGCCCGGCTGTTGTTCACCGGCGACGCCATCGCCGCGAACGAAGCGCTGGCGATCGGTCTGGTCCACCACCGCACGCCCGACGCATTGCCCTTCGCTACCGACCTCGCCGCCCGCATCGCTGCCAACGCGCCGCAGGCCGTTCGCGGCCTCAAGCGTATGCTGAACGCCGAACCCGGTGGCGAGGCGCGGTTCGATGCCGCCTTTGCCGGTCCCGAACTGCGCGAGGGGCTCGCCGCCTTCCAGTTTCGCCGCCCGCCGGAGTTTCCATGACCGACCATCTTCCCGGCCGCGATACGTCGTTGCTGCTGCTCTGCGACCATGCCTCGGCGTTCGTGCCGCCCGATATCGCCATCGCGCCCGAATTGCTGACGTTGCATATCGGTGTCGATATCGGCGCCGGCCCGCTGACCCGTGCGCTGTCCGCCCGTCTCGACGCACCCGCGATCCTCGGCACGGTTTCGCGACTGGTGATCGACCTCCACCGGCAGAGCGATCACCCCGGGCTGATCCCGACCGTGTCGGACGGCCACGCCATTCCCGCCAATATCGATGCCGACCGTGCCGATCGCATCGCCCGCTTCCACGCGCCCTATCACCGCGCGATCCGCGAACAGGTGCGGCGCGACCGCCCGCGCCTGATCGTCGCGATCCACAGCTTTACCCCGAAACTCGAACTGGGCGGCGGCCCGCGTCCATGGCAGGCCGGCATCCTCTACGGCCGCGACGACCGCGCCGCCCGCATCGCCATCGACTTCCTTCGCGCGCAGGGGATACCAACCGGCGACCAGGAGCCATATTCGGGCCGCCTGCTCAATGCTACCTTGGACCGTCACGCCGATGGGCAGGGCATCCCTTCGCTATCGGTCGAAATCCGCAACGACCTGATCGCCGATCCGGCCGGCGTCGCCCACTGGAGCGCAGTCTTGACCGACATGATCGCCGCAGTGCGTAACGGACTTGCGTTGAACGCCGCTCCTGCGCAATAGGCTGTCGCCATGACCCAGCAATTCGACAAGTCGCGGCTGCCGAGCCGCCATGTTTCCGTCGGCCCCGAACGCGCGCCGCATCGCAGCTATTACTACGCGATGGGCATCGCCGAAGAGGATATCGCCAAGCCCTTCGTCGCGCTCGCTTCCGCCGGCAACGACAGCGCGCCGTGCAACACGACGCTCGATTTCCAGGCCGATGCCGCGCGTGAAGGCGTGGTGGCGGGTGGCGGCATGCCGCGCCGGTTCAACACCATCACCGTCACCGACGGCATCGCCATGGGCCATCAGGGAATGAAGTCCTCGCTGGTCAGCCGCGAAGTCATCGCCGATTCGGTCGAACTGTCGGTGCGCGGCCATTGCTATGACGCGCTGGTCGGCTTCGCCGGCTGCGACAAGTCGCTGCCCGGCATGATGATGGCGATGCTGCGCCTGAACGTGCCGTCGATCTTCGTCTATGGCGGGTCGATCCTCCCCGGCCGGTTCGAGGACCGCGACGTCACCGTCGTCGACGTGTTCGAGGCGGTCGGCCGCTATGCCGCCGGCACCTGCCCGCTGCACGACCTGACCGCGCTCGAAAAGGTCGCCTGTCCTGGCCACGGCGCCTGTGGTGGCCAGTTCACGGCCAACACCATGGCCTGCGTCGGCGAGGCGATCGGCCTGTCGTTGCCCAATTCGAACATGGTGCCCGCACCCTATCGCAGCCGGGAAGAGATCGCGATCGCAGCCGGCAAGCAGGCCATGGAGCTTGTCCGCCTGAACCTGCGCCCGCGCGACATCGCCACCCGCGCCGCCTTCATCAACGCCGCGCGCGTCGTCGCCGCGACCGGCGGTTCGACCAACGCCGCGCTGCACCTGCCGGCAATGGCGTCGGAAGCCGGCATCGAGTTCGACCTGTTCGACGTCGCTGAAGCCTTCAAATCAACGCCTTACGTCGCCGACCTCAAGCCCGGCGGCAGATATGTCGCGAAGGATATGTACGAGGCCGGCGGCGTCTACATGCTGATGAAGACGATGCTGGCGAACGATCTGCTCGACGGCAGCTGCATGACCGTGACCGGCAAGACGCTCGGCGAGAATATCGACGAAGTGACGTGGAACCCGGACCAGAAAGTGATCTACGACGTGAAGACGCCGATCACCCCGACCGGCGGCGTGGTCGGCCTGCGCGGTACGCTCGCCCCAGATGGCGCGATCGTGAAGGTCGCTGGCATGAAGCGGTTGCAATTCACGGGAACTGCACGGGTTTTCGATTGCGAGGAAGATGCCTTCGCCGCGGTGGAAGCACGCAGCATCACCGACGGCACTGTCATCGTCATCCGTTACGAAGGGCCGAAGGGCGGTCCGGGGATGCGCGAAATGTTGTCGACGACCGCCGCCCTGTACGGACTGGGCATGGGCGAGAGCGTGGCGCTCATCACCGACGGTCGCTTTTCGGGCGGGACACGCGGCTTCTGCATCGGCCATGTCGGTCCCGAGGCGGCCGAGGGCGGCCCGATCGCGCTGGTCGAGGATGGCGACATCATCACGATTGATGCCGACGCGGGAACGATCGACCTCGACGTCGCGCCCGACGTGCTGGCGGATCGCCGCGCCAAATGGCAGCCGCGCGTCAACGACTATCAGGCAGGCGCACTGTGGCGCTATTCCACCACGGTCGGCCCAGCCTATCAGGGTGCGGTGACGCATCCCGGTGCCAAGGCCGAGCGTCACGTCTACGCCGACATCTGATGATGCGATCGACCGGTATCCGCTGACACGGGGATACCGGTTGCCCGGCTTGTGGTATCGATCGCCGATGATCGACAAGCGCCTCTTCCTCGTCCCCGTGCTGCTGCTCGGCGCCTGTGACCGGCGACCCGACCCCGATGTCCTTGCCAATGTCGAGGCGGAGCAGCGCAGCGCCGCCGCCGATGCCGGGCGCATCGAATGTGCGACCGGTACCGCGCCATTCGCGGCCGGTTGCACGATCGAACGTATCGCCGATGGCGGCGACACGATCCTGACACTGCGCCAGCCCGATGGCGGATTTCATCGGCTCCGCATCACCCGCGACGGACGCGGCGTCGTCGCGGCCGACGGTGCAGAGGCGGCGAGGGTGACCGTCATCGGCAATGACCGTATCGAGGTTGCGATCGGCGACGCACGCTACCGCCTGCCCGCCACTATCGGTCCGATCGCCCGATGACCCTGTTTCCCGCCAACGCCCCGATCCTGCGCGCGGCCGAAATGCGCGCGGCAGAGGCCGCCGCCTTCGCCTCCGGCGTGTCGCAGGACGCCCTGATGGAACGCGCCGGCACCGCCGTAGCGCAACAGGTGCAGCGTATTGCCTTTGGAAGACCGATCCTCGTCCTCGCAGGGCCAGGCAACAACGGCGGAGATGCGTTTGTTACCGCTCGACTTCTGGCGCAATGGGGTAACGATGTAACAGTCGCCACGCTCGCGGGAAAGCTGGATGGCGCCGCCGCTCGCATGCGGTCTGCATGGACCGGTTCGGTAACGTCGTTCGACGATGCAACGCCGCGACCGATCCTCGTCGACGGCCTGTTCGGTACCGGCGTCACCCGTTCGCTCGATCCCGCCCTTGGCCGTCGCTTCGCTGCCCTGTCGAGGAACGCCTTCGTCGTCGCGATCGACCTGCCGAGCGGCGTCGACAGCGATGCCGGGCAATGTTTTACCGGCGCCGGTCGGGCCGACCTGACGGTGGCACTGGGCGCGCTCAAACCGGCCCATGCGACCGGACCCGATGCGGAACGCATGGGCCATGTCGTCCTTGCCGACCTCGCCATTGCGCTGCCTGCCGACGTCCGGACGATCCGGCGTCCGGGCATCGACCCGCCGGCCCGTACCGCGCACAAATTTAGCCGGGGCCTGATCGCAGTGCTGGGCGGCGCGATGCCGGGAGCGGCGCGGCTTGCCGCACGCGCCGCGCTGTCTGCCGGCGCGGGCTATGTCGTGCTGACCGGCGACGCAGCGGGGCAGGGTGGTCCCGACGCGCTGGTCCGCCGCGACGATCTGGACGCGCTGTTGGGCGACGAACGACTGGCGGCGTTGCTCATCGGCCCCGGCCTCGGTCGCGACGACCGCGCCCATAGTCTGCTCGACCGGGCGCTTGCCGCCGACGTGCCGCTGGTGATCGACGGCGACGCGATCTCGCTGCTGGCCCAGACCGGCCCCGACCGCATCGCCGTCCGTTCCGCACCGACCTGGCTGACCCCGCACGAGGGCGAATTTGTTCGCATGTTTGCCGATAAGGGCGGCAACAAGATCGACCGCACCCGCAAAGCTGCGCTACAGGCGCGCGCGACCATCGTGCATAAAGGCCCCGATACCGTGATCGCTTGCCCGCAAGGCACCGCCATCGTCTCCACCCACGGCCCTTCGTGGTTGTCCACCGCCGGCACCGGCGACGTGCTCGCCGGCACGCTCGCCGCGCGCTTGCGTCCGGGTGGCGCCGCCGCTGCCGAACAGGCGGTCTGGCTGCACGGCCAAGCCGCGCGCCTCGCCGGGCCGGCCTTCGTCGCCGATGCGCTGATCGATCATCTGGGACAGGCGATTGCCGAATGTCGCTGATCGACGACGATGTGATCGTCCGCGTCGCGGCGCGGGGCGAAGGGGTGACCGGCGATGGCTGCCACGTCCCTTTCGCCGCGCCCGGCGATCGTCTGCTGGGGGATGGCTCGATCGAGCCGGGACCGCACCACGCCGATCCGCCCTGTCGCCACTTCCCAATTTGTGGTGGATGTCAGCTACAACATCTTGATCTAACAACGGAAAGCGATTTCGTCGTCGACCGTGTGGCCGGTGCGCTCGCCTCGCAATCGCTGACCGCGACCGTCCGGCCGGCGATCCTGTCCGCGCCCCGGACCCGCCGCCGCGCGACCCTCCATGCCGATCGGCGCGGCAAGCAGGTGACGCTGGGCTTCACCGAAGCCGGCAGCCATCGCATCGTCGACGTCCGCGAATGCCACGTCCTGCTGCCGGAATTGTTCGATGCGATCGCGCCGTTGCGCCGCCTGCTCGCTACTGCGCTCAAGGACCGCACGCGCGCCGACGTCCATCTCGCCCGCGTCGATCAGGGCGTCGACGTGCTCATCATCGGCAAGGTCGCCGAAGGGCTCGCGGCTGCCGAAGCATTGACGATCTTCGCTCAGGAACAGGGGCTTGCCCGGCTGTCGATCGACGACGGCATGGGTGCGGAGGCGCGGTGGGAGCCCGAACCGGTCACGGTGACGCTGGGCGGCGTGCCCGTCCCGTTCCCGCCCGGCAGCTTCCTGCAAGCGACCGGTGATGGCGAGGCGGCACTGATCGCGGCTGTCGACGAGGCCGTCGCCGGTGCGGGGATCGTTGCCGACCTGTTTGCCGGGCTCGGCACCTTCACCCTGTCGCGCGGCGTCAACATCCGCACCTATGCCGGCGAGGCGGGTCGCGAGGCGATCATGGCGCTGAAGCTCGCCGCCGCCCGCGCCGGTCGCC
The DNA here is from genome assembly GCF_022664395.1 of Sphingomonas lacusdianchii. GTDB lineage: Bacteria > Pseudomonadota > Alphaproteobacteria > Sphingomonadales > Sphingomonadaceae > Sphingomonas > Sphingomonas lacusdianchii. Next base: position 442,203 of record NZ_JAKRET010000001.1, on the reverse strand, counting down.
CGGTCGTCGCCGACCATCGCGACCTGTTCCGCCGTCCGCTGACCCCGGTCGAGATCGACCGGTTCGACGCCGTCATCCTCGACCCGCCCCGCGCCGGCGCGCGAGAACAGGCGGCGGCGCTGGCCGAGGCGAAGGTGCCGGTAATCGCCTATGTTTCGTGCAATCCCAGTAGCTTCGCACGCGATGCGAAGACATTGGTTCAGGCCGGCTACCGGCTGGATTGGGTGCAGCCGGTCGGCCAATTCCGCTGGTCGACCCATGTCGAACTGGTCGCGCGACTGGTCCGCTGACTTTCCTACTCGGTCCGGTGCTGTCATCCATGATCGGCGGCGGGGACAGGACCAAACCGCGCATGGCACGAACCGCGCACGAGTGTGAACTTCGTGAACTTTGACCTGTCAGCCCGGGTAATCGGCGCCGACGAAATACAGCCCATCGGGCGGCGCATTCAACCACAGCCCCGCCCGGTCGCGCGCGGCGAGGATGTCGGCTAGGTCGTCGGGCGTTCGCTTGCCCTGTCCGACCATCGCCAGACAGCCGACCATCGACCGCACCTGATGATGCAGGAACGACCGGGCGGCGGCATGGATCGCGATCCGGTCGCCATCGCGCTCGACCGCCAGCCGGTCGAGCGTTCGCAGCGGGCTGTCCGCCTGACAATGTGCCGACCGGAACGTCGTGAAGTCGTGCCGCCCGACCAGCCGCGCCGCCCCCTCGGCCATCGCCCTCGCATTCAGCTCCTGCGGTACCCGCCACGCCAGCCCCTGCTCGAACGTCAACGGTGCGCGCCGACAGACGATGCGATAGACATAGGCCCGCCGCACGCACGAAAAGCGCGCATGCCAGTCGTCGGCCACGACCTGGCAATCGAGGATCGCCACCGGATCGGGCCGCAACCGCGCGTTCAGCGCCTCCATCAGCCGGAATGGCGCGAACTCCTTGGCGACGTCGACATGCGCGCGCATCGCGGTGGCATGGACCCCGGCATCGGTCCGGCCGGCGGCATGGACGGCGGCGGTCTCGCCGGTTACCTCCAGCAGCGCGCGCTCGATCGACCCCTGCACGCTTACCCCTTCGGACTGGCGCTGCCACCCGACGAACGGCCGCCCGTCATATTCGACCGTCAATGCGAAGCGGGTCATGCCAGCAGCGTGCCCTCGGGGATCGCGAAGCCGCGCAGCAACTCGGCCGGGGTCATCGCGCCGCGCCCGGCACGCTGGACCAGCGTCGGCCGCAACGCGCCCTCGGCACAGGCGATGGTCAAGGCATCGTCCATGACCGTTCCCGGCACTCCGGCTCCGTTGACCACTTCCGCCGCCAGCACCCGCACGCGCTCGCCATTCAATTCGAAGAAGGCTCCCGGCGCCGGATTATACGCCCGCACCTGCCGCTCGGCATCGATCGCGCTGCCATCGAAGCGCAACCTGGCCTCGCTCTTGTCGATCTTGGCGGCATGGGTGACCCCGTCACTCGCCTGCGCGACCGGCGGATAGGCGTCCGGGTCGGCCAGCACCGCCAGCATCAGCCGCGCGCCCATCGCGCTCAGTTCCTCCGCCAGTTCGCCCGCAGTCTTGCCATCGATCGGCGTCCGCCCCTCCAGCCGCACCGGCCCGGTATCCATTCCCGCCGCCATCTGCATAATGCCGACCCCGGTCTCGGTATCGCCGGCAAGGATCGCGCGCTGGATCGGCGCCGCCCCCCGCCAGCGCGGCAGCAGCGAGCCATGGACGTTCAGACATCCCAGCCGGGGCGCATCCAGCACCATGCGCGGCAACAGCAGGCCATAGGCCGCCACCACCGCCACATCGGCCTCCCACGCCGCAAACTCCGCCTGCACCGCCGGGTCGCGCAAGGTTGCGGGTGTCCGCACCGCGACGCCTAGCGATTCGGCCAAGCGATGGACGGGGGAGGGGGTCAGTGCCTTTCCGCGCCCGGCCCGGCGCGGCGGCTGGCTATAGGCCGCGACGACGTCATGCCCGGCATCGACCAGCGCCTGAAAGATCGGCACCGCAAAATCGGGCGTGCCCATGAAGATGATCCGCATCCCCCCTCTCGACACCGTGGCGTCGGCGCACGCAACCCCCTATCTTGGTCGCGATGGCCTCTTCCGAAATCGACGCGCTGACGCAGGCGCTTTCCCGCCTTCCCGGTCTTGGACCCCGCTCGGCCAGGCGTGCGGTGCTGCATCTGGTCAAGAAGCGCGAGACGGCGCTCGATCCGCTGCTGGTCGCGCTCGACAGGGTGGCGCGCAATCTCGCCACCTGTTCCACCTGCGGCAATGTCGACACCACCGATCCGTGCGGCATCTGCACCGATCCGCGCCGCGATGATCGATCGCTGTGCGTGGTCGAAGAGGTCGCCGATCTGTGGGCGCTCGACCGGGCACGGCTGTTCCCCGGGCGCTTCCATGTCCTTGGCGGCCGGCTCTCCGCGTTGGAAGGCGTCCGGCCCGACCACCTCGCCATCGACGCGCTCATCGCCCGCGTCGCTGCCGGCGGCATCGACGAGGTCGTGCTGGCGATGAACGCCACGCTGGAGGGGCAGACCACCGCCCACTACATCGCCGAACGGATCGAGAAATATCCCGTCCGCCTCACCCAGCTCGCCCACGGCCTGCCGGTCGGCGGCGAGCTCGACTATCTCGACGAAGGTACGCTCGCCCAGGCGCTGCGGGCGCGACGCCCCGTCGCTTGACGCTCCGAACTATGTTACATAGCTAGCCGCTATGGCCATTCTTCCGATCATCGAAATCCCCGATCCCCGCCTCCGCCTCGTGTCCGAACCGGTCGAGGGTGTGACCGACGAGGTAAAGACCCTCATCGCCGACATGTTCGAGACGATGTACGACGCCCCCGGCATCGGCCTCGCCGCGATCCAGGTCGCGGTGCCCAAGCGCGTGCTGGTCATCGACCTGCAGGAGCAGGAAGACGAAGAGGGCAAGCCGGTCAAGGCGCCGAAGGCGTTCGTGAACCCGGTGATCGAGGAAGTGTCGGACGAGCTGTCGACCTATCAGGAAGGCTGCCTGTCGATCCCCGAACAATATGCCGAAGTCGTCCGCCCCGCGCGCTGCCGCGTGACGTGGCTCGATGAGCAGGGCGATGCCCATGACGAATGGCTCGATGGGCTGATGGCGACCTGTCTCCAGCACGAGATGGACCATCTCAACGGCGTGCTGTTCATCGACCATCTGTCGCGGCTGAAGCGCGACATGGTCATCAAGAAGCTGAACAAGGCGCGCAAGGCGGCGTAAGACGGTTCGCGCCGACCGTCCGGCCTCCCGCAATATACGGCACCCCAGCGCAGGCTGGGGTCTCCCCGTCATAGGGCGGGACAGGAGCCGCGAGAGACCCCGGCCTGCGCTGGGGTGACGGTGTGGGGCATGCGTTTCGCCAACGCGACGAACCGATCCCCGTTCGCCTTGTCGGGCGGGCGGGGCGGGGGTAGGTTCCGGGTCCGTTCCTCCCGGAGTATCGCATGGACCCGCTTGTCATCGTCATCGTCGCCGCCGTCCTGCTCGCGGGGTTGGCGATCGGCTGGCTGATGGGCAGCCGGCAGGTCCAGTCGCTGCGCGCCGAACGCGACAAGCGCGAGGACGATTTCAAACAGGCGATCGCGGACCTCGCGCTCGCCAGCGAACGTGCGAAGGAAGTGCCGGCGCTGCGCGAGGAACTCGCCGAAATCCGCGCCGATCGCGATGCGCTGCTGCTCGACCATGCCGCGCTCAAGGCCAATGCCGCAGCGTTCGAGGAACGGCTGACCGAGTTCAAGGACGCGCGCGAGGCAATGGCGTCGCAATTCCGCGAAACCGCGCAGATCATGCTCGACGGTGCGCAGAAATCCTTCCTGCAACGCGCGCAGGAACGCTTCGCCCAGGCCGGCGACACCAACGAGATGAAGCTCAAAGCGCTGCTCGCTCCGGTCGAGGCGACGCTCAAGCGCTACGAAGCCAGTATCGGCAAGGTCGAGAGCGAGCGGCAGGAAGCCTATGGCACGCTTAAGGGCCTGATGGACGCGATGCGCATCGGTCAGGAATCGGTGAAGAGCGAAGCGGCCAAGCTGGTCAACGCGCTGCGCTCCGCGCCCAAGGCACGCGGCCGCTGGGGCGAGCAGCAGTTGCGCAACGTGCTCGAAACCTGTGGCCTCGCCGAACACACCGATTTCCAGATGGAAGTCTCGGTCGACCATGACGGCGGCCGGCTGCGCCCCGATGCCATCGTCAAGGTGCCCGGCGGCAAGAGCCTCGTCCTCGACGCGAAGGTTTCGCTCAACGCCTATCAGGACGCACACGGGGCGGTCGACGAGGTCGAGCGCGCCGCCTTCATGACCGCGCACGTCGCGTCGATGAAGAACCATGTCAACGCGCTCGGCGCCAAGAGCTACCAGTCGCAGTTCGAGGATACGCCCGACTATGTGGTGATGTTCGTGCCGGGTGAGCATTTCCTCGCCGCCGCGCTCGAACATGCCCCCGACCTGTGGGACTATGCCTTCGACCGCCGCGTGCTGATCGCGACGCCGACCAACCTGATCGCCATCGCCCGTACCGTCGCGGCGGTCTGGCGGCAGGAGAAGTTGGCCGGCGAAGCGCGACAGATCGGGCAACTCGGCCGCGAACTCCATGCCCGACTCGCCAAGATGGGCGACCATGTCGCCAAGCTCGGCAAGAATCTCGAAGGCGCCAACACCGCCTATAACGCGTTCGTCGGCAGCCTCGAATCGCAGGTGATGACCTCGGCCAAGCGGTTCGAGACGCTCAACATCGATACCGCCGGCAAGTCGATCGAGCCGCTGCCGGTTGTCGAACAGTCGCCGCGCCCGTTGACCAAATTGGCAGTCGCTATTGCGCAGGCCGAGGAAGCGGTCGAGGAGCGCACCGAACAGGCGGAGACGGCGGCGGAGTAGCGGTTCAGGCTGGTCGAGGTGGCGTCTCTCCGTTGTTGCCGAGCGCCAGCCCTATCGTCACTGCCACGATCCGCGCCGCCATCGCCGCACATAGTCGATGCGGATCATCGCGTGCCGGTACATATTCCGCCAATACCAGCCCGGCGATCTCGCCCTTCTCGGCCAGCGCTCGAAGGAGCAGCACGACTTCCTCATAACGCAATCCCCCCGGCGTCGGCATCGCCACCGCCGGAAACGCTGCCGGATCGATCCCATCGCAATCGATCGACACCAGATAGCGCCCGTCCGCCGGCACTGCCTCGATCGCCGCGTCGATCCCGCCCCGGATCAGGTCATAGGCGGTAACGATCCGGCTGCCCCAGTTCCGCGCATCCTCGATCTGCCACGCGCCGCCGCTGCCGAGGCCCCGAACGCCGACCTGCACCATGCCGGTCACATGCGGCATCTCGGCCAGCCGTCGCATCGGCGATCCATAGCCCAGCATCTGCCCGCGGATCTCATCGCCCCAATCGACGTGCGCGTCGATCTGCACGACGGTCAGCGGCCCGCGATCGGCAAAGCCCGCCGCGAACGGGATCGGCACTGAATCGTCGCCGCCGAGCAGGATCGGCACGCCGCCGGCCGCAAGCACGGCGTCCGTCGTCGCCTCGATACGCTCGCGATTGCCTGCTGCATCTTCCGGTCGGGTATCGACATCCCCCAGATCGACGACACCGCGCGCATCGTCCGGATCGGGGAAGGGCGTGAAGCCGAGGTCGAAATCGATCTGCGACAATTGCCGCGCGAACCCCAGCGACGCGGCGCGGATCGCGGCGGGTGCATCGGCCGAATGGCTCGGTTCGCCATCGTCATAGGGCGTGGCCTCGCTCGCCCCGAACAGCACGATGCTGGGCCGTGCCAACGTGTCGAGGTCGGCGGCGGGCAGGGCGGCGAAGGTCGGGCGGGTCATCCCCGCTGAATGCGCCGCATGGCGAAAGGTTCAGGGGCGATGCTGCCCCAGCACGGTGTACGCCATCACCGCCGTCGCCACCGCCGCATTCAGGCTGTCGGCCTTGCCCAGCATCGGGATCTTGACCAGCAGGTCGCATTCCGCCGCCATATGCTCGGGCATGCCCTGCGCCTCGTTGCCGGTCAGCAGGAAGGTCGGATCGGGATAGGTCGCCGCGCGATAGTCGTGCGTCGTGTCGAGGCTCAGCCCCACCAGAGTCCCCGGACCGCTCCGCAGCCACCCCTTGAACGTCGCCCAATCTGCCCGTGCCACCGCGACGGTGAAGATCGCCCCCATGCTCGCCCGCACCGCCTCGACCGAAAACGGATCGACGCACTCGTCGATCAGGATCAGCCCGCCGGCACCGGTCGCATCGGCGGTGCGCAGGATCGTCCCCAGATTGCCCGGATCGCGCAGGCGTTCGGCGACCAGCCACAGCGACGCGTTGCGCCGGTCGATGCCCGTCAGTTCGGTCGAGAATTCGTCATAGACGCCGACCACCGACCCCGGATTGTCCTTCCCCGACAGCTTCGACAGGATGTCGACTGTCGTGGCGATGGCAACGCCCCCCGACGCCTCGGTCTCGTCGATCAGCGTTTCCAGCAGTGGATGCGGCGCGTCGCTCGCGAAATAGAGTTCAGCGGGCAGCCATCCCGCCTCGCGCGCTTCGGTCAGGATGCGCAGTCCCTCGGCAAGGAATCGGCGCTGATCGCGGCGATGGCGCTTTTCGCGCAGGTTGCGCGCGGCCTTCACCATCGGGTTCGAATAGGCGGTAATCTCGCGAGGCATGCGACGCCCTAGCGAACCTCGCGGTCCGCGTCGATCGAATCGAGAATGCGGCTGCCCGCCATGAACACAGCGATCGGGCAGACCGCGAACATCAGCTTGCCCGCGATCCCCGGATACATCTGCATGTAATGGAACCCGCGCTCCACCGCCCCCACGGCAAGGCCGTAGATGACGGGGAACGCCTCGAACTTCGACTTGATCGTGAACAGGTTCTTGAGCCGCATCAGCATGGTCCGAAATTATGCAATTTACGTACCAGCGGCGGTTTTCTGCCGATCCGGGGCGCTGCGATATGGTTAACTGTCAATTAACTCGACAAGGTCGAGCGCTTCGAGCAGCGCGCGGCGCGCCGTTACGATCTCCTCGATCAGCGCCGGATCGCCGATATCCGCCGGGTCGATCCGCTCGGGCCAATGCGCCTCGACCACTGCCGCGATCGTATCGAGCCTGGCATCGTCGACGAGGAACCGCGGATCGATCGTCGCCGGATCGGCCACCACCCGCAGCCGCAGACAGGCGGGGCCACCGCCATTCGCCATCGATTCGCGGACGTCGACGACTTCCAGCCGCCGGATCGGTCCGTTGCCCGCGACCAGTTCCTGCAACCACGACCATACCGGTCCGTTCGCCCGTGCCTCCGACGGCAGGACCAGCGCCATGCCGCCATCGGCCAACGTCACCAGTTGCGCGTTGAACAGATAGGAAGCGATCGCGTCCGCAAGACTGACCCGCGCCGCCGGCACCTCGACGATCTCGACCGACGGCATCGCCGCGCGCAGATCGGCAAGGAAGCCGTCACGGTCATGGAACGCCTGTTCGTGCGCGAACAGTACGCGCTCGTTGGCGACCGCAACCACGTCGTTGTGGAATGCCCCGGCCGCGATTGCTTCGTCGGATTGTCGCACGAACAGCGTCCGCGCCGGATCAAGGCTGTGCGCGCGCGCCACGGTCTCGCACGCCTCGCGATGCTGGCGGGCAGGGAAGGGGCCGCCGCTTACCCCATAGACGAACACCTCGATCCCCGCCGCGCCATGCGTCTCGCACAGCCGCATATGATTGGCCGCGCCTTCGTCACCGAACGGGGCGGGGACCGGTCCATGTACCGCGAAGGCCGGATCGGCAAAGGCGAGTTCGAGCTGCTTGAGCGTTGCAGGCCACTCGTGACTACGATGCGGCATGGTCACGAGGTTCGCGACGGTCAGGTGGCAGCGTCCGTCATCGCAATCCGCCGCAGGCGACACGGTCGCCGCATTGGCCGCCCACATCGCCGACGCCGACAACGCCTGCGCCCGCAGATGCGGTGCGGCACGCGCATAATCGGTTGCCAGTCGCGTCAGCCAGCGCACGTCCGGCCGCGGGTGCGGCAACAATATGCCCTGAGTCAGCCCGAGCGCGAGGTTCGCCCGCATCTTGGCGATACCCTGTAGCGCCGCCATGCGCGGGCGCGACATTTCGCCGGCATTGCGCGTCGCCGCCAGATTGCCGTGGCTCAGCCCGGCATAATTGTGGCTGGGACCAATGATCCCGTCGAAATTGATTTCGCGCACCATCGTCACCGCCCCACATGACACAGCGTGTCGCCGACCTTGACGCCCAGCGCGCGTGCCGCCTCCGCGTCGATGACGATGCCGTCGTCACGCACCGTCACCTCGCCAAGACAGGCGCGGAAATCGGACAGCCGCCCGGTCGACAGCAGCGACGCCCTGCCGCCGCCATTGTCGATGCCCACGACCTTGCCCTCGCGCCGGTCGCGGATCGTCATGATCTGGTCGGTGCGCGCGGTCATGGTCGGCCCGCCATCGAAGATGTCGACGTAATTCTCATACGCAAAGCCTTCATTCTCCAGCATCCGCATCGCCGCGCGCCCGGTCGGGTGGGGCAGGCCGATGACGGCGCGCGCCGCCTCGGGCAGCATCGCGATATAGACCGGATGGCGCGGCATCAGGTCGGCGATGAACTGGTTGCCATGGATCGCATTGAACTGGTCGGCGTCCTGGAACGTCATCCCGAAGAAACGCCCGGCCACCCCGTCCCAGAAGGGCGATCCGCCCGCTTCGTCGATGATCCCGCGCAGTTCCGCGAGCACCCGGTCGGCAAAGCGCCCGCGATGCCGTCCGATGAACAGATAGCGCGATCGGGCGAGCAACAGCCCCAGCCCGCCGGCCCGCTCGCCCGGATGAAGGAACAGTCCGCCGACCTCGCTCGACCCTTCCAGATCGTTGACCAGATTGAGGATATCGGCACGGAACGTCCGCCCCAGCGCCTCGCTATGCTTGGTCAGCGTCGCGACGCGATAGGAATAGAAGGGCCAGCGCTGCCCGACCTTCGTAAACACCTGACAGGTGCCGCGCACCTCGCCGGTATCGATATTCTCCAGCACCAGCACGAACACCTCGTCGCGCGGGGTGTCTTCCTCATGGCTGAAGGCGATGGCGCTGCGCTCCAGCCGGGTGGTCAGCGCATTGCGATCGGGCGGCAGGTTAGTGAACCCGCCCCCGGTCAGCTTCGCCATTTCATAGAGATATTTCAGGTCTTCTTCGCGAGCTGCGCGGATACGAAACGTCACAATCCCCCCTGTGCCACGATACGCGATATGGCGACCGCCGACAGCGCGGCACGTTCGGCCAGGCTGTCGACGATCATATATTCCTCCGCCGAATGGATCGCGCCGCCGCGCACCCCCATCGTGTCGATCACCGGCACGCCCTGCGCGGCGATGTTGTTGCCGTCGCACACCCCGCCGGTGTCGCGCCAGCCGATCGGAATCGACAGGTCGCGGCCGACCGCATGTACCAGCGCGAACAGCTTCGCGGCCCCGGCATCGATCGGCTTGGGCGGCCGGTTGAAGCTGCCATGCACCGCGACGCCGACGTCATGGGCGGCTGCGACCATCGCCGTCGCCGCGTCGATCTGCGATCGGGCGCGGGCGATCTCGTCGCTCCCATGCGGTCGGAAATTGACCCGCAGCACCGCATGGTCGGGCACGACATTGTTCGGCCCGCCGCCCTCGATCCGCGCCGGATTGACCGCCAGCCGCGGCCCCTTCGCCGCATGGAGCCTGAGCGCGATATCGGCGGCGGCGACGATGGCGTTGCGCCCTTCCTCCGGGTTGCGGCCGGCATGGGCGCTGCGCCCGCTGACCACGATCGAGAAATTGCCGGTCCCCCCGCGCGCGCCGGCCAGCGTCCCGTCGGGCAGCGCCGGCTCATAGGTGAAGGCCGCGACCTTGCCCGCCGCCATCGTCTCGATCAGCCTCGCCGATGCGAACGATCCGGTCTCTTCGTCGGAATTGATGACCACGTCATAGCCGAAGCGATCGCCGATCCCCGCCGCCTCGACCGCCTTCAGCGCGGCGAGCATCACCGACAAACCGCCCTTCATATCGGCGGCACCGGGACCGTTCAGTGCCCCGTCGGGCAGGTATCGCGCAGTCTGGAACGCATGATCCGCGCCGTACACCGTGTCCATATGCCCAGTGAACAGCATGCGGACGGGCGCCTCGGGCCGTACGCGCAGCAGCAGGTGGCGGCCATGGTCGATTGCCCGGACCTTGCCGTCGCTGTCGACCGTCTCCACGGGATCGGGATCGAGCAGTTCGACCGTGCCGGGCAGCGCTGCGAAGTCGTCGGTCAGCAGCCCCGCCATCGTCGCCAGTCCGGACAGGTTGCGCGTGCCGCTATTGACCGCGACCCATTGCTCGACCTGTGCCTGCATCGCCGCGGCGTCGATCCTATCGATCAGAGCGGCGTCTTCATACGTCCCAACCATGCCCCGGTGTAACCGGGATCGGTCGCTTCAGAAAGCATAGACCAAAGATGCACGCCCGGTGGTGTCGGTATTGACGCGCCCCACCGGCGGGCGGCTTTCATACTGGATGTTGTACGACAGCCGCGCCGATAATGGTCCCAGCAGCTTGGCATCGACCGCGGTCAGGCTGGTGACGGTGCTGTTCGCCGCCTGCACATAGGCCGACGTATCCTGCCTGAGCGTCAGGGCAGGGGTCATCCGCCAGTCGAAATCGACTGATCCGCGCGCCGCGAGATTGCGCTCGACATTGCCGGTGGTGAACGAGGTGTGCCGGAATGCCGGCCCGAGTTCGAGGTCGAGCGTCACCGGCCCCCGGGCGAGCGCGGTATAGCCCGCCCCGCTCGACGCCGAATAGCGGTCGTAATAGCCGAAGAACCTGTCCGACTCATATTGCGCGGCGCCGTAGATATAGAGCCGGTCGTCGACCTTGTAGTTGGGTTCGAACGCGCCGAGATAATGTTCGCGCGACGGAATGCCGTTATTTTCCTGATAGTCCGCCTGCAATTTCAGCTTGTGGCGCCAGCGATAGCCCTCACGCGACAGGTCGAGCACGGCGGTGATGCCGAGATTGTCCGAATTGCCGCTGTTCACCCAGCCGCCAACTTCGGCGCGTCCCTTGACCAGTGCCCCGAACGATGCGGTGCGCAGCCGCTTCTCGGTCTTTTCGGTCCGTTCGAACGTGTAATGCGACGCTAGGTCGGCGATCTTCTGCGAATGTTTCGGCGCTGCCTTGCGCGCATAGCGGACGATCGTCGCGACGTCGTTGTCGTTGCCCGACGCCATCGCCTCCTCCAGCATCGTCCGGATCTCGATCGGCAGATCGGGTTCGGGCGGCGGTTCCGCGAAATACAGGCCGAGCGGCAAGAGGAGCGCGGGATTGGGCATCACCGCTCGCTATAGCCGATCGCCTGTCGACCGGCTGAACCGTTCATCGCAGCTTTGGCGCGGTTCACCGATGCAGGTGCTCGGCGAAGGCCGCGAGAACCTGTTCGTATAAGGTCTTCTTGAACGGCACGATCATCGTCGGCAGATCGGCGGGATCGGCCCAGCGCCATGCGCGGAATTCCGGCTCGGGCGTCGCGATGTCGATATCGCCATCCTCGCCTTCGAACGCGAACAGGAACCAGCGCTGCCGCTGCCCGCGCCATTTCCCCTTCCAGATGCGGCGGATCATGTCGTCGGGCAGGTCGTAGACGAATTCGCCCGGTGCCTCGGCGATCAGCCTTACCTTGTCGGGCATCACCCCGGTTTCCTCGCGGAGTTCGCGGACCGCGGCGTCGATCGCTTCCTCGCCCTCGTCGATTCCGCCCTGCGGCATCTGCCATGCCTCCAGCGTCGAATCGAGCCGCTGTCCGACGAACACCTGTCCGTCGCGGTTCATCAGCATTACGCCGGCACAAGGGCGATAGGGGAGGCTGGTCTTGTCCATGCCCGCTTCCTATCCGCGCCTCGCCGCTTTTGCGAGGACCAACGGCATCTTATCTCTGCCATGTGATCCACGTTATCCACCACCCGCATTACGTCGCCGAAAGCCCGCCGGGCAGTCGCTATCGCTGGGGCAAGAATGGCCTCGTCCGCGATCTGCTGCGCGAGATGGGGCCGTCGATCGACTGGCACGAACCCGAACCGATGCCGCGTCGCTGGATCGAGGCGGTACATGACGACAGCTATGTCGCCGAGGTGATCGAGGCGCGCGTGCCCCCGGCCAAGGAACGCCGCATCGGTTTCGCCGTCACCCGGCCCATGGCACTGCGTGCGGTCGCGGTTCCCGGCGGCACCTATGCCGCCGCGCGCGTCGCGATGGCGCGGGGCTATGCTGCCAACACCGCCGGCGGCAGCCACCATGCGCTGGCCGATACCGGCGCGGGCTATTGCGTGTTCAACGACCTCGCCATCGCCGCGCACCGGCTGGTCGATGAAGGGACGTGCGACCGGGTGCTGGTGATCGATGTCGACGTGCATCAGGGCGACGGCACTGCCTCGCTGCTCGCCGGTCGTACCGGCCTCGCCACCTATTCGATCCATGCCGAAAAGAATTTTCCGGCGCGAAAGGCGCGCTCGACGCTCGATATCGGTCTGGCCGACGGGGTCGGCGACGACGAATATCTCTCGACGCTGGCGGCGACGCTTGTCCCGCTGATTGACAGTTTCGCGCCGTCGCTTCTGCTCTATCAGGCGGGGGTCGATCCCTTTGCCGACGACCGGCTGGGGCGGTTGTCGCTCAGCCAGGCGGGGCTGAACGAACGCGACCGCTGGATCGGACAGTTGGCGAAGGCGCGCGGTCTGCCGATCGCCAGTGCCCTGGGCGGCGGCTATGGCGACCTGCTCGAAGTCGCGCATCGCCATGTCGCGTCGATCGTCGCCGTGGCGCAGGGAACCGGGATCGTCGTGCAGGCGTAACGCCTTGCGCATGACCGAACCCGTCCTCCTCTGGCTCCGCCAGGACCTCCGCCTGCGCGACCAGCCCGCGCTCGTCGCCGCCGTCGAAGCAGACGCCGTCATCCCGGTCTATATCTTCGACGACCAAAGCCCCGGCGATTGGGCGATCGGCGGCGCGCAATGCTGGTGGCTGCACCACAGCCTCGCCGCCATGGACGATGCGCTGCAGGCGAAGGGATCGCGCCTGATCCTGCGCCGGGGCGAGGCCGTCACCGAACTGCGCAAGCTGATGCACGACACCGGTGCGAACCATGTCCACGCCATGCGCCATTACGAACCCTGGTGGGTCAAGGCGCAGGACGAACTGGGCGACGATCTGACGCTGCACGACGGCAACCATCTTCGTCCGCCCGAATGCGTCCGCACAGGCTCTGGCGGCATGTTCAAAATCTATTCCTCCTATTGGAAGGCGCTGAACCAAATGCTGCCTCCGGACGAACCTCTGGCGATGCCACGCGCCATCCCCGCGCCCTCGAAATGGCCCAAGTCCGACAAGCTTACCGACTGGAAACTGCTGCCGACCAAGCCGGACTGGTCGACCGCTTTCGGCAAATCGTGGCAACCGGGCGAGGACGGCGCGTTGAAAGCCCTCAAATCCTTCGCCTCCCGCCTCGACGACTATGCCGAGGCGCGCAACCTGCCCTCGATCGATGGCAGCTCGAACCTGTCGCCGCACCTCCATCATGGCGAGATTTCCCCGCGACAGGTCTGGGCTGCGCTCGACGAGCCGGGCGACAGCCTGACCACCTATCGCAAGGAACTGGCGTGGCGCGATTTTTCCAGCGGCGTCATCCTGTCGATGCCCGACTATGCCGACGCCAACGGCCGCCCGCGCTACGACAAGCTGAAATGGCGCAGCGGCGTAGCGGCGAACCGCGATTTGAAGGCATGGCAACAGGGCCGCACCGGCTATCCGCTCGTCGACGCCGGGATGCGTCAGCTCTGGCAGATCGGCTGGATGCACAATCGCGTGCGGATGATCGCCGCGTCCTTCATCATCAAACATCTGCTGATCGACTGGCGTGAGGGCGAGCGCTGGTATTGGGACTGTCTGGTCGATGCCGATTTCGGCAACAATGCCGTCAACTGGCAATGGGTCGCCGGCACCGGTGTCGATTCGAACATGTTCGGCCGGATCATGGCGCCGCTGACCCAGTCGGAGAAGTTCGACGCCGCCGACTATATCCGCCGTTGGGTGCCCGAACTGGCGCATCTGTCGGACGAGGTGATCCACGATCCCGATGCCGCCGGTTGCCGGCCGAAGGATTATCCCGAAAAGATCATCGACCATCGCGAGGCACGCGAACGGGCACTGGCGGCGGCGCGCGGCATCTGATCCCCCTTGCCGGCGCGCGTGCGTCGTGCATGAAGGCGCGCGATGTCGTCCGACCGCTACCGCATCCTTTCCCCCTTGTTTCGCCGGGCCTTGGCCCGGATCGATGCCGGCCTGACCACCGGCGCGATCCACGCGACCTTGCCTGATGGCAGCACCCGCCGGGTCGGCGGCCATGCGCCGGGGCCGGTGGCAGTGGTCGTCCTGCACCGCTGGCGGGCGATGTGGCGGTTGGCGCGGGGCGGATCGGCCGGCTGGTACGAAGCATGGGCCGATGGCGACTGGTCCAGCCCCGATCCGGTCCCGCTGTTCGACCTGTTCATGCGCAATGCCGAAACGCTCCGCAGTTCGGCTCGCGCGGGCGGCGTATCGCGCCTGCTGCGCCGCCTCGCCCACCGCGCGCGGCGCAACGACCGACCCGGCGCCCGCGCCAACATCGCCGCGCATTACGACCTCGGCAACGACTTCTACCGCGAATGGCTCGACCCGACGCTGACCTATTCCAGCGCGATGTTCGACGGCGCGACTGGGCTTGTCGCCGCGCAGCGCAACAAGCTGACCGCGATCCTCGACCGTACCGCTACCCGCCCCGGCGACCGCATCCTCGAAATCGGCTGCGGCTGGGGATCGTTCGCCCGGACCGCGGCGGATGCAGGGCGGCAGGTCGACGCCATCACCCTGTCGACCGAGCAGAAGCGCCATGTCGACGCCCTTGCGCTCCCCGGCGTCACCGTATCGCTGACCGACTATCGTGACGTCACCGGCACCTATGATGCGATCGCCAGCATCGAGATGGTCGAGGCGGTCGGCCGCGAATATTGGCCCGCCTATCTCGACGCCATCGCCGCGCGCCTGAAACCCGGCGGTCGCGCCGCGATCCAGTATATCGCCATCGCCGAGCCGCTGTTCGATGCCTATGCGCGCAATGTCGACTTCATCCAGGCGCATGTCTTTCCGGGCGGCATGTTGTTGTCCGAACCGCGCTTCCGTGCGCTTGCCGAGTCACGCGGCCTCGCTTGGCGCGACGTCCGCCGCTTCGGCCTCGACTATGCGGAGACGCTGCGCCTTTGGCGGCAGGCGTTCGACAAGGCCCGCGCCGAAGGCCGCCTGCCGATGATCGACGACCGCTTCGCCGATCTGTGGCGCTACTATCTGATGTATTGCGAAGGCGGCTTTCGTGGTGGCGGCATCACCGTGGCGCAGGTCACGCTGGTCAAACGACAGGGCGCCGAGTCACCCGCATAACTGCCGACCCTTGGGATCGCGCAGCGCCGCCGCCTCCGACCCACTGTCGCTCAGCCGGTCGACCTCGAACCCCGCCAGCGAAGCGCGCCGGGTACATAGCCGCCGGCACGCCGCCGGCACCGCGCCGGCAAGGCGGATATGGTCTCCGTCATACGCCGCCCCGAACGTACAGCCGCCGCCAAGGTCGATTCGCAGCGACTCTCCCTCGCGGGTGAAGCTTCCATGCCCGCTGCATCCGATATCGTCGCCATAATCGACGAACATCCCGATCCGATCGCCGGCAATGCACAGCCGGTCGTCCTCCCGCGCATACAGCCCGGTCGGCGTCGCCGTCGCCGGATCGCGCACCACGCCGCGCGCGATCGCTGCTTCCTCCAGCGTGGCTGTAGCGCTGTCGGTCGTAGCGGATGGCGAACATCCCGCCAGCAGCAGTGCCGCCGCGATCCACAGTCTCACGTCACGGGCACCAGCCGATCGCCCTCGATCCGCCGGAAGAAACAACTGTCCGCCCCGGTATGGCACGCCGGCCCCGCCGGCTCGCACCGCAGCCACAGCGCATCCTGATCGCAATCGATCCGCGCCTCGACCACGTGCAGGACGTTGCCGGACGTCTCACCCTTCTTCCACAGCCGCCCGCGGCTGCGCGACCAGAAGGTCGCCTCGCGCGTCTCCAGCGTCAGGCGCAGGGCTTCGTCGTTCATGAAGGCGACCATCAGCGGTTCGCCGCTGACGGCATCGACGGCGATGGCGGTCAACAGCCCGTCGGCATCGAATTTCGGGTTGAGCACCAGTCCGGTATCGCGATTGTCCATCGCCGCAACTCCTATCGCCGATCATGGTTCCGCCGCAATCGACGATCAAAGGGCGACAAATCGATTCCGCCTGCCTATATGGCAGCCGTGTGACACGCTTATCCCCGGAAGGGCCTATGTTCACCACCCATCCATTCGACGACGACAAGCTGCGTGAAGAGTGCGGCATTTTCGGTGTATCCGGCGCGGACGGCGCTGCGGCGCTGGTGGCTCTCGGCCTCCACGCGCTCCAGCATCGTGGGCAGGAAGCGGCCGGCATCTGCAGCTGGGACGGGGCGATGTTCCATACCCAGCGCGCGCAGGGCCATGTCGCGGGCAATTTCGATCGCCCCGACGTGATCGAATCGCTGCCCGGCGCCACCGCCTGCGGCCATGTCCGCTATTCGACCACCGGCGAGACGTCGAACCGCAACATCCAGCCGCTCTATGCCGAACTGGCGTCGGGTGGGTTCGCGGTGGCGCATAACGGCAATCTTTCCAACGCGATGCGACTGCGGAAGGATCTGGTCCGCACCGGATCGATCTTCCAGTCGACCAGCGATACCGAAGTCATCATCCACCTGGTCGCGACGTCCAATTATCGGACGCTGCTCGACCGGTTCATCGATGCGCTGAAGCAGGTCGAGGGCGCCTATTCGCTGATCTGCATGACGCCCGAGGGGATGATCGCCTGCCGCGACCCTCTCGGTATCCGGCCGCTGGTGATGGGCAAGCTCGGCGACGACGCCTATATCTTCGCCTCCGAAACCGTTGCGCTCGACGTGGTCGGCGCCGAGTTCGTCCGCGAGGTCGAACCCGGCGAACTGGTCATCGTCAAGAACGGTGAACTGCGCTCGATTCGCCCGTTCGCGCCGCTATCCCCGCGTCCCTGCATCTTCGAATGGGTCTATTTCTCGCGCCCCGATTCGATCAGCGACGACCGCTCGATCTATTCGGTGCGCAAGGCGATCGGTGCCGAACTGGCACAGGAAAACCCGGTCGAGGCCGATCTGGTCATCCCGGTCCCCGATTCGGGGGTCCCCGCCGCGATCGGTTATGCGCAGGCGTCGGGCATCCCGTTCGAACTCGGCATCATCCGCTCGCACTATGTCGGCCGAACCTTCATCCAGCCGGGCGACAAGGTCCGCCATCTGGGCGTCAAGCTGAAGCACAATGCCAACCGCAAGCTGATCGAGGGCAAGCGCATCGTGCTGATCGACGATTCGATCGTGCGCGGCACGACCAGCCTGAAGATCGTGCAGATGATGCGCGATGCCGGCGCGGCCGAAGTGCATATGCGCATCGCCTCGCCGCCGACCCGGCACAGCTGCTTCTACGGCGTCGACACGCCCGAACGCGCCAAACTGCTCGCCGCCAAATTCGATCTCGGCGGCATGACCGACTATATCCAGGCGGACAGCCTTGCCTTCGTTTCGATCGACGGGCTGTACCGGGCGCTCGGCGAAGCATCGCGCACCTCGGTCCGTCCGAAATATTGCGACGCCTGCTTCACCGGCGACTATCCGACCCCGCTGACCGATCAGGACGAAACCAGCTCGGTCGATCAACTCGCGGTGCTGGCCGAACGCGTCGGATGAGCGATCGTCTGAAGGGGCAGCTGGCCCTCGTCACCGGTGCCAGCCGCGGCATTGGTGCCGCCACCGCCATCGCGCTCGCGGCGGAGGGCGCCCACATCATCCTGACCGCGCGCACCACCGGCGGGCTGGAGGAGGTCGAGGACGCGATCTACGCCGCCGGCGGGTCGGCGACGATCGCGCCCGTCGACCTCTATGACCGCACCGCCATTCCGCAACTGGTGTCGGCGATCGCCGAACGCTGGCGCGCGCTGGACATGCTGGTGCTCAACGCCGGTGCGCTGGGTACGTTGGGGCCGGTGCCGTCGTTCGATCTCAAGGAATTCGACAAGGTGATGGCGCTCAACGTCACCGCCAATGCCGCGCTGATCGCCGCCTTCTCGCCGATGCTGCGCCTTGCCCGGTCGGGTAGGGTGGTCGGCGTAACCTCTTCGGTCGGCGCCGCCCCGCGTGCCTATTGGGGCATGTACGGCGCGTCGAAGGCGGCGTTCGACAACATTATCGCCAGCTACGGGCTGGAAATGGCGAACATCTCGCCGGTCCGCACCGCGATCGTCGATCCCGGTGCTACCCGGACGAAGATGCGCGAGCGTGCCTATCCCGGCGAAGATCCTCAGTCGGTAAAACCGCCCGAGCGCGTCGCCGATGCGATCGTGCGGTTGATGGCTGACGGTTTTGACAGCGGCACCCGTATCCGCGTCGACTGAAGCGCGGTTCGATATAGCTTGAGATCAAACGTCACCCCAGCGAAGGCTGGGGTCTCCCGGTAATAGCACACTGCAAGAGCCGCATGAGACCCTAGCCTACGCTGGGGTGACGTCCCTCTCGAAGGCGCAGTACGGCACCGTTCGCGCAAGGTTCCTCACCCCAGCGAAAACAAATAGTTGGTCCCAGCCGGGGCCGGCTCCGGCCTCGCTCGTTGTCCGGCGGCTGCGCGTGCAGCTTGCCGTTCGAGGAGCCTTTGCATGGCCGTTAAATTCGCTGGAACGATGAACGCGATCAATCGCGGACTGGACGAAACCAAGCCCGCCAAGGGCGCGACGATGATCGAGGATTGGGAAGCGGCGCTGGCCGACACCGATGTGCCGGGGGCCAAGGGCATCCTGCGCGACCTCGCCTCGCTGCGCAAGCAACTGGAAAAGGACGCACCCGACAGCGATCGGGTCCACGATCTGCTTCACCGCCTCGGCGCGGCGACCACCCGGATCGCCGAGAAATCCGACAAGCAGCAGGACAAGCTGCGCGCGCTTGGCGAAGCGTTGAGCGAAGCGGGCGAGGAAGCACCCGACGAGGAAGAAGACACCGAAGCCGCCGCCGCGCCGAAGCGGGCGCGCAAGAAGGCGTGAGGCTCAGGCGGCGGTTCGTTTCCCGACGATCTGCCGCCCCGCTTTCGCTTTCCTACAGCCTCACCAGGGGCCATCATCGTCACCCCGGACCCGGTCCGGGGTGGCGTGGTGCTTTGGGACAGAAGACAGTGCCACGCGAAATTGTGGCAAGTGTGAACTTCGTGAACTTTGGCGGCTCAGGGCTGTACCGTCGGCGTCCATGGCCGCTCGCGAAACCACTTGGTTATGATGTACTTGGTCCCTTCGACCACTGCCATGCCCTCGTGCAGCGTCGACAGATTGGGGCTGCCATCGGCGTTCATGTTGTTCCACGCGACCAGCATGCCCGGACGCGGGTTGAAGCGGACCCCGGCGATCGGAAACCACGTCGCGCCGCCTTGGTCGACCTCGTTCAGATAGACCATCGCCGTCCAGGTCCGCTGCCCGCCCTGTACCGCCATCGACGCCCAATAACGTTCGTTCTCGTTGAAATAATCGCCATGCGCCCGGAATTGCTGTCCCGGGGCGTAACGCTGCCCCTGCATCGTCTCGCCATATTCGGGCGGGATGCCCAACAGATGCGCGATCCGCTCGTCGATCGGTTGCAGCTCGGGGTGCCAGCGGTCGAGGTCGCAGCTGTCCGACGTCCGGAAATTCGGATCGTTGCTGCTCGTCAGCAACGTCGACTTGCGCCGTCCGGCATCGATCGTCGCCATCAGCAGCTCGCATTCATCCTCCGACAGAAAGTCGGGGAGCGCGAACAGCACCGCCGCCTCGGTCTTGGCACGGCGGATGCCCGGGATGGCGGCAAGCCTCGTCTCGACCGTCCGGCCCCATTCTGCCCGGACGGGGGAGGGGCCACCGGGCGCTTTGCGGACAGGGGTGTTCATCACCGGGGTTGAACCAGATAGCGGCCGGAGTGTCGAGGGGGACCGGTCAGTGACCGGCCGGTGTCTCCATCAACTCGATCAACACCCCGCCCATGTCGCGCGGATGGACGAAGACGATCGGCGTCCCGTGCGCCCCGATCCGCGGCATGCCCAGCACCCGCGCGCCCTTCGCCGTCAGGTCGGCGATAGCGGCATGGATATCGGCGACCTCGAAGCACAGGTGATGCTGTCCTCCCGCCGGATTCCTGGCCAGAAAGCCGGCGATCGGCGAGCTGTCGTCATACGGCTCGATCAGTTCGATCTGCGTATTAGGCGCATCGATGAAGCAGACCTTCACCCCTTGCGCGGGCAGGTCGAACGGCGCGCCAATGGCATCCGCGCCCAGAATATCGCGATACATCGCGATCGACGCGGTGATCGACGGCGTAGCGACCCCGACATGGTTCAACCGGCCAAGGCTCATAAATCCTCCCCGGCACGGGGAGGGGGACCGTCCGCGCAACGGATGGTGGAGGGGGATGTCAGCGAAGCGCAACCGTAGCGATGCAGGCCACCCCCCTCCACCAGCTGCGCTGGTCCCCCTCCCCGCAAAGCGGGGAGGATTTTAGAGCGGAATATTGTCATGCTTCTTCCATGGGTTTTCCAGCTTCTTGTTCCGCAGCTTGCGCAGACCCAGTGCCACCCGCCGCCGCGTCGAATGCGGCAGGATCACCTCGTCGATGAACCCCTTGCTCGCCGCCACGAACGGGTTGGCGAAGCGCGCCTCATATTCCGCCGTCCGCGCCGCGACCTCTTCCGGATCCTTCGACCGGAAGATGATCTCGACCGCGCCCTTCGCACCCATCACCGCGATCTCGGCGGTCGGCCACGCATAATTCAGGTCGCCACGCAGATGCTTCGACGCCATCACGTCATAGGCCCCGCCATAGGCCTTGCGGGTGATGACCGTGATCTTCGGCACCGTCGCCTCGGCATAGGCGAATAGCAGCTTCGCGCCATGCTTGATGATGCCCGAATGCTCCTGGCCCACCCCCGGCAGGAAGCCCGGCACGTCGACAAAGGTCACGATCGGTATCTCGAACGCATCGCAGAAGCGTACGAACCGTGCCGCCTTCTTCGACGAATTGATGTCGAGACACCCGGCCAGCACCATCGGCTGGTTGGCGACGATGCCGACGGTCCGTCCCTCGATCCGTCCGAAGCCGATGATGATGTTGCCGGCATGCGCCGGCTGCAGTTCGAAGAACTCGCCATCGTCCAGCGTCCGCACGATCAGCTCGTGCATGTCATAGGGCTGGTTCGCGCTCGGCGGGATCAGCGTGTCGAGGCTGGGTTCGATCCGGTCCCATGGATCGTCGCTCGGCCGCGCCGGCACGCCGCTGCGATTGTTGGCGGGCAGGAAGTCGACAAAGTCGCGCGCCGCCAGCAGCGCCTCGATATCATTTTCGAACGCGCAATCGGCAACCGACGACTTGGTGGTGTGGGTGATCGCCCCGCCCAGTTCCTCCTGGGTCACCACCTCGTTCGTCACCGTCTTCACCACGTCGGGCCCGGTCACGAACATGTAGCTCGAATCCTTCACCATGAAGATGAAGTCGGTCATGGCCGGCGAATAGACCGCACCGCCCGCGCATGGCCCCATGATCAGGCTGAGTTGCGGCACGACGCCCGACGCCAGCACGTTGCGCTGGAACACCTCGGCATAGCCGCCGAGCGATGCGACGCCCTCCTGGATGCGGGCGCCACCCGAGTCGTTCAGCCCGATGACCGGCGCGCCGACCTTCATCGCCATATCCATGATCTTGCAGATCTTCTGCGCATGGCGTTCGGACAGCGACCCGCCGAACACGGTGAAGTCCTGGCTGAAGACATAGACCAGCCGACCGTTGACCGTGCCCGACCCCGTCACCACCCCGTCGCCCGGAACGACCTGCGCCGGCATGCCGAAATCGACGCAGTTATGTTCGACATACATGTCGAGTTCCTCGAACGACCCTTCGTCGAGGAACACGTCCAACCGTTCGCGCGCGGTCAGCTTGCCCTTGGCATGTTGCGCGGCGACGCGTTTCTCACCGCCGCCGGCACGGGCTGCCTCGCGCCGCTGTTCCAACGCTTCGAGTGCTTCGAGCATCGTCTCTCCCTGGCCCCTTGATGGGCGTTTCCGCCCTTGTGCCAGCAGGACGCGGCAAAGCGCAACATTCTTGCGTCACCCGAAGCGATAGCCCGACACGACCCAGCCCATCACCGTATCGCGATAGTCGCAGATCGCGGGCCCGTCGCCGCCCGCTCCCAGCGCGACCATCAGCGGCAGCAGATGCTCCGCCTCGGGATGCGCGAAACGGGCATGGGGCAGGTGCTCCCAACCGGCGACCCGTGCCGCCCGCCGCGCCGGATCGGGATCGGTCACCGCCGCGGTCAGCGCCCGGTCCCATGCATCGGCAACCGGCGTGACCGATGGGCCGCGGGCGCGCAGGTTGTGAAAACTCATGCTCGACCCGACGATCAACACCCCTTCGTCGCGCAACGGGGCCAGCGCCCGTCCCATCGCGATATGCGCCGCCGGATCGAGCGACCGGTCGAGCGACAATTGCGCCAATGGAATATCGGCCCCCGGCACCGCGACCATCATCGGAATGAACACGCCGTGATCCCATCCGCGCTGTGCCTCCTCCGCCGTCGCGAAGCCCGCCGCCTGCAACAGCCCCGCCGCCCGTCGCGCGACGTCCGGAGCACCGGCAGCATCCCAGCGCAGGCGATAGGTGTGTTCGGGAAAGCCGTAATAATCGAACAGCAACACGGGCCGCTCGCCGACATGGACGGTCGGCACCGGCGCCTCCCAATGGCCGGAGATCATCAGGATCGCGCGCGGCCGTTCGGGCAGCGACGCGATCACTTTGGCAAGATAGGCCTGCATCGGACGCCACATCGGATCCGGCGCCTCGCCGGGATGCAGGAAGAAACAGGGGCCGCCGCCATGCGGCACGAATAGCGATGGTAAGGTCATGGCGAAAACATTGCCCCGCCCGGACAGACCGACAAGATCGCGGAATGAAACGACCCGTTTCCCGATCCATGGGGGTTGGCGCGGGCGCACGATCCTTCCTACAAGGCCGACGCCATGACCCGGTTCACCGTCAACAACCTGCCGCAGGAATACCGGCTCGACCCCGAAACGCCGCTGCTGTGGGCGCTGCGCGACGTGTCGAACCTGACCGGCACCAAATATGGGTGCGGCACCGGGCATTGCGGGGCCTGCACCGTCGATATCGACGGGCGCGCGCTAAAGTCCTGCCAAGTCACGATCGGCGGCATCGAGGGAACGTTCGTCACCACGATCGAGGGGCTGGCCCGCGACCGCAGCCACCCGGTCCAGGCCGCGTTCCTCGCGGCGCAGGTCGTGCAATGCGGTTACTGTATTCCCGGCTTCGTCATGGCGACTGCCGCGCTGCTGCGCGCGAACCGCGATCCGGACGAAGCGACGATCGCGGCGGCGCTCACCAATTTGTGTCGCTGCGGCATCTATCCCCGGCTGATCGATGCGGTGCGACAGGCGGCCGCCGCCGCGCGCGGCGACGCGACCCTCGCACCCCCGCCGCAGCCCGGGATCGACCCTGCCGAAGCGGCACGCGAAACGCCCGCACTGACCCCTCAGACGCCATAGCCGTCAATTCTTTCAATCGGCTGTCATCGCCATTCAGCCACGGTTGATCGCACTTGTCCTATGCCGGCATCATCGAAGCCGGCGACATCCGGCGGTGGAGGGAAGCCGAGATGAAGAACCGTTTCCTGCTGGCGTTGCTGAGCGTGACCGCCTTGGTCCCGAGCGCGGCGATGGCGCAGCCCGAGCGTGAGGGGCGGGGGCCCCGCATGCGCGAGCGGATCGAGCGTTCGCCGGGTGGCGAGACGCCGTCCGCCCGCGCCGAATTCCGCAACGACATTCGCGTAGAAGCACCCGCGCCGCGCCCCGAACAGCGCCGCGAATCGCCCCGCTTCGAACCGCGCGGCGACCGGCCCGATCGCGGTCCCGGCTTCGAACGGCGCGATCCGCCGCGCGACGGACAGGGGCAGATCGATCGCGACGTACTGCGCGGTCAGTGGCAACAGGGCCAACGCGAACAGCGCGAGGATCGCGGCTGGCGGCGCGCGCCGCAGCCGGGCCAGCCCGATCGTGGCTGGCAGCGTCCGCCCAAGTCCGACATGGCCGACCGTTTCGAACGCCGCGACCCGCCGCGTGACGCGCAGGGCCAGATCGATCGCGAGGCGCTGCGCCGCGAATGGCCGCGTCGCGACGGTCGCGGTGTGCAGGAACGCGATCGCCGCGAACAGTGGCGGCGCGAACAGCTCCGCCGCGACCAGTGGGATGGCAATGGCTGGGCGCAGCGCGACCGCGACTGGAATCGCGATGGCCGGGATCGTGGCGGCTGGGGCAATAACGGCCAATGGGATCGCGGCTGGCGGCGCGACGACCGCTATGACTGGAACCGCTACCGCGAACGCAACCGCAGTCTCTACCGTCTGCCGCGCTATTATGCGCCACAGGGCTGGGGCTATGGCTATCGTCGCTTCGGCGTCGGCGTCCGGTTGAATTCGTTCCTGTTCGGGTCGAACTACTGGATCAACGATCCCTTCTATTATCGCCTGCCCGAGGCGTGGGGACCGTATCGCTGGGTGCGCTATTACAACGACGCGCTGCTCGTTGATATCCGCTCGGGGCAGGTCGTCGACGTCGAATACGACATCTTCTGGTAAGTGGTCCGTGGCGGGGGTGTCCCCCGCCACGGTTCGTTTGCGCTGGCAATCGCCGTTACCTTTCCGCAGAACCGTATCAAATGATACGGGAGAGCGATTCGATGGCAGGCGATATCCGGGCGAAGCGCGATGGCGACGTGCTGCGCATCACGCTCGACCGGCCCGAGCGGCTGAACGCCGCCCCGCCGGCGATGTTCGATGCGATCCGCGATGCGCTGTCCAATCTAGGCGACGCGCGTGCGGTGCTGCTGACCGGCGAAGGGCGCGCCTTCTGCTCGGGCGCGGACGTTGCGGCGGTGCAGGCCGCCGGTGACGCACCCGCCGCGACCCATCATGCGCTGATCGATCATTACAATCCCTGTCTGCAGGCGATCGCGGACCTGCCGGTACCGATCGTCAGCGCGGTACGCGGTGCGGCGGCTGGCATCGGTTGCAGCCTTGCGCTCGCCGCCGATTTCTGCGTCGCGTCCGACGACGCCTATTTCCTGCAGGCCTTCGTCAATATCGGCCTCGTTCCCGATGGCGGCGCCAGTTGGATGCTGCCGCGCCTGATCGGCCGGGCGCGGGCGGCGCGGATGATGCTGCTCGGCGAGCGTGTGCCCGCCGCGACCGCGCTCGACTGGGGCATGATCCACACGGTGGTCGCCGCCGATGCGCTCGACGACGAAGCGACGGCGCTTGCCCGCCGGCTGGCGGCAGGGCCGACCGTCGCGCTCGGCCTGACCCGGCGCAACCTTAGTTACGCGCTCGACCACGACTATCCGGCGGCGATGGTCCGCGAGGCGGAGGCGCAGCGCAGCGCCGCCGCCAGCGCCGACGCCCGCGAAGGCACCGCCGCCTTCCTCGCCAAACGCACTCCCCGGTTCGAAGGGCGCTGACATGACCGACCTCGACTTGTCCCCCCACCGGGCGCTAGGGAAGCACGAATGACCGGCCCGACGATCGAAGACTGGCAGAAGCTCGCCGCGCGTGAGGTGAAGGACGCCGACCTCACCTGGCACACGCCGGAAGGGATCGCGGTCAAGCCGCTCTACACCGCCGCCGACGCGTCCGATCCCGGGCTGCCCGGTTTCGCGCCGTTCACCCGCGGGGTGAAGGCGTCGATGTATGCCGGCCGGCCATGGACCATCCGTCAATATGCCGGCTTCTCGACTGCCGAGGAATCGAACGCCTTCTACCGCCGCAACCTTGCCGCCGGGCAGAAGGGGCTGTCGGTCGCCTTCGACCTTGCGACCCATCGCGGTTACGACAGCGACCATCCGCGCGTGGCGGGGGATGTGGGCAAGGCCGGGGTCGCGATCGACACGATCGACGACATGAAGATCCTGTTCGACGGCATCCCGCTCGACACCATGTCGGTCAGCATGACGATGAACGGCGCGGTGCTGCCCTGCCTCGCCTTCTACATCGTCGCGGCGGAGGAGCAGGGGGTAGGCCCGGAGAAGCTGTCGGGCACGATCCAGAACGACATTCTCAAGGAGTTCATGGTCCGCAACACGTATATCTATCCCCCCGAGCCATCGATGCGGATCGTGTCGGACATTATCGCCTATACCGCCGAGCACATGCCGCGCTTCAACAGCATATCGATCAGCGGCTATCACATGCACGAAGCCGGGGCGACCGCGGTGCAGGAACTGGCGTTCACGCTGGCCGACGGCATGGCCTATGTCCGTGCGGCACTGGCGCGCGGGCTGGATATCGACGCGTTCGCCGGGCGGCTCTCCTTCTTCTTCGGCATCGGCATGAACTTCTTCATGGAGATCGCCAAGCTGCGCGCCGCACGCACCCTGTGGAGCCGGATCATCGCCGATTTCGGCGGCAGCGCCCGCAGCCAGATGCTGCGCACCCATTGCCAGACCAGCGGCGTGTCGCTGACCGAACAGGACCCGTATAACAACGTCATCCGCACTACCGTGGAGGCGATGGCCGCAACCTTCGGCGGGACCCAGTCGCTGCACACCAACTCGCTGGACGAGGCCGTCGCGCTCCCAACCGACTTCTCCGCCCGCATCGCCCGTAATACGCAGCTGATATTGCAGGAAGAGACCGGCATGACCCATGTCGTCGATCCGCTGGGCGGCAGCTATTATGTCGAGGCGCTGACCAGGGAACTGGCGGACAAGGCATGGGCCCTGATCGAGCAGGTCGAGGCGGCGGGCGGCATGATCGATGCCGTGAACAAGGGACTGCCAAAGGAGCATATCGAACGCGCCGCCGCCGCCCGCCAGGCCCGCGTCGACCGTGCCGAGGACGTGATCGTTGGCGTCAACAAATACCGGCTGGCCGAGGAAACGCCGATCGACATCCTGTCGATCGACAACGCCAAGGTCCGCGCCGACCAGATCCGCCGCATCGAACAGGTCCGCGCGACCCGCGACGAAGCCGCGACGCAGGCGGCACTCGGTGCGCTGCGCGACGGGGCGGCGGGCGATGCCAACCTGCTCGCGCTGTGCGTCGCGGCTGCCCGGGCGCGGGCGACGCTCGGCGAAATGTCGGCGGCGATGGAGGTCGCCTTCGGCCGCCATGCCGTGTCGGTCACGCCGGTAAAGGGCATTTACGGCCCGGCGCACGCCGATGATGATGGCTGGGTGCGGGCAGGCGAGGGGGTCGTTGCGGTCGAGCGGCGGCTGGGCCGAAAGCCTCGCATCCTCGTCGCCAAGATGGGGCAGGACGGTCACGACCGCGGCGCCAATGTCGTCGCCAGCGCCTTTGCCGATCTGGGGTTCGAGGTCGTGTCCGGCCCGCTGTTCCAGACGCCGCAGGAAACCGCCGATCTGGCGATTGCGGAAGCGGTCGACGTCGTCGGCGCCTCCAGCCTCGCAGCGGGGCACAATACGCTGATCCCCGAACTGATCGCGCGCTTGGCGGCGGCGGGTCGCGCCGATATCCGTGTCATCGCCGGCGGGGTCATCCCGCCACAGGATTATGCGCTGCTCCGCGAAGCCGGGGTGGCGGCGATTTTCGGACCGGGCACCAATCTGGTCCATGCAGCGGCGGAGGTGCTGAAACTGCTCGGCCACAACCTCCCGCCGGTCGGAGAAACTGTCGAATGAATGTGATGACTGCCGCTCAATCCGAAACCACCCGTACCCCGGCGAAGGCCGGGGTTCAGTTGGGCGACGTTGCGGCTCCTTCGAACCCGGTCGTTACTGGACGCCGGCCCGCGCCGGGGTACGACGGTGCTGCGGTACGTACCGACTGGACCCGCGCGGAAATTTCCGACCTCTTCGACCTGCCGTTCGACGAACTGATGTTCCGCGCCCAGACCGTCCACCGGGCGCATCATGCGGTCGGGCAGGTCCAGCTCTGCACGCTGCTGTCGATCAAGACCGGCGGCTGCCCGGAGGATTGTGGCTATTGCTCGCAATCGACCAGCGCCGACACGCAGCTGAAGGCCGAAAAGCTGATGGACGTCGACGCCGTCCTCGCCAGCGCGGCGGAGGCCAAGGCCGCGGGTTCGCAGCGTTTCTGCATGGGCGCGGCATGGCGCAACCCCAAGGACCGCGACATGGACAAGATCGTGGCGATGGTCGAGGGCGTGCGCGACATGGGCATGGAAACCTGCATGACGCTCGGCATGCTGACGCCGGATCAGGCGCAGCGGCTGGGGCAGGCGGGCCTCGATTACTACAACCACAATATCGACACCTCGCCCGAAAACTATGCCAACGTCATCACCACCCGGACGTTCGACGACCGGCTCGACACGCTGGCGCATGTGCGTGAGGCGGGAATCAACGTCTGCTGCGGCGGCATCGTCGGCATGGGCGAGACCCGCGCCGATCGCGTCGGCTTCGTCCATGCCCTCGCCACCCTGCCGCGCCATCCCGAAAGCGTGCCGGTCAATGCGCTGGTCCCGGTCAAGGGCACGGTACTTGGCAACATGCTCGCCGACACGCCGCTTGCCAAGCTCGACGATATCGAATTCGTCCGCACCGTCGCCGTTGCCCGCATCACCATGCCGATGAGCATGGTCCGCCTGTCGGCGGGTCGCGAGAGCATGTCGGATGCGACGCAGGCGCTGTGCTTCATGGCCGGTGCCAATTCGATCTTCACCGGCGACCGGCTGCTGACCACGGGCAATGCCGGCGACGACGCCGACGCGGCGCTGCTGGCCAAACTGGGCATGACGCCGATGGTCGCCGAGGAACCGATGCGCAAGGCGTCATGCTGCTGACCCTGTAAAAACAGGGCGGATTAGGAGAGCGATTTGTTCAAGAAGATTTTGGTCGCGAACCGGGGCGAGATTGCCTGCCGCGTGATGCGCACCGCGAAGCGGATGGGGATTGCCACGGTCGCGGTCTATTCCGATGCCGATGCACGCGCCCCGCACGTGATGATGGCAGATGAGAGCGTGCGGCTGGGGCCGGCGCCCGCCGCGCAAAGCTATCTCCTTCCCGAACGGATCCTCGCCGCTGCCAAGGCGACCGGCGCGGACTGTATCCATCCCGGCTACGGCTTCCTGTCGGAACGCGAAAGCTTCGCCCGCGCCTGTGCCGACGCGGGCATCACCTTCGTCGGCCCCCCGCCGAACGCCATCGCGGCGATGGGTGACAAGATCGAATCGAAGAAGCTGGCGCAAGCCGCCGGCGTCAATGCCGTCCCCGGCTTTCTGGGCGAGATCGCCGATACCGAGCAGGCGGTCCGCATCGCCACCGACATCGGCTATCCGGTGATGATGAAGGCGTCGGCCGGTGGCGGCGGCAAGGGCATGCGCCTCGCCTGGAGCGAGCAGGACGTCCGAGAAGGCTTCGAGGCGACCAAGCGCGAAGGGCTGGCCAGCTTCGGCGACGACCGCGTCTTCATCGAAAAGTTCATCGAAAGCCCGCGCCATATCGAAATCCAGGTGCTGGGCGACCAGCATGGCAACATCGTCTATCTCGGCGAGCGCGAATGCTCGATCCAGCGCCGCCACCAGAAGGTCGTCGAGGAAGCGCCGTCGCCCTTCGTCACGCCCGCGATGCGCAAGGCGATGGGCGAACAGGCGGTCGCACTGGCGCGTGCGGTCGGCTATTATTCGGCGGGCACCGTCGAACTGATCGTCTCCGGCGCGGATACGACGGGCGAAAGCTTCTACTTCCTCGAAATGAACACCCGGCTGCAGGTCGAGCATCCGGTGACCGAGGAAATCACCGGCCTCGATCTGGTCGAACAGATGCTCCGTGTCGCGGCGGGCGAACCGCTCACCTTTACGCAGGATGAGGTGAAGCTGACCGGCTGGGCGATCGAAAACCGCGTCTATGCCGAAGACCCCTATCGCGGCTTCCTGCCCAGTACCGGGCGCCTCACCCGCTACAATCCTCCCCGGCACGGGGAGGGGGACCGCGCCGCACCGCGGCGGGGTGGAGGGGGTGCTCCACAAACGATACCGCCAGAGGAAGCCCCCCTCCACCAGCCTGCGGCTGGTCCCCCTCCCCGTGCCGGGGAGGAGCTTCCCCGCACCCGCGTCGACGACGGCGTCGTCGAGGGGGGCGGGGTCAGCATGTTCTACGACCCGATGATCGCGAAGCTGATCACCTGGGCACCGACCCGCGAAGCCGCGATCGATGCGCAGGTCGCCGCACTCGACCGGTTCGAACTGGCCGGGGTCGGCAACAATATC
The DNA here is from genome assembly GCF_022664395.1 of Sphingomonas lacusdianchii. Lineage (GTDB taxonomy): Bacteria > Pseudomonadota > Alphaproteobacteria > Sphingomonadales > Sphingomonadaceae > Sphingomonas > Sphingomonas lacusdianchii. The sequence continues at coordinate 411,748 of NZ_JAKRET010000001.1, read as the reverse complement.
GACTTCCTCTCGGCGATCATGCAGCACCCCCGCTTCCGCGCAGGGGCGCTGACCACCGGCTTCATCGCCGAGGAATATCCCGAGGGTTTCCACGGCGCCCCCGCCGACGAAGCGCTGCTCCGTAAGCTGGCCGCGATCGCGGTCGTCGCCGACATCGAACAGACGCACCGGGCGAGTTCGATCAACGGGCAGCTCGGCACGCGCCTGTATCCGTCGACCCGCCGCATCGTCATCGCCGGCGATCATCGCTACGACATCTGTGTCGATGGCTATGAAGGCGGATTGCTGGTCAACATCGATGACGCCGCCCCGCTCGACGTCGTCCTGCACTGGCGCCCTTCGCAACAGGTCGTGACCGCGCGTATCGACGGCGAGGAACTGACTGCCCGCATCGCCCGCACCATCGGCGGCTGGAAGCTGACGACGCGCGGCGCGACCCACACCCTCCGCGTCCTGCCGCCGCATGTCGCCGCGCTGACCCGGCACATGCTCGCCAAGGTCCCGCCCGACCTTTCGCGCTTCCTGCTCTGCCCGATGCCCGGCCTGCTGACCCGCGTCGAGGTGGCCGAAGGCCAGCGCGTCGAGGCCGGACAGCCGCTGGCGGTGGTGGAGGCGATGAAGATGGAAAACATCCTGCGCGCCGAACGTCCCGGCACCGTCGCCCGCATCGCCCATGCACCGGGTGACAGCCTTGCGGTCGATGCCGTCATCATGGAGTTCGAATAAGGGAACGTTTTGCCCGCTGGCGGCTTGTCCGCGGGTGATCGTTACTCCTCCGCAACCATGGTGGCACGCCGCCACCATCTACCAGATCTATCCCCGGTCCTTCGCCGACAGCGACGGCGACGGGATCGGCGACCTGCGCGGCATCGCCGACCGGCTCGACCATCTGGTGGCGCTGGGCGTCGACGCGTTGTGGATCTCGCCGATCTTCCCGTCGCCCATGGCCGATTTTGGCTATGACGTCGCCGACTATACCGGCATCGACCCGCGCTTCGGCACGCTCGCCGATTTCGACGCGTTGCTGGCAAAGGCGCATGGGTTGGGCCTGCGCGTGCTGCTGGATTTCGTGCCCAACCACAGCTCCGACCAGCATCGCTGGTTCGTCGAAAGCCGGTCGTCGCGCGACAATCCGAAGCGCGACTGGTATATCTGGCGCGATCCGGCGCCGGGTGGCGGGCCGCCCAACAACTGGATCAGCGACTTCGGCGGCCCGGCATGGACCTTCGATCCAGCCACCGGCCAATATTATTCGCGCGCCTTCCTGCCGCAGCAGCCCGACCTCAATTGGCGCAACCCCGATCTGCGCGCGGCGATGCTCGACGCGATGCGTTTCTGGTTCGAACGCGGCGTCGACGGCTTTCGGATCGACGTGCTCTGGCACATGGTCAAGCACGTCGATTTCCCCGACAATCCGCCCAACCCAGACTTTCGCGAGGGCATGGGCGAGATGCACCGCGTCCTCCAGCTGCATTCGACCGACCAGCCCGAGGTCCATGCCATCGCCGCCGACATGCGTGAACTGGCCGATCGCTATGACGCGGTACTGGTCGGCGAAATCTATCTGCCGGTGCCCAGGCTGATGACCTATTACGGGTCGGTTGACGCGCCCGAAGTCCACCTGCCCTTCAACTTCCAGCTGATCGAAGCCGGCTGGAACGCCGCCGAACTCGCCGACCGCATCACCGACTATGAGGCGGCGCTGCCGACAGGCGGCTGGCCCAACTGGGTGCTCGGCAACCACGACCGCCCGCGCATCGCGACCCGCGTCGGTGCCGCACAAGCGAGGGTCGCTGCGGTGCTGCTGCTCACATTGCGTGGTACCCCGACCTTGTATCAGGGCGACGAACTGGGCCTGCCCGATGCGCAGGTTCCCGCCGACAAGGTGCAGGACCCGCGCGAACTGCGCGAGCCGGGGCTGGGGCTCGGTCGCGATCCGGTGCGTACGCCGCTGCCATGGACCGGGGAGGGCGGCTTTACCAGCGGTGCGCCATGGCTACCGATCGACCCGGCGCATCTGCCACTGAACGTCGCGGCGCAGGCCGATGATCCGCACTCGATGCTGACCCTGTACCGCCGCCTGCTGGCCCTGCGCCGTGCGACCCCCGCACTGGCCACGGGCGCCATCCACGACGTCCGTGCCGAGGGCGACGTGCTGACCTATGTCCGCAACGACGGCACCGATCGCTACCGGATCGTGCTCAACCTTGGTCACCAGCCCGCCGCAATCGCCTTCGAACCCGGCACGGTCCTGCTGTCGACGCACGACACCGCGACCGCCGCCACCCTTCGCCCCGACGAAGCCCTGATCCTGAAAGTCGACTGATGCGCATCGCCATGCTCGCCCCCATCGCGTGGCGCACGCCACCGCGCCATTACGGCCCGTGGGAACTGGTCACCAGCCTGTTGACAGAGGCGCTGGTCGCGTGCGGACTCGACGTTACCCTGTTCGCGACGCTCGACAGCCAGACGTCGGGCACGCTCGCCGGGGTCGTGCCCGCGCCCTATAGCGAAGACCCGTCGATCGATGCGAAGGTGTGGGAGTTCGCGCATCTCGCCCATGTCTTCGAACGGGCCGGCGAGTTCGACCTGATCCACAACCAGGCCGATTTTCCCGCCCATGCCTTTTCGGGGCTGGTCGACACGCCGATGGTCACGACGATCCACGGCTTTTCCTCCGACCGCATCCTGCCGATGTACGCGCCCTATCAGGACCGGGTACACTATGTCGCGATCAGCGATGCCGACCGGCACTCGTCGCTGCGCTATGCCGCGACGATCCATCACGGCATCCCGCTTGCCGACTTTCCCTTCGATCCGACCGGCAGCAACGACCTCCTCTTCTTCGGCCGCATGCATCCCGACAAGGGCGCGGCGGATGCGGTCGCGGCGGGACAGGCCAGCGGTCGCCGACTGCACATGGCCGGCATCGTCCAGGATGAACGTTATTGGCGCGAACAGGTCGAACCGCATATCGATGGTGAGCAGATCGTCTATCACGGCGCGGTCGGCGGCACGGCGCGCACCGACCTGTTGGGCGGTGCCCGCGCGCTCCTGCACCTGATCGGCTTCGACGAACCCTTCGGCCTGTCGGTTGTCGAGGCGATGGCCTGCGGCACCCCGGTAATCGCCTATAACCGCGGATCGATGCCCGAATTGATCGAGGACGGCGTCAACGGCTTCCTCGTCGACAATCTCGATCAGGCCATCGCCGCGATCGACCGGATCGGGGAGATCGATCGCGCCGCCTGTCGCGCGCGCGTTGCCGAACGTTTCTCGGTCGAGGCGATGGCCGAACGCTATCATGCGTTATACACTTCGATCCTCGGCGGCTGAAACCACGCCAAGTCGTTGAGAGTTGATCCTTTCGTAAAGCGAGAGGAACCTGTCATGCCGCGCGGCGACAAGAGCAGCTATACGACCAAGCAGAAGCGCAAGGCCGAGCATATCGAGCAAGGCTATGAAGAACGCGGGCTGTCGGAGAAGGAAGCCGAACGCCGGGCCTGGGCGACGGTGAACAAGGATTCGGGCGGCGGCAACAAATCCGGCTCGGGTCGCGGCAAGCCCGACAGCCACGGATCGTCGCGCCGCGGCGGCCGTGCCGCTGCCGACCGGCCGGCGACCGACCGCTCCGCCGCTGCGAAAAAGGGTTGGGAAACCCGCCGAAAGAACGCCGCGAAATGACCGAGACGCTGTCCCCCGTCCTGCCCGACCACATCGATCGCGTCGCCGCCGACGTACTGGAAGCCGCGTGCAAGGCCGACCTCTCGCTTGCCACAGCCGAAAGCTGCACCGGCGGCATGCTCGCCGCGCTGCTGACCGATGTCGAGGGCGCGTCGCATGCCTTCGACCGTGGCTTCGTCGTCTATAGCGAAAAGGCGAAGTGCGAGCTGCTCGGCGTCGAGCGCAAGATGCTCGACGATTGCGGCGCGGTCAGCCGCGACGTCGCGCTCGCCATGGCGCGCGGCGCGCTGCGCGGGTCGGACGCCGATATCGCACTGTCGGTGACCGGCTTTGCCGGGGCAGGGGCGCCGGGCGACGAAGCCGGGTTGGTCCATTTCGGATGCGCCGTGCGCGACGGACCGGAAACGACTCGCGAATGCCATTTCGGCGATATCGGTCGCGGCGCGGTCCGCATCGCCGCGCTCGAACAGGGGCTGTCGATGATGACCGCCGCGATCGATCAGGCGTCGTCGCACGCCGCGCCGAGCGCCGCATAGATCGCGTCGAGATCGACATCGTCGATGCAATAGGGCGGCATGACATACAGCGTCGACCCGAGCGGCCGGAGCAACAGTCCCATCTCACGAAACCGCGCCAGCAATTTCGGCGCGCGGTCGGATAGATAGCCTTCGTCGCCGTCCAGTTCGAACGCCGCGATCGTGCCCAGTTGGCGGGCATCGGCGACGCGGGGATGGTCCGCGAGCGTCGCCAGCCGCTCCGCCTGTCGGGCCGCCAGCGACGCGATCCGTTCCCCGACCGGCTCCTCGCGCCAGATCGCCAGATTGGCATTGGCGGCGGCACAGGCGATCGGGTTGGCGGTGTAGCTCGACGAATGAAAGAACATCGTCGCCCGGTCCGGTCCGTAATGCGCCTGATAGATCGCCTCGGTCGCCATCGTTACCGCCAGCGGGATCGCCCCGCCGGTCAGTCCTTTCGACAGGCACATCAGGTCGGGCACCACCCCGGCCTGCTCGCACGCGGTCAGCGTGCCCGTGCGGCCCCAGCCGGTCATCACTTCATCGGCAATGAACAATACGCCGTAAGCTGAACAGATACGCTGCATTTCGGTGAGAACGGCCGGCGGATATATGCGCATTCCGCCTGCCCCCAGCACCAGCGGCTCGACGATGAACGCCGCCGCGCCAGCCGCGCACGCCGCCGCCAGCGCATCGAACGTCGTCTGTTCCTGCCCGGCATCGGGGAAGGGGATCGATCCGACATCGAACAGCAGCGGGGCATAGGCCTGGTTGAACACGCCCCGCGCCCCGACCGACATCGCCCCGATCGTATCGCCATGATAGCCGTGATCGAGCACGAGGATGCGGTGCCGATCCTCGCCCCGGTTGCGCCAATATCCGAGCGCCATCTTCAGCGCGACCTCGACGCTGGTCGAACCCGAATCGGAGAAGAACACGCGGGTCAGCGCATCCGGCAGCATCGCGCACAGCCCCGCTGCCAGTGCCTCCGCCGGTTCGTGCGTGTATCCGGCGAAGATGATCTGGTCGAGCCGCCCCGCCTGTTCGGCGATGGCGGTGGTGATGCGCGGATGATTGTGGCCGTGCGTCGTCACCCACCACGACGAAATCGCATCGACGATCCGCCGCCCGTCCGCCGTCCACAGCGCCGCCCCGTCGCCGCGTACGATTTGCGGGATCGGCTCCTGCAAGCCGTGCTGGGTGAAGGGGTGCCAGACGGGCGACGAACTCACCGAAAATCCTCCAGATCGAAATGGGTGGCGAACGCCTCGGCCAGCGTCGCCGGGTCGAGCGTTTCGAGCCGGGGCAGGCGACCCAGGCGCCGGGTATTGCCCAGCCGGACGATCGTATCCTCGCTGTCGGGAACGCTGTCGCCGATAAAGGCGATGCCGATTAACGGCACGCCGCGCGCGCGCAGCGCCTCGATCGACAACAGGCTGTGGTTGATCGTGCCAAGCGCCGTCCGCGCGACCAACACCACGGGCCGCTGCCATCGTGCGAACAGATCGCCGAAGGTCGTCCGCCCGACGATCGGCACCAGCACGCCGCCCGCGCCCTCGACCACCAGCGGTCCCTCGACCTCGGGCAAGGTCAGCCGGTCGAGATCGATCGTCACTCCGTCGATTTCGGCCGCGCGGTGTGGCGAACAGGGGGTGGCCAGCGCATATGCTTCGGGCAGGATACGCTCGGGCGCGATTCCGGCCAGCCGCGCGACGCGCTGGCGGTCGGTGCCGTCATCGGTCCCGGCCTGCACCGGTTTCCAATAGGATGCCCCCAGCGCCCCGGTCAGCGCGGCGGCGAACACGGTCTTGCCGACATCGGTATCGGTCCCGGTAACGACGATCACGTTCACTGCAATTGCTCCAGCCTGTCGGCCAACCCGTCGATCGCTGTTTCGTCGACGTTCAGCGTCACCGAAATGCGCAGCCGCGCGGTACCGGCCGGTACCGTCGGCGGGCGGATGCCCCGCACGTCGAACCCCGCCGCCTGCACCGCCGCCGCCAGCGCCATCGCCCGGCCGTCGTCGCCGACGATCAGCGGCAGGATCTGCGACCCGCTGACCGTCGCGCCGACCCGCCCCAGTCTCTCGCCGGCATGATCGACCAATGCCGCCAGCCGCGCCTGCCGCGCCGGTTCGTCCTGCAACACCCGCAAACCTGTCCGCACCGCCGCCGCCATCACCGGCGAAGGCGCGGTCGAAAAGATGAACCCGCGCGCCCGGTTGACGAGGAAATCGCACACCAGTGCCGGCCCGCACACTAGCGCGCCCTCGCTGCCCAGCGCCTTGCCGCAGGTTCTGAGCGTCACGACGTTCGGCCGCCCCTCATATCCCGCCGCCAGCCCACGTCCGTCCGGTCCGAACACACCGGTCGCATGCGCCTCGTCGATCAGCAGCATCGCCTCGTGCCGATCCGCCACCGCGATCAACTGGTCGAGCGGCGCCTGGTCGCCGTCCATGCTGTACAGGCTCTCGACCGCGATCCACGGCGATCCGGTTCCGCCCTCGCGCCGCCAACGCGCAATCGCATCCTCGATCGCCTGCGGATCATTATGGCCCGCCGCGACCGAAGGTGCCCGGGCCAGCCGCATGCCGTCATGCGCACTGGCATGGATCAGTGCATCATGGACGATGAGGTCGCCCCGCTGCGGCAAGGTAGCGAGGAGCGCCGCATTGGCCGCAAAGCCACTGCCGAACCACAAGGCCGCCTCGCTGCCGAAGAACGCCGCCGCCTCGCGCTCCAGCGCTTCGTGCTCGGCATGATTGCCGCGCAGCAGCCGCGATCCGCCCGATCCGACCGGCACGCCGCGTGCGATCGCATCCGCCACCGCCTCGCGCAGCTGCCGCGATTCGCTCAGCCCCAGATAATCGTTCGACGAAAAGTCCCGGCCCGCGATCGGGAGCAGCCGCCGCCGCCGGTCGATCGCCGACAACCGGTCGAGATCGGTCGCGATCGGGCGCAGCGCGCGCGCGGTCATCCGGTCCTGATCGATCATCCCCGCTCCCCGCCGGCGCCATGCCGGGGCGCTGCCCATATCCGTGACATCATCATGGCGCAAATTGACGCGTCGCGCGTTTAGGGCGGATGCGTCGGTCGTTGCCACCGGTACGGCATGCGACGGTGCAGGGGGGTTAGGGCACATGGCAGAATCGTTCGAAGAATCCACGCGCGTCGATCGGGCCGGCGCGACCGGCACCGCCGCGACGCCACCGTCCGATCCGGTCGATGCCGTCGTCGATGCCCCGACCGAGGAACTGCGCCGCGACCGGTTGTTGGCGGCGCTGACGCTGATCGCGGGGGTCGGGCTGGTACTGGCGCTGCCATTCGCCCTGCAGGCCGGGGCGCGTTTCTTCCTGCCGCTGACCGCCGCGATCGTCATCGCCATCGCGCTCGTGCCGCTGCTCGAATGGCAGGAGCGCCACCGGGTGCCGGCGCCGCTTGCCGCGCTGTTCTGCGTGCTGCTGTTCCTGATCGTCGCCAATGGCGCGCTGGCATCGATCGTCGTGCCGGCATGGGGATGGGCAGCGATCCTGCCCGATCGCATCGACCGGGTGCAGGAAAATGTCGCGCCGTTGATCGACTTCTATGCCAGCCTCGAAAAATTCGTGAACGGCCTGATCGCGAACGTCGCCAGTGCTCCGGCGCGGCAGACGACCAGCAGCGTCGCACCGCCGCAATCGCTGCTCGACGTGGTCACCACCTCGGCCCCCTCGGCCTTGCTGGAGATGTTCTTCGCGATCCTCGTCATCTATTTCTTTCTCGCCGGCTGGACCGACCTGCGCCGCGCCGCGATCACCGGGCGCAGCAGCTTCGGCGGAGCGATGGCGACCGCGCGTGTCATCCAGAACGTCGTCGACGATACCTCGGCCTATCTCGGCACGATCACCTTGATCAACCTGATGCTCGGCGTCATCGTCGCGCTGGCGCTGTGGTATGTCGGCATGCCGACGCCGCTGATGTGGGGCGGCATCGTCGCGCTGCTCAATTATGTGCCCTATCTCGGTCCGATCTTTGCCGCGCTGCTGCTTGCCGTCGGCGGACTGATGACCTTCACCGACATCTGGTGGGCGCTGCTGCCGGCTGCGATCATGATCGGCGCGCATCTGGTGGAAGCGAACGTCATCACCCCGCTCGTCGTCGGTCACCGGCTGACGATCAACCCGCTGATGATCCTGATAACGCTCAGCTTCTGGGGATGGGTCTGGGGCACGCCCGGCGCACTGCTGGCGGTGCCGCTCCTCATCATCATTCAGACGGTGCTGAAGGGCGCCGGCAAACCCGACATCGCCGGGTTCCTGTTCGAACACGGCACGCTGGTGCAGGACGTGCCGCCCGCGCAACGAAATGCGCCAAATGTCGCCGGAGCCGTTGACAGCCCCGGCACCGCTCCGTAAAGGCCGCCTCCTCGCTAGAGAGCGGGTGTAGCTCAGTTGGTTAGAGCGCCGGCCTGTCACGCCGGAGGTCGCGGGTTCGAGCCCCGTCACTCGCGCCATGGCGCATCGTTGGATGCGCCGGGCGCCTTGCCATCACGGCGTTATTTTCCAGATATCTTCGACGGATACGGCACATCGCGCCGAACCATGCTGGTCGATCGGCAGTTTCTTCGCGTCGGTCCCTTCATGATGCCGTCATCGAATCGGCGGGGCATGATGATCGGACGGCAGGGCAGGGCAGGAAGAATGCGCTTGGCGGGGTGGCTGCTGGGGTTGGGTTGCCTGTCCATCTCCGCCGCCCATGCCCAGGTTGCCGCGCCCAGCGTCGAACGCGCCCCGGGCAATGTCGAACCGCCCACTGTCGAACGCAACGATCCGTTACTGGTCCAGCTCGCCTATACCGGAGACCTTCTGACGTCGGTGGCGGGCGGCGCATCCGGCGGCAGTCGGTGGATTCACAATGCCAGTGCCATCGCGACAGCCGATCTCGAACAACTGGCCGGGCTGCGGCGCACCACTGCGCTGGTCCATGGCTTCTACAACAACGGCGCCAGCTTCAGCGGGGACGTCGTCGGCGACGCGCAGGTCGTGTCCAGTATCGAAGCGGGCATGCCGCTGCTGCGCGTGCTGGAGGCATGGGTCGAACATCGCGGCCCGGACGATCGCTGGTCGGCCAAGGCGGGGCTGTACGATATCAACAGCGAATTCGACGCGCTGGAAACCTCGCTGCTGTTCGTCAACAGCGCGTTTGGCATGGGTAGCGATCTGGGTACGAGTGGACGGAACGGCCCATCGACCTTTCCCAGCACCGGACTTGCGGTGCGTGGACAGGTGAAGATCGGTCAGGCGCTGACGCTGCGCGCGGCGGTGGCGGATGGCGTGCCGAACGACCCGGCCTTTCCGCGCCGCCTGAACGTCGGGCTACACAGCGGCGACGGCGCGCTGTTGATCGGGGAGGGCGATGTCGAACTCGGCAATTTACGCCTGCTGGCCGGCGTATGGGGCTATACCGCGCGGATCGACGATCGGTTCGATGTCGGCGTCGCCGCCGCCACGGAGCGCCAGGTTGCGAGCAACGGCGTCTACCTGCGCGGCGAGGCGCAGTTGATCGGTGATCGCGATCGCGGCGTGCGTGCCTTTGTCCGCCTGGGGTCGGCGAGTGGCCGGGCCAACATCTTCGACCGCTTCGTCTCGGGCGGCATCGTCGGCCACGGGCTTCTCCGCGGCCGCCCTGCGGATGACAGCGGCATCGCCATCGCATGGGCCGGGGCGGGCAGCGCCAGTCGCGAACTGGCATTTGCCCGTTTCGGCGAGGCGCCCGAGGCCGAGACCACGATCGAACTTACCCATCGCTTCGCGGTCACCGACTGGCTGGGCGTGCAGCCGCATGCCCAATATGTGCTCGATCCCGGCCTCGATCCGACGCTCGACAATGCGCTGATCTTCGGCGTCCGCCTGACTGCGAACTTCGCCCACTGACCCGGAAAAACCGGTCGCGACCAAATACCCGCTTTACAGCGGCGATTCGCTACCCTACACGCCGCCTCCTCGCTAGAGAGCGGGTGTAGCTCAGTTGGTTAGAGCGCCGGCCTGTCACGCCGGAGGTCGCGGGTTCGAGCCCCGTCACTCGCGCCATTGCTTGCGAAGCGATGGCGCTACCGCCAGTGGCCGGTCTCCATCCACCGCAGCATCGCCCGCATCGGCAGCACCCATAGCCATGCGATTCCGGCGATCAGGTAGAAGCCGAGCTGCAGCAACCAGTGCCAGCCGCCGATCACGCCCGACAGCATTGCGACCCCGATCGCCCAGAGGGTCAGCAGCACGAGGATCGCCAGCACTCCCGCCGGCTTGCGCCATGTCGGTTCGTTCATTCGGCGGCTCCCGGCAAGATCAGTTCGGTTTCGGTGACGATCGCGTCGAGCGGCATGTCCCACGGATCGCGCGGCAGTTCGTCGACCTGCTGCACCGACCAGGCGATACCGATGCGCAGCGCCTCCGGCCATGCGGCAAAGGCGCGATCGTAATGGCCTGCCCCCTGACCCAGTCGGTTGCAGCGCGAATCGAACCCCAGCAACGGCGTCAGGATGATGTCGGGCACGACCGGCGCACTATCGCCCGCCGGTTGTCGCAACCCGAACGGACCTTCGACCATCTGCCCGCCCGGCGCGGTGTGGAACTGGATCGGTGATTCGCGGTCGACGACCACCGGCCATGCGAGCGTCGCCCCGGCATAGACTGCCGCTGCCTCGAAACGGGACGGATCGGCTTCACTGCCGACCGGGACATAGCTGGCGACGATCATCCCTTGCCGCAACGCGTTCAGGAACAGCCCCGGCGGCACCAGCGGCGAACGATCACCCGCAACGAAGCTCCGCCGCAAGCGGCGCAATTCGCTGCGCAGCGCGGGTTTGTCGACCGTCATACGCGAAACATGGGGTGGCGGGACCACCATGGGCCGTTGGCCGCGTTATCCACTGACGCACGGTACGTCAGGTGGGGATCATGTACGTCAGACCAGGATCTGCGCAGGGACAACCCCCATGGATGAAGAAATAGCCTCAGGGATTATGCATGGCTCGCACCGGGCAGTTCCCGCCACCCCCTATTTAGCGATCCTGCGGCACTTCCTCAAGGGTCGCTGCAACCGTTTCGAGTCGCTCGGCAATTTGCGTGAGCACCGCTGCCGACAGTCCCGCCGCCGGATTCTCCTCACGTTCGGCCAGCTCGTCGGCGACCATCAGCGCGATGTACAGCAGCGTGCGTTCCGCCGATCCGCCCGCCGCCCGCTGTGCGGCGGCGGCGTGGCGTTCGAGCATCGCCCCCAGCGCGCGCAGCTTCGGCTCCTCGCCATCGCGGCAACCGACCTGATATTCGCGTCCGGCGACGCTCAGCGCGATCTGACCCATCAGTCGGCATCCGCTTCGCGTGCGATCACCGAATCCAGCGCGCCGATCGCATCGCCGATCCGCGACCGCAGCGCGGCATGGCGGGTGGCGAGCGTGTGGTTCTCGAACGCCCGCGATTGCGCCGCGCGTTCGATCCGCACCAGCGCATGTTCGATCCGCGCAATGGCATCGGCATGGGGGGCGTCGTTCATCGGATAAATCTCCGCTTGCTATACATGTTAAACAACCCTTCGTCTGGGCGGTTGACTGCGGGCCGCGACGGTTCCAAAGGCTCGCGCGAACCTTAGGACTCTGGCGCCCAACAGGAGTGCGCGTGACCATATCCCAGCTCGAACTCGCCAACGCCATCCGCGTTTTGTCGATGGACGCGGTCGAGGCCGCCAATTCCGGTCATCCGGGCATGCCGATGGGCATGGCCGATGTCGCCACCGTCCTGTGGTCGAACTATCTGAAATTCGATCCGACCGATCCGGACTGGGCCGATCGCGACCGCTTCGTGCTGTCGGCGGGCCATGGATCGATGCTGATCTATTCGCTCCTCCATCTGACCGGCTATGCCCGGCCGACGATCGACGACATCGCCGCCTTCCGCAAGCTCGGCAGCCCGTGCGCCGGCCACCCGGAGAATTTCGAGCTGCCCGGCATCGAATGCACCACCGGCCCGCTGGGGCAGGGGCTGGCGATGGCGGTCGGCATGGCGACTGCCGAGCGGCACCTCAACACCGTGTTCGGCGATGCTCTGGTCGACCATCGCACCTGGGTGATCGCCGGCGACGGCTGCCTGATGGAGGGCATCAACCACGAAGCGATCGGCCTAGCCGGACATCTGAAGCTCGGCCGCCTGAACGTGCTGTGGGACGATAACCGCATCACCATCGACGGGTCGACCGACCTGTCGACCAGCGAGGACGTCGCCGCCCGTTATGCCGCGACCGGCTGGCACGTCGTTGCCTGTGACGGCCACGACTTCGCCGATATCGATCGCGCGCTCGCCGAAGCCGCCGCCGATCCGCGCCCGTCGCTGGTCCGCTGCCGCACCGTCATCGGCAAGGGCGCGCCGAACAAGGGCGGCAGCCACAAGGTCCATGGCTCGCCGCTCGGCGCCGAGGAAATCCTCGCCACCCGCGCCGCTCTGCTATGGGAGCATGAGGCGTTCCACCTGCCCGAAGCGCTGACCGATGCGTGGAAGGCGATCGGTGCCCGGGGCGGTGCGGTTCGCGCCGAATGGCAGGATCGCCTTTCGGCCCATGCCGACCGCGCCGAATTCGAACGCCGCATGGCCAACAAACTGCCCGAGGGCTGGTCACTCAAGGCCCATATCGACGCGCTGCTCGCCGAGCCGAAGAAGATCGCGACCCGCGTCGCATCGTCGCTGGCGCTCGAAGCGATCAACGCCTCGCTGCCCGAGACGATCGGCGGCTCGGCCGACCTGACCCCGTCGAACAATACCCAGACCAAGGCGCAGGTCGCGCTCACCGCCCAAGACTATTCGGGCCGCTACATCCACTACGGCATCCGCGAATTCGGCATGTCGGCGGCGATGAACGGCATGGCGCTGCACGGCGGCGTGCTCGCTTATGGCGGTACCTTCCTGGTCTTTGCCGACTATGCCCGTCCGGCGATCCGCCTCTCGGCGCTGCAGAATGCCGGCGTCGTCTATGTGATGACGCATGATTCGATCGGTCTGGGCGAGGACGGCCCGACCCACCAGCCGATCGAGCATGTGATGAGCCTGCGCCTGATCCCCGGCCTCGACGTCTATCGTCCCGCCGATGCGGTCGAGACGGCGGAATGCTGGGAACTGGCGGTGCAACGCCGCGACGGTCCGTCGCTGCTCGCGCTGTCGCGCCAGAATCTGCCGCAGGTCCGCACCGATGCGGCCGAGAACCGCAGCGCGCGCGGTGCCTATCGCCTGAAGGGTGCCGATGCCGACCGCCGCGTCATCCTGCTTGCGACCGGTTCGGAGGTCGAGATCGCGCTCGGCGTCGCGGCGAAGCTGGAGGGGCAGGGGATCGGCGCCGATGTCGTGTCGATGCCGTGCTGGTCGCGCTTCGATGCGCAGGACGCCGCCTATCGTGAGGACGTCCTGCCGCACGCCCGCCCCGACGAGATCCTGCGCGTCTCGATCGAGGCAGGTACGACGGTCGGCTGGGAACGCTATACGATGGTCGACGGCCTGCGCTTCGGCATCGACCGGTTCGGGGCGTCGGCCCCGGCCGACAAGCTCTACGAATATTTCGGCCTGACCACCGATGCCATCACCGCGAAGGTGCTGGCGCGGCTCGGACATTGAGGGAGACGCGGATATGACGAAAGTAGCGATCAACGGTTTCGGGCGCATCGGGCGCCTGGTGGCGCGCGCGATCCTCGAACGGCCCGACAGCGGCCTCGAACTGGTCACGATCAACGACCTTGCCGATGCCAAGTCGAATGCATGGCTGTTCAGCCGCGACTCGGTCCATGGCAAATATCCGGGCGACGTGTCGGCCGAGGGTGACGATCTGGTCATCGACGGCAAGCGCATCCGCGTCACCGCCGAGCGCGATCCGGCGAACCTGCCGCATAAGGAACTGGGCGTCGAACTGGTCCTCGAATGCACCGGCTTCTTCACCGACCGCACCTCGTGCCAGAAGCATATCGATGCCGGTGCGAGGCGCGTACTGATCTCGGCACCCGGCAAGAATGTCGACCTGACCGTCGTCTACGGCGTCAACCACGACAAGCTGGAGGCCGGCCACACGATCGTGTCGAACGCGTCGTGCACGACCAACTGCCTCGCGCCGGTTGCCAAGGTGCTGAACGATTCGATCGGCATCGAACGTGGCCTGATGACCACGATCCACGCCTATACCAACGATCAGAAGATCCTCGACCAGATCCACCCCGATCTGCGTCGCGCCCGTGCCGCTGCGATGTCGATGATCCCGACCACCACCGGCGCCGCCCGCGCGGTCGGTGAAGTGCTGCCCGAACTGAAGGGCAAGCTCGACGGTTCGGCGGTCCGCGTCCCCGTGCCGGACGGCAGCCTCGTCGACCTGACCTTCACGCCCAAGCGCGACACGACCAAGGACGAGGTGAACTCGATCCTGAAGGCGGCGTCGGAATCGGGCCCGCTCAAGGGCGTGCTGGTCTATTCGGAGGACCCGCTGGTCTCGATCGACATCGTCCACACTCCCGCATCGTCGACCGTCGACAGTCTCGAGACCGCCGTGCTCGACGGTAAGCTGGTCCGCGTCGTGTCGTGGTACGACAATGAATGGGGCTTCTCGAACCGCATGGTCGACACCGCGACCGCGATGGCGAAGCTGGGCTGACCCGATGGCGGGCGGTATCCTGAAGGGCATCGCCCGCCACGCCTTTTCGCGCGGGCCGATCGAGCTGGTGCAGACGGTGCGCGTCACCGTCGAAACCGGTCTCGACGGCGATTTCCGCGGCGCGCTCAAACCCGGCCGCAACAACCGGCAGGTGTCGCTGATGGAAGTCGGCGACTGGGCGCAGGCGATGCGCGAGGTCGGCCACGACCTGCCATGGTGGGAACGCCGCGCGAACCTGCTTGTCGAGGATTTCGACCTGCCGCAGACGCGTGGGAGCCTCGTGCGCGTCGGCCCGGTGCTGCTCGAAATCACCAAGGAATGCGATCCGTGCAGTCGCATGGAGACTATTGTCGAGGGGTTGCGCGGCGCGCTGATCCCCGACTGGCGCGGCGGCGCGCTGGCGCGGGTGATCGAGGGCGGCCAGATCAGCGTCGGCGACCGGATAACTATCGAAAACAACGCCCCCGTTCGTGCTGAGTAGGGACTGAGCTTGTCGAAGGCCCGTATCGAAGCATCGGTTCGGCGCGATGGCTCCTTCAGGACGGCCGGGGGACCATCAGGGGAACTGACATGAGCCGTAATTTCAAGACGCTCGACGACATGGGCGACCTCACCGGCAAGCGCGTGCTGGTCCGCGAGGATCTGAACGTGCCGATGGCCGATGGCGCCGTCACCGACGACACTCGCCTGCGCGCCACCATTGGCACCGTCACCGACCTCGCGGATCGCGGCGCGATCGTCCTGATTCTCGCCCATTTCGGCCGTCCCAAGGGGCAACCCAACCCGACCATGTCGCTGGCCCCGGTCACCAAGCCGCTGTCGGACGTGCTCGGCCGCGAGGTTCGCTTCGTCGACTGGACCGGCGCTGCCGAAGCGGTGCGGATGATGCAGCCGGGTGACATCGCCGTGCTGGAGAATACGCGCTTCTTCGCGGGCGAGGAGAAGAACGACCCGCAACTGGTTGAAACCATGGCCGCGCTCGGCGACTATTATGTCAACGACGCTTTCTCTGCCGCGCATCGTGCACATGCCTCGACCGAGGGGCTGGCGCACAAGCTTCCCGCTTTTGCCGGCCGGCAGATGGAGGCCGAACTCGACGCACTCGACAAGGCGCTCGGCAACCCGCAGCATCCGGTCGCGGCGGTCGTCGGCGGGGCGAAGGTGTCGTCGAAGCTCGACGTGCTGAAGCATCTGGTCGGGCAGGTCGATCACCTGATCATCGGCGGCGGCATGGCCAACACCTTCCTCGCCGCGCGCGGCGTCGATGTCGGCAAGTCGCTGTGCGAGCATGAACTGACCGACACGGCGGACGAAATCTTCGCGGCGGCGGAAAAGGCCGGCTGCACCATCCATCTGCCCTATGACGTCGTCGTCGCGACCGAATTCAAGCCGAACCCGGCGACCCGCACCGTCAACGTCCATGAAGTCGCCGCCGACGAAATGATCCTCGACGTCGGCCCCGCCGCGACCGAGGCGCTGGGCGATGTGCTCAAGAACTGCCGGACTCTGGTGTGGAACGGGCCGATGGGCGCCTTCGAAACCCCGCCCTTCGACGTCGCCACCGTCGCGCTCGCCCGGACCGCGGCGGCGCTGACCGCCGACGGGTCGCTGGTATCGGTCGCCGGCGGCGGCGATACCGTCGCGGCGCTCAACCAGGCCGGCGTCGCCGACCAGTTCAGCTTCGTCTCGACCGCCGGCGGCGCGTTCCTCGAATGGATGGAGGGCAAGGAACTGCCCGGCGTCGCCGCACTGGCACGCTGATCCTGTCGGCAGCACGTCGCCCGGTATCGATGCCGGGCGACGTACTGGTTCACGCGAAGGCGCGAAGGCGCAAAGAAGAAAAAGATAAGAGGTTTCGCGCGGAGGCGCGGAGGCGCAGAGAATGTCGTCCTCGCCGCGCCAGCGGTGCTCAATCGGCTCGCTGCCGAATGCATGAAGGTCTCGCTGACGCGAGACGGCGCTACAAACGCAACTTCTCCGCGCCTCTGCGCCTCTGCGCGAACCAATTCTTCTCTTTGCGCCTTTGCGCCTTCGCGTGAAACCGACTTCTTCTTCTGAAACACCCATGCCGCAACAACCCGCTTGATCCTAACCCCAACCCAAGCTACCCGTTCAACACGTTAAACGGGAGGTGGCACCGGGTGCTAGGCGTACGACTCGATACCGAGCTGGAGGAGCGACTGGCCAATGTCGCTCGCTCGCAGGGACGCTCGAAGAGCGACATCGCCCGCGATGCCGTGCGCCGTTACGTCGAACTCCACGACGAAGCCTTTCGCGCCGAAGCCCGCCGCCAGTCCGAACGCGCCGCCGCCCGCGACGACGGCGCCGACTGGGCGTTTTTCGATCGCGTCGAGGCGGAGGACGGCCGGTGGAGATAAGGCGCGGCATGATCGTGCTGGTCGAAGGACCCGAGGCACTGGCCAACAAGCGCCGGCCCTTTCTGGTCGTGCAATCCGATTTGTTCAACGAAGCGCACGCCTCGGTCACGCTGATCCCGATGACCAGCCTGACCGGTGGCGAGACGCTGTTCCGCGTACCCTTCGCCCCCTCCGACACGACCGGCATCTCGGTCGAGAGCGAAGCGCAGGTCGACAAGATCAAGACGCTCCGCCGCAGCCGCATCGTCCGCGTGCTCGGTCAAGCGACTGCAACATCGATGGAGCAGGTGGATCAGGCGCTGCGGCGCTGGCTCGCGCTCTGATTTCTTTCCGAACCTAAGGGGAACGCCCATGAACACCGCTGACATGACTGCGAA
Organism: Sphingomonas lacusdianchii; assembly: GCF_022664395.1. GTDB lineage: Bacteria > Pseudomonadota > Alphaproteobacteria > Sphingomonadales > Sphingomonadaceae > Sphingomonas > Sphingomonas lacusdianchii. Next base: position 394,142 of record NZ_JAKRET010000001.1, on the reverse strand, counting down.
GATTGCCGACGGACAGGGTTTCATCGCCGCGCTCGACCAGAGCGGCGGGTCGACGCCGAAGGCGCTGAAGGGCTATGGCGTCGAGGACGGCGCATGGTCGACCGATGAGGAAATGTTCGGCCTGATCCATGACATGCGCGCCCGGATCATCACCTCCGACGCCTTCACCGGGGACAAGGTGATCGGCGCGATCCTGTTCGAACGCACGATGGACGGGCAGGCGGGCGGCAAGCCGGTGCCCCAGGCGCTGGCCGACAAGGGCGTCGTCCCGTTCCTCAAGATCGACAAGGGTCTCGAGGACGAAGCGAACGGCGTGCAGCTGATGAAGCCGAACCCCGGCCTCGACGAACTGCTCGCCCGCGCCGCAAAGCTCGGCATCTTCGGTACCAAGGAACGCTCGGTCATCAACCTTGCGAATGCAGAGGGCATTGCAGCGGTCGTGAAGCAGCAGTTCGAGGTGGCGCAGCAGGTCCTCGCCGCCGGCCTGATGCCGATCATCGAACCGGAAGTGAACATCAAGAGCCCCGAGCGGGCCGAGGCCGACCAGATCCTGCTCGACGAGACGCTGAAGGCGCTCGATGCGCTGCCGGGCGATGACAAGGTGATGCTGAAACTGTCGCTGCCGGCCAAGCCTGGCCTGTTCCAGCCTTTGGTCGACCATCCGCGCGTGCTGCGCGTCGTCGCGCTGTCGGGCGGGTTCGGCCGCACCGAAGCCTGCGCCGAACTGGCCAAGAACCCCGGCATCATCGCTAGCTTCAGCCGCGCGCTGCTGTCCGACCTGCGCCAGCAGATGACCGGCGCCGAGTTCGACAAGGCTTTGGGCGACGCGATCGACGAAATTCACGCCGCCTCGACGCAGAAGGCGCTGGTCGCGGCGTAACGCTTTCCTACCGCCTGCGGGGCATGGCAAAAGGGCATCGGGCGTTTGCGCGTCCGGTGCTTTTTGTCATTGGTGGGTGAAGCCGGCGGCAGAGGAGTTCGTCCTCCTCGGGTCGACGAGCTGCCAGTCACTCGCAACTGTGCGTGCAAAAACGCGGCAAGTGTGAACTTAGTGAACTTTGGGGTCCGCACACCCTTCCACCGACCGCTGCACTGGGGCAGGGAGGGTCCATGACCCTCGACGAAGATCCGCTCGGCCCGCTGTCCCCCGATTTCGCGAAGCAGTTCGTCCGCGACGTGCGCCGTCCGCCGTGCCAGCTCTATCTGATCTCGCCGCTCGACGTGACCGGGACCTTCCCCGACCGCCTTGCCCGCGCGCTCGATGCCGGCCCCGTCGCCGCTTTCCAGTTCCGGGTGAAGGACGTCGACCAGCACGCCGCCGCGCGTCTGGCCGAACCGCTCCAGCGCATCTGCGCCGACCGCGACGTCGCCTTCCTCGTCAATGACAGCATCAGCCTTGCCAAGCGGCTCGGCGCCGATGGCGTCCATCTCGGGCAGGAGGATGGTGACCCGCGCGAGGCGCGCGACGTGCTCGGTCCGAACGCCCAGATCGGCGTGACCGCGCACGACAGCCGTCACCTTGCCATGGAAGCGGGGGAGGCCGGGGCCGATTATGTCGCCTTCGGTGCCTTCTATCCCACCACCACCAAGGAAGTGCGCCACGTTCCTGAACCGGTGATCCTGTCATGGTGGTCGGCCGTGTTCGAACTGCCCTGCGTCGCGATCGGCGGCATCACGCCCGCCAATGCCGCGCCGCTCATCGCAGCCGGTGCCGACTTCCTCGCGGTATCGGGTGCGGTGTGGAACGGCGACGAAGCCGCCGCCGTCCGCGCCTTTGCGGAAGTGCTCGGATAGTCGGAAACGTCTTTGCCGGCCGTTCGTTATCCAGCCTCAACGAATTCGAGGAGGGGTCATGAAGCGACTGGCATGGGCGGCGATTCTGTTGGGTGGCGCGGCGATGGCACAGGCGCCCGCGCCCGCACCACAGACGCTGCCGGCGATCGACCGGAATGTCCTGCATGCGCAGGTGCTGCTCGATCGCCATGGCTTCACCGTCGGGGTGATCGACGGTCGCGACAGCCCCGCCTTCGCCAAGGCGTTGCGCGGGTTCCAGTCGGCGCGCGACCTGCCCGTCACCGGCAAGCTCGACCCGGCGACCGTCCGCGCGCTCAATCCCAACATGCGCCCGGCTACCGTGACGCTGACCCTGTCCGACCGCGCGCTCGCCGGGCCTTACACCAACCCGATTCCGAAGGATTATGCCGAACAGGCGAAGCTGACGGTGATCGGCTATCGCTCGCCGCTCGAAAAGCTGGCGGAGATGTTCCACACCACGCCCGCCACGCTGGTCGCGCTGAACAGTCGCGAGACGATGCTCAGCCCCGGCACCCGCGTCGTCTTCCCCAACGTCCTGCCCGCATCGCGCAGCTATGCCGATACCTGGTCGCCCGAATATCGTCAGACGCTGGCCAATCTGAACATTGATGCGAATCAGCAGCAGGCCGACCGGGTCGTGGTCGACAAGTCGGAGGGCTGGCTGCGCGCCTATGCCGGCGACCGCATCCTCGCCCAGTTCCCGGCGACGATGGGTTCGTCGCACGATCCCCTGCCGATCGGCAAATGGACGATACAGGGCGTCGCCCCCAATCCCGACTGGCAATATAATCCCGCGATCCTGCGCCATGCCGACAAGTCGGACAGCAAGGAGATCGTGCCGCCAGGCCCGAACAATCCGGTCGGCGTCGTCTGGATCGATCTGTCAAAGGAGCATTACGGCGTCCACGGCACGCCCGAGCCGGAGAATATCGGCAAGACCGAAAGCAATGGCTGCATCCGCCTGACCAACTGGGACGCCGCCCGCCTGTCGCTGATGGTCAAGCCGGGCACGCCGGCGATCTTCCAGCCATAGGGCAGGGGCGATGAACCGGATCGGCTGGACCTTTCTCGGCCTGTTCGCGGTGATCGGCGCACTGGCGGCCTGGCTGGTCGACTTCGGCGGATCGGCAGCACCACGCCGATCCGCGCAGCAGGTGCGCCCGGCCGAACAGCTTGCGGCGGGCGGACTGGTAATGCCGGTACAGGGCGCGCGCTGGTCCGATATCCGCGATAGCTGGGGCGACAGCCGCGGCGGTGGATCGCGCGGCCATACCGGAACCGACATCATGGCACCGGGCGGCACGCCGGTCGTCGCAGCGGCGGACGGGGTGGTCGAAAAACTGTTCTACAGCGACGGCGGCGGCGGGATCACCGCCTATGTCCGCGCGCCCGACCGGCGGCTGTCCTATTACTACGCCCACCTCGCCGGCTATGCGCCCGGTCTGCGCGAAGGGGGCCGGGTGCAGGCGGGCGATCCGATCGGCCGGGTCGGCGACACCGGCAATGCCGGCGCCGGCAACACCCATCTCCATTTCGGGATCGAACGGCTGCTACCCGACGAGGCATGGCATCAGGGGCGGGCGATTGACCCCTATCCGCTGCTTGCCCGCGGCCGGGCGGAGCGGTAAGGGCGCAGCTTCGCTCTTTCCAACAGGTATAGTTCGTCATGAAGATCAGCGGCGTCGACATTCGCCCCGGCAACATCATCGAATATGAAGGCGGCATCTGGCGCGCGGTCAAGATCCAGCATACGCAGCCGGGCAAGGGCGGCGCCTATATGCAGGTCGAGATGAAGAACCTGCGCGACGGCCGCAAGAACAATGTCCGCTTCCGCTCGGCCGAGACGGTCGAGCGCATCCGGCTGGATACCAAGGACTTCCAGTTCCTGTATCCCGAAGGCGACATGCTGGTGTTCATGGACAAGGAAACCTACGACCAGGTATCGCTGCCGCGCGACCTGCTGGGCGATGCCGCCGCCTTCCTGCAGGACGGCATGGACGTCGTCATGGAACTCTATGAAGACGAAGCGATCAGCGTCCAGTTGCCCGACACGATCGAGGCGACGATCGTCGAGGCCGATGCGGTGGTGAAGGGCCAGACGGCGTCGTCGTCGTACAAGCCCGCCATGCTCGACAACGGCGTCCGCGTAATGGTCCCGCCGCATATCGCTTCGGGGACGCGCATTGTGGTCGATGTGTATGAGCAGACCTACGTCCGGCGGGCGGATTAAGCCGAGCGGCCGGACGAAATAGCGAACGCTATTTCGCCAGGCCGCCGGCTCGGCCGGCGCGCGTAGCTGCGACCGACGGCACGGGCTTTGCCCGTGTCGCTGCAATGAAGTCATAGGAAGTCCAACATGTCCGCCCAGTCCGGCCTCATCACCGTCCTCGAACGCGCCGTCCGCAAGACCGGCCCGCGCCTGCGCCGCGACTTCGGCGAGGTCCAGCATCTGCAGGTCAGCCGCAAGGGGCCGGCCGACTTCGTGTCGATGGCCGACAAGCGCGCCGAGGAAACGCTGGTTGAGGAACTGCGCAAGGCGCGTCCCGACTGGGGCATGTTGCTGGAGGAAGGTGGCGAGATCGCCGGCGATCCGACCAAGCCGCGCTGGATCGTCGATCCGCTCGACGGCACGACCAACTTCCTCCACGGCATCCCGCATTTCTCGATCTCGGTCGCGGTCGAGGAACGGAACGGCGTCGGCGGCAAGCCCGAGATCACGACCGCGATGGTGTATAATCCGATCACCGACGAAGGCTTCTGGGCCGAAAAGGGCCGGGGCGCGTGGTTGCAGGGCCAGCGGCTGCGCGTGTCGTCACGGCGCGATCTATCGGAAGCGCTGATCGCGACCGGCATTCCATTCCTCGGTCACGGCAACTTTAGCGAGTGGACCCGCATCTTCGGCGCGGTCGCGCCCGAGGTTGCCGGCATCCGCCGCTTCGGTTCGGCGGCCCTCGATCTCGCCTATGTCGCAGCCGGCCGGTTCGACGGCTTCTGGGAATCGGGCCTGAAGAAGTGGGATATCGCGGCGGGCATGTTGCTGGTGAAGGAAGCCGGCGGCTTCGTCACCGACTATCGCGGCGCCGACCGCGCCTATGAAAAGGGTGAGGTGCTGGCCAGCAACGAACAGATGCAGACCCGTCTGCACAAGCTGGTCGCCGGCGCGCTGCGCTGATCCGATAAGCATCGCGCCGGGCTGGTTGGCCCGGCGGAAAATACCACGGCAGGGCCTTTGCGCGACGATCGTGCAGAGGTCCGCCGTTGCACATGCCCGGCGCTGGCGGAATTGAGAGTGATTCTTATCCTGTTCCGCCCTTGATGCCCCCGCGGCATCGGCCTAAAGCCGGCTCCATTCATACCGCAACCGCGAGAGACCCTGCCTTGGTCGACCTGTCGCAATATCTGCCGATCCTGATGTTCCTGGGGATAGCCCTGGTGCTGTCGACGGCGTTCGTCGTGCTGCCGATGGTGGCATCGCGTTTCACCGGTTCGTACAAGCCGACGCCGGAAAAGCTGACCGAATATGAATGCGGTTTCCCCGCGTTCGAGGATTCGCGCAGCCAGTATGACGTGCGTTTCTATCTGGTCGCGATCCTGTTCATCATCTTCGACCTCGAAGCGGCGTTCCTATATCCTTGGGCAGTCTCGGTGTTCGACCTTGGCTGGACCGCGTGGGTGTCGATGATGGTGTTCATCGGCGAACTGGCGCTGGGTCTTGTATATGCTTGGAAGATGGGAGCTCTCGAATGGGAGTAGAACTCACGACGCCGCCGCACGGATTCGGCGCGGGTAACGCCGCCGGCGTGCCGGTACAGGCGCCCGATCAGGGCTTCTTCAACGACCTGAACGGCGAACTGACCGACAAGGGCTTTCTGGTCACCTCGACCGAAGACCTGTTCCAATGGGCGCGGACCGGTTCGCTGTGGTGGATGACCTTCGGGCTCGCCTGCTGCGCAGTCGAGATGATCCACGTCAACATGCCGCGCTACGACATGGAGCGTTTCGGTGCCGCCCCGCGCGCCTCCCCGCGCCAGTCGGACGTGATGATCGTCGCCGGCACGCTGTGCAACAAGATGGCCCCGGCGCTGCGTCGCGTGTACGATCAGATGTCGGAACCGAAATACGTCATCTCGATGGGCAGCTGCGCCAATGGCGGCGGCTATTATCATTATAGCTACAGCGTCGTGCGTGGTTGCGATCGCGTGGTGCCGGTCGACATCTATGTCCCGGGTTGCCCGCCAACCGCCGAAGCCTTGCTCTATGGCGTGATGCAGTTGCAGCGGAAGATTCGCCGTTCGGGGAGCATCGAACGGTGAGGGCGCCCGCACCCCGTTACGCCACGAATGACGGCATCATTGATGTGGCGACTGCTGCGCTGGGCGACATGCTGCTCGATGCGCAGGACAAGGTCGGCGAGGTTTCGCTGACCGTCGATCGCGACCGTCTGGTCATCGCGATGGAGGCGCTGCGCGACACACCGGGCCTGAAGTATGAGATGTTGGCGGAAATTGCCGGCGTCGACTATCCCGAGCGGCCCGAGCGGTTCGACGTCGTCTATCATCTGCTGTCGATGACCCGGAACCATCGCATCCGCGTGCGCGTGACGACCGATGAGGAACGGCCGGTGCCGTCGGTGACGGGCATCTGGTACAATGCCGGCTGGCTCGAGCGCGAGGTGTACGACATGTACGGCGTGCTGTTCACCGGCAATGCCGACCTGCGGCGCATCCTGACCGACTATGGCTTTCGCGGCCATCCGCTGCGCAAGGACTTCCCGCTGACCGGCTATGTCGAGATGCGCTATTCGGAAGAAGCCAAGCGCGTCGTTTACGAACCGGTCAAGCTGGCGCAGGATTTCCGCACCTTCGATTTCATGAGCCCCTGGGAAGGCGCCGAATATGTCCTGCCGGGTGACGAGAAGGCCGCGCAGCCCAAGCCCGCTGCGGGACAGGCACCGGGTGCGCAGTCGCCGGTGACTGCCGATCAGGTCACCCGCGCGCATGATTCGGAAAAGAAGGCCGAACCGAACGCGCCCGAGGTGAAGACGACCGAACACACCGGACAGACCGGCGCGGGCAAGCCGCACCCCGGCAACCTGTCGCATGAGAAGCCGGTTGATCCCGACGTGCCCTCGCCCGATGCGAAGGCTTCGTCGGCGGAGAACAAGTGATGGCCGATTACGATCCTCAGATCGACGCCGCGAACCCGACACCGGGCGATGTCGAGATCCAGAACTATACGATCAATTTCGGCCCGCAGCACCCGGCCGCGCACGGCGTGTTGCGCCTTGTCACCGAACTGGACGGCGAGATCATCGAACGCATCGATCCGCATGTCGGCCTGTTGCATCGCGGCACCGAGAAGCTGATCGAGTACAAGACGTACGCGCAGGCGCTGCCGTATATGGATCGGCTCGATTACTGCTCGCCGCTGTGCATGGAGCATAGCTATGTGCTGGCGGTCGAGAAGTTGCTCGATATCGAAGTGCCGTTGCGCGCCCAGTATCTGCGGGTGTTCTTTGCGGAGCTGACGCGCATCTGCAATCACATGCTGAACCTCGGTTCGCACGTGATGGATGTCGGCGCGATGACGCCGAACCTGTGGATGTTCGAGATCCGCGAAGATTGTATGGGCTTTTTCGAGCGCATGTCGGGCGCGCGGATGCACCATAATTATCTGCGGCCGGGTGGCGTTCATCAGGACGTGCCGCTCAAGCTACTGACCGACATCGCCGAATGGCTCGACACCCGTCTGCCGCGCCTGTTCGGGGATGCGATCAGCCTGGTGGCGGAGAACCGCATCTTCAAACAGCGCAACGTCGATATCGCCATCGTCAGCCGCGAGGATGCGGTGCGCTGGGGCTTCTCGGGTCCGATGATCCGCGGTGCGGGCATCCCGTGGGACATTCGCAAGGCGCAGCCCTACGATGCCTATGACCGCGTCGAGTTCGACGTTCCGGTCGGCACGCGTGGCGACTGCTATGACCGCTTCATGGTCCGCGTCGAGGAAGTGTGGCAATCGGCCCGCATCATGAAACAGTGTCTGGCGCAGATGCCCGAGGGTCCGATCGCCAGCGACGACCGCAAGGTCGTGCCGCCCAAGCGCGCCGAGATGAAGCAGTCGATGGAAGCGCTGATCCATCACTTCAAGCTGTATACCGAAGGCTATCATGTGCCCGCCGGCGAGGTCTATGTGGCGACCGAAAGCCCCAAGGGGGAGTTCGGCATCTACATGGTATCGGACGGCAGCAACAAGCCGTACCGCGTGAAGATCCGCCCGACGGCGTTCAGCCATCTCCAGGCGATGGACTTCATGTCGAAGGGGCATATGCTCGCCGACATCACCGCGATCCTGGGGGCGATGGACATCGTGTTCGGGGAGTGTGACCGGTGAGCCGTCTCGACACCGTGACGGCGATGATCGAGCGCTACAATGCGCGCGATGCGGCGGGTTATGCCGCTTTCTTCGCCGATGACGGCTGCGAGGCGCAGTATCGCGGCGACGTGGTGCGTGACGGACGTGCCGGCGTGGAAAGCGGGATGGCGGCGGTCTTCGCCGAATTTCCGCAGAATCATGCGGAAATCCTGCAATCGTTCGAACTGGGCGATCGTGTCGTGCTGCACGAAAGAGTCCAACGCTCGACCAATGCCGCTCCGTTCGACGTAATGACCATCTATTCGTTCAGCGGCGACAAGGTCAGCCGCGTGGAGTTTATTCGCTGATGGCCGATGCCCCCAACATCCCCGACGAAGCGGAAGTCCGCGCGCGCTGGGGTAACTTCGCATGGAATTCTGCGAACGCCGAAAAGGCGCGTGAGATCGTCGCGCGCTATCCCGAAGGACGGCAGCAGTCGTGCACCATCCCGTTCCTCGATCTTGCCCAGCGGCAGGTTGGGGCGGAGACGCATACCCAGGGTTGGCTGCCGGTGCCGGTGATCGAATTCGTCGCGCGCGAACTCGGGCTTCCCTATATGCGGGTGTACGAGGTCGCGACCTTCTACACGATGTTCAACCTCGCGCCGGTCGGCCGCTATCATGTGCAGGTCTGCGGCACGACGCCGTGTATGCTACGCGGTTCGGACGACGTGTTTGCGGCGTGCAAGAACCGCGGGCTGGTGAAGGGCAAGACCACGCCCGACGGCCTGTTCACGCTGACCGAGGTCGAGTGCATGGGCAATTGCGCCTCAGCGCCGATGGTCCAGATCAACGACGACAATTACGAAGATCTCGACTATGATCGCATGACCGTGATCCTTGAGGCATTGGGCAAGGGCGAAACGCCGAAGCCCGGCACGCAGGAACCGGGTCGTCATACGGTCGAGCCGGTCGGTGAGCCGACCAATCTGGTTGCCATGATGACAGACAACCATGATTACCGGCCCGAATGGGGCACGGCATCGTGAGGGCGCTTGGCAGCCTGTTGATCGCGGTGCTGGTCGGGATCGTCGTGTTGTGGATCGCGCTCGAATTGTTCGTCGGCGCACTGAAACTGCTCGGCATCGCGATCGGGATCGCGGCAATGGTTGCCGTTTATTTTGTCGCCGAGAAGGCGATCGGGAAGGGACGATAAGGATGCTGGCCGACAAGGATCGCATCTTCACCAACGTGTACGGGTTCCAGCCTTGGAACCTCGATGCCGCCGTGATGCGCGGCGATTGGGACAATACCAAAGCGCTGTTGCAGCTTGGTCCCGACACGATCATCGACCGGATCAAGGCATCGGGCCTGCGCGGGCGCGGCGGGGCAGGCTTCCCGACCGGGACGAAATGGTCGTTCATGCCGAAGGCGCCCAAGCCCGACCGGCCGAACTTCCTGGTCATCAACGCCGATGAATCCGAACCGGGTTCGTGCAAGGACCGCGAGATCATCCGGCATGATCCACACAAGCTGATCGAAGGCGCGCTGGTCGCGGGTTTCGCGATGCGCGCGCGCGCGGCCTATATCTACATTCGCGGCGAATATATTCGCGAGGCAGAAACGCTGTTCGCGGCGATCGCTGAAGCCTATGCCAAGGGTCTGCTCGGCAAGAACGCCTGCGGTTCGGGCTATGACTTCGACGTCTTCGCGCACCGTGGCGCTGGTGCCTATATCTGCGGCGAAGAAACCGCGATGCTCGAAAGCCTCGAGGGCAAGAAGGGCCAGCCGCGGCTCAAGCCGCCGTTCCCGGCGGGTGCGGGGCTTTATGGCTGCCCGACGACGGTCAACAACGTCGAGTCGATCGCGGTCGTGCCGACGATCCTGCGCCGCAGCCCCGAATGGTTCGCCAGCTTCGGCGCGGAGAATAACCGCGGGACCAAGCTGTTCCAGATCAGCGGGCATGTGAACCGTCCCTGCGTGGTCGAGGAAGCGATGAGCATCCCGTTTCGCGAACTGATCGAAAAGCATTGCGGCGGTATCCGCGGTGGCTGGGACAACCTTCTGTGCGTCATTCCCGGTGGATCGTCGGTGCCGTTGGTCAAGGCCGAGCATATCATCGACGCGCCGATGGATTTCGACGGGCTGAAGGCGGTCGGATCGGGCCTCGGCACCGCGGCGGTGATTGTGATGGACAAGTCGACCGACGTCGTCCGCGCGATCAGCCGACTGAGCTACTTCTACAAGCATGAGAGCTGCGGCCAATGCACGCCGTGCCGCGAAGGCACGGGCTGGATGTGGCGGGTGATGGAACGGCTGCGCACGGGCGACGCCGACATTTCCGAAATCGACATGCTGCAACAGGTGACCAAGCAGGTCGAAGGCCATACCATCTGCGCGCTCGGCGACGCGGCGGCGTGGCCGATCCAGGGCCTCATCAAGAACTTCCGTCCGGAAATCGAACGGCGGATCAACGAGAAGCGCGGCGGCGGCATGTCGCCCATGATGGAAGCGGCCGAATAATGCCGAAGGTAAAAGTAGACGGGATCGAGGTCGAGGTGCCGCAGGGCGCCACTGTCCTTCAGGCGTGCGAAGCGGCGGGGAAGGAAATTCCGCGTTTCTGCTATCACGAACGGCTGTCGATCGCCGGCAATTGCCGGATGTGTCTGGTCGAGGTGAAGCCGGGGCCGCCCAAGCCGCAGGCATCGTGCGCGCTGCCCGCCGCCGACAATCAGGAGATCCGCACCGACAGCGCGATGGTGAAGGCCGCGCGCGAGGGCGTGATGGAGTTTCTGCTCATCAACCACCCGCTCGACTGTCCGATCTGCGATCAGGGCGGCGAATGCGACCTGCAGGACCAGTCGATCGCTTATGGTCGCGGCACGTCGCGCTATGACGAGAACAAGCGCGCCGTCACCGAGAAATATATGGGGCCGATCGTCAAGACGGTCATGACCCGCTGCATTCAATGCACGCGCTGTATCCGCTTTGCGGAAGAGGTCGCGGGCGTGGAGGAAATCGGCGCGATCTATCGCGGCGAGAATATGCAGATCACCTCCTACCTCGAACAGGCGGTAACGAGCGAGCTGTCGGGCAATGTCGTCGATCTGTGCCCGGTCGGTGCGCTGACGTCGAAGCCCTATGCATTCGAAGCGCGTCCGTGGGAGCTGAAGAAGACGCTGGCCATCGACGTGATGGACGCGGTCGGCACCAATATCCGCCTCGACAGCCGTGGCCGGCAGGTCTTGCGCTGCGTCCCGCGCATCAATGAGGACGTGAACGAGGAATGGGCGCACGACAAAACGCGCCATGCGGTCGATGGTCTCGTTCGTCGCCGTCTGGACAAGCCCTATGTCCGGAAGGACGGAAGGTTGGTCGCAGTTGAATGGGACGATGCCTTTGCGGCGATCGCGGCGGTCAATGCGGGTTCGTCCGTTGCGGCGATCGCGGGGGACCTGCTCGATTGCGAAACGATGTTCGCTGCCAAGGCGCTGGTGAACGCGCTCGGCTCGTCGTTGCTCGAAGGGCGGCAGACGGGCATGGATTACGACGTCACCAATCTCGGCGCGGTCGCGTTCAATTCGACGATCGCCGGCGTCGAAGATGCCGATGCGATCCTCCTGGTTGGCACCGACCTGCGGCACGAAGCGCCGCTCATCAACACCCGCGTCCGCAAGGCAATCAAGAAGGGCGCGCGCGTCTTCGCGATCGGGCCGGAGGTCGATCTGACCTACAAGGCGGAATGGCTGGGTAACGATATGGGTCTGCTTGGCGGTCTGCCTGACCGCGCGGCCGAGGCGATGGATGCGGCCAAGCGGCCGATGGTCATCGTCGGTCCGGCGGCGCTCAAGAATGGCCATGGCGCTGCGTTGAAGCTTGCCAAGGACGGCAGTCTAGTCCGTACGCTGGAGGACGGCACGACGTGGAACGGCTTCAACGTCGTCCATCTCGCCGCCGCCCGGATGGGCGCGTTGATGCTGGGCTATGCGCAGTCGGGCGGGATCGCCGATATCCTCGCTGCGAACCCCAAGCTGGTGTTTTTCCTCGGTGCCGACGAAGTCGATTTCACCAAGTTCGCGGGCGCGACCAAGGTCTATATCGGCCATCATGGCGACAAAGGCGCGGCGGCAGCGGACATCGTGCTGCCGGGTGCGAGCTATGCCGAAAAGGCGGGCACCTATGTCAACATGGAAGGCCGCGTGCAGCGCGGCGACCGCGCCGTATTCCCGCCGGGCGACGCCCGCGAGGACTGGACGATCTTCCGGGCGCTGGCGGAAGTGCTGGGCGTGACGTTGCCGTTCGACGATTTCGCCGGCGTGCGTGCGGCGATGGCGGCGGCGGTTCCCGAACTCGGTCGCGAAGGACTGGTGCGGTTTGACTGGAACCCGCCGGCACTCGACGCTAAGGCGTCGGGCACGGTGACCTATCCGGTGACCGACTTCTACCTGACCAACGCGATCTGCCGGGCGAGCCCGACGATGCAGCGTTGTTCGGCCGAACTTGTCCATGGCCAGGATTTCGCGGAGGCCGCCGAGTGACCTCGTTCTTCGAAACTACCGTCGGTCTGCCCTATGGCTGGGCGTGGACCGTCGCCACGCTGGTCGGCATATTGGTCATTGCACTGCCGCTGATGTTGGCGGTGGCGATGATCATCTATGCCGATCGCAAGATCTGGGCGGCGATGGCGCTGCGTCGTGGTCCGAACGTCGTCGGTCCCCTCGGCCTGCTTCAGTCGTTCGCCGATGGTCTGAAGGTGTTCCTTCAGGAAACCATCGTGCCGTCCTCGGCCAATCGCGGTCTGTTCCTGCTCGCGCCGATCATCACCTTCACCGTGGCGCTGATCGTTTGGGCGGTAATTCCGTTCGACGTCGGCGTGGTTGTGGCGGATATCAATGTCGGCCTGCTCTATATCCTCGCGGCGTCGTCGCTGGGCGTGTATGGCGTGATCATCTCGGGCTGGGCCTCGAACTCGAAATATCCCTTCTATTCGGCGTTGCGTGCGGCCGCGCAGATGGTCAGCTACGAGGTCGCGATCGGTTTCGTCCTGATTGCGGTGGTGCTGTGGGCGGGGTCGTTCAATCTGACGACTATCGTGCTCGAACAGCGTGCGCATATTTTCGGGTTCATCAACGGCTTCGGTTTCAATCCGCTGCTTTTCCCGATGGCCGTCGTCTTCCTGATCTCCTCGCTTGCCGAAACCGCGCGTGCACCGTTCGATCTGACCGAAGCGGAATCGGAACTGGTTGCGGGCTATCAGACCGAATATTCGTCGATGGCGTTCGCGCTGTTCTGGCTTGGCGAATATGCCAACGTTATCCTGATGTGTGCGCTCAACGCGCTGTTGTTCTGGGGTGGCTGGCTGCCGCCGGTTGACTGGGCGCCGCTTTATTTCGTGCCTGGCATCATCTGGTTCCTCGCCAAGACGTTCTTCTTCTTCTTCGTGTTCAGCTGGATCAAGGCGACAGTGCCGCGGTACCGCTATGATCAGCTGATGCGGCTGGGCTGGAAGATCTTTCTTCCGCTGTCGCTGACCTTTGTTTTCCTCGTCTCGGGCTGGCTGATGCTCCAGCGCGTGGGAGTGCCTGCATGAGTATCGCCCAGACCATCCGATCGTTCACGCTGTGGGAGTTCGTGAAGGCGCACGCGCTGACGCTGCGGTACTTCTTCAAGCCCAAGGCGACGATCAACTATCCGTACGAAAAGAACCCGCTGAGCCCACGCTTCCGCGGCGAACACGCGCTTCGTCGCTATCCCAGTGGGGAGGAGCGTTGCATTGCGTGCAAGCTGTGCGAAGCGGTCTGTCCTGCGCTGGCGATCACCATCGAGGCCGAACCGCGCGAGGACGGCAGCCGCCGCACGACGCGCTACGACATCGATATGACCAAGTGCATCTATTGCGGCCTGTGTCAGGAAGCTTGCCCGGTCGATGCGATCGTTGAGGGGCCGAATTTCGAATTTGCCACTGAAACGCGCGAAGAGCTGATCTACCACAAGGACAAGCTGCTCGCGAATGGTGACCGCTGGGAACGCGCGATTGCCGCGAACCTTGCGAGCGACGCGCCCTATCGGTAATGGCGCGCATGTTCCGTACCGGCGGAGACGGGAAATCCCGCTGCGCCGGCCAATCGATTAAAGTTTCGTCCCGCAGCATTGCGCGGGGCGGGCAGGGGGAAGAGCAGCGCTCGTGATCCAGACACTCGCCTTCTATCTGTTCGCCACGATCGTGGTGGCATCGGCCGCGCTGACGATCACGTCGCGCAATCCGGTCCATTCGGTGCTGTGGCTGATCCTCGCCTTCTTCAACGCGGCGGGCCTGATGGTCCTGTGCGGTGCGGAATTCATCGCGATGCTGCTCGTCATCGTCTATGTTGGCGCGGTCGCGGTGCTGTTCCTGTTCGTGGTCATGATGCTCGACATCGACTTCACCGAACTGCGCGCCGGTTTCGTCCGCTATCTGCCGGCCGGGCTTGCGCTGGCGGTGCTGCTTGCGGTCGAACTGGTCGTTGGCGCCTATGCCTGGACGGCGGCCCGGATCGATCTCGCCAAGCGGATAGCGCCGACCGACGTCGCGGTGCCGAATATCGAAGCGATCGGGCGGCTGCTCTACTCGCGCTATCTGTACGTGTTCGAAGGTGTCGGATTGGTCCTGCTGGTCGCGATGATCGGTGCGATCGTGTTGACGCAGCGCAAGCGCGCGGACGCCAAGGCGCAGAACATCAACCGCCAGATCAACCGTCGCGCCAAGGATGCGATCCGTAACGTCAATCAGCCCATCGGGCAGGGGGTCGAGCTGTGATCGGTCTTACCCATTATCTGGTCGTCGCGGCGATCCTGTTCACGCTGGGGGTGCTTGGCATCTTCCTGAACCGCAAGAATCTGATCGTTATTCTGATGTCGATCGAACTGATCCTGCTCGCGGTGAACATCAATTTCGTCGCCTTCTCGGCGCAGCTGGGCGACCTCGTCGGCCAGATTTTCGCGATGTTCGTGCTGGCGGTCGCCGCCGGCGAAAGCGCGATCGGGCTGGCGATCATGGTCATCTATTTCCGTGGTCGCGGTTCCATCGCGGTCGACGACGTCAACCGGATGAAGGGGTGATGCCGGTGGCTTTTCGGGTTTCGGGGGTGCTCGCATGAGCGCCATCCATATCGTCGTGTTCCTGCCGCTGCTCGCGTCGATCGTCGCAGGGCTGTCGAACCGGGCGTTCGGTATCACGCTGCCAAAGATCGTGACGACGGCGGGGCTGTTCGTCGCCACCGCACTATCGTGGTCGATCTTCATTCCGTTCCTGACAGGCACCGCGCAGGCTGGCGTCGCGCCGGTGTCGACGTGGATCCTGTCGGGCGGCATGAACATCGCGTGGGAACTGCGCGTCGATGCGTTGACGGCGGTCATGCTAGTCGTCATCACCAGCGTATCAGCGTTGGTCCATCTCTATAGCTGGGGCTATATGAGCGAGGACGCCGACCAGCCGCGCTTCTTCAGCTATCTGTCGCTGTTCACCTTCGCGATGCTGATGCTCGTGACCGCGAACAACCTGGTACAGATGTTCTTCGGTTGGGAAGGCGTCGGTCTGGCGTCGTACCTGCTGATCGGTTTCTGGTTCCGCAAGCCGTCGGCCAATGCGGCGGCGATCAAGGCGTTCGTCGTCAACCGCGTCGGCGATCTCGGCTTCATGCTCGGCATTTTCGGCACCTATCTGGTGTTCGGCACGATCTCGATCCCGGCGATCCTCGAAGCCGCGCCGTCGATGGCCGGTTCGACGATCGGTTTCCTGTGGTTCCGCGCCGATACGATGACCGTGTTGTGCCTGCTGCTGTTCGTCGGCGCGATGGGCAAGTCGGCGCAGCTCGGTCTCCACACCTGGCTGCCGGACGCGATGGAGGGCCCGACCCCCGTGTCGGCACTGATCCACGCGGCGACGATGGTCACCGCGGGCGTGTTCATGGTGTGCCGCCTGTCGCCGATGTTCGAAACCTCGCCGACCGCGCTGGCGGTGGTGACGGCGGTCGGTGCCGCGACCTGCCTGTTCGCGGCGACGATCGGACTGGTGCAGACCGACATCAAGCGCGTCATCGCCTATTCGACCTGTTCGCAGCTGGGCTATATGTTCTTCGCCGCGGGCGTCGGTGCCTATGGCGCGGCGATGTTCCACCTGTTCACCCACGCCTTCTTCAAGGCGCTGCTGTTCCTGGGTGCCGGCTCGGTCATCCATGCGATGCACCATGAGCAGGACATGCGCTTCTATGGCGGCTTGCGTCGCCATATTCCGCTGACCTTCTGGGCGATGATGGTCGGGACGCTGGCGATCACCGGCGTCGGTATCTACGAAGTGGGCGGCTTTGCCGGCTATCACTCGAAGGATGCGATCCTCGAAGCGGCATGGGCGGCGGGTCCGCGCGGCTATGGTGCCTTCTATGTCGGGACCTTCGCGGCGCTGCTGACCAGCTTCTATTCGTGGCGGCTGATGTTCCTGACCTTCTTCGGTACGCCGCGTTGGGCGGGATCGGAGCATATCCAGCACGCAGTGCATCACCCGCACGGTCATCATGGTCATGACGATCATGCGCACGATGCGAATCATGACATGCATCCGGCGGCGGAAGACGCCGGGCACGCCCCGTCGACGCACGATCCGCATGCAAGCGACGTCGTCGAAGGAACGGCGGGCTATCATCCGCATGAAAGCCCGATCGTCATGCTGATCCCGCTGATCGTGTTGGCGGTCGGTGCGGTGGCCGCAGGCTATGTCTTCAACCACTGGTTCATCGGGGCCGATGGCGGCGAGACGTTCTGGAAGGGCAGCCTGTTCTTCAACGAACATCTGATGCACGAGATGCATGGCGTGCCGTTGCTGGTGAAGCTGGCAGCGACGATCGTGATGCTCATCGGGCTGGCCAGCGCTTTCTACGTCTATATTCTGCGGCCGGGCACGGCGGCGGGGATCGCGGACACGTTCCGCGTGCTGCATCGCTTCCTGCTCAAGAAGTGGTATTTCGACGAGCTGTATCATCTGCTTTGCGTCCGCCCGGCGTTCGCGCTCGGCCGCTTCTTCTGGAAGCGCGGCGACGAACAAACGATCAATCGCTTCGGCCCCGACGGGTCGGCGGCGCTGGTCGGCTTCTCCAGCCGCCTCGCGGTCAGGATGCAGACCGGCTATCTCTACACCTATGCCTTCGTCATGCTGATCGGCCTGACGGCGGCGGTTACCTGGGCGATCGCGTCGTGATGCGCGGTTTCAAGCAATTGGTTCGGGGGAATAACTCGTGAACGGCTTCCCGATCCTGTCGGTGATGCTGCTGGTACCGGCGGTCGCGGCGATGCTGTGCCTGTTCGTATCGGCGAATGCCGCGCGCTGGACGGCGCTGGCCGCAACGCTGGTCAACTTGGTACTCGGCGTGCTGCTATGGTCTAATTTCGACATCGGTGGTGCCCAGTGGCAGTTCGTTGAGGCGCCGGCGCTCGGCGACTTCGGCGTGTTCCGTTACGCATTGGGTATCGATGGCTTCGCGCTGATGCTTATCATGCTCAGCGTGTTCCTGATGCCGATCTGCATTGGTGCGTCGTGGAAGTCGGTGACCAACCGCGTGCCCGAATATATGGCGCTGTTCCTGACCGTCGAAATACTGATGATCGGTACCTTCGCGGCGCAGGACCTGTTGCTGTTCTACGTCTTCTTCGAAGCCGGCCTGATCCCGATGTACCTCATCATCGGCATCTGGGGCGGGGCGAACCGCATCTACGCGTCGTACAAATTCTTCCTGTACACGCTGCTCGGCTCGCTGCTGATGCTGATCGCGATGATCTACATGATCCGCACCGCGGGTACCTCGGACATCCCGACGCTGATGGCGTATGATTTCCCGGTGCAGGTGCAGACGTGGCTGTGGCTCGCCTTCTTCGCCTCGTTCGCGGTCAAGATGCCGATGTGGCCGGTCCACACCTGGTTGCCCGACGCGCACGTGCAGGCACCGACCGCCGGCTCGGTCATTCTGGCCGGCGTGTTGCTGAAGCTCGGCGGATATGGCTTCCTGCGCTTCTCGATCCCGATGTTCCCCGAGGCGTCGGGCGAGCTGACATGGCTGATCCTGACGCTGTCGGCGGTTGCAGTGGTCTACACCTCGCTGGTCGCGCTGGTGCAGTCGGACATGAAGAAGCTGATCGCCTATTCGTCGGTCGCCCACATGGCGATCGTCACCATCGGCCTGTTCGCCTTCAACCAGCAGGGTATCGAAGGCGCGATGATCGTGATGCTCAGCCACGGGCTGGTATCGGGCGCGCTGTTCCTGTGCGTCGGCATCATCTACGACCGGCTGCATACCCGTGAGATCGCACGCTATGGCGGTCTCGCGATCAACATGCCGCGCTATGCCGTGTTCTTCCTGCTGTTCACAATGGCGTCGATCGGTCTACCGGGCACGTCGGGCTTTGTCGGCGAGTTCCTGAGCCTTGCCGGCACCTACCGCGTGTCGACCTGGGCGGCGCTGATCTGCACCACCGGCATCATCCTCGGTGCGGCCTATTCGCTCTACCTCTATCGTCGGATTGCGCTGGGCGATCTGGTGCATGACGATGTGAAGGCGATGCCGGACGTATCGATGCGCGAGCTGGCGATGCTGGCGCCGATCGCTGCGGTCGTGCTGTGGATGGGCGTCTATCCCGAAAGCTTCCTCGCGCCGATGCGCAAGGATGTCGGGCTGCTGCTCGCACGGATCGAGCGTGCAGCACCGGTTTCGGACTCACGGCCGACCGCGGGCAATCCGGCGGCGGCAGCGGCGCACGCCGCGGAACATGGAACGGGCGGCGGTGAAGCGGCGCACGGGGAATCGCACTGATGAGCTACGCCGAACAACTTTCGATGACGCTGCCCGAGCTGGTGCTCGCGGTCGGGGCGATCGTCCTGATGCTGGTATCGGCATGGGGCAAGCAGGGCGCGACGCGCGGTGTCAGCATCGCGGCGGTGTTCGTGCTGGCTGGGGCCGGCGTGGCGCTGATCGGTAACGGCTCGTCGGGCGGTACCGCCTTTGGCGGGATGTACCGCGCCGATGCCTTCGCTGCCTTTGCCAAGGTGCTGATCTATCTCGCGTCGGCCGTAGCGATCATCATCGCGCCGCGCTTCTTCGAACGCACCAGCGGCGACGATCTCAAGCCCGAATATCCGGTGCTGATCCTGTTGTCGGCCTGCGGCATGGGCATGATGGTGTCGGCGTCCGACCTGTTGCTGCTCTATGTCGGTCTCGAACTGCAGAGCCTTGCCGCCTATGTCCTTGCCAGCTTCATGCGCCGCGATACGCGGTCGGCCGAGGCGGGGTTGAAGTATTTCGTGCTGGGCGCGCTGGCGTCGGGCATCCTGCTCTATGGCATCAGCCTGGTGTACGGTTTTGCCGGCACGACGCTGTTCGCGGATATCGCGACGGCCTATGCCGGACCGCGCAACATGGGCCTGTTGTTCGGGCTGGTGTTCGTATTCGCCGGGATCGCGTTCAAGCTGGCGGCGGTGCCGTTCCATATGTGGACGCCCGACGTGTATGAAGGTGCGCCGACCCCGGTCACCGCCTTCTTCGCTTCGGCGCCGAAGGTTGCGGCGATGGCGATGGCGCTGCGCGTCGCGGTCGAGGCGATGGGCCCGGCCGTCGACCAGTGGCGGCAGATCGTGATCTTCGCGGCGCTGGCGTCGATCGTGCTCGGTGCGGTTGGTGCGATCGGGCAGGCCAACATCAAGCGACTCTTGGCCTATTCGTCGATCAACAATGTCGGCTTCGCGCTGATCGGCCTCGCTGCCGGTTCGGCGCAGGGCGTGGCGGGCGTACTGTTCTACCTTGCCGTCTACATCGTCATGACGCTCGGTTCGTTCCTGATCGTGCTTCAGATGCGCGGCAGCGACGGGCAGCCGGTGGAGACGCTGGCAAGCCTGTCGGGCCTGTCGCGGACGCGGCCGGCGCTGGCGCTGGCGCTGGCGATCTTCATGTTCTCGCTGGCCGGTATTCCGCCGCTGTTCGGCTTCTGGGCCAAGTATGCCGTGTTCGACGCGGCGGTGCAGGCCGGGCTGTTCCCGCTGGCGGTGATCGGCATCGCCGCGTCGACGATCGGGGCCTATTATTATCTGCGCGTCGTCAAGACGATGTACTTCGACGAACCTGCGCCCGAGTTTCTGCGCGAGCCGGCGCTGGTCGAGGGTGGCCTAACCTTCGCTGCGGCGGTTGTGATCTCGCCGGTCAGCCTGTTCCTGATCCCGGCATTGTCGGCATGGACGCTGACCGCGGCACGGGCGCTGTTCTGACGATCCGCGTCGTCGGCGAGACAGGTTCGACCAACGCCGACCTGCTCGCCGCCGCCGCGACCGGAGCCGAAGAAGGGGTGTGGTTGCGGGCGGAACGGCAATCGGCCGGGCGCGGGCGGTTGGGCAGAGACTGGGTCGACGGCGCGGGCAATCTGTTCGCCAGCACGATCGTCCGGTTGCGGCCGCACGACCCGGCCGCGCATACGCTGACGCTGGTTGCGGCGGTCGCATTGGCGGACGCGATTGCCATGTCCGCACCGGGATTGGCGACGATCAAATGGCCGAACGACCTGATGGTCGGGGATGCCAAACTTTCGGGCATTTTGCTCGAGCGATCGGGCGATGCGGTGGTTATCGGCTTCGGGGTCAATCTGGCCTCACAGCCGGCCCTTCCCGATCGGCGGACAACGTCGCTGACGGCGTTGGGCGTCGCGCTGACGCCGGGAGCGCTGCTGGCCGGGCTCGTCGAACGGTTCGCGGCGTGGCTGGCGATCTGGCGGCGGGGCGATGCATCGGTCGTTCGGGCTGCGTGGGAGGAACGGGCGCATCCGCGCGGGACACCGCTGCGCGTGCGACTTCCCGACGGCAGCGAGCGATCGGGGCGGTTCGACGGGCTTGATGCCGATGGCGCGTTGCGGCTGATCGGTGACGACGGACGGACGGCTACCGTCCATGCCGGCGACGTTTCGGCATGAAGCAAACCAGCGGCGATCGTCGGCACCGCTTGTCGCGGAGCGCCGCACGCTCTAGCGGGAAGGGAAAGCGCGCCGGTCGGGCGTGACGGGGAAGTTCGATGCTGCTTGCGATCGATGCCGGCAATACCAACATCGTCTTCGCACTGGTCGATGGCGATATGATCGTCGCGCGCTGGCGGATCGTCACCGATCCGCGCCGCACCGCCGACGAATATGCGGTATGGCTCAGCCAGTTGCTGGCATTGGGCGGTCGGGATCGATCGGTGGTCGATGCGGTCATCATCGGCACGGTGGTGCCGCGCGCGCTGCATAATCTGGAAGTACTGGCGAGCAAATATTTCGGTGTCGAGGCCTTGGTCGCGGGACGGGGGCAGGCGGCGTTCGGCATTGCGCTGGATGTCGAGGAGCCGCATGCGGTCGGGGCCGATCGCGCGCTGAATGCGATCGCAGCACACGCCGCGCATCCGGGCGACCTGATCGTCGTCGATTTCGGAACTGCCGCAACGTTCGACGTGGTCGATTATACCGGAGCATATAAGGGCGGGATCATCGCGCCGGGGATCAACCTGTCGCTGGACGCGCTGGTGACGGCGGCGGCGAAGCTACCCCGAATCGCG
The DNA here is from genome assembly GCF_022664395.1 of Sphingomonas lacusdianchii. Lineage (GTDB taxonomy): Bacteria > Pseudomonadota > Alphaproteobacteria > Sphingomonadales > Sphingomonadaceae > Sphingomonas > Sphingomonas lacusdianchii. The sequence goes on along the minus strand of NZ_JAKRET010000001.1, from coordinate 372,385 downwards.
ATCGAGGCGCCGGCGTCGAAGACCGTCATCGGCCGCAATACCGCCGACCAGATGCATATCGGCATTTATTGGGGCTATATCGCGATGATCGAGGGGCTGGTCGCGCGGATGAAGGCGGAGATCGGCCGCCCGGTCCGCGTGATCGCCACTGGCGGTCTGGCGATCCTTTTCGAGAAACATACGCAGGTCTTCGATTCGATCGAACAGGACCTGACGATCACGGGACTGGCGATGTTGTGGCGCCGCACCCATATTTCCACAGCAACCGAATGAACGAAACCGAACCCGCGAATGGGCGCGGGCATTGAAAGAGATTGAGTGACACCAAAGAAAGAACTGTTGTTCGTCGCGCTTGGCGGGTCGGGCGAAATCGGCATGAACGTCAACCTGTACGGTACCGCCGGCAAATGGTTGATGGTCGATTGCGGCGTGACCTTCGCCGACCCCGCTTATCCGGGCATAGACGTGATGCTGCCCGACCTGCAATTCATCGAGGAACGCGGCGATCAGCTGCTCGGGATCGTCATCACCCACGGCCATGAGGACCATATAGGTGCGCTGCCCTATCTGGCTGCCGATCTGGGCGTGCCGATCTATGCCACGCCGTTCACTGCCGGGCTGATCCGCGGCAAGCTGGACGAAGAGGGCATTGCCGACCGGGTGAAGCTGAAGATCGTGCAACTGGGCGGCGACGTGAATGTCGGTCCGTTCGGCGTTCGTTTCGTGCCGATGGCGCATTCGATTCCCGAATCGACCTCGCTCGTGATTTCCACGCCGCATGGCAAGGTGTTCCATTCGGGCGACTGGAAGCTCGACGATCAGCCGATGGTGGCGACGCCGGCGAGCCCGGCGGAACTGACCGCGATCGGCGATCAGGGTATCCTCGCGCTGGTGTGTGATTCGACCAACGTCTTCAATACCGAGGCGTCGGGATCGGAAGCCGATGTCCGCAAGGGGCTGTTCGAACAGATCGCCTCCGCCGAAGGGCGGCGGGTGATGGTCACCAGCTTTGCGTCGAACGCGGCGCGGCTGCACACGCTGGGCGAGGTCGCGCGCGATACCAACCGCAAGGTGTGCGTCGCGGGCCGTTCGCTCGACCGCATCCTGAAGGTTGCGAAGGCGACCGGCTATCTGAAGGACTTTCCGCAGACCGTCGATTTCGATACGGCGATGCGGCTGCCGCGCGATCAGGTGCTCATCATCGCGACGGGGGGGCAGGGCGAACAGCGCGCGGCGCTGGCGCGGATTGCCAATCGCGAGCATCAGTTGAGCCTGCAATCGGGCGACCGTGTTATCTTCTCGTCGAAGCAGATCCCCGGCAACGAGGTCGCGATCGGTCGTATCCAGAACCAGCTCGCCGCGGCGGGAATTGAGATGGTGACCGATCGGCAGGCGCATGTGCATGTGTCGGGGCACCCGGGAAAGCCGGAACTGGCCAAGCTCTATGGCTGGCTGCGCCCGAAAATCCTGATGCCGGTTCATGGCGAGATGCGGCACCTGATGGAACATGCCCGTTTCGCCCTGTCGCAGGGGATCGATCAGACGCTGGTCCAGACCAATGGCGACATCGTGCGTCTGGCGCCGGGCAATCCGACCAAGGTCGGGCATGCGGTCGTCGGGCGGCTTGCGCTGGATGGCGACGTGATCCTGCCGGCCGATGGCACGACGATCAACGAACGGCGCAAGCTGGCGGCGTTCGGCCATATGTCGGTGGCGGTCGCGATCGATCGGCGCGGGCAGTTGATCGGCGAGCCGCAGATCCGGGTACAGGGCGTGCCGGTCGAGGAAGACCGCGAACCCTTCCTCGAGGAAGCGGTCGATGCGGCGGCGGAAACGGTAGCGGCGAAGGGACGCGAGCGGTCCAAGCTGCCGGAGGCGATCCGTCTGGCGGTGCGCCGGGTGGCGACGCGCTGGACCGGCAAGAAGCCGGTCGTCGACGTCCTCATCATCCCGGCCTGACGCGCGGCACATGGCCTGGCAATCGGCACTCGCCATCTACCTGTTGTTCTGGGTGCTGGCGATGTTCCTGGTGTTGCCGTTCGGGGTTCGCACGACGCACGAAGCGGGCGAACCCCCGGTACCGGGACAAGCCGACAGCGCGCCGTCGGGGTTCCGGTTCGGGCGGATGGCGTGGCGGACGACGTTGGTATCGGCGGTGTTGTTCGGCGCCTTCTATCTCAACTATGTCTATGGCTGGCTAACCGCCGACATGCTGAATTTTTATAACTGAGCCGCGTTCGATCGTTCTTGGTTTTGACAGGATCGTGGAGATAGTGGGTGACTTTGCGGTACAGGTGGAAATAGTGAGTGTCCTCAAGCGTCGTCGGGCGGGGAGAGGCATCGGCGTGCAGGAGGTGAGTGTAATCGGTGACCGAAATGGCCGTTCGCGCCGAATAGAAGTCACTTCGGACGAACTTGCTGCCCTCGCATCATCACGCTCCGCAGGGATTGCTATCGACGGGATAGGCTGCTGGACCGGCCCCATTCTCGACTGAGAGGGGAAGTTCGAAGCTTCCCTGAATGTGGATCGGTCCTAGAGTTGAAAATGGACCTGCGTCGCTTGCACGCACCCTTTCGCGGCTGCGCCGCTTTCTCCCTCTGCCGCTGGGAGAGGGAAAGGCGCCGCAGGCGGCGAAGGGGAAGGGCGAGCATATTTGATCGATCCTGCTCCTAGAGGCCGATCTATTTAGATCGAACCAGACGTCATCCCAGCGCAGGCTGGGATCTTCCGGTGATGGAGCGGGACAAGAGCCGCACGAGGCCCCAGCCTTCGCTGGGGCGACGTTTCCGGTTAGCTGGATCAGTCTCTAGTTGCGCAGCCGCTCGATCGCTTGTGCCAGCACTACGTACAGCTTGCCCATGTCCGACGACAACAGGGTCACCCCCATCGGCGATCCGTCGCGCAGGCCCAGAATCTGGCGCAGCATCGCTTCGAAATCATGGATGTAGCGGTTTACCTGATCGCGGAAGTCGGGATCGGTGTCGTACAGTGCCGCGATCTCGCGTGTCTGCGTGCCGTCAACCAACCGCACCGCGCGGCGGGTGAAGACGCCGCGATCGCCCTTCAGATACGCTGCCCATGCCGTGTCCGACACGTCGGTCGACAGCGAGCGGGCGATGTCGATCGCGGCGGAGTTCATCGCTTCGATGAGTAGCGAGACGCGACGCGAGAATTGGTCGCTGTCGGCGGCCTCGCGTTCGGCGCGGGCGGTAGCGATGCGCTCGTCGAGTTGCTTGCTGGTGTCGGCAATGTCGAGCATCTGCCGCGAAAGCCGTTCCGACGCCTCGATCGCCGAGGCGACGGCGTGGTTGGCGATGGCCGATAGTTCGGCGACCTGGCCCTTCACCGCGCTGTCGACGGCGTTGGCGAGCGCGCGGGCGCCCTTCGCTTCCAAATCTCGGGCCGCGTCGGGCAGGACCTTCGCCAGCGTCTCGCGCGCCTGTTCGCTGGCGGCTTCGGCGGTGTCGCGGATGCGCAGCATCGCTTCGGTCAGGCGGGGAGCGGCGTCTTCGGAGAAGTGGATCGTCGTGGCGATGGTTTCGTCGACGATGGTGCGGACATTCTCGATCCGGTCGGCACCGCGATCGAGCGTGTCGAGCAGCGATTGCTGGACGGTCGAGAGCGTGTCGCGCTGCATCGCCACCACCCCGGCAATCGCCTCGATCGCTTCGTGTGTGCTTTCGGCGGCGGTGACCAGCGCGAGCAGCTCGGGCTTCGACTGGGCGACGACCGCGCGACTGGCGGCGATGCGGTTGTCGAGGCGGTCAAGCGCGCCGGGCAGCGTCTCGTCCATCTCGCGCGCGGCGGCATCGAGCGCGGTCAATACTTCCTCGGCGCTGGCGATGACGCGGCGGGCGGTGACGTCGCCATTGGCGAGCGCCTCGGACAGGGCGTCGGCAACCTGGGTCAGCGCGTCGACCGACCCGGCCACCGCTTGCGTCCGTTCGACCCCGGTGATCCGCAACCGTTCGAACCGGTCGTCGACGCCGGCTAGCCCATCGTTGAGCAGCGTCAGCAACGCCTCGCCATCGCGGCGACGGTCGGTCAGCTGTCCGGCGAGCATCTGGATCGCCGCGTCGATTGCCGCCACACGGCTGGCAAGCTGTTCGGCGCCCTCGCGGCCAGCGCGTTCGATCGCCGATCCGTTCGCCTCGATCATGGCGATGGTCGCATCACCCTGTGCGGTGATCGCCTTGCGCGATTCATCGATCGCGGCAGCGGCGCGTTCGAGCACGGCGTCGATCGCTTCGGACATGGTGGCGATAACGGCTTCGAGGCGGGCACCGGCGCTTTCGCTGGTCGCCTCCATGCGGTTCATATGCGCCGCCAGCCGCTGTGCCGCGCCACCGGCCAGTTCGTCGGCCTCGCGCGAGCGTTGCGCAACGACGATCAGTTGCGCGTCGAGCGCAGCCACCCGTTCGCTGGCGGAAAGGCCGGTCTTCTCGACCATCGCGGCCATTTCCGCCGCTTCGGCACGCGCGCGGGGCAGCGAGGACAGCACGGTCGAAAGCCGCTGCTGCGTGGCATCGGCGACCCGGTCGAGCCGGCCGGCGGTGGTACCGATCGCCTCCACCTGCTCGCTCATGCCGGCGCTGACGCCGCGCAGCCGGTCGGTCGCATTGTCGCCCAGTGTCAGCAGCGACTGGGTCTGTTCGGCAAGTTCCCTGCGCGATTCCGCCAGCGTCTGTCGAACACGGGCGATAACGGCGTCGAGCGCCTGCGCCTCGGCCCGCATCGCCCGTGCGGTGGCGGCGAAGCGGCGTGCCTCGGCGCGACTGTTCCGGCGGACCAGCAACCAGCCTACACCCAGCAGCATCGGCGGCACGCACAGCGCGGCGATGAACGATACCAGTCCAATCGGACCCAGTGCCGGCAATGACGGGGCGCTCCATGCCAGCATGCCGCCGGTCCAGCCCGTCACGGCGATGGCGGCAAGGGTCGGTCCGATCCAGTTGCGCCCGATCGGTTCGGGTTCTGCGATCGCCTCCGCCAACCAGTGTTGCGCTTCCTCCTGTGCGACGTGGCCGTCGTCGGAATGCTGGTGCGGCTGTTCCAGCCCGCTGATCGAACCCCCATTCATGCGCCATCGTCTATCATGGACCTTCCCCCAGCGACAGAGCGGTCGGACGATCATCCGGCAACGCTTTATTAACCTTTGACCGCGTATCGTGCGGCCATGGTCTATGATCCCGGAGCAATCGATGCGGCGCTGGCGGCGGCGTTGGGCGACGAACCCCAACTGATCGCCGAGCTTCGCCGTGCCTTTGTCGACAGCGCCCAGAAGGCGCTCAGCATGTTGGAGGCGGCAGATGCGGAAGGCTGGCAGGCGGCAGCGTTCCGGCTGAAAGGGCTGGCTGCCAGCTTCGGCGCGGTCGATCTTATGGCGCTGTCCACCGCAGCCGCGTCGGCTCCGACGGGCGATCCGGTGGTGCTCGCCAAGCTGCGTGAGGCGATCGGCGACCTCTGAAGGCTATCGCCGGCGTGATAATTCGCGCATGGCGGCATCCAACCCGTCAAGGGTCAGCGGATACATCCGGTCGGCGAACAGGTCGCGGACCAGCTGCGTCGAATGCGACCATTGCCAATGGTCCTGCGGCGCGGGATTGATCCATGCCGCCGACCGCCAATGCGCGGTCAGGCGTTGCAGCCAGACGGCACCCGCCTCCGCATTCATGTGCTCGACCGATCCGCCGGGGTGCAGGATCTCATAGGGGCTCATCGCGGCATCGCCGACCACCACCAGCCGATAGTCGGGACCATAGGTCCGCAACAGTTCGGCAGTCGAAATCTGTTCGGCCCAACGGCGGCGATTGTCGCGCCATACGCCTTCGTAAATGCAGTTGTGGAAGTAGAAGAAGTCGAGATGGCGGAACTCCGCGGTGGCGGCGGAGAACAGTTCTTCCACCTGTGTAACGAACGGGTCCATCGACCCGCCGACATCGAGGAACAGCAGCAGTTTGACGGCATTGCGCCGCTCGGGCCGCATCGCGACGTCGAGAAAGCCGCGTCGTGCCGTTCCGGCGATCGTCGCGTCGAGATCGAGTTCGTCGGCGGCGCCTTCGCGAGCGAAGCGGCGCAAGCGGCGTAGCGCGACCTTCAGGTTGCGCGTGCCGAGTTCGCGTTGATGGTCTAGATTGCGAAATTCCCGCTGCTCCCAGACCTTGACCGCACGACGATGCCGGCTTTCGCCGCCGATACGGACGCCCTCCGGGTTGTAGCCGCCATGGCCGAACGGGCTGGTGCCGCCGGTGCCGATCCATTTTGATCCGCCTTCATGGCGTTCCTGCTGCTCGGCAAGCCGCTGGCGCAGCAGGTCCATCAGCGCGTCCCAGTCCCCGGTCGGGGTGATTTTCGCCCTGTCCTCGGGCGACAGATATCGCTCTGCGACACGCCGAAGCCATTCGTCGGGCAGGACGACGGGATCGACGCCGCCTGTATCCTGGATGCCGGCGAAGACCTGTCCGAACACGCGGTCGAACCGGTCGACCAATCCCTCATCCTTGACGAAGGTCGCGCGGGCGAGGTGGTAGAAGCTATCGAGGTTCGGGTCGATCACGCCGCGTTCGATCGCGTCGAGCAGCACCAGATGCTCGCGGATACTGACGGTGATGCCTGCACTGCGCAGCGCGTCGACGAACGAATGGAACATGGACCGGGGTTTAGCGCGGCAGGGCGTATAAGCGCCAGTGGCTGCCCGACAGGCCGGTCGGGTCGCCGCGTGCGATCTCGGCATAGAGTCGGCCGCAGCGGACCAAGGGGTCGGGAAAGGGGTTGTCGCCGTCGCGTTCGATGAAGCGGAACGGTGCGCAGGGACTGTCGGCGATGGTCAACGGGTAACGCTCCGACCGGGCGGCGGCTCTCAATATCGCTGTCGAGCGCGACAGCGCGACCGAAACGGCGGCACCATCGGGCGCGACCGCGACCAGCGTCCGGATCGCACGCGAAGGGTCCCCGCGCAGATTTCCGACGAGCGCCATATCCCGGTCGATCGCCTTCCAGCAAAAAACGGCGCCGACGACCAGGACCGGGAGACGCCAGCGCCGTCGCCCGGTCCAGAGCGCGGGCAGGGTCGTCGACGCCATCAGCAGCAACGGCGGGACGGCGATGATGTAATAACGGGCGGCGCCGCTGTTGGGCAGAGCGAGAAGGGCCACCGCCAAGGGCAACCCGACCGCACTCAACAGGACGAGGCTGATCAAGCGATCGCGAGCCTTCCATGCGGAAAGGACGACCAGCGGGGCGATGACCCAGAACCCGACGCTCCATGTCCATAATTGTTCGAGCGCGAGCAGCCACTTCGCCGCGTCATGCGGTTCGCGTGCGCCGAACTGAAACCCGGCCCGACTGGTCGCTGCCGCCGTCCAGGCGATGGCGATCAGCAACAGGACAAGAGTCGCGGCCGGCACGAACAGGCGCAACGTCGCCTGCATCGCGCGCTGCAAGCCGGCCAAGCGCCATCGTTCGAGCGCAACCCAAATCCCGAGCGCGGTCAGGCCGAACACCATGGTCGCCTGCGAAAGGCATCCGAACACTGCGGCCAAGGCGATGGCGGTCGCTGGTGGCGAGGCGGCAGGATCGGCAAGCCAGCGGTCGGCCACGCCGATTGCGGCGACCCAAGCGAGCAGCATCGGCGCATAGCCGCGTGCCTCCGATCCCAGTGTCCCTAGAAAGGGCGACATGGCAAAAGCGATGGCGGCGAGGATCGCCGCCGCCGGCCCCCGCCGCAACGCGATCGCCGCGGCAATCGGGATCGTCGCGGCGCCGGTGACGATCGACAGCGCACGCTGGAGTAGCGGCGGGGCGGTACTGCCGACCCATTGCAGCCACAGGCTGTTGAGATGGTGGTTATTGTCGTGGTTGATGCGGACGAACACCCCGGCCGGAGTCCCGACATCCTGCGCGACCACCGCCGACCAGGCTTCATCGAGCCACAAGCCGCCGCGTGCGGCAAGGATGCGCAGCGCCAGTCCGGCAAGGGTAATGAGCGCGATCGTCGTCGAGATACCGCGCCGTTGCCACGTCGTCATCGGCGACGGCGGGGGCATCAACGCGCGTAGGCGTCGATCAGCGACCCGACATAATCTGGCGCCTTGCCGCTGAGTTCAGCAGCGGGGCGGGGGCCGTAGATGAAGCCATGCGTCGGATATTCCGACCCGCCCAGCCCCTGCGTATCGCGATACCAGACCTTCACTTTCGTCCAGTCGCCCTTGGCCGATACGTCGAACACGGTCACGTCCTGCTCAACCCCGCCGCGCACGCCGTTGATGCGCGACCAGTTGGCATGGGTCACCATGGCGACGCGCGGTTCGACGACGCGGCTAATGACGAGGACATGGCCAAGCGGGAGGCGATCGGTCCGGGCGAAGGCGAGGACAGCGCCGACCTTCGGCTTATGTCCGCGCGGATAGCGGCCCTCGGCCTGATCCCACCATGTCCAGGCGTCGCCATAGATTTCGACGCCCGACGCCGCGCGGGCAAAGGGCACGCACTGTCCGACATAGTCGAGCAACGAGCGCGCGCCGACCGGCACGCTGACGATGGCGGCAAAGGCAAGGAGCAAAATGCCCCGGACAAGCGAACCGAACATGATGACGATCCTGCCGAACGATGGTCGCCAAGTGATTGCCGAACATGGTTAACAAATCGTCGACAGCAAGCAACCCCGGTTGCGATCAGCCGCCCTTGCGCCGGTGGAGAAAGGCCAGCCGTTCGAACAGCATCACATCCTGCTCGTTCTTGAGCAGTGCACCGTGCAGCGGTGGGATCGCCTTGGCCGGGTCGTGTGACGCCAGCACCTCAAGCGGCATGTCGTCGTGAAGGAGCAGCTTCAGCCAGTCGAGCAGCTCGCTGGTCGACGGTTTCTTCTTCAGCCCCGGCGTGTCGCGCACCGCGAAGAACAGGTCGAGCGCGCGATTGACCAGCAGCGTCTGGATGCCCGGAAAATGCACGTCGATGATCGCCTGCATCGTCGCACGGTCGGGGAAACGGATATAGTGGAAGAAGCAGCGGCGCAGGAACGCGTCGGACAGTTCTTTTTCGTTGTTCGACGTGATGACGACGATCGGCCGTTCGCGCGCGGTCACGCGCTCGCCGGTTTCGTAGACGTCGAACGCCATGCGATCGAGTTCGTGCAGCAGGTCGTTCGGGAATTCGATATCGGCCTTGTCGACCTCGTCGATCAGCAGCACGGGCAGGGTCGGGCTGACGAACGCCTCCCACAATTTGCCGCGACGGATATAGTTGGCAATATCGTGGACACGAGGATCGCCGAGCTGTCCGTCGCGCAGCCGCGCCACCGCGTCATATTCGTACAGGCCCTGTTGCGCACGGGTCGTCGACTTGACGTTCCATTCGATCAGCGGGGCGCCGATCGCCCGTGCGATCTCCTGCGCCAGTACGGTCTTGCCGGTGCCAGGTTCGCCCTTCACCAGCAACGGCCTGCGCAGCGTCACCGCCGCGTCGACCGCCACCTTCAGGTCGTCGGTCGCCACATAATTGCCGGTTCCTTCGAACCGCATCGCCTGTTTCTCGCCCATGGTCGAGCGATACGGGCAGATGGCGCTCGACGCTAGCCGCGGCTTTCGGCGCGCGCGGCGACCAGATCCCATAGGCCGCGATGCTGGGCGACCAACTGCTGGATGCCGAAGGTCATCGCCCGCTCCACCGCCGCGTTGACGGCGACCGCTTCGATCAACTGGCGGGTGTCGGCGGGCGAGGGCAGGGTGCAGGGGATGATGTCGATTCCCATCCGGTCGGCCGCCGCATCGAGCGTACGACGGATGACCGGCCAGTCGAGCGTGACCGCGATCGCGGCGCCCAGCGCGCAACCGGGGCGGATCGAGCGCGACAACTGATCGATCGCGTTACGCTGGGTGGCAAGGGCGGCTTCCGCCGCGGCCTGTCCGGGGGTTCCCGGCGGCGGTCCGGCGGCGGCGGCGACCCGGATCAGATAGGCGCGTTCCTCGACAAAGGCAGCGCCGGCATGCGCCAACCAGTCGTCGGCCGCGGCGTTGCTGGTGGCGCTGGTCGCCAGATCGACGACGCCTGGATGGCGTCCGTGCAGCGTGCAGAGCTGGTGCAGCGCATCGGCGACATCGCGGATCGGCACGCCGCCGCGCGACAACCGTTCGGGCGTGGCATGGGTGCCGCTTCCGTCGGCATGAACGATCTGCACCAGCCGGTCGGCGACGCCCCAATCATTCGTGTCGTTCGCTATCGCAACTGTCACCAATGGCTCCCAATTCCGTCCGGGCGGGCGATCCCCCGGTCGACAGATGGTATGCCTGCAAGAGATAACCCAAGCGCGTAGGAACAAGGTTTCCAGCGCTTTAACCGCGCTTAACGCGGGGATATGCGCTTCGGTCTGACGCCGAAACGAAACGCCCCGGCGCTTCTGCAAGGGCCGGGGCGGGTCGGTTACTGGTCGAGGAAAGAGCGCATCTTCCGACTGCGGCTCGGATGCTTCAGCTTGCGCAGCGCCTTCGCCTCGATTTGGCGGATGCGTTCGCGGGTCACGCTGAACTGCTGCCCGACCTCTTCGAGCGTGTGATCGGTGTTCATACCGATGCCGAAGCGCATGCGCAGCACGCGTTCCTCGCGCGGTGTCAGGCTGGCGAGGACACGGGTGACCGTTTCCTTCAAATTCGCCTGGATCGCGGCATCGACCGGGATGATCGCATTCTTGTCCTCGATGAAGTCGCCAAGGTGCGAATCCTCCTCGTCACCGATCGGCGTTTCGAGGCTGATCGGTTCCTTGGCGATCTTCATCACCTTGCGAACCTTTTCGAGCGGCATCGACAGCCGTTCGGCCATTTCCTCCGGCGTCGGCTCGCGGCCCTGTTCGTGCAGGAACTGGCGGCTGGTGCGGACCAGCTTGTTGATCGTCTCGATCATATGGACCGGGATGCGGATCGTCCGCGCCTGATCGGCGATCGAGCGGGTGATCGCCTGCCGGATCCACCAGGTCGCATAGGTGCTGAACTTGTAGCCGCGACGATATTCGAACTTATCGACCGCCTTCATCAGCCCGATATTCCCCTCCTGGATCAGGTCGAGGAATTGCAGCCCGCGATTGGTGTATTTTTTGGCGATGGAAATGACGAGGCGCAGGTTCGCCTCGACCATTTCCTTCTTGGCGATGCGCGCCTCGCGCTCGCCCTTCTGCACCATGTTGACGATGCGGCGGAATTCGCTGAGCGCCATGCCGGTCTGCTGCGCGATCTCGGCGATTTCGGTGCGGATGCGGTCTACGGCGCCGCCTTCGTTGTCGGCGAACGCCTTCCACTTCTTGTCGATCGTCGCGACCGAGGTCAGCCACTGTTCGTCGAGCTCGTGATCGACATAGCTGTCGAGGAACGCCTTGCGCGGCACCTTGTGACGCTCGGCCAGCCGCAGCATCTGTCCGCCAAGCGCGGTCAGGCGCCGGTTATAGGCATAGAGCTGGTCGACGAGATATTCGATCTTCGCCTGGTGGAACTGGACGCTCTCAACCTCGGCGGTCAGTTCCTCGCGCAGCTTCTGATATTTGCGTTCCTCCGCACCCGACAGGCCGTCGCCGGTCGCCATCGCGTCCAAGCGCTGCGACTGCATCTTCGAGAATTTCTTGAAGATGGCGGTGATGTTGGCGAACTTCTCCAACGCCTGTGGCTTGAGCTGTTCCTCCATCTGCGCGAGGCTGAGGGTGTTGTCCTCGTCATCGTCGTCGCTCGGACGCGGCGCACGGCGTTCGCCGTCCTCGTCCTCGTCGGCCGACGCTTCCTCGGGCTCCTCTTCTTCCTTGAAGCTGGGGCCGGCGTTCTTCGACGAGATTTCGCCATTGTCGTCGGCGTCCTCGTCGTCGGACAGCGATTCCGGCGCGGGATCCTTCGACAGCATCGCATCGAGATCGAGGATCTCGCGCAGCTGCATCGTGCCTTCGTTGAGCGCGGTCGACCAGCCGATGATCGCGTTGAAGGTGATCGGCGATTCGCACAGGCCGAAGATCATCGTGTCGCGACCGGCCTCAATCCGCTTGGCGATGGCGATTTCGCCCTCGCGGCTGAGCAGTTCGACCGCGCCCATTTCGCGCAGGTACATGCGGACCGGATCGTCGGTCCGGTCGACGGTTTCCTTCTTCTTGACCGGTTCGAACGCGGCGGACGCATCGTCCTGATCGGTCGACGCTTCGTCGTCGCCTTCCTCGTCCTGCTTGGCGCGTTCCTCGCTCTCGCCGTCCTCGCCCGCGTCCTCATTCTCGACGACGTTGACGCCCATGTCGTTCAGCGCCGACATGATGTCCTCGATCTGCTCCGAGGTCATCTGATCCTGCGGCAGCATTTCGTTCAACTGGTCGACGGTGATGTAGCCGCGCTTCTTGGCACGCGCGACCAGCTTCTTGATCGATCCTTCGTTCAGGTCGATCAGCGGCGCGTCGCCGGTATCGATCGTGTCGTCGCCGCCACCATTCGCCTTGGCCATCAATAACCCTCAGAAATATATGCAGCGCGTTCGCCTCGCGCTATTTTACCGGTCGTCTTCGTCCGACACCGCCGGATTTGCAAGCCAAGAGCGTGCATTCGGGGGATCCGGTCGCGGATTTCCGGCAATTCTACGACGGCGATATGGGAAAGACGGGCGGGGGGATCAAGCCGCCTCGTCCAGTTCCTCCATCCAGCTGCGGATGCGCGCCTGCACGGCGGCATGGTTCGACCGGGCCTGCTGATAGTCGGCGAAGGTCCGCTCGGTCGTATCCTGCCGACAGCGTTCGGCGGCGGCATTCTCGGCGCGGCGGCACGCCTGTTCGTCGACCAGAATCTGGATCACGCGGAGCAGGTCGGTCTCGGCCGTGTCGCGATCGGCCTCGCGCAGCCAGAAGCTGAAGGCAAGGTCGGTTTCCTTGTTGCGTCGCGCCATGTCGACCAGCTGCCGGTCGCTCGCGATCGTGTCGGTCAACAGGCTTTCGCTCAGGTCGTTGCGGTAGATGGCAAGATCGATCAGGTGGTTGCGCCAGCGTTGCAATTGCTGGTTCTTGATCGGCAGTTGCGCGATCAGTTCGCAGTGGCGGGTCAGCACGTCGACATGCTGCATCAGTCCCATCAATACCGCGCGCTGGAAGGCGAAGACCAGATCGACTTCCTTGACGTCCGCTGCTGCTGCCATGTCGTTGGCGACGATGCGCAGTCGGCGGTCCTTCGCCCCGAACAGCGCGAAGAACTGGTCCTTGAAGGTGCGGAAATATTCGCGGCGAATGCCTTCATGGGTGATGGTACCGGCAAGGCGCGCCAGCTCATGCTCGAACGCCGCACGCTCGTCGGGGCCGGCACCGGGCGGCAGGGTCGCCAACTCCAGCCGCCACAGGAAGTCGGACAGCGATTCGCGGCGGGCGAGCAGGTCTTCGAATGCCTGCGGCCCTTCGGCACGGACCAGATCGTCGGGGTCCATGCCGTCGGGGATGGTGACGATCGAAATGCTCTTGCCCGGTTGCAGCAGCGGTAGCGCGCGTTCCGCGGCGCGTCGAGCGGCCTTGATCCCGGCCGCGTCACCGTCGAAACACAGGATCGGACAGTCGGCCATGCGCCACAGCCGTTCAAGTTGATGTTCGGTCAGCGCGGTGCCGAGCGGGGCGACGACTTCATCGAAGCCGGCCTGCGCCAACGCGATGACGTCCATATAGCCCTCGACCGCGATCACCCGCTTCGCCTTGCGCGCGGCGGCCTGTGCCCGGTCGATATTGTAGAGGGTGCGCCCCTTGTCGAAGAGCGGCGTTTCGGGCGAGTTCAGATATTTCGGCTCGCCATCGCCAAGAATGCGTCCGCCGAACGCGATCGTACGTCCGCGCGCGTCACGGATCGGGATCATCAGCCGGCCGCGGAACCGGTCATACGGCTCCTTGCCCTCGACCGAGATCAGCATCCCCGATTCGACCAGCATTGGATCGCCGTACGACGCGAGCGCCGCCTTCAACCGGCCGCGCGCATCGGGGGCAAAGCCCATGCCGAAGGCGCGCGCCGTTTCGGGCTTGATCCCGCGCTTGGCGAGCGCGTCGCGGGCGATGCCGCCCTCGTCGCCCAGCCGGTCCGCAAACCATGTCTGCGCATCGGCCATCAGCTCGTGCAGGCCCTTGGCCCGCTCCGCCTGACGCGCCGAACGCGCGTCCTGCGCCGGCATTTCCATGCCGGCGGCGGCGGCCAGTTCCTTCACCGCGTCGATGAAGGGCAGGCCGCGCTGATCGGTCATCCAGCGGATCGCATCGCCATGCGCACCGCAGCCGAAACAATGGTAGAAGCCCTTGTCGTCATTGACCCAGAAGCTCGGCGTCTTCTCGGTATGGAACGGGCAGCACGCCTTATGTTCGTTGCCCGAGCGCTGAAGCTTCACCGATTTGCCGACCAGCGCCGACAGCGTCGTGCGGGTGCGCAACTCGTCGAGGAACTGGGGCGATAGGGTCATGGCTCTTTATGCCCCGAACGGAACGGGTACGGCAACCGATTAACTGAGGGCGGCCTTCACCGCCGCGCTGGCCTTGCTCATGTCGAGTTCGCTGCCGTGGCGCGATTTCAGTTCGGCCATCACGCGGCCCATGTCCTTCATGCCCGTGGCGCCCAGATCGGTCTTGATCGCCTCGATCGCCGCAGCGGTCTGTGCCTCATCCATCTGCTGCGGCAAAAAGCGTTCGATGACGGTCACTTCGCGCGCTTCACTGGCGGCCAACTCGGGGCGATTGCCTTTCTCGTACATCTCGATCGATTCGCGGCGCTGCTTGACCATTTTCTGCAGCACTTCGACCACCAGCGCGTCGTCGCTATCGGGAGCCTTGCCGGTGCGTGCCTCGATGTCGCGGTTCTTGATCGACGACTGGATCAGGCGGATGGTGGCCGTCGTCTCCTTGTCGCCGCCCTTCATGGCGGTGACGAGGGCGTCCTTGATGGTGTCGCGAATCATGGCGGTTCCAGTGTCTCTCATTCGGATAAGCGATCACGCATAGCCGCAATCGATCCGCGATCACAGGATTGACGGCGCGGGACGTTGGGACTAGCCGCCACCGCTTAGCGACATCATCAGACAAACCCAGGAGTGCCCGCCTATCATGGCCGACGCCAAGCCATTTGCCATGCCCGAAGGAGCCACCGGGGTCCTTGTCCTTGCCAATGGCGACGTGCTGTGGGGCCGTGGCTTCGGGGCCGAGGGCGCAGCGGTCGGCGAGGTGTGCTTCCACACCGCGATGACCGGCTATCAGGAGATCATGACCGATCCGTCCTTCGCCGGGCAGATCATCACCTTCACCTTCCCGCACATCGGCAATGTCGGCACCAACGTCGACGATGTCGAGGCGAACGACCCGCACGCGCTGGGCATGATCGTCCGCGAGGATGTGACCGCGCCGTCGAATTTCCGGTCGAACGAGCATCTTGACGCGTGGATGGCCCGCCACAACCGGATCGGGCTGGCCGGGATCGATACGCGAGCGCTGACCCGCCGCATCCGGCAGGGCGGGGCGCCGAACGGGGTGATTGCGCATTCGGCGAGCGGCGAGTTCGACATTCCGGCGCTGCTGGCACAGGCGCAGGCATGGCCGGGGCTTGAGGGGATGGACCTTGCCAAGACGGTGTCGTGCGAGACGCATTACGGCTGGGCCGGCGGGGCGTGGCATCTGGGGAAGGGCTATGACGACAGCACCCGGCCGGAAGGTGACGAAGGTGCCACGCAAAGCACATCGCGTCCGCATGTCGTTGCGATCGATTATGGCAGCAAACGCAATATCTTCCGCAACCTTGTTCACGCGGGCGCTGAAGTAACCGTGCTACCTGCGACTGCGACCTATGATGAGGTGATGGCGGCGAACCCCGACGGCATCTTCCTGTCGAACGGCCCGGGCGATCCCGCGGCGACCGGCGAATATGCGGTGCCGGTGATCCGCAAGCTGCTCGACACCGGCAAGCCGCTGTTCGGCATCTGTCTCGGACACCAGCTGCTCGGCCTCGCGGTCGGCGCGACCACGATCAAGATGCATCAGGGCCATCGCGGCGCGAACCATCCGGTCAAGCGGCTGTCGGACGGCGCGGTCGAGATCACCAGCATGAACCACGGCTTCGCGGTCGAACGCGACAGCCTGCCGGTGGGGGTGGTCGAGACGCATGTGTCGCTGTTCGACGGGTCGAACGCCGGCATCGAAGTGGACGGCGGCCGTGCGTTTTCGGTCCAGTATCACCCCGAGGCGTCGCCCGGACCGCAGGACAGCTTCTATCTGTTCGAACGGTTCGTGGGGATGATGAAGGCTCGCTGATTGTTCGCGCTGGCTTTGCTCTTCGCCGTTCAGGCTGGCGCATCGGTCGGCTCGACCGAGGCCGCCGCGGTGACGCAGGCGAAGCTCGATCGAATGACGCAGCGATGCAATGCTCCTCGGAGTTGGTTGAAGCATCTGGGCGGTAACCGAGTTCACGTACGGCCTTCCCGTGGCGGATCTTTCAAGCAGATCGATTGCGTACTTAGCCAATTGAAAAACAGCGGACTCCCGATGGACCTTGGGTTCGTCGGTAACGAGGCCCCAGCAAACGGACTGGATCACTAATGCCAAAACGCACCGACATTTCGTCCATCCTCGTCATCGGCGCGGGGCCGATCGTCATCGGCCAGGCTTGCGAGTTCGATTATTCGGGCGTGCAGGCGATCAAGGCGTTGAAGGAGGAGGGCTATCGCATCGTCCTCGTCAATTCCAACCCCGCCACGATCATGACCGACCCGGAACTGGCCGACGCGACCTATGTCGAGCCGATCACGCCGGCGGTGGTCGCCAAGATCATCGAGAAGGAGCGCCCCGATGCGGTGCTGCCGACGATGGGCGGACAGACCGCGCTGAACACCGCGCTGGCGCTGGCCAATGACGGCACGCTCGAAAAGTTCGGCGTGCAGATGATCGGCGCCGATGCCGAGGCGATCGACAAGGCCGAGGACCGGCAGAAGTTCAAGGTCGCGATGGAGAAGATCGGCCTCGAATCCGCGCGCAGCCATATCGCCCATACCGAAGCGGAGGCGCTGGCCGGGCTGGAGCATGTCGGGCTGCCCGCGATCATCCGCCCGTCCTTCACGCTGGGCGGGACCGGCGGCGGCGTCGCCTATAACCGCGACGAATTTCTGCGCATCGTCCGCGAGGGGCTGGATGCGTCGCCGACCACCGAGGTGCTGATCGAGGAATCGCTGCTCGGGTGGAAGGAATATGAGATGGAGGTCGTCCGCGATCGTGCGGACAATGCCATCATCGTGTGTTCGATCGAGAATATCGATCCGATGGGCGTTCATACCGGCGATTCGATCACCGTCGCCCCGGCGCTGACGCTGACCGATAAAGAGTACCAGATCATGCGCAACGCATCGATCGCGGTGCTCCGGGAAATCGGTGTCGAAACAGGGGGTTCGAACGTACAGTTCGCGGTCAATCCGAAGGACGGCCGCCTGATCGTCATCGAGATGAACCCGCGCGTGTCGCGGTCGTCGGCGCTGGCATCGAAGGCGACCGGCTTCCCGATCGCCAAGGTCGCGGCGAAGCTGGCGGTCGGATACACGCTCGACGAGATCACCAACGACATTACCGGCGCGACGCCGGCGTCGTTCGAACCGACGATCGATTATGTCGTCACCAAGATTCCGCGCTTCGCCTTCGAAAAGTTCAAGGGATCGCAGGCGGTGCTGTCGACGGCGATGAAGTCGGTCGGCGAAGTCATGGCGATCGGCCGCAATATTCATGAATCGATGCAGAAGGCGCTGCGCGGTCTGGAAACCGGGCTGTCGGGCTTCAACAGCGTCGAACGCCTGGCGGGTGCGCCGCGCGCGGAGATCGAGGCGGCACTGGCCGTCGCGACCCCCGACCGGCTGCTGGTCGCGGCACAGGCGCTGCGCGAAGGCTTCACCGTCGCCGAAGTCCACGCCATCGCCAAGTACGATCCGTGGTTCCTCGAACGCATGGCGGAAATCGTCGCGGCGGAAACCGAAGTTTGCACCAACGGGCTGCCGCAGGACGCGGCGGGGATGCGCCGGCTCAAATCGATGGGCTTCTCCGACAAGCGGCTGGCATGGCTGGCGCTGCAATCGGCCAATCTGCGCGGCATGGAGCGCGGCATCGCGCGCGGATCGGGCCTGATCCACGAGGTCGTCAAGATGATGACCGGCGGCGTGACCGAGGACGAGGTGCGTCAACATCGGCACAAGCTGGGCGTGCGGCCGGTCTTCAAGCGCATCGACACCTGCGCCGCCGAGTTCGAGGCGAAGACGCCGTATATGTATTCGACCTACGAAGCGCCGACCTTTGGCGAGCCGGAGGACGAGAGCCAGCCGACTGATCGGAAGAAAATCGTCATCCTCGGCGGCGGGCCGAACCGGATCGGGCAGGGGATCGAGTTCGACTATTGCTGCTGCCATGCGTGCTTCGCGCTGAGCGATGCCGGCTATGAAACGATCATGGTCAACTGCAACCCGGAGACGGTGTCGACCGATTACGACACGTCGGACCGGCTGTATTTCGAACCGTTGACCGCCGAGGACGTGCTGGAAATCCTGCATGTCGAGGCGTCGAAGGGCGAGTTGGTCGGGGTGATCGTGCAGTTTGGCGGACAGACGCCGCTGAACCTCGCCCGCGCGCTCGAGGCGGCTGGTATCCCGATCCTCGGCACCACGCCCGATTCGATCGATCTGGCGGAAGATCGCGAGCGGTTCGCCGATCTGGTCACCTCGCTGGGGCTGCTCCAGCCGGCCAACGGCCTGGCGCGCAGCCGCGACGAGGCGGCGGTGATCGCCGAGCGGATCGGTTATCCGGTGCTGATGCGGCCAAGCTATGTGCTGGGCGGGCGGGCGATGGAGATCGTTGATTCGCTCGGGCAACTCGACGACTATATCCAGACGGCGGTGCAGGTGTCGGGAGACTCCCCCGTCCTGATCGACCAGTATCTGCGCGACGCGATTGAGGTCGATGTCGACGCGATCGCGGACGGGGACGACGTCGTCGTCGCGGGGGTGTTGCAGCATATCGAGGAAGCCGGCGTCCATTCGGGCGACAGTGCCTGTTCGATGCCGCCCTATTCGCTGACCGCCGAGGTCATCACCGAGATCGAGCGGCAGACGGTGGCGCTGGCCAAGGCGCTGAACGTCAAGGGGCTGATGAACATCCAGTTCGCGGTCAAGGACGGCAAGGTCTATCTGATCGAGGTCAATCCGCGCGCCAGCCGTACGGTGCCGTTCGTCGCCAAGGCGATCGGCACGCCGGTCGCCAAGATCGCGGCGCGGGTGATGGCGGGCGAGAAGCTGGCCAATCTGCCGACGATCGATCGCGACATCGATCATGTCGCGGTCAAGGAAGCGGTATTCCCATGGGGCCGCTTCCCCGGCGTCGATCCAGTATTGTCGCCGGAAATGAAGTCGACCGGCGAAGTGATGGGGATCGATGGCGATTTCGCCACCGCCTTTGCCAAGGCGCAGATGGGCGCCAACATCGTCCTGCCCAAAAGCGGCACGGTGTTCGTGTCGGTCAAGTCGAGCGACAAGCCGGTGATCCTGCCGGGCGTGCAGTTGCTGGTCGAAATGGGCTTCAAAATCGTCGCGACCAGCGGCACCGCCGACTATCTCGCCGACCATGGCGTGCCGGTCGAACGCGTCAACAAGGTGGCGCAGGGTCGTCCGCATATCGTCGACAAGATTTTCGACGGCGATATCGCGATGATCTTCAACACCACCGAAGGCTGGCAGTCGTTGAAGGACTCCGAATCGATCCGGGCGTCGGCGCAGTCGCAGAAGGTGCCCTATTTCACCACGGCGCCCGCCAGCGTCGCGGTGGCTCAGGCCATTCAGGCGCTGGCTGCCCGCTCCCTTGAAGTGCGGCCGTTGCAGTCCTATTATTCGCAATCGCACAACTGATCCCCATCAGCGGAATGTTGCGCGCGGACGGGCAGGGAGGCCCGTCCGTGTGGCGGGGGTAATGACAAAAGGGACGCGCGCGCGATGGCGACGGTCGAAAAGATGCCGATGTTGCAAGAGGGCTATGATCGCCTGACGGCGCACCTCAAGCAACTGAAGGTCGAACGGCCGCAGATCATCGACGCGATCGAGGAAGCGCGCGCCCATGGCGACCTGTCCGAAAACGCCGAATATCATGCGGCGAAGGAGCGGCAGGGGCAGATCGAGGCGTCGATCGCCGATATCGAGGACAAGCTGAGCCGCGCGCAGGTCATCGATCCGAAGGACCTGTCGGGCGACAAGGTGGTGTTCGGCGCGACCGTTACGCTGCTCGACGAGGATGACAAGGCGGTCACCTACCAGATCGTCGGCCAGACCGAGGCGGACGCCAAGTCGGGCCGTATCTCGTACAACTCGCCGATGGGCCGCGCGCTGATCGGGCGGAAGGTCGATGACGATGTCGAGGTGACGGTGCCGTCGGGCGACCGTTATTACCAGATCTCGAAGATCGAATTCATCTAAACCCCTATGTTCGAACGGCGTCCTTCCCCGTCGATCCTCGTGATCGGCGGGTTGATCGCTTGCGTCAGCGCGTGGCTGATCCTGACCGGCGGCGTGTGGAGCGCGGCGATCGCGGCGGGCTTCGTGCCGCTGCGCATGACCAGCAATGTCGCCTCGATCGAGGGGTTTGCGCCGTTCGTGCCGCTATGGCTGACGCCGATCACCGCCGCGTTCATTCATGACGGATGGGTGCATCTGGCGTTCAACCTGCTGAGCCTTGCCATCGTCGGTACGCCGACGCAGCGGGCGGTGGGACTGCGCGGGGTGTTGGTGCTGCTGCTGATCGGTGCCTATGCGTCGGTCGCGGCGCAGTGGCTGGCCGGGCCGACTTCGCCCGCGCCGATGATCGGGGCGAGCGGGGCGATCTCGGCGCTGATCGGCGCCTATGCGCTGCTGTTCGGCGGGGGCAAGGCGAAGGCGATCGGGCCGGTGCCGGCGCATGTCGTCCATGCGGTGTGGCTGGGGGTGAGCTGGACCCTGCTAAACCTTGCCATCGGCTGGGCGAGTGCGGGGAGCGAGATGCCGATTGCCGGGGCGGCGCATGCCGGCGGGTTCATCGCCGGGATGCTGTTGCTCCGCCCGTTGTTGCGGTGGCGCTGGGGTGTGCGGCGAGTAGCCGCCGGCAGCCCTGACTGAGCCGCAACTCTCTCCTGCGCCCTCCGTTTGCTTCGAGCGGAGGTTCGAGCTTGTCGAGAACCGCAGTCGAGAAGGGGTGCCCTAGACGGACGTTCTCGACGGACGCTTCTCGACTTCGCTCGAAGCTGCTCGAACCCAACGGGAGCGGCTGGGGCCTTACGCCGGCGGCAGTTCCGGTTCGAGCAGACGGTGCAGATGCACCACCACATATTTCATCTCGGCATCGTCGACGGTCCGCTGCGCCGCGGCGCGCCATGCCTTTTCGGCGCTGGCATAGTCGCCGAAGATGCCGACGACGTCGATCGCCTTCAGGTCGGCAAAGTCGAGCGTGCGCGGATCGGAGACGCGGCCGCCGAAGACGAGGTGAAGTTTGCTCATGGTCGTTCCCGCAGTGCAAAAAAAGATACGCCCAGCCCGCATAGCGGACCGGGCGTACCCTTCAACCCAGAATCTGGGATTTGCGCGACCGATCAGTTCTTGACCGCGGCCTTGCCGCTGTCGGCGGCGGCCTGCACCACCGTGCTGAACGCCGAACGCAGCTGTTCCTTGGCGCCGTCCTTGCTCGGCAGGGCGGCGGTCAGCTGTTCCTTGCCGACGTCGCGCGCCGTGGCGGCAGCGGCGGTGGCGGCGGCGGCCAGCTTCTTGCCGAGCGGGGCAAGCGTCTTCGTTTCCTGCGCGGTACGCGGCAGCAGCGCGCCGACGACGGCACCGAGTGCGAGCCCACCGGCGAGGACCGCAAGCGGATTGGTCTCGATCGTTTCCGACGCGCGCTGGGCGGCGTCATGGGCGGCGTCCGAGGCGCGCTTGGCAGCGTCGTGCGCGGCGTCGCTGGTCGCATGGGCGGCGGTCGACGCCTTTTCCTTCAGCGTGTCGATGGTGCCGGTGGTTTCGTGCGGGGCGGTCTTGAGTTCGCTCATGATGTCATTCCTTGTTCGGGACGGGCGGGGGCGGGGCGATGGGGGCGGGCGGCGGCGGCGGTGCCTTGCGGAACAGGCGGGCGATGCGCTTGCGGGCGAGCAGCGCGACGACGCCGGTGGCGATACCCGCCGCGACGCCAGGACGCTCCATCACGACCGCGACGCCGTCCTCCGCCTTGTCGCGCAGGTCGTCGGCTACATTCGAGGCGATGGTCGCGGGCGACAGGCGATGCTTCGCTTCGGCAATGCTGGCCTGTAGCCGGGCGCGCTTGAGCAGCGCGTCGGCGCGGGCGGCGGCGAGGGTTGGCGGGATCATCAGCCGTCTCCCAGAGGCGCGACGACGCGCTTGAAGCTCGCCAATGCGATCCTGGCGAGAATGGCCGCGATCCCGAGCGCCACGACGACGACCAGCAACGTCGCCCAGCCCGGCCCCATCAACGGCCGCAGCGAAAGAATCGCCCCGACCAGCAGCGCGGTGACCGCCGACAGCGCGATGACCACGGCACCGACCGCAAGGCCGGCGGCGATGCCGGCCTGCGATCCGCGCGTGCTGGCGACTGTCTTCCACAGCGTCACCTCGGCCCGGGCATAGGCCTTCGCATCCTCGACGACGCGACCGACGACCGTTCCCAGCCCCTCGTCCCCCATGATCGGGGTCAGCCCTTGACCACGGGAGTGTCGGCGTCGGTGCCGGCCTTGACGATGCGCGCCAGCACGAAGCCGAGCGCGGCGGCGGTGCCGATCGCGATCGCCGGGCTCTTGCGGACGAAATCGCTGGCATCGGCGATCAGGTCGTCGACCTCCTTGCCGCGCAGATTGTCCGAGAAGCCCGAAATAGCCTGGGCGGCCGAACGGGCATATTGGCCATATTGCTCGCCGAGTTTCTCGTCGACGGTGCCGGCGGCGTCCTCCATCAGCTTCGAGAATTCGTCGAGGGCACCGGTCGCGCGCAGCTTGCCCTCATCGGCGAGGCCGCGTGCCTTATCGGTCGCCTTGGCGGTCAGTTTCGACGCTTCGTCCTTGAGCGTCTGCTTGGCGCTGCCGGTCGAGGTCGCTTCCGAATCGAACGAGGTCGTTGCGGCCGGGGTGAACTCGACGGTGCCACCCGTGGCGGGGGTGATGTCGGCATTGAAGTCGACGGCGGTGTCGCTGGTGGTCGGCGAGCCGCCGGTCCGATTGAAGTCGGTCATAACGAATCCTTTCTTCGTTTCGGGACGATAACCATGCGGCAATGGTCGGGTTCCGTTGCGCGCACAGGATTTGCGGGGCGCGGGCCGAATGTATACAGGGACCGCGACCACGCCGTTCCGCACGGACATAAAGGGAGTCGTTACGTGACCGCAATCATTCAGGTGCATGGCCGCCAAATCCTCGACAGCCGCGGCAATCCGACCGTCGAGGTCGACGTGCTGCTGGAGGATGGCAGCTTCGGCCGCGCCGCGGTCCCGTCGGGCGCGTCGACCGGCGCGCATGAAGCGGTCGAAAAGCGCGACGGCGACAAGTCGGTCTATCTCGGCAAGGGCGTGCTGGCCGCGGTCGAGGCGGTGAACGGCGACATCGCCGAAGCGGTGCTGGGCATGGACGCCGAGGACCAGAGCGACATCGACCATGCGATGATCCAGCTCGACGGCACCGACAATAAGGGCCGGTTGGGCGCGAACGCGATCCTCGGCGTCAGCCTTGCGGTGGCGAAGGCAGCGGCGGATGCGCGCGGCCTGCCGCTGTACCGCTATGTTGGCGGGGTGTCGGCGCATCTGCTGCCGGTGCCGATGATGAATATCATCAATGGCGGCGAACATGCCGACAACCCGATCGATTTCCAGGAATTCATGGTGATGCCGGTCGGTGCCGACAGCATCGCCGAGGCGGTCCGCTGCGGTTCGGAAATCTTCCACACGCTGAAGAAGGGCCTGTCGGAAAAGGGCCTTGCCACCTCGGTCGGCGACGAAGGCGGGTTCGCGCCGGCGCTCAGCAGCACGATCGACGCGCTCGACTTCATCATGCAGAGCATCGAGCGCGCCGGCTACAAGCCCGGCGACGACGTGATGCTCGCGCTCGACTGCGCAGCGACGGAGTTCTTCAAGGGCGGCCGGTACGAGATGGTCGGCGAGGGCAAGTCGCTGTCGCCGGTCGAGATGGCCGACTACCTTGCCGATCTCGCCGCGCGCTATCCGATCCTGTCGATCGAGGACGGCATGTCGGAGGACGATTTCGAAGGCTGGAAGGCGCTGACCGACAAGATCGGCGACAAGGTCCAACTGGTTGGCGACGACCTGTTCGTGACCAATCCGAAGCGGCTGGCGATGGGTCTGGAGCAGGGCCTCGCCAACTCGCTGCTGGTGAAGGTCAACCAGATCGGCACGCTGACCGAGACGCTGGAGGCGGTGAACCTCGCCCAGCGCAACCGCTATACCGCGGTCATGTCGCACCGTTCGGGCGAGACCGAGGACGCGACGATCGCCGACCTCGCGGTCGCCACCAACTGCGGCCAGATCAAGACCGGGTCGCTGGCGCGGTCGGACCGGCTTGCCAAGTACAACCAGCTGATCCGGATCGAGGAAGAGCTGGCCGGCGCGGCCCGCTATGCGGGGCGTTCGATCCTGCGTTGATCGCGGAATGAGGGAAGGGGGCGTCGGTGCGAACCGGCGCCCCTTTTTTGCGTCCGTCCGTTGGCGAAAGGCCGGCAAGCCTTTTCCCGCCGTGCGGCGGCGTTCGCGTTTCACCGCTCCGGCAACGTGATCGCGTCCTATCCGGTTGCAGCGATGGCAGACGCCTGACGGATGGCGGCGGCGAGTTCGTCCTCGCTGCGGCCGCCGTTGATGGCGATGCGGTCGCCGAAGACGAAATGGGGCACTGATCGGACTCCCGCTTCCGCGGATTGCGCCGCTGCTATGTCAACCCGGCGATGTTGCGCAGGGTCGAGGGCAATTGCGCGCGCTTCCTCGCCCTCGAACCCGTGCCGGGTCGCGATATCGGCGAGCACGTTGGCGTCCGATATATTCCGTGCATCAAGGAAATACGCCTTCGTGATGGCGACGGCGAGGGCATGTTGCGTCCCCCGTTCCCGGGCGGCGAGGATCAACCCATGCGCCGGCTGGGTTCGGTACATCCATGGCTGGCGGCCGAGATCGAGCGCAAGGCCCGACGCCCGTGCTTCCGCCTCGGGACGAGCGAACGCTGCCCGGACATCGGTCACGCCGTAGCGCGCGCGGAGCAGATCGGCGACATACAGGCCCTGCGGCGGGGCGTCGGGCAGCAGCAGCACCGGATGCTGGCGGATGTCCACCGAGAGGTCGGGAAAACGTTCCGCCAACACCTTGTCGAGACGGTGATGCCCGATGATGCACCACGGGCAGACAATATCGGTATAGAGGTCGATCCGCAGCACGATAGCGTCCTTTCGTTCATTCATCCTCATGGGCGATCCGCGATCCCGGGTGCGGCGCGGAGATAATCCGTGGCCGTCACTTGATCGACCAGGAACCTCGCCAGATTGCCCCGTGACAGCTTCATTCCGAGCTTCGTCCGGCCGTACCAGCCGATGGCGATCCGCCCCGTTGCCGGTCCGTCCCAAAGATTCGGGATCCGCACCAGCGTCCAGTCGCGCGAGGAGCGGCGCACCTGTTCGGCGGTCGCCCGGATATCGTCATAGGCGTTGCGGACGATGAGCCTGAACAGCATCACAAAGGCACGCGATGGCAGATCGAAACCGTCCTTCGGATCACGATAGGCGGGCGTCGAGACCTGGATCAGGCGGCGGACGTTCAATTCCTCCATGACCGAGATGATCGTGGCGACACCGCGCGTGATCGGCCGCTTTTCGCGCGCCTTCAGGCTGTTGGGTCCGAGGGCGCTGATGACGGCATCGGTGCCTGCGGTGCATGCCTTGATCGCGTCGCGATCGCGGAGGTCGCCGACCACGATCTCGACCCGGCCGACGAAGGCGGCGAGCTTTGCCGGGTCGCGCGCGAAGACGGCAAGCGCATACCCCCGCGCCAGCGCCGTTTCGATGATGTGCCGTCCGGTGGGGCCTGTCCCGCCGAAGAGAGCGATCTTCATCGCATATCCTTCCGATTCACGGTTCCGCCACGGGAACAGGGTGGTAACAAAATGTTACCGACACTATTAAAGTGACCGCACCGCCCCCTGCAAGAAGGCACGCCGATGAAACCAGGTGACATGGAATTTACCGCTCCGGGCGGTCACGACGACTGCGGCATGGTGCGCGAAATTCTCGACCGGATCGGCGATAAATGGAGCCTCTACATCATCGCGACGCTGAAGGACGGACCGGTTCGCTTCAACGCGTTGCGGCGGCGGATCGACGGCATCTCGCAGCGTATGTTGACGATCACGCTTCGCGGGCTCGAGCGTGACGGTATGGTGCGGCGGACCATGTTCCCCACCATCCCGCCGCGGGTCGAGTATGAACTGACGGATATCGGCAGGTCGCTGCTTGCGCCGGTCATGGCGCTGACGATGTGGGCCGATGCGAACCGGACGAATATTCGCGACGCTCGCCTGCGCTATGATGCGGCCGGGGATGGGGCGTAGCGAAGGACCCCGGGCCACGCGGATACGTGGCCCGGCGATCGGCTCAAAACAGGATACGTGCCGTCATCGACGTCGTGCGGCCGTTGATCGAGCGTGCGCGGACGATGCCGTTGGTCGGGATCACCGCATCCTCCGCCTCGGTAAAACCCTGTACGTCGAACAGATTGTTCGCGTTCAGCGACAGTAGCAGACGGCTGGTCGGGCGATATTGCACGAAGGCGTTGGCGACGGTGTAGCCGGGCAGCTTCAACTGGTTGCTGTCCTGCGCATAGCTGCTGGTCGTGCCGATGACATTGGCACCGATAGTGAACCGGTCGATCTCCACCTGCGGCGTCGCCTGGAAGATCAGCCGCGCCTGACGACGCGGCGTGTTGCCGATGACGCCGGGGTTGAGCGCGTCGCTGACGATCTTCGCATCGGTCCAGGTAGCGCCGCCGGTGATGCCGAACGCGCCGACCCGGTAGCCACCGTCGAATTCGAGGCCGACGGCACGATATTCGCGATCGATGAAGACCTGCCGCGTCGCTTCGTAATTCTGTTCCTCGGTCCGCGCCCAGAAGCCGGTCAGGTTCAGGACCAGCCCGTTGTGCCGATATTTGGCGCCTGCCTCCGCCTGGCGGACGAAGTCGACGGCGGCGGACTTGCTGAGCAGCGAGCCGTCGGTCGTGCTGACCGCCGGACCGAATAACAGCCGATCGGCATTGGCACGGCCGCCCCGGCTGTAGCGGGCGAAGACCGCGAACGGCTCGGCGATGCGGAAGTTGATGCCCGCCGAATAGGACAGGTAGTTCCAGCCATAATCGACCGGGGCCGGCTGGCCGAGCGGAATGACCGCCACCCGCCGTTCCGCCGCAGTGATTATGCCGTCGCCGTCAATGTCGCGCGCGACGACGCCGGTGCGTCCGCCGCCGAGGTCCGCACCGTAGATCGATCCCGATGCGTCGCCGAAATCGTAGCGGACGCTGGCGCCCAGCGCGACGCGGCCGACCTTGTAGTTCAGCGAGGCGAACGGCGCGTTGACGTCATAGGCGACGCGGTAGCTGCGGCGGCAACAGTCGCCGAAATAGCTGGCGCTGTACGCATAGAAGCCGTTCTGCGTCACCGGCGTGCCGCCCGCCGACACCACATCGACCAGCGCGGCGCGACCATCGCCGCGCACGTCGAGCAGCGTCGACGTCCACAGCCAGTCGGTATCGATCGCCTGGCGCGACTTGTAGAAGCCCGCCGTCGTCGTCAGGTCGCCGCCGCCGAGCGTGAACACGCGGCTGGCGCGCACGTCGTTGGTGACGTTGTCGAGGCTGTTCAGCTTCACGTCGAACACCACGATCTGCGCGAGCAGGCCGTTACCGTTGAGCGCGGCGGGGTCGGTGATCGCCTGTCCAACGGACGGGCCGCTGGCGAAGCGCAGCGTCGCACCGGCGCCGCCGAGCGCGGTTGCGATGTCCGACGCAGCGGCCACGTTGGACGGGAAGTTCGACGAGAAGCCGCCGCTGATGTCGGCGTAGCGGAACCGGTCGGTCACGGTCCATCCGGACAGGTCGATCTGTGTTTCCACGCCGAACGCCTTTACCACCGGATGCTGGCCGTCGCGAAGGTCGCGCGTGACGACATTATTCTGGCCGTCGAGCGTCAGGTTCGTGGTGAAGTTGCGCGACAACAGCGCGTCGCGCGTGATCGAGAAGCCGGGCAGGCTGGCATAGCGCGGATCGGCGTTGCTGCCGGTGACCCGGACCGGATTGGGCAGATAGCCGACCGCGCGATCGTCGAGATATTTGCCGTAGAAGCGGATATAGCCGCCCGAGAAGGTCTTGGTCAGGTTCGCCTTGAACTGACCGCCGCGATTGCCGTCATAGCCGACCCGGCGCGGCCCTTCGCCCTGACGGTAGAAACCGCCGACGTGATAGCGCAGGCTGCTGTCGATCTTGCCGCCATAGTCGAAATCGACGCGATATTCCTGATAGTCGAGCCCCGCGCCGAATTGCAGCGCGCCCCCTTCCTGTTCGCCGGTCTTCGAGATCAGGTTGAGCACGCCGCCCGGCGAATTGGACGAGAAGGTGGAGGCCGATCCGCCCCGGATCGCCTCGACCGACGACAGGTTCAGGTCGGCGCGCAGAAAGATGTCGGCATTGCCGAAGGTGATGTCGCCGAATTCGAGGACGGGCAGGCCGTCCTCCTGTAGTTGCAGGAACTTCGCCCCGCCCGAGGCGATCGGAAGGCCGCGGATCGAGATGTTCGCATTGCCTTCGCCGCCCGAGCTTTCCGAACGGACGCCCGGTACGTTCCGGAAAATCTCCGCGGTCGAGCGCGGCGCGGCCTTCAGTATGTCGGCTTCGCGGAGCGAACTGGTGGAAATGGCGCTGTCGAGTCGGTCGCGACCCCGCGCGACCGCGGTGACGATGATGTCGCCCGCCGGCTTGGCGGCGTCTCTGGTCTGCTCGACCGGCTTGTCATTACCCGCCGTCGTCGACTGCGCATGCGCCGACGCCCCGGCGATGAGTGGCAGCACGCAGGCTGTGGTATAGAATAGGCGCAATTCCCTGATCCTCCCCGCAAATTGATCGGGGCTGCGCCTATTGCAATCGGTTTAAGGATGGGTTGACGTGTGCGCGCGGCCGACACGGCTCGCAAAGAATGACCGATGGGTAGATCGGTTCTAGAACAGCCGCCCGCCATCCGGCACCCGCTGATCGGGCGCGAACAGCACCACCGCGCCGCTTCCATCGGGAAAGCCCAGCGTCAGCACTTCCGACACGAACTTGCCGATCTGTCGGGGCGGGAAGTTGACCACCGCCGCGACCTGTCGCCCGATCAATCCCTCGCATCCATAATGTTCGGTGATCTGCGCGCTCGACCGCTTGCGGCCGATCACCGGGCCGAAATCGATGACCAGCTTGATCGCAGGCTTGCGCGCCTCCGGATAGGGTTCGGCGGCGACGATGGTGCCGACACGGATGTCGACCTTCAGAAACGTGTCGAAATCGGTCGGGTCGGTGAGCGTCGCAGGGTCGTGCAGCAGGTGCATATCGGCTCCTTGGGGCGGCAGGTGGCTTGCGTGGGGGCGGGCTATAAACGACATACGCGCCATGTCGCGTTCCTCGCCCCTTCGTCAGATGTTGAGACGTGCCGGTTGGCCGGCGCTGGTGATCCTCGTCATCGGGTTCTTCGCCTATCACGCGGTACTGGGGCCGAACGGGGTGCTCGCCTATCGCGATTATCAACGCAAGCTGGCGGTGCGGAAGGCGCAATATGCCTGTCTGGAGAAGGTGCGCGCCGATCTGCGCAACCGGGTCGAACTGCTCGATCCGCGCCATGCCGATCCCGACATGGTCGACGAACTGGTCCGGCGGAAGCTGAACGTCGCCCACCCGGATGAGTTCATCGTGCCGATCGGCGGTGAGGCGGCGGCGCGCACCCGCTGCGGAATCCGCATCGACGACTGAATCCGGACCGGAACGGGCTGGCTCGGTTGCGCGAGGGGATAATTCGCGCCATAGGCGGCGCTTCCTACCCATCCTTTCAGGAACGAGGCATCCGAACCGTGGCAAAAGCACCGGCGCAAGGCCGCACCAGCGAACCCGTCATTCCCAATCGCGAACGGCCGGGTGAGCCAAAGCGGTACGAGGCGTCGAAAGAGGAACTCCTCTCCTTTTACAAGGAGATGCTGCTGATCCGTCGTTTCGAGGAGAAGGCGGGGCAATTGTACGGCCTCGGCCTGATCGGTGGTTTCTGCCACCTGTATATCGGTCAGGAAGCGGTTGCCGTGGGGCTGCAGTCGGCACTCGAATCCGGCAAGGATTCGGTCATCACCGGCTATCGCGACCATGGTCACATGCTTGCGTACGGCATCGATCCCAAGGTCATCATGGCCGAGCTGACCGGACGCGAAGCCGGCATCAGCCGCGGCAAGGGCGGGTCGATGCACATGTTCTCGACCGAGCATAAATTCTATGGCGGCCACGGCATCGTCGGGGCGCAGGTGTCGCTGGGCGCGGGTCTCGCGTTCGGGCACAAGTACAGCAACGACGGCGGCGTCTGCATGGCCTATTTCGGCGATGGCGCCGCGAACCAGGGCCAGGTGTACGAATCGTTCAACATGGCCGAGCTGTGGAAGCTCCCGATCATCTTCGTGATCGAGAACAACCAATATGCCATGGGGACCAGCGTCAATCGCGCCTCGGCCGAGGACCAGCTGTACAAGCGTGGTGAAAGCTTCCGCATTCCGGGCATCCAGGTCGATGGCATGGACGTGCTGGCGTGCCGCGGGGCCGCCGAAGAGGCGCTGGCGTGGGTGCGCGCGGGCAAGGGGCCGATCATCCTCGAGATGAAGACCTATCGCTATCGTGGTCACTCGATGTCCGATCCGGCCAAATATCGCAGCCGCGACGAAGTGCAGGCGATGCGCGACAATTCGGACCCGATCGAGGGGCTGAAGCGCGAGCTGAACGCCGCCGGGGTGCAGGAAGACGAGCTGAAGGCGATCGAGGCCGAAATCCGCAAGGTGGTCAACGCCGCCGCCGACTTCGCCGAAAGCGCGCCCGAACCGAACCCGGAAGAACTGTACACCGACGTGCTGGTGGAGACCTACTGAGATGCCGATCGAACTGAAGATGCCGGCGCTGTCGCCCACGATGGAAGAAGGCACGCTGGCCAAGTGGCTCGTCAAGGAAGGCGACACGGTCAAGTCGGGCGACATTATGGCCGAGATCGAGACCGACAAGGCAACGATGGAATTCGAAGCCGTCGATGAAGGCACGATCGCCCAGATCCTCGTCGCCGAGGGTACCGACAATGTGAAGGTCGGCGCGGTCATCGCGGTCCTGGCGGGCGAAGGCGAAGACGTCGACGCCGCCAAGTCGGCCCAGCCGACCGAAGCGCGCGCCGGCGATGCCGCCGCCGCGACGCCGAAGGCCGACGAAAAGAACGACGACAAGGCTCCGCCGACCCCCGAAGGTACGTCGCAGCAGCATGCTGAAACCGGTGCGCGCCAGCTGTTCGACGCCGCCGATCAGGAAGGCGAAGCCGATCCCGAGATCCCGGCCGGTACCGAGATGGTCAAGACCACGGTCCGCGACGCGCTGCGCGACGCGATGGCCGAGGAAATGCGCGCCGACGACCGCGTGTTCGTGATGGGCGAGGAAGTCGCCGAATATCAGGGTGCGTACAAGGTCACGCAGGGTCTGCTCGCCGAATTTGGCGACCGTCGCGTCATCGACACGCCGATCACCGAATATGGCTTTGCCGGCATCGGCACCGGTGCGGCGATGGGCGGGTTGCGCCCGGTCATCGAATTCATGACGTTCAACTTCGCCATGCAGGCGATCGACCACATCATCAATTCGGCGGCCAAGACCAACTACATGTCGGGCGGCCAGATGCGCTGTCCGATCGTGTTCCGCGGACCCAACGGCGCGGCGAGCCGCGTCGGTGCGCAGCACTCGCAGAATTACGGCCCGTGGTATGCCAGCGTTCCCGGCCTGATCGTGATCGCGCCCTATGACGCGGCCGATGCGAAGGGGTTGCTGAAGGCGGCGATCCGCTCGACCGATCCGGTCGTCTTCCTAGAAAACGAACTGATGTACGGCCGTTCGTTCGACGTGCCCAAGCTCGACGATTTCGTCCTGCCCATCGGCAAGGCGCGGATCATGAAGCCGGGCAAGGACGTGACGATCGTCAGCTATTCGATCGGCGTCGGCCTCGCGCTCGAAGCCGCCGAGAAGCTGGCCGGCGAAGGCATCGATGCCGAAGTGATCGACCTGCGCACGCTGCGCCCGCTCGATACCAGGACGGTGCTCAAGTCGCTGAAGAAGACCAACCGGCTGGTCGTGGTCGAGGAAGGCTGGCCGACCTGCTCGATCGCGTCGGAAATCGCCGCGGTGGTGATGGAACAGGGCTTTGACGACCTCGACGCGCCGGTGCTGCGCGTCACCAACGAAGACGTGCCGCTGCCTTACGCCGCGAACCTCGAAAAGTTGGCGCTCATCACCAGCGACAAGGTCGTCGCGGCGGTGAAGAAGGTCACCTACAAGGCCTGATCCCGATCGACCCCGTCACGTCGCGCTGTAGGCATCGCAGTAATAGCGCGGCGCGGCGGGGTCCGGATTATAGATCTGATCGAAATTACGTCGATCGCGCACGACGAACGCCGCCGTCGCATGGATGCGTGCCGATCCGCCGGGTAGCCACGCGGTGCCTACGACCGGGCGATATTCGTAATTCACTTCGATATACATGACGCCCGACCCGGCCGGCGACTGGACCTTGGGATCCTGATCGCCCATGCCGTTCGGCATCTTCACCCCGGCATTCTGTGAACCCGTGCCGATGCCGTCGTCCCGGTCCATCGTGCCGTGGGTGCGATCGTAGCTGGAATCATAGTCCGGACCGCTTTTCAGGCCGATGCAGCGTTGCCAGTGCAGATACTGTACCCCGTCTGAATTCTGTTCGAGGCTGGAGATGGTGATCCGCCCGCGCGTCGTCAGCTCGAACCGGTCGCCCTGCAGCCGGGTGGCGGTAAGCACGTCGTTGATATCGATCTCGCGCAACTGCTTGATGCTGTCGCTGTTCATGTCGCCGACGCGTGACGCATTATCGGCAAGGTTCTGGGCGATCTGGTTGATGCGCATGGTAGTCAACGCGAGGTTGGCCGTTTCGGTGGCGTAGAGGCCGACGCCCAGAAGCAATGGGAGGCCGAGCGCGAATTCCAGCATGGCGACGCCACGCCGGTCGCGAAGCAGGGCACGCAGAGACGGGCGAGGTAGCGTCCGGGGCGGCGTGGTCATGGCAGGCACACGCGCGGAATCGACCGTACCGTCTGTCGGGCATAGGGCTGGTTCTTCAGCAACGTGGAAGCCTCGATCGTCATGGTCGGCGGGAAGCCGAGCAGTTCCGCGACGGGGAACGGGCGGGTATAGACGACGCGCATCGTGTAGCGGGTCACGTCGTCGGCGCCCCCCTGACCCATGCGCGCCGGATTGGTGTCGTAGGTGCCGTTGCCGTTGATGTCGTCGAAGCATTCGCCCGAATCGAGCCGCCCGTTGCCGTTGGCGTCCTGGATGGGTTCGGGCTTTATCAACGCGAAGGCCGAATAGTTTTCGCGCGAGGACGTGAAGGTCGCGTCCTTCGCGATGCTGCCGACGGCGGCCTTCACCTGATCGTCGATCGCGCGCTGGTCCGACGCATTTTCCTCCAGCGTCGAATCGCGTCCGGCCTTCTGCACGGCGCCGTCGAGGATTGCCTGGACATAGGGTTGGTAGAGCAGGTCGCCGAGCCCCATCAGCAACATCATCAGGACCGGGGCCAACAGCGCGAATTCGGTCACGCTGACGCCGCGACGGTCACGATACACGTGGCGAGGCGAACGCATCCTCATCGCGAAATCCGCAGCATGGCGACCGCCTTCGCGATCTTCTTGAACGCATCGGACAGCCCGGTTCCTGACGTGGTGGCCAATGCCTGATCCGAGGAGGAAGCACAGCTTTTCAGTTCGGCCGTGCTGCCCATGCTGAGGGCAACCGTCCATACGTCGATCCCCATCGCCCGCGCCTTGTCGCACAGGGCGAGGAAGCGGGCGTTGTGGTAGGGCTTCAGGTCGCTGTCGCCATTGGCGATGCGGCGATCCCAATATTCCATCCCGTAGAGGCCGTAGATCGTGTCATTGGGACTCATGTCGCCGTCGGTAAGGAAGACGATGACCTGCTTCGCGGCCGAACGACTGCCCTGGCCGCCATTGTCGCTGGCGAAGATCCCGTCGCGCGACAGCAATCGCAGCGCTCATAGCATGCCGGTATCGTGTTCGGTTCCCCCCAATGGCGAGAAATCGGCATCGTTGATATAGGTCCGCACCTGGTCCCGGGACAGTGCAGACAGCCGCTGTACGGGTTTGCCGCAGCTTACGAGGCCGGCCTTCAGATTGCCGTCGGAACCCAGCCAGTAGTAGTCGTTGATTTCGCCCTGGCTGTAGAGCGTGCCACGGTATTTGTTATTGTTATAATAGCGAGAATAGGCGACTTCCGGCCATAGCGGCTGCCACCGGTCCTGCCCCGACGGCTTGAGGCTGGGGTCGAGATTAGGAGGGAGGCTGTTGGCGTCGAACTGCCGCGATCCGCTGGTAGTTCGGTCGGTTTCCTCGATACAGCCGAGCCATGCGTTGTCGGTCGGTCTGATCCGCGTCGAGTTGCGAGCCGATGCGGCGGAAATATAGTCGCTCACATCAAGTGCATAGGGTTCGTATGCCCATACCGGGCCAAGCGACGACCGGGTTTCGGTGCAGCGCTCGCGATCGCTGTCCCATTCGCGCGTCGTGAGCGTGGCGTTGCCCTCCGAATCGAAGGTCAGCCTGGTCGCCGGGTCCCGAACCGGCACGAATGCTTCGCAACTTTCCCGTGAAACTCTGACCCTGTCAGAGGTGGAGCGAACCCGATATTCGTCAACGATATGTCTGGTCTGATAGGTTGCGGTGTCGTTGCGGCCATTGCTGCCGACCAGATAGCTGGCGGACATCGCGCGGATCGCGGCACCGGCATTCACCCCCGTTGCGTACGGCACGAAACCATAGCGGATGCGCGTGTTCGCCTGCTTGGCGGTTTCCATCGTATCGTAGAAATCAATGACCGCGGTCCGCAATGCCGCGATCCGCGAACCTCGTTTTTCCTTCAGGGCATAGCCCTTGCTACCGGCATAGCCCGGCGTGGTATCGGCCGTCGAACTGCCGGGGCGATCGTAGCTGTACGACTCGGCCCTGCTTTTCTCGCAGTCCGCTGCGCTTTCGCTTGGCAGGCACATCATCGACCCGGTGGTATCGAGGACGAACATGATGTCGGTATCGGCGATGTCGAGACGGGCTTCGCATGCGACCGCCAGCGTCACATCCGGCGCGCCGAACATCTTCATGACCGTCATTGGCACGACCACCTGCGCATCCCCGGCGACGCGGTTGTCGCCCGTGCGGTGCGGGGTGAACTTCGCGTCGGTGATGCCGAGCCAGCCATTGGCGACGTTGCTCAGGAAAAACGCGTTGGCCTGTTTCGTGGCCTTTTCGTCGAGCGTCGTGCCCTTGGTGTCGTCCATGAACTTGCGGCCGGCGAGGACGCCCGCGTCGCATGCCTGTTGTAAACGGTTCTTGACCATATAGACCCGGGCGATGTCGACGCCCGATCCGCCGAGCGCGGTGATGGGAATGAGCGCGATCGCCATCATGGCCAGCGTGTTGCCGCGGCGATCCCGCGCCAGTCGCGTCAGAATGCCATCTGGACACCGCCCATGCCGTCGCCCGTTCATCCTGTGCTTGCCCGTCCTGTCGACAACGTGAAACCGCAATTCCCTGATTTCCATCGCAGGTCGGGGTTGACGGCCGGTTAAGACACGGCTTGGGACGATGGCCATGGAGACCGATCCCGAACGCCGTCTCGCGCTTGCCTACGCCCCGGATGACGGACGGCGGGCGGCGCTGTCGGCGCTGCTCGCGCTCGACGCCGCGCTGGCCGAAGTCGTCCGTACCACGACCCAGCCTGCGATCGGACAGATCCGGCTGGCATGGTGGCGCGAGCAGCTGGCGAAGCTCGATCATGCGCCGCCACCCGCCATGCCGGTGCTGACCGCGCTTGCCGGGAACGCGTTGCCGCGCGGCGTGACCGGTACGGCGCTGGCGAAGGTGGTCGAGGGATGGGAAGTGCTGATCGAGGAGGAAACGCTCGATCGCGATGCGCTGCACCGGTTCGGGGCGGAGCGGGGCGGGCAATTGTTCCGACAGGCGGCGCTGATCCTTGGCGGCGATGCCGGACGGGCGGCGACGCTGGGGCAGGGCTGGGCGCTGTCCGATCTGATGCGGCATCTCGACGACCGGAGCGTTGCCGAGGCGGCAGGCGCGCTCGCCCGCACGGCACTGGCGACGCCGTTGCGCGGGGTTGCCAGGCCGCTCGGCCTGCTGGCGCTGTCGGCGCGGCTCGATCTGGCACAGGTTGCACCCGGTGGGCCGAAGCGCGCGGCGCGGCTGGCCTGGTTCGGACTTGCCGGGCGATAGGGGCTGTCCGATACAGGCGGCGGGCAGCATAGGGGTAAGCGATGTGGCGGTTCCTGGCCGGGGTTGGGTCGGCATTGGCGCTGGTCGCGGCGGGACTGTTCCTGTTCCGAGGCGACGCCGCCACCGAGACGCTGCCGCCACCGCCTGCGCCGCCCGCCATCGGCCAGACCGCCGATACGGAAATGCCCGAACCGCCCGCCGCAACGGCGCGCACGCGCGAACAGAAGCGGTTCGACCGCTATGACAAGGACCGCGACGGCCGCATCACCCGGGACGAATATCTGGCGTCGCGGCGCAAGGCCTATGCGAAGCTCGACACCAATGGCGACGGGCGGCTGAGCTTCGAGGAATGGGCGGTCAAGACGACGACCAAGTTCGCGGCTGCCGACAAGGGGCGCGACGGCGCACTGGACGCCGCCGAATTCGTGACGACGGCGGTCAAGCGCAAGCCGGCGAGGCGGGCCGACTGCCCGCCGGCGTCGCCGCCTGCCGACGAAAGTTGACGTTCACGTCAACGTAAACTAGTTTGCCGGACATGATCGCTGCAACCGCTTCATCGTCCGAGTCGTCCGGAGAAGCCGATCGCTTCTCGATCACCGACCTGTGCGGCGAGTTCGGTGTGACCGCCCGCGCACTGCGCTTCTACGAGGATGAGGGGTTGATCGCGCCCGAGCGGCGCGGCCTTTCGCGCATCTATTCGCAGCGCGACCGGGCGCGGCTGGCGTGGATCCTGCGCGGCAAGCGCGTCGGATTCAGCCTCGCCGATATCCGCGAGATGATCGACCTGTACGATATCGGCGACGGGCGCGTCGTGCAGCGGCAGGTGACGGTCCAGAAATGCCGCGACCGGATCGCGCTGCTCGAAAACCAGCGGCGCGACATCGATGCCGCCATTGCCGAACTCAGCGACTTCGTGACCACCATCGAAGCGCTGCCGCACCAGACCGCCCCGTCAGAGGGCGTATCCCCGGAGAAGGATTGACCCGATGCCCAGCTATACCCCGCCGGTCCGCGACACCCGCTTCATCCTCGACCATGTACTCAAGATCGGCGACCATGCCGCGCTGCCCGGTTTCGCCAATGCGACGCCGGACACGGTCGAGGCGGTGCTGGAAGAGGGCGGCCGCTTCGTCACCGAGGTGCTGTTCCCGCTGAACGCTTCGGGAGACCAGCAGGGTTGTACCCGCCACGCCGATGGCAGCGTGACGACGCCCGACGGGTTCAGGGACGCCTATCGCCAGTTCGTCGAATCGGGCTGGGGCACGCTGTCGGCGCCGGAACAGTTTGGCGGGCAGGCGATGCCGCATGTCGTGGCGACGGCGTTCGAGGAGTATCTGATCTCCGCCAACATGGCTTTCGCCATGTATCCGGGGCTGACGCATGGCGCGATCGCCGCGCTGCTGGTCAAGGGTTCGCCCGAACAGCAGGCAATGTACGTGCCGAAAATGGTGTCCGGCGAATGGGGCGGCACCATGAACCTGACCGAACCGCAATGCGGCACCGATCTGGGCCTCATCAAGACGCGGGCGGTGCCGAACGAGGACGGGTCCTGGGCGATCACCGGCACCAAGATCTTTATCTCGTCGGGCGAGCATGACCTGACCGACAACATCATCCACCTCGTCCTTGCCAAGACGCCCGGCGCACCGGAAAGCTCGAAGGGGATTTCGCTGTTCGTCGTGCCCAAGTTCCTCGTCAACGAGGACGGATCGCCGGGCGCGCGCAATCCGGTTACCTGTGGCTCGATCGAGCACAAGATGGGCATCCATGCCAATTCGACGTGCGTCATGAACTATGACGGCGCGAAGGGCTGGCTGGTCGGCGAGGAGATGAAGGGTCTGGCGGCCATGTTCATCATGATGAACGCGGCGCGCCTCGGCGTCGGTTTGCAGGGGCTGGGCGTGGCCGAGACCGCCTATCAGAACGCCGTCATCTATGCCGGCGACCGGCGGCAGGGGCGGGCGCTGACCGGTCCGGCGCAACCGGAGGAAAAGGCCGACACGCTGTTCGTCCATCCCGATGTCCGCCGGATGCTGATGGAGGGCAAGGCGCTGACCGAGGGGTTGCGGGCGCTGTGCCTGTGGGGCGCGTTGCAGGTCGATCTCGCGCATATGAGCGACGATGCGGCGACGCGCGAACTGGCCGACGATCTGGTGTCGCTGCTGACCCCGGTCATCAAGGGCTATGGCACCGACAAGGGCTATGACGTCGCGACCAATGCGCAACAGGTTTATGGCGGGCATGGCTACATCGCCGAATGGGGCATGGAGCAATATGTCCGCGATGCCCGGATCGCGATGA
Source organism: Sphingomonas lacusdianchii (assembly GCF_022664395.1). Lineage (GTDB taxonomy): Bacteria > Pseudomonadota > Alphaproteobacteria > Sphingomonadales > Sphingomonadaceae > Sphingomonas > Sphingomonas lacusdianchii. The sequence continues at coordinate 333,480 of NZ_JAKRET010000001.1, read as the reverse complement.
TCTATGAAGGCACCAATGGCGTGCAGGCGATGGACCTGGTCGGGCGCAAGCTGGCGCAGAATGGCGGCCGGGCGATCCAGCATTTTTTCCGCATCGTCGGGGAGGAAATTGCGGTGGCCAAGGGTGCGGACGCCACACGTGACTTCGGCGAGCGGCTGGAGCGGGGGCTGAAGGACCTGCAGGCGGCGACGATGTGGTTCATGGCTAACGGGATGCAGAACCCGAACCATGTCGGCGCGGGCGCGCATTCGTACATGCACATCATGGGGATCGTCGCCACCGGCCTGATGTGGCTGCGCATGCTGACCGCCGCTGAGGCGCTGGCGGCGTCGGGCGAGGGTGATCCCAAGTTCGTCGAGGGCAAGCGGGTGACCGCGCGCTTCTATGCCGAGCGGATCATTCCGGACACCGGCGCGCTGCGGCGCAAGATCGAGGGCGGGGCTGACGCGGTGATGGCGCTCGACCCGGCGCTGTTCGCGCGGGGGTAGGCTTTCCCGCCATACGTACCCCCGCGCAGGCGGGGGTATCTTTCGACCAATACCGGCCACCATGGCCGACAAAACACGTCACCCCAGCGCAGGCTGGGGTCTCTCAGGGTCACTGCAATGCGGTGCCCACGAAAGAGACCCCAGCCTGCGCTGGGGTGACGTATTGGTCAAAGTGTCCTTACTTCTCGCGCTTCTTCCGATGCGTCTCGAGATCGAGCACCGCTGAATCCGCGCCCTCCGGCAACAGGCCCAGCCGCCGCGCGACTTCCTGATAGGCCTCGACCTCGCCGCCGAGGTCGCGGCGGAAGCGGTCCTTGTCGAGCTTTTCGTTGGTGGTCATGTCCCACAGGCGGCAACCATCGGGGCTGATTTCGTCCGCCAGGATGATCCGGCTGAAATCATTGTCCCAGATGCGGCCGAATTCGAGCTTGAAGTCGACCAGCCGGATGTTGATCGCCGCGAACATGCCCGACAGGAAGTCGTTCACGCGGATCGCCATGTCGGCCATCTCGTGCAGTTCGTCCTGCGCCGCCCAGCCGAAGCACAGGATATGTTCGTCCGACACCATCGGATCGCCGAGCGCGTCGTCCTTGTAATAATATTCGATGATCGTGCGCGGGAGTTGCTGGCCCTCTTCGATGCCCAGCCGCTTGCTGATCGAACCGGCGGCGACGTTGCGCACGACGACCTCGATGGGCACGATCTCCACCTGCCGGATCAGCTGCTCGCGCATGTTCAGCCGGCGGATGAAGTGGGTCGGCACACCGATATTGCCGAGCAGCGTGAAGACATGCTCGGAAATCCGGTTGTTCAGCACGCCCTTACCGTTGATCGTACCCTTTTTCTGGGCGTTGAAGGCGGTGGCGTCGTCCTTGAAATACTGGATCAGCGTACCCGGTTCCGGACCCTCGTACAGGATCTTTGCCTTGCCTTCGTAGATCTGGCGGCGGCGAGCCATGCGATTCCCTTCGACGAAACTGCCCGGCCGCCGATGTTCCGGCGACCGGTGGATAAAGCCGCCGCATAGCGGAAGGGGACCGGCCGCGCAATCAGGCCGCGGGCGCGATCCGCCGCCACACGGACCGGGACCGGCGCGCGATTTAGGCGAACAACGCCGCTTCGATCGCGGCTCTGGCCATTGTCCAGGCGGGGGTGCCGGGCGCGATCAACTCGACATGACCGGTATCGTCGATGCGATGTTGCCCGACCCGATCGCCGGCCGCCCGGGATGCAGCCGCGAAATCAGGGGCCATTCGTGCCGGAACGATGCGGTCCTGCGCGCCGTCGATCAGGTCGATCGGCACCCCGACCGGCAGCAATTCGGCGACCGACGTATCGGCGAAGCGGTCCGGCCGGTCGCCGCCGACCAGTTGCGCGATGACGTCGGTCCCGCAACCATTGTCGGGACTGGCTTCGACTGCGGCGAGATCGGGCAGACCGCCGAGGCTGACGACATGCGCGATCGGCAGCGGATCGCCGGTCGCGAGCGGGCTTTGCGGCGGCAGACGATGGCGTGCCGCCAGCCAGAGCGCCAGATGCCCGCCCGCCGAATGCCCGACCGCAACGATCCGCTCGACATTCAGCCGACAGGCGTCGGCATGGTCGCGCAGCAGGTCGGCCGCCGCCGCCGCATCGCGAAACGTTCCCGGATAGCCGCCGCCGTCGCGATCGACCCCGCGATAGTCGATGTTCCATATAGCAATGCCTGCATCGCGCAGGTCCGCGGCAATCCAGTCCATCAGCCGTCGATCGGCGATCGCGCTCTGCCAGCAACCGCCATGGACCATCAGCACCGTCGGCCAGCGTTCGGCCGGATCACCGCGTGGCAGCCACAGATCCGCCACCTGCAACTGGTCCGGCCCATAACGGAACGTCCGGTCGGGCGCGGCTTTCGGCCTGGTCGTCAGGTCCGGCCAGGTCATCGGGGTCCATGAAGCGACGGGTTCGTTCATTACGGGCATCCCAGCGGTTGGAGGTCGCAAACGTACGAAACGGAGAAAATCGTATAATAAAAGTCGCGCATGTGGATTAATTTGGTCTAAGGAAGGATTGGGGAAGAGAATGGCGGGCATATGCCGGCCGCAAAGGGGCGTTACCGTGGGTAGAACTCGTACCATCGAGCGTGACAAGCTGTTGGATGCCGCCGAGGCGGTAACGCTGGAAAAGGGGCCGGCCGGCCTGACCATCGCTGCCGTCGCCGAGCAGATGGGCATCACCAATGGCGGTGTGCAATATAGTTTCCGCAGCAAGGAATCGCTGATCGCCGCGATGTTCGAACGCTGGCAGGAGGAATATGCGGAGCGGATCGCCGAACTGGGCGCCAGCGATCCTACCGGCCCGTGCGCCGTGCGCAAGCATATCGATTATGCCGCCGACTATGCCGACCGCTCGCGACGCGGCGCGCCCAGCCTGCTGGTGACGCTGCTCAATTCGCCGCAGCATATGACGCTGGTTCGCAAATGGTATCGCGATCGCGTCGACATGATCGACGTGGCCGGCGAACGCGGCCGTCGCCTCCGGCTGGCGTTCCTGGCGATGGAAGGCGCGTTCCTGATGCGCCTGTTCGGGCTGATGGAGATGGGTGACGCCGAATGGCAGTCGATCGTCGCCGATGTCGTCGCGCTGGCGGACGGCGAGCCGGAACGGGATGGGGCAAAGGTGGGGCGCGCGGCCGCCTGATCCCGGTTCGTTCCATTTCGGCCCTCGCAGGAGCGCGGTTCGCCTGCTATCGCGGTTGCGATGGCAAGTGAACTGACCGATCCTTCGACGCCGATCGGCGTCTTCGACGCACCCTTCGACAGCGCGCTGTCCGAGCGTTATCTCGTCTATGCGCTGTCGACGATCACTGCCCGGTCGCTGCCCGATGTGCGCGACGGGCTGAAGCCGGTGCACCGCCGGCTGCTCTGGGCGATGCGGCTGCTCAAGCTCGACCCGGCATCGGGGTACAAGAAGTGCGCGCGCGTCGTCGGCGACGTGATCGGGAAATATCATCCGCATGGCGACCAGTCGGTCTATGATGCGATGGTCCGCCTCGCGCAGGATTTCGCGTTGCGCTACCCGCTGGTCGACGGGCAGGGCAATTTCGGCAATATCGACGGCGATAACGCCGCCGCCTATCGCTATACCGAGGCGCGGCTGACCCAGGTCGCGATCGACCTGATGGCCGGCCTCGACGAAGACGCGATCGATTTCCGCCCGACCTATAATGGCGAGGAGCAGGAACCCGAACTGTTCCCCGGCATGTTCCCCAACCTGCTGGCCAATGGCGCCAGCGGCATCGCGGTCGGCATGGCGACCAGCGTGCCGCCGCACAACGCCGCCGAACTGTTCGAGGCGGCGATCATCCTGGTCGACCAGCCCGAAGCGGATGACGCCGCCGTGCTCGCCCATGTCCGCGGTCCCGACTTTCCGACCGGCGGCATCGTCGCCGACCCGCCCGCCGCGATCCGCGAAGCCTATGCCACCGGTCGTGGTGGATTCCGGGTCCGTGCGCGTCACCTGATCGAGCGGGAGAAGGGCGGCGGCTGGCAGATCGTCGTGACCGAAATCCCGTACGGCGTGCAGAAGGGCAAGTTGATCGAACAGATTGCCGCGCTCATCAACGACAAGAAGCTGCCGATCCTGACCGACGTCCGCGACGAATCGGATGCCGAGATCCGCATCGTCCTCGAACCGCGCAGCCGCACCGTCGATCCGCAGGTGCTGATGGACGGTCTGTTCCGTCTGACCGACCTCGAATCGCGCGTGCCGCTCAACCTCAACGTGCTCGACAAGGACCGCACCCCGCGCGTGATGTCGCTGCGTGAGGCGTTGAAGGCGTGGCTCGATCACCAGTTCGTCGTCCTGCGCCGCCGCAGCGAGCATCGCCTTGCGCGGATCGCCGACCGGATCGAACTGCTCGACGGCTATCTCGCCGCCTATCTCAATCTCGACCGGGTGATCGCGATCATCCGCACCGAGGATGAGCCGAAACCGGTGCTGATCGCCGAGTTCAGCCTGACCGACCGGCAGGCCGAGGCGATCCTCAACATGCGGCTGCGCTCCCTCCGCAAGCTGGAGGAGATGGAAATCCGCGGCGAGCGCGCCAAGCTGGAGAAGGAGCAGGCCGAACTGACGCTGCTGCTGTCGAGCGAAGCGCGCCAGCGCACGCGGATGAAGCGCGACCTGTCAAAGATGCGCGACCGCTATGGCAGCGAGACCTTGCTGGGGAAGCGCCGTACCGCGATCGAGGAATCCGCGCCGGCGCGCGAAATCCCGGCAGAGGCGATGATCGAGCGCGAACCGCTGACCGTCATCCTGTCGCAACGCGGCTGGGTCCGGGCGCTCAGGGGCCATGTCGACCTCGCCTCCGCCGATACCGCGCGGTTCAAGGAGGGGGACGGTCCGGCCTTCGCCTTCCACGCGCACACCACCGACAAGCTGTTGCTGACCACCGATGGCGGACGTTTCTACACGCTGGGCGCCGACAAGCTGCCCGGCGGGCGCGGCTTCGGTGAACCGGTGCGGGCGATGATCGACCTCGACGGCGATGCGCGGATCGTCGCGCTGTCACGCGCGGCGACGTCGGACCGGCTGCTGCTGGCAGCGACCGACGGACGCGGTTTTGCCGTCAGGGTTGCCGATGTGCTCGCCGAAACGCGCAAGGGCAAGCAGGTGATGACGCCGCGGCCGGGCGCGAAGCTGAAGGTCGTGCGGCCGATCGCGCCCGAAGACGATTATGTCGCGGCGATCGGTGACAATCGCAAGCTGGTGCTGTTCCCGCTGTCCGAACTCGCCGAAATGGCGCGCGGGCAGGGCGTGCAGTTGCAACGGTTTCGCGATGGCGGCCTGTCGGACGCCCGCACGCTGCGTTTCGCCGACGGGCTTAGCTGGACGATGGGCGGCGAGACCGGGCGGATCCGCACCGAAGGCGACTTGGCGCCTTGGCGCGCGGCCCGCGGTGCCGCCGGGCGGATGCCGCCCAACGGTTTCCCGCGCGACAACCGGTTCTGATCCGACGGTCGTTTTCGCCACGACCGGCAATTCCGGGCCGGTTCAGTGCGTTCGCGCATCATCCTTTGGAATCGTTTGCCGGACTTCAGAAGCTTTTAACCACTCTCGCCCTATAGCGAGGCAAATGGCTTTCGGTCGGCAGTTCCTTTCCGCGTTCAAGGCGCATCCGTTTCCGGACGGTCCCGCGGCTGCCCGGGTGGAAACTGCCTATGTGCCGGGCACATCGGACGGGCCCGATCCGGGGGCGCTCGACCTGATCCCGGCGCCGACCGCGATCGCGCAGCTGGTCGAGGGTCGGTTGGTGTTCACTGCCAGCAACGTCGCGTTTCGCGCCGCCGGTTTCGTCGGGGCGGGGCAGGCGGCACTGCTTGGCGGCATCGGCGAACAGATCGCGACGTTCCTGCAATCGACCGAAACGCGCTGCCGCCTGTCGCTGCAGGTCGGCGATTCGGTCGACAGCCGCTATTATGACGTCACGCTGGCCCGCCGGCCCGAGGCTGTCGCGCTGGCGCGCTGCCTGATCACCCTCCTCGACCAGACCGCCGAACAGCGTACCGAGGCGAGCCTGCGGCGCGAGATGAACACCGATTCGCTGACCGGTCTCGCCAACCGCATGGGGTTCGGCGATCTGGTCGACGAACGAATATCGGGCGGAAATCGGGCCCGCTATGCCGTTCTGGCGATCAATCTCGACCGGTTCAGCCGCGTCAACGCCTGTATGGGATCGCTGTCGGGCGACGAACTGCTGATTTCGGTCGCGCGCCGGTTGAAGGGCGTGCTGCGCGGGTGCGACGTGCTGGCGCGGACCGGGGGCGACGAATTCGCGGTGTTGCTGATGCTGCGTGAGGGGCCGGACGATGCGATGCTCGTCGCCGGGCGGCTGCAACAGGCGCTGGTGCAACCGTTCCAGCTGTCCGATTTCAGTATCCGGGTCGACTGTTCGATCGGCATCGCGCTGGGCGAGGATGCCGAGGACGAGGCGGAAGACCTGATCCGCCATGCGCAGTTCGCGCTCAAACGGTCGAAGCGTACCGGCCAGACCGAAATCTATCGCCCGCATCTGTTCGACATCGTCCGCAGCCAGTTTTCGATCGAAACCCGCCTGCGCAGCGCGTTGGAGGAGGGGCAGCTCCGGCTGGCGTTCCAGCCGATCTACGACCTGTCGAACGGCCGCATCAACAGTTTCGAGGCGCTGGCGCGGTGGCGGACGCCGGATGGTCAGGATATCTCGCCAGTCGAATTCATTCCCGTCGCCGAAGAATCGGGCCTGATCGTGCCGCTCGGTCGCTGGGCAATGGATGAGGCGGCGCGGACGCTTGCCGCGTGGGATCGCCAGTGGGGCGGACAGTGCGACGCCAAGATGGCGGTGAACCTGTCGGCGGTGCAGCTGCAACGCGACGATATCGCCGGGATGTTCGCCGATGTGCTGGCGCGACACGACATGCCCGGCAGTCGGTTCACCATCGAATTGACCGAGAGCGCGTTCATCGTCGACCCCGACCGGACGTTGCAGACGATGCTGGCGCTCAAGGAAATGCACGCCACGATCGCGATGGACGATTTCGGTACCGGCTATTCGAACCTCGCCTATCTGCAGAAGCTGCCGATCGACAAGCTCAAGATCGACCGCAGTTTCGTCTCAGGTATGCTCGCCGATCGCGACAAGGTGGCGATCGTCCGCGCGATCCTGAGCCTCGCGCAAGCGCTCGGCATGCGGACCACTGCCGAGGGGATCGAGACGCAGGAACTCGAACAGACGCTCGTCGCGCTCGGCTGTGCCTTCGGTCAGGGCTATTTCTATTCGAAGCCGATCGAGGCCGATGCGGCCTATGCGATGCTGGTCGCGCGCAACGCCTGAGCGACGACCTCGTCGGCGATAGCGCCGGTGCGTACCGCGTCCGGAAACCCTTCCGCGATCCAGCGATCCTCTACCGCCCGCAACGCCTTTGCCACATCGGGGCCGCGCGCAAGGCCGCGTTCGACCAGCGCCCCGCCCGACAGCGGCAGCGAAGGGCGGGTCCAGTCGACCAGACTCGCCGCCGCCGCGACCTCGCCCGACAGCAGCAACCGGTCGATCGCGCTCTCCACGCCCAGCCGATATCCCAGCGCCTGTGGCGGTTGTGCGCCGTCCTGGCCCAACGCGGTCGCGACGCGCTTGCGATGGGCGTTCGACAATTTCAGCCGCGCGGTAACCGCTTCGGCATTCCCGGTGCGAAGCAGCGCCGCAAGCCGGCGGATCGGTTCGGGTGCGATGGCGGCGGTTGCTTCGCTGGCGGCCAGCGCGGCGAGACGCTCGACCGCCGCGGCATCGATCTCCGGCAGGACGGGGGTCCAGATGCCATGCTCGACCATCAACCGCATCACCGCGACGGCATCGCGCGCGACCAGCAGTTTGAGCAGCTCATCGGCGATCCGTTCGCGTGACAGCGCCATCAGGTCGTTGGCCCGGTCGATACATGCGGCCAGACCTTCGGCGTCGGGCGCATCGCCGAACCGTGCGAGGAAACGATAGAAGCGCAGGATGCGCAGATGATCCTCGGCGATGCGTTGCAACGGATCGCCGATGAACCGCACCCGGCCGGCGCGCAGGTCGGCGATACCGTCGAAATAATCGTGCAGGGTATGGACCTGCATATCGGCATAGAGAGCGTTCATCGTGAAGTCGCGCCGCGCGGCATCGGCTTGCCAATCGTCGGTGAAGGCGACTTCGGCATGGCGTCCGTCGGTGGTCACGTCGCGGCGCAGCGTCGTCACTTCGACGACGGTGCCGTCGGCGACTGCGGTGATCGTGCCGTGCGCGATCCCGGTCGGCACCGCCTTGATCCCCGCCGCCTCCAGCCGGCGCACGACCTCCTGCGGCGGATGGATCGTCGCGACGTCGATGTCGGACACTGGGAGTCCCAGCAACGTGTCGCGGACCGCCCCGCCCACATAGCGCGCCGCGCCGTCGCCCGCGCCCAGCGCTTCGGCCAGTCGATCGAGGCCCGGACGTTGCATCCAGTCGGCATCGGGGAGCGTGTCGGTCAGGGCCATGTCAGTCGTCGCGCCAGATTGAGGATCATCGCCGCCGTCGCACCCCAGATGCGGCGCTCGCCGAACATCAGTTCATAGTAGAATCGCTCGGTACCCTCGTGCCAGCGACTGCCGACCGAGAAATTGTCCGCATCGAGCAACAGCCGCAACGGCACCTCGAAGATCGCCTCGACCTCCTGCGGCGCCGGGACCAGCGGCAGGTCGGGCGGCACCGTCGCCAGCACCGGCACGACCTCGAACCCGGTCACGGTATGATAGCGGTCGAGCGTCGCGACCACCGTCGCTGCCGAGGTCGGCAATGCGATTTCCTCCGCCGCCTCGCGCAGCGCCGCCGCCACGGGGCCGCCGTCCGCCGGATCGATGCTGCCGCCGGGAAACGCCACCTGCCCGGCATGGGTGCGCAGATCGCCGGTCCGCTGGGTCAGCAATATGCCCGGTTCGTCGCGCTCGGTCACCGCGATCAGCACCGCCGCCGCCCGCCACCCGGTCGCCGGCATCGGCGCTGCGCCGTTCAGGTCGCCGGTCAGCAGTGCCTCAGCTGGTTCCGCCAGCCGCGCGCGCAGCCGGTCGGCCAGTGTCATGCCGGTTCGAACGGAAAGAATGCGCCCTCGCTCCACAGCCCGCGTCGCCCGTCCGGTCCGGTCGCCAACTGCTCGACCAGTTCGTAGAAGACCGGCCGCGCGATCAGCGCATCCATGCCTCCACGCACGCGCAGATAGGGGCGCGGCGCCGCGTCGCTTCCCTCGATACGGATCGGGTGATCGGCATCGGCCACCACCAGTTCGTCGGTATTCAGCCGGAACGCGATTCGCCCCTGTTCGCCCTGTCCCGACAGCTTCGCTTCGACCGCGACGAACGGAGCGTCGTCGACCGCGATCGACAGTTTCTCGACCGGCGTCACCAGGACGTATGTTCCGTCGCCCTCCCGCCGCAGGATCGTCGAGAACAACCGCACCATCTCGCCGCGCGTGATCGCGCTGCCCTGATGATACCAGCTGCCATCGGCCGCGACCCGCATTTCGCTGTCGCCGCAATGGGTCGGGTTCCAGCGGTCGACCGGCGGCAATTTGGCTTCGGCGGCAAGGCGGGCGACCTCGGCCAGCGAAAGCGAGGCGAAATCGGCGGGGGGCTGCATCGGCATGGCCGTCCGTTAGCTTGGACGGCGCGCCCGCGACAAGAGGTTCACGCTGCCAGCGCGACGCGCGGCCCCATCATTCCGCTGCAGTCCGGCACTGCGCCACGCGCCAGCAACCGCCGCTGCTCGTACGGCCCCGGCATCCGCCAGCCGCCGGTCCGCGCCGCATCGAAGCCGAAGCGGCCATAATATTCGGGATCGCCGATCAGCATCAGCGACGCATCGTCGCCTGCCGCCGCGATCGATGCCGCCATCAGCTGTTGTCCGATGCCGGTCCCCTGCCGATCGGGGGCGACCGCGACCGGCCCGACCATCACCATCGGTATTGCGCGTCCGTCATCGGTGTTCAGCTGTACCGGCCAGCACTGGATACAGCCGGTCAGCCGATCGCCCTCGACCCGGGCGAGGCTGAGCGCGCCGATCGGCTGCAACCCGACGCGCACGCGATAGGCGGTTCGCCGATGCCGATCGGTCCCGAACGCCGCGTCGAGCAACGCTTCGACATCGGCGGGGGCAATGGTAGCAAGCGGGCGCAATTCGGACAAGTGCGGGGTCCAATCCAATCGGGATGCGCGCCTGTACCGCCACGACGGACGGGCACAAGGGGCAAGATTCGTGGACGGCCTGCTTTCGTGGCCGCCGGCGTCTGCTATCGCGCCAATATTCCCAGCAGATGACAGGTGCCGCTTGCGCGATTCGCTCCAACTCGAAGTCCACGATATCGAGGTGAATGTCCTGACCGGCATTTATTCGGAGGAGACCCACCTGCCGCAACCGCTGCGGATTTCGATGACGGTCGATCTCGACTGTCCCGAACGCTTCGCGCCGGACACGCCGCTGTCGGCCTCGAAAAGCTATATGGACCTCAAGCACGCCGCGACCGACGCGTTGCCGCAGGGGGTACATTTTACCCTTATCGAGGGCGTGGCCGATCACATCGCCGACACGCTGTTCCTGTCCGATCCGCGCGTGCAGCGGGTCAAGATCCGCATCGTCAAGCTGGCCATTGCCGAAGCCGGCGAATCGATCGGCGTCACCATGGTCCGGCACCGGCGGTGAGCCGCCCGCTAGCGCTGGTCACCGGCAGCTATCGGCGGCTGGGCGGCCATATTGCCGTACGGCTGGCACGGGCCGGCTACGACGTCGCGCTGCATGCCAGTGCCCCGGGCGAGCCCGATCCTTCGGTCGTCGCCGGGATCGGGTCGGCGCGACATGAAACCTTCGCCGCCGATCTTGCCGATGCGGCGGCGGCGGCATCGCTTGTCCCGCAGGTGGCGGATCGATTCGGCCGGCGGGTCGATCTGCTGGTCAACAACGCGTCCTGTTTTCGCGCCGATGACGACAGCTACCCTGCGGTCCAGTCGCTTGCCGCGCATTTCGCGGTCAACGCCGCCGCGCCGTTCGTGCTCGCCACGGCGTTGGCGGGGCAGGGCGGGTCGGCGGTCGTCAACATCCTCGATCAACGGATCGCCCATCCGCATCGCGACCAGCTGGCCTATACCCTGTCGAAACAGGCACTTGCCGAAGCGACGCGGACGCTGGCGCTGGCGCTGGCGCCAGCCGTGCGCGTCAACGGCGTGGCGCCCGGCCTGACCATCGCGACCGACGACTATGAGGCCGGACAGCTGGAACGTCTGGCGGCGATGATGCCGCTCGAACGCCTGCCGACCGCCGACCAGGTCGCCGATGCGGTGCTGTTCCTTGCCGGCGCGACCGCGTCGACCGGGCAGTTGCTATTCGTCGATGGCGGGGCCGGGCTGGTGCGGTTCGAACGCGACTTCGTCCATCTCGGCCGCTGATCGATCAGCGGTCGCGGCCGTCGTCGCACCGCCCGAGCTGCTGCCGCACAAAGCCATAATCTTCGCGTGCGATCGTTGCATTCTCTTCGTCCTGCGACTGGAGGCTGGTGTCGGGCAGCGTCTCCGGCAGGCCACACGCCAACCGATACCATGCCAGCGTATCGCGCTGCGGCGCACCGCCGGCTTCGTCGATGATATCGCCCAGCGACAGTGCCCAGCGTTTCTCCTCACCCGGCCGCCGCAGGATCAGCAGCGACACCGGGTTGCTGTTCGCGGTCTTCAGGAAAATCTGCGTCTCGCCTTCGCCGGGCAGGGTACCCGGAACATGGAATGCGTTGCCGATCCCGGTCACCGCCGGCGGGGCGTCGGGAGCGATCACGTCGCGCACGACGCCGCGCACCCGTTGGTCGAGCGCGGGCGTCCATGGAAATTGGGCATCGGGTGTCAGCAATTGTACCTGATCGGGACGCCCGGCTACGGCGCGGGCGAAGGCGACGACCCGCTGCCGCTTGAGATTCGGCGCGCGACCGCGCGGATCGAACGGCACGTCGACCAGATACCCGACCCGCGCCGGCAGCGGGCCGTTCGCGCGGATCAACGCGCCGACATCGGCGGTGACGTAGAACCGGACATGCCCCGGCGCGAGGCCGACCGCTTCGGCCGGCGGAATGCGCGCTGCGGAGCGAATCGTCGCGTCGAGCACGATATCGCCGTCGAGCGCCAGTCTGGCGAGCTGCGCATAGGGCGGACCGGATGATTCGGTAGCGATAACATCGGGCGTGCCGTTCTGGCGCGCGATGACCGGGCCGCACCCGATCAAAAACAGCGACATGGCGGTCAGGGCGGGGAAGGAGCGTTTCATCCGCCCGACCTTAATGCGCGGAAAAGCGTGGTTACAGACTTATTTCGGTAATGGCACGTTTGTACGATTGTTTCGTCCGACAAAGCGTTTGCGTCGTTTAAAAGGCCGCGATAGACAATCGCGTCCGGAATGCCGCGTAGCCCCGGACACGACGGTCGTTGCGTGCCGGTTTCGCCGGACGGACCGACCCAATGTACCGGGCTAGAGGAGTTTGGTTGCTGAATGGCTTACGCTGACCAAAAAGCAGGTAGTGGCCGGATCGTCGCTCTGATCATCGTGGGGATTCTCCACGTCGTGATCGGGTATGCGTTCATCTCCGGCCTTGCCTATAAATATGTGAAGAAGGTGACTGAGGATACCGAGACGTTCGACGTCGAGGAACCGCCACCCCCGCCCGAGGAGATTCCTCCTCCCCCGCCGCCGCCCGATCAGCCGCAGCCGCAGTCGCCGCCGCCGGTCGTGACGCCGCCGCCGATCGTCCAGACGCAGGCACCGCCGCCGGTGGTGATGCAGACGGTGACGACGCCGCCGCCGACCTACGCGCCGATCCCGACCGCCGGTCCGCCTGCGCCGCCCGCACCGGTCGCGCCGCCTGCGCCGCCGGCGCCGGTCATCAGCAAGGCCGCTGGTGCGAAGGGTGACCCGTCGCAGTGGATCACGCAGGAAGACTATCCCGCGTCGGCGCTGAACAGCGGTGACGAAGGTGTTACCGCGATCTCGTGGGACATCAACGCCCAGGGTCGCGTCGAGAATTGCCGCGTGACGTCGTCGAGCGGTTCGGCCGCGCTGGACCGGGCCGCGTGCTCGGCCCTGCAACGTCGCGCCCGTTACTCGCCGGCGCTCGATCAGTCGGGCAATCCGATCCGTTCGAGTTCGTCGCGTCGCGTACGCTGGCAGTTGCCGGCCGACCGGTAAGACCGGGTGCCTCGCGGCAAATATGTCGCGAGGCGGTCCGGGGCATAATTCTTCAAGAACATAATCAGCTCTAAGGAAACTATCCGATGCTCACCATCCTTGCCGCCGGCGCGCCCGCCGGGGCTCCGAACTTCGGCTTCTGGGAAGCGCTTCAGCAGGGCGGCGCGATCGCGTTCGGCACGCTGGGCATCCTGGTCATCATGTCGGTCGGTTCGTTCTACATCCTCTTCACCAAGCTGTTCGAACAGCAGAAGATCATGAACCAGGCGAAGCGCGTCCGCGCCACCTTCTGGCAGTCGAACTCGCTGCGCGAAGGCGCCGCCAAGCTCGACAAGAACTCGGCCTATCGCCAGATCGTCGACGACGGCCTCGCGGCGCAGGACCAGCACGGCAAGCTGACCGATCCGGTCGAGGCGCATGACTGGCTGCACGGCTCGCTGGCCCGTTCGGAAGCCGCGATCAACTCGAAGCTCAACGGCGGCCTCGCCTTCCTCGCGACCGTCGGCGCGACCTCGCCGTTCGTCGGTCTGTTCGGTACCGTGGTCGGCATCTACCGCGCGCTCGTGAAGATCGGTGCCGCCGGTCAGGCCGCGATCGGCGACGTCGCCGGTCCGGTCGGTGAAGCGCTCATCATGACCGCCATCGGTCTGGTCGTCGCGGTTCCGGCCGTGCTCGCCTACAACTGGCTGCAGCGCCGCAACAAGTCGATCGCGGAAGATCTGTCGGCCTTCTCGAACGACGTGCTCGGCTATCTCGCCTCGAACGGTGCGGTTCGTCCGGCCGTCGCCGCTCGCGGCCCGGCGCCCGTCGCCAAGCCGGCGACCGGCAGCACCACCGCCGGCCAGGCCGGTGGCGTGCCGACCGCGCCGCGCGTCTGATCCGACGCTGACACCGCCGGGGTCGTCTCCGGTCCCGGCGGTTCGATTGAGTATAAGTGGATAGGATAGCCTCATGGCGATGAGTGTTGGCGGCGGCGGCGATGAAGCCCCCCTCTCGGACATCAATACCACGCCGCTCGTGGACGTCATGCTCGTGCTGCTGATCATCTTCCTGATCGCGGTTCCGGTCGTGGTGCAACAGGTGAGCGGCCTCAAGGTCCCGAAGGTCGTGTTCGAACCGACGACGACCAAGCCCGAAAACGTCTCGCTTTCGGTGCAGGGCCTCGACGGTCAGTGTGCCGTCTATTGGGGTCTCACCCGCGTCAATGCGGACGAGCTGCGGACCCGCGCGGTCAAGAAGCTGGAAGACGAAGTCGCCCGTCAGGGTGGCGTCGGCAACCCGAACCTCGAACTGCCCGAAGTGCATATCCGCGGCGACGTGAACACGCCGTATCGCTGCATCGGCGGTACGATCTACACGATGCAGTCGGCCGGGTTCACCAAGGTCGGGTTCATTTCCGAGCCGGACCCCAATACCACGCCGCGCGCGCGTCAATAGGAGTAGCCTGACATGGCAATGAGTGGTGGCGGTCGCGCAGACGACGAACCGATGATGGACATGAACACGACGCCGTTGATCGACGTGCTGCTCGTGCTCCTGATCATGTTCATCATCACCATCCCGATCCAGAGCCACGCGGTGAAGGTCGATCTGCCGCAGCCGGACAACCGGCCGCGCGAGAATGTCGACCCGGTCAAGAACAAGATCGCGATCAACGCGCAGGGCCAGACCTTCTGGAACGGCACGCCGGTCGACGAGGTCACGCTGACCCAGTATCTCGACCAGACCGTGGCGATGAACCCGCAGCCCGAACTCCACTTCCAGCCCGACGCGACGGCGCGGTACGAAGTGGTCGACGGCGTGCTGGCGATCGTGAAGCGGGCGAACGTGACGAAGCTCGGCTTCGTCGGCAACGAACAGTATCGCGCCGACTTCTAAGTCACACGCAGCACTGTTTCGCAAAGGGGCGGCTTCGGCCGCCCCTTTTTTTGTGCCCGTCTTGCGGAGCCGTCTTAAAAGTGAAACATTGATGTCATCACGATGTAACAAAGTGGAGATGATGTCATGCGAATCGGAACGCTCCTACTGCTTGCCCCGGCGCTGGCGGCCATGGGGATCGCTGCCAGCGCGAACGCCCAGGATGCACAATATGCGCACGCCGCCATTGCTGCCGGTAACCTCCCGGCCGCGGAACGTGCGTTGGAGCGCGATACCCGCGCGGGAAGTCGCGAGCCGCAGGTGCTGCTGAACCTCGCCGCCGTCTATGCGATGACCGACCGCCCCGATGCGGCGCGTGCGTTGTACACGCGGGTGTTGGCTGGCGAAGATGCATCGCTGCTGATGCCGTCGGATCAGGTCGCGACTGCCCATGACGTCGCGCGCCGCGGACTGCGGATGCTCGACAAGTCGAACGCGGTGTTGCTGACGTCGCGCTGATCTCGACGGTCGTACGGCCGGCGGTTGAGACCTCGGCTTCAGCCCTGACCTGGCCGCCCGAAACGAACGAACAAAAACGCCGCCGGGTTATCCCGACGGCGTTTTCGTTTTCGCCTTCTGAACGACGTCAGAAATTCATGCGCGCGACGATCGAGTAGCGCCGATCATTCACATACCATTGCCGCGGCACGCGTCGGATCGCGTCATTCTGGTCGGCCACGGCGGCTTCGGTGACCGTCATCGCATTGGTCAGGTTCACACCCTGGATGCCGATCCGGAATTGCGGCGTAACCTGCACAAATGCCGATGCGTCCATCTGCCCATAGGCCCGCTGGAAGATCGGATCGAACGGGGTGATGACGTCGCGCAGCGTCAACAGATAGTCGGACCGCCAGTTATACGACGCCCGCAGCGACAATATCCCGATGTCGATGAACGGGGTGATGTTGATCTGGTGCTTCGACAGCCCCTGCAGCGGGAAGTTGGTTCCTGTGATCGTCGGCTGCTGACCGGCGGCGACCGCCGGGTCGGTGGCGGACAGCACCGCCTGCGGCACGCCCGAACTGCTGATGAAGGTGTAGTTGGCTTGCAGACCCAGCCCCTTCAACGCGCCCGGCAGGAAGTCGTAGGTCTGCTGATAGCCGACCTCGACCCCGCGGATATGACCGGTCGCGTCCGAATTGACCGGCGTGGTGACGATCGCCTCGAAACTCTCGCCATTGTTGGTGAAGGTCTGACGCTGGGTATCGTTGGTCAGCACCTTGCTCAGCCGCTTGTAGAAGCCCGACACGGTGATCGATCCGACGCGCGAGAAATACCATTCGCCGGTCAGGTCGAAACTGTCGGCCTCGGTCGGCAGCAGATACGGGTTGCCGGCGTTGAACTGGCCGAACACCTGCACCTGGTTCGGGGGCAGGGTGCCGTCGGGATTGACGACGATCGGGACCTGCGCACCGGTGCTGTCGAGCTGCGACTGGGTGGTGAGGCTCACGGTATAATAGTTGCGCACCAGGCCCGGCGACGGCGGTGACACGCCCTTGCCATAGGCGGCGCGGAATTGCAGGCCGTTGCCGACTTCGAGCCGGACGTTGAGGCTCGGCAGCCAGTAATCATAGGTCAGGTCGACATTATTAGCGACGACCGCACCGTTCAGGAAATTCTGATAGCTTGCCTGCTGAGCGCTCGGCAATGCGCAGAAGGCGGGGACGGTGGCGCCGGTCTCGCCGGCGTTCACCTGACCGATCGCTTCCGAACATTGCGCCGCGGTCGGCAGCGACGTGACGGTCGGGAAGGACTGGAAGCCCTGGCTGATCCGCTGCGTGCTGGTGTAGCGGACGCCGACATTGCCGTTCAGCTTCCACCCATTGCCGAATTCGGTGTCGAACCGCGCCATGACATAAGCTGCCTTGTTGCGTTCGGTCTGCGGATTGACCTCGCCACGCAGATAGTCGGTGCCGGGCACGACGTCGCAGCGCTGGTTGAGCGGGTTCCAGCCGGCATTGATCGCGCGGCCGTCGGCACAAGTCGTGCCCGGTTGCCATTCGCGACCGATCAGCAACCCCAGTTCGCGATATTGTTCGAGATTGCTGGCCGGACGCCCCGAATAGAACAGGCGGCCGGGGCCGGCGGGGCTGGGCGTGCGGCCCTGGAGGAAGTTGTTGTAGAAGAAGGGCTGCGTCACGTTCAGCGGCGCGCCGCCGTCAGTGGTCGGATCGCCGTCGACATTGTCGGTCAGCCAGACCGGGCCGTTATTGCCCCATTGTTCGGACAGCACACCCCAATTGTAGGCCGAGAAACGCGACACCGTATCACGCTGTGCGAAGCGACCACCGGCGCGGACCGCGCGGAGGAAGCCCGATTCGGGGAAACTATATTCGAGGTCGAGCCGCACCGCGTCCGAATTGCCGTCCGATTCCTCGGCATGGTCCATCGCCGAGCGATAGAAGGTGTTGTACGGATCGATGAAGCTTTGATGCGTACCGCTGAAATAGGTCGGATAGACGTCGGTCCCGGGCGTGCCGACACAGGTCGTGTCGCAGGTTTGCGGCGCGATGAAGTTGACCTCCGGAATACCCTTTCCGTTCAGGCGGATCTGCGCGTCCTGATAGCTGGACGTCCACAGCCCGTTGTCGACGGTGCGGTTGGCCGAGACGACGTGCTGGTAATCGAGGTTCAGGCCGAGCCGGCTGCTGACGTCCCATTTCAGGTTGAACGAATAATCGGTCGTGACGTTCTTCGAAATCTGTTCGCGGCCCTGATTGTTCGATTGCAGCCCCGACGCGGGGGTACGCGGGTCGAGGCCCTGCTGGTCGGCGCGCCAGCCGGTCGGCGCGGTGATGATGCCGCTCTCGAACAGGCCGCTATCGTCGAAGTTCAGCGTCGTGCCGGCACGGGCGCGCGAGTCGCCGTTGGTGGTGACGTTGTCGGTCGCGATCTCGATAGTGCGTTCGTTCCAAGCCTGCCGCGCGTCGGAGCGCAGGAACTGGGCGGTCGCCTCGATCGAGCCGTCGTTCGAGCGCCACTGGGCGGCGGCGGAATAGCCATAGCGTTCGCGGTTGAAATCCTGGCTGCCCATCACCGCACCGCGCGGGAACAGCCCTTCGCCGGTCTGGGTTGCGCCGTCGAAGGCGACGACGTCGTTGCGGGTGCCGTCCGAGTAGATCGGGCGCACGCGGAACGACGAGATGCCGAGCCGGTCGGCGCGGGTGTAAAGCTGCGAGTAGCTGATCGAGCCGAGCAGGCCGAATTCGCCGATGCCGGTCTGCCAGCGGTTGCTGACCAGCGCCGACAGCGACGGTGCACCCTTTTTCGCAAACTCGCCGTAATTCATCTCGGCATTGGCGGAGACAAGCAGCCCCTTCTGATCGAACGGCTTGCGCGTGCGCAGGTTGACGACGCCGGCGATGCCGCCCTCGATCCGGTCGGCCGAGGGTGATTTGAACACGTCGACGCCGCCGAGCAGTTCGGACGGCACGTCGGCAAAGCTCAGCCCGCCGCTGTTCCCCGCGGAAAAGGCATCGCGTCCGTTGAATTCGGAGCGGACATAGGTGAGGCCACGGACGACCACGCCTGACCCCTCGACCGAGAAATGGTCGGGATCGACGCCCGCCGCAAAGCGGTTGATCGACACACCGGGAATGCGTTGCAGCGTTTCGGTGACCGAACGGTCGGGCAGTGCGCCGATATCCTCGGCGGTGACCGAGTCGACGATCACGTCCGAATTGCGCTTGATGCCCTGCGCGCTCGACAGCGACTGGCGGAAGCCGGTGACAACGATGTCAGGGGCAGCGGTATCGTCAGGCGCCTGGGTCGGTTCGGCCTGGTTGTCAGCGCTGTCAGTGCCGGGAGCGATCGAGCTTTGCGAGACGTCGCCGGCGGCGGTCTGGGCAAGGGTCGGTGCGGCAAGGCATAGTGCGACGAGCGAAGCGCCGGCTTTCAGCGCGACCGCGAGCGACCGATCGCCACAGGACGAATATGTTGAATGGAATGGCACGTAGAACTTCCTCCCCGGAATATGGTAGCGCTATCATTACGGCGCACATTTTTGGTTCGGGGTCGGGCTTAGGAGAGAAGCCGGCGCTGGAGCAATAGCCTAGCAAGTGTGCCGTATTGAATAAATGTGCATGTGTTGCAAAAGTGTCGCCGTCGGCGTGCTCCGTGCCCGATCCTGCACAACGAACGAAACGGAATTTCGCAAAATGGAATGGCGCAAAAGGACGTTCGCTATGGCGATGCCGTTGACACGCGGACCCATCGCAGCATGAGCGACGATCGTATCCGCCGGATCGTCATCGTGGGGGGCGGGACGGCGGGGTGGATGGCCGCTGCCACCTTCGCCAAACTGCTGACCACAGACTATTGCGCGATAACGCTGGTCGAATCCGACGCGATCGGCACGGTCGGCGTGGGTGAGGCGACCATCCCGCAAATGGCGACGTTCAACCGCATGCTCGGCATCGACGAGGCGGAATTCCTGCGCGAGACGCAGGGCAGCTTCAAGCTCGGCATCGAATTCGTCGACTGGACGCGGATCGGCCACCGTTATTTCCATCCGTTCGGCAGCTACGGCATCAACATGAACGGCATCTCGTTCCACGCCTATTGGCTGCGGTTGCATGCCCTGGGCGAGGCACCGACGATCGAACCATGGTCGTTGCAGGCGATGGCGAGCGAACAGGGCAAGTTCATGCGCCCGATCGATGCCGGCAATTCACCGCTCAGCGACATCGCCTATGCCTATCACTTCGATGCGGGGCTCTATGCCCGCTATCTGCGTCGCTATGCCGAGGCGCGCGGCGTCGTCCGGCACGAGGGACGGATCGAGCGCGTCGAACTTCGCCGCGAGGACGGGTTCGTCGAGGCGGTGACGCTGGCGGACGGCCAGCGGATCGAGGGCGACCTGTTCATCGACTGTTCGGGGTTTCGCGGGCTGCTGATCGAACAGACGCTGGGCGCGAAGTTCGTCGACTGGTCGCACTGGCTGCCCTGCGATCGCGCGGTGGCGGTGCCCTGCGCGGGGACCGAGGCGATGGCGCCCTTCACCCGGTCGACCGCGCGGCGCGCCGGCTGGCAATGGCGCATCCCGTTGCAGCACCGCATCGGCAACGGCCATGTGTTCAGCAGCGCGCATATGAGCGACGATGAGGCGACAGCGATCCTGCTCGCCAATCTCGACGGCGAGCCGCTCGCCGAACCGCGCTTCGTTCCGTTCCGCACCGGGCACCGCGACGCGATGTGGATCAAGAATTGCGTCGCGATCGGCTTGTCGTCGGGGTTCCTCGAACCGCTCGAATCGACCAGCATCTGGCTGATCCAGTCGGGTCTGTCGCGGCTGATGGCGATGTTTCCCGACCGGCGCTTCCGCAGCGCCGAGATCGAGCGCTACAACCGCATCCTGTCGACCGAATATG
Source organism: Sphingomonas lacusdianchii (assembly GCF_022664395.1). GTDB lineage: Bacteria > Pseudomonadota > Alphaproteobacteria > Sphingomonadales > Sphingomonadaceae > Sphingomonas > Sphingomonas lacusdianchii. The sequence continues at coordinate 312,970 of NZ_JAKRET010000001.1, read as the reverse complement.
CCGAGATCCGCGACTTCATCATCCTGCACTACCACGCCACCGAACGCGACGATTCGGAGTTCTGGCGGCATTGCCGGACGATGGCGGTGCCCGAGCGGCTGGCCGAAAAGATGCGGGTGTTCCGCACCCATGGCCGGACGTTTCGCGAAAATGAGGAACTGTTCAACGATACCAGCTGGTTCGCGGTGATGAACGGGCAGGGGATGCGTGCCGAGAGCCATGATCCGATCGCCGGGACGCTGTCGCTCGACGAAACGCGGGCACGGCTGGCGCATATCCGCGATGCGATCGGCAAGTCGGCGGATTACATGCCGACGCACCGGGCGTTCCTGGAGGCCTATTGCGGGGCAGGGTGATGTTCGCATGGACGTACCCCCGCCTGTGCGGGGGTACGCTATCGATCAGCGAACCGTCAGCGTCGCCGCCTTCAACGCGGTCGAGCTGTTACCCGCGCTGATCGTGAAGGTGCCGGGTTCGACCACGCGGTGCATGTCGACATTCCAGAAGGCGAGGTCGGCGGGTTTCAGGTCAAAGGTCACCGTCCGCTTCTCGCCCGGTTGCAGCGTCACCCGCTGGAAATGCTTGAGTTCGAGCACCGGCCGGGTAACCGTCGCCTCGTCGTCGCGAACATAGAGCTGCACGACCTCGTCCCCGGCACGGCGGCCGGTATTGGCGACGTCGACCGACACGCGCACGGTTTCGTCCCGGCCGATCGTCGCCTTGGCGAGCCGCGGCGCGCCGACGTCGAAGCTGGTATAGGACAGGCCATAGCCGAACGGATAGAGCGGGGCGGTGCTGTCGAACAGATAGCCGCGCCGCGACGTCGGCTTGTGGTTGTAGAAGATCGGCAGCTGCCCCTCGCTGCGCGGCACCGACACCGGCAGCTTGCCGCCGGGATTGGCGCGGCCGAGCACGACATCGGCGACGGCATTGCCGGTCTCCTGCCCCAGATACCAGCCCTCGACGATCGCCGGAGCATTGGCCTCCAGATAGGTCGCGGCAAGCGGCCCGCCGTTGAGCAGCACGACCACCACCGGCTTGCCGGTCGCGAACAGGCGGCGGGCCAGTTCGTTCTGCTCGCCGATCAGGTCGAGCTTCTGCCGGTCGCCGAGATGCTGGTCGGCCCAGGCCTCGCGGCTCAACTGCTCGTTCTGGCCGAGCACCAGCAGGATCGTGTCGGCCTGTGCCGCCTTGCGCACCGCTTCCTCGATCAGCGGGGCGTTCTCGGCCGGCGGGACCAGTTCGACCTTGTCGCCGGCCCATTGGCGGCTGCGGGTCAGGCGCACGCCCTCGGCATACTCGACCGCGAAGCGGCCCTGTGCAGCCTGCTGCATCCCCTCCAGCACGCTGACGACGTGGTGCGGCACGTCCGAATAGCCGCCGATCGGGGTGTCGCGGGCATGGGTGCCGACGACCAGCATCTTGCCGACCTTGGCCGGGTCGAGCGGCAGCAGATCGTTCCGGTTCTTGAGCAACACCATCGAGCGCACGGCGGCTTCGCGGGCCAGCGCGATCGCGTCGGGGGTTGCGGTCTTCGCCTCGGCGGTGCGGGCGTCGGCATAGGGGTTTTCGAACAGACCCATCTGGAACTTCATGGTCAGGATGCGGCGGACGGCATTGTCGACCTGTTCCTGCGGCACCTGTCCCGACTTGACCATCGCGGCCAGCGTCGACCAGCCATCGGCGTCGGGCAGCTCCATATCGACCCCGGCGTCGAGCGCACGGCGGCCGGCGGCGGCGCTATCGGTGCCGTACATCTTGTGGCGGGTGTTCAGCTCCTTGATCGCGAAATAGTCGCTGACCACCGATCCCTTATAGCCCCATTCGCGGCGCAGCACCTCGTCGAGCAGCCATTTGTTGGCATGGCTGGGGATGCCGTCGATCTCGTTGTACGACGCCATCACCGCCTGCACTGGCAGTTCCTTCACCGCGCGTTCGAACGGCGGGAAGAAATTCTCGCGTAGCGTGCGTTCGGAGATGTTGGCCGGGCCGACATTAGTGCCGTTCTCGGGCTGGCCATGGCCGGTCATGTGCTTGAGCGTGACCATGACCTTGTTGGGCGCCAGCGGCAGGGTGGTACCCTGGAACCCGCGAATCGCGGCAAGGCCCATCTCGCCGACCAGATGCGGATCCTCGCCATAGGTTTCCTCGATCCGGCCCCAGCGCGGATCGCGCGCGACGTCGACGACGGGGGCGAGCGCGAGATTGGCACCGCGCGCGCGCATCTCGCGCGCTGCCACGCCGAACACGCGCTCGACCAGCGCCGGGTCCCATGACGAGGCGAGCGCGATCGACTGCGGGAAGCTGGTGGCGCCGCGCGCGACATAGCCGTGCAGCGCTTCCTCATGCATGATGAGCGGGATGCCGAGCCGGGTCTGTTCGACCGCCCAGCGCTGCGCGGCGTTGATATAGTCGGCGGTTTCCTGCGCGGTGCGGTTGACGGCATCGGCGGTGACGCCCGCCGCATTGTTGCCGGCGGTGACGCCGCGCTTGTCCGATGGCCGGGTGATCTGGCCGAGGCCGTTGGGGAAGGCGCGCGCGGCCTTCGTCACCGAGAAATTGCCCTTCGCATCCTGGACGTCGCGCTTCTTTTCCCAGATGCCGATCATCTGCGCGACCTTTTCCTCCAGCGTCATGCGGCGCAGCAGGTCCTCGACCCGCGCGGCGACAGGTTGCGAGGCGTCCTTGTACAGCATGCGCTCGGACGAAGCTGGCCGGTTGGGCCGGGTCTGCGCGACGAGGGTGCCGGTCGCGGCGGTTGCCAGCAGACAGGCGAGCGCGATGCGAACGGGCTTGGGCGCTAGGGTCACATTCTCTCTCCCGGGATATACGGCATCCGGTTCACCCGCCGCCGCTATTTGGTAGCGCTATCAGCTATCTTTCCCGCTCCGGGCCGTCAACCGATCGCACGATTTGCATTCGCCCGTTCCGCGCCATAAGCATTGCGGCAAGGGAGCGGTTTTTATCCATGGAAAAGCCAAGTCGTCGCAGCGGTGGCAGCATTACCGTGCAGGACGTCGCGCGTTCGGCGGGCGTGTCGGCGATGACCGTGTCGCGCGTCGTCAATGGCGGTGCCAATGTTCGCCAGTCGACGCGCGAGGCGGTTTTAGCCGCGATCGAACAGCTCAACTATTGGCCCAACACCGCGGCGCGCAGTCTGGCGGCGGGGGAGGCGGCACAGATCGGGCTGCTCTACGCCAATCCGTCGCTCGCCTATCTGTCGAACTTCCTGATCGGGGCGCTGGAGGGCGCGCGCAAGGTCGGCTGCCATCTCGTCCTCGAACCATGCGAAGGTGACAGTGCCGAGGAACAGGCCGAAGGCGCGCGCCGCTTCGCGTCGACGGCGGTGCAGGGGGTGATCCTGCCGCCGCCCCTGTCGGATTCGGTGCCGGTCCGTGACGAACTCGACGCGGCCGGCACGCCTTCGGTCGCGGTGGCGGTCGGGGTGGCGCAGCCGGGACGCGCATCGGTGCGGATCGACGATCGCGCAGCGGCGCAGGCGATGACCCAGCATCTGATCGACCTCGGCCATCGCCGGATCGGGTTCGTGGCAGGCGACCCCAATAACGGGTCGAGCGCCGAGCGCTGGCGCGGATTCGTCGCGGCGATCGAGGCGGCGGGGCTCGATCTGGCCGACATGCCGGTCGAACAGGGGTATTTCACCTTTCGATCGGGGATCGATGCCGGCGAGAAGCTGATCGACCGCGACGACCGCCCGACCGCGATCTTCGCCAGCAACGACGACATGGCCGCCGCGGCGATCAGCGTCGCGCATCGCCGCGGACTGCAAGTGCCCGAGGATCTGAGTATTGTCGGCTTCGACGATACCTCGCTTGCGACCACCACCTGGCCCGAGATCACGACGATCCGCCAGCCGATCGCGGCGATGGCCGAGGCGGCGGTCGAGATGCTGCTGGCCGAGATCCGCGATCGTCGCATGGGCCAGGGGGAGGGCGCCGGCGAGGACCGCGTGCTCGACCATGAACTGATCGTGCGCGAATCGTCAGGACCGGCACCGGTGGCGGCCGGGCGTCCGGGAATGGCACGGCGGCGCCCTGCCGCGTAAAAGGCGCGGCCCTTTCATTGCGGGCGCTTGCATTCGTCGTAATAATTCGCCACCGTTACCGCTAACACGCCGTTTCGAACGGCGGTGAACATGGAGTGGATGGGGATGGTAGAGGCGACGGGGGAGCGCGTGAACATCGCGCTCGTCATCGCGATCGTTGCAGTGGCGACGATCGGGGGGCTGTTGTTCGGATATGACAGCGGGGCGGTAAACGGCACGCAGGAGGGGCTGAAAAGCGCGTTTGGCCTCAGCGAGGCCGGGCTCGGCTTCACGGTCGGATCGCTGCTGATCGGCTGTTTCGTCGGCGCGTTCCTTGCGGGCAAGCTGGCCGATGCCATGGGCCGTCGCAAGGTGATGATGCTCGCCGCGGTGCTGTTCCTGATCGGCGCGCTGGTGCAGGGATTCAGCCACGTCCAGCTGCTGTTCGTCGTCGCCCGCTTCATGGGCGGCATGGCGGTCGGCGCGGCGTCGGTGCTGTCGCCCGCCTATATCTCCGAAGTGGCCCCCGCGAACATTCGCGGGCGGATGACCACCATCCAGCAGATCATGATCATCACCGGCCTGACCGCCGCGTTCGTGGTGAACTATTATCTGGCCGCCGCCGCCGGTGCGTCCACCTCGATCTGGTGGGGGGGCTATGAGGCATGGCGCTGGATGTACTGGATGCAGGCGATCCCGGCCGCCGTGTTCCTCGTCGCGCTGCTCTTTATCCCGGAAAGCCCGCGCTACCTCGTGCAGAAGGGCCGTCTGGACGAAGCGCGCATCGTGCTGACCCGCCTGTTCGGTCCGGCCGCCGCCGCGATCAAGATCCGCGACATCGAAGCCTCGTTCAGCAAGGACCATCGTCCGGCGCTGCGCGACATTCTCGACCCGGTAAAGGGCGGCATCCGTCCGATCGTGTGGGCGGGCCTCGTGCTGGCCGTGTTCCAGCAGTTGGTCGGCATCAACGTGATCTTCTATTATGGCGCGACGCTGTGGCAACTGGCCGGCTTCACCGAAGACCAGTCGCTCCAGATCAACATCCTCTCGGGTGTCGTCTCGATCGCGGCCTGTTTCGTGACGATCGCGCTGGTCGACAAGATCGGTCGCAAGCCGCTGCTGCTGATCGGTTCGGCGGGCATGGCAGTGACGCTCTGGGCGCTGGTCTATTGCTTCCACAACGGTACGCTCGATCCGGCAGGCAAGCTGCAGCTTTCGGCCGAACTCGGCACGCTCGCGCTGTGGGCGGCGAACCTCTACGTCGTGTTCTTCAACGTCAGCTGGGGCCCGATCATGTGGGTCATGCTCGGCGAAATGTTCCCGAACCAGATGCGCGGATCGGCGCTGGCGATCTGCGGCTTCGCGCAATGGTTCGCTAACTATTTGATTGCGCAGAGCTTTCCGGTCATGGCCGCGGGCCTCGGCCTGACGATCACCTACAGCTTCTATGGTGCCTGCGCGGTCATCAGCTTCTTCCTCGTCCAGAAATTCATCCATGAAACCAAGGGCAAGGAACTGGAGGACATGCAGGGCTGAGAATCTGCGTTACGTGTAACCTTCGCCACCTTCGGCCCCGCGTTTCGCGGGGCCTTTCGACCGAGTAGCCATGATGACCCGTACCCCCGCCCGTCCGTTCCGATCGCGCGAATGGTTCGCCGCGCCCGGCCGCCTCGACATGGCCGCGCTGTATCTCGAACGGTTCATGAACTACGGCATCACGCCGAAGGAACTGACCAGCGGGCGGCCGATCATCGGCATCGCCCAGTCGGGATCGGACCTGACGCCATGCAACCGCATCCACCTGGAGACGGTCAAGCGCGTGAAGGCGGGGATCGAGGCGGCGGGCGGCATTCCGATGGAATTCCCGACCCATCCGATCTTCGAGAATTGCCGCCGCCCGACCGCCGCGATCGACCGCAACCTCGCCTATCTCGGGCTGGTCGAGATTCTGAACGGCTATCCGATCGACGCGGTGGTGCTGACCACCGGCTGCGACAAGACGACGCCCTCGGCGATCATGGCGGCGTCGACGGTCGATATCCCCGCGATCGTCCTGTCGGGCGGGCCGATGCTCGACGGCTGGCATGACGGCGATCTGGTCGGCTCGGGCACGGTCATCTGGCGCTCGCGCCGCAAGCTGGCGGCGGGCGAGATCACCGAGGAAGAGTTCCTCGAAGCCGCGACCGCTTCGGCGCCGTCCGCCGGTCATTGCAACACCATGGGCACTGCCTCGACGATGAACGCCATCGCCGAAGGGCTGGGCATGTCGCTGCCCGGTTGCGCGGCGATCCCGGCGCCCTATCGCGAGCGTGGGCAGATCGCCTATGAAACCGGCCGCCGCATCGTCGACATGTCCTATGACGATCTGCGCCCGTCCAAGATCCTGACGCGCCAGTCGTTCCTGAACGCGATCGCGCTCATCACCGCGATTGGCGGATCGTCGAACGCGCATCCGCACCTCCACGCCATGGCGCGCCATGCCGATATCGAGCTCAAGCCGTCCGACTGGATGGACTATGGCTATGACCTGCCGCTGCTGGTCGACGTGCAGCCCGCCGGACGCTTCCTCGGCGAACGCTTCCACCGCGCCGGCGGTGTGCCGGCGGTGCTCAGCGAACTGATCGCGGTGGGCAAGGTCGACGGCAATGTCGCGACGGTCACCGGCCGGACGCTCGGCGAGAACGTCGCCAACCGCGTCGCTACCGATCGCGAGGTCATCCGGCCCTACGATCAACCGCTCAAGGAACAGGCGGGTTTCCTCGTCCTGTCGGGCAATCTGTTCGACGTCGCGATCATGAAGACCAGCGTCATCGGTCCCGATTTCCGCGCACGCTATCTGTCGCAGCCGGGCAACGAAGGCTGCTTCGAGGGGCGGGCGATCGTGTTCGACGGATCGGACGATTACCATCATCGCATCGACGATCCGGCGCTCGAGATCGACGAGAATTGCATCCTCGTCATCCGTGGCGCGGGCGTGATCGGCTGGCCCGGATCGGCCGAGGTCACCAACATGCAGCCGCCCGCCGCCCTGCTCCAGCGCGGTATCCAGAGCCTGCCGACGATCGGTGACGGGCGGCAGTCGGGAACGTCGGACAGCCCGTCGATCCTGAACGCCTCGCCCGAAAGCGCGGTCGGCGGCGGCCTAGCATGGCTGCGTACCGGCGACACGATCCGCATCGACCTGAACCATGGTCGCTGCGACATGCTGGTCGACGATGCCGAGATCGCGCGGCGCAAGGGTGAGGGCATTCCGCCGGTCCCGGCCAGCCAGACGCCGTGGGAGGAAATCTACCGCGAGAAGGTCGGCCAGCTCGGCGATGGCGGCGTGCTCGACCTTGCACTCAAATATCGCCGGACGTCGGAAACGACGCCGCGCCACAATCACTGAGGAAACGGACATGAAAAGCGAACATGCCGCGCGGATGCTGCCGGTGGATCATGACAAGGCGCTGCTGGTCGGGCGGATGCAACTGGCCGATGGCCCGACGCCGGTGGTGGTGAAGGGGGGCAAGGTCATCGACGTGTCGGCCCATGCCGCGACCGTCGCCGACCTGCTGGAGCGGAGCGATATCGCCTCGCTCGACGGTCCGGTGGTGTGCGACACCGCCGCGCTTGCCGATGCGGCGGGCGAACATCCGCCGATCCTGTCGCCGATCGACCTGCAATGCGTGAAGGCGGCGGGCGTGACCTTCGCCGTCTCGGCGCTGGAGCGGGTGATCGAGGAACGCGCGCGCGGCGATGCCGATGCGGCGCAGGGCATTCGCGGCGATCTGGAAGCGCGCATCGGCGGCGGCATCCGGTCGGTGAAGCCGGGATCGAGCGAGGCCGCCGAACTGAAGGCCGCGCTGATCGAGGCGGGCATGTGGTCGCAATATCTGGAGGTCGCGATCGGCCCCGATGCGGAGGTGTTTACCAAGGCGCCGGTGCTGTCGACCGTGGGCTGGGGCGCCGATGTCGGCATCCGCTCGGACTCGTCGTGGAACAATCCCGAGCCGGAAATCGTCGTCGTCGCCACCAGCGACGGCAAGGTTGTCGGCGCGACGCTCGGCAACGACGTCAATCTGCGCGATTTCGAAGGGCGCTCGGCACTGTTGCTCGGCAAGGCGAAGGATAACAACGCCTCGACCGGCATCGGCCCGTTCATCCGCCTGTTCGACGGCGACTTCACCATGGACACGGTCCGCGACGCGGTCGTCGACCTGCGCATCGACGGTCCCGAAGGCTATGTCCTGACCGGTACCAGCACGATGCGCGAAATCAGCCGCGATCCGGAGGATCTGGTGCGGCAGGCGCTGTCGGAGCATCAATATCCCGACGGCTTCGTCCTGTTCCTCGGCACGTTGTTCGCACCGGTGCAGGATCGTGACGAGCCGGGCCGCGGCTTTACCCACAAGCCGGGGGATGTAGTGCGTATCTCGACCCCGTCGCTCGGCGAACTGGCGAACACCGTCACCACCTCCAAGGCTGCCGACCCATGGGGTTTCGGCATTCGCGACCTGATGCGCAACCTCGCGCGCCGCGGCCTGATCGCCGCCTGACACCTCTTTGCTGGATATCTTCCATGTCGCCTGACGATTTCGCCTACCCAATCGCCCCCGAAGCCCGCGCTTCCTATCCCTCGCTCGCCGGCAAGCGCGTGCTCATCACCGGCGGCGGGTCGGGGATCGGCGCGGGCGTGGTCGAAGGATTCGTCCGGCAGGGCGCGCACGTCACCTTCTTCGACATCGCCGAAGCCGATTCGCTCAAGCTGATCGAGGAACTGGCCGGCGTCGGCCCGACCCCGTCGTTCCAGCGCGTCGACCTGACCGATATCGCCGCATTGAAGGCCGCGATCGAACAGGCGATTGCGGAGGGTGGCGAGTTTGACGTGTTGGTCAACAATGCCGCCAGCGACGACCGGCATTCGATCGAGCAGGTCGACGAAGCCTATTGGGACAACCGGATGGGCGTGAATCTGCGCCACCTGTTCTTCGCGGCGCAGGCGGTGATCCCGGGCATGAAGGCCAAGGGCAAGGGCGTGATCGTCAATATGGGGTCGATCAGCTGGCACCTCGCGCTGGAAGAACTGACCCTCTACCAGACCGCGAAGGCGGCGATCGAGGGGCTGACCCGCAGCTTCGCGCGCGAACTGGGCGGCGACGGCATCCGCTCGGTCTGCGTCATTCCCGGCAATGTCCGGACCCCGCGCCAGCTGAAATGGTACACGCCCGAGGGCGAGGCGGAGATCGTGAAGGCGCAGTGTCTGAACGGACGGTTGGTCGCAGGCGACATCGCCGCGATGATCCTGTTCCTTGCCTCCGACGATGCGCGGCTGGTAACCGGGCACAGCTTCTTCGTGGATGCAGGGTGGCGATAGGATGACGAAGGTACAGAAGTCCGAACCGGTCAGCGTCTGGGACCTGTCGGCGCCGTTGCTGGAGGGGCCCAACTGGGTCGACCGCGACAACGCGCTGTGGTTCGTCTGTATCAAGACGCCGCGCATTCACCGCTACGACCCGGCGAGCGGCGAGCGGCGCAGCTGGGCCGCGCCCGGCCAGTGCGGTTTCGTGCTGCCCTCGGCCGATGGCAAATTCATTGCCGGGCTGCAAACCGGGTTGCACCGCTTCGACCCGACGACCGGCGCGTTCACGCTGCTGGTCGATCCGGAGCCCAATCTGCCCGGCAACCGGCTGAACGACGCGACCGTCGCGCCGAACGGCCAGCTATGGTTCGGGACGATGGACGATGGCGAGCGCGCGGCGACCGGCGCGATCTATCGCCTTGCCGCCGATGGCACGGCCATCGCGTCGAGCCCGCAGGTCGCGATCACCAACGGACCGGCGGTCAGCCCCGATGGCAGGACGCTGTACCATGTCGATACGCTGGGCGGGCATATCTATGCCTGCACCATCGCTGCCGACGGATCGCTGACCGACCGGCGGCTGTTCGTGACGATCCCGAATGCTGAGGGCTTTCCCGATGGCCCGGCGGTAGATGCCGAGGGTTGCGTGTGGATCAGCCTTTATGCCGGCTGGGGCATTCGCCGCTATTCGCCAAAGGGCGAGTTGCTGGAGACGATCAAGATGCCGGTCGATGCGATCACCAAGATCGCGTTCGGCGGCCCCGACCGCAAGACGGTGTTCGCGACCACCGCGAACAAGCATCACGATGCCGATCAGGCCGCGGCGCAACCGCTGGCGGGCAATCTGTTCCGGTTCGAGGTCGACGTGCCGGGCGTGGCCGGACCGGAAGTCTCGATCGGCATCTGATCGCGTCAGGCGGTCTGCAACCGTCGCCAGTTGCCGATATGCGCCATGGCGAGCGCGAGGCTGCCGGCGACGGTCAGCGCGGTTTCCGCGCCGGGCACGCTGTCGAACGCCAGCCCCGCCGCCAGTCCAGCCAGTCCCAGCGCGCCGAGCAGCATCGGCACGACCCGGCCATGCGCGCGCCATCCGCCGACCAGCGCCAGCGCGCTGACCGGTATCGCGGTCAGCAACAGCAGCAGATGCAGCCATTCCGACGACGGCAGACCGATGCTCGCCAATGCGGGCAGCAGTGCGAACAGGATCGGCAGCCCGATGCAATGGATCAGGCAGAGCAGCGACGCACCGATCGCGGCGCCGTCGAGAAGGGTGGTACGTTGCATGGTTGCGCAGATGTGACTTTATATCATCTAACGCAAGAGGCTCAGCTTGATTTCCGGACGACCAGTTCGGGGGGCAACAGTGTCGGCGCGGTTTCCCGCCGGTCGATCCGGCGGATCAGCATGTCGACCAGCAACTCGCCCGCCCGCGCATAATCCTGTCGGATGGTGGTGAGCGGCGGCTGCGCCAGCGAGGCGGCGGGAATATCGTCGAACCCGACCAGCGCGACGTCGTCGGGCACGCTCCGCCCCGCCTCGACCAGCGCACGCACCGCGCCCAGTGCGATCATGTCCGACGCCGCGAAAATCGCGTCGAATTCGATGCCGCGCGCGATGAGTCGGCTGGCAGCGTCGTATCCTGAAGCCTCGCTGGAGAGCGCATCGACCTGCAATCCCGGATCGACCGGCAGCCCGTTCGCCTGCAATGCGGCCGACAGCCCGCGATACCGGTCGCGCGATTCGGGATATTGGCTCGACGCATCACCGAGAAACGCGATCGCGCGCCGCCCGCGTTCGATCAGGTGGCGCCCGGCATCATGGCCGCCCGCGAAATTGTCGCAGCCGATGACGGTGCCCGGATGCGCCGGATCGGGCGATCCCCAGCGGACGAAATGCGTCCCCTGCGCCACCAGCTGGTCGAGCCGCCGCGAATAGGCGTCGAAATCGCCATAGCCGAGCAGGATCAGTCCGTCGGCCTTGCGGCTGTCCTCGTAATCGACATGCCAGTCGGCGGAGAGCTGCTGGAACGAGGTCAGCAGGTCATAGCCGCGCGCGCCGCACGTGTGCAGGATCGACCCCAGCATCGACAGGAAGAACGGATTGATCCGCGAACCGTCGGGCGCGGGGTCTTCGAAGAACAGCAGCGCCAGCGTCGAGGTGCTGCCCCGGCGGAGCGCGGAGGCGTTCTTGTCGACCTTGTAATTCAGTTGCGCGGCGATCGCCTCGATCCGCAGGCGCGTGGCGGCGCTGACCGTGCGGTCGCCGCGGAGCGCCCGGCTGACGGTCGGTTGCGACACGCCGGCCAGCGCCGCGATATCGAAGGAGGTCGGCTTGTCGCCCGACGCCATGCCTGGTCCTTTATGGCCGCCTTGGCCTGATCCGTATCCGTGAACGACCGGTGTAGCGCCCGCCATCGGTCACCGGCAAGCACCGACTGAATACGTATGCTGTCCGCTTCTCAACCGGCCCGGATGGTTTCAATAGGAGGGTACGGACGAACCGGGCGAAAGAACCGGGGAATCAATCATTTCTGGGGAGGTTTGGGAAATGCGGTATTCATCGCAGGCGCGGTCGTGCGCCCGGCTGGCGCGCGGTGCCAGCATCACGGCATTGATCGCGGCCGGTGCGCTGGCAGGAGCCGGCAGCGCGTTCGCACAGACGGCGACGACCACCCCGGAGCCGAGCACGGCCCAGACCGACGGCACCGACCCGACCGATCCCACCGCGAACGAAGACGTCGATATCGTCGTCACCGGCTTTCGCGCCAGCCTCGAAAACGCCGTCGCCGAAAAGAAGAACCGCGATCAGGTCGTCGAATCGATCAGCGCCGAGGATATCGGCAAGCTGCCCGACGCCTCGATCGCCGAGTCGATCGCGCGCCTGCCGGGTCTGACGTCGCAGCGCGTGTCGGGTCGGTCGAACTCGATCTCGATCCGCGGCTTCGCCCCCGACTTCTCGACCACGCTGCTCAACGGCCGCGAACAGACCTCGACCGGCGACAACCGCGCCGTCGAATATGACCAGTATCCGGCCGAAATCATGAGCCAGGTCGTGGTCTACAAGACCGGTCAGGCGAATCTGATCGGACAGGGCCTGTCGGGTACCGTCGACCTGCGCACCGTCCGTCCGCTCGAATATGGGCGGCAGGCGATCTCGATCGGCGCGCGCGGCACCTATGCCGATCTCGGCAAGCTGAACGCCGGGTCGCGCGACAAGGGCTACCGGGTCAGCGGCACCTATATCGACCAGTTTGCCGACGACACGATCGGCATCGCCCTGTCGGCTAACTATCTCGACGAACCCTATCAGATCCAGGAATTCAACGCCTGGGGCTATGCCGGCTTCAACGGGCAGGGGGTGATCGGCGGATCGAAATCCTATGTTACCTCGACCCGGCTAAAGCGGCTCGGCCTGTCGGGCACGCTGCAGTACAAGCCGGTCGATAACCTGACGGTGACGGTCGACGGCTTCTATTCGGACTTCAACGACGATCAGCTGAAGCGCGGCATCGAACTGCCGCTCGGCTATGGACAGGCGTTCAACGATCCGACCCAGCCGCAGGGCGTCAAGCTGACCGGTACGACCGCGAACAGCGACGGTTTCATCACCTCGGGCACGTTCGGCAATGTCGAAGGCGTCGTCCGCAACGACGCGTTCGAGCGCAAGGCGAAGCTCTACGCCTTCGGCTACAACATGGCGTGGCGCGGCGACGATGGCTGGAACGCGACGCTCGACGCCAGCTATTCGCGCACCGACCGTGAGGAGATCATTCTCGAAAGCTATGCCGGTACCGGCTACGGCCAGAATGTCGGCGCGAAGGACACCATCGCTTTCACCAGCGGCAAAACGGGTACGCGCTTCAGCCCGACGCTCAACTATTCCGATCCGAACCTGATCCTGCTGACCGATCCGCTCGGCTGGGGCGGATCGAACCTGCAGGCCGGTTACTATAACGACCGCAAGGTGCAGGACCGGATCGCGCAATATCGCTTCGAGGTTGAGAAGGAGCTGGACGGCTTCTTCGGCGCGGTGAAGGCGGGGCTGAACTATACCGATCGCGACAAGTCGCTCGATCCGGTCGAGGCGCTGCTTGCGCTGAGTGGCGGGCTGCGCTCGCTGCGCATTCCCGACCAATATGTGCAGGAGCCGACCAGTCTCGATTATCTGGGTCTCGGTCCGATGCTCAGCTACGATCCGCGCGATCTGCTGGCGGGTGGTGTCTACCAGCTGAACCCGAATACCAGCCTTGACGTGCCGGCCAAGGCGTTCCGCATCGCCGAGGACCTGATGACCATGTACGTCCAGGCGGACATCAACCAGGACATCGGCGCATCGGTTCTGACCGGCAATGTCGGCGTACAGGCGGTTGCGACCGAACAGAAGTCGTCGGGTCTGGTCGCGGCAAACGGGACGCTGGTCCCGACGATCCGTGGTGCCGATTACTGGGATTTGCTGCCCAGCCTCAACCTGTCGCTGCGTATGCCGGGCGACTGGGTGATCCGCGCCGGTGCTGCGCGGCAGGTACAGCGTCCGCGCCTCGACGATATGCGCGTGTCGCAGGGCTATGGCTATAATCCGCAGGAACAGATCATCACCGGCGGCGGCGGCAATCCCTTCCTGCGGCCGATCCGATCGAACTCGTTCGATCTGACGGTCGAGAAATATTTCGGACGCGCCGGCTACATCGCGGCACAGGGTTTCTACAAGGACCTGAAGTCGTTCGTGTATAATCAGACGATCCCGTTCGATTACGGTGGTTTCCCGACTCCGACCGGTACCCCGGCAGGCACCCCGACGCTCGGTCGATCGGACGTGCCGATCAACGGTGAGGGCGGCAGCATCTACGGTGTCGAACTGGCGGCGACGCTGCCGCTCAACACCTTCGTATCGTTCCTCGACGGCTTCGGCGTGACCGGCGGCGGTTCGTGGACCAAGACGCAGATCAAGCCGACCCCGACCTCGCCCGCCGAAGACATTCCGGGCTATTCGAAGTGGGTCGTCAACGGCACTGCCTATTTTGAGAAATGGGGGTTCAGCGCGCGTGGATCGGCGCGGTACCGGTCGAGCTTCGTCGGCGAACTGTCGGGCTTCGGCGGCAATCGCCAGCGTCGCCGCGCGCTGGACGAGACGATCATCGATGCGCAGATCGGCTATGAATTCCCGAAGGCCACCACGCTCGAAGGATTGTCGCTGTTCGTGCAGGGGCAGAATCTGACCGACGAACGCTTTGCGACCGTCGATCCGGCGTACGACCTCGCGGTAATCGATTATCAGAGCTATGGCCGGCGCTTCCTTGCCGGGGCATCGTTCCGGTTCTGATGCCACAGCCCGCCCGTCCGCATGTCGGACGGGCGGCGGTGACGGGAGGCGTTGATGGCGATCGATCAGAACCCCGTCCGCAGCGTCGCGATCGTCGGCGGCGGTTCCGCCGGCTGGATGACGGCGGCGGCGCTGGCCCGGTTCCTGCCCGCCGATACCCGTATTACGCTGATCGAATCCGATGCGATCGGAACGGTCGGGGTGGGCGAGGCGACGATCCCGCAACTGCGGCTGTTCAACCAGCATCTGGGCATCGACGAGGATAATTTCGTCGCCCGTACCGGTGGCAGCTTCAAGCTCGGCATCGAGTTCGCCGGCTGGAACGGGACGGACAGCCGTTACATCCACGCATTCGGCACGATCGGCCGTTCGCTGGGGCTGGTGCCATTCCATCATTACTGGCTGGCGGCGGGTGGGGGCGACGCACCCGCATCCTTATGGTCGCACAGCGCTTGCGCCGGGGGGGCGGCGGCGAACCGGTTCGATCGCGATCCGGGCAATCCGCAGGCACCTTCGGGGATCGCCTGGGCCTATCATTTCGACGCCGCGCGTTACGCCGCCTATCTGCGTGAACGCGCTGAGGCCGGTGGCGTCGAGCGGATTGAGGGGCGGGTGGTCGCGGTAGACCAGAACGATGCCAGCATCGCCGCGGTTACGCTCGACGATGGCCGCGTTATCGCTGCCGATTTCTTCATCGATTGTTCGGGGTTCGCCGCGCTGTTGATCGGGCGGATGCCGGGCGATCGTTGGGACGACTGGTCGTCGTTGCTCCCCTGCGACCGGGCACTGGCGGTGCCCTGCACGGCGACACAACCGATTACGCCCTATACCCGCGCTACCGCGAGGAGAGCGGGTTGGCAGTGGCGCATTCCGTTGCAGGCACGGACCGGCAACGGGCTGGTCTATGCCAGTACGCATATGTCCGACGACGAGGCGGCGGCGACCTTGCTCGGCACTCTCGATGGCGCGGCGCTGGGCGATCCAAAGCCGCTGCGCTTCACCACCGGGCGTCGCCAAGCGCCTTGGATCGGCAACTGTGTAGCGCTGGGGCTGGCCGCAGGGTTTCTCGAGCCGCTGGAATCGACGTCGATCCACCTGGTGCAATCGGGGATCGCTCGGCTGCTGTCGCTATGGCCCGCAGCCCGACCGCGTCCGGCCGATATCGCCGAGTTCAACCGCCAGTCCGAACGCGAATGGCTCGGCGTGCGCGACTTCCTGATCGCACATTATGCATTGAACGGTCGCGACGAGCCGTTTTGGCAGGAACGGCGCGCAACCCCGCTGCCCGACAGCCTCGCCGAGCGTATCACGCTGTTCCGCGAATCCGGCCGCATCGTCCGCGACGAGCATGAATTGTTCGCCGAGGTCGCGTGGCTGCAATTGCTGGTCGGGCAGGGGGTGCGGGCGGAAGGCTATCACCCGCTCGCCGACGCGCTGCCCGCCGATCGCCGAACCCAGTTTCTCGACATGCATTCTAAACATGTCGCCGCCACGGTCGCGCGAATGCCGACCCATGACCAGTTCCTGCGCGCCCATTGTCCGGCGCCCGATGCAAAGGTTGCCGCGTGATCCGATCCCTGCTTCTGGCCCTTACCCTCGGCTCCAGCGTCCTGCCTGCCGCCGCGCAGGATTTTCGCGCCCGCGCGCCCGAGGACGAGGTGATCTATTTCGTCCTGCCCGACCGGTTCGAAAATGGCGACCGATCGAACGATCGCGGTGGCCTTCGCGGCGACCGCATGGTCCATGGCTATGATCCGACCGCCAAGGGCTTTTATCATGGCGGCGACCTGAAGGGGCTGACCGCGCGGCTGCCCTATATCCAGTCGCTGGGCGCCACCGCGATCTGGGTCGGGCCGATCTTCAAGAACAAGCCGGTGCAGGGCGGTCCGGGGCAGGAATCGGCCGGCTATCACGGCTATTGGATCACCGACTTCACGCAGGTCGACCCGCATCTCGGCACCAATGCCGATTTTAAGGCGCTGGTCGATGCGGCGCATGCGCGGGGGATGAAGGTCTATATGGACATCATCGCCAACCACACCGCCGACGTAATCCAGTATCGCGAATGTGCCAACAAGAGCGCCTGCGTCTATCGCAGCCGCGCCGACTATCCCTATGCGGCTAAGGGCAAGAACCCCGGTTTCGCCGGGGACAATGTGCAGACGGCGGACAATTTCGCAAAGCTGACCGACCCATCCTTCGCCTACACGCCCTATGTCCCCGCCCCGGAAAAGGCGGTGAAGGTCCCGGCATGGCTCAACGATCCGATCTATTATCATAATCGCGGCAACACGACCTTCACCAACGAAAGCTCGCAAATGGGCGATTTCGTCGGGCTGGACGACCTGATGACCGAGAATCCGCGCGTGGTCGCGGGCATGATCGATATCTTCGGTGGGTGGATCGACCGGTTCGGCATCGACGGCTATCGCATCGACACCGCGCGCCATGTGAACCCGGAGTTCTGGGCGGCGTTCGTGCCCGCGATGCTGGAGCGCGCCAAGGCGAAGGGGATACCGAACTTCCACATCTTCGGCGAAGTCGCGCTGTCGTCGCTCGACGCGGGCGGCCTCGCTGCATGGACCAAGACCGGCAAATTCCCCGCCGTCCTCGACTTCTCGTTCCGGGAGGGCGTCGTGCAGACCGTCGCGGGCAAGAAGGGCACCGACGCCTTCGAAACCGTGTTCGACGGCGATGTACTCTATGCGGGGGGCGAGGCGACGGCACGGCAATTGCCCACCTTCACCGGCAACCACGACAATGGCCGCTTCGCCTTCTACCTCCGGCAAGCTCGGCCCGAAGCGAGCGATGCCGAAATCCTGTCACGCGTCATGCTGTCGAACGCGATGCTGCTGACGCTGCGCGGCGTCCCGACCATCTATTCGGGCGACGAACAGGGATTTGCCGGCGACGGCAATGATCAGGACGCGCGCGAGGATATGTTCGCGTCGCAGGTCGCGTCGTACAACGACAACAAGCTGGTCGGCACGACGGCGACTACCGCGACTGCGAACTTTACGCCGACGCATCCGCTCTATCGCCAGATTGCCGAACTGGCGAAGCTGCGCACCACCAATCCGGCGCTGACCCGCGGGCGGCAGGTGTTGCGCGCGCGGGAGGAAACGCCCGGCTTGCTCGCGATCTCCCGCTTCGATCCGACCAGCAACGCCGAAGTGCTGTTGCTCTTCAACACTTCGGCCGCGCCGATCACCCGCAATGTACAGGTCGAGACTGCCTCGACCGGCTTCCGCGCACTCGCCGGACGTTGCGGCAGCGTGACCGCGCCCGGCGCTGTGCGCGTCGACCTTCCCGCCCTTGGCTATGCGGTATGCGCCGCGGAGACCCGCTGATGACCGAGACTGCGAATACGCGCCGCTGGTGGCACGGCGCGACGATCTATCAAATCTACCCGCGCAGCTTCGCGGACAGCAATGGCGACGGAATCGGCGACTTGCCCGGCATCACCGCGCATCTCGATCATGTCGCGTCGCTCGGCGTCGATGCCATCTGGCTGTCGCCCTTCTTCACGTCACCGATGAAAGATTTCGGCTATGACGTTGCGAATTATTGCGATGTCGACCCGATTTTCGGCACGCTCGTCGACTTCGACGCGCTGATCGCCAAGGCACATTCGCTAGGCGTCAAGATCATCATCGATCAGGTCTGGTCGCATACCAGCGACGAACATCCGTGGTTCGTCGAAAGCCGGTCGAGCCGCACCAATCCGAAGGCCGACTGGTATGTCTGGGCCGATGCGAAGCCTGATGGTTCGCCACCCAGCAACTGGCAGTCGGTGTTCGGCGGACCGGCATGGACATGGGATGCACGGCGCGGTCAATATTATCTGCACAACTTCCTGAAGGAACAGCCGCAACTCCACGGCCATAATGCGGAATTGCAGGAAGCGTTGCTCGACACCGCGCGCTTCTGGCTCGACCGTGGCGTCGACGGGTTCCGGCTCGATGCGATCAATTTCGCGATGCACGACCCGGAACTGCGCGACAATCCGCCAATGCCAAGCAACGGCAAGACGCGCACCCGCCCGTTCGATTTTCAGCGCAAGCTATATAATCAAAGCCATCCCGATATTCCGGCGTTCCTCGAACGGGTGCGGGTGCTGCTCGACAGCTATGATGGCGATCGCTTCACCGTTGCCGAGATCGGTGGCGACGACGCCACGCGCGAGATGAAGCTTTTCTGCGGCGGCGGCAACCGGCTGAATACCGCCTATGGCTTCGACTTTCTCTACGCCCCCGAACTTAGCCCGCGCATTCTGCGCGACGCGATCGAGCCGTGGGACGAAGGCTCGCCATGGCCGAGCTGGGCGTTCGAAAACCATGACGCGCCGCGTGCCGTATCACGCTGGCTGCCCGAAGGTGCCGATGCCGATGCGTTCGGGCGGGTCAAGATGCTGCTGCTCGCCTGTCTCCGCGGCAACATTTTCCTGTACAATGGCGAGGAACTGGGGCTGCCACAGGTCGACATCGCGTTCGAGGATCTGCAGGATCCGGAGGCGATCGCCAACTGGCCGCTGACGCTGTCGCGCGACGGTGCCCGCACGCCGATGCCGTGGGTCGCCGATGCCGAAAATCTCGGCTTCGGCGCGGGCAAGCCCTGGTTGCCTGCGGGCGCTACACATCGGCCGCTCGCCGTCGACAAACAGGAAGCCGACGCGCATTCGCTGCTCAACTTCACTCGCCATGTCCTGCGCCTGCGCAACGCCCATCCGGCGCTGCGTTCGGGCAGCATGACGATCGTCGAGGCTTCCGCTGCGATCCTCGCCTTCGAACGCGAGCTGGACGGACAGCGCATGCTTTGCGTGTTCAACCTGTCGAACGCACCGGCCGCGTTTGCCGGCGGCGACGGGTGGCATGCGATTGAAACCATTGGCGACGTGGACGGGGACCGGTTCGGTCCGTTTGCGGCGCGCGTCGCCATCTGCGACGAAGCATAAGGAACAGACTGTTGAGGATGATGAAACTGGCGCTGGCGCTTGCCGGCATGACCGCGATGGCGTCGCCCGCCTTTGCGGAGGTCGTCGCGCGAGCCGCCTCGCCCGACGGCAAGCTGACACTTGCGGTCAGCCTCGATAACGAAGGCCGCCCGAGCTATTCGATCGCCAAGGACGGCAAGGCCGTGCTGAACGACAGCAAGCTCGGCTTCCTGTTCACCGACGCGCCGAAGATCGAGCGCGGGTTGACGCTGGCGGGAACGAAGCGCGACCGGTCGGACAGCAGCTGGACGCAGCCGTTCGGTGAATGGAAGACCATCCGCGACAACCATACCGAACTGACGGTCACCTTTCGCGAGGCGAAGAACCTGAAGCGCGAGATGGCGGTTACCTTCCGCCTGTTCGATGACGGGGTCGGTTTTCGCTACACGCTGCCGAAACAGCCGAACCTGACGACGGCGAACATCGCCGACGAACTGACCCAGTTCGCCTTTGCCGAACCCGGCACCGCATGGTGGAAGCCGGCGTTCGAATGGAACCGCGAGGAATATCTGTACAACAAGACGCCGCTCGACGCGGTCGGCACCGCGCAGACGGTGATGACGGTCAAGCTGGCCAGCGGTCGTCACGTCGCGATCCATGAAGCGGCGCTGACCGACTATTCGGCGATGAACCTCGCCCGTTCGGAGGGTACGACGTTTCGCGCGGTGCTGACGCCGGGATCGAACGGTCCGAAGGTGACGCGCGCCGCCGGTTTCTCGACGCCATGGCGGACGATCGCGATCGCCGACGATGCCGCCGGCCTCTACAATGCCAGCCGGATCGGGCTGAACCTCAACGAACCCAACAAGCTGGGCGACACCGCAAGCTGGATTCAGCCGGGCAAGTTCGTCGGCGTGTGGTGGAACATGATCAAGGGTGACTGGACCTGGGCGCGCGGGCCGAAACATGGCGCGACCACCGCCAATGTCCGCCGCTATATCGACTTCGCCGCCGCCAACGGCATTCAGGGCGTGCTGGTCGAGGGTTGGAATGTCGGCTGGGACGGCGATTGGCTGGGCAACGGTAACGACATGAACTTCAGCGGACCGACCGCGGATTTCGATGCGGCAGCGTTGGCGGCCTATGCGAAGTCGAAGGGCGTTCGTCTGATCGGCCATCACGAAACCGGCGGTTCAGTGAGCCATTACGACGCGCAGCTCGACAGCGCGTTCAAATGGGCGGCCGATCATGGCGAGCGGGTGGTCAAGACCGGCTACGTCACCGATGCCGGCCAGATCGAGCGCGTCGATGCCGACGGGTCGCAGCACCGCGAATGGCATGAAGGACAATGGATGGTGAACCACCACCAGCGTGTCCTTGACGCAGCGGCGCGCTACAAGGTGTCGATCGACAGCCACGAACCGGTCAAGGACACCGGCCTGCGCCGCACCTACCCCAACTGGCTGAGCCGCGAAGGCGGGCGCGGCATGGAATATAATGCGTGGGAGGGTGGCAAGAACCCGCCCGAGCATGAGGCGAACATGGTCTTTACCCAGTTTCTGGGCGGACCGATGGACTTCACGCCGGGCGTGCTCAGCCTGACCGGCAGCAATGGCAGCGCGATCAAGTCGACGATCGCCAAGCAATTGGCGCTGTACGTCGTGCTGTATTCGCCGGTCGTGATGGCGGCCGATACGCCGGAAAACTATGCCCGCTACCCGCAAGCCTTCAAGTTCATCCGCGACGTGCCGACCGACTGGTCCGACACGCGCGTGCTGAATGGCGAGGTCGGCGACTATGCGACGATCGTGCGCAAGGCGGCTGGCAGCACCGACTGGTATCTGGGCGCGATCGGCGACGAAGAGGCGCGCAGTTCGACGGTGAAGCTCGACTTCCTCGACGCCGGCAAGACCTATACCGCCGAAATCTATCGCGATGGTCCGGGTGCCGACTACCGCACTGATGCGCGCCATTCGATCACGATCGAACAGCGGCAGGTGAAGAAGGGCGACACGATGACGATCGCGCTGGCACCCGGCGGTGGCGAAGCGATCCGTTTCGTGGCAGCGAAGAGACGATAACAAATCCGCCCCGCGCGCGGGGAGGGGACCGCCGCGAAAGGCGGTGGTGGAGGGGGATAGGCCCGAACGCAACGGTGGCATTTGGGGCACGCCCTTCCACCGTCCTGCGGACGGTCCCCCTCCCCATGGATGGAGAGGATTTAGATGCAGACCCGCCCGACGCTTGGCTTCGCCCAGCTCTGGAACATCTCGTTCGGCTTCTTCGGCATCCAGATCGGCTTCGCGCTGCAGAATGCGAATGCCAGCCGGATTTTCCAGTCGCTCGGCACGCCGATCGACCAGCTGGGGCTGATGTGGATCGCAGCACCGTTGACCGGGCTGCTGGTCCAGCCGCTGATCGGCCATTATTCCGACAGGACCTGGGGGCGGCTGGGACGCCGGCGACCCTATTTTCTGTTCGGCGCTATCCTCTGCACCTGCGCGCTGTTCTTCATGCCGAACTCGCCGAGTATCCTTGCTGCGGCAATTACGTTGTGGATACTCGATGCGTCGCTGAACGTCTCGATGGAGCCGTTTCGCGCCTTTGTCGGCGACATGCTGTCGCCGCAACAGCGCCCCGCGGGCTATGCGTTCCAGACATGGTTCATCGGTGCCGGCGCGGTCGTCGCCAGCATCGCGCCCTATGTCCTCGAACACGGCTTCGGCGTCAGCAACACCGCGACAGGAGACCAAGTGCCGGACGCAGTCCGCTACGGCTTCTACTTCGGCGGCACGATGTTGCTAGCGGCGGTGCTGTGGACGGTGCTGACCGTTCGCGAATACAGCCCGGGGGAACTGGCGGCGTTCGGGGAAGAGGCCGGGGAAGCTGCCGACCGGCTGCCCCCCGTCGTTCCGCAACGTGGTCCCTTGTGGATCGCGGGTGGCATCGTCGTCGCGCTGCTGATCGCCTGGGCCGAACGCAGCGGCGCGCTGGAGAGCGGGCGCGAAGCCTATTTCGTCGCTGCCGGCATCGCGCTCTATGGCGTGGCGCAACTCGTGTCGGGCGCACTGGTCCGCGGCGGGCGGGGCGACAATGTGCTCAGCCACATCATCGGCGATCTGGCGACCATGCCGGATACGATGCGGCGGCTGGCGTTGGTCCAGTTCTTTACCTGGGGGGCGCTCATCATCATGTGGGTCTATACGACCCCGGTGATCGCACAGCAGGTCTGGGGCACGATCGATCCGACGTCGGACGGCTATAATCAGGCAGGTAGCTGGGTCGGGGTCCTCTTCGCCATCTATTCGGGTGTCGCGGCCGTGGCGGCGTTCGCGCTGCCGGTACTGGCGCGCCGCATCGGCGCGGCACGGACCCACTTGCTGTGCCTCGCCATCGGGGCGGTGGCGTATATCGGCATCTTCGTGACGCACGACCGGACGGCGATGATCCTGCCGATGATCGGGATCGGCATCGCCTGGGCTTCGGTACTGACCATGCCCTATGTCCTGCTCGCCAACGCGCTGCCGCAACGCAAGCTCGGCGTATATATGGGCATCTTCAACTTCTTCATCGTCCTTCCGCAATTGATCGTCGCGACGGTGATGGGCGGGGTCATCAAGACGTGGTTTCCGACCAACCCGGCCTATACGATGCTGGTGGCGGCGACGGTAATGGCGCTGGCCGCCGTCGCGATGCTGCGGGTGCGGGAGCCTATCGCAGCGTGACAATCCGCCCGGCGCGATCGATGCGGATCGATGCGCCGGGCAGGCGGAGTTCGAAGCCGGGACAGTCGGTCGCTTCCCAATGCATCGGCGTCATCGCTGCTCCGTCGAGGGCCAGCCACGACGCCTGATCGGGCACGTTTCGATCGAACACCGCCGGCCGCTCCCGCCGCCATCGTGCGAGCCCGGCGACATAGTCTTCCAGCTCGGTGTTACGCGCCGTCCAGT
Source organism: Sphingomonas lacusdianchii (assembly GCF_022664395.1). GTDB lineage: Bacteria > Pseudomonadota > Alphaproteobacteria > Sphingomonadales > Sphingomonadaceae > Sphingomonas > Sphingomonas lacusdianchii. The sequence continues at coordinate 289,382 of NZ_JAKRET010000001.1, read as the reverse complement.
CGATCCACGTGATCGCATTGTCCTGCGCATAGGCATTGTTGTTACCTTGCTGACTGCGGCCGAATTCGTCGCCTGCGGTCAACTGGATATGCCCTCGCGTCGCGAACAAAGTTGCCAGCAGGGCGCGCAGATCGGCCGTTCGTGCGGCTTCGATTGCGGGGTCGGCGGTCGGCCCTTCCACCCCATGGTTCCACGACAGATTGTCGCCATGGCCGTCGCGATTGTCCTCGCCATTGGCGTGATTGTGGCGATCGACATGCGCGACGAGGTCGGCAAGCGTGAACCCGTCATGCGCCGCGAGGAAGTTGACGCTGCGGGTGGGCGACCCGAAGATATCGGACGATCCCATGACCCGGGTCGCAAGCGGACCGACACCGCCATCCCCCCGCCAAAACCGGCGCACATCGTCGCGATATCGGTCGTTCCATTCCAGCCAGTCGGCCGGGAAATTTCCCAACTGATATCCGCCGGGGCCGATATCCCATGGCTCGGCGATCATGACCCGGTCGGCGAGCACCAGGTCGGCGGCGATCGCGGCGAAGATCGGGGCGTGCATGTCGAACCCCGGCGACCGTGCGATGACCGGCGCCAGATCGAAGCGAAACCCGTCGACCCCCAGCGATGCGAAGTGGCGAAGTGAGGCGAGGATCAGGTCGCGGACCCCGGCATCGCCGGCGTCCAGCGTGTTGCCGGTGCCGGTATCGTTGATGAGGCTGCCATCGGGTGCATGGGCATAGCTGCGATCGTCGAGCCCGCGCAGCGACAGGATCGGCCCATGCACGTCGCTCTCGCCGCTGTGATTGAACACGACATCGAGGATCACCCCGATATCTGCCGCATGCAGCGCCGCGATCGTGTCCCGCAGTTCGGCGACCCCGCCGGGTGCGAGGCCGGGATCGATTGCCAGCATCGCGACCGGGTTATAGCCCCATGCGTTGCTGAGTCCGAGCGGCGGCAGATGCCGTTCGTCGATCCACGCGACGATCGGCATCAATTCGACGGTGCCGACCCCGATCTTGCGGAGATGCGCGATGACGGACGGGTGTCCGAGCGCAGCGATCGTCCCCCGCTGCGCCTCCGGAACATCGGGATGCAGCATGGTAAAGCCACGCACGTTCAGCTCGTAGATCGGTCGCGCCGGATCGATGCGCGGACCTTCGAACGCGACCGGCTCTAGCAGCGCGGGAACGATCGCGCGGGGCACTATCGCGGCGGTGTCGCTACCGAAGGTTGATAGCGCCGGATCATAGGCGAAGCGTCGATCGAGTTCGATCGCATAGGGATCGACCAGCAGCTTCGCCGGATCGAACCAGCGTCCGCGATCGGGGGCCCATTCGCCGTTGGCGCGATAGCCGTAAAGCTGACCGGGGCCGATGCCGGCAACCTCCACCACGAACCAGTCGCCGTCGCGGGTCATCGCCACGCGGCGTTCGTCGTCGCCATCGAACAGGCACAGCAAGACCGTTGCCGCATCGCGCGCGCGCACGGCAAAGCGGGTGCCGCCATCGAACGGACAGGCGCCGGGCGTCACTGTGCGGTCAGGCTGCGATAGAGATCGGCATAGCGCGCGCCGCTGCGCGTCCACGAGAAGTCCGCGCGCATCCCCTGTTTCTGCATCGTCGTCCACAGTTCGGACCGGGCATGAAGCGCCATCGTCCGACGCAGTGCGTGGAGCAGGCCATCGGTGGTGACCGATCCGAACTGGATACCGGTCGCGACGCCGGCGGCGACCGCCGCCTCATTGGCGTCGATGACCGTGTCTGCCAGTCCGCCCGTTTGTGCCACCACAGGTACGCAGCCATAGGCTAGCCCGTAAAGCTGCGTCAGCCCGCATGGTTCGAAGCGCGACGGGATCAGAATGGCATCGCCGCCGCCCTGCAACAGATGCGACAGCGACTCGTCATAGCCGATCCGCACGCCGACCCGTCCGGGGTGCCGGCCGCGTGCCGCCATGAACGCTCCTTCCAGCGCCGCGTCGCCCGATCCGAGCAGGGCGAGGCGTCCGCCCATGCCGACCAGCGCGTCGACGCAATCGGCGAGCACGTCCATCCCCTTCTGCCATGTCAGCCGGCTGACCACGATGAAGATCGGTCCGTCGCCACGATCAAGGTCGAACGCCGCTTCGACAGCGCGTTTGTTGGTGCGCCGGCGCGACAGGTTGCGGGCGGTATAGCGGGCGGGCAGGGCGGTGTCGTTCTCGGGCGACCACACCGCCGGGTCGATGCCATTGACGATGCCACTGACCCGGTCGCGCCGTGCCTCGATCAGCCCCTCCAGCCCCATGCCGAATTCGGCGCGGCGGATTTCCTCAGCATAGCTCGGCGAAACGGTGGTGATCGCATCGGCCGATGCCAGTCCGGCCTTCAGCAGCCCGACCCCGCCATAATATTCGATCCCGTCGAGCGCGAACGCCGCATCGGGCAGCTCCAGCCCCGGAAAGATCGCCGCGTCGTAGCGGCCTTGGAAGGCTATGTTGTGGATCGTCAGGACGCTCGGCACATCGGCGCCGTCATAGCGGAGATAGGCGGGCGCCATCGCCCCCTGCCAGTCATGCGCATGCAGCAGGTCGAAGCGCGATGCCAGATCGGCCGCCGCCCGGCCCAGCGCGGCGAAGCGCCGCCAATTGTCACTCCAGTCGCGACCGGTCGCATCGGCATAGGGGCCGCCAACACGCGCGAACAGTTCGGGCGCATCGAGGACCAGCAATGGATGGCCGTCGATCGTTCCCTCGATCAGCGCGGCTGGCGTGCCGAGCAGGGCGGTCCAGCGATGGACCGGCTTGGCCTTGCTCAGATGTTTCAGGACCGATGGGTAGCCGGGCAACAGCGTTGAGGTCTCGACGCCATGCGGCGCCAGCGCGGCAGGCAGGGCGCCGACGACATCGGCAAGACCGCCGGTCTTGACCAGTGGATAGGCTTCGGAAGCGACAGATAGTACACGCATCAAATCCTCCCCGCTGTGCGGGGAGGGGGACCAGCCAAAGGCTGGTGGAGCGGCGTCTCCCCGCCCGCGCCGGCGCTACTCGCGGACACCCCCCTCCACCGTCTTGCGGACGGTCCCCCTCCCCGCGGGGCGGGGAGGATTTGAGAACGGCACATCATGCCTCCAACCGGTCGATCATCGGTTGCGTGATCAGGCAGATTCCCCGCTCCGTCCGGCGGAAGCGGTGGCCGTCGATCACCGGGTCCTCGCCGACGATCAGCCCGTCGGGAATGGTCACGCCGGCATCGACCACGCACCGCGTCAGCCTTGCGCCGCGTCCGATATGTGTCATCGGCAGGATCACCGACTCGTCGATATTGCTGTAGCTGTGCGCGCGTACCCCGGTGCTGAGCAGGCTGCGATGGATGCTCGATCCCGAAACGATGCAGTCGCCCGACACCAGGCTCGACACCGCGCAGCCGCGCCGGCCATCGACGTCATGCACGAACTTCGCCGGCGGGGTAATTTCCGAATAGGTCCAGAGCGGCCAGCTGCGGTCGTACAGGTCGAGTTCGGGTACCACGTCGGTCAGATCGATATTCGCTTCCCAATAGGCATCGACCGTCCCGACGTCGCGCCAATAGGCGCGCGGCTCCTCCGGACTGCGCACGCAGGATGCCGAAAAGCGATGCGCCTGCGCATGGCCGTGCTTCACCAGCCACGGAATCAGATCCTTGCCGAAATCGCGGCTCGAATCCTTCGTATCGGCGTCGCGCCGCAACTCTTCGAACAGTAATTTCGTGCGGAACACATAGATGCCGAGGCTGGCGAGCGCGCGGTCCGGCTGGCCGGGGATCGCGGGCGGATCCTTTGGCTTCTCGACGAAATCGATGATCCGGTCGGTCGCGTCGACGTGCATCACACCGAACCCGACCGCCTCCATCCGCGGCACTTCCATACATGCCACGGTCACGTCGGCACCAGTGTCGACATGCTGCTGCAGCATCAACTCATAGTCCATCTTGTAGATGTGGTCGCCCGCCAGGATGACCATATATTCGGGACTATAGCTCTGGATGATATCGATATTCTGGAACACCGCGTCGGCGGTCCCCTCATACCACTGAAACTCGCTGATCCGCTGGCTGGCGGGCAGGATGTCGAAGCTTTCGTTGCGTTCGGGGCGCAGGAAGTTCCAGCCGCGCTGGAGGTGGCGGATCAGGCTATGGGCCTTGTACTGGGTCGCCACGCCGATCCGGCGGATGCCCGAATTGATCGCGTTTGACAGCGCGAAATCGATGATCCGGCTCTTGCCGCCGAAATAGACGGCAGGCTTGGCGCGGGTGTCGGTCATCTCGAACAACCGGCTGCCGCGTCCGCCCGCCAGAACATAGGCCATTGCGTCGCGCGCCAATGGTTGTCCCCGCCGTTCCATGCATCTCTCCCCGTTTTACTTTTCGTATTCGAACCAGATCGTGGCCAGCGGTGGTAGCGTCAGCGCCAACGTCCGATCCTCGCTGTCGACAACGCCCAGATTGCCGATTCCGCTGCCGCCATAATCCGATGCGTCGCTGTTCAGCACCTCGCGCCAGCGCCCGTCCTGCGATACCGGAACGCGGTATCCCGCACGTGGCACCGGCGTCAGGTTGCTGACGACCAGTACCGGCGGTTCGCCCGGTGCGTGGCGTTCCCATGCGAATACCGAATTGGCGGCATCGTCGACAACCGCCCACCGGAATCCGTCACCTTCGCAATCGCGCGCGTGCAGCGCCGGCGTCTCGCGATACAGCCGGTTCAGGTCGCGGATCAGCATCGCCACGCCGCGATGCGCCGGGGCATCCAGCAATTTCCAGTCGAGCGCACGCTCCTCCGACCATTCGCGCCGCTGCGCGAACTCCTGCCCCATGAACAGCAGCTTCTTGCCAGGATAGCCCCACATTAACGCGTAATAGGCGCGCAGATTGGCGAACTTCTGCCAATCGTCGCCCGCCATCTTGGTCAGCAGCGACCCCTTGCCATGGACCACTTCGTCGTGGCTGAGCGGCAGGACGAAATTCTCGCTGAAGGCATAGGTCAGGCCGAACGTGATTTCGTTATGGTGATGCGAGCGATACACCGGCTCGCGCGCCATATAGGCGAGCGTGTCGTGCATGAAGCCCATGTTCCACTTGAACCCGAAGCCCAGACCGCCTTCATGCGCCGGCTTCGACACGCCCGGCCACGACGTCGATTCCTCGGCGATGGTGAAGAACCCCGGATGCGCGCGATAGACGGCGCGGTTTGTGGCGCGCAAGAAGTCGACTGCCTCCCAATTCTCGCGCCCGCCGGCTTCGTTGGGGATCCATTCGCCGTCCTTGCGCGAATAGTCGCGGTACAGCATCGACGCCACCGCATCGACGCGCAGCCCGTCGACATGATAGCGCTCCGCCCAGAATAGCGCGTTGTTCACTAGGAATTGCGAAACTTCGCGCCGCCCAAAATTATAGATGGCCGTATTCCAGTCCGGATGGAACCCGAGCCGCGGATCGTCATGTTCGTAAAGCGCGGTGCCGTCGAACCGCGCGAGGCCGTGCGCGTCGGTCGGGAAGTGCGCCGGCACCCAGTCGAGCAGGACGCCGATACCCGCCTTGTGCGCACCGTCGACGAAGCGCGCGAACCCGGCCGGATCGCCGAACCTCGCCGACGGAGCGTAGAGGCCGGTGGTCTGATACCCCCAAGAAGGGTCATAGGGATGTTCGCTGATCGGCAGGAACTCGATATGGGTGAAGCCCATGTCCACGACATAGGGGATCAGCCGGTCGGCAAGCTGGTCCCATGGCAGGAACCAGCCATCATCCCCCCGTTGCCAGCTGCCGGCATGGACTTCGTAGATCGAAATCGGCACGCGACGCGGATCGACCGAAGCCCAGTGTTCGCGGTGCGCTGCGTCGCGCCAATCGTGATCGATCGGTGCGGCGGTGCGCGACGCGGTTGCCGGCCGCAATTCGCTCTCAAAGGCAAAGGGGTCGGCCTTGTGCGGAAGTCGTTCGCCGTTGGCACCTATGATCGCAAACTTGTACGCCTGACCAGGCCCGACATCGGGCAGGAAGATTTCCCAGACTCCGACATCGCTCCGCAGCCGCATCGGATGCCGTTTGGCGTCCCAATGGTTCCAGTCGCCGACCACGCTGACCAGCTGCGCATTGGGTGCCCAGACCGCGAAGTGCATGCCATCGGCACCCTCATGCCGGATCGGATGGGCACCCAGCTTGTCGTGCAGGCGCAGATGCGTGCCCTCGGCGATCAGGAAGTCATCGGTCGGCCCAAGCACCGGCCCGAAGCTATACGGGTCCTTGACCCACCATTCGCCACCACCGCCCCGCGCATAATAGAGCAGCGGCCGGGGCGGGCCATCGATCACGCCCTCGACGATACCGTCGCCCACCGGCTTCAACTCGCCCAGCAGCTTGCCCGACAGATCGTGCGCCCACACCTTCTGCGCATTCGGCAGCCACGCGCGGACGAACGTCCCCTCGGGGCCGGCATGTGGTCCGAGCAGCGCGAAAGGATCGGCATGACGCCCCGCGAGCAGCGCCGCGATGGCGTCGGCCGGGGGCCTCACATCACGTTCCAGATATCGCGGGCATATTCGCCGATGGTGCGATCGGAGGAGAACCAGCCGACCCCGCCGACATTGCGGATTGCGCTGGCGTTCCATCCCGCCCGGTCGGCCCAGCGCGCGTCGACGTCGCGCTGCGCCTGCGCATAGCTGTCGAAATCGGCGGCACACAGGAACCAGTCGCTATTCTCGATCCCGTCGATCAGCCCGGCATAGCGGCCCGGATCGTCATGGCTGAACACGCCGCCCTTGATGGCCGACAGCGCCTGCTGCAACTCGCGCGACGCGGCGATCGCCTCGCGGGGGTTGTAGCCATTGGCACGTTTTTCGGCGACCTCGTCGGCGGTCAGGCCGAAGATGATGATGTCGTCCGCGCCGACATGGTCGCGGATCTCTACATTGGCACCATCCAGCGTCCCGATAGTCAGCGCGCCGTTCAGCGCCAGCTTCATATTGCCGGTGCCCGACGCCTCCATCCCCGCCGTGCTGATCTGTTCGGACAGATCGGCGGCGGGCATGATGAGTTCGGCCAGCGACACGTTGTAGTTCGGCACGAACGCGACGCGCAGCAGCCCGCGCACCGCCGGATCGGCATTGACCCGCCGCGCGACGTCGTTGGCCAGTTTGATGATGAGCTTGGCGTTGTGATAGCTCGACGCCGCCTTGCCCGCGAACAGCTTTACGCGGGGCGTCCAGTCCTTGTCGGGATGGCTGCGGATCTGATCGTACAGCGCTACCGTTTCGAGGATATTGAGCAACTGGCGCTTATATTCGTGGATGCGCTTCACCTGCACATCGAACATCGCATCCGGATCGAGCCGGACGCCCATCACCTCGCGCAGATGCTGCGACAGCCGCACCTTGTTGGCACGCTTCACCGCCTCGAACTTTTCGCGGAACGCGGCGTCGGCGGCGAAGGGCTTGAGGTCGGCGAGTTTCGTCGCGTCGTCGAGGAACGCGTCGCCGATCGCCTCGCGGATCAACGACGTCAGTCCCGGATTGCTCTCGAACAGCCAACGGCGCGGGGTGATGCCATTGGTCTTGTTGTTGATCCGGTCGGGATAGAGGCGGTGCAGATCGGCGAACACCGTCTGTTTCATCAGGTCGGTGTGCAGCGCCGCGACGCCGTTGACGCTATGGCTGCCGGTGAACGCCAGGTTCGCCATGCGCACCCGCCGCTCGCCACCTTCGTCGATCAGGCTGATCGCGGCGATGGCGCGATCGTCCTGTCCCTGTGTCCGCGCCTCGCGCAGCACTTTCGCATTGATCGCATAGACCAGCTGCATGTGCCGCGGCAGCAGCCGTTCGAACAGCGGCAGCGGCCAGCTCTCGAGCGCTTCGGGCAGCAACGTGTGGTTGGTATAGCCGAACGTCGCCTTGGTGATGTCCCATGCGCTTTCGAAATCGAGCGAATGGTCGTCGATCAGGATGCGCATCAGTTCGGCGACCGACACCGCCGGGTGCGTATCGTTCAGCTGGATCGCTGCCTTGTCGGGCAGGGTGCGGATATCGCCGAAATACTGGACGTGGCGGCGGACGATGTCCTGGATCGATGCCGAGGAGAAGAAATATTCCTGCCGTAGTCGCAATTCCTGTCCGGCGGGCGTCGAATCCGCCGGATAGAGCACGCGCACCAGCGTGTCGGCCCGGACCGACGCGGCCAACGCGCCTTCATGGTCGCCGGCATTGAACCGATCGAGCCGGATCGGATCGCGCGCCCGCGCCGTCCACAGCCGCAGCGTGTTCACCCGCGCCCCGCGCCACCCGATCACCGGCGTATCGACCGCGACCGCCTCGACGCTTTCGCTCGGCATCCAGTGGCAATCGCCATTCTCGTCGCCGATCACCTCGCCGCCGAAGCCGATGCGATAATTGCTCTCGCGCCGTTCGAACTCCCACGGATTGCCGTGGCGCAGCCAGGTTTCGGGAAGCTCGACCTGCCAGCCATTGTCGATCCGCTGGCGGAACATGCCGTTTACATAGCGGATGCCATAGCCATAGGCAGGCAGGTCGAGGCTCGCGAGGCTTTCCATGAAACATGCCGCAAGCCGCCCGAGACCACCATTGCCCAGCGCCGCATCGGGCTCCTCGCCCTCAAGATCGGCGAGCTTTACGCCCAGCGAATCCAGCGCCTCGCGAACCTCGTCGGTCCGCGACAAATTGGCGATCGCGTCGCGCAGCAGACGCCCGATCAGGAATTCGAGGCTGAGATAATAGACCTTCTTGGCACCGGCGGCATGGGCTTGCTTGCTCGACGCCATCCAGCGTTCGATGACGTCGTTGCGCACCGTCAGGATCGTCGCCGCCAGCCAATCATGCGGCAATGCGGCCTGTGCGTCCTTGCCGATCCGGTGAACCAGCGTTTCGAGTATCGCTTCGGCGAGGGGCGGGGAGGTAGGGGAAACGGCGGTGAGGGCAGGCTGGGTCACGCAGGTTCCTCTGAACAGGGTCGGGACGACAGTATCGATTGTCGAACGCTTGTCACGCGCAATACGTATGCGTGCGATGCGTCGTTCCGGTTACCATCGGGTTAGCAGGCCATTAATGTCGAACGACTTTGTTCGAGGACGTTATCCCTGCCGTCCAGCGCGAACGGAATGGTGGAGAACGGGCGCTACCCAACCATTACGACATGCAGATATCGCGGCCCATGCGCCCCGCGCACATACTGCCCCTCGATATCGGTCGTACCCGACACGCCGGTCACCCAGTAATGCGCGCGGTGTTCGGCGAGATCGACGGAGATATCCTCGATCGTCTCGACCAGATCGGCTGTCGCCAGCACTACGATATGATGCAGCGTAAGGAAATTCGGCAGCATCGGCGCACTAGCATCGGTTTCGAACACCAGCGACCCGCTTTCGGCTACGCCAGCCTTCGCCACCGCCAGCGCGGTCATCTGATCGGCGGCGACGGCTTCGTCGATCCGGAAGCCGCGCCAATCGAGCGATGTCAGGCGCGAGTCGGGCGGCAGGTAGAGAGTGGCGGGCAGGGCATGGTGCGCGAGGTAACGCCGCACCGCATCGGGCAGGCCGCTCGCATCGTCGATCCGGTCCAATGTCGCGGACACGCTCGGCCCCGCCAGCCGCGCGGCGAAGCGTTCGACCGGCGAACCGGCCGTCTCGGGCGGCCGTTCGCTCCCCGCTACCAGCGCCGCCGCCTGCGCCGCCAGATCGAGCGGCACTGGCGCACGCAGCTTGCCGAGGATCGCGTCGCGCGCGGTCATCGCCGCCGCCCCTTCGCATATTGCGCCATGAACGTACCGCCTTCCGGGGCGGGCATGTCGCGATATTTCGTCCACGCACCGGCAAAGGGCAGCCGCGCGATCCAGCCCTGCCGCGCCAGTAGCCGCATTGCCCGCACCGTGGCCCCACTCGCCATCCGATAGAGGCGGGGGCGCAACACCGCCTGCCGCCAGAGCCCAAGCCCCTGCCGCATTGACACCGGCTCCAGCCCCTCGCGCCAGCTCTTCTCGCGCCAACCGCGCAGCAGCGTCGGCAGTGGGATTTTGACGGGACAGACCTCCTGACACCGGCCGTTCATCGTGCAGGCATGCGCCAGATCGCGATTGGCCGACAGCCCGTCCAGCGCCGGGGTGAGCACCGCACCCATTGGTCCCGGATAGGTTCCGCCGTACGCATGACCGCCGACCTGTCGAAATACCACGCAATGGTTCATACATGCACCACAGCGGATACAGCGCAGCATCTCCTTGAGCGCCGCATCGGCCGCCATCGCGCTGCGGCCGTTGTCGACCAGTACGATGTGCATCTCCTCCGGCCCGTCGCGGTCGCCTTCGCGCTTCGGTCCGGTATAAAAGGTGGTATATTGGGTCAGCGCCGCGCCGGTCGCCGACCGCGCCAGCATCCTGAGCATATGGATCGCATGCGGCAGCGACGGCACGATCTTCTCGATCCCCGCCGTCACGATGTGGACGCGCGGCGGTACCACCGACAGTTCGGCATTGCCCTCGTTGGTGACGGTGCAGATGCTTCCCGTATCGGCGATCAGGAAGTTCGCGCCGGAAATGCCGACATCGGCACCCAGCATCTCCGCACGCAAATGCCGCCGCGCGCTCTCGGCCATCGCTGCGATCGTTTCCTCGACATGCGGGTCGCGATGCTTCGCGCGGAACAGCGCCGACACCTGCTCGCGGGTCTTGTGCATCGCCGGCCAGACGATATGCGACGGCCGCTCGCCCGCCAGCTGGATGATGTGCTCGGCAAGGTCGGTCTCGACCCGCTCGATCCCCGCCTCCGCCAAGGCGTGGGGCAGACCGATTTCCTCCCCCAGCATCGATTTCGAACGCGCGACCGATTTCGCACCGGCCTTGCGGCACAGATCGACGACGATCGTCGCCGCTTCGTCCGCGGTCTGCGCCCAATGGACCTGCGCGCCCGCTGCGATCGCATTCGCCTCGAACATTTCGAGATAATGGCCGAGATGTGCGATCACATGATCCTTGATCGCCGCAGCCCGCGTCCGGGCGTCCTCGAATGCCGGAAATGCCTCGACCGCCAGCGCGCGCTTGGCTTCGGCGGTGCCGGCGGTGCGCTCGACCGCGACCTTGAGCACCTTGTCGGCCAGTGCCAGGTCGACGCGTTGCCCGAAGCTCATGACGCTTCACCGATCGCGGGTCCGTCGCCCATGCCGGCAAGGATTTCGACGGTGTGGAAGGCGCGGACGCTGCTACCGCGCCGATGCAGCTTGCCAGCCATGTTCATCAGGCAGCCGAGGTCGCCGGCGAGCAACAGCGCCGCACCGCTATCCTCGATCGCCTGCGCCTTTTCCTCGACCACCGCGTTCGAAATGGCGGGATATTTGACGCAGAAGGTGCCGCCGAAGCCGCAACAGGTTTCGGCTCCCTTCAGCGGAAGTTGCTTCAGTTCCCCGACCGCCGAGAGCAGCGCGCGCGGCTGGCGCTTGATGCCCAGTTCGCGCAGGCCAGAACAACTGTCGTGATAGGTCGCGGTGGTCGGCAACGCGACTCCATCGGGTCGCCAACCCTGTGCGTCGAGGAACGACAGCAGCTCGTGCGTCTTCGCCGCCAGCGCTTCGGCGCGCGCCAGCCACGCCGGGTCGTCGGCGAAGAGTTCGGGATAATGAACCCCGATCGTGCCGCCGCACGATCCGCTGGGCACCACGATCCTGTCATAGGGTTCGAGGCAGGCGATCGTCGCCCTGGCGATCGCGACCGCGCCGTCATGATCGCCCGAATTGAGCGCCGGCTGCCCACAGCAGGTCTGGCCCGGCGGGACGATGACGTCGAAGCCGGCTTCTTCCAACACCTTCAGGCTGGCAAAGCCGATCGCCGGCCGCATCGCATCGACCAGACAGGTCACGAACAATGCGACTGACGGCCGGCTCATAGCCCGTGCCGCTTCGCGAAGGCGAAGAACAGGTTCGTCCATGGCGCGGGCTGTCCGTCGAGCAGGACGCCGAATCCGTGGCCGCCAATCTCGGGGAAATAGGCTTCGGCCGGGACCTTGGATTTGCGAAGCGCGGCTAGCAGCGACAAGCCGTTGTCCGCCGATACCACCTTGTCATCGAGCGCATGGGCTATGAACGTCGGCGGGCTGACGACAGTGACCCGGGCATCGGTCCGATAGCGTTGCGCCAGCTCGGGCGGAGGGTCGATCCCGAGCAACTGTCGCTCCGATCCCGCATGGGTTCCCCCCGCGCCCATCAGCGCCACAGGGTAGAGCAGTCCTGCGACGCGCACTCCCAAAGGCTGCGCATCGGCGGCGTCGACCGGCGTGTAGGTCGGATCGGTCCGATAAGCGAGCATAGCCGCCAGATGCCCGCCCGCCGAAAAGCCCATCACGCCAATCCGATCGATGGCGACGCCATTGCCCTTCGCCTCCTCCTTGATAAGCCGCAGTGCGCGCTGGGCATCCTGCAACGGCGCATCCGGCCCCGCCGCCCATGGATCGCCGGGCAGCCGGTATTTGAGCAGATAGGCGTGATAGCCACGATCGGCGAAGAATTGCAGCAGCGCCCGCCCGCCATTGCCGATCGCGACGCGCAGATAGCCGCCACCCGGGATCAGCAGGATCGCCGCGCCATTGGGCCTGGCCGGCGCGACATGCGCGATCGTCGGCGTGCGGACGTGGAGGAAGGCCGTGTCGTCCTTCGGCCCGGTCGGCGAACGGGGGATTTCCTGTTCGGCCTCGGTGACCTTCTCGCCGCCGGGTGCCGCGCCCGGCCAGATCGGGCGGTAGGTGAGGGCGGTGGAGCCGGGTTGGGCGGCGGCGGGGATGGCAGTGGCGATGCCGAGGGCGAGACCACCGGCAAGGATCGCACGCCGTGCCAATCCCCAGCCAGTAACGTCACCCCAGCGCAGGCTGGGGTCTTGCTCGATCGCAGCGCCCGCTCCGCCACCGGAAGACCCCAGCCTGCGCTGGGGTGGTTTGGAGCGCATCACCGACATCCCATCTTCCCCAACGGCGTCGCCCGCGACAGGTCGGGGCGATCCTTCGCGACCTTCGCCGCGACCGGCAGTCCGGTCCGCGCCAGATCGGCGGCGATGAGATTGGCCACACCCCGCGCACCCAGTTCGCTGAAATGGGTGTCGTCGTCGATCCCGTCCTTGAACCCCGGCCAGCGTCCGGCTGGATAGTGAAGGAACAGCGCCTTCGACCCCTCGACGCCCTTGCCATCGACCCAGCCGCGCGACGACGCTTCGAGGTCGATCAACTGCGTTCCCGTCGTCGCGGCGATATCGCGCACCACCGCCGACCAAGCCGCGAAATCGGCCTTGGTCTTGCTGTCCGGCCCGAACGAGCGGCGCGTGACCGGGGTAATCAGGATCGGCGTCGCACCATGCCCCTTCGTCTCCCATACCATCCGCAACAGATTGTCGCGGTACAGCGTCGCGGCGGGGGCATAGCGTTCGGGCTTGTTCTGGCTGGCATCGTTATGGCCGAACTGGATCAGCACGACATCGCTGGGCTTCACATCGGCCATGATCTTGTCCCAACGCCCTTCGGCGATGAAGCTCTTGGTCGAACGGCCGCCCATCGCCCGGTTCTCGACCTTTGCGTCGCCGGTCAGGCCGCAGGGTAGCATCTGTCCCCATCCGGTCTGCGGATAGCGATCTTCCTTGTAGGTTTGCGCGGTCGAGTCGCCGGCGATGAAGATCGTCTCGGCTGACAATTGCGCGCCCATCAGTATCCCCACGCAGGCGGGGATCCGGAGCCGCAGACGATAGCGCTGGCCGGCCTGAACTCCCGCCTTCGCGGGAGCACGGTTGGAGCCGTGGCTCATTGCAAATTCACGAACATGCCGCCATCGACCAGCAGCGCCGCGCCGGTGACATAGGCCGCCATGTCGGAGGCGAGGAACACGATCGGCCCGACCATATCCTCGGGCTGGCCCAGTCGGCCCAGCGGCACGCGCTGTTCCATGTACTTGCGCTTGGCTTCGTCGGCCAAATCGTCCTTGTTGATTTCGGTCAGGATCGTGCCCGGCAGCACCGAATTGCAGCGAATGCCATACCGCCCCAATGCGATCGCGGTCGATTGCATCAGCGAATGCACCCCCGCCTTGGTCGGGGTATAGTGCGTCTGATATTCCCCGCCGACCAGCGCCGAGATCGACGACACGGCGACGATCGCGCCGCCATCGCCCTGATCGACCATGCGCTTCGCCGCCGCCTGACACATATAATACGCCCCGTGCAGGTTGACGCGCAGCGTCCGCTCGAGCGTTTCCGCCGGCATGTCGAGGAAGCTGTGGAACGGGCAGATGCCGGCATTCGACACCATCACGTCGACGCGACCGAATTCGGACACCGCCTTGTCGACGAAGTCGCGCGCGGTCGCCGCCTCGGCGACGTCGCCCTTGATCGCAAGGCCACGCTGCCCGGTCGCCTCGATCGCGGCGATGCAGGCGTCGGCATCGTCGTCCCGGCTGTGATAGTTGATGACGACGTTCGCACCATGCTGTGCCGCGCCGATCGCCGCCGCCCGACCGATTCCGGTCGATGCGCCGGTGACCAAAACCGTTTTACCTTCCAACAGCTTCATGCCAATCCTCTCATCGTTTGCGACGCTTTTGCAGCGCCTGTGTGTCGGGGGACCAGCCCAGATCGCGGCTGATCCGTTCGGCGGTGCCGCGCACGTCGACGCTCAGCGTTTGCATGCGGTCATCGTCCATATATTGTGCGGCACTTGATACGCTGATCGCGCCGACGATCTTCCCCGATGCATCGCGCACCGGTGCGGCGACGCAGCGGATCAAATCCTCGTTTTCCTCAAGGTCATAGGCATGGCCGCTGGCGACATAGCCGCGCATCCGTTCCATCCAGACGTCGAAGTCGGGCCGGCGCGTGCCGGGCGGATGCTCCGCCTCGAAGATCGCGGTCCAGCGCGCCTCCGAATCGTCGAGCAGCAACGCCTTGCCCAGTCCGGTCGACGACAGCGGCTGGCGATCGCCGATCCGGCTGGAGATATCGACGCGGCGCCGTCCCGGGATCTTGTCGAGATAAAGGGCGAGGTCGCTGTCGAGGCGACCGAAATGGACCGTATCTTCGGTCTGGCTGGCCAGTTCCTCGATCCGCGGCCGGGCGATCTGGACGATATCGGCCTGCCCCTGCGCGAGGAAGCCGAGTTGGAGCAACTTCGGCCCCAACAGATAGCCTTCGCGCGGCAGGAAGGTCAGAAAACCACGATCGATCAGCGCATTGGCCAGCCGGTGCGTCGTCGATCGCGTCAGCCCCATGCGTTGCGACAGTTCGGCGAGCTTCACGGGTCCGTCGATCACCTGGTCGAGCAGGTCCAGCCCGCGCACGAGCGTCTGGCTGCCCTGCGCCTTGCCGACACCCTTCGGCTCGGCATCGGCGTCGGCCGAGATCGACGATTCTTCGTTTGACGGTTTCTGTCTCATCAAGTAGCATCCTATCCCATAAAGTGAGAAAGTAAACCAGTCGGAGCGGATGTTCGCGGGATTTCCCGCAGCGGGGTTTTCCAACATTTCAAACCGCATGGCGTCGGCTTCATACCAGATGATGGTATTTGGCGCGTGCGGATATCGGATCAGTCGGCGGCGGGCCCGTGGTGGCCGTTCGCCCAACGAAGGTGGTGGCAATGAAGGCGGCGCTTCCCAGGATCAAACATGTCCGCGCGTTCACCGTGCGCGGCGGCGGGGCGGATTATCACGATCAGCAGGGCTATCACTGGATCGACGATCACATCGCGACGCCGATGAGCCGCTATCCCGAATATCGCCAGTCGCGGCAGAGCTTCGGCATCAACGTGCTTGGCACGCTGATCGTCGAGATCGAGGCGGAGGACGGCACGATCGGTTTCGCGGTGACGACCGGCGGCGAACCCGCCTGCTTCATCGTCGAAAAGCATCTTGCCCGCTTTCTCGAAGGGCGCTCGCCCACCGAATATGAGAAAATCTGGGACCAGATGTATTTCTCGACCCAATATTATGGGCGAAAGGGACTGGTCGTGAACGCCATTTCGGGCGTCGACCTCGCGCTATGGGACTTGCTCGGCAAGCTGCGCGACGAACCGGTCTATCAGATGCTGGGCGGCGCGGTGCGCGACGAACTGCAATTCTATGCGACCGGCGCGCGCCCCGATCTTGCCAAGGAGATGGGCTTCATCGGCGGCAAGATGCCGCTGCACCACGGCCCGGCCGAGGGCGTCGAGGGATTGAAGAAGAACATCGCCGAACTGGCCGAGATGCGGTCGCGCGTCGGGCCGGATTTCTGGCTGATGTGGGATTGCTGGATGGCGTTGGACGTCGATTACGCGACGCGCCTTGCCCATGCCGCGCAGGAGCACGGCCTGAAATGGATCGAGGAGGCGATCAGCCCCGACGATTACTGGGGCTATGCCGAACTGAAGCGCAACGTGCCGCGCGGCATGCTGGTCACCACCGGCGAGCATGAGGCGACCCGCTGGGGCTTCCGCATGCTGATGGACATGGACTGTTGCGACATCATCCAGCCCGATGTCGGTTGGTGCGGCGGCGTGACCGAATTGCTCAAGATTTCGGCGCTGGCCGATGCGCGCGGCAAGCTGGTCGTGCCGCACGGGTCGTCGGTCTACAGCTACCACTTCGTGGTGACGCGCCACAATTCGCCCTTCGCCGAATATCTAATGATGGCGCCCGAGGCCGATCATGTGCAGCCGATGTTCCATCCGCAGTTGATCGGCGAACCGATTCCGGAGAACGGACGGATGCGGACCAGCAAACTCGACGCTCCGGGTTTCGGGGTCGAACTGAACCGCGACCTGACCATGCACCGTCCCTTCGAACACTGAGAGAAACGACATGAAATTCTGCCGCTATGGAAATCGGGGCGATGAGAAGCCCGGCATCGTCGATGCGAACGGCCAGATCCGCGACCTGTCGGGCGTGGTCGACGACATCACCGTCGCCAGCATCGCCGGGCTGGACGTCGATGTCGACGCTCTGCCAGTCGTCGATGGCGCGCCGCGCTATGGCGTGCCGGTCGCCGGCATCGGCAAGATCGTCGCGATCGGCCTCAACTATGCCGACCACGCCGCCGAATCGAACCTGCCGGTGCCGGCCGAACCGATGATGTTCATGAAGGCGCTGTCGTCGCTGACCGGCCCGAACGACGAGGTGATGATCCCTAGGGGTTCGACCCATACCGACTGGGAAGTCGAACTGGCCGTCGTGATCGGCAAGACCGCGCGCTATGTGGCGAAGGAAGACGCGCTGACCCATGTCGCCGGCTTCGCCATCGCCAACGACGTGTCCGAACGCTTCAACCAGAAGCAGCGCGGCAGCCAGTGGTCGAAGGGCAAGGGCCACGACACCTTCTGTCCGCTCGGTCCGTGGCTGGTGACCCCGGACGAGGTCGGCGACCATCAGAATCTCGACATGTTCCTCGACGTGAATGGCGAGCGGATGCAGACCGGCAATACGAAGACGATGATCTTCGACGTCGCCGAACTCATTTCGTACGTCAGCGAGTACATCACCCTCTATCCGGGTGACGTGATGATCACCGGCACCCCGCCGGGCGTGGGCGAGGGCAAGAAGCCGAACGCCATTTACCTCAAGGCCGGCGACACGATGAAGCTGGGCATCGCAGGTCTGGGCGAACAGAAGCAGCAGGTCGTCGAATGGCGCAACCTTGGCGATGCGGTGCTCGGATGACGACCTATTCGGGGCGGTTCGCCGGGCGGAACGCGATCATCACCGGCGGCGCATCGGGGCTGGGCCTCGCCGTCGCCGAACGTATCGTGGCCGAGGGCGGTCGGGTGTCGGTGTGGGACATGAACCCCGCGCTGGAGGAGACCTGTGAACGTGCCGGTCTGCACGGCGTCCACCTCGACGTCTCCGACGCAGCGGCGGTCGCCGCCGCTGCCGAGGACAGCATGGCCGTGCTGGGCAAGGTCGATATCCTGATCTGTTCGGCGGGCATCACCGGCGCGACGGTGCCGGTCCACGAATTTCCGATCGACAGCTGGCTGCAGGTAGTGAACGTCAACCTGAACGGCCTGTTCTACTGCAACCGCACGGTCGTGCCGCACCTGCTGGCGAACGGCTATGGCCGGATCGTTAACGTCGCGTCGGTCGCGGGCAAGGAAGGCAACCCCAATGCCAGCGCCTATTCGGCGACCAAGGCGGGGGTGATCGGCTTCACCAAGTCGCTCGGCAAGGAACTGGCGGGCAAGGGCGTCATCGCCAATGCCCTGACCCCCGCGACGTTCGAAAGCCCGATCCTCGCCCAATTGCCGCAGAGCCAGGTCGATTACATGCGCTCGAAGATCCCGATGGGGCGGCTGGGCGAAGTCGACGAAAGCGCGGCGATGGTGTGCTTCATGGCGAGCGAGGAATGCAGCTTCACCACGGGCGCGGTGTTCGACACGTCGGGCGGGCGGACGACGTACTAGGACCCGTTAGCCGCATTCCCGTTCGGTTCGAGCAGCTTCGAGCTTGTCGAGAAGCGTCTGTCGAGAACGGCCCGCTTCGGGGAACCGCCTTCTCGACTTCGGTTCTCGACAAGCTCGAACCTCCGCTCGAAGCAAACGGGGTGGGGAAGTGGAAAGCGGCGGCAGACCAATTGGAAGAGCAGAGCCATGGACAAACTCCCCTTCGTCGACGCCCATGTCCACCTCTGGGACCTCGACCATATCCGCTACCCATGGCTGACGCCGCCCTTCGCCGATGGCGGTCCCAACGGCTCGGTCGAACCGATCGCGAAGACATATCTTCTGGACGACTATCGCGCCGATGTGGGTGACTGGGACGTGCGCGGCATCGTTCATGTCGATGCCGGCGCGGAGCCTGCCGCAGCGCTGGATGAAACCCGCTGGCTGCAGGCGATGGCCGATCGCCAAGTCATGCCGAACGCGATCATCGCCTTTGCCGACCTGTCCGACCCGGATGTCGATACGCTGTTGGCCCGGCATGCCGCGCACGCCAATGTCCGCGGCATCCGCCATATCGTCAACTGGCACCCCGACCCGCGGCGGACTTATACCCCCCGCGACGTCACGCAGGACGAAGCATGGGGCAGGGGCTATACCCGCCTCGCTGCGCATGGGTTGAGTTTCGACCTGCAAGCCTATCCCGGCCAGTTTTCCGGTCTCGCCCGTCTGATCGAACGCCATCCCGAAACGCCGGTGATGATAAACCATATGGGTATGTGCGTGCCCGGCGAGGAAGGCGAATGGAGCGAGGGATTGGCGACGCTTGCCCGCCTGCCGCACGTCGCCATCAAGCTGTCGGGCATCGGCTTCACCCATCGCCGGTGGACGCTGGAACAGGCGCGCGCACTGGTGCTGACCGCGATCGACCTGTTCGGCACCGACCGGGCCATGGTCGCCAGCGACTTCCCGACCGACAAGCTGTTCGGCAGCTCTGCCGTGACGCTCGGTGCCTATGCCGCCATCACCGCCGACTTCACCGATGCAGAACGCCGCGCGCTGTTCGCCGGCAACGCCGATCGTCTCTATCGACTGGGCCTGCCGCTATGACCCCCAATCCCCTGACCGGCGTCCTGTATCACTGGCTGGGCGGGTTCGCTTCGGCCAGCTTCTACGTGCCGTATCGCGGTGTCCGGCGCTGGTCATGGGAGATTTACTGGCTGACCGGCGGCATCTTTTCCTGGGTGCTGGCACCCTGGTTCTTCGCGAGTATCCAGACCGAAGACCTGCTCGGCGTGCTGGCCGCCACCCCGGCGCCGACCCTGCTCTGGCCGATCTTCTTTGGCGTATTGTGGGGTTTCGGCGGCCTCGGCTACGGGCTGGTGATGCGCTACCTCGGCCTGTCGCTCGGCATGGCCGTCGTGCTGGGACTGTGCACCGTGTTCGGCACGCTGATCCCGCCGCTGTTCGCCGGGGATTTCGCCGCGAAACTGCTCGACACGACCTCGGGCAACATCATCCTGTTCGGGCTTGCCCTGACGCTTGCCGGGATCATCGTCGTCGCGATGGCCGGCGCCCGGAAGGATCAGGCGCTGTCCCCCGAACAAAAGGCCGCCGCCGTTGCCGAGTTCGACTTTCGCAAGGGGATCGTCGTCGCGATCTTTGCCGGGATCATGTCGGCTTGCTTCGCCTTCGGCCTGGCCGCCGGCGAACCGATCAAGACGCTGTCGGTCGCGGCGGGTACCGGGCCACTCTGGACCGGGCTGCCGGTGCTGTGCCTCGTCATGTTCGGCGGGTTGCTGACCAATGCGGTGTGGTGCGCCATATTGATCGTCCGCAATCGTAGCGGCAGCGAATGGTTCGGCGGCGGCAAGGCGGCGGGCGCACCGCTGGGCCGCAACTTCGCGCTGTGCGCGCTGGCCGGCACCGCATGGTATTTCCAGTTCTTCTTCTACACCATGGGCGAAAGCCAGATGGGGCAGTTCGGTTTTTCGAGCTGGACGCTGCACATGGCGTCGATCATCATCTTTGGCACGCTTTGGGGTTTTGCGCTGAAAGAGTGGCGGGACGCCGCGCCCCGTACCCGTGCGATGGTCTGGAGCGGGGTCGCGCTCCTGATCCTCGCGACCATCGTGATCGGATACGGGAACATGATCGGCGGGTAGGGATGTTGGCCGATCTTGCACCGCACCCTCGCAAAAGCCGTCCTTCCCGCGCGGGCGGCAATCCATCATCGCTGACGCGTCGCGTCCATCGCTGCGGTTGGCGGGTCTGGACTGCCGCCTGCGCGCGAGGGACGGATGTCCGCGGGCAGTAGCGCGGCGCCTACCGCAGCGGCCGCAATACCGGGGCGTCGCGATCCACCGACAATACGCCCTTGTCCTCCCGCAACTCGGCGATCTGCAACACCGTCCGCCGGTGCCAGCGCGGGTCGCTTGCCGCTTCCGGCTCGCCGGATTGGTGGACGAAATACACGATCCATGCCCGATCGCCGGTTATGACGATATCGGGATGCTGCCCCTTCGCCCGGTCCGTCGGCCGCCTGCCCAGTTCGGCCAGCAGATAGCCCGGTTGCCGCGTCCAATGGGTCGCGTCGTCCGACCGCTGGACCAGCAGCCCCTTCCACGCGTCGCTGACCAGCCACCACGCACCACGCCAGCGAACCGCCTTCGGCCCTTCGCCCGGCGTATCGGTGACGGTCGCCTTGACCGTCCAGTGTTTCAGGTCGCTGCTGTCGGCATAGCGGATCGACTTGCCGCTGCGTTCGTCGTTGAACCACAGCCGATATCGGTTCGGCCCCAGCACCGCGACGCTGGCATCGATCACCCGGTCCGATCCCAGATCGAGCCGCTCGCCGCAGTCCCAGCGCTTCAGATCGCGGCTGGTCAGATGCACGATGAAGCGCGGCGCGTTCCAGTCGCGAAACACGCCCGGCACGACGGTCAGCCACATATGCCAGCGACCATCGATCCGTTGGACCTCCGGCGCCCATAACGTCGCACCGGTACAGCCCTTCGGGATCGCCGCCGTGCCGCCATAGCGCCAGCGAACGCCATCGCCTGACCGCGCGATGCCGATCGCGGTCCCATGGACCCATGACACGTCCTTCTCGTCCGCCACGGCAAGGTTCGCGCGCCGGTTGGTATAGAACATCACCCATTCGCCCGTCGCCGGATCGCGCACCGTCGATGCATCGGCAGCGCCGTCATGCACCGGGTCGCGCCACAGCGGGACGGGCGCGGCCGCCGCCGCCTGTGCCAGCAGCGCCGCCCAGATCATGCGGGCTTCGCCGCGACCGGATTATTGCCCCATAGCCGGTCGTGCGGCCATCCCGACAAGTCCTCGACCACCGCCTTGTGCTGCGGATCGGGCGGCGTGGTATCGCCAGCGCGGAGCCGTTCGATCTCTTCCATCAGGATCGCATGCGTCTTCGGATCGAGCCGGAACCGCAGCGACACGAGGATGCCCGCCGCCAGCACGCCGAGCGTGCCGACCCCCAGCAGCAGCGCGATGGTATTGATGGCTTCCGGCGTCTGGGTCTGTGCGCCCGATACGAATCCGCCCGCCTGGATGATGAGGCCGACGCCCGCTACCGCCGCAGCCTGCGTCGCTTTGCGCACGAAGGTCATGACCCCGGCGAAGCTGCCCTCGCGCCGCTGCCCGGTCACGATCTCGTCGACATCGGCCATATAGTTGTACGTCGCCCAGGGAATGTAGTTGAGCGCTCCGCGGCCCAGCCCGGCAAGGCCGATCGCCAGATAGATTAGCGGGCTGGTCGCGGTCGTGCCGCCTGCCCACAGCGACAGCAGCACGATCACCCCCAAGCCGAACGTCACCGCTGCCAGCCGATAGGCAAAGGCGGGCGACGCGCGCAGCGCGAGGTTGATCGCGATCACCACCGCCACGAACTGGACGATATACATCGTGCCGAGCAGCCCCGACGCCATCGCCGTCGTACCGGCCAGTGCGAAGATGACGAAGAAGGTAAAGGCGGCGTTGAAGATATCCTGGCTGATATAACCGCCCAGATACATGCCGAGATGCAGCCGGAACGCGCGGATCCGCATCGTCGAGAACAGGTTGCGGTACAGCGCCTTGAACGCCGATCCGACGCCGGCACTCTGTCGGCCGGTGGCCTGTGGGGGCAGGGGGCGTTCCCAGCTGAACCGATAGAGGAAGGCGGCGGTCGCCATGAACAGGGCCGCAAAGATCAGCCCCATGTAGAAGAAGGTCTGCGCGCTGTCCCGGCCGAGATAGTTGATGAGCCACAGCGGCAGGAAGCCGGCGAGGATCGCGGCGGTCTGTCCGAACAGGATGCGGAACCCGGCGAACTTCGCCTTGGTCTTGTAGTCGGTCGACATTTCGGCCGCCAGCGTCTCGTACGGGATGATGACCATCGCATAGACCAGCTCGAACCCGACATAGCTGACCAGATAATACCAGAAGGTCATGCCCGGCAGCCACATCAGCGCAAAGCTCGGCAATAGCGGGATGGCGGCCAGAATGAAGAAGCGCCGCCGCCCGAACCGGTCCCCCAGCGCGGTCGTGCCAAAATGGTCGGAAAGATAGCCGATTACCGGCGACGCGATCGCGTCGAGGATGCGCGCGACCGCGAAGATCAGCGCCGCCTGTCCCGCGCTCAGCCCGCAAAACTGGGTATAGAAAATCAGCACCCAGCCGGAAATGACCGCCATCGAACCCGCGCCGAGCACGTCGTTCGACCCATAGGCGAGGTAGTTGACGAGCCGGACCGGACGCTTGGCAGGTGGGGCGGATATCACGCGCGCTCTCTCCTTCGCATGGTCCGGGCTTGCGTCGCCCGCTTCATCATGCTCAACATATGAATAGCTATCATACTATGTGGAATATCCACAAGCGCGTTTGGAGAGTGCGATGCGGACCCCGATGATGCTCGGCCTTGCGACGATGCTGATGAGCGCGACACCTGCGTTCGCCAGGCCGGCGGCCGAATGGGTCGATCGCCTGACCGGCCACCGGGTCGTCCGCATCAGTCGGGTGCCCGACAGCACCAGCCTGTATTTCCATCAGAACAGCTACACCCCGCAGGGCGACCGGATGGTCGTCAGCGTCCCCGACGGCATCGCGACCGTCGACCTCAAGACATGGGAATTGAAACCGCTGGTCCGCGAAAAGGGTGTGACGCTGCTCTTCACCGGCCGGCGGACGCGCACCGCTTATTATGCGCGACAACTCCGTAACGATGCCAGCGGCCCGTCCTCGATCTATGCCGTCGACATCGACAGTGGTCGCAGCCGCAAGGTCGCCGACGTGCCCGGCGGTTCGATCGGCTCGATCAACGCCGACGAAACGCTGCTGCTGGGACAGGTCGCATTGGGCGAGGGCGCCCTACGCCCCGATGGTACGCGGCAGGACGATCGTCACGCGCCCGGCCGGGTGGTGGGACCGGGCGAGGCCGACTATCGCGCCACTCGCGCCGACGGCACGCCCTACAGCTTTGCCGAGGCGAAGGAACGTCGCCTCAACGAACGGCTGGAGGCAGGCATTCCGATGGAGATCTTCACCATCGATCTGCGCACCGGACAGCGCCGCGTCGTCACCGCATCGACCGACTGGTTGAACCATATCCAGTTCTCGCCGACCGACCCGCAACAGATCATGTATTGCCACGAAGGGCCGTGGCACAAGGTCGACCGCATCTGGACGATCCGCGCCGACGGCACGGGCAAGACGCTGGTCCACAAGCGCACGATGAACATGGAGATTGCCGGTCACGAATTCTTCTCGGTCGACGGCCGGACGATCTGGTACGATCTGCAGACGCCGCGCGGGGAGGTGTTCTGGCTCGCCGGCTATGACCTGACCACCGGCAAACGGCACTGGTACAAGGTCGACCGCAACCAATGGTCGGTCCATTACAACCAGATGCCGGGCGGCAAACGCTTTTCGGGGGACGGCGGCGACAGCGAGATGGTCGCCCATGCGCCCGACGGCAAATATCTCTACCTCTTCACGCCAAGGGCGATTCCCGACGTCGCCGACATCCACGCCGCCAATGCCGATGCGCTGATCGTGCCGGGAACGCTGGAGGTCGAGAAGCTGGTCGATATGCACCAGCACGACTATCGGCTGGAGCCGAACATGACCTTCACGCCCGACGCGAAATGGGTGGTGTTCCGCGGCAATTTCGAAGGCGCGACCCATATCTATGCGGTGGAGGTGGCGAAGCCCGCCACCCCCTGATCCGCCTCAGACGATCGGCGGCAACCGCTCCAGATGCTTTTCCAGCGTCAGCGGATAGTCGCGGATGCGCACGCCCGTCGCATTATAAACGGCGTTCGCGATCGCGCCCGCAACGCCGCACATGCCCAGTTCGCCGACGCCCTTCGCCTTCATCGGATTGGCCTTCTCATCGGCTTCGTCGAGGAACACGACTTCCTGTTGCGGGATATCGGCATGGACCGGCACCTCATAGCTGGCGAGGTCGTGGTTGACGAACATGCCGAAGCGCTTGTCGACCGCCAGTTCCTCCATCAGCGCCGATCCCGCGCCCATCGTCATCGCGCCGATCACCTGGCTGCGCGCCGATACGGGATTGATGATCCGCCCCGCCGCGCACACCGCCAGCATCCGGCGGATGCGGGTGATACCGGTATAGGCGTCGACCCCGACCTCGACGAAATGGGCGCCGAAGGTCGCGAACTGATAGGTCTTGTCGAGCTTGTCGAACTCGATCTTGTCCTCGCCGACCAGTTCGCCGCCCGACGCCGCCGCGCGCAGGTCGCCGCTCTTCCCGCCGCCGCTGACCCGGCCATCGGCGAAGTCGGCGGTCGCAGGATCGATGCCCAACCGCTGTGCCGCCTGTTCGCGCAGTTTGACGCAGGCGGCATAGACCCCGGCAGTGGCATTGGCCGCGCCCCATTGCCCGCCCGACCCTGCGGACACCGGGAAGGCCGAACTGCCCAGCTTCACCACCACTGCCTCCGCCGGTACGCCCAGCATCTCGCCCGCCGTCTGCGCGATGATCGTGTAGCTGCCGGTGCCGATATCGGTCATGTCGGTCTCGACCGTCACCACCCCGTCCTGACCCAGCCGCACCCGCGCGCCCGACGTGCGGTTGACGTGATTGCGGAACGCGGCGGCAACGCCCATGCCGACCAGCCATTTGCCGTCGCGCACCTGCCCCGGCGTGGCGCTGCGCCGCGACCAGCCGAAGCGCTGCGCACCCTCGGTCAGGCACCGCACCAGTTGCCGCTGCGAGAAGCGACGTTCGGGCTTTTCCGGATCGACCTGCGTATCGTTCTTGATGCGCAGCGCGACGGGGTCCATCCGCAGCTTCTCGGCCAATTCGTCCAT
Source organism: Sphingomonas lacusdianchii (assembly GCF_022664395.1). Lineage (GTDB taxonomy): Bacteria > Pseudomonadota > Alphaproteobacteria > Sphingomonadales > Sphingomonadaceae > Sphingomonas > Sphingomonas lacusdianchii. The sequence continues at coordinate 263,669 of NZ_JAKRET010000001.1, read as the reverse complement.
CGCGATTTCCAGCGCCATCATCCCCGGCGCCTCGCCCGGCGCGCGCATCGCATTGCCCTCGGGCAGGTTGAGCACCGCCAGCCGCATCGACGTCAGCCGGTTCGCCCCGGCATAAAGCAGCTTCGTCTGGTTGACCGCCGCTTCGGGACCACCATTCGGCTGGTCGCCCGACCCACTCTCATGCGCGATCGCCGTGATCGTGCCGTCGGGCTGCGCGCCCAGCCGGATGCGCTGGCGCGTCGCCGGACGATGGGTCGCATTGTTGACCATCATCGGCCGCTGCATGGCAAGCTTGACCGGCCGCTTCGCTGCCTTCGCCCCCAGTGCCGCCAGCACTGCATCGGCGCGCAGGAACAGCTTGCCGCCAAAGCCGCCGCCGACATAGGGCGACATCAGCGTGATCTTGTCCTTCGGTATGCCCAGCGTCTTGGCAAGGTCGCCGCGTCCCCAGTCGATCATCTGGTTCGACGTCCACAACGTCAGTTCGTCGCCATTCCACGCCGCGATCGACGCGAACGGCTCCATCATCGCATGGCTGTGGTCGGGGGTCGTATATTCGGCGTCGATCTTGACCGGCGCGGCGGCGAAGGCGTCCTCGAACTTGCCCGTCCGGTCGACCGGCGGCGCGCCGCTGCCCTCGCCGCTGTCGCCACCCGTCAGCGGTGCGGACTTCAGCGCCTCGTCCAGATCGTAGCTGCCGGTTGCGCGCGCATAATCGACCCGCACCAGTGCGGCGGCGGCGCGGGCCTGTTCGAACGTTTCGGCGACGACCAGCGCCACCGCCTGATGATAATGATCGACCTGCGGCCCGGCGAGCAGCTTGACGGTGTTCATCTGCCCCTTGCCGAGCTTGCCGGCAGTCGCCGCGGTCACGATCGACAGCACGCCCGGCGCGCCGCGCGCCTCGTCCAGATTGATCGAACGGATCGTGCCCTTGGCCACCGCCGATCCGACGATATAGCCATAGGCCGGATTGGCGATCGCGCGGTGCTCATAGGCATAGGGGGCCTGACCGGTCGTCTTGAGCGGACCGTCGATTCGCTCGTGCGGGCGGCCGACCACCTTCATCCGGTCGATGGGATTGGTCGTCGCGGGGGTATCGAATTGCATGGATTACGCCTTGGCTTGCGCGATGACCGATGCCAGCGCGCGGGTCGCGAGCGGCAACTTGAACGCATTGTCCCTGGTCGGGGTCGCGCCCTGAAAGGCGCGGGCGGTGACGGCGGCGGCCCCTTGCGGCAGCAGCGCGTCCGCCGCCTCGACACGCCACGGCCGGGGGGCCACGCCGCCGAACGCGACGCGCCCGGTGCCGTCGCGCTGGATCACCGCCGCGACCGACACCAGTGCATAGGCATAGGACGCCCGGTCGCGCACCTTCTCGTAGAAATGCCGGCCACCGATCGGGCGGGGCAGGGTGACGGCGGTTATCAGCTCGCCGGGCTTCAATACCGTGTCGATCTCGGGCCGGTCGCCCCATAGCCGATGGAACTCGGCGATCGGGATGCTGCGCTTCTGCCCGCCGCCGTCGACCGTCTCGATCGCGGCGTCTAGCACGCGCATCGCCACGGCCATGTCGCCGGGAAAGGTCGCGATACAGGCGTTGCTGACGCCGATCACCCCCAATTGCCGTGAATACCCGCCGATCGCCGCGCACCCCGACCCCGGCTTGCGCTTGTTGCACGCCATATTGGTGTCGTAGAAATAGGGGCAGCGGGTCCGCTGCAGCAGATTGCCGGCGGTCGACGCCTTGTTGCGCAACTGGCCCGATGCCCCGGCGACGATCGCGCGGGTCAGCACGCCGTAATCGCGCCGCACCCGCTCGTCGGCGGCCAGATCGGTGTTGGTGACCAGCGCACCGATCCGCAGGCCGCCGTCACGGGTCTTCTCGATCTTGTCGAAGCCCAGGTCCTGTACGTCGACCAGATGCGTCGGCGTCTCGATTTCCAGCTTCATCAGGTCGAGCAGGTTGGTGCCGCCGGCGATGAACTTGGCATCGGGGCGACCGGCGACGATCCGTGCGGCCTCGACCGCGTCCTTCGCCCGTTCATAGGTGAACGCTCTCATGCCTTCACCCCCGCTACGTCGGCCATCGCATCGGCGATGTTGGAATAGGCGCCGCAGCGGCAGATGTTGCCGCTCATCCGTTCGCGCATTTCCATGTTGCTGGCGGCGGGGCGTTTCGTCAGGTCCGCCTGTACATGGCTCGGCACGCCGCGCCGTATCTCGTCGAGCACGGCGACCGCGGAACATATCTGGCCGGGGGTGCAATAGCCGCACTGATACCCGTCGTGCTTCACGAACGCCGCCTGCATCGGGTGCAGCTTGTCGGGCGTGCCGAGCCCCTCGATCGTCACGATCTCGTCGCCCTCGTGCATCACCGCCAGCGTCAGGCAGGAATTGATGCGCTTGCCGCCGACCAGCACCGTACAGGCACCGCACTGGCCATGGTCGCATCCCTTCTTGGTGCCGGTCAGGTGCAGATGCTCGCGCAACGCGTCGAGCAGCGTGGTCCGCGTGTCGAGCGTCAACTGCTGCGGCCTGCCATTGACCTTGAACCGAACCGGCATGGTCGGTGGTGCCTGCGGTTCGGGCGCGTTCTGCGCGACCGCCGCGCCCGGCGCCACGGCAATTGCGGCACCCATCGCACCGCTCGCCAACACGCCGCGGCGCGTGATTTCCAGTTCAGGCCTGTCCGCCATTCGATCGATCATCCTTGTCGGGGAATATCCCGGAGACCGGGACAACGCACGAACGCGCCGATCGCCCCGCGCGCACGACGAACGTACGCTATCGCGCGAAACGGTACGATCAGCCGGGCAGGCCGCCCGTTTGGCGCAGCGCCTCGCCCAGCGCCAGCGCGGCGGCGGTGGCAAGGTTCATCGACCGCACTTCGGCCCGGATCGGCAGGCGCAGCCGTTCGTCGCATGCATCGGCAATCGCGGGTGGAACCCCGGCGCTTTCCTTGCCGAACAACAGCACGTCGTCCGCCCGGAACGCGAAGTCATAGGCCGACCGGTCGCTCTTGGTCGTGAACAGCACCAGCCGGGGCGGCGCCACCGCCGACCGGAAAGCGTCGAAGCCGGCATGGCGGGTGACCGCGACATGGTCGATATAGTCCATCGCCGTCCGCCGCACCCGCCGGTCGTCCCATGCGAACCCCAGTGGCTCGATCAGGTCGACCGCGACGCCGAGGCAGGCGCCAAGCCGCATGACGGCTCCGACATTGCCGGCGATTTCGGGTTCGTACAGGGCGATGCGCATCGCCGCTGCTTGGCGGCTGAACGGCCGGCGCGCAAGGCCGCGTCGGTCAGATCGCCAGTTCGGCGGGCGCCAGCAGGTGATCGACGACGCGCATCGGCCGACCGATATGATATCCCTGCAACTGGTCGCAGCCCCATTCGCGCAGCTGTGCCAGTTGCTCGGCGGTCTCGACCCCTTCGGCGACGATCGACATGCCCAGGCTCTTGCCGAGGCCGATCGTTGCCTTGACGATCACGGCGGATGCATCGTCGGTCAGCATCGTCGCGACGAAGCTGCGATCGATCTTCAGCTTGTCGAAGGTGAATTCCTTCAGGTTGCTCAGCGACGAATGGCCGGTCCCGAAATCGTCCATCGCCAGGATCGCGCCCGCCGCCTGCAACCGGCGCAGCGTCGTCTGCACGGCGTGGCGATGCTGGTCGAGCAGCGTCGCGCTCTCGGTCACTTCCAGCTCCAGCCGGTCGGTGGCGATGCCGTGCTTGGTGGCAAGATCGAGCAGGCTGCCCGCCAGCTCGGCATCGCGGAATTGGAGCGGGGACAGGTTCAGCGCCAGCTTGATCGTGGCGGGCCACTGCGCGGCGGCGGCCATCGCCGTATCGGCGACCCAATGCCCGATCCGCCCGATCTGCCCGGTGGCTTCGGCGATGGGGATGAAGATGTCGGGGCGGATGTTGCCGAGGTCGGTATGGGTCCAGCGCAACAGCGCCTCGAACCCGGTGATCCGTCCCTCGGGCGTCGCGATCGGCTGATAGGCGAGGTAGAGCTGGTTCGCATCGATCGCGCGTTCCAGATCGCGGCCCAGCCGGTTGCGCAGGCTGACTTCCTCCAGCAACCCGGTATCGAAGAATCGCGCGGTGTTCCGCCCGTCCGACTTCGCCCGGTACAGCGCCATGTCGGCAAGGTTGTGCAGATCGTCGCCGCCCTGATCGGGCGAGGAGATCGCGACGCCGATGCTCATCTGGATCGGTACGTCGGCGCTCAGCGTCGCTTCGGTCGCGCGCGCGATGCGCCGCAACAGCGCCTCGGCGGCGGCGGGCTGCGCCGGCGCGACCTGGATGATGGCGAATTCGTCGCCGCCGATCCGCGCGACGAGATCGCTGGCGCGCACGCAGCCCGACAACAGCTTCGCCGCTCGCCGCAATGCGTCGTCGCCGCCGGCATGGCCGCAGCGGTCGTTGATGCTCTTGAATTCGTCCAGATCGATCGCGAACAGCGTGACCTTTTCGCCGGTCCGGCGCGCGCGGATCAGTTCATGGGCCAGCCGGTTCTCGAACAGCAGCCGGTTGGGCAGGCCGGTCAGCGCGTCGTGATGGGCGAGGAAATCGACGCGGCGTTGCGCACTGCGCTGCGCCTCCATCGCCTTATTATATTCGGAAACGCCCCGCGCGAGGTCGCCGACCTCGTCGCGCCGGTCGAGACAGGGCACGCTCTGCCCGACCGGACGATCCGCCCGGAACGCGCGCAGGATGCCGGCGATCGCGGTGATCGGTTCGATCACGCGCAGGTGCAGCCACAACGCCATGATCAGCAGCGTCAGGATCACCGCTCCCGCACTCAACAGCGCGCGGAACGTACCGCGATGGTTGAGCGCGATGGCATCGTCGGCGGCATCGCCGATCGCGCGGCCCAGCACGTCGCGGGTCTTCGTCCGTTCGCTTTCCAGCCGCTTCAGCGCGTCGAGGAAATGCGGCATCGCCGGCTTGATGCCGTCGGGGTCGCGCCGCGCGGTGTCGATCAGTTCCTGTCCGATCGGCACGAACGCCATTGTCGCGCTGCGGGTCTGCGCCAGCGCCGCCCGCAATTCGGCCGGCAGCGCCCGGTCCGGATCGGTCGCGGTGACATTGGACAATGTGCGGAACGCCCGCAACTCGGCGGACAGCGCGTGCCACTGCGCCTCGGGCACGGTGCCGTGCCGTTCGGCCAGCCGGGTCGCCTCGCCGATCGACAGCCGCAGCGCGCGCTGCGCCGCGTCCTGCCGGTCCTGCCCACGCAGCAATTCGGTCAGATGGCCGATATGCCCCGCCGCCGATCCGACCTCCGCCCCGATATGCAGCCAGCTCGCCAGCAGCAACAGCGACGGCAACAGCACGGCGGCACAGGCAACGGTTACCTTGGTCGAGATCGAGAGATGCACCGGCGACTCCCCGTGGAAGGCCACAGGATACGGTTAAAGAATTACCAAGAGGTTAGAAAAGCCGCCCGCCGTCGACACCGAATGACGGCGGGCAGGCCGGATGTCAGCGGCGGCGGCGCGGGACCGGCGCTGCCGTTGGCGGCACCGGCACCACGCCCTTGGGCGCCGTTGCCAGCCGGCGGATCAGATCGGTCTCGGCGGTGCGATAGGGCGTGCCGTCGGCGCGGAACACCTCGTGGAACCAGATGGTCGGCTCGGCCATCACATAGGGTTTCTGCCAGCTGTCCCAGGGCAGCCGCGTCTGCGTCTTGCCATCGACGAACCCCCAGTTCATCATGCCGACATTGTAGCGTTTGGCGATCGGCAGCGATCCGTCGAACGTCGATCCGTTCCCGCGCGCCATATATTCGGTGCAGATGATCGGCCGGTTATACGGCAGCAGCTGGCGGATGCGCCCCTCGAACGTCTCGGGCCAGCTATAGTCGTGGAAGGTGATGACGTCCGACTGCGCCAGTTGCAGCTTCGCCATCGCCGATGCCTTGCCCCCCGGCGTCCAGTCGTCGCCGATCCACACGCCCGAGGTGATCGGCTGCATCGGATCGGCATCGCGTGCCCAGTCGAACACCTGCGCCAGCAGCGCGCGGACCATCGGCTCCTTGCCCTCCTGACCCTTATACTGGTCGGCGCCATTGTCGGGTTCGTTCCAGACGTCCCAGCCGAGCACGCGCTCGTCGCGTCCGAACGCGCCGATCACGCCCTGCACATAGGCCTTGTACGCCGGATAGCGGCTGCGGTCGCGCAGGCCCGCCATGCCCGGCCCCTGGACCCAACCCGAATTATGCACGCCGGGGATCGGCGGATGCTGCGGCCCTAGCTTCGGGTTCGGGTCCCAGCAGCTGTCGAACAGCACGAACAGCGGCTTGATCTTGTGCCGCGCCGCGATCTGCAGAAACTCGTCGATCCGCCGCCTGAAGCCCTCCGCATCCTGCGTCCACAGCTGGTCGTGCAGGAACACGCGCATCGTGTTCATGCCGATTCCCTGCGCGAGGTTCAGCTCGTAATCGATCCGCTGCGGATCCCATGTCTCGGCCTGCCACATCTCCAGCTGGTTGATCGCGCTGGCGGGCGTGAAGTTCGCGCCGACCAGCCATGGCTGTTTCGCATACCAAGCCCCGGCCTGCGCCTCGCTCCAGCGATCGCGCGCCTCGGCCGGCGCCATGGTCAGCATGGTCGCACCCAGCAGCGCGACGACAAATCCCTTCATTCATTCTCTCCCGTTTTACGTTTCCCCCGACCGACGGCGCGGTGCCGCCAGCGAGCGAAAACGCTTCTTTCGTAACCGTTTCCAATTATCACATATATTCGTATTGTGAACGTCTTCCGGCGCTGTTAGGTCGGACAAATCGGCGGCGACAGACCGCATCGCTTTGAACTGGGGAGGAAATATGCACCGCAAGCATTTCTGGCGCGCATCCGCGTCGCTGCTGGCCGCCACCGCCGGCATGTTGCCGCTGACCGCGCTCGCGCAGACCGGCGCGCAGGAGACGCCGAAGCCGACCACGCCGTCCGACCAGTCGGTCAGCCCGACCGCACCCGCGCCCTATGAACAGGACAGCGCGACCGACGATGGCGATATCGTCGTCACCGGCCTGCGCCGCAGCCTGCAATCGGCGCAACAGTTGAAGCAGAATTCGGACGGCATCGTCGATGCGATCGTCGCCGAGGATATCGGCAAGCTCCCCGACACCTTCGCCTCCGCCGCGCTTGCGCGCGTGACCGGCGTACAGGTGACGCGTGGCGCGGGCGAGGCGGCCGGGGTCCAGATCCGCGGCCTGCCCGATATCAGCACCACCTATAATGGCCGCGAGATCTTCACCGCCGAAGGGCGCTTCGTCGCGATCCAGGATTTCCCGGCCGGCACCGTCGCCGCCCTCGAAGTCTATAAATCGAGCACCGCGAACCTGATCGAGGGCGGCATCGGTGGGCAGGTCAACGTTCGCGGCCGTCGGCCGTTCGACTTCAAGGGCCTCGAAATCTCCGGCTCGCTGAACGGCGTCAACTGGGAGCAATCGGGCGGGCTGACGTGGAACGGCAACCTCCTGGTCAGCGGACGGTGGAACACCGGCATCGGCGAGATGGGGCTGCTCGTCAACGCCTCCTATGTCGGCCTGAACTATCTCGACGCGACGCGCGAACAGTCGCTGGTGATCGGCACCACCAGCGCCGCCAATGCCGGTACCGCCGGCGTCCGCTATCCCGACGCGCAGGGCCGCTTCACCAGCAACGGCAAGCGCTGGCGTCCCTCGGCCAATGCCGCCTTCCAGTGGCGGCCGAGCGACGAACTCGAAATCTATGTCGACGGCCTGTATCAGGGCTATCGCGGTCATGATTCCAACCAGTGGATGTTCGTGCCGATCTTCGGCGGCGACGCGTTCCGCCTCAACAACCTGACTACCCGCGACGGCAATCCGACCATCGCCCAGAGCGCGACCGTGGTCGGCGCCAACACGCCTGACGGGTATTTCACGTCCGCCAACGGCCGCACCGATACCTATCAGGTCGGCGGCGGCGCAACCTGGACGCGCGACCGCCTGCGCCTGTCGGCAGATGTCGCCTATACCGACAGCGCCTACACCTTTAATCTGAACAATATCGACTATCTGTTCGCCAGTTCGCCGACCCGCAACGTCGTGTTCGAAACGCCCAGCGGCAATTATGGCGGGCCGAGCTTCAACTTCGTCGATTTCGACGTGACCGATCCCGCCAATTTCCTGACGCGCGGCTTCTTCCAGGAATTCCTGAAGGTCGGCGGCAAGGACATTCAGACCCGTTTCGATGCGCAATATGATCTGGGCGACGGCTTCCTCAAGGAATTCAAGGTCGGCTTCCGCTACAACGACCGCGACGCCAATCGCGATCGTGGCGCGCCCTATATCAACACGCTGAACGGCAGCGCGCTGACCGACCAGCGCATCCCGATCTCGGCACTGCCGATCGAGATCGGCTCGACGCGCCCGGCGTTCAAATTCGACAACGCCTTCCCGGTGAAGACCTTCGCGTCGATCACCGAACCGAGCATCCGCGCGAACATCGCCGAACTGCGGTCGTTCTTCGGCGCGCCCGCCGGCAATCCGGCCTACAACCCGACCGAGAATTTCCGCGCGAACGAGAAAGCGTTCGCGACCTATGCGCAGCTCAAATACGGCTTCGATCTCGGTTCGACGATGAGCGTTGACGGCCTGGTCGGCGTGCGCGCGGTCAAGACCAAGACGCGGATCGGCGGCTTCGCGCGGGACGAGACCGATCCGGCCAATCCGACGTTCAGCCCGGTTACGGCTGAAAACGAGTATACCGATTACCTGCCCAACGTCAGCGCGCGGGTCCGCTTCAACGAAGAATTGCAAATGCGCCTCGCCTATACCCAGACGCGGACGCGGCCGAACTTCTTCGACCTGAACCCGACGCTGACCGTCGGGCCGCCGCCGGTCGTCGACCCCAACAACCCGCCCAACCCGAACGACCCGAACAGCAATTTGCGCAACATTTCGGGCGGCAATCCCGATCTGAACCCGCTGACCTCGGACAATTACGACGTCAGTCTCGAATGGTATTTCTCGCGCACCGGGTCGCTGACCGGCGCGCTGTTCCGCCGCGATGCGCAGGGTTTCATTTCGCGCGTCGCCGTTGCTCCGGTCGATCTCGGCTATGGTCCGTCGCGCTTCGACCGGCCGGAAAATACCGGCAAGACCCGGTTCAACGGGGCGGAGGTCGCCTTCACCAGCTTCCTCGACTTCGACAGCCTGCCCGAATGGATGCGCGGCTTCGGCGTACAGGCGAACGCGACCTATATCGACGCGCGCGGCGACCTTGCCACCGGGCTCAGCGCCTCGCCCAATGTCGCCGGCACGCGCGTGCCGTTCACCGGGGTGTCGGAATGGTCGGGCAACCTTGTCGGTCTGTACGAACGCTCCTTCTTCTCCGCGCGGCTGGCGTACAACTACCGGTCGGACTTCGTCAGCTATTACAGCATCGAACCGCTCGACGTAGGCGCGGACGGATCGCCACGCACCCGCGCCGTGATCGAAAAGGGGCGGGGCCAGCTCGATTTCTCGACGACGCTGACGCCGGTACCGAACGTCACGCTGGCCTTCGACATCGTCAACCTGCTCGGCAACCCGATCAAGCGGACCCGCCAGTTCAACGATGCCGGCGACGTCTATACCCGCCAGATCCAGTATCTCGAACGCGTCTATTCGCTCGGCGTCCGTTTCCGCTTCTGACGGGTCTCCTGTTCTCCTGACCGTGGGGGGCAGGGCGGGGACGGGTGGTCGGTGATCGAGCGTCACGGCCGCCCGGACTTGCCAGCCCGCCCATTCGAGAACGTTTTTGGCAAGATCGGGTACTTAACCCGAAGCACCACGTACCCCGGCGAAGGCCGGGGTCCAGTTGGAAAGGCTTCTCGATAGTAAATCGACGTTCCCCGACTGGACCCCGGCCTCCGCCGGGGTACGGCCTGGAACGCCCCGCCAGCGACATAATCCGCGTCCGTTGACCCTCCGAACCCACGGAAACCTTCTCATGCGCAAACATCTGTTCCTCCCCTTGGTCCTCCTCGCCAGCGTCGCCGCCTCCCCGGCGGGCAATCCGCAATTCGAGGGCGCCGATCCGCATGCGATGTTCATCGGCAACGAACTCTGGGTCTTCCCGACCGGCGGCCCCGGCGGCAGTTGGGCCGCCGACCGGTTCGGCGCCTTCTCGACCCGCGACCTGAAAAACTGGCGCCCGCGCGGCGAACTGATCCGCCGCGATCAGATCGGCTGGATCAAGGATGACGGCGCACCCGAACATTTCCTGTGGGCGCCGGGCGTCGCCACGCGCAACGGCAAATATTATCTCTATTTCTCGGTCGGCCCGCAGAACCCCACCCCCAGCCGGATCGGCGTCGCCGTCGCCGACCGGCCGGAGGGGCCGTATCGCGACAGCGGTCGTCCGCTGGTGACCGGGGGGCAGGGGTTCGAGGCGATCGATCCCATGGTCTTCAACGACGCCCGCTCGGGGAAAAGCTATCTCTATGCGGGCGGCAGCGCCGGTTCGAAGCTGCGCGTCTGGGAACTCAAACCCGACATGGTGACCATCGCGCGCGAAGTGCCGGTCGCCAACCCGCCGCAATTTACCGAGGGCGCCTTCCTGCATGAACGCGGTGGCACCTATTACCTGTCGTACAGCCATGGCCGCTTCAACGGCCCCAGCTATTCGGTCCATTATGCCACCGCGCCCTCGCCGGTCGGTCCGTGGAAATATCGCGGCGCGATCCTGACCAGCGATGCGACGCACAAGGGGCCGGGGCATCACAGCTTTGTGAAGGCGCCGAACGGCCAATGGCTGATCGTCTATCACCGCTGGGAAAACCCGCAGGGCGCCGAACCCTATCGCGGCGAACGGCAAGTCGCGGTCGACCGGGTCCGCTATGCCCGCGACGGGCGCATCCTGCCGATCCGAATGACCGACGGGGCCGCCGCACCGACGCTGGCGGCCCGGTAGGGTGTGATCCGCTTGCGGAGAAGCGGCACTGCCCTGATCCGGCTTGGCCGGATCAGATTCTAAGATCTTACGGTTTGCCCGGGGCGGCGGGCTGCGGCTCCGCAGCGGGCGGGGCAGGGGTCGGATTGTTCATCGCCTGCACTTCGGCGGCGGTCTTGAAATCGAGCAGTTCGACCTGGAACACCAGATCGGAATTGGCGGGAATCGACCCGGCCTCGCGCGCGCCATAGCCGAGCGCCGCCGGAATGCAGAACCGCGCTACCGCCGTGCGGTTCATCGTCTGCAACGCTTGCGAAAAGCCGGGAATGACCTGATCGATTGGCAGCGGCGACTGCATATTCTGGTCGAACACCGCGCCGGTCGCCGCCAGATAGCCCAGATAGTTGACCAGCACGATATCGTTCGCGGCGGGCTTCGCCCCGGTGCCGGGACGCAGCACGGTATAGCCCAGCCCCGACGCGGTCTTCGCCGAACACAGCCGCTGCGCGGCCGGGACGATCGGGTTGAGCGGCAGCGGGATGATGGCGTTGTTCGGCTTCACCGCCGCCGGCTGGGTCTGGGCATGGGCGATGGGCGAAACCGCCAGCAACGGGAGGGCGACGATGCGCGCGACGCGGGACAGGATGGTCATGGGGCGCGGCTATAGGGCGGACCGCGCAGCGGCGCCACGCGTTTCCGCTGGACATCTCGCGCCGCCCGCCTAGCGTCGGGCGCCCTGCCAAAGCCGGTCGCGACGTGATCGCTATCCGCGCGTCGCTTCCCGAGGCCCAATGTCCGACCGTTTGAAGATTCTGTTCCAGCACCTCCTGCCCAAACGCCACCTGACCGGCTTCGCGGGCCGGGTGGCGCGTGCGGAATCGGCGCTGGTGACGCCGCGCCTGATCCGCTGGTTCGCGCGGCGCTATGGTGTCGACATGACCGAGGCGGCCAATCCGGACCTCAGCAGCTACAAATCGTTCAACGAATTCTTCACCCGCCCCTTGCGCGACGGCGTCCGCCCGCTCGCCGGTGTCGACTTCGTCTGTCCGGTCGACGGCGCGATCAGCCAGTTCGGGCCGATCGACGACGGCCGGATCGTCCAGGCCAAGGGGCATTGGTTCAATACGGTCGAATTGATTGGCGGCGACGCCACCCTTGCCGAACCATTCCAACGTGGCAACTTCGCCAACTTATATCTCTCGCCCCGCGACTATCACCGCCTGCACATGCCCTGCGACGGCACGCTCTCGCGGATGATCTACGTCCCCGGCTCGCTCTATTCGGTAAACCCGGTCACCGCCCGCGGCGTGCCGAACCTGTTCGCCCGCAACGAACGGGTCGTCTGCTTCTTCGACTCGCCGGAAAACGGTCGCGTCGTCATGGTGTTGGTCGGCGCGACGATCGTCGGCAGCATGGCGACCGTCTGGCACGGCGTCGTCAATCCGAAACGCTCTGGTCGGATCGCCGAATGGACCTACGCTCCCGGCCAAGTCACGCTGAAACAGGGCGAAGAAATGGGCCGTTTCCTGCTCGGCTCGACCATCGTGATGCTGTTCGAACCCGGCCGGATCGCCTTCAATCCCGACTGGGCGCCGGAACGCCCGGTCCGCCTAGGCGAAGCGATGGGCACCCGCCCGGTTTAGCGTCCGGGTCTCCGGCACCGGCGTCAGCGCCGGACGACCGTCGAACCACGCCACCAGATTGTCGACCACCAACTGCCCCATCGCCGCCCGCGTCGCGACCGACGCCGATCCGATATGCGGCAACAGCACGACGTTCGGCATCGCCAGCAGTGCCGGTGGCACGCGCGGTTCGTCCTCGAACACGTCCAGCCCGGCGCCACCGATCGTGCCGTCCTGCAACGCCGCTACCAGCGCCGCTTCATCGACCACGCTGCCCCGAGCCACGTTGATCAGCACGCCCTCGGGCCCCAGCGCCGCCAATACCGCCCCGTCGATCAGGTGCCTGGTCCCGCTATTGCCCGGCACGATCGCGATGACGACGTCCGATGCCGCCGCCAGCGCGACCGGCGTTTCATAATAGCAGTAGGCGACCCCGTCCTGCCGCGACCGACCATGATAGGCGATCGCCACGTCGAACGCCTCTAGCCGCCGCGCGATAGCCTTGCCGATCGCGCCCAGCCCGACGATCCCGACCCGCCGCCCGCGCAACGTCGGCGAAAGCGGGAAGGGGCCGGATGGCCACCGCCCCGCCCGGACGAAGGCGTCCGCCTGCGGAATGCGGCGCAGCGTCGCGAGCAGCAACCCGATGGTCAAGTCGGCGACCTCGTCGTCAAGCACGCCCGGCGTGTTCGTGACAACGACGCCCCGCGCGGCCGCAGCCTTTGCGTCGACATTATCGTAGCCGACGCCGAAGCTGGCGATGATCTCCAGCGCGGGCAGCCGGTCGAGCCACGTCGCGTCGATCGTACCCGCCAGCGTCGTCGCGGCAAGCCCGACGATATCCGGGCCGACCTTCGTCAGAAACGCATCGCGATCGTCCTGCTGCCACAACCGGTGCAACGTGAACCGTTCGTCGAGCGCTACGACGACGCCATCGGAAAGCGGCGCGGGCATCAGTATCGGTGGTTTGGCCATGCGGCGGTGTAGCATGGCAAAAGGCGGTGCCGATGCGAAAACTGGTGGACGCACTTGGGCTCGAACCAAGGACCCGCTGATTAAGAGTCTCAAGATCAGTTCTGGGCTAGGTTACGCTACGCTACGCTGTAGCCGCAAAAGTTCTTTGATTACCGTTGCTGCGAGTGCGGTTGCCTACGCTAAGCATTGTCATGCATCGCCGTAACCTGCTACTTGCGTGCTACTTGAATCGGAGTAGGTAGCATGAAAGCGAAGCTGACAGTTCGGGGGATTGAATCGGTCAAGCCCGGTTTGGCTGACATAATCATTTGGGATAGTGAGCTAGCTGGGTTCGGTTGCAAAGTGACCCCAAGGGACAAGCGATCCTAGTTCCTCTATTATCGAACAAAGGAAGGGCAGCAGCGTCGCCCGACAATTGGTGTGCATGGCCCAATGCGGCCCGAAGCTGCGCGCGAGATCGCACGCCGTTGGCTTGCCGACGTAGCGCAAGGAAAAGACCCATCCGAGGCACGGAAGAAAGATCGTACTGCCTTGACCGTACGAGACCTATGCACACGCTATATGTCCGAGCACGCGGAAACCCGGAAAAAAGATAGTTCCATTCGGAACGATCGACGTTTGATCGACGCCCATATTATTCCTGCCCTCGGCTCGAAGAAAGTAGCGTCCGTTACCCGCGCCGATATTGCAGGACTCCATCATGCCCTTCGAGCGACGCCGTACGAGGCGAACCGAATGCTGGCGATGGCGAGTAAGATGTTCGGCCTAGCGGAGCGGTGGGGCCTGCGGCCGGATCATTCTAACCCTGCCAAGAACATTGATCGATACCGGGAGCACAAGAGAGAACGCTATCTGACCAATGCCGAGGTTGCGCGGCTATGGCAGGTACTGAACTCGGATGCCGCCACCGCAAAGGCCTCACCAGCAGCGATCTCCGCAATAAAGCTGTTGATGCTGACCGGGCGGCGGTTGAACGAGGTGCTGGGGCTGAAATGGGCGTGGGTTGACCTAGACGCCAAGGTGTTGCGGTTGCCGGACACGAAGAATGGTGCATTGCTGGTATCCCTTGGGGATGCCGCCGTGTCCGTGCTCGGCGAACTGAAAGCGAGCGGTCGCGATGACAACTACGTCATCGCGGGGCAGCGCAAGGGCGCGCCGCTGGTCAACCTGCAAAAGCCGTGGCGGGCGCTCCGTGCCCTGGCAGGGCTGCATGACGTTCGCATCCATGACCTACGCCATACGTTCGCCAGCATCGGCGCCGGCATGGGCATGTCGCTCCACATGCTCGGGCGTTTGCTGGGGCACACGCAAGCCGCAACGACCAGTCGCTATGCACATCTTGCACAGGACCCCGTGCGAACCGCCGCCGACGCGATCGGCGCTGAGCTGATGCGGCTGGTCGTTGCAAGCGATCAAGCTCCCATCTAGCCCCCACATTGCCCAAGCCAAAATTTGACCTGCTTTTGCAATTCGGTTCCTTGTGTCTGCACCGCGTTGATCTGATCCATAGAAGACGTTCCTCGCAGCGAGTTGCCCAAGTCAGCAAGCGATACAGAACCTCCGTTAGCATCAAGCCTTGCGACATTTGACGTGAAGACAGCGCGAGCAGACTTCGAGTATGCGAAGAACGCTTTGCCTACATCGCCGCCAAACCGGTTCTTAGCATTATATGATCCGCATATCAGCGGCGTCTTCGTCCCGTCCTCTGTCAGCGCGGATTGAGGCTGACCGACCTCAAATTGAGCCGACGCCGGATCAATCAAAGACGCACGGATAATCCTTTTCGCTTCGGCTACATCGACCGTATCCCGCCGCTGCGAGGCGCTGCCTTTCTGACCACTTGGAGCGGCTTGTACAGCGTAGCTGGTTTATAGGAATGCGACGGCTGCAACCCTCGCCCGAACCAACCGCTTTCGACCTTCAGTTCTCATGTGCTTCTCCCCTTTTTCGGGAGCGCTGCCCGGCTGAAGCCGGGCGTGGTAATCCTTGCACGTGGCACAAGGCGCGGACGCCTTTGGGCCGAAACCTTGGACATGCGCGCCCGCCGCCCGGCCACAGAAGCAGTGACCGGCCCACGTTCGTCTGAGGATTACCAGCCCCCACGCTCAGGACATACCAAGCGTGCGTTCTTAGTCGCACGTCCAACATGCCGCGCAACGCGGCGGACAACAACCTTCGACTCTGCCTATCGACGGAACGCAACGGTTCGACTCAACGGCAGGGTGGTTGCCCAACAACCAGTAGCGGCGGGCAGCGGCGGTCGTCAGTGCCGTGCGTAACCAGTCGCACAAGGATTACTCCAGATGACAACCGCCCGTATGCTCCGTGAGACAGATGCCGCCGATTATCTCGGCCTTGCCCCTAAGACCCTGGCGCGGTGGCGCTGGGCTGGGAAAGGTCCGGCATTTCATAAACTCGGCTCGGCCGTGCGCTATTCGGTCCAAGAACTCGACTTGTATATCTCTGGCGCGACGGTTGAACGATGAACGCTATTTCTTCCGCCGCCGCCGACTATGCCGCGCGTGGTTTCCCTGTGCTGCCGTTGAAGCCAGGGAGCAAGCATCCTGCCACCCGTCACGGAAAGAATGACGCCACGACTGATGCCGGACAGGTGTCGAGCTGGTTCCCTCCTGACACCGACCGCAACGTCGGCATCGTGACCGGCGAACAGTCGCGGCTGATCGTGGTCGATATTGACCCGCGCAATGACGGCGACGCCGGTTTCGATCGGCTGGAACGCACCTATGGCAAGCTGCCCGACACTCTTCGCGCCAAGACGGGCGGCGGCGGGGGGCATCTGTACTTCCGCGTTCCGGCCGGGACGGACGGGCTGAGTGATCGGCCCAACGTGGCGAGCTACCGGGGCGTTGACGTGAAGGCGGGCGGGTATGTTGTCGCTGCTCCCAGCATCCATGAGTCCGGCAAGGCCTATGCTTGGGAGAGCGACACGCCGATTGCCGACGCGCCCGATTGGCTGATTGACCTTGCACGCGGCGACAAGCGCATCAAACCGGCCGCTTCGCCGCCCAGCAACGTTATCGCCGAGGGCGGGCGCAATAGTGCCTTGTGCAGCCTCGCTGGGGGGCTCCGCGCCAAGGGGCTTGGCGAAGAAGCCCTCCGGGTGGCGCTGCTCGCGGAAAATGAGGTGCGGTGCAATCCCCCGCTGGACCCGGAAGAAGTTGAGCGCATCGCGCGGAGCGTTGCGCGATACGCTCCTGAGTCCCGGCATCCCGAAAGCGACGTAGGCAACGCGCGCCGATTGGTTGATGCGCTGAGCGGCAAGGCACGGTTCGACCATGCAAGCCGAGCATGGTTCACGTTTGATGGCCGATACTGGCGACGCGATGCTGACGGAGCGATCATCCGTGAAGCGAAGAGCGTGGGCGACGGGCTGCTGGCTGAGGCTCAGGCCATCAATGACCATGACAGCCGCAAGCGGCGGATCGCTTTTGCTCTCAAGTCGCAGGCGAGCACACGCGTTCGGGCGATGGTGGAATTGGCACAATCTGAACCGGGCATCCCGGTCGCGGCTGATGCCTTCGACCGTCCCGCTCACCTGTTGAACGCCCGCAATGGCACGATCGACCTTCGATCCGGGGAGCTGCTGCCGCACGACGCGGCACACCTTCTGTCGCGAATGATCGACATTGACTACGCCCCCCATGCGACCTGCCCAACATGGGAGCGGTTCGTGTCCGAGGTATTCCAAAACGACGCCGAGCTGATCGAGTTCGCTCACCGTGTTATCGGCTACTGCGCGACCGGCGAAACGCGGGAGCAACTGTTCCTGATCCTGCATGGCGATGGCGCAAACGGCAAATCGACGCTGCTCAAGGCCATCTCTGATGCGCTTGGACCGTATGCTAGCCATACGCCAACGGAAACGTTGACCGTCCGCAACGGCGGCCAAAGCAACGACGTTGCTCGGCTCATGGGCGCTCGGTTCGTCACGGCTTCCGAAGCCGACTCGCACCAGCGTCTCAACGAGGGCTTTATCAAGCAAGTGACCGGCGACGAGCCCATCACCGCGCGATACCTCTACGGCGAGTTCTTTACCTTCCAACCGGTCTTTAAGCTGGCGCTGGCAACGAATGCGCTGCCCGCCGTCAACGGTGCTGACCCCGCTCTTTTCCGTCGCCTGCGCTTGATCCCGTTCAGCCGGGTATTTTCCGCCGCCGAGCAGGACAAGGGGCTAGGTGTGAAGCTCGCTAGCGAGCTGCCCGGCATTCTTGCGTGGATCGTTCGAGGCGCGGCCAAATGGTATGCGAACGGGCTGACCACGCCTGCCGCCGTGCTGCACGCAGGCGCAGAGTTCCGGGCGGACTCGGATACGGTGGGTGCCTACATCGAGGATCGCTGCGAGCTGGCAGTGGGCGAGGTGATCCAGGCGAGCCACCTTTTCGGCGACTACCGCCGCTTCACCGACAACGCGGGACGGGAGCCGCTGAACCAGACTGCTTTTGGTCGCGCCCTAACGCGACGCGGCATCCCCGCTGAGAAGCGGGGCGGGTCGGCATACCGCGTTGGCATCAAACTTCGTTCAATCGCAGCGTAGGAGAACACCATGTCAAACACCTCCCACACCTACATGTCGCTAATGGAGATGGGCAGGGCGGCGGCGCTCGCCCACGGCCTGCTCATCGTAGGCGACGCGAACTGCGCTCCCCAGGAGCGTTTCCGTGGGCGCGCTAAGCGGATCACCTTGGCTGATGGAACCCCTGCTTTGATCTACGTCGGGCCATGTTGGCGAGACGAGTGGATCATCTCCATCACGCTTTGGCCAACTCCAGATGCGGAGGAGCATGTATCCACCAGTGCGGCGAACGCCCGTGCTGGTGAGGTATTCGCTTGGGGCTGGCTTAACCGCTGGCAGTATCATGGTCGCGCCATCGGCATCGAGCGGTTTCATGATGCCCGCGCCTATGTCGCGCCTGCCCGCATGGGTGAACTTGCCGTGCTTCTGGCGAGCCATGTTCCGGCAGCTTGACGGGGCAGGACGGTCGGACGGTTCAGGACGGCTTGGAGGCTTCTGCAAGACCTACCTGTCTGACGTGGCCACCTGCTCGGCTACATACAGAAACCATCCTGAACTGTCCTTCCGTCCTATGGGAAAAAGAGCCGCATGGAGGGCGCCACCGTGGCGACGTGGTTTCAGTGACCAATTCACACTCAGAACGAGCGCTTAGGGTCGAAGGCGAATTGTGGCAGCCGGTTCGCCCGCCCAAGCGAGGGCAGGACCGAACGGCGTTCTATGCCTTCATGCTTCTGCCCGGCCTATCGCTGTCCTTTTACGCGGCGGCGCTTGGCCGCTCCCGTTCTTCTGTTTCAGCCTACCGGGCGGCAGCGATCGAAGCGTCGCGATCTGACCCGGCAATTACGGCAGCCGTGGACGCAGCCGTTCGGGCCATGCGAGCCGAACACGGCCTGCAAATGGCGCGTGTCAGGGGCAAGGCTCAACTCCCAAGCTGGTCGCGGCTCGCGATAGGCGACTACCGAAAGCGCGGCTTTACTCGTCGCGAGATTGCCGCCGCTTTTCGCTGTTCTCCCGGTACGGTCGCCAACGTGCTTCAGGGGAAAGGCGTAGCCTTCGCTCTTTTCACGGGTGAACGCCGTCTCACCCCCTCCCAAGCGCACCCGTCTGGCAAATGGAGTTCGGTTAAGCGCATCGCTTCTACATTGGTAAAACGGTGCGAAGTCGATGCTCAGCCAGGCACGGTGTAACGGAGTGAATTCATAAGCTCACCTTTAACTTTCTATCGATTGCGCGCATTTGGTATTACCCTGCCTAATACCTTGTCGATCAGGGCTTGGGCGTCGTAACTTAGCTGTCCGCTCTCCTCGGTCTCAATTAGGTCGCTAGGGAAATGTGTTTTGTACCACTTCGTTTTCTGGTCGCGGTCCGCGAGATAGCTCACATCAGTTAGCAGACCCCAATGCTCCCAGAAAATGCGTTCGCCGCCGACGCGAAGCGTAAAGTCCGGCAGGTAGAAGGTACCATCTTCGGCGTAAAGCGGCTCCTCATATGTAAAAGGGATACCCGCCTGATGCAGGAGGTTGGCAATAATGACTTCGGATTTCGAGCGGACCATGTCGCCGCTCAAAGCTTCGTGAATTTTGCCGCTTTCATACCAACCGTCCCTGTTCAGTAGCCGGTCATCGACGGTTCTGAAGTTCCCAAAGAGTGAGGAGGAGACGAGCAGGCTCTGGGAGTTCTCACGCCGCCGTGAATCGAGCAAGGGCTCGACGTTGCCTTGCACGTAAAGTCGGCAATGGGCCTGAGCGCGCGTAAGCGCCGTATAGAGCAACTCGGTTGAAAGCGGGCGGCGGGAAGCTGGCAACACCACGAACGTTCGTTCGAACTCACTTCCCTGCGACTTATGGATCGAGATTGCGTAAGCGAGCTCCAGGTTGCCTTCAACGCTCTCGAACGCCAACCTCCCCGCCCGATCCGTTGGTAAATCGCGTCCATAATTTACGCAGATTTTGCCTTTGCGCGCATATTTCACCTGAAAGCGCTTCAGTCGCTTTTTGCTGTATCCTGAAAACACCTTTTTCAGGTCTGCACGATCGAAATTATGCGGCTCAACGTATCCGATCTCACCGTTGAATAGCTCGACCTTACAAGCCTTCTTCTGATCGAAATCGTAGGCCCATAGCCCTCTTCGCGATGTTCGATTTTGGATCTGAATGACCTTATCGTTTAGCGTGATGCCGTCGAGCGCGCCGACCCGATCCATCAAATTATTAGTGAGAACCGATTGAAGCTTCACGTTAAGCGCATCGACGCCGTGCAACTCGCCGCGATGGGGTGTCAGCACCTGAAGCCGTTCAGGCCGGTTCTGCATGACCTCGTTGCGCCATGATTTGTAGAGTGGATCCCCATCATCGCCAGGAGGAAGCATGGCGGTCAGGTCGGCGAGGATGCTGTCCACCAGATCATCTGCAGTATTCCAATAGGTAATGTTCAAATCCTGATCGATCTGCCCACCTTCATGCGCCTTTTGAAGCAACTGCTCGGCTGCGGCAGACGTCTGGTCGCCCTGCGCGCTGGGATCGACGAGAAATAGCTCGGCGAAACCAAGGATGCCTTCGCCACGTCCATCCAGCCGATTTTCCATCTGGCGCATGTTGGTTTCAAGCACGGCCAGATTGGCGGCATGTTGCCCGCGCAGCCACTCGATCACGTCCGAGAACACGCGCCCGCGCCCGATCGGCGGTAGCTGATTGTGATCGCCCACGAGGATCAGGCGCTTCACATTCTGCCATTCAATTGCCCGAAAGAACGTCGCAGCAAGTTGCAGGTCCAGCATCGACGTTTCGTCGATGATGATAGTGCCCTCAAGGTCTGAGCGTTTCCCGCCTTTCCGCTTGAAGGTCAGATTATCATTCAACCAGCCATTCGACGCCAAGAAGGAATGGATCGTCGATACATCGACACCGGCAATGTTGTGCTTCTCGAAAACGGCACGAACCCGATCTGTCGCCTTGCCGGTCGGCGTCATGACATGAACGGGAGCGCCCACGCCTTCAACGTGCCGCAACCCGTTCACGATCGCCCGTATGATTGTGGTCTTTCCGGTACCCGCGCGGCCGGAAATAATCGAGAGCGGCAATCGGAAGATCTGCGCGCACTGGTCCGCCTGGGACTGAACAGCCTTGAGGTAGTCGTCGCCCCCCTTCTTCGCGAGGTTGGACTTATCGTCCGAGACTGCACGGAGCCAGAAGCCGTTTGGGACAGGGCGTTGCAGCGCGATTGGGGGCCTGTCGAACAGGCTCGTCAGTGTTCGCTCCACTGTCCGCTCATCATCATGAACCGGCATGAGATAGAGGTAGAGCCGATCAGCCTCGCTCCGAAGCACAAGCGACTTCTCAAGGTCTTCGCGGTCGACCTCGAAATAGCGCATGTTGAAGCTGTGTCGCTTCCATTCCGGCAGTCGATCCAGACGCGCGTTCACCTCTTTCAGCACGGTGTCTGCTGGGCGGAAGGTCTGATTAGGCTCTCTCCGCAGCTGTTCTGAACACAGCGAGCGGAAGCGCCGCGGGTCATCAAGCTGCATGTCGCAGAGCGGTTCAGCGCCTAATTCGGGGGAAGGGAATACACCGCGATCAACGGTGCTCCACGGGATGATATCATCAGGCCCTTCGCCAACGAACAACTCGCACAACAAATAGGGATCGTCCGTCAGCTCGCTTAGACTGTCGGGGAGGCCATGCGCTGACCGCTTTTCACCGGTGATGGATTGCAGCTGATCGATATAGAGATCGACCCGAACCGCGACATTTTTGAGGAATTCGCGAACATCGTCCTCGAGTAGTCTCCACGCGCGGGATGCTTGCTTTGCAGCGGTGCCTGAGAGGTTGAGTTCCGGGCACTCCACCCCTCTTTCCAATGCCTCAAAGAATAGCGCGAACGCCCGCTTCTCCTCGCTCGCATCACAAAGCAGCTTGGCTGGCGCTATGCAGTTCTCTGCCTTCAGCAGGTCCATGACGGTAAGAAGGCCGGGATACAAACCGCGCCGCTGCCACAACCGTGCAATCTGCACCTGAACCCACTTCTCGCGCGCGATCCAGTCTTCGTTGATATCGCCGATCGCCTTCAACCGCGCGATCACCCCGAGTAGCTGCTCCAGCATTCCGATCGTCGTGTCATCAGTGAGGTGACGCGCGCCATATTTGCAAGTTGCCGGGTGCTCAGGCGTGGCGAGGATCGATTCGAGAATATCGGGCTGATCGCGATAGGCGTGATAGGGGATGCGGAACCCCTCATCCGGGTAGTGAGACGTAACATTCCGCGCCCAGATCATCCCGCTCGCATACTTCTCCCGCACATAGTCAGACGGGTTGTTGTAGAAGAGCGGCTTACCGACCTCTTTCACGCGCGAGACGCCAACGATCACATATTTTGGATCATTCTCGTCGGTGAATGGGTTGGAGTGGTTGGCATAGTAGAAGATCAGGCTTTCGTCGTCTTCCAGTTCGTCGAAAAAGGCCTCTGCGCCCGTTCGCCGCTTGTCATTGTCCAAGCGTCCATCGGTATAGACTTCATCGTTATACATCGCCTCGTAAGGCCAGACGCAGACCGTGGCGGCGGGTATGTCCCATTCTTCACGCTCCGCGCCGCCGTAGAAGAAGTCGGGTGGATTGGAGAAGCCGCGAATGGCGTCCGGCCCAAAGGCGTTGATGCTGTAGATGCACGGTGGCAAATCCTCGCTGGCCAACTTGCAGACCGCCTTGCCCGCGCAGGCGCTTTCCCGCTCAAGGTCACGTTCGCGGTGAATGACGTCGCCGGGATATGACCTCAAACCCACGCAGTAGGTGTTCTGCTCAGGCTTTGCGCAGATGCGCCCGTTCCAGCCGTCGTCATGCCATGCAACGCGCGCAGTAAGATGAGTTGTCATGCAGCCTCTTGCTCCTAGTCAGCAGCCACCCGCGCGTTAACCTCGGCATGCAGCGCCCCGATCTCCGCGAAGTGAGGGTGATCGGCGAACTCGGAGATGTCGAAGCGAGCGCAGAAATGAAGATCGATCAGGGACATATATCCGCCGTGGATCAGCACCTCACGGACTTGGTCTGAGGCGTCGATATGCTCGCGTTCTTCGGGATCGGCGGATTCAGTCAGGAAGCGCTTATAGCCTTCGACAATGATCGCTTCGCTATGATCCTGAATCTCCGTGACGATGCGGAGCGTTTCGTGGACTTTGGCAGCAAGCTCAGCCTCGGTGGCGAAGAAGATATTGCCGTTAGAATGTGCAGTATCGTTCCGATCCTTCACCAGTTTAGTGTAGGTACCGATCTTACCGTTGTCGCATTGGATGAGCTTCAGGAAGCGCATCACGTTGCTCTCGCTGACGATGTGGAAGGTGAAGGGGCTGGTCGCGGCCAGCAAGTCCCGCTCCATATCCTTAGTGAAGCCGATCAGCGCAGTGGCGAAATGGTCTGGTCTGATCTGCTTAATCTGCCAGATGTTGAAATAGACGAAGCACATGGTGAGCATGTGGTAGGCGAGGAAGGCGAACTGATATTTACCGCTGGCGCAGTTGTCGTTGAACGCCTCCCACAGAAATCGGACATACTCCTCCTCCTTCGCCGTTCGGTAGGAGATCGGCAGAAAACCTTCGAGCTGCCCTGCCACGTCGATCATGCTGCGGCTGCCTCGCCGGCATCGCTCCAGACGCGCGCAATGGCGGCTTCGATTTTCTTGTTGAAGCGTTCGATGAGTTCGCGGTTGGCATTGACCAGTGCCTGCTCGGCTTCGATTTCAGCAACTATGGCCTGCTGGGTTTCGGGGGGGGGCAGGGCCACTCGGTAATCTTTGAGCAGGCTGAAGTGGCGTCGATAGCCATCCGTCGGAAGTGGGTAAGCTTGAAGATAATATGCGAGGTAAGCTGCGCTCAAATTGCCGGTTGGTTTCAAAATTTTGATGCCGTCCGCACCTTGCACGAACGGTTGATCGACGAATTTGATGACGCACGTATGGTCACCGAACACCACCAATCCATCAGCAGGGTCGATCACGGCATCGGCGCTGTCAGTCCAACCCGCAATGAACTCTTGGGATTGGTCAATGATTGGAAACGTGCCGGCTTCCTGATAAGCGCCGGTTTGCAGCTTTGCAGGTGGCGTCACCGCTGTAACGATTTCCTTGATGGCGCTAACTGGCCAGGTCGCGTCGATGAAAATGTGAGGGCGGTAGTTTTCGAGAACGGCGCGCGCTCCGTCGACGACCTTCTGATAGCCCTCAATCTCCGCCACAATCTCTCGTTGTATCTCGAGCGGCGGCAGGGGGATTTCGAAGCGTTCAACGAAATCTCGGGGCACACGTTGAAGCCCGCCTGTGCCCGTCATGTTGGCGACGGCCGGTGTACGGAAACTCGGGTGCGTCACGCAATGATAAACCCATTGAGCGAGAACTTGCTCGCCAGGACGAAGAACGTAGAACTCGCTTGACCCGAAGCCGATGCCGTTGGTCAGACCTCGCGCAATTCCAGCTTTCCCATTCTCGAAGCACGGTGTGACTTTCGCCAGCAATACGTCGCCATCAGCAAAGTAAGTGTAGCCGGCGCTCACTTCGCCAAGTAGCTTTGATTCGTCGCTAACGAAATTGATCCGGTGTTCATTTAGCACCGCCATCGGAACGAACGAGACCATAGTCTCAGGGTTCAGGTCACCAATTTTCGATTTGCGCGGATTAATGACGCAGATATCGCCGATCGGAACGCGTGGAACAACAAACTCAGCCGGTGCTGTCTCACGGTACCGTTCCCCGCTCAGATTGTATTGCCCGTCCTCACCGATCCGCGCCTTCTCGACCGCTAAGCCAAGCGACGAGTTCAGCACCGCCTCACCGCCGCCGCGCGTGACCTTTAGCCAAGCGCCAAGCTCGGCTTTGACCTGCGGCAACTGGCTGCCCTTCATCGTGCGACGCTGTGCACCAAGGCCGAAGCCGTCATTTTCAATCTTGAAAAAGGCAATGTTCTCGCTGGCCTTGGCCACCGAACGGTCAAGGATCAGGATTGACGTCTTCACGCCCGAATATGGGTTGAACACGCCCGCGGGCAGCGAGATCACAGCGGCCAGATAGTTGTCTTCCACCAGCATCCGCCGCAGGTCGCAATAAGCGCTCTGGCTCTGGAAAATGATGCCTTCGGGCACGACGATGGCCGCACGCCCATTGGGGTTAAGGTGCTCGGCGATGTAATCGACGAACAGCACCTCGCTGCGCTTCGACTGGACGCCAAACCGGTTGTGCGGCTTAATTCCGCCTTTTGGCGACATAAACGGGGGGTTGGCGAGGATCACGTCCGCCGTTTCGGCCCAGCGATCATCGCTGGTGAGCGTGTCATATTCCTCCACGTTCGGATCGGCGAAACCGTGAAGGTAGAGGTTCACGAGGCTAAGCCGCACCATGTCGGGGGAAATGTCATAGCCCCTGATATTGCCCGCGAGCCGCGCGCGATCGTCCTGGGTCAGCATGTCGCCAGCATAACGCAGCGGGCTATCAATCGTAGCTTCCGACGCATCGACCTCCGCGCCATGCCCATTGCCGCCGTTCGCCTCGGTCGAATTCGATTTGAGGATATGCTTGTATGAGGAGATCAAAAATCCGGCGGTGCCGCACGCCGGATCGAGAATCACCTCATCCTTTTTCGGGTCGATGATCTCGACCATGAAATCAATGATGTGGCGCGGCGTACGGAATTGACCGGCATCACCTTGGCTACCCAGCACCGACAGCAGATACTCGAACGCATCGCCCAGCCGCTCGCTGTGATCATAGGTGAAGCCGTTAATCTCGCGCAGGAATCCGCGCAGTGTCTCGGGGTCGCGATAGGGTAGGTAGGCGTTGCGGAAGATCGAACGGAACAGCTCGGGAATGCCCGGATTCTCGACCATCTTAGTCAAGGCCTCGGTGTAGGTGTTCAGCATCTCCTGCCCGCCGACACCGGGGGCGAGCAGCTTGGCCCAGCGATAGCGCTCATACTCGCCGGTGAAGAATTTGCGGTCGAAGCCCACCTCCTCGGCTTCGAGGTCCATATCGTCCATGAATTTGTAAATCAGGGCGATCGTGATCTGCTCGACCTGGCTCTTGGGATCGGGCACCTTACCGACCAGAATGTCACGGCAGGTGTTGATGCGGCGCTTGGTATCGGTGTCTAGCATGGAGCGTCTTTAAGGAAGGAATGGGTTAAAGGACACATAGTCCTTGATGTATTCGGGGATGCGCTTAACCCACTCTTTAGGAACGGCTTTCAGGTCCTTCATACCGAAAATCGGATTGACATTGAGGTCGGCGACGCGCCCGTCGTCGATGATGCGGCGGACGTTCGCATCCTTGATGTAAGCCTCGAAATAATAGCGCATTTGGGCGATGCGATCGGCCTGCTCGGGCTTTTGATCGAGGAGGAATTTTTGGAACTCGTCGTCGATCAGCTCATCGCGCGTCTTGAAACGTGGGATATGGCCGAACGCCTTCTCGATCAGCTCTCGAACGGACAGGCGACGATCCAGCCCGGCAGCGCGGCGCAGCTTGTCGAGGCTGAAGAACTCGTCGGGTTTGTCGAACAAATGCTCGACCACGCGGCGCACGGCCGCCTCCCAATTCCGTTGCTCGACCATCGCAGCGAGTGCGGCATCCTGCCGCACCAGATTCTCAAACTTCTGGAAGAGCTCGCGGTCAATCCGCATGCCTTCCGCACCGATCTGCTGCTCCTGCTGGCTGGCGATCGCATCGCCCTGAAAAGTTTCGAACCCGCGAAGGCCGGAGCGAGGAGTTTCAACTCGGTTGATGAAAGGCTGAGCTGAGGGCGCAGGCAGCGCCAGCTCCTCGTCATAGTCGAATTTCTCTTCGAAGAATTCGCAGTTGGCAAAGAAGTCGAACAGGCGGAATTGCGTCTTTTCCAGCCCAGCGATCTGCTCCTTGCGAACGGGGTCACGCATCTCCTCGGCAAAACGGTGCTTGCGCGTGCCGCGCCCCTTCATTTGCACGAAGTCAGAGGGGCTGAAGATCGGGCGCATCAACGCGAGGTTGAGCAGGTCGGGGCAGTCGTAACCCGTCGTCATCATCCCGACGGTGACGCATACACGCGCCTTGCTGGTGACGTAGTGCTCGTCAAACCCGCTGCGTCCGCCCAGATTGTTGTTGGCGAACTGGACCGTCATCGCCTGCGCATTCATGACATCGCTGGTCACCTGCATCGCGAAATCAGACTGATACTTTCCGGGCCAGATTTGCTCAGCCATTTCGTTGAGAATCTGCGCGAGTTTCGCGGCGTGGTTCTGGCTGACCGCAAAGACGATAGATTTCCCAAACTCGCCGGTCACGGGGTCGGGCAGACCGTGCTTTAGAAAGGTTTCACAGAACACGTCGTTGGTCGCTTCGGCGAAGAACTTCTTTTCGAAGTCCCGCCCGCCAAAAGCCTCTTTCACCTCGTTGCCGTTCTCGTCCGTAACATCGACCATGAAGCCCTGGTCGGAAAGCAGCTGAGTGGTGATCTCCGTCCGTGCGTCAACGACGTAAGGGTTAATCAGGAAGCCATCCCGCACGCCATCGAGCAGGGAGTAGCGGAATGTAGGCTCGCCGGTTTCGCACCCGAAGGTGCGGTAGGTGTCCAACATCATGCGGCGCTCGCTGTCGCGAGGATCGCGCGCTGGCGTGGCATGCTTGGACTGCTTGAGATAGTCTTTAGGTGTTGCAGTCAGCCCAAGTTTGTACCCAGCGAAATACTCGAACACTGCGCGAGCGTTGCCGCCGATTGAGCGATGCGCTTCGTCCGAAATGACAAGATCGAAGTCGGTCGGAGCAAACGCGCGTTGGAAATTGTCGTTGAACAGTAGCGATTGGACGGTCGTAACAACGATATCTGCCTTACGCCAATCGTCGCGCTGCTCCTTGTAGATCACGCAGGTAAAGTCGTTTTTCAGAAGCGACTTGAACGCTTTGTCCGCCTGAATCTCAAGCTCGATCCGATCGACAAGGAACAGCGCGCGGCGGGCGTTGCCGGTTTTGAGAAACAGCTTGATGATGGCCGCCGATGTGAGCGTTTTCCCAGTCCCGGTGGCCATCTCGAAAAGGAAGCGAACAGCTCCGCGCTCAACCGCACGCTGCACCGACTGAACCGCCCGGCGCTGGTATTCGCGCAGGAACCGAAGTTTGCTCTTGCCAACGAACGCTGGACGCTCGGCCTCGCTCTTCCATCCAGCCTCACTCGCGTAGTTCGGCATCTGGGTGAGGGCGATGAAATCGGTCTCTATAGGTTCGGTCGCCAACCGATGGGGGTCAGGTTGGAAGGCGTGATGATCCTTGATTGCGCCTGGGCTGGGAAACTTGGTGATTACGCTCGGGTTGCCCTGCTGCAGGTCCCACAGATAGTGAATGTTGCCATTGGATAAGATGACGAAGCGAGCGTTTTGCTCACGCGCGTAGCGCCGTGCTTGCTCCTTGGCGGATAGAGGATTCTTCCCTTCAGACTTCGCCTCCAGAACGATGAGGGGACGGCCATCGTGATCGAGCAGCAGAAAGTCGATATATCCATTCTTGACGGTCTCGAAATCTTCGCCGAGCGCATCGATCTGCGTTTCGGTGATCTTTGTATTCGGTTCGAGAACGATGTTTGCGGGTCCGCTGTCATCGTCGAAGAAGCGCCAGCCGGCTGCCTCCAAGAGCCGGTTGATCTTTATCCTTGCTGCTGCCTCCTTCGCCTTCACTCATCACCCGCCCGTTACCCGTGTTTGGTCGGTATCAGCATTCCCCTCGGAATTGACAAGCTCATACGGTGTCGCCGCCGTATGAGACATCCGCTGCTCGGCGCCTTAGCTCCATGCTCACTGCACAGCTTGCTGCCAGTGCCGCTCCCAGAGCGGTGCTGGCGAGCGCGGCTCATGGCCGTACCGGCAAAAACTTGAAAAAATATAACGGCGCCGGGATGGGCATGATCGCATTATGACTGTTCGATGGGCTTGAAAAAGGGTGTTACCCTTCCGGGCTAATGCGCCGCGCTACCTATTTGCTACCTAGCAAAACGGCCACCCCGAAGGGCGGCCGCTAAACCATTGAAAATCTGGTGGACGCACTTGGGCTCGAACCAAGGACCCGCTGATTAAGAGTCAGCTGCTCTACCAACTGAGCTATGCGTCCATTCGGACAGGTGGTGGACGCACTTGGGCTCGAACCAAGGACCCGCTGATTAAGAGTCAGCTGCTCTACCAACTGAGCTATGCGTCCGTCGCCTGCGCGATGGGGCGGGTCGGTTTGGAGCCGTTCCGCCGTTGGAGCGGCGCCTTTAGCGAACCTTGGCGGCGAAGCAAACCCTATTTTTGCCCGAGCGGAAAATAAGCGTCAGAAGCGCACCCGCTCACGGTTCTCGCGATCGATCGCCATCAGGATGCCGATACAGCCGAGCACCGTCATCTGTGCCGACCCGCCATAGCTGACCAGCGGCAGCGGGATGCCGACCACCGGGGCCAGCCCCATCACCATCATCAGGTTGATCGCGACATAGAAGAAGATCGTCGTCGCCAACCCGCCGGCGACCAGCTTCGAAAACCGCCCCTCGGCCCGCACGCCGACGCCCACGCCCCAGCGGACCAGCAGGATGAAGGCGGTGATGAGCAGCACGCCGCCGACCAGCCCCCATTCCTCCGCCATCGTCGCGAACACGAAATCGGTATGGCCTTCGGGTAGATAGTCGAGATGGCTCTGCGTGCCGTTCAGGAAGCCCTTGCCGAAAATGCCGCCCGATCCGATCGCGATCTTGGACTGGCTGATATGATAGCCGGTGCCGAGCGGGTCGCTCTCGGGGTTCAGAAAGATCAGCACACGGTTGCGCTGATAATCGTGCAGCAGGAAATTGAATGCGAGCGGGGCGGCGATCGCCACTGCCAGCGCCCCACCTGCGAACAACCGGATCGGCAGCCCTGCAAGGAACATGACGGTCAAGCCGCCGGCGGTAATCATCAGCGCCGTGCCGAGATCGGGTTGCAGCATCACCAGCACCACCGGGACGCCCAGCATCGCCGCCGCCGGCCACACCGCGCTGAACCGGCGGATTTCGCCCGCCGGTAGCAGTTCGTAGAAGCGGGCGAGCGCCAGCACGATCGCCGGCTTCATGAATTCGGAAGGTTGGACGCGGATGAAGCCGAGGTCGAGCCATCGCTGCGACCCCCCGCGCACGGCGCCGGCAAGCTCCACGAGGATCAGCATGATCGTAATGACCGCATAGGCGGGCAGCGCCAGATCGCGCCAGAAGCTCAGCCTTATGCGCGAGATGCCGATCGCGGCGAGCAGAAAGATCGCGAAGGCGATGCCCTGCCGCGACGCCCATGGCTGTAGACTGCCTCCGGCCGCCGAGAACAGCACGACCAACCCGAACCCGCCGATCGTCAGCAGCAGGAACAATACCCGCCACGGCAGTTGCGCGAGCGGGGCGGGGACGAAGCCCAGTCCGTGCGAGGTCGTCTGATTGATGCGTTTCATTCGGTGCGCTGGGTTTCGTTCGATTGGGCGACGGCGGGGTCGGGTTCGATCTGGTTGGCGACGGCCGAGTCGACGACGTTGGTCGTCGCTCCCTCGACATCGGCGGGCGTTGCGGGCACGCTCAGCACCGGCGCCTGTTGCGCGGCCTGGAAGCTGCGCCACTGCGTCGCCATGCGGGTATCGATGTCGCCGCCCCATTCGCGTTCGAGCGGTTCGAGCCGGGCCATCGCCTTGTCGCGATCGAACAGCCACGACAATATGTCGCTGGCGATCGGCGCGGCGGTATAGATATGCCCCGAATGTTCGAGCACCACCGATACCGCATAGCGCGGCGCGTTGGCCGGTGCATAGCCGATGAACAGCGAATGGTCGCGCATCTTGAACGGCAACGCACCATCGCCCAGCACGCCGGTGCGACGTTCGGCCATGGTGATGCGGCGAACCTGCGCCGTGCCGGTCTTTCCCGCCAGTTCGATCCCCGGCAGTCCCTGAAACCGCGAACGTCCGCCGGTACCGCCGCCGTTGATGACCGCCCAGGTCGCCTTGTGCACCGTGTCCAGCATCTCCGGATCGATGTTCATCGAGGGTGCGGGGCGGTGCGGCGTGTCGAGCAGAAGCCGTGGCACCACCCGTCGCCCCTGCGCGATGCGGGCGGCCATCACCGCCAGCTGCAGCGGGTTGGTCAGCACATAGCCCTGCCCGATCGACGCGTTGACCGAATCGGCGACGGTCCATTTCTGCTTGTATTTACGGAGCTTCCACGCGCTATCAGGTACCGTCCCGTAGCGTTGCGACTGGAAGGGAAGTTCAAACTCCTGTCCCAGTCCCATCGCGCGGGCGACGGGGGCGAAGCGATCATAGCCCAGTTCGCGGGCCATGGTGTAAAAGTAGATGTCGCAGCTTTGCGCTACGGCACCGACCATATCGAGCGGACCATGGCCACCGCGCTTGTGGCAGTGGAAGCGGCCGGTGCCGACTTGCAGCACCCCGGTGCAGTTGACGCGACGATGCGGGTCGATGCCGGCCTGAAGGATCGCGAGTGCATGCATCGGCTTCACCGTCGATCCCGGCGGATACAGCCCCTGCAGCGTCTTGTTCATCAGCGGAATATGGTCGTCGTCCGACAGCATCTTCCATTCGAGCCGGCCGATGCCGTCGGAAAAGCTGTTGGGGTCGTAGGCCGGCATCGACACCATCGCCAGCACGTCGCCGGTTACCGCGTCCATCACCACCGCCGACCCCGAATTGGGGCCGAGCCGCCGCGCCGCAAATTCCTGAAGGCCCAGGTCGATCGTCAGCCGGACGTTCTTGCCCTGCTTGTCGGGCCGGGTTTCGAGTTCACGGACGATCTGCCCGCGCGCGGTGACTTCGACCCGCTTGGCGCCCGCCGTGCCGCGGAGGTCGGATTCCAGCGTCTTTTCCAGACCGTCCTTGCCGAGCTTGAACCCCGGCGTCACCATCAACGGATCGCGGGTTTCCTTGAACTGCTCGGCGGTGGCAGCACCGACATAGCCGGTCAGATGCGCGACCGCCGCGCCCGGCGGGTAGCTACGCGAAAAGCCGCGGGTCGGCTGTACGCCCGGGAGTTCGGGCAGGCGGACGCTGACCGCGGCGAAGCGCTCCCAGTCGAGATTCTCGGCCACCTGTACCGGCGTGAAATTGCCGGCGCGCTTCAGGTCGGTCTGGATGCGCGCCATATCCTCGGCGGTCAGCGCCAGCAATTGCTGCAACTCGCCCAGCACCCGCGCGCCATCCTCCATCCGGTCGGGGATCAGGTCGACGCGGAAATCGGTGCGGTTATTGGCGATCGGGGCGCCGTGCCGGTCGATGATCCACCCCCGGCGCGGCGGGATCATGGTCAGGTTGACGCGGTTGCTTTCGGCGAGGAGGTTATAGCGTTCGTTCTCAGCGACCGACAGCCACGCCATGCGTGCGGCCAGCACCACGCCGACCGCCGCCTGCGCGCCGCCCAGCACCATCGCCCGCCGGGAAAAGCTGAACGCCTGTGCGGCTTCGGTGACGATCCTGCTCATTCATCCTCACGGCCCGCAAGTGCCGTACATAGCCGCGTGGCCAACGGAAACAACGCCACCGATACCACGATCTGCAACAGCAGCGCGGTATCGACATGTGCCGACAGGCTGCTCGCAAAGACCCGTCCCGCCGTGAGGCACAGCGCGATCGACCCTCCGGCCAGCAGCCAGTCCTGCCAGAAATCACGCGCGACGAGGCGCGTGTCGACAAGATCGAGCATCAGGGAACATATTTGCCATAACAACGCCGCGCTGCCCAGCGGTTGTCCACTCACCAGATCGTCGAACAGGCCGAGCGGTGCCGCTGCCCAGACCGGCAGCGCACCGGGTTTGAACAACCGCCACCCGAGGAACATCAGCAACCCGAACGGCGGCAGGAACGGCACCGACGCCACCACAGGGATGAGCGTCATCAGCGATCCGGCCATAATGCTCAGCACCGCCTTGCGTGTCAGGACGCGATCGTTGCGATCGTCGTCGGGCCCCAGCAGCTTCATTCGGCGGCGGGCTTGGGACTGGGCGTGGCGGTCGGGGTCGGGCGGGGGACGGGTGGTTGCAGGTACGCCCGCTCGACCAGCGCGAAGTCCAGCGCGTCCGGTTCGGCAAAGACCCGCGCCGGTGCCACGTCGCGCTGGCTGCGCGATACGCGTGCAACCGGGATTCCCGGTGGATAGATGCCGCCGGTACCCGACGTGACGAAGACGTCGCCCGCCAGCAGCGGCGCATTGACCACGCCCGCCGTGCGGACCTCCACCTGTCCGTTGCCCAGTCCCGCGACGATCGCCGACAGCCCGTCGCGCGTCCGGCGGACCGGCACGATACTTTCGGGGTCGAGGATCAGCAGGACGCTGGCGGTGTTCGGACTGGTTTCGACCACGCGGCCGATCAGGCCGTCGGGGCCGCGAACCGGCTGTCCGCGCAATACGCCTTGGGATGACCCGGCATTGAGCGTCGCGTAGCGGCGCGTGCTGCTGGCCGAACTGTTGACCAGCCGTGCGGCGACCACCGGCGATGCCGAACGGTCCCGCAAGGCGAGCAGCGTCCGCAGTCGCGCATTCTCGCGGTTGAGCGACCGCGCCTGCATGAGATAGCGTCGTGTCGCGGCCTCACGCGCGCGCAACCGGCGGTTCTCATCGACCGCGCCGAAATAGTCGCCGATGCCGCGCGGCACCGCCGACACCCCGTCCCACGCCCAGTCGAGCCCGGCGGAAACCGGCGTCGTCGCCTCGCGCACCGCGCCGCGGAACACGGCGAAGGCCCGCGGATCGATAATGGAGATCAGCAACAGGATGGCACCGACGAGCGCGCCGCTGGCCGCCAGCACATAGCCGGCGAACACCGTATATTGCGCCCGCCGCGAAAAGCCCGGACGATGGTTGCGTGGCGGCGCCATGCCCCCGGACCCCTATGTCAGACGGCGAGCAACACGCCCTTGTAGATCGGATCCTCCAGCGCGCGACCGGTGCCCAGCGCGACGCAGGTCAGCGGATCTTCGGCCACCGTCACCGGCAGGCCGGTTTCGTCGCGCAGCACCTCGTCGATGCCCTGCAACAGCGCGCCGCCACCGGTCAGCACGATGCCCTGATCGACGATGTCGGCGGCGAGTTCGGGCGCAGTGTTTTCGAGCGCGATGCGCACACCCTCGACGATCGCGGCGACCGGTTCGGACAGCGCCTCGGCGATCTGGCCCTGGTTGATCTGAATTTCCTTGGGCACGCCATTCACGAGGTCGCGGCCCTTGATGTAGATGAGCGTGCCGATGCCGTCGGCCGGCGGCTTGGCGGTGCCGACTTCCTGCTTGATCCGTTCAGCGGTCGCTTCGCCGATCAGCAGATTGTGGTTGCGGCGGACATAGCTGACGATCGCTTCGTCCATCTTGTCGCCGCCGACCCGGACCGACGTCGAATAGGCGAGGCCCCGCAGCGACAGCACCGCGACTTCGGTCGTACCGCCGCCGATATCGACGACCATCGACCCGATCGGTTCGGTGACCGGCATGTCGGCGCCGATCGCGGCGGCCATCGGCTCCTCGATCAGCCACACCTGGGACGCACCGGCGTTCGACGCGGCGTCGCGGATCGCGCGGCGTTCGACGCTGGTCGACCCCGACGGCACGCAGATCACGATCTGCGGCCAGCGGATGAAGCGACGCTGGCCATGCACCTTCTGGATGAAGTGCTTAATCATCTGTTCGGCGACGTCGATGTCGGCGATCACGCCATCGCGAAGCGGGCGAATCGCCTCGATCGAACCCGGCGTCTTGCCCATCATCAGCTTGGCGTCGTCGCCGACCGCCTTGACCCGCTTGACCCCGTTCAGCGTCTCGACCGCCACCACCGACGGTTCGTTCAGCACGACGCCCCGACCGCGCAGATACACCACCGTGTTGGCGGTGCCGAGGTCGATCGCCATATCATGCGACATGAACTTGAAGAAACGCGAGAAGGCCATCGATACTTCCGTCCTTGTCCGCGTGTCCCGACGCGGCGGTTCGCAGCTTGTACCTCGACCCGTCCGATCGGCCCCTTGTTGAGATGGTGGCTGATCGGTTGCCAAATGGCGGTTGCGGGTCGCGGGATGGCGCCGCTTGGGCTAGAGCGACCCCCATGTCAATACGCCGTCTCCCCGAGCATCTCGTCAACCGCATCGCTGCCGGGGAAGTGGTGGAACGCCCTGCTTCCGCGCTGAAAGAACTGGTCGAGAACGCGATCGACGCCGGGGCGACCCGCATCGGCGTCCGGATTGCTGCCGGCGGTATTGATTTGATTGAGGTTAGTGACGACGGCTGCGGCATGTCGCCGGACGATATGGCCCTTTCGCTCGAACGCCATGCGACCTCGAAGCTGCCCGACGACCGGATCGAGGCTGTGACCACGCTCGGCTTTCGCGGGGAAGCGCTGCCCTCGATCGCGAGCGTCGCGCGGCTGGCGATCGAAAGCCGCCCGGCGGGTGCCGAGGGCTGGCTGCGCACCGTCGATAATGGCGAAGTGGTCGAGAATCGACCCGCCGCCCTTCCGCCGGGCACTCGCATCCGCGTGGAAGGGCTGTTCGCGCGCGTGCCGGCACGGCGCAAATTCCTGCGGTCGACGCGCTCGGAATTCGCCGCCTGCGTCGACCAGGTCCGGCGACTGGCGATGGCGCGCCCCGACATCGCCTTCTCCCTCGAACATGATGGGCGTCGCGTGCTGGGGGTGCAGGCGGGCGAGTCGCGCCCCGAACGGGTCGCGGCGCTGACCGACCGCGCGCTGGCCGCGAATTCGGTCGGCCTCGACTGGGAGCGCGAAGGCATGCGGCTGGGCGGCGTCGCCGGTCTGCCGACCTTTCATCGCGGCGTCGCCGACCACCAATATCTGTTCGTCAACGGCCGCCCGGTGAAGGACCGGCTGCTGTCAGGCGCAGTGCGCGGTGCCTATGCCGAGATGCTGGCGCGCGATCGCCATGCGGTGGTGGCACTGTTCCTCGACGTCGATCCCGACCTGATCGACGTGAACGTCCATCCGGCCAAGACCGAGGTGCGCTTCCGCGATCCGGCGGCGGCACGCGGACTGATCGTCGGCGGTCTGCGGCGGGCACTCGATGAAGCAGGATTTCGCGCGGTGCAGCGACCCGCCGAGGAAGCGATGGCGGCATGGACGTCGGAGCCGATTGCGCCGCCCACGCCGTCCGCACTAACGCTGCCCCCGCTGGCGGAGGCGATGGCGTCGTCGGGCTTCAGCTTCCACGAACGTCGCCCGACCTTCTTCGCGCCGCCGCCACAGGCGCGGGCCGAGGTCGCGGTCGAACCGCCGCCCGCCTCGACGCAATTCCCGCTCGGCGCGGCGCGTGGCCAGGTGGCGCGCACCTATATCGTTGCCGAGGCCGAGGACGGGCTGGTGCTGGTCGACCAGCACGCCGCGCATGAACGGCTCGTGCTCGAACGGATGCGCGCGGCAATGGCAAAAGGCGGCGTCGCGCGACAGGCGCTGCTGATCCCCGAGGTGGTCGAACTGGACGAAGTCGCCTGCGACGCGCTGGAGGACAAGGCCGGGGAACTGGCCGAATTCGGGCTGGAGCTCGAACGCTTCGGCCCGCGCGCGATGCTGGTGCGTGCCGTCCCGGCGGTGCTGGGACAGGGCGACGTCATCAGCCTCGTCACCGATCTCGCCGATGAGATTCGCGCGCACGATGCGGCGCTGTCGCTCAAGGAACGCATCGACCACGTCGCCGCGACCATGGCCTGTCACGGATCGGTTCGCGCCGGGCGGATATTGTCGGTGGCCGAAATGAACGCGCTGTTGCGCGAGATGGAAGTCACGCCACATTCGGGCCAGTGCAACCATGGCCGCCCGACCTGGATCAAGCTGGCCCATGGCGATATCGAAAAGCTGTTCGGCCGGAAATAGGAAGCAAGTCATGAAGTTCACCGAAGCTGCCGGACCCAACCCGACCGATGCGATGCGGATATTGGGCCGTCCGACCGACCGGATCGAAGGACCGCTGAAGGTAACCGGCCGCGCGACCTATGCCGCCGAATTCGCGGTACCCGACCTGGTCTATGGCGTGATCGTCACGACCACGATCGCCAGCGGCCGGATCGCCGCGATCGACACCGCCGATGCGCTTGCCGCGCCGGGCGTGCGGGCGGTGGTGACGCACCAGAATGCCGGCCCCCTTGCGCTGGGCGACGATCAGAAGCTGCCAATGCTCGCCGGTCCGCAGGTGGATCAGTTCGGGCAGGCGGCGGCGCTGGTCGTGGCCGAAAGTTTCGAAGCAGCCCGTGCTGCCGCGCGACTGGTGCGGATCGACTATGCCGCCGACGACGGAGTCTTCGATCTGGCACGTGCGAAGGATGCTGCCGAGCACAGTTCCTCGCACGTCCATGGCGATTTCGACCGGGCCTTTGCCGACGCAGCCGTACAGGTCGACACGACCTATACCACCCCCGATCACGCCCATGCGATGATGGAGCCGCACGCCTCGATCGCGTCATGGGACGGCGACGAACTGACGCTGTGGACCGCGAACCAGATGGTCGACTGGGCCGCGCGGGACATGGCCAAGGTGCTGGGCATGCCGAAGGACAAGGTCCGGATCATCGCCCACCATATCGGCGGTGGCTTTGGCGGCAAGCTGTGGGTGCGCGCCGATGCGGTACTGGCGGCGGTTGCGGCGCGGCAAGTGGGACGGCCTGTCAAGGTCGTGCTGAGCAGGCCGCAGGTCTTCAACAACACGCCGCATCGCTCGGCGACGATCCAGCGGCTGCGACTTGGCGCGACCCGAGAGGGCCGGCTGACCGCGATCGGTCATGAAAGCTGGTCGGGCGACGTGGCGGGCGGCAGTCCCGAAGGGGCGGGCGCGCAGACCCGACAGCTGTATGCCGCGCCCCATCGCCGCGTCGACGAATGGCTCGCGACGCTGAACCTGCCCGAATCCAACGCCATGCGCGCGCCGGGCGAAGCGGTCGGCATGATGGCGATCGAGGCGGCGATGGACGAACTGGCCGAACAGCTGGCGATCGATCCGGTCGAGCTGCGCATCCTCAACGATACGCAGGTCGATCCCGAAAAGCCCGAACGGCGCTTCTCGCACCGCGACTTGATCGGCTGCCTGCGCGAAGGCGCCGAACGCTTCGGCTGGAGCGCACGGGCGGCGACGCCGGGCACGCGGCGCGATGGACGCTGGCTG
The DNA here is from genome assembly GCF_022664395.1 of Sphingomonas lacusdianchii. Lineage (GTDB taxonomy): Bacteria > Pseudomonadota > Alphaproteobacteria > Sphingomonadales > Sphingomonadaceae > Sphingomonas > Sphingomonas lacusdianchii. Next base: position 225,491 of record NZ_JAKRET010000001.1, on the reverse strand, counting down.
GTCGGCATGGGCATGGCGGCGGCCTATCGCGGCAACATCGTGCTGAAATCCGCGGCGCGTGTCGGGGTTGGCGGCGACGGCCGCGTCACCGTCACGACCGACATGACCGACATCGGCACGGGCAGCTACACGATCCTCGCCCAGACCGCCGCCGAGATGCTGGGCGTCGAACTGGAACAGGTAACCGTCCGCCTGGGCGAGTCCAGCTTCCCGATTTCGGCCGGGTCGGGCGGGCAGTTCGGGGCGAACAGTTCGACCGCCGGCGTCTATGCCGCCTGTGTCGGGCTGCGCGACAAGATCGCCGAGGCGGCCGGCTTCGAACCCGCCACCGCGCGTTTTGCCGAGGGTCGGGTCTGGTCGGGCAACAAATCGGTGGCCTTGGGCGATGCCGTGGGCGGACAGGGGATCGAGGTCGAGGACCGGATCGAGTTCGGGAGCCTGACGAGAAAATACGTGCAAGCAACGTTCGGCGCGCATTTCGTCGAGATCGGCGTCGATGCCGACACTGCCGAGATCCGCGTGCGGCGGATGCTGGGCGTGTTCGGCGCCGGACGTATCCTCAACCCCAAATCGGCGCGTAACCAGATACTGGGCGCGATGACGATGGGTGTCGGCGCCGCACTGACCGAGGAGCTGGTGATCGACCCGCGGCTCGGCGGGTTCATCAATCACGACATGGCCGAATATCATCTGCCGACCCATGCCGATATCCCGCATCAGGAGGTCGTCTTCCTCGACGAGGAAGACCCGCTGTCGTCGCCGATGAAGGCGAAGGGGGTGGGCGAACTGGGCATTTGTGGCGTCGGTGCGGCGGTCGCCAACGCGGTCTTTAATGCGTGCGGAGTGCGGGTACGCGACTATCCGATCACCGTCGACAAGCTGCTGGCCGGGATGTAGCTTCGTTGGCGCAGCTTCAAACCGTTGCCAATCACGGATTTCGCAATCGCGCGACCGGAAAAGCTATTTTTGGCCAATGTAGAATTATCCGGCCGACAACGGGGATGGCGGAGTGGTTTATCGCGTCGATCGCTCTCGTTAATTGGTGAATTTCGCGCCGCCCTTATCGTTAATATTTTACTAATATTTCGGCCTGGCGCAAAAATATTGTTTTGTTGGAACCGCTTGGCGGATGCGCGGTTTTCCGCTTCGACCGTTCGGCCTGCCACATGGGGATCTCCAGGGCATTGCCGGACCGCATTCGCAAGGGGGAAATCATGCCAGGCAACAACACGCTCATCACCACAGCTGCGTCTTCCGTTCTCGTGTCGAACGGCACCAACGACGTCATCACCGGCTATGACATCGCCACCGCCTATGTCGTCAGCAACGGCGATGTCGGTGACGACACGATCCTGACGTTCCGCAAGAATGATTCGCTGATCAACTATCGCTCGATCGGCGACAGCGTCGACGCGGGCGAGAACGGGCTGATTGCCGTCGAAGGTACCAGCGGCGGCGACCAGTTGACCTTGGTCGGCGCCGATGGCGGGGTCGTCAACCTGCGCTATCTGGGGTCGAAGGATGGCGGCCATGCCTATGCCGACGCGTCGGTGCGGCTCGAGGGCTTTACCGAGGGCAAGGTCACCAACGACACGTTCGACGCATCGAAGGGAAGCTTTACCTTCTTCTACGACAATGCACTCGGCCTGAACCTCGGCTTCGATACGATCAACGGCTTCGGTGCCGACGACCGCATCGTCACGACGCGCCAGATCCTCGATAATGACGACAACGCCACGATCGGCTTCGGCAGCAATCAGGTGCTCGACCTGTCGGGCGAGGGCGGTCCGAAGTCGAGCGACTCGTTCCGCCATCCCGGTGGCCAGATCGACCTGAACGGGGTTGGCCACAACATGCTGTCGATCGACTTTCTGTACAAGGAAACGGTCAACGGCGTGACCTACTATCATTACGGCATCGACGGCTGATCCGACGCCTGCATTTTCCCGCTTTGCGCGGGGACATGCAGGCGCGACGTTCGCGCCGTCCGACAAGGTCGATATCTTTGTCGGACGGCGCATGCCGATTCAGCTATGTCGTGATCTGAAAGGTTGATGGGTCAGGCTAGGTCCGGTTCTGTCCCCCGCCACATCTATCGGCAGAGTCAGGGCGAAACGGGTGCCTTGTATCGCCTCGCGCAAGGCCAACGTCCCGTCATATGCCTCGACCAGCGACCGCGCGATTGGCAGGCCCAGCCCGGTGCCGCCCGCCTCTCGCTTGGTCGTGAAGAACGCTTCGAAGATCCGGTCGCGGTCGGCGGGCGCAATGCCACCCCCGTTATCGACCAGGTCGACGACCACATCGCCGTCGTCGACGCTGGCGGAAACGGTCACGATCGTAGCCCCTGCCTGCCGCGCATTGTCGATCAGCGTCATCAGCACCGCCTCCAGCGTTCGCGCGTCGATCGCCAGTCGCGGCAGCTGTTCGGGCAACGCAGTACGCACCCAAAAGTCGTCGGTCGCCAAGCCATCGGCGACCATCGCCAGCGCCGGCGGTAACGCCGTGCCCGACGTCGATCCCGGCTGGTGGAGATCGGCCTTGGCCAGTTCCATCAATCGCCGGACCAGTCGCGACAGCCGTTCGGCATCGTCCGCCATGTTGCGCAGGAACCGTCGTCGATCGGCGGGGCGCATCTCCGCCTCATGATCCTGCAACAGTTCGATCGCGCCGCTGATCCCGGCCAGCGGCGTCTTGAATTCATGACTGACCGACGACGCGAAATCGCGCAGGTACCGCGACCGTTTGTCGATGCTGTCAGCCATCGCCGCGAAGTCGCGGAACAGGTCGCGTATTTCGACGACCTGTAGCGAGGGCAGGTCGGTTGCCGCCGGGCGCCCCGATGCCAGCGTGCGCGTCGCGCGGCTCAACCGTTCGATCGGACGGACGATCGCGCGCGACAGGATCGCGGTAAGCATGACCAGCGCGCCGAAGATCAGCACGATACCGAGCACGATCTTGCCGCGATCCTCGTACATGCCCTCACACAACGGACGCGGCGAACGCGATACCAGCAACACGCCCTGCACCCGCCCGCCGACCATGATCGGCCGGGCATGGTACAGCCGCAGGTTCGACGCACGGCTGAGCCATTCGAAGGCATAGCGCGGCACCTGGCTGCCATTCTCGCGTAGCACCGTCGATGGTCGCCCGGACAGCGCCGACCGAATTTCGGGCAGTGACCGCAGCGAACGCCCCGCCTCGCCGCCACCCAGCAGCGTCCCATTGGCGTCGAGCATCAGGATCGACGACAGCGTCGTCCGCTGCGTTTCCGCGATCGCGGGAAACAGCCGCCGCGCAGTCGCGAGCGCAGCGGGCCGCGGCCCGATCGGCGTCGCAAGCGCGGCGGGGCGGGGCGGCAGGATCGGCGAGGCACGCAGGTCGACCTCGCTTTGCGGATCATAAGGACCGGGCGGAACGATGACGCGATGCGGCGCCAGGCGCGCACCCGGCCACAGCACCGCCGCGCTCGCCGCGAGCGCGGCACTTTGCGCGACCAGTTCCCCCTCGGTGCGGCGTACCAGCGCATTTTCGTACACGCGCAGGAACAGCGCGCCGAACCCGGGCAGCGCCGCGACCAGCAGCAGCGTGCTGAACAGGATCGTGCGCAGCCGCAGCACCGGCCAGTGCCGCGCGATCGCCGCCTTCGCCCGCGCGATCATGTCGCGGCGACCGGCTCCCGGCATCCGCCCAGCCGATAGCCGACCCCGGCGCGGGTCTCGATCAGGTCGGCGCAGCCTGCCTCGGCGAATTTGCGGCGCAGGTTACGGACATGGCTGTCGATCGTGCGGTCGGTGATCGCAAAGCCCGGACCGTGCAGCCGGTCGATGATCTGGTCGCGCGAAAAGATGCGCGATGGCATCGACGCCAGCGTGCGCAGGATGGTGAATTCGGTCACGGTCAGCGCGATCTCCTCGCCCATCCAATGCGCCGCCCAGCCTTCGCTGTCGATGCTGAGGCCACCATAGCGAAAACTCGCGACGCTCTCCGCCCGCGGCGGGTGCGCGGCGGTGCGGCGCAGGATCGCCATCGCGCGCGCCACGACCTCGCGTGGGGAAAAAGGCTTCACGACATAGTCGTCGCCGCCCAGTTCGATGCCCAGCACCCGGTCGATCTCATCGTCGCGCGACGACAGGAACAGGATCGGCAGGTCGCCTGCTGCGCGCAACCGGCGACAGACCTCCAGCCCGTCCATGCGCGGCATGTTGATATCGAGGACGATCAGGTCGGGCGGCTCGCGCGTCACGCTGGCCAGCGCTTCCTCGCCGTCGCCCGCCTCGCGCGTGGTCAGCCCCGCCTTGCCGAAGGCGAAGACCAGCAACTGGCGGATGTGCGGATCGTCGTCGACGATCAGGATCGAGCGCGGCATGGGGCACAGGATCATGGCCGCACCGCCACTGTCAACGACGGGGTGACCGGAGCGGACGGGGCAGGGGGCGGTTTGAGGCGACCGTCGCACATCCGGTCGCCGGCTGGCATCGGCAGCTTTGCGGGAAGATCGGGAAACGCCGCCCGCGCCGCTGCCAGCCGCCGCTCGCCCTGCCACGTCCATCCGCCATCGTGCATGCGCCCGTCGAGCGTGAACAGCACGGCGTTACGGACGTAGCGGACCCGGTCGCGCAATGCCGGCGCGATATCGGGCCGCTGCTCGAGTTCGATCAGCGCGGGCAATGACGAGTTGCCGAGCATTTGGAGATAACAGAGGTCGAGCGCCGCACCGCGGCCGCCGACATCAGCGGCATGACGTGCATTCCACGACGCGACGAATGCGGCGCTGTCGGTCAAGGCGAAGCCAGTGAGCACCAGTCCGGCGGCAAAGAGATTCGCGTTGATTAGCCACCCGGCGCTCCGCCCGCCGAGCAGTCGCCAGAGGATGACCACCAGCCCGTATCCGACCAGCGCCATCCACGCGAGCGCCGCGAGGCGCAGCCCGGTCAGCGAATAGGCTTCGACATAATCGATCGTGCGGAGCATCGACGACGCGACGAGGATCAGGTTCTGCCCGATCCATAGCCCGACCAGCCGGCGGATTGCGGGTATCGCGGCGGTCTGCGATCCCGGTCGCAACGTCACCAGCACGAACAGCGCGGCAAGCAGCGCGGTCGCGATCAGCGGGTAGGCACCGCGATGCGCATAATCGGCCAGCGTGATCCCCGCCGGCATCGGCACGCTGCCGCTTAGATAGGCGATATCCAACCCGTTCTGCACCGCGAACAGCAGGTTGAACGCGATCAGCGACCGTCGCACCGACGCGATCGTCACGCCGGGCAGTGGCAACTCGCCGCTACCGTCGAACGTGCCGATGATCGGCTGGATCGGTCGCGGGTGGAGCAAGCTCCATGCCGCAACCAGTATGACGATCCAGATCATGATGCGCACGGCATCCAGTTCCCAGAACCCCGGTCCGGTCAGCCGGTCGACCCATTGCGCCAACACCGGATTGGCGGCGACGAACAGCAGCAGGATGACCCCGCTGCCGATGACGGGCAGGGCGACACCGCGCAGCCCGTCCGACAGGTCGAACTGCCACCGCGATCGCGCGCGCCGGACCCTGCGCCAGCGGACCAGGTCGAGGACCGGCGCGACGACCGAACGCAGCGCATGTGCAAGCAAGCGCTGGAACCAGCGCCAGCCATCGTCGAACGTGCCGGTCGCAGGCAGCAACACCGTCATGCCCGCCGCGACCCAGTAGAGCGTCCATGACAACGGCCCGGGATCGCGCACCATCTGCAGGGCGAATGCGAACGCGGCGGCAGCCGCGACCCATGCCCGCCGGTCGCGCCAGATCGCCGGGCGACAGGCGATGGCGAGCAGCAACAGCGCCGCCAGCGCGAACCCGGTCTGCCCGCCATAGGCGCCGCGCTGGTAGAACAGGACGTCACCCGCCGCCACCACGGCGATGGCGGCGACAATGCTCCAGACGAAGCGGCGTTTGCGGGGAAGGGCGATATCCATGGCAGTCTCCGGTTGATCCGGGACGGGGATGCACCCTGCTGCTGTACGGCGCGTGGTCAGGACGGTGCGGATACCGGCTTCAGTTGGTGCAGATTTCGTGCAGGGCGGCGGTTGCCTTTTAACTTGCGTCTCGGCAACCGAGGCCGATGCAAGATGCCGCCGATCTCGAAACGAACATGCTCGGCCCGGTACTGGCCGATCGGTCGTGCGGCGATTGCACCGCCTGCTGTACGGTGCTGCAGGTCGCTTCGCCCGATTTCGCCAAGCCGGCAGGCGTGCCGTGCAAGCATCTGACCGCGGCGGGTTGCGGCATCCATGCGATCCGGCCGCATATCTGCCGCAGCTGGTTCTGCGTGTGGCGGCGCGAGGCGGACCTGCCTGAAGCGGCGCGCCCGGATCGCTCAGGGTTGCTGATTTCGATCAGTTTCGTACCCGAACCGCAAAATTGCTTCGAAGGCGTGTCGATCAACGTCCGCCTGCTGGCGGGCAGCGATGCGATCGCCAACGGCATGGCCGCTCGGGTCCTCGACGTATTGTGCGAATATCTGATCCCCGTCTGGTTCAGCGACGGCGACGAAAAGATGCTGATGCACCCGAGCCCCGACGTCGCGCGGCTGGTCCTGTCGGGTACGCCGGCCCCGACAGCGTTGCACGACGAAGTCGCGGCGTGGCGCGAACAATATGGGATGTTCGCGCCACGCCGGTGACGGGGGTGACGGCAACCGTCAGATTTGCGAGTAGCGCGTCGGGCTCAGAATCTGGTTGTCGATGCCGCTGACGGTTTCCGCCAGCCCCGGCATCGCGATCAACCGCTGCCAAGCCGGGTCCGCCCCGAACGCCTTCCACGCACGGTCGCGTGCGGCAAGATCTGCAAAGGTCAGCAGATAGGTCAGGCTGGGCAGCCGCGTGCCGGTCAGGTCCTGTGCGAAGAATACCGGGATCAGGCCGGTCCGGCGGAAAATCTCGATCTCGCCGCCGCCTTCGAACATCCCGATCTTCGCAGTACCTGCCTGTTCGCTATGGCTGTGATAGGTGCGCAGTTCGAAGATGCGACCCTCCTTGCCGGCCGGCACCTCGACGCGCGGGAACTGGCCGAACGCCCGCATCAGCTTTACGTCGAGCGCGACATAGGGCGGATCGGAGGGCGTCGCCGCGGTAAAGGCGGCGGCGGCCTGTCGGTATGCCGTATCGGCGGCGAGCTTGTCGGGCAGGGCCACCATATCGGCGACCGACCGATGCGGGATCAGCAGCTGGACGCTGGGGCTGCCCGGACCGATCGCCACGCCGAACGCCCCCACCGGGCCGGTGCCTGCACGGCGCGCGGCCGGGATGAAGGCGCGCTCGAGATAATCGTCGAGACGTCGCCGCATCGGACCGTCCGTCAGATGGTAGGTGCGCAGCTCGTAGATTTCCGGCGCCGTCGTGGCACGCATCTGCGCACCAGCTTCACCGCTGGCCACCACCACCCCCGCGGTCGCCGCTCCAGCCAGAATCGCTCGCCGGTTCGTCATCAATGTCATCGTTTCCTCGCCTAAATATTTCAAATGCAAGGAAGTCGATGCAGCGACGCCCGTCAATTCATTTGATCGATCGCCCTGCTACGTCGATCGCCTTGCCAACCGTCGGACCCTTCGGCCTTTCCGATACCGGACCCGCGTCGCCGGCCAAACTCGTTTCCGCTGGACTATTCGTCTGCTCAAGTGCAGTAAAACTACAGTATCGACGACTAAGAAATCTTCGATTCGGTTTGCGAAGGTAAGTTATACTCCATTTGAAGTAATATATTTACTGCGTAGCCTGTGCATAACTGTGCGTCCGCAAGTATCGCGGCGATGCGTCTTGTCGCATCGTCGGGAAGGGAGGCTCCATGGCAACACGAAACCCGCACCGTCTGTCGCAATCCGGGCCGATCGGTCCGGGAAGCGCGTTTCCCGAATGGTTCGAGGATGGAAACGGGATCCGGCTGGAACTGGTCACCCGGCCCGACCCGATGGCTCCCGCGATCGGCGAATTGCAGACGCCGGCTGCTCCCGTGACCTTCCCGCACAACTTTCCTGAGGAAGCCTTCTATTTCATGGCCGAGGCACGACTGAAGGTCGGCGGGCATGGCGAGATCGGACGCGCGCGTGTCATCATGGCGTTGGAGGCGGCGTTCGGCGGCGATGGCGAGCAGGAGGCGGTCCCCGGCGTCGCCAACCCCGCCATCGTCTTTTCTCGGCTGCGCGTCCGGATCGACGATGTGGTCCCCGGCGCAACCTATGTCGTGCGGCATCCCTATGGCGAGACCAAGGAACTGGAGGCGGACGAGGGCGGCCGGGTATTCTATACCTGCGACCTTGGCATTTGCGAGCACGACCCGGCGCGGGTGCTGACCTCCGGAGAGATCGCGCCGTTCCTCGTCTGGTCGGGCGTGCAGCCGCCGAACCATATCGGCGACGGCATTACCGAACATGCCGTCGTCGGCGGCCCGTTCCGCAATCATGTCGAGATCGACGGCCCCGGCATCGAACAGGGCAGCGCCGACGCCGCCGGCCCCGATCGCGTCGCGAAGGCGCTGTTCACCGTCCAGGGCCGCCGTGCCGGCACCGGCGACAGCCTGCCGCCGCCCCCGCCCGGCGGACCGGTCGCGTTCCAGATATTGGGCGCGGACTATCGGTCCTCGCGCTCGCAGTTCCGGGTGCGCGGACAGTTGTTGCCGGTCTCGATCGCGGACGGTGCCGGCGGGTTCCAGTCTGACCGGGTCGACGTGACCTTTGCCGGGGAGGCGCTGGGCAGCGGCTTTCCGGACGCGACCGGCGCGTGGGAGGTGCGCAGGACGCTGGTCGGTCCCGGCAAGCCGGTCCCGGGGCCGGCGTCGCGGCTGCAGATCACGACTGCCTCGGGCAAGGCCGCCAATCCGCTGCTGCGCATCCGCAAATGAACGGGAGCCATCATGTCCTATAAGCTGACCGGCGATTTCGTCGAATGTTGCGACTGTTTCACCGTCTGCCCCTGCTGGGTCAACGATGTGCCCGACGAGGACCATTGCAGCGGTCTGTACCTATGGTCTTTCGCCGATGGCTCGCAGATCGACGGCATTCCGGTCGGCGGGATGCACGTCGCGGCGGCGGCCTTTCACGCGGTCCGCAGCCGGGGGCAGGCGATCTTCTTTATCGACGCGGGCAAGAACGCGGCGGCGTTCGAAGCGCTGCGCAAGGCGTTTTCGGGCTTGGACGCGCTGGGCAAGCTCCTCGGCGATATTCTCGACGTCCGGGAAGCGACGATCACCTCTACGTTCGATCAGAAGGACTTCGTTGTCGAGGTGATCGTCGAAAAGCGTCGGATCGCCAAGGCGGAAGGAGAGGACAAGAAGTTCGCGGAGGCAGACGCACCGATGACGCTGCGCAACGCGGCGCTCACCGACGAACTGGGTATCGGGCCGGGCGAGGTGCGGGTTCAGACAATGGGCGACCTGACGGTCGACGTCGCAGCCCTGCCCGGCGGCCCGCTCTATCTTCGCGGACGCTCGGGCATGCGCGGCAAATTCTGCTATGAGCTGCAACCTGCCGACAGCAACGACAAGCCACAAGCCGTGCCGGCATCGGTCTGACGATGCTCGAGACCGTCCGCGACCCGATCGGCTCGATCCGCCTCGCGTTGTCGGTACTGGGCGCGGCTGTGCTGGGCTGGATCGGCGTCATCGCGCTGCACGCCGGACTGATGACCGCGCCGATCTCACCGACGCTGGCCGCGCTGCCGGTCGAACTGCGCGGTCTGGTCCGTTTTTGCGGCCACGCCCCCGACCTTGCCGGAACCGGCTTTTTCAACTGGATGCTCGGCTGGGCGCTGATGGTGATCGCGATGATGCTGCCGCCGGCGCTGCCGCTGCTGCGCGCAGGGTTGCGGTTACTCGCGGGGCATGGCGACGGGCGCCGGGCGCTGCTGGCGATGCTTGGCGCCTTCGTCGCGATCTGGATCGCCGCCGGTGCCGTGCTGTTCGCCGGGGGGACGCTGCTGCGCGCCGGGTTGCGGCTGCTACCGATCGGGATGCAGCGCGCCGACCTCGCCAGCGGGCTTGCCGCGATCGCGGCGGGTCTGTTCCAATTCTCGTCGCTCAAGATGGCGTGCATGGATGCATGTCGCAGTCCGACCGCGCTCATGATGCTGCGCTGGCAGGATGCGCGGCCGCTCCCCTCTTCGTTCGATGTCGGTGCCCGCTACGGCGTCATCTGCGTCGGCTGTTGCTGGGCGACGATGCTGCTGGCGGTGCTGGTCGGGGCGCTGATGCTGCCGATCATGGTGGCGGCGGCGCTGTTCATGACGCTCGAGCGGTTGCTGCCATCGACCCGGCGGCTGATCCCGATCCAGGCCGGCTTCGCCATCGCGATCGGCATGCTGCTGCTGACGGGGGCCGTTCCACCCGCCTTTTTCTGATGCTTTGAGGAGACCGATCATGGCGCGCACCTTCCGCATCGCCGCAATCTCCGTTCCGGTGGTCTATACGCCGGAGGGCGATCATGATCCCAACGGCATGGTCTTCATGCCGCAGGCGCTGGTCCCGCTGCTCAAATGGTGCCGCGACCTGTGGTATGACGGCAAGCCGGGCGCGGAAGAGGGGCCGGAGACGCTACCGCGCCTGCATCACCGTCGCCAGCGGGCACGGCTGGTCATCGACCTGCTCGAACGACTGGATCGCATGGTCGAGCGGCTGCAAGTCGGTACGCCGGAGGATCAGGCGCTGCTGGCCCGGACCATCGCGCGCGAGCTTCTCGGGGAGGTTGATGCCGGCCACCATTATCTGAGCGATCCGCACCACGAACCCGACGACCAGCGCCGTTATCATGCCACCGACCGCGATCGCGCGGTCCGGATGAATTTCGAACGGACGCTGGCGGAACTCACCATCGCGCTGACCGACCTGCAACGCACCGGCGGGCTGCCGCAATGGGACGCGACCGACGATCGCTACGATCCGGTCGAGCGGCGCGGCGTGCAAAGCGCGCTTGCCGACGCGGAGGAGCGGGCCGTCCCCCGGCCAGTGCGCCTCGCGAGCCTGACCGCTCGACAACGCGACGATCTGCGCGAACACTGGTTGGTGCAGGAAAAGATCATCGACGATGCGATCGATGCCTGGTTCGTCCGGCATGATACCACCGTCTATAACAAAGCGCTGAGGGCGGCGGCCAAGGCGGGCGACGTCGATCTGCAATGGCTTCCCCGGCTGATCTTCAACGATCACGTCCCCGAAGGACCGGGCGGAGCAGGTGCAACCGCCGGACCCATCAAACCTCGCGGTCCCTGTAATCGCTTCAACCCGCTCAAGCCGATCCCGATGCTCCGCCCGCTGGTGTTGCGCGGTTGCGTCGGCGACCCTGTCACCATCGAACTCAACAACGAGCTGAGCTACCGCACCATCGACCTGTTCATACAAGGTCACGCCACCGGCCCAGCGATCGTCGACCCGGGTCAGTCGGTTTCGATCGGGCTGAAACTCGGCGCGGAAGGCGTATGGCCGATCAACGATATCGCCGATGTCCGCGGCAACGAGAACGGCACCAACGTCCACGGCCTGTTCGGCGCGCTGATCGCCGAGCCGGCTGGCACTCGATGGCTCGATCCGGAAACCGGCGATCCCATTACCGATAGTCCTTGGGCCGCATTACTCGACGTTATCATCGATCCGGAAACGCGGACCCCGAATATCGGCGACCATCCCTATATCGACCTTGAGACCGACCGCAAGAATGTTGGTGAGAAACGGGACGACGATAGTTTGGAGCGGCCGGACGGCGTAAAGCGCTGCTTCCGCGAGTTCTGCGTCTTCATCCACGACGAACCCGAAATCCATTCGGGCCTGCACACGGTCGGTGACCATTCGCTGATGCCGTTGTCCTACCGTGCCGCACCGATGCACAATCGCCTGCCGCACCGGATGCGCGAGCTGGTCCACCAGACACCCGCCAAGCCGGACGAACTTGGGCCGAAAATCGATCTCAGGGCATTCGGCTGGGAGTTGTCCGAGGAACTGGACGAGGTGTTCCTGACGGCGCGGACGAAGGACGGCAAATGGCTCGAAAAGATCGCGGGCGAGGAGCAGCATCATAGCAGCTGGCTGTTCGGCGACCCGGCCACCCATGTGCAGCGCGCCTATGCCGGCGATCCCTGCCGCGTCCGGCTGATCCATGCCGGCGTCAAGGAAACGCACGTCTATCACCTTCACGTGCATGAATGGCGCGCGGTCGCCAGCGACATCGCACCCCCGTCGGTACCTGTCGCCGCCGCCTATGCGCCGGGAACGGGTGCGCCAACCGGCAAGGGTTCACAACTGCTCGATTCGATCACGATCAGCCCGCAGACGGCTATGACGATCGATCCCCTGTTCGGCTCGGGCAGCCGCCAGCATGCGATCGGCGATATCGTTTGGCACTGCCACCTCTATCCGCATTTCCATCACGGCATGTGGGGCCTGTGGCGCAGCTACGACCGGTTGGTCGACGGCAAGCGAGCCTATCCCGACGGCAGCTATTGCCCGCCGCTAGTCCGCCTGCCGGACCGCGATGCTCCGCCTGCTTCGACCAACGAACAACCCGGCTTTCCCTGGTTCGTCGGCGGCACCTACCCGGCCAAGTCGCCGCCGCCGCCGGCTGCAAAGCGTCGGCATCGCAACGGTCGCCGGATACTGCTGCAAATGCCCGACGCTACCAAGCTTGAGCGAGCGGCGATGGCCGAAGGCTGTCGTAAAGGCCAGTCGCCCGGCGCGCTGTTCGTCGATCTGGACGCCCGCGCGCGCGACTGGAACGCGGCTGCCGGTCTGCCGCCACCGCGCAAGATCAGCTACGATATCGAGGTCCGCCACGACCCGATCGCCTACAATGTCGATGGCTGGTACGACCCGCGCGGGCATCATTACCGCCTGATGAAGGCGACGATCGAGGAGAAGGACGAAGACGGCAACACGGTCGTGCGAACGGAAAACTTCCCGCACGATCCTAAAGCCAATCCCGAGCCGATCTTCCCCCGCGCGAATCACGGCGATATCGTCGAATGGCGCCAGCACAACGTCCTGCCCGCCTTCAACGCGGACCAGTATGATTTCGCGCAATTGCCGGTCGAATGCGGCCTGCACGTCCACCTCGTCAAGTTCGACGTGCTGGCAGCGGACGGTTCCTCGACCGGCTGGAACTATCTGTCGGGCGCCAGCGCACCGCAGGCGGTGGGCGCCAATGGTCCGGGCGAGATGCGCAACGTCAGCCTGCATCGCTGGGTAGTCGACGAGGAATTCGGCCCCTGTTTCTTTCACGACCATCTGCTCGCCAATTTCCGGCAGCGGCGGGGGCTGTTCTCGGCGCTGATGGTGCAGCCGCACGGGTCGAAGTGGTGGCGTCACGGCGACCGCAAAGAGACGGCATGGAGCGAGGCGCAGGCGGTCATCGAGTTGCCCGAGGACAGCAAGCTGGCGTCCTATCGCGAGGCCTGTCTGGCCGTCGCCGACTATGTCCCGTTGCTCAACCGCCATGGCAAGGCGCTGAACCCGCCGCCGATCCTGTCGGGGATGAGCGACCCGGGGGTCATGGGCGTCAATTATCGCTGCGCCCCGCTACGTTTTCGCGGCAACGACCCGTCGGCGTGGTTCAGCTCCGCCGTGCGCGACAAGCAGAATTTTGCCGGCGCCGAGGGCGATCCCGATACGCCGATCATCCTTACCTACCCCGGCGAACGGCTCCGCATCCGGTTGTTGCAGGGGTCGCACGAGGAACAGCACAGCTTCACCGCCCACGGCCTGCGCTGGCGACGCGACTGGGGCAATGGGAAGGCGCCACTGGTCAACCAGCAGACGCTCGGCATTTCGGAGGCGTTCACCCTCGATATCAACCCGGCCGACGCGTCGGCCTATGGAATGGGGGATCATCTCTGGCATTTCGGCACGCTCGACGACCTCTGGCTCGGCAATTGGGGCCTCGTCCGCGTCCTGCCGCCGACGCCGGAAAATAAGGACACCTTCCCGCTGCTGCCCGCACTCAAGGGCTGCGCGCCGGCTGCGGAGGCGACGGCGCCGCTCGTTCCCGACCGCAATACCGAGCGCGTCTATGTCGTGGCGGCGCAGCGCCACGAGCATGGCTATGTCGGCGACGTCCTGACCGATCCATGGGGACTGATCTACCGCGCGATCCCGTGCAGCCGCACCGAGGTGGAGCAGGCGATCGAAGAGGAACTGAAGATCGAGCAGGACAGGGGAAGCAAGGCGGCTGTCGCTTCCGATAATAACTCCGCTTCCGCTCCAAAGGGTTTCGAGGCGTTGCTGGCGAAGCAGCCTGCGCCGACTACGACGGAGCCACTGGTCCTGCGCGCGCTGGCCGGCGAATGGGTCTGCGTCCTCCTGGTCAACGACATTCTCGAAGCGGACGACGACGATCGCAATCGTCGGCGGCGCGGCCAGCAGCCCTTCGGCACCGAAGCATCGCGCGCGCGGGTGCCGGTCGAGCATCGCGACCGCTTCGGCCATCCCGACCGGCGGACGGTCAGCCCGCGTGCCTCGCTGCACGCCGCGCTCCTCCGGTACGACGTGACGGCGGACGATGGTAGCTATGTCGGACGCAATCCCGATACCACCGTCGCGGCGCGGCGGCAGCGCGACGATGCGCACGGCATGCACGGCGGCAATCTCCAGCCGCCCGACGCCGACACCCTTGCGGTGGGCGGCGTCGTGACCCGTGCCGATCACACCGGGCGGCGCAATTGGCGCGAATATTGGTGGTGGGCCGACAACAAGCTCGCACCGAAGGAAGCTACCGATCATGACCTCGGGCAGGTCTGCTATCTTCATGACATGGCCGACATTCGCCACCACCGCCATCACGGACTGATCGGCGCTCTCGTCGTGCTGCCCCCCGATTTACGTCCCTATGCGCCGGGTTCGAACAGTTCGGAGCCGGACGGCTGGACCAGCTTCGCGGCGGACCTCAAGAAGGGCGGCCAGCTTTTCGCACGCGAGACCTTCTGGTTCATGCAGGACGGATTGCGCTTCTTCGTCAACGGCAGCCATCATGCGCCGATGCCCGACGTCGAACCGGGGCTCGACCCGGTCGATTGCGGACAGAAAGCGGTCAATTATCAGGCCTATCCGGTCCATTCGGGCAGGATCGCGCAATCGGGCCCGTTGGTGCCGCACCCGATCCTCGAAGCCGATGCGGGCGACCGTGTGGTGCTGCGCGTCCTCGGCGCGAACGACAAGCCGCGCCAGCATGGCATCGTCGTCCACGGTGCCATCCTCCGATCGGCATCCTGGGTGCTGAACAGTCCGCAGGTCGGCGCCCTGTCCGGCATCGCCCCCTGCCGCGCGGAGAATCTCATCTTCACCTTGGGCCCCCCCGGCGACCACCCTGTCCGGCCCGGCAGTTTCCTGTGGGCGACCCAGCAGGGCATGTGGGCGCGCATCCGGTCACGTTAACGCACCCTGCCTGATTGACGGTGATCCGCGCCCATCAGTTACTTTTCCCTCTCCCGGCGGGAGAGGGAGGGAGCGGCGCAGCCGCGGACGGGTTAAGGCGATCCCAGCCGGTCGAGTTCGGTTCCAGATATTGTGGGCGGTCCCGGTACTTAGATTGCCGCTCGAAATATATTCTTCTCATCATATGCTATGCCTGATAACTGCTGAACCGGACGGACCGGGCGCGACAGCGGCCGGGCCGATGGGAAAGAGCCGACGATCGGTCGGCCAGCCTTGCAGGGGGAGGTTGCCGTGCCAGGTCCTCGGACTCGTTCCGCGCGCATCAGCCCCGCAGCACCGGCGCTTGCGCCCCCCGTCCATCGCTCCATTGCCGGATACGATAAGGTAACCCGGACCGCGTCCGATATCCGTCCGCCCCGGATCGGCTCTGTGCGGAGCGCAGCGGCTGCTGCCGGCGCCCCGGAATTGCCGGCGCCGCTCGAATCGTGGGCAAGAGTAAGCGTGCCGCCTTCCGCGCCGATCGTAACACGGCTTCACGCTGCTTCCCGCACCCCCATAGCCTGAGGAATTCGCACCGATGCCCCGCGCCACCATCGCCCTCGTCATCGCCACCGCGCTGGCCGCCATTCCTGCCAGCGCCCAGCCCGCCGGCCCGACGATCCGCACCGACAACGGTGCCGTCCGTGGGCAGGTCGCCGACGGCGTTGAAAGCTGGAAGGGTATCCCCTTTGCCGCCCCGCCGGTCGGGCCGCTGCGCTGGCGCGCGCCGCAACCGGCGGCGAAATGGACCGGGGTGCGCGACGCCACGCAGTACAGTTCCGACTGCATGCAAAAACCCTTCCCCAGCGACGCCGCCCCGCTCGGTACCACCCCGGCCGAGGACTGCCTCTACGCCAATGTCTGGCGGCCGGCGGGCGCCAAGGGCAAGCTGCCGGTGCTGGTCTGGATCTATGGCGGCGGCTTCGTGAACGGTGGCGCCTCGCCGCCGACCTATGCCGGCGCGAACATGGCGAAGAAGGGCGTGGTCTTCGTCAGCTTCAACTACCGCGTCGGTCGTTTCGGCACCTTCGCGCTGCCGCAACTGACCGCTGCGAACGCCGATGGCGGACGGCTGGGCAATTACGGGATCATGGACCAGGTCGCGGCACTGCAATGGGTCAAGCGCAACATCGCGGTGTTCGGCGGCGATCCGGCGAACGTGACCATTTCCGGCGAGAGTGCCGGCGGGATCTCGGTCCATGCGCTGATCACCTCTCCCGAGGCGAAGGGGTTGTTCAACAAGGCGGTGGTGATGTCGGGCGGCGATGCCAAGGCGTTCACCGGCAACACGCTGGCGGACGTGGAGAAGATCGGCGGCAATTTCGCCCGGACCAAGGGCATCGATCCCGCCGCGCCCGACGCGCTGCAACGGTTGCGCGCGCTGTCGGCCGAAGACGTGCTCGACGGGCTGAACATGGCGCAGATGTCCGGCCGCAATGGCGCCCCGCCGACCAATTCGGGGCCGTTCGTCGACGGCAAGGTCGTGGTCGATGTCCGCAAGGCCTATGAACAGGACCGCTTCGCCCGGATGCCGATGATGATCGGGGCGACCAGCGCCGATATCGGCGGCAAGAGCGGCTTCATGATCGCCGGCGGGCGCGAGGCATCGGCGATGATCGCCGACAAGGGCGTGCCGGTCTGGGGCTATCGCTTTTCCTATGTCGCGGACTCGATCGGACAGGGCGGGGCGCAGCACGCGACCGACATCCCCTATTTCTTCGACAACACCGCAATCAAATATGGCGCGCAGACGACCGCAAAGGACGAGGGCGTGGGCGAGGCGATGAGCAGCTATCTCGCCAATTTCGTGAAGCGCGGCGATCCGAACGGCGGCACGCTGCCGACATGGCCGCGCTATACCCGCGCCAACGACACGCTCGCCGACTTCGCCGCCGACGGCAAGGTAGTGGTCGCGCGCGATCCGTGGGGCGCGGATATCGACCGGCTGTCGCAGGCATTGGCGGCGGCCAAGGCGTCGGGGCGCTATACCACCCTGACGACGCCGATCGGCGAACTGCTCGACAATCCCGCGACGCGGGCGGTCCTCGAACGGCATGTCCCAGCCTTCCTCAAGAACCCGCAGCTCGACATGGCGCGCGGCACGACGCTGTACGGCTTGCAGACCTATCTGCCCGACCAGTTCACCGACCAATTGCTGGCGACGATCGACCGCGACCTCACTGCCGTTCCGGTCAAGAAGTGAGATGGCGAACGGGGAGAGGATCATAATGCACAGGATGATGATGGCCGCCGGGGCATTGGCGCTGGCGGCGGGGGTAGTTGCAGCCAGCGCTCCGCTTGCCGCGCGACAGGCGGGGACGGCGACGCAACCATGGATGAACGCGCGGTTGCGTGCCGAACAGCGCGCCGACCTGCTGCTGCGCGCGATGACGCTGGAGGAAAAGGCGGGGCAGGTCTCGCAGCAATTCATGTTCGGCGCGCTCGAACAGTTTGCGCCGATCGTGAAGAGCGGCAAGGTCGGGTCGCTGCTCTTCGTCACCGATCCCGCCGTCATCAACCGGCTGCAACGGGTGGCGGTCGAAGAGACCCGGCTGAAGGTTCCGCTGATCTTCGGCTATGACGTCATCCACGGGTTTCGCACGATCTTCCCGGTGCCGATCGCCAATGCCGCGTCATGGGACCCGGCGGGCGTCGAGCGGGCGCAGGCGGTCGCCGCAGCCGAGGCGCGCGCGGTCGGCATACACTGGGCGTTCGCGCCGATGGTCGATATCGCCCGCGACCCCCGCTGGGGCCGGATCGTCGAGGGGGCGGGCGAGGACCCGTTCCTCGGATCGGCGATGGCGCAGGCGCAGGTGAAGGGGTTTCAGGGGGCGGCGATCGGTGCGCCCGGCCATATCGTCTCCGGCCCCAAGCACTTTGCCGGCTATGCCGCGGCGGAGGGCGGACGCGATTACGACAGCGTCTATCTGTCGGATTCGCAGTTCTATAACGTCATCCTGCCGCCCTTCGCGGCGGCGGTGCAGGCGGGGGCGGGCAATGTCATGAGCGCCTATATGGACCTGAACGACGTGCCCGCCGTCGGCAACAAATGGCTGCTGACCGACGTGCTGCGCGACCAGATGGGTTTCGACGGCTGGGTCGTGTCCGACGCAAACGGCACCAAGAATCAGGTGATCCAGCATTTTGCCCGCGACGAGGCCGATGCGGCGGTGCGCAGCATCGATGCCGGCAACGACATGGAAATGTCGTTCGGCCCGGCCGCGTCGGCCGAAACGCTGGCGGCGTCGGTACGTGCTGGCAGGCTGAAGGAAGCGGTACTCGACCGCGCGGTCCGCCGTATCCTCATCGGCAAGTTCCGCATGGGGTTGTTCGAGCGCCCCTATGTCGACGAGGCACAGGCCAGGGTAACGCTTGCCGACCCCGCCCATCGCCGCGAAGCGCAGGCGGCGGCCGAGCGTTCGTTCGTGCTGCTGAAGAATGAGGGCAATGCCCTGCCGCTGGTGGCCGGCGCGCACAAGCGCGTCGCGGTGATCGGCGCGATGGCCAATTCGAAGCGCGACATGCTCGGCCCCTGGGCATTCCAGTATGACCTGCCCGAAACGGTGACGGTATTCGAGGGCGTTCGCGACCGGCTCGGAACAACCGCGACCGTCGAGACCGCGCCGGGCGTTCAGCTGAAACGCAACGTACCGTCGATGTTCGAAGCGATCACCATTCCCGGTGCCGCCAAGCCCGAACCGCGCTGGGACGCAGCGCGTGCCGCCAGCGAGTTCGACCGCGCGGTGGCGCTGGCGAAGCGCTCCGACCTGATCGTGCTGACGCTGGGCGAGGCGGAGGATATGAGCGGCGAGGGGGCGTCGCGCTCCGACCTCAAGCTGCCGGGCGACCAGTTGCGCCTGTTCGAGGCAATGCTGGCGACCGGCAAGCCCGTGCGGGTGGTGACGATGAGCGGCCGTCCGCTCGAACTGGGGGCGGTGCTCGAGCGCGCGCCTGCGGTCCTCCACGCCTGGTATGGCGGTACGCGCGGCGGCACCGCGATCGCCCGCACGCTGTTCGGCGACGTCAATCCCGGCGGCAAGCTGCCGGTGACCTGGCCGCGCACCGTCGGGCAGGTGCCGATCTATTATGCGCACAATATGACCCATGCGCCGAAGGATCAGGGCAAGCGCTATTGGGACATCCCGTCGACGCCGCAATTCCCGTTCGGCTACGGCCTGAGCTACACGACGTTCGAGATCGGCGCGCCGGTGCTCGACAGCGCGACCATGGCCCCCGGCGGGCGGGTCGTCGTATCGGTGCCGGTGACCAATCGCGGCACCCGCCCCGGCGACGAAGTGGTCCAGCTCTATATCCACCAGCAATCGGGCAGGGCATCGCGCCCCGTGCGCGAGTTAAAAGGCTTCGAACGCGTGTCGCTGCGTCCCGGCGAGCAGCGGACGGTCCGCTTCGAACTGAACGAACGCAGCCTACAATATTGGAGCACCGCCGCGAAAGGCTGGGTGATCGATCCCGGCACGTTCGACCTGTGGGTCGGGTCGAGTTCGGAAGGCGGCATCCACGCCACCTTCAGCGTGGGCGGCGCACCGCGGGCGGGCAAGGGCTTCCGGCCCGACTGACCCGACCTGCCGTGCGGATCATTCGGCCGGCGACGTCTGCAGCCGGCCGGACCCGTCCTGCAACAGCCAGAAACGGGTATAGCGCTGCAGCCGCGGCAGGATGATCCATTGCAGCGTCGCCGTCAGGATCAGCGACGACGGCACAAGCTGGAACGGCAGCGGCACGTCGGTCAGCACCATCCGCACGACGCTGCTGACCAGCAGCAGCACGGGGAACACCGCCAGCCACGTCGTCACGAACCGCTTCCATTTGCTCGCACTCGCATCGCTCGGCACCTCGAAGACCACCCGGTTGCCGCTGTCGATCTGGCGCAGCGCGGTCGAGAAGCCATCGGCGATCGCGGCATGCGCCATCACCGCGTCGCTGTGCTGCCACGCCTCGGCAGCGGCGACGTCATCGAAGCGGAACAGCAAATGCTGGAACCCGGCAGTCTGTCCCAGCCGGATCGCCGCGCGATAGCCCGGCGCGGCGCTCGCCAGAACGTTCAGCCGCTGGACCCAGCGTTCGAAATCCTGCTCATGCCCCGCACGGATCGCACGGCTGGTAATGACGGTTGCGGTTGCATCGGGATCGAGTGGCATGGCGCCCAGAACGTGCGATCCTGCCGTCGCGTTGCGCCCGACCGCCGTACCGAAGCCGCCATTGGCGGAAGAGGTGGCCGGTGAATTGAGCGGATAACGTGTTCATATTGCGTCACATTTTATGACGCTTGCTTCAAAATACCACGGATCATACCACGCAAATGAAATTTACTCCGCCGGACTCGGATTGAGCATACCACAGGCGGTCTCATGCGGAAGGCAATTCGGGTTCCTCACCGTCCATGTTCAGTCGCATGACGAGGCCGAGTGGCGAACCGGGCAGGGCGGCACCCTTCACGCGCTCGACGATCGCGTTAACCGGCTGGCCGCGATCCATCTTACTGCCGATCCATATCGCCCGGACCCGTGCCAGATAGCCGACGCGAATACCGCGGCTGGTGAAGATCGCGACCGCCATCGGATCGTGCTCGTTCAGCGGTTCGCGGATCAGGTTAAGTTCGTCGCCGGGGGTCAGCAGCGCCAGTTCGGCTTGCCGGCTTGTGCCGTCCTCGTTGTCGTGCCGCTCTCCGCACGCCGGTAACCGAAAGTCATTCCACCCCATACGCCTCGACTCGACATTAGAACATAGGGGGAACATAATCAGTGGCAGATGACGATTCGGTCAAGCGGAGGAATGGTATGCAAACCGAAACGGATGCGTTTGGAACGTGGATGCTGCTGCAGACCGGTGCACCCGGCGCGCTGGGCGATCTGGTCGCCGCAGCGGCAAAGGACCGGGCATTCCCGCGCAATGGCACCGCCGAAGACGTGCGGCGCTACCTGTCGAAGAACATGGCCCCCGGCGAGATGATTGACGCAGTCGACGATGCCGAGGCCGACTGGAGGAACCTGCAATGACCGCGTGGGATCAGGCGTTCGAACTTCTGTCGACCGCGTGCCTCGGTCGGGCTGCGCAAATCGTCACGACTGGCGCGCACGCATCAAAGGATCGCCACGAACTGGCGAACTGGCAGCGGCTGGCTGACTGCCTGAACGCCATTCATGAGAACAGGACGCTGCAATGACCGACGCCACCAACGTCGCTGTGATGCCAATGCGCGGGTTCGTGCAAAACGGCTTGCTACTAACCCCGCCAAGCGGACGGCAATCGTGTCTACCTTCGTCGCTCGGCGTTCACGCGCGTGTGGATGCGTTCTCCCGCGATTGAACAAGTCCCAGCCATTCTGACACATGGCGCTTGTACACGCGCTTCGGCCGCTCCGCGATTAGCGCCAAGCCATAGCAAATAGCGATGACGATCAGCACCGCGAAGGTGCCATCCAGCCGGCTTTGGGTAACAGTCGGCCAAATCGCAGCAACTGCTAGCATGACAGGAACGTGTGTAGCGTAGAGGGTAAAGCTACCATTCGCGAACCAACCGATTTCTGTAGTAATCGGCTTTGGTAGCGATCGAGTTGAGCGCGTCGCTAACGCGAAGCCAGCAATATTGAGCGCCGTCAATAGGGAAATACTGAAATAGTATGCGGCACCCCCTAGAAGGTCGCCAGTTGTCTCTGGCAGATATATTCGGATGAAAGCGGGTCGCCATGGGCCAAACTTAAGTGCAGCATACGAAAGCATCGATCCCACAAACAACGACGCTCCAAGTGCTAAGCGTTGTCTAGTCATGCAACGAACGACATTATATGTCGCGACGCCGAGCAACCATAGCGACAGGTAAATGGCAATTTTGGGGCCAAAAACCGCAAACCAAGCAACGATCGCGACTATGCGCAGAGGCCCTCGGACGAACAGAAATAACCCGAATAGTAGATAGTAGGGGATCTCAAAGCCTAGCGACCATAGCGGCTCATTGGAGCCGAACGTGACGTGCGAGAACCAAGCTTCGTTTGTGAAAGTTAGAACACCAGTGGCGGACAAGAAACCATGGTTTAATTCGGCATATCCAACGGGTGCAAAATAGGACCCTACTGCATCCGCTATCTTGGTAACTAGTACAGCCAGTATGATGACGGGGGTAAATGCGCGCTACACGTGCGGCGGCGTAGGCTCGCCAAGTCGTCTCGTTACGGTCGACGGTAACAAAACGGATCACGAAGCCCGACAGAACGAAAAAGACCGCTACGGCTTCGGGCCCGTGTGCGGCAAGCCGCCAAGGCAGGGCGGGGAAAAGAATACCCCTAGCGTGACTAAGCACCACAGCAACTGCCGCGGCGAAGCGCAGAACCTCGAGGTATATTGATAGATTTCGGTGCAACGTCCCGTCCCCCAATCGTTCTGGCTATGGCCTAGGAACCTTATACCAAGACTGTAATAGTATAGAATACTATATTATTTTTACTTGTCGTGGGCGTAAGTAACTTGACGTTCGCTATCCCCATCGGCGGCGGCAAAACGACCGGAGTAGCCCATCGGCCGCGGAGCCGATGGGGCGTTCAGCAACGAGCAGTGCAATCGGACAAGCTAGGGACGTACACCGTTGCCGGTCTCAGCTTTGCTGATCCCTATCGTTAGGTCCTTCAGTTGCTCGTCAAAATTTTCAGAAGCCGCTTGACCTCCTGCGACCGGCCACGCGGCAGGATGAGCAGGTCGTTGCCGCTGGCGACGACGATCAGGTCGCTGACCCCGACCATCGCGACCCGCACCCCGTCCGACCGGACGAGGCAGCCGGTCGCGTCGAGCAGCGTTACGTCGCCGCCGGTCGCATTATGGGCATCGTCGCGGTCGCTGATCGCGTGCAGCGCGTCCCAGCTGCCGACATCGCTCCACCCCATCGCCACCGGCGCGACCGCGACCCGGTCGTCGCGCTCCATCACCGCATAGTCGATCGAGTCGGACGGGCTGGCGGCAAAGGCGTCGGCGTCGGGGCGGATGCAATTGCCGTCGCGTTGCGCCCGGTCCATCGCGCCCTGCGCCGCGTCCAGCATCGCCGGCACGAACCGGCCGATCGCACCCAGGAAACGGTCGGCGCGGAACAGGAAGATGCCGCCATTCCATGCATGGTCGCCCGATGCGAGCATCGCCTGCGCCGCGTCGAGCGGCGGCTTCTCGACGAAGCGGTCGACGCGGTGGACCCCCTCGGTCAGCGGCGCGCCGACCTTGATCCAGCCATAGCCGGTCTCGGGCGCGTCGGGGGCGATGCCGAACGTCACCATCCAGCCATCCTCGACCAGCGGCAGCGCGCGGTCGATCGCGGCGCGGAAGGCGTCGAGGTCGTGAATGACATGGTCCGACGGCATGACCAGCAACGGCGCGTCGCCGCCACCCGCCGCGATCGCCGCCAGCGCGATGGCGGGGGCGGTGTTGCGGCCCATCGGTTCGAGGATGATCGCCTGCGGGTCCGAACCGATGGCGGAAAGCTGTTCGGCGACGGCATCGGCATGGGCGGCATTGGCGACGACGATCGGCGCGGCAAAGCCGTCGCCCGCGGCGCGGCGCGCGGTCAGCTGCAACATCGTCTCGGCGGCGGTCAGGGCCAGGAACTGCTTGGGCCGTTCGGGACGCGACATCGGCCACAGACGGGTGCCCGCCCCCCCGGACAGAATGACGGGGACAATGTCGGACGAAACGGGCATGGATAGGTTCTCCGAAAGGATCGAGTGGCAAATCCGGTGCAACCGGGCAGACGCATGTTGCAGCACAGCAGCATGCGTTTGCCCGGTTGCACTTAAACATGCTAGGTGTTTGATCCCACGGTTTGATGGTGCGATCCTTTCGTTGGAATGGAAGGAAGCCGTATGGGACAGGTTCGTCACGGGAGCGCCACGACCACGCACGCCGTCCGAGCAGCAATACAGCTTGTCGCAAGCTTCGCTCGCGACGCTGAGCCGCGAGTTGGGGATCAACCCCAAGACTGTCGCGAAGTGGCGCAAGAGAGTAACGGTCGAGGATCTGAAGACCGGGCCCAAGGCCCCTCATTCGACCACCCTGACTGAAGCCGAGGAGGCGATGGTTGTGGCGTTCCGGCGCCACACGCTGCTGCCGCTCGACGACTGCCTCTACGCCCTGCAGCCATCGATCCCGCACCTGACACGCTCAGCGCTGCATCGGTGCCTGCAGCGGCACGGCATCTCACGGTTACCGGATATCGAGGGCGACAAGCCGAAGCGGCAGCGCTTCAAGCGCTACCCCATCGGCTTCTTCCATATGGACATCGCGGAGGTGCAGACCGCCGAGGGGAAGCTGTACCTGTTCGTTGGCATCGATCGCACCAGCAAGTTCGCGGTCACCCAGCTGGTAGACAAGGCTGACAGGCGAACGGCGTGGGAGTTCCTTGAGCACCTGCTGAAAGCCGTGCCCTATCGGATCCACACCATCTTGACTGATAATGGCATCCAGTTTGCCGAACAGCCGCGCAACCGAAACACCGCCTGGTCGCGTCAGATGCGCTTCGACATGATCTGCGAGGCCAACGACATCGAACACCGCCTCACGAAACCCAACCACCCGTGGACGAACGGTCAGGTCGAGCGGATGAACCGCACGATCAATGAGGCGACCGTCAAACGCTTTCACTACGAGAGCCACAACCAGCTCCGGACGCACCTCTCCGACTTCATGGCCGCCTACAACTTCGCCCGCCGGCTCAAGACACTCAGCGGCCTCACGCCCTACGAATACATCGCCAAGATCTGGACGTCAGAGCCAGACCGGTTCATCGTCAACCCGATCCACCATATGCCGGGACTAAACACCTAGTGAACCTTTGTGCTAGCGGGCGACTTACGCGAATCACCGGTTTTCCGCGTAGGGGGTATCATGAAACTGCCTTTCGTTCGATGTCGTCGATACGAGGATGACCTCCTCGAAGCTGATCGGAAAATTAACCAGCTGAGGCATGCCGCATCCATATATCGTGAAGAACGAGATAGACTAAGGGCCACTTTACAAGCACTCATTTCGGAAGGGGTTGAACCGAGATGATCTACGTGGTTTCAGTTCTATTAGTATTGGGGAACGTGGCACTTACCCTCGCTACCCTGGTATTTATTTGGACCAGCGATAAAGAGTTTGCTCACATTAATGCCAGCCTTTTTAAAGGAAACATAGCTGGAGCGGTTTGGACGATCGTCGGTATCGTCCTGTGCTTTCTACCAGTCTTCATTGAGACCGGTGCATGATACTAGACGACCGCCAAAAAAAAATGGGTTTTGATTTATCTGAACTTGTCATAGCGATTCAATCAGCAACCTCGAACACTCAAGGCAGTCCGCTCGACGCTACCCTGACCCAAAACATCGCTCAAACTGTACTCGATCTCTTTTATAGTAAAATCGTCGTGTCTGAATACAGTGGTGATCAGGCCCCACTTGTTCTAACGGACGACGATGTCCGGATCTTACTTCAGAAGCGGATGGCCGCAGCCGGCGGTCTGGTCAAGTGGGCGAAAGCGAATGAATTACCTATAAGCAGGGTTAGTGAGTTCAACACCGGTCGGAGGCCGGCATCACTTGCAATTCTTGTCGCGCTTGGCCTCACACGAGCCATTGTTCCATTAAATAGCGGTAGTAGTGCAACGCATACATAACCGAGTTTCTTACCAGCGATCCCGCCTAGATGCTTCGATTGGACCACGAATGCAAAACCAGAACGTATCTATTTCACCGTCGCAGATTTCAAATAACCCCTTCGTCCAAAATTTTGCTGACGCAGTGCGAGAGACTGGCCGCATCGTTGTTGATGCCGATTGGAACATGAAAGAGCTTCGAAAGTGCGATGTTGCGATTCTTCATTGGCCGGACTATTTTTTTGATGATTCCAAAATAGCCCTTGGACGCCGCCGCTTACTTAAATTGATGCTTGCGCGCCGATTGTTCGACACAAAATTCGTTTGGGTTGTGCATAACTTGAAGCCTCACGCTCGTACTAATCCTTCTAAGTTAGAGCGCCGCTTCCTTCGGGAGCTGGATGGCGTAATTCATCTATCGCACGAAGGAAAAGGTAAAGCGGACGGTTTGTACCCGGAACTTGCAGACAAAACCAACATTGTGACTGTGCACGGTAATTTTCTTCCGAACTCCGAGCCGTTTATTTCAACGAGACCAGTGTCCTTTGAAAAGATAGACGTTCTGACATTCGGAGCGATCAAACCGTACAAGAATCTGGAAGCGTTCATTTCCGCGCTAGTTGACCTCGGCGACCCAACAGTCCGAGGTGAAATCTATGGCAAGGCTGTAGATACCAAATACGTTGCGGAATTACATCGATTAGTTTCGAATGCGGACGTAAAGATCGACGCGCCGTCGACGTCATTTTCTGATCGGGACATGGAACGCCGAATAGATGCAGCCGATCTAATCGTACTCCCTTACCGTGACATCTTGAACAGCGGGTCCGCGTTCCTAGCCCTGTCTAGGTACCGACCTATTGTAGCCCCCCGGCTCGGCGCGCTTCCAGAGTTGCAGCGCGCGGTAGGAACCGAATGGGTGTACCTCTTCGATGGTGAATTGGACGCTACAACGCTTGCTGACGCGGTTCGCTGGTACAGGCGGCGTGAAGTTTGGACCAAACCGGACATGAGTTCATACGATTGGGAACGGGTAAGTGGCGATCTTGACCGTCTACTGCAACAAATCTAAATAAGCCTTAACACGTTAGCAACTACTAACGTGTGACCATGCGCTATGACTTTTTGAATGAAATTCTAAACATTGCCCGCGCTCGAGGGAAACCTCAGGTAGATTTTTTTCTGTCTTGCAACTTCTTTTTACCAAAGGGCGAACCGTAATGATTGGAATACCCGGCAAAGGCGGTCGCATAGGGCGGTCGGGTTCTAAGCCGGTAATTACCGGTGTAAAACTGGTACGCCACACCGTTCTAATACCTCCCGCGACGAAAGCTGCGATGGTAGCTGCGGGACCGGACGAGGTTCGTGGCGTCCTCATGGACGCATTTCGTGAACCCGAGGATTAGTCTCGTCACGCTGGACAGTCGTCCCGCAACGGCTGACCGGTTGAAACCAGCACCGCGCATTGCAAACGAACGAGCTGAGCACGGATGCCGCCGGCAACGTCCAGCATGTCCAGCTGCGACCCCAACGCCGCTGCGCCGTCCTGCCCGCCGTCAGCGCTGCGGCGGGGCTGGGGCAGGGTCGCCGGCCGGGCGAGCAGGTTCGCCGGGATCGTCGCCGTTGGCGATGGCGGTCGCGCGGTCGAGGAGACGCACCCCGTCAGCATCAACGCAGACATTGCGATACACAGGGCGCTCGGTGACGGTGTTCGTCTCACGGTAGATCTCCCGGACCTTCTCTTGCCTGTCGGTTTCCTTGGCCGCACCAGCCGTCTCGCCGGTAGCGACGTTCGTCTCGCGCTTGTCGCGTTCGGCCTTCACCGCCCGCTCGACCGCCGCCTGCTTCCCGTCGGCGATAGCGCGCCCGTCGCGCCGGCCAGCGATGTAGGCGGCGGCGAGCAGCGCGACGGCCACGATGGCGCCGATCAACGCGAGGTAGGGGCGGATCGCGCTCAACATGCGCGCACCCGCCGCGCGAGCAGCTTCGCCGACCAGATCGTGCCGACCACGATCGCGATCACCAGCACGACCAGCAGCACCGGACCCCACATCAACGGGAACAGGATGAAGATGTAGAGCGGCACCCGGTCAATCTCGTAGCGGGCGGTGACGTGGACATGCAGCAGCCAACCGACGACGACCGCCGCGCCGATCGCGTACAGCGCAGCGTAGATCATGCCTCGTTCCGCGACAGCGGCACCCCGGCGCGTGAAGCCATTCGCACCGGACCGCCAGCGAATGCGATGCCGGTCGGCCAGCGCGCGGCGACGCAACGCGCCCTCTCGATCCGCGCAACGGTCACGTTGTCGGACTGGTTGCCGCCGAGGACGTGATAGGCGGTGTCATCCTCGCCGACGTAGAAGCCGACGTGGCCGCCGCCCGGCCGCTGGAACACAAGGATCGCGCCGGGGGCAAAACCGTGGAAGGCAAGCGGCTGGCCGTAATTCGCCCAGGCTGAAGCACGGACCGCGATCGGTGCCGTCGGCAGGCCAGCTTCCTGCATACAGGCGGCGACGAAGACGCCGCACCACGGGACGCTGTCCGCGTTGTAGGCAATGCCGAGCGCCTTCGTGCCCAGCCGCTTCGCCCAGCCCATAATGGTCGGGTTGTTCGCCGGACCGGGCGCCTCTCGGGTGCCAAGTTTCGCGCGCGCAGCCTTCAGCCACGCCGGGTCTGCCGTCGTCATGTCCCATTCCTTCGGTACGGTTGGTGTTCATCCGGGGTACAGTCCGCCCCGCTAGGCCGGATTGGCGTTCTCCCAGGACGCCGTCGCCCCCTCGCTTCGGCGAGGGGGTGGCATTACTCGACCTTGTCGAGATCGCTCCGCAGGCGGGTGATCGCCTGCTCGTCGCTTTCGGGCGGTGCGGCTGGCGCCTGCGCCAAGCCTTTAAGGAACTGGTCGAACGCACCCCGCGCAGCGATCAGAAACTGGCTCTTCCCGATCCCGATCAGCCCGTAGCCGATGCCGGCGATGGTCATGGCGCTGATAGCGGACGGTAGTAGGCTGAGCGAGTGCGCCTGCGTCCATAGCGCTGCAATGACGCAGCACAGGAAGGTGACCGCCGCGTCGAAAAAGACCTGCCGGCGACCCTTCGTGTTGAGGAAGATGCACAGCCGGGTGATGAGCACCATTGTGATGCTGACCACGAACGGGCCGGCTTCGAACCGATAGCCCAGGCCGAATACGTCCCAGACAACCGGGATAGGGACCGCCGCCGCCGCCCCCAGCGCCGACTGGAGTTTCACCGGAGGATCACGGCCGCGCCAGCCGCGAAGAAGCTCAGCACGATTATGCCGGCCGCGCGGGCAAGGGTTGGCCATCGCGACCACATATCCACGGGCAGGGGAGCTTTGCGCAGCTGGTGCTCGACGCCCGGCTCGCCGAGCATCACGATCCCCATCCATGTCATACCAGCCGCCACCGCGATCGGGTCGATCCAGCGTTTCGCCATCGCGACGCGGGCGAAGGTCGTCGGATCGTTCGGCGCCCAGCCCCACAGATACATCGCTTCCGCTCCGCAGCGCAGCGTCAGGCCGACGCCAGCCAGCACGGTTATCATCCGATAGAGGCTGACGGGGTGCAGGGGGTGATCGAACCGCCGCTGCCCCCAGATGCGGCTCAGCTGCCGGCCGACCAGCATCGCGCCGAGAAACATCGCCGCCGTCATCAGGAAGAGGTTGAAGAGGAACAGGCTTGCGCCGTCGTTGAACGAAGGCGGGGCCAGCGACGGCGGCGCGTTCGCGACCGTCTGCGCGACCAGGCTGTTCTCGGCGCTCATAGGGACGCGCACCAGCGCGCCCGGCGGGGCGTGTTCATATTGGCAGTCCTTTCGTGGGTCAGGTCAGGCGGGCCAGACGACCCCGGCCGCCGCTGCGCGCTTGGAGGCAACGGTGGTAGCAGCGCGGATGTCGGCGCAGACCTTCGCCTCCCGTGCGCTTATCTTGGTGATCACGTCAGCCCGCGTCATGCCGGCCTCGAACCGGGCCAGCGCAGCGGTGATGGTATCGCCGAACACTGCGCTATCCGCGAGCGCATGGGCGAACCGGGTCTGACGGGTGGCAAGCGGCAACAGGTTGATCGCGGCAAGGATCGCACCGACGTTCGAACCGAGCGACTTCGACGCCAGCACCTCCGCCCTCTTCTCCGCATACTCAGCTTTCTTCATGCCCCCCGGCGTCGCCATGGTCATCTTGCGACGCTCGGCCTCTTCCTTGATCGACGCGATCAACTGCGCCTCGACCAGCGCCGCCGAATCCTCCCATGCCTTCGTGACGGGATTGAACCGCTGCGTCATCTGATCGCCGGACTTCGGCACGGTGTAGAACCGATGGGTCGAAGCGGTCGGCCATCCGACCTGCGCCGGCGTCTTGCCCTCCGGCACCAGCAACTGCGCCAGCACCGTGCCGGCGGCGTCGGTTACGGTAACGCTTGCCGCTGTCATTCGCCGATCCTCATGAACCCGTCGACATACTGCGCGCTGCCGTTGCCCGAATGCTTTCGCAACATCAGCGCGAACTCAAAGGCCTGTCCGCCCGGCAGGTTGACCGAACTTGGATAGTTCAGTTCCCCTTGCTCGTATTCCTGCGTCGAGCGGGACCACTGCGCTATCGTGCCTGACACCTCGCTAATGAGATCGGACCACGCCGCACCCGACCCCACCGGCCGATGGACGATCTTCGCAGCGGCCGCGTAGGTCCGAAAGGCAAAGCTCTGGTTCTCGAGCACGCTGTATTCGAGATAAATTTCGATCGGCAGGACGCCGTTGGCGGGCACACCGACCGTCACAATCTTGCCGCTTGGCCCCGACAGATAGGACGTGTTGTTCGGGTCGCCGTTGTACCCGCGCTGCGTCACGCCGGTGGCCGTTTGCGGCGGTGGCGCGTCGAGACTGCGACTGATCGAAATACGCTTGGGCGCGACGACGTTCACGCCGCCCTGCGATGCCGACACCTCGACATAGCCGTCGGCATCGGCGGTCGTGATCGACACCACGCCATTGGCATAACTGGCCGCGATGCCGGTCGAGGTGCTGATGCCAATTGCGACAGCGCCGATCGCGTCGGTTGTCCCTTGCTTGACCGACACCGCCACGTTGCGCGGCAGCTGGCCCGGCTTCGTCACGCCGGCATACGTTGCGTTCAGGACGATCGCTGCGCTACCGAGGTCGAGCGCGAACGGTGACACCCCGTTCGCGCCGTCCGCCCCCCGGCTTAGCGACCAGACATAGGCCGCCGGGTCTTGAATGTCGGCAACCTGATAGTCGGTCCGCAAGCCGATGTACCGTCGGTTCAGCGCCTGCGCGTCGTCGGTCGTGAAGTCGACCGAGCCATCGGGGGCGTTAGCATAAGCCGTGTGGACGTACGGCGTTCGCCCATCAGCGCCGGGAGCGCCGGGCAAGCCGTTGTTGCCGTCCAGCCCGCGCAGCCGCGTCCAGCGGTACGAATCCGGGTTGCCGCTGTCCGGCTCGCTATAGTCAACGTAGATGCCGACGAAGGATCGCCCCTCGGCAGCGCCCGTCGTGAAGTTCGCATGACCGTCCGAACTGTCGGCATAGGCGTAATGGACATACGACGTCCGACCGTCAGCGCCGTTCGTGCCGTCTCGCCCGTTCTGTCCATTGGTGCCGTTCGTGCCGGGGATGCCGTCGAGACCGTCCTTGCCCGCCGTCCCGGCTGACCCGAATGTGATCGAGTTGAGCCGCGTACCGGGACCACCCGCTAGGGCCGCATCGAAGTAGAAGGTCAGGTCGGCCGGAACTGCAACCTCCCGGTAGGTGAAGCCGTTGTAAATGTAGCTGATCGTCTTGTTGTTATAGACAACCTGAAACGTGCCGAAGCCAAAACCAACGATATCTGCGGCAACGTGATTTCCGCTTTCGAAAATGTAGGCATGCCCGTTGCTGTGCAGATACCAGCAATAATCGATGGTATCGTAGCTGTCGTTGGTCGCTGGGTCCGTGTTGAGGCCAGCCATGATGTCGACGCCAGACGCCTGCCCCGGCACGAAACCACATTGCGCACCGCGCCGATAGCCTTCGGTCGAATACCCGCCGCCCGTGCCCCAGCCGCCGCTGCCTTGTTTCACCAGCGCATTGCCGGCGACGAACGTATCCCCGCTACCCGTCAACCCGAACGCAGGCGGACCCTTGTACGGGGTCCAGGTGTAGGCGTTGGGATCGGGACTGTCGGCCGCAACAAAGTCGGTATAGGTGCCGATGTAGGCCCGGCCGCCCGGCTGATCGACGGTGAAGTTGACCTGCCCGTTCGGTGTGTCAGCATAAGCATAGTGCGTGTAGCTGGTTCGACCATCAGCACCATTCACGCCCGGCGCGCCGTCCGTACCGTTGCGACCATCTGCCCCGTTAGCGCCCGCTGTTCCAGCCGATCGGAAGTCGACACCCACCACGCGGCTGCCCGGACCAGCTATTGAACTGTCGAAGTAGAACAGGCGGTTCGCTGTGGTTGGCACCTCCCGGTATACCGCGCCGTTGCATAGGTAGCGCACCGCCGTTCCGTCGTAGGCGACTTGGAAAACGAAGCTGTCGTCGTATCCAACAAACGGCTCGGCAACCAGTGCGCCGCTTTCAAAGATGCCAACCGCGCCGTTTCTGGCCAGATACCAAGCATAATCTAAGCTCGTGTAGCTGGCGTCGGCGGCCGGGTCGGCATTCAGGCCGACCATTACCAAAATGTCGGCGCTCCCAGGGCGGAAGGATGCTGTGGCAGCACCTCGATAGCCAACGGTGGAATAGGCATCACTGTCCCACGCTTCCGCCCCGCCGGACTTGATGACTTGATCGCCCGCAACGACACATTGGCCGCGTGACGTCATACCGAACGCCGGACCGCGATACGGCGTCCAAGCGTAATAGACCCAGCTATCCGGCTCGGTTGCCGAAGTGCCAGTGGCGAACCCGACATATGCCCGCCCGTCTGGCGCGCCGGTCGTGAAATCTACCGAGCCATCCGGTGAATTGGCATAGGCGAAGTACGGGTAATAGGTGGTTCCGTCGGCTCCCTTGACGCCCGGCACGCCGTCGACACCGTCCTTGCCGTCAGCGCCAGCCTTGCCAGCGGCGGCGAAGGTGATCGCATCGAGCCGCGTGCCAGGGTTGCCGGCCAGCGCCGCGTCGAAATAGAACAGGGCGTCCGCGGGCGCGGCGATCGTCCGCACGGTGACCCCGCCTTTGATGTAGCGGACGAACGCGCCGTCGTAGATGATCTGGAATACGTCGGACGTCGCGTACTCGCCGATCAACGCGATACCGGCGCCACTCTCGTAAATCCGGCAGATGCCATCCTCGGCCAGCCACCACGCGTAATCGATCGTATTGAAGCTGTCGTTCGCGGCGGGGTCGCTGTTCAGCCCCGCCATGATGTTCGCTACGGTCGTCTGTCCAGCGCTGAAGCTGCACTGCGCCCCGCCGCGCCAGCCTTCGGTGGAATAACCGCCGCCGGTATCCCAGCCGCCGTTACGATTCTTGATGAGAGCATTTCCGCTGACGTTGGTATCGCCGCTTCCCGTCAGGCCGAATGCTGCCGGCCCCTTATAGGCAGACCACACATAAGCGGCAGGATCGGGGCTGTCGGCCGCAGTGAAGTCGGTATAGGTGCCCTGCCACCCCCTGCCCCCGGGCAGGCCGACCGCGAAATTGACCTGACCGTCCGGGCTGTCGGCATAGGCGAAGTGAACGTACGAAGTCTTCCCGTCCAGCCCGGCTTCGCCCGGAGCACCATCGGTTCCGTTCAGCCCATCCCGGCCATCCCGGCCGTCGCGGCCATCCTTGCCGTCGACACCGTCGCGGCCGGGCAAGCCATCGCCGAACGGCTTGACCTTGGCGGCTTCGCTCAGCCCCTCGATCTGCAACGATAGCTTGCTGGTCGTCTCGCCGACCTCGATCGAGAAGTCCTTGAAGAACCCGTAGATCGAAAGCGCGTCGGTACCCTCGTCGGCGATCCACAGCGACGGGAGCGCGCGAACGGTGGCGATCCGCTCGAACACCAAATCAAGCGCGTCGGTCCGCAACATCGTCCGCGCCGCCATGCGTTTCGCCCACGCGCGCGGGACGATCGTCACATCGCCGAAGTCGTCGGTATCCGTGCGACTATAGTCGGTGATTTCCGCGGTCGGGCTGTTCTCGGTCACGCCGAGCGCGACGATGCGCCCGAACAGCAACGTGCCGACTTCGACCGTGCCCGATCCGGTGACGGTGACCGCGATGTCCCCGCCCGGCAGGCCGTCGAAAATGATCGTGCCGTCGGCGGCGCGCTGCTGGTCGTAGCCTGTGCCCTGCACCCGAACCGTGGCGCCGATGACGTCGAGCACCGCGAGCGCGGTTGCGTTCGACGACGACAGGGTCACGACGATGCTGCCAGCCGCCGTGGTCGCACTGCCGAGCGCCTGATCGAACATCGCGAACCTGTTGGTCGCCCCCGTATCAAGCCATTGTGTCGACGAAACCGGGTCGTTGCCGGTATTGCCGTCGATGAGGCTTTCGTAGACCCGGTGCCCGACGACAACGCGCGCGCCCTTGGCATAGGTGCCGCCGGCCGACCATGCCGGCGCGTCATCTTCCGGTACCGAACTGGCGCGCAGGACGGCGTCGGTGATGGTGACCGGCTGCAACAGGCGGAAGGTCGACGCACCATCGACGGCGGGGTCGCTGCCGTTATCGGGATAGTCGAGCGTCTCGGCGAAGCCATCGACCGTCAGCGTGCAGAAGCTGCACGGCTGCGATGCGATATCGATCGAAAAGTCCTTGTACCGGCCGACGACGGAAAGTGCGCGGAACCGATCGTCCGCGATCCACGTCGCCTGCGTGGCGCGCAGATCGGCAAGCCGGGCGTGCAGTGCGTCGACATCGCCGAACGGTACCGCGAACCGCAGCGACAGCTTCCGGGAGAACCCCCGCTTCGTCACCGAGGTGACGCCAAAGTCGTCTGTTACCCGGCGGCTGTAATCGGCGATGCCGACCGTCGGCGTCGTCTCGGTGATGCCGAGGTCGACAGGCGGCAGGCCGGGAACAGCGACGATCATGAACCAACCCGATCATTCAAGTATGGCCGCAGCCGCCACCGAGCGCTACGCAACGCATAGTTCATGGAGATACCTCAATGTCTGAAGAACCCGACCGCCCGTTTCGGAAAGTTGTCCCGGTCGCGAACGCTGAGCAGCAGCGGAGACAGAACGAACTTCTTGAAGCGATTCTGGCCGAGTTGCAGGCAATCCGGCTGAAGCTACCTCATTAGAGCCGACGCCTAACCGCCATTTACGACGCTGAACGCGTCGCCACCACTCGCCGCGGTGACGTCGTCCAGCACTCGTGCCATTTTGCCGGTGTTGCTCGCGGTCGCTGCATGGCCAGCAGCGTTCTCACGGCGAAGGGCCGCGAGTTCGTCACGCAAATCTGCGATCGTCGCGGCCGACGCGTCATTCGCCGCGGTGCCCGCCGGGGCTGTCGCAGCCGCCGCATTCGCCGAGTTGGCGAGGATCGCCGCGGTTGCCGCTGCCGCCGACCGCCCGGCGATCGCCGCTTGCGTCGCTTCGAGGGTCGCCGCCGTCTGCGCCTGAATGCGCTTCAGTTCCTGGCTCGACGTCGCCTGTTCGCCGGCCACCTTGAGCAGCGCCTGCGACAAGCCGGGCAGGGTCTTCGCCGCATCGATGTCGCCGCCGCGCGCCGACAGGTTCGCCGCGTTGAACTGGCCCATGATCGCCGCGAAGCTGGCGCCGCCGCCGACAGTGTCGAGACCGCGGATGCGCTTCACCTCGTCGGCGATCGTGTCACCGACCGACGACCACGCCTGCCGCAATTCGTTCGCCGCCTCGGCCGCCGCCTTGGCATCCTCGATTGCGTAGATTTGCTCCTGCAACGCGCGGTTGCTGGCATCCAGCTTGGCGAGGTCGAGCGCGCGGATGGCGGCGGTGTTGCCGTCGAGCTCGAGCAGGCGGCGTTGCAGGCCCTCCCGCTCGGCGATCACGTCCGCTGCCGACTTCGCACCGTCCAGCGCCGACTTCAGATCGGCGAAGGCAGGGGCGATTTGCAGCAGGGTCGCATAGGTCGACTGCCCGGCCGCCGTCGTCAGATCCTGCGCGTCGACCAGCGCTCGGAACGCGTCGATCGTCGCCGGCATGGTGGTGCCCAGCCGGACGAAGACCCCGTTCAACTGCGACATGCGCGCCGCGTTCTGTTCGGCAGGGGTGTAGAACGCCTTGAAGTAGGCGTCAGCGGCACTGGTCATCGCCGACACGCTATCGAACTGCGCGGCGATACCGACCTTCGCATCGATGCCGAGCGCGCGGGAGGCGAGCCCCAACTGGTCGAGCGACGCAGTGACCGCTTCGACGGTCGACGCCACGCGCACCAGCGTTTCGAAAGCACCTTCCCCGACCTGTTGGAACCGGGCGATGCCGGGAAACGCCGCATCGGCCATGTCGTCGGCGGCCTTGCCGAACACGGCGCTGAGCTTCTCCTGAATCTGC
Source organism: Sphingomonas lacusdianchii (assembly GCF_022664395.1). Taxonomy (GTDB): domain Bacteria; phylum Pseudomonadota; class Alphaproteobacteria; order Sphingomonadales; family Sphingomonadaceae; genus Sphingomonas; species Sphingomonas lacusdianchii. Next base: position 188,965 of record NZ_JAKRET010000001.1, on the reverse strand, counting down.
TCGCCAGTCAGCCCCTTCAGATCGATCTTGCCGATCGACACGACGAACCCGTTGAGGCGGGCCTGCACGGCGTCGGTCGCTTCGCCGAGCGGGCCAGCCGCCGCACCGATCGCCGACGAGAACGACTTGAGCAGTAGCGTGAACTGGCCTTCCAGCGCCGGGTCCGCGTTGCCGTACTGCGTCGAGTAGGACTTGCCGGTGACGATGCCGAGGAACTTCTTTTTCTTCTCGACGTCGCTGAACGTCTGCGCGTCGAACCCTCCCGACAGGATGCTGCCAAGGGTCTGCGACTGCGCCGACAGACCGGACGCGATGACACTGGTCGTCGAGCCGAACAGCGAGGCGAGAGCGCCTCCGAAGATCGGAATGGTCGCCTTCAGGATTGACCCGATCGCGTTCGTCTTGAAACTCTCGTTCACGCCCGCGCTGGCGTTGATGTCGCCGCCGCGGACGATCGCCGATGCGACGCCGCCAATTTGATTGTCGATCGACCGGAGCGACGCCGCCATCTCACCTGCGAATGCATTCGTAACGGTGTCGACCTCGCGAAGCTGGTCGATCGACCGTTTGATGCTTTCGCTTTGCGCTTTCGTGTCGCCCAGCACCGACCCGCTGCCATCGTTGGCCTTCTGCAGCTTGTCGCGCGACGAGCCGCCGAACGAACTGACGACGGACACGCCAAGCGCCGCGAGCGCGCCTGCGGTCGCGGCGCCAGCCGCGATGTTCGCAGGAAAGGGCAGGGACGCGATGGCGTTGACGACCGCTTCGGTTGCTCGGACCGCGGTACGCGCAACGGTGCTGGCGATCTTCGAGCCGGTCTCGATCGCGTCCTGCGCCATCGCCTTGACCGACATCGCGAACTCAACCGCGCGGAACGCCTTCTCCGCGATCGACAACACGGCATAGCCCTTCGACTTCTCGTCGAAGAACCCCTTCGCCGCCGCGGTCATGTCGCCGTACATGCCGATCTGCGCGGCGGAACTGCGCAGCGCGAACAGGTCGTTGATTTGCGCGGTCCGCTGAGCCTTCAGCTTCTGGTCGTCGAGACCGACGAGCGCCTTCAATTCGGCATCGCGGGCCGCAGTCAAACGCTGCTGGTCAGCGATATGGCCGGCGAAGATGGCACCCATATCGCCCAGCGCCCGGCCAGCCTCGCCGAAAGCGTCCGACATTCCGCGCGCCGCGTCGGCAGCGTTGATCGCGATCGTGTCGAACATCACCCCCTGATGGGCGAGCGCATCGTTCGTAGCCTGCGTCTGCAACTGGATTTGCGCCTGCGCGTCAGCAATGCTGACCATGTCTTCGATATATTTTGCGGCATCGGCGCCGGGTGTTGAGCCGACCTCCTGTTCCGCCCGGACCCGCGCCAACGACCGAGCACGAACCACGTCCGTCGCCCCGACAAGGCGCAGTTCCTCGCGCAGTACCGCAAGCTGCCGGTCGTTCGATTGGTTCATCTGGATAAGCTGGCCGCGCGTGCGCTCCGCGTTCAGATCGGATTGCGCCTTGCGCTGCGCATTGAGTGCCTTTTCAGCCTCTTCGACAGCCCTGACGCCTTCCTTGCCCTTCAAGGTGTGAGCGGCTTCCATCGCGGCCAGCAACGGCAGATCGGCCATGCGATCACGCATCACCTGCTGCGCGTCGCGGGCAGCGACGGAGCCATCGCGAACGGCCGAGTTCACCGACGCCTGCACCATCGCCTCGTCACGCATCGCCGCAGCGGATTGCGCGCCGGCCTTCACCCGCTCGGCGATCGACAGGCGGATTTGCCGGTCAACTGCGGCCTCGACATCTGCGCGCTTTTTGATCGCGGCGCTTTCGGCCTTCACACGCGCCTCGGCAATCAATGCCGCCGCGCCGGAAACGCCGTAAGCGTTCGCCAGCTTGTAGAGGTTGTCAATTTGGCGTTCCATCGCCTCCGCTTCGCGGGCGAGCTGGTCGGCGTGGCTGTCCTTCTTCGGCTTGTCAGGCAGACCGTACTCTTCGCCGATACGGATGCGTGCGTTCTTCTTGGCCTCGGCGCGGACCCGCTCGCCGAGTTTCCCGAGCCAATCATACGCTTTGTTGAACGATGCCCCTACCGTGCGATTGAACAACGTCGGGTCGTCACCCGTTAGCAGCTTGGCGATGGCGCCGGGCTTCGACACCTCACCGAGATACGCCTTCATGCCGACGGTGCCCGCGTACAGCCCCGCAAGCGCGGATCGGCCGTACGACGTGAGGTCGTCGAGCACCGACTTCACGTCGCTGCCCATGTCGGTCATGTCCTTGACGAAGCTGTTCTTGATGTCGTTGCCGACGACCGTGAACAGTGCCGAGGCGGTGTCGCCCCAGGTGATCGTTTCCTCGCGGAGCTTCTTCAGTTGCTTTTCGGCTACCTCCGCCTGCTCGGCCGTCTTCCCGAGACCGCGCGTCAGTTCTTCGTTCGATACGCCACGGTTGATCTCGCGATTAAACAGCGCGAACCCGGCGGTAGCAACGCCGATCGCGGCGATCACTGGCGCGAAAGGGATTAGGAGAGCGGCGAGGCTGGCACCCATGGCACGCAAGCCGATCCCGGCCGACTGCCCGGCCTGATAGACCTGCCCGCCCTGCTGGATCAGCACCTGCATTGGCTTCTGCCCGGTCAGCAACCCTTGGATGACGTCGGGCATCTGCATGGCGATGATGCGCAGGCCGGCACCGGCTTTGTTCGTCGATTGCCCGACGTTGACCGACGATGCCTCAAGCCGGTTCATTTCCGCGCTGACGGCGCGGATGCGGCCCGCAAGTTCGGTCAGCCCGCGGCTTTCCGCTTCCACCGCGCGAAGTTCGGCGTTCATGGTGCGGATCTCGGACCGCGTTTTGCCGAACTCGGTCGCCTGTCGACCCAGCGCGCGGACCATCCCCTCGCCGGCCTTCTCCGCACGCGCGGTTTCGCGCACGGTCTCGCGCATCGCTTTGGTCGTCGCATTGCCGAACGTGTTCACCTCGGCGGTAGCGCCGCCGAGGTTTACCATCCCGCCAGTCGCCTGCTCGACTCGCTTCGCATCGGCGACAATCGAGTTCGTCGCGGCGTCCATGCCATCTTCCAGCCGGTCGATCGTGCCGAACGCAGCGGCGGCATCGATCTCGAAGCCAACGCCAAGGGCGGGCGAAGCGTCGTCCATGCACGATCTCCGGATTGTGGGCGGCGTCAGCCGAGCAGGGCGCGCAGCCGCTGCTCTTCGGTGTCCCGTTCGCGCTGGGTGACGCCGGGGTTCCACGGTGGCGGACAGGCTTCGTCTTCGGCTCGTCGACCTTCGCCGACATATGCAACGGACATCGCGTGAATCGTCCGCGCTTCCCATGTCGACAGGGGGAGGCCGGTCGCCGTCTGAAACCCGGCGATTTCGGACCATAGGAGCGCGGTCGGAGCCATGCCGCCGCCTTGGATCATGCCGACCTCAATCCAGCGCTCGATAAGGCTGGGAAGGGTGCAGGGCGGCATCGGGGGTTCGATCTTGTCGGCGCGGTACCTGTCGAGCCGGCTGATCGGCTTTGCCTTGACGGCAGCGCGCTTCGAGCCTTCCGGCGGCTTTGGCGTGGCATGGAGCCACGCCAAATGCCGGGCGTACAGCTTCAGTTCTTCGGCGCGCTGCCGGAGAAGTTTCCCCACTCGCCGACGAACTTCACACCCTGATTGAGGATGTAGCCGAGTTCGGCGTCGTTATAGACGGCGGCGTAGAGTTCGGCGCCGGTCTTGTCCTCGTAATCGAGGTTCTCGAAGCCAGCGGTCAGGCTCAGCAGGTCAGCTACGGCCTCGGCCCGGCGTTCCTCAGACGAGCGGGCCACGACCTTGCCCTCGTTGTCGTTGTTCCGCTTTACCGCCCGCTCGCTCTGGCGCGTTTCGAGCTCGGCGAACTGGCGGGAGGCGGGGCCGTAGAAAATGATCCGCACCGGCTTGTCGCCGTCGTACATCGGGGTGCCAGCGGCGTTGCGAACATGCATCGGCGCCGTCTGCGATACGCGCTGCTTGGTGAAATCCATCGGTAAACCTTCTCGCGGGTGTGAAGCACCGACCCGACCCGACACCCGCGAGAGAGCGGGGCGGGCCGATGCGGGGTTTCCGGCCAGGCCGGAACTCTGGGTTAGGAGGCGGGCGCCGCGACCCGGACAACCTTCGAGCAAACCTCGACGGTCGGGGTCGCCATGACGATCGGGTCGGCGCCATCGACGGTTTCCGGCCAGCCGAACACGCGGCTGCGGAAATAGCGCAGCGCGCCCGACTGCATGGTGACCCGGATCGAGAACAGCTTGTTCGTCTCGTCGTCGGCTGCCGAACGGAACAGCATCTGGCCGACGTCTTCCTCGTCGAGCGCGAAGCTGGGCTGCAACGCGCCATAGTCGGCGCTGCCCTTCAGCTTGTCCTTCGGACCCTTCAGCGGCTGAAATTCCGTCTTGGTGAAGGTCGAGCCGATCGTGCCGATCTTTTCGCACTGACCGCCTTCGGTGTACGTCAGCGCGGCATAGCCTGCCGCGTCCATGGTGGCTGGCGCGGCGGCGCTGATCGCGATCGCCGAGCCTGCTCCGGTCTGAAGACCCATCGTTTATCTCCTGTCGGTGGAGCCGGCACGGCCGGCGGTGTCGTGCCCGGTGATCCGGGCGCGATCGGTTACGCGGTCGGCTTTTCGCCCGACTGCTTGGTCTCGGTCGCCGCGGCGTCGTCCGCCTTCGGCTTCTCGGTCGATGCGGCACCGGCGGCGACATAGTTCGCCAGTTCGCCGGCGGTCGCTTCCTTGATTTCTTCGCCGGCGATGAACGAACGCTCGGTTCCAGCGTCCTTGAAGTTCTTCGTCGCGTAATGGGTTTTCGGGGTGGTCGTCTTCGTCACCATGGTCATGCTCCTGCTGGGGTGGCGGTTACGGGTGCGTCGTAGGACACCCGAAAATCGTGGGTCTGTTCGTAGCTATCGCCCGGCCCATCAACGTCCGGCCCGACACCAGCCGACAGGATCGCGACGTTTTGCGCATCGGCGCGCACGTCGCCTTTCGGGCCGACGCAGACGGCGTTGACGATCTGCAACAGTTCCTTCTGCTCGGCGTAGGATTCGGCACGGATCGCGACCGACACCCGCTCAGTCCGACGGACCCAGCCGGCGCGCTTCAATGGCTGACGCTCGACGACGCTGACGGTGCGGACCAACAGCAGCGGCAGGGGCGCGCCCGGCCACATGCGGCCCAAGCCGATCGATACCGCTCGCTCGCGTTCGATGATCGCGGGCGCGTCGGTCAGCAGCTGGGCGACGGCAAAGGCACCGCTCATTCGTCCGTCCCTCCGGGGTCGGCCGCGATGCCGCCAGAGCGGACGCGCGCGTTGATGTAGGCTTGCGCGGCAGCGACGGCTTCGCCCTGTTTCGTGTCGAGCGCCGGGCGCAGGAACGGGTTCGGTTTTGCGCCGGGGTGGAGCACGGTCTTCCCGACCGGATTGCCGTTGATGACGAGGACGCCTTCGCGCTTCTTCAGTCGGTTGATCCGGTTCGCGGACATGCCCTGTCGCTGGCTGTCGTCGACCGTGATGTAGTGGGGGTCGGTCCCGTACTCCAACCACACGCCGACCGACAGCGCCCAGCCCTTCGACAGCCCGACGCGGGCAATGATGCGATCGGCATCGCGACGTACGGTCAGCTTAATCTCGTCGCTCACGGCGTCGGAGTTGACGCGTTCCTTCGCCTCGCCCTGAATGACCTTGCCGCCGGCCCGCGCGGCGCCGACCAGCAGCTTGCCTTGAATGTCTTCCGGCAGTTGCTTGAAGTAGCGGCGGACGGCCTCGCGCCCGCGCACCTTCACCATCAGGCGGTGTTCCCGGGTGCGGAATGCTGCTGCACCATGAACTCGCTCCACTGCCGTCGGCCAAGTTCGGCGGGTTCGCTGACGATCGCGGCGATGCGGGACGTCTGCCACACCGGCTCGCCGTCATCGCCGCGCACGTTCTTGCCGATCAGCACACGCATCGTCGCGTTGATGTCTTCGCGGTACCGGACCCGGACGCGCGCCGGGCGCTCGGTGACTGTGATACCCTCCGCCATGCGTTCGCCGCGGCTCGGCAGCATGTCCTGTACCTCGGCCGCCATCTCGGCGACAGGCTCCCAAGTGCCTGACCCGGCGGCGTCCAAGCCCTGTCCGCGCACCGGTCGCTCGATGCGGATTCGCTTGTCGAACCGAGGCGGTTTCATACCACCAGGACCTTGTGAGGCCAGCACACCAGTTCGGCGGGCTTCAGCAGCGCGACATTGTCGCCATCGCGCAGCTGATCGAACGCACCGGCATACAGCAGCACGCCGTGCAGCATGCCCGCAGGGATCGTCTCGGGATCTTCACCGGTGATCGCCCGCCCCGTGTAGAGCTCGACCCATTCGATGCCTGCCTGCAACGCGACCGATAGCATCAGGTCGTTGTCGATCGCGTCCAGTTCGTATCGAAGGTAGCCCTTCACGAGGTCGAGCGTCAGCGCGGTCACGGCGTCTTCACACCGATTACGATGCGGAAGGTCTCGCGCTCGAGCGGCGCCAGCTTGCCGGTGATGACCGGTTGCACCGTCTCGTCGGCCTTCTTCGTGTAACCGACCGCGCGTTCCTCGCCCAGCTTATAGCCGGCATCCCATTTTGCCGTACGGATGCGGGCGCGCGGATGGTCGCACGACACGCTCATGACTGCGCCCTGCGATGTCGTCGACGTGACGGTGCCCGGTGCGGTGACGCGCTGCGTGGTGGCGAAGTTCGCTTCCCCGCCGGGGTTGGCGCTGTTCGCGTCCGGGTCGAGCGCCCAGGCATATGCGTAGTCGATAACGGCATCGCGGGCGTTCGAGAGCGTGACGTCGAGGAACAGTTCGCCGGCCGGGGTAAAGCCGTGGGTCTGGCTGATCGCCAGCCCGTTGCCGGTCATGCCCGACCACGTCGTATCACTGTCCCAGCTGCCGGCGATCTGGCGGTAGCCGTTGAGCGTCTGGTTGGCGTACGACTTGCCGTCGACCGCAGCGATAAACCCGCCGATCGAGCGCGCCTGCAAAATCAGGTCGTCGATGTACGTCGCGCCGTCCGGCTGCTTGACGAAGATGCCCAGCCGCTTGAAGCCGTTCTTGAGATCGGTGTCGAAGCCGGCCGGGGGGCCTTCGTTGCCTGACGTGCCGATGCCGCCGTTCGGGGTGAACCCGACGTTCATCCGGCCATCCGAGGCGTATTTCTCAACGCCCTGCGGCGTGGCGCGCGATCCCGTGCGGAACGATGGGGTCGGGGTGGGGGCAGGTGTCGGTTCCGGGGTAGGCGGAGGCGGCGCGGGCGTTGGCTCGGGAGCAGGCGCGGTGCCCGGCTTCACGTCCGAATAGGTGAAGCTCGGTTCGCCGGGCAGCGGACCGTACCAGTTGCCGGTCTTCGGCAAGCCGTACTTCTTCGCACCAGCCTTCGACACCTTGACGACCTCGTCGTCGTTGCTGTCGGGAAGGCGCGTTTTCAGCGTTACTTGCGTCATGCGTATTTCCACTTCGTCTTGATGTCGGCGCGCATCTGCGCATGATCCGCGTCAGACTGCGCAGCGGCGGATAGGAGGAACTGCGCCAGTTCACCCGCGAGGCCCGTCGATGGGTAGCGGGCCGACTGGTTCGTTGGCCCCTGAACGTTGCCGACCGAACAGCGGGCGGTGCCAGTCCAAGCCGACACGGACGTGTGCGCTACGGCAGTAACGACCCGCACTTCATCGACCCACACGTCGCTCGTCCCGTTCTCGTTCTGACGAAACTCGACAAGGTGCCAGACGCCTTCCGACAGGCGACCGATGTTGATGTCCGCCGTGCTGGCCGTATTGGCACCGTAGCGGATCGACGAGTCCGCCGTTGCCGGATCGCGCTTGACGAGCGTCAATTGCCGGGCCGCGGTGGTGCTGACCTGTTCCGAAAGGCCCGCGACGAAGCAAGTCTCCGATCCCACGTCGAACCGCACCAGCCATGCCGCCGAAAGCGGAGTGCTGTTTCCGGTCAGCACCGCGGCAACAGGCACAGTCGCGCCGGTCGCGTTCTGAGCGGATTCCAGTACGGTTGTACCAGCGCCGTCGGTCTGGTTCTTTGTGAAGCGCGCGACAGACTTGCCGTTGAGCGTGTTAGGCACTCGCGACGGGCTGGGCGTAACGGTTGGAGCCTTCGAAAGATCGCCAGCGTTCGCAACTGTGTTGCCGAACGTCGTGAAATCACCAGATGTGACACTCGTGTACGATGCGTCTCGGCTGAAGTCGAAATTGCCAACGAGCGCTGGCCACGACTCAAAGGCATAGGTGCCAGCACCCGCCGGTGCCACCACGTTGAGGGTCACCTGCTTTGTTGCAGGCTGCCCAACGCTATTCGTCGCGTTGACCGTCAGGGTGCGCGTGCCAACCGTGTTCGGCGTTCCGTCGATAGCATAGGTGCTACCGCTATAGGGCAAGTCGGAAGGCAGCCCGGTCACGCTGACCTGCTTGGCACGCTTGCCATCGTTCCCCGTGACGAGGATGCCGCAGTCGACGAGCGGGTATAGGTCGAGCTTGAACGGAACCCCCTGCGTAATGTTGATCATCGAAGGGACATTGATGACCGGACCGACCTCAATCGCAATCCGGTGAACCCTCGACGCGTTTCCGGCCTTGATGACATAGCGGCCGATGTTGAGGCGACCGGGGGTCGTCACATTGATTGTCAGTTCACGCGTCGACTCGTTGAGGGTAACTCCCGACGGAAGGTCGAGATAGAACTTGCCGTCGATGGTGCCGCCCGGCTCGTTCGGCTCGACCATGCACGCTTCGGCCAGCTTTTCGGTCAGCCCGGTTTCGCCCCAAAGTTCAGCCTGCGACGGAAGCACGACGGTCTTACTTTCCCCGGCGGCGACCTGAATGAGAATAGGTGCGACCTTGGGCGTGTAAAGCTTGCCTGGCACGTACCACTGCCAATAGTCGTATTCCAACCGGCTCACGCCGCTCGGGCGCGAGACGTTGTACATGTGGTTCGTACCGATCGAGTGATACGGCTTGGTCAGCGCATCCGTGGGGCGCTTGCTATACTGAAAGTCGCTTTTTACGTCGTCCAGATAGTAGGTAACGATCCCCTGATCATCGATTTTTGCGGCCAAAACGTGCGGTGTGGACCAATCGACCGTAACGGGTTCGCTACCAGCGGAGTCAGTGTCGCTGCGATTCACCCCGTCCCACGCATTGATATTCCACTCGATCTTGCGGCCGTCGCCCGTCCCGTCCTTCTTCGAACCGGCTTCGCCAAGATCGATTTCCAGATCTCCGCGGGTGAAGCCCATGTAGTTCATGAACCAAGTCGTCATGTGATCTCGGTTGTTCGCGAACCGTTGCTCGCGCGACTTAAACACGAACGGCGCGGTGACCATCACGTCGAACGCGCCGTGGATCATCGACGACAGGACATTTTGATTGTTGCGCACGACGTGCGCCGCTTCACCTGCAACCATATCGCGCTGACGGAGCGAAATCATGCTGTTCGTCTGCACGATCATGTCAGCGAACGTCGTGGGAGCTTCGCCTCGGCCACTATCGTTGTGGCCGGTCCAGTAGGGGTCAGCGTCGACACCGCCCAAGCCGGGCGCAGCGCGCGGGCTTTGGCCGCTGGCGTAGATCAGGTAATCGCCACGTGTCGGGGCATAGCGACCGAAGCGTTGCGCCGGCGCAGGCCCCATCAGATCGAGCGGGCCGTCGAAGTCATCGCCGTAGACGAGCGTCATGCCCGTTTCGGGGCCGGACGTGGCAACCGTGCCGATCGGGACGCCGCCAATACTCGACCCAGGTGTTGGGGTGCCCGTCGAAGCGACCGTGACCGCTGTCGAAGTCGCCTTGACGTTGCCGGTGCCGGTGTTCTCAAGCACCAACGAACCTGGGGCGCCGGGCACGATAGTCGTGCCAGTGCCGATCGACGTGCCGTTTAAAAGCCATCGACGTGCCGAGACCGTTCCACCGTTGCTCATCGCGCCGTCGATCGCCGTGAACGTCGTGTTCTGGTCGCCGTTGCTCGGACTGATCGAAGGGTTCGAGGTGAACGCAGGGATCGACGCGGACACGACGGTGACGACGTTATTGCGCGGACTGAATGTCGCGCCTGCCAGCGTTTCGACCAAACCTTGAGCCGACCCTACCGAACCACTTCCGTTGTAGCTGTAGGTCCGCGCCGCGCTGTTCACCGTCAGACCGGGAACGGTGCTCGCGATCACCGATCCGGTCGTCGCGTTCAGGATCGTGCCGGTCGATGCGACGCCCGCGACGAGCGCGCCCGACAGCACGAGATCGTTCAGTGTCGGCACGAAGATGATGGGCGTGGAAGGTCCACGACCGCCGCGGGTCGGCATGAAGGCCATAGATGTTACCTTTCAGAAGGGGCGGGCCTCAGCCCTCGCGGATCGCCTCAGCGAGCGGGAGAAAGTCGATCGTGAACGCCTCGCCGTCGTCGCGGGCGAGCGTCAGCTGCATGGCATCGCGATCGAAGGCGCCGGCGATGATCGAAGCACCGTCCTTGCCTGCGATAGGGGGGAGCGCCGCTGCCGCCTTGCCAGGCTTGCCGCGCTGCGCCGAGAGCATCCATCCATCTCCCGGCAGCGGGCCGGGGTTGTCGTGCTTCGCGCGCCATTCGCAGCCATTGAGTGACACGACGTCGAGCGCTCGGTACGAGCCGTCGGGATCGAACAGCCCACGCGCTTCGCCGGGATAGGCATCCTTGCCGTCCTTCGCCGGCGGGATCGCAGCGACAGCCTCATCGACCATCTGCTTAATGACCGCCGGGTCGGCGTCCCTGCCGGGGTCGCCGTCCTTGGGCGCTGGCAATTTGGCAACCGCGGTCCGGACCGCCTCCGTCAGCACGTCAGCGTCATAGTCGCGGCCGACGACTGGCCCGAGGTCTCGCGTTGATCCATCGGTCAGCGTAACGACGAGGTTGCCGCCGCGGTCGATCAGCGCGCCGGCAAGGCCGACGCCATCTTTCGGGACCGGGATAGCCGACGCAGCCTTGCCAACGGCGTCGTCGATCAGCGGGCGGACGTCGTCGAGCGTGACGCTGACCCCGTCCTTCGGCGCCGGAACCTGCGCCATGTGACGCGTAACGCTTTCGTCAATCAACCGCTCGACGGCGTTCATGTCGACTTCCGCATCCTTGCCGTCCTGCGGGACCGGCAGCGCTGCGATGGCGTCTCGGACGATCGCGGCGACGGCGTCGGTATCGAGGGGGGGCGTTTCGCGGTCTTCGATCGCGTCCAGTCGCGCTCGCAGCGCCGCGTTGTCCGCCAACACCGGTTCCAGCGCGGCGGCAACATGCTCGCGCACGATCAGCGCCGTCGCGGCGGCGAGCGCCTTCGTATCAAGCATTCAGCGCCTCCCGGAAGTCTTTCTCGAACAGCGCGATAAATGCGCGCGCCTGTTCGGCGTCCGCTTCAGCATCGGGCTCCGGCTCGGCCGGGGGATCGGGCAGCGCGGGCGGGGGAGGCGGGTTCTTCGCCATTTCGGCCGCGACGCTCAGCGGGATATCCTGCTGCTGCACCCACGGCTCTTCGCCACCCTTGACCGGTGCGAGTTCGAAATCCTGCCGCGCGACATTGCGGTCGAAAATGCCAGCCTGCGTGCCGGCCGCCCAGCCCTCGACCCGCACCTTGAACTCGCTGCGCAGCAGCGCTGACGTGTCGAGCTCGAGATATTCTTCGGGCTGCCCGCCCAGCTTGAACAGGTTGCCGATCGCTTCTTCGATATGATTCAGCAGGAAGCCGAGACCGCCCGCGCGCCACGACTGCATCAGCGCCTCGGTCGTGGCGTAGGCGGTCGACGCGGCGCCCAGCACCTGCAACGGCACGCGGTAGACCTGCGCGATCGCCTCGCTGGACAGGCGCAGGATGCTCGCCAATTCGGCGTCCTTGTTGCTCGAACCGATCGGGTTCGGCTTCAGGCCGTTCGACAGGATCGGCGTGCCGCCGCTGTTCAGCCCCTTCGATTGCTCGTCCCATGCCGTTCGCAGCATGCGAACCTGCTCGATCGTCAGGCTGGCGTCGGTCGAAAGGATGAACGACGGGCGGCTTTGGTTGAGGAAGAAATTGACCTGGTTGGACAGCGCGGCGTTGCCCGCAGCAAGCTCGAGCGCGGCGGCGACCATTGGTGTTTCACCGACCAGCGGATGGCGCGGGGTGTGCAGCCGGATATGCAGCACGTCGCGGGCGGGAACGGTGACGCGCGGACCGAACCGCCGATCGACGATCGGGTTGCCGGCCAGCGAATAGAAGATTGACCCATCGACCGCGAGCACCGGATGACTGCTGTCGCTGTCCATGAGATGCAGTTCGATCGGTTCGAACCGATTGTTGCGCACCACCAGTGCGTAGGCGTTGCCTTCGTCCAGCAGGTAGCGGACGAGGTTCAGCAGGAAGTCGCTGACGCTCTGATAGTCGTTCGGACGCTTTATGATGCGGGCGAGCGGCGAGTTGGGCACGCGCTGCCGCCCGGTATCCGCCGCCCAGCGCCAGTGGTTGCCGGGGCACATCGCGACCGTCTGCGCATAGGCAGACACGCACGCCTCGACCATCGACGACCGCGCCGATCGCGGCGGCGACATGCCTGTCTGCCACCAGTTGATAGGCGCGTTCATCGGTAGCCAGCCGCCGGTGAGGGCAACTGGCGGGGTTTCCGTCCCGGCCTTCTCGGTCGTGTCGGGCAGGCCGACGAGCGACCGAACCCGAGACAAAAACCCCGCCACGCGGGCTTATTCCGCCTGCTGCTTGGCGTTGCGGCCCGCGCGCGAGGCGCGGGTGCGATATTCGGCCTGGCCGCCCGCTTCGACCTGGCGTTCCTCGGGTGCACCGTGGTCTTCCTTGCCGTCGAGCGTTTCGAGCGTCGGCGTCGCCAGCTTGGCGACGTCGATCTCTTCCTGCGTCGGCGTGGGCTGGACACTGTCGGTCCGCTCCATCGCGGCGGCGTTCTGAGATTCGAGAGCCTTGCGGTTCTCGGCGCGGATTTCTTGAGGCGTCGGCATGTTATTCGCTCCTACGGTTTGCTTCAGGCGGGCTGGCGATGGTCAGCGAGCGCCAGTTTCTCGCGCAGCAGGTAGCCCTCGAGACCCCAGACCTTGCTTTCGGCCTGCTTGCGGGCGAGCGCGTTGCCGATCGTTTCGTCATAGTTCGCCGGGCTGGCGCAGGCGCTCTCGCCGGTGACGGTAAAGCCATTTGCGAGCGTCAGGACGCACACGGTCAGGGTGTCGGTCAGACGGTGATACGCCTCACCAACAATCACCTCCGAGATGCGTTCGGGCGTAACCTTGGCTGCTGGGCGGGCGGCAATGGCGGCATTTAGTTCGGCATCGTTCATGACGATCTCCGCATAAGATGCCGGCCGGGTCGAAGCCCGGCCAGCGGGGGTTACCAGGTGACGGACGTGCGGACGACGACGGTGCCGGTGCGGCGCATGGCCCACGACACGTCCATGATCATCCGCAGCGCGAGGCTGTCGGTCTGGAACATGGACTGCACGCGCCCGCCCGACGGCACGGCACCGGCCGTCGCGATCTGCGCGGGGGTGGTGTCTTCCATGTGCAGGGTCGCCTGATCCGACACGTCGAACCGCGGCACGTCGCCGGTCGCCGACATGAAGTCGGCGGCGTCGACCAGCGCGACCACCCCGACCGGCACGGTCGAAGAGATCAGGGCCGGGTAGCCCATGAAGTTGCCGTTTGCGAGCTCGGCCTTGAACGGGAACTGCCCGGTGTTGTCCTGGATGAGGCCGGCGCTGATCGCCTGACCGGGGTTCATCAGCCAGACCGGGTTGCGGATGTTGCCGTTCGTCGAGCCCGTCAGGTCGATGAGCATGCCCTTCACGTCGGCGACTAGCGCCGCCATGCCGCCGCCCGCGGTGCCGGCGGCGGTGATGGCGCCGTTGCGGATACCGGCCGGACGCACCGCGGTTGCGGCTAGGGCGTCCATCAGCACCACGTCGAGCGCGATGCTGGTGTCTTCCTGGATCGCCGCGCGCAGGATCTGCTCGATCTGCGGCGTCGAGTGCTCGGTGATCTCCCGCGTCATGGTGGTGATGACCGCCATCTTCTTCGGGGTCAGCGTCGTGCTGGTGAACCCGCCCTGACGGACCGGAATCGGCGAACCTTCACCGACGAAGCTGCCGGCGACCGACGGGTTGGCCGCGCGCGACGGTAGCGACACCTTGCCCGCGCGGCCGAAACCGAAGCGACCGCCGATCGCCGACAGGCGCGGATAGATCGAGGTCGGCAGCAGCAGGTCGAAGAACTCGCCGATCGCGGTCTCGACCAGCACGCCGGCCCATGCCGGGGTCACGGTATCGGCCGGCACGGTCGCCGAGCGGGTCATAACGTCGAGCACGGCCCGCGTCGCGACGTCTTCGCCATATGCCTGCTTCATGGCCGTATCGAGCGGCACCTTGCGGACGTGGGCGATCAGGCCGACGGTCATCGAACGGAAGATGTGGTCGACCGGAGCGACCTTCTTCGCAGGAACGGCGGGCAGGCGGCGCTGTTCGTTCGGCGCGTTGCGCTGCTCGACCGCGACGGTGGTGCCGTTCGGGGCGGTGCCGGTGGCGCCAGCGAGGGCAGCCTCGGCGCGCTTCAGCGAGGCGAGGGTGGCGTCCTTCTGCTCGATCTGAGCGGTGATCGTGTCGGTCTCCGCGTCGTTGTCGAGTGCGGTCTGAAGATTGTCGCGAAGCTGCGTCAGTTCGTCCTGCACGCCTTCGATGCGCTGTGCGAGCGTCGTCATGTTCGGTTTCCTCGAAAGGGATTTCGGCACGGCGGGCTCGCCGAGGGTTCGCGCGTCGCGGGCGGTGATCGCAGGGTCGGGCTCGACGAAGATCAGCGCCTGGGTGTCGCGGGAAAGGTTAAGGCTCTTGGCGACCTGCAGTGCGTTCGGGTTCGCGGGGATCGCGACCACGCTGCACTCGACCAGCTCGCTTTCGGTGAAGCGGATGCCGCCGTTGCCGATCGGTTCGGACTTCAGCCCGCGGAAGCCGACCGACACCGCGCGCAGCATCTTGGCCTCGATGAATGCACGAATCTCGTCGACCCGCGCGCTTAGACCTGCCGGCAGCATGACCAGTTCGCCGATCAGCTTTCCGGCCTCGACCCGCAGGTTATTCCAGTTGCCGATGACGAACGACGAATCGTGTCCGAAAAGCGCGATCGGGTTGCGCTTGAAGTTCGTCAGCTTCCAGCCGGACGGCTCGACGACGTCGCCGTAGCGGTCGACGGTCGCGTCGGACATCACGAAGGTATAGGGATCGTCGCCGGCCGCGCGCGCGACCGCCTTGTGCAGAACCTGCATCGCGTGTTCCTTGTCAGCCGATCATTGTGGCAACGTCGGTTGCCTCTTCCGGCGCCATTGCCTCGACGCCCCGCGCCATCGTCAGCGCGACCATCCCGTCGATGCGGCCAGTCGATTTCGCCTTGTCCAGTTTCCGGTTGCCGGCCGGGTCGGGTGTGGCGACGGCGTTCGCCGCACACATCGCGAGCGGCGGGTTGCCGCCGTGGTGAAGCCGGCCCTGCAATAGGTCTTCCTCGATCGCGTCGATCGCCGGCGACATCGACACGAAGCCTTGCCCGAAGGGCTCGAGCGGCAGCTGTATTCCGAGCCGGTCGAACTCCAACTTCAGCCGGTCCATGCGCCAGCGGTCGAACGCCAGCCGCGTGACCGGCACCGGAAGCGCGCCAACGATCTCAGCCACGTCGCTCGCTACGAACGCATAGTCGATCACCGGACCGGGCGTCGTGCGTATCAGGCCCTTCCTGACCCAGACATCGTACGGCGTGCGATCGCGCTTCGATGCGATCGCCACGTTCGCCTCCGGCATCCAGAACCACGCTCGGGCCATCAGAACGCCGCCCTGGCGCTGGGTCAGCACGAGCGAGGTAAGGTCGGTCGTGGCCGAGAGGTCGAGACCGCCGTAGATCGACGACTGGTCCCACGGTGCCGGTTCGACGTTGCCGCGCTTCCAAACGCTGGCGGACACTAGCGCCGCGACCATGTTCTGCCGTTGGTTGAGGATCAGCACCCGCGCCGTCGCTTCCTTCGACGGCATGCGGGCGGCCTGTTGCAACTGGTCTTCCGCGTCTGATTTGGACCGGAACAGCCCCAGCGCCGGGTTCGCCGCGGCCAGTGCCTTCGGGTCGAGCAGATCGCAGTCGGGCTTGGCGGCGTACAGGTGGCAGATGGTCGTCGGATCGTTCGCGCGTTCGGCGTCGTCGATGAGGATACTCATCATGTCGGCGTCGGTCGGCGCCTGGGTCGAGATGACGAACAGCAGGCCGTCGGAATAGGCACCCTGCGACGTCACCATCGCGTCAACGAAATCGTCCTGCGGCCCCTTCACCTGCCCGACCTCGTCGAGCACGACCACGATGTACGAGCCGCCGTGCGCGGTCGAGCCTTCGGCGGAAACCGCGTCATACTCGACGTTCATCAGCAGTCCGACCAGCTTCTTCGCCGAGGGCACCTCTCGCACCCGCTTGCGAAGATCGGGCGACAGCGCCGCCATCTTCGAAGCGTAGTTATAGACCTCCGCTGCCTGCTTCCGACTGCGCGCGCCCGACGCGATGCGGCTGTTCTGCTTCGCCTCGGGACCGACGAGGTGGACGAGCACGATCATGGCGATCGTGCCGGTCTTCGAGTTCTTGCGGGCCATCGATAGGATGGCGCGTTTCGTCAGAACCTTGTTGTCGTAGACGGCGTAGAAGAACGCTTCCTGAAAGTCGGCGAGTTTGATCGGCTGGCCGACCAAGTCGCCTTCGGGCACCCGCAGGTACTTCTCGCAGAACTTCATGTTCCGCTCGGCACGCGTCAGCTTCGACGTCGGCAATTTCCGCCAGTCGCGCAGCTTCGGGAGGGGGCCGCTCTTGATCGCCTGCCTGACGACCGGCCGGAGCCTCACTGTAGGGAGGGGCGGGCCAGCAGATCGTCGTCGTCAGCGTGCGCGGCCTCGATCTCGCGCGCGGCGGCGCGGCGCTTCCCGACATCGCGCGCCTCGCCCGCGCTCGCGCGCGCGTGAAGCGACAGGCTACGGCGGGTCGACAGGATCGAGGCGTCGAACATGCGGACCGACTGAATCAGCGGGTTGCTCATCGGCGAGCCGGACGCGTTGATCGTCGTGAACCCGTCCTCGCGCAGCTGGCGTTGCAGCAGTTCGAGGTCGGACATCTTGCGTGCGAGCATCGCCGCCAGTTCGAGCTGGTGGTCGGTCCACTCGCTGCGCGCAAACTCGGCGATCACCGATCGCCAGAACGGCTCGTCCCGTTCCTCAAGCTGCACATGCGCCGGCGGACGGATGACACCCCCGTCCTTCGCCAAGGTCGCGACCGCGCCGGCCACGCTATCGATGCGCTGCTTGCGGCGGGTCATGATCGAAAATCCTGTGTTAGCGATGAAGATCGGGGTCGGAGTCGGTACTAGGGGGCGACGACCCCCAATTTTCCGGTCTCCCCCCCCCTAGGGGTTAATCGCGCAATATTGTTTCGTGGTACCAGTCAGGCCGCGTTGGGGTCGGCGGGGGCGGGCCTCGCTCGACGGTGACGACCCCGCACAGGGTCTCGGTCACGATCTCCTCGGCGACCGGGTCGAACTTCACGTCGCCTTGCTCATCCCGAGGACAGTGCAGGACCGTGCCCGCCTCGATGTCGTAAGCGACGACGTGCTCGACCTCGACACCGTCCAGCTTCACGGTCAGCGGAATCAGTGACGCGTCAAAATCCTCGTCGTAGACCGACAGGCGGCTAGGGATCACGCTATCGGCCATCCGTCTTCTCCGGTGGTGGGGCGCAGCCGATGCCCGCGATCCTCGGCGCTCTTCGTCGCGTGACAGTCAGCGCAGATTGGCCTCAGATTCGACCGGGCGTCCGTGCCGCCTTTTGCCTTCGGGACGATGTGATCGACTTGCGTGGCGGCGGTAACGACACCCCGTTCGTGAAAACACGAACGGCACATCGGCTCTTCGGTAAGCACCTGTTTGCGCAGCTTGTCCCAACTACTCCCATACCCTCTCTCGTGCCGGCTCTTGCCCCCATGATCCCACGACCTTCGCGGGACGTAGCGGCGGACGGTCAGGGCGGGCGGCTTCCTTGGCATTGTGCCGCCTCCTGAGGGATGCGATCGGCGTTCAACCCCTTGCCGGCTTCCGTGCATCCACTGCCCGCTACCGGATTGCGCAACGTGCGAGGGGAGGCTTCGAACCCGCCGCCGTGGTCGGGTTTCGGTACGAGCAGGCGTGGATTTCAGGCAGCCTTGCGGAGTGGCACTCGCGCGCAGCGAATACGTTGGGGCGAGGAAGCGCAGTGGCACTACGGCCAAGATCAACTACCCGCGGAGCCCGCTCAGGCGGTGCATGTAAGGTTTCCCGATACATCAACGGCAATCATCCGCCAAGCCTCAATCTCCATACGCAACAGCCCGCCGAACGCGACGACGGCAGCGGTGCCTCTCTCTTCCACGATCTCACCTTGCAGGCCGACGAGCGCGGGCATCTCCTGCACCTCGACCCAGGTGCCGAGGCCAAGGGCGCCGAGAGGCTGGGAACGCAAAGCCTTCCGCCGGGCGCGGTCCCGTTGCAGTTGCGCAACGCGCTCCCGCCGCATCTCCTCCCGCGTCTGCTTCTCGGTCAGCGCGACGAACTCCGCTTCGGCGGTTGCCTGCGCATCGCGCAGCCCAGCCATGCCGGCGGGTCCGATGAACGGCACTCGATTAAGACGGCGGAATACTGAGAACGAAGGATGGCGGCTGGCCGGATCGCGTGACACCGCCAGCAGATCGATCGTGTGCTGCGCCTTGGCGAACACGAACGTCGGCGCGATCGGCTGTTCGACCCGGTCGACCCCGGCACGGTCTGACAGCTTCGGAGCGGTTGGCGTCCAAACCTCGAACCCGCCATCGGTCAGCGAGCGCGCAAGGGGCAGCGTTCGGGGTCCGGTCGTGCGAAGGATGCACCAACGCTGGGACACTGGAAGTTTAGCGTCGTTCATCAATTTACCCCCGAGTTCCAGCCGGGCGGCGGCCCCGGCATGTCGTTCATCCGTCGATATCGTTCAGCGCGGGCGGCGCTGAGAGCGCGCGCCTCGTCCGCGTTGCCGGTCTGGCTGCGCTTGCGTCCCTCGATGAACGCGACCGGATCGGACGCACCAGCCGCGCTGGCGATGGCTTCTCGCGTCCATGTGTCGCCCTGATCGCCGCGCCATTTGCCGATGATGCGCCGCGCCTGTGGTTCGGTCTTCCCAGCGGCGACGAGCATCGCAACGCCAGCGTCGAAGAGGGCTTTGACGGGATCAATTCCCGGCGCCGTGGCGCCCGTTACGTCAGTAACGGAACTACCACTCCCTCCTTCCTCCTTCCTCTGGCGCGACTTTTCCCCACCAGTGGGGAACCGCTTCCCCACCACTTCCCCACTTGCCCCCTTTGAACCGGACTTAGTTCCTCCCTTCGACCCCTTGTCCGCGTCTGGTTCGCCCTCCGGTTCCGATCCGTTGCGCGTCAGCCGCGCAGAGGTTCGGACCCACTCGCGAACTGCGTCGGATTGAGGATGCACAGACGTCGGCTTTTTGGGTCGTTGGTACTGACAGAAGTTACGGACCGCGCCATAGCTGCGGCCGGCCTCTTCGTAGCGT
Source organism: Sphingomonas lacusdianchii (assembly GCF_022664395.1). GTDB lineage: Bacteria > Pseudomonadota > Alphaproteobacteria > Sphingomonadales > Sphingomonadaceae > Sphingomonas > Sphingomonas lacusdianchii. The sequence continues at coordinate 169,339 of NZ_JAKRET010000001.1, read as the reverse complement.
AGAATCACGCCGCCGACTTCCAATTCGGCCAGAAGATCGGACGCATCGAAATTGTCGGCTGGCAGCAACCGCATCTTCAGTTTGAGCGGCGACCATTCGAACGATCCGTTATCGTCGCACTCGCACCACACGCCCATGAAGAACAGGCGGGCAATGGGCGAAAGCGCGACGAACTTCTCGTCGGTCCATAGGCCGGGGTGGATCGATCGTATGCGAGCCATCAATATCCATCCATCTTGTAGAAGTCGGCGCCGCGCACCGCCGAGTTTGCGCCGAAGAACCAGCCGCTTGCCTTCCCCGTAGGGCCGCTGCGTCGCTTGGCGACGATGAACTCGATGCGGTTGCGCACCGCCTCCATATCCGTCCGCCATTCCTCGTACTTCTGGCCGAACTGATCTTCGGGTTCCTGCATCTTCAGGTAGAACTCTTCGCGGTAGACGAAGAGGATCGCATCAGCGTCCTGTTCGATCTGGCCGCTATCGCGAAGATCGGACGGCACAGGCCGCTTGTCCGGTCGCTGTTCCACGTTGCGGCTCAGCTGGGCTACCGCCATCACCGCCAGCCCTTCGGTCTTCGCGAAGGCTTTGAGCCCCATGCTGACTTCGGAGGCGTGCTCGTACGGCGACATGCCTTTGCGGCTGTGGCCCATAAGCTGGAGGTAATCGACGATGATGAGCTCGAGCTTCTGACCCTTGGCGGCCAGCCGACGTTTATGCGACCGAGCCTGTCGGATAAGACGGGCGAGAGTAAGACCGCCGGTTTCGTTGACGTGCAACGGCAACTGCTCGAACCGCCGCTGGGCGTCCAGCACGGCGCGCAGGTCGTTACCTTGCACGGTGCCGTCGCGGACCTGTTCGTACTGAACGGCCCCCTTGTTCGTGCAACACATGTCCGACAGCATCCGACGAGTCAGTTCGTCGGCGCTCATCTCCATCGAAAATATCAGGACGCCGTGCCCGCGCGCAGCAGCACCGATCGCATAGCTGGTGACGAGCGAGGTTTTGCCCATGCCGGGCCGTCCACCGACGACGATGAGGTGTGTCGGACGGACGACACCTAGAGCATCGTCGAGCGAGCCGATCATGCCGCACCGGACGCCCACGATCGGCTTGCCGAAGCTGTCGATGACGGCCTGTGCATACTCGCCGACGCTTGCCTGCTGGGTCGTTGCCTCTTCGGCCATCACCGCAACGGCTTGATCGGCTTCAGCAAGCAATTCGTCGCGGGTGACGTCGAGATCGCGGGTCGACGCCACAACGTGCTGTAGGCCAGCCGTCATCCTGCGTCGGGCGGAAAGCTCGCGAATCTGGTCGAAGTACGTTTTCGTGCGCGTCAGCGGGCCGCTGTTCATGCTCGCCGCCGACAGGATATTGCGAGCGCGCGGCCATTCCTCGTTCGCGGCGAAATAGGGTTCGAGCGTCACGACGTCTGGGGCCATACCGGCGGCGGAAATTTCGAGGATCCGGGCGTAGACGTCACCGTATAGCGGCACGGCAAAATCAACCGGACGCAGCTTGTCGGCGACGAGGTCGATGCGCCGATTGTCGTCGATCAGGTCGGCCAGCAGGCCGATCTCGGCAGCGGCGTTCTGAAGCGGGCTGGTCGTGTCGGCGGACGACATCTGCAGTTCGAAGGCCCCGGTCACGCGCGAATGTCCCGCAGCTGATCGTTCCAGTCCTTGAACCCTTCCTTCGGGAAGGTGGCGCGCGTCGCGATGCCCAGAACCGTCAACGCTTCCTCAGTATTCTTCACGGCAGTCCGGCCAGGCGCATTGTTGTCGCCGGCAACGATGACCGATGCGATCCACGCCGGCAGTTCGACCCGTGGCATCAGCGAGGTGCCACATGCGACGAGCACGGAGTGGGACTGCTCCTGCGCAAGGGTCAGCCCGTCTTCCGGGCCTTCGCATATGACGGCCGTGGTACCCGAACCGAGGGCGTGACCGCCGGGTCGGAACGCCGACCCGACGATGATTCCGAGCGATAGCTTCGGTTTGGGAACGTCGAACTTCCGGCGGCCGTCGGCGGAAAGGTAGATGCGCTGCACCCCGACGACGTCGCCGGCGGCGTTCTGCAACGCGCAGATCGCGGCTGCGACGTCGGTGGCGATCACCTCGCCGGTTTCTTGATCGAAATAGTCCAGCCGCCCAAAGCGAACGGTGTTCGGCACCGGCATGGTGATGCCGCGGGACCGGAGGTACGTCTCTGCCAGCGTCCCCGCCGCCGGCACAGCGCCGTGCCACACGCTCCGCCCGGCAACGATGCGGCGGCGGGTCTCGCTTTCCGCCTCTCGCTTCCGTTGCGCGCGCTCCGCTTCTGAAACGATCGGGAAGGTATCGCCTGTCAGTGCTTCGAACGCCTGTCGAAAGCTCAGGCCGTCGACCTTCGTCAGGAACGTCATGTGGTCGCCGTGCGCGCCGCATCCGAAGCAGTGATAGAACCCCTTATCGTCGATGACGTAGAACGACGGTGTGCGCTCGGTATGGATCGGGCAAAGGCCTACCATCTCACGCCCGCCGCTCGGTTTGAGCTTCGTTCGCCGACCGATGATGTCGGAGAGGTTGTGGCGATCCTTCGCCGCATCGATAACGCGCCGAAACTCGTCGTCGGGCATGCGCTGCCCCCGCCGCCGGCTGGTCATTCCGCCTCGACGGCTGCGAGATAGGCAATGACCTCCGGCGAGGGAGTAATGCGCAACTGTCGTACGCCCTCAAGAACCGCCGGCCGCCGCCAGTGCGGAATGGATGCGTTGCGCTTCCATTCCCAGACGGTGCCATGCGGCGAACGGATGACGTGGGCGATCGCGGCGACCCGCCCTCGCGGTCCAAGCAGTTCTGTTACGGGGTCCATGCCTCATTTTCGGACAATTCGGAGAACGGCGCAAGAACCTACTTCGGATATTCCGTATTTCGCATTAGCGAGCGGGCGGCTAGGAAATGCCTATGACCGAAAAGTCCCCCTCGCTCGACCTTCTGGAACGCCTGCAAGCCGCGGGTGTCCCGAAGAACATTATTGCTCAGATCCTGCTGATAGCGCCATCGGGGGTGACGGACCTTTATAAGGGGCGTCGGACGCTGAAGCACGACGAAGCCGCGAAGTTGCTGCCCCTGCTGCCGCGCGCCCGCCAAGGTCGTGAAATCCCGGTGATCGGCATGGCCGGGGCAGGGAACTGGATCGAAGCTATCGAGCACACCGAAGAGAAGGCGTGGCTCCCGGAGCAGGCCGGTGACAGGGGGAAGTTTGCAGTTCGCGTCGTCGGTCAGAGCATGAACTTACTCTTGCCGGAAGGCTCGCTCGCGGTTGTCGATCCAGACGACCGTGAACTGTTCGTCGGCAAGCTGTATCTACTTATGAACGGCGATGGCGAGGGCACGATTAAGCGGTACCGGGCCGATCCGGCGCGGTTCGAGCCCGTGTCCGACGACCCCAAGTTCGAACCGTTTAGCATCGCGAATTTCGACTTCCGTATTATCGGCCGCGTAACCTCCGGGCTGCAAAACTTCTGAAAAACAGAAATGCCCCGTTGACGACTTCGGAAAAACCGAAGAATATAAGCGGCATCAGGTAAGTGCCGCCGCATGGCTCGCCGACCCTGATCCGCAGGGATAGGAAAGTCGTGCTCGGCCGCCAGCGATAGGGGCCAGCCTCCGCCGATCCACCTGCGACCCACGCAACGCAGGGAGGATGGCTTATGGCCGCCGACGATACCCGCTCGACCCCGTCGAGCGAACCGAAGACTGCTGCCCGCGGCACGCGGACCCCGCCCATGTTCAGCCCACCAGCCGACAGCATCGCGACCCGGCTCGCCGCCGTCTCGTATCATCCGCACATCGGAAGCGCGGCGGCCTGGGACGCGGCGCAGTGGAACCTGACTTCGATCCGATCGACCGTCAACGCGCTTTATGCAAGGCATGCGGTGACTGACGATCCAGCCGCGAGAGCGATGCTGAACAGCGAGATCATCGCTGCCGAAGAGCGGCAGGACGCCGCATATTCTGCTGCGTTCGAGATGCCCTCGCCGCATATGGCCGCGCTGCTGTGGAAGATGCAGGAAGTGCTCGAAATCGAGCAGGACGGCTTCACCGCCAGCTACAGCGCGGCCGGCATCAAGCCGGTCATGGACGACGCCGCCCGGTTCGCCAGCGCCGAGCGGTCGCCGACCCGACTTCACAGCGAATGGGCGACTGCGCGCGCGGCCTATGTCGTTGCGCGTGAGGGCGAGAACGAAGCGGATGCCGCCGGTGATAAGGAAGCCGCCGAGCGCTGGCTGGTCCGCCGCAGCAATGCCGAAGATGTCCTCATGGCGATTCCGTCGCCGGACGCAGCCGCGTTCGCGTTCAAATTCCTGATTGCGCACGGCGGGGGGCGGGACACCGACTGCTGGAACGGCATTCTTGAGCGCGAAGCGTTCGCCTTCGCCCAGGTGGAGGGCTGACCCATGGGCCACATCTCCCCAGCGTTGACCGCGCTGATCGCCGCGGCTCGCGCATCCGGCGCGGCCGATGATCGTCACTACCGGGAAGTGTACGAGCCGCTTGAGCGGGCCGAGAGCCGCGCGGCGACTGCCGGCGCGCCCGCGATTACGATCGATCCAGCCGTCATCAGCGAGAGTGACATCCTTTGCGCGAAGACGTGCGAAGACGAGTACGCGGTCGCCGACTTTCCGGTGGCCGGACCAGCCGACTTTGCCGCGAAGATCGAGTTCATGGTCGAGCGGAAGATGTTTGCCGGCATTGATCAGGGCGAACGCTTGATGGCTGACGCCAGCCGACTTGCTGCCTTCGACCCGGCGACGCCGATTCAGACGCTTGCAAAGCTGCGCAGCGACATATCCGATCGACAGGACGCGATCGACCGGCCGCCCGGTGATCTGCAAGTCACGCTTAGCCGGCAGTTATCGTGGGACAATAGCCGGCTGCTGCACGTCATGCTCGCGCAGCAACCGCAATCGCTGATTGACGTGTTCTCGCTCGTATCCGGCATGGCTGAACTGGCGAGCCAAGAGATCGACCCTGACCCGGAAAACCCGGACGTGAAGGAGATCGCCGAGGCGGGCGACCTGATCCAGATTGCCGGGACCAGCATTGTCGCCTTCCTCGCCTCGATCGACGTCCAGCCCTTGAACGCATACGACCGGCTCGATCTGCGGCGCTGTATGCGGTTGAGCGGCGAACGCTTCCCCGCGCCGCGGGAGGCACAGGCATGACCACGCCACTCGACAGTGCGCTCGCGTTCCTTTCGATTGGTGGGCGCGTAATGATCGACAGCGTCCAGCCGGAGCGCTTTCAGACCGGGTTGGATGCGCGCGTTCTGTTCGCGATCGAACTGGACGATGCCGAGATGTCGCGCCGCATCGACATCGTGCATGCTTTCGACGCCGCCGACCCGGCCGCAATCCTCGATCTCACTCGCGAGCGCGGTCGGTCAGTCGGCAACGGCTGGATCGTCTGGGAGGAAGACCCGGCGATGTGGAAGCGCGCCAAGCGCATCTACCAGCGTGCCCGCGCTTATTCCGACGGCTTGGGTGACGGCGACGACGCCGCCGATCGCGCGCTCGATGCTTATTGCGTCGCGATGGACGCGCTGATCGAGACGCCAGCCCCGGATCTCGTGGCGGTCGCCGAGAAGATCGAGCTCATGCGCGAACGCGGCTGCGGCGTGGAGGAGTGGGCCGACGTGCTGCTGGCCGACGTGCGTCGCCTCGAAGGGGAGGGTCGATAATATGGAACCGTCGCCACTCAGCATCCCAGCCGGCATGCGGTATCTATTCCTACCCGGTGTACCGGCGCAGACTTCTGAAGGATTGCGTACAGCCACGGAAAGTTACCTAGCCGGCTTTCTTGGCGATGACGGCTCGGACACTGGATCGGATGCGCGGGAAATCGCCGCGAAGGCGGTATGGGACTTTGACGCCGCGTCAATAACTGACGTTGCAGTCAAGTTGCTCTACGCAATCCACTACCTCGAACCGTCGCTTATAAACGGTGCCCCCGCGATAGATCTGGCAGCATTCGACGTAAACGGCGGCCGTATACTCGCGCGCTGCGCTGCGGACGCGCTGCGGCTCGCTGCGACGGAGGGTCGGTAACATGGCCGACGCACTCAACTTCTGCCCGAAGGCCATTGCGGACCTGCTCAACTATCCGTGCCCCGAAGCGCCGGGTACGCGGGCCGGGAATCTCTACGTTGCTTGCAAGCTGCGAGAGGCGCAGGTTTTCCAGTTGCCGGATTGCGGCCAGCTGCTCGACCGCACGAAGCCGCGGCCCGAGGTGCCCGGCTTGCTGCTGAAGCCGGCGTTCCCGGTGATGGCGCTCGAATATACCGCGCAGCGCGCCGCGTGGGAGCAGGGGGCCTATACCGCTGTTCCTTGCCCCAAGCGCATCGCCTTGGCGTGGGAATGGCAGGACGATCTGCCGGACGAGTTGCGTGCCTGGCACCGGTCGGATTTGTCGCCGGGCGTCGTCGTTGCGGCAATCTTCCTGAACGGGAACACCGGCAAATGGCTCTTGGGCTCGATCGCCGCGCACATCGCGTACGACGCGGAATGGCAGCACCGCGAGGACCAGTCCGCCTTCCGAGAGTCCGCGATCGAGAGCGGACGCATTTCGCGGGCGATCGTGAAGCACAAGACGATTCCGCTCTCGATGGTGACGCTCAGCCCCGAGACGATCACGCTCGGCCTTCAGCACTACGGCTCCGCCGAGGTCGTCATCGACCACTTGCAGGCCGATATGATGGACGAGGTGAACGCCTACGTTGACCTGTGCGTCGCACTAGCTTGCAAGAACGTCAGCACCGAAATCCACCCCGCGCCGGAACGTTTGAACCGGCAACGGAGCAAGGCCGGCAAGATGCCGCTGAAGGGCTTTCACGTCCTCAAGATTGCAGGCGGCGCCACGTTGCCCGGATCGGGTTTGGCGGATGGCAGGGAAGGGCCGCGTTCGCACCTCCGGCGCGGCCATATCCGGCGGCTGGGACCAGACCGGATCACTTGGGTCAACAGCACGATTGTTGGCGGCAGGGGCCACGTCGATAAGGTCTACCAGCTGTGAGCGCGGACGAACGCTGCGCCACCTGCGAATGGTGGCAGGCCGGCGCGCCGGCGCAGTCGACGTGGGAATCGTTGCCGGGTCAGCCCGAGATGTTCTTGGGCGTCTGCACGGTAAATCCTCCCGTACTGATCGGAGCGGACCCGAATACCGCGAAGCCGATGTTCCCCCGGACGCACCAGAACCGGCGTTGCGGCAGCTGGACGGAGCGGGAAGGCGACGACCCGGACGGTGGCGAGCGCGCGCCGACGGCGTCCGTCGTCAACCTTGCGGATCGGAAGGCGGCATGAAGGACATGTTCGCCTATCCCCACCAGCCGGGCGCCCGCGATCGTGACACCTCGTCGGATGCCGCCGCGTCGGTTGCGCCGCGTGCCGAAACACTGCGAGCCCGCGCTCTGGACGAGATCGAGCGCAGCAACGGCTTGACGGCAGATCAAGTCGCCGGGCGGCTGGGTATGTCGATCCTGTCGATCCGCCCGCGGATCACCGAACTGGCGCGGCTCGGCATGGTCCGAGACACCGGCGAACGCCGCCGCAACAACAGCGGCCGGCGGGCGATCGTCTGGGCCGCGATCAATCCCCAACGCCTGAAAGGCAACAAGCGATGACCGATACCCCCAGCGCCCCGGCCGTGATCGACGGCGTCACGACCTCGTTCCGCGGTAAGTTCCTGCTTTACCGGAAGGCGGGCGGGAAGGTCGTGAAGCCGGGCCATAAATCGACCTCCCATAACCCTCGGTTCCGGCACCCTACCTTTGCGTCGGCCGAGACCGAGGCGAACCGGCTGCTGCCGAGCCACCCGGAAAGCACCTTCATCATCATGCAGGAGGTCGGCACGGTGAAGGCCGGAGACCGGAAAGATGCCGCCGACCAGCCGCGCGGGCAAAGCGACGGCGCATGACGTTCGGCCGCGCCCTCATCACCGCCTTGCTCGCTGGCGGGCTGTCTCACGCCCAGACCGGCGACACCGTCCTGCAGATGGTCGCGGTGTGGTTCATCGCTTGGCAGTTCACCAGCGACCCGCTTCCCGACGCGATCCACAAGGGCCTCAACGATTTCGCGAAGGAGCATCGTCGATGACCAGCCCCGACATCGGTCCGCTGATTGGGGGCGCAATCCTTTCGGTCCTGACGGCCATCCTCATCATCATGTTCATCCGCAATCAGAACTTGCGTCGTGCCCGGCTGGCGCGCCTCGCGCGCGCTGGCCGCACCCAAGCAAAACCCCGGGTGCGAGTCGTCGCGCGCGGCGGCTGGATACGGCACGACGGCGGGCCATTCCCATTCGATCCAGTAGAGGCGGTAGAAGTGATATTTGAGGGGGGCGGGCTGAGCGAACGCACGATCGTCTCGGCATCCTACTGGCCGGAACAGTGGTGGCAGCATCAGGCCTTAGATCGCCGCTACAACATCCTGTTCTATCGGTTCGCGCAGCCGCTCTCGGTCCGCAACATGCCATCGACGGAGTTGCCCGCATGACAGCGGCGCTGCATCGACCGAGTGCTGATATCCTGCCGCCTCGCTCTACTGACGACGAAGCAAGCGCGCTGCTCGACGAGCTATCCCGCCTACAAACGTGGTGCGTGCTCATGGCCCGCCACGATCCCACCGGCATCGGTGCCGCCGACCTCGTCCAGCGGACCCGGATCCTCATTATTGAAAGGTGCAAGAGATGACCGCCGCATCGACCAGCCGCCAGCCGCGTCCGGCATCCGGCCCCCGTAAGCGCGCCCCTGCCGCCCCGGCGCCGCCGGTTAAGCGCGAGGTCGACCATAGCCTCGCCGACCGACTGCTGCCCCTGTCTGCCGTCAAGGAACTGGCTGGCATCGGGAAAACGATGATCTACCGGAAAATGCGCGAAGGCACCTTCCCGAAGTGCTGCAAGCCCGGCGGCGCGTCCAGCCGTTGGAGCGAGCGCGAGGTCGTTGCGTGGAAAGAGGCGGTCATGGCTGCTCGGGGCGCGGAGTGAGGCGCCGACCCTTGCCCCGCGATGCGGACCGACAGCGGCGCGCCGTTCGACTTCGATATGAAGGCTGGCGGACGGGCGACCGCCGTAAGCTGAAGCGGGCGCGGCGGCTGGAACGGCTCGTGTGGCGTGAAACGGTGGCGGCGATAGAACGCAGCTTCCTCCCGCTCGGTCCAGCCCTCCAACGTGCCGCGGAGGGGATGATGGGGGCACTGCGATTGCTCGCGGCCCCCAGGCGGCCGCAGGGCTAGGCCGCTTCCCGATCGGTATGCGCCGCCCAGCGTATCGGTTTGCCGAGATGCTCCTCCGGCGCGACCAGACCGGACGCGATCAGGTCGCCCCAAGCCTGCGCGAGTTCGTGGCGGCGAGGCATATACGCGGCCCGGTTATAAGCCCCCTCAACCTTGTCCTTCGGGACGTGCGCGAGCATCAGATCGATCACGGCCCGGTCGCCATCTTGGCGGTCGGGTCGTTCGTTCATGATCGTCGAGAACGCCGACCGGAAGCCGTGCGGCACATGGCGCTGATAATAGCCGGCGCGGATGAGCAGGGCGCGCAGCGTGTTCTCGCTGATCGGACGATGCACATGTCGCTCGCTCGGGAACATGAGCTGATAGCCGCCGGTCAGCGGACGCAGCGCCTCGATCGTCGCCACTGCATAGGTCGAGAGCGGAACGACGTGATCGCCGCCGTCCTCGGCCTTGCGATCCTGATCGCCCTTCATGCGGGCGGCTGGAATGCGCCAGACCGGGTTCGGCCCATCGAGCCCTTCCAGTTCCTCCCACCGGGCGTTCTGAACCTCGTTAGGTCGGACCGCCGTCAGCGCCAGCAAGCGCAGCGCCAGCTTGGTCGACGCGCGGCACCGTTCGGCGTCGCACTTCGCTAGCATCGTGCGGACCGCTTCGACCTGGGCGTCATAGTCGCGCAGGCGGTCGATCACCGACGGCTGCTTCTTCGCGCGCGGTTTTTTCCGCAACGCCTTCCCGAGGCTGGCGGCTGGGTCGGCGATGGCAAGGCCACCAGCCGCAATGGCGTAGACGAAAATGTCGGAGATGCGCTGGCGCAGGCGGTGCGCCGTCTCGACCGCGCCGCGCTGCTCGACCGCGTTCAGCAGCCCGAGGATCATCGGGCTATCGATAGCGGAGAGGGGGAGGGCGCCGATCGCCGGGAACACGTCGCGCTCGAGGCTGCGAAGAACGTCGTCGGCATGGACCGGCGACCAGATCGCCTTGCGCAGTTCGAACCATCGCCGCGCTACGATCTCGAACGTATTGCTATGGTCGGCGGCGCGCGCCTCGATCGACACGCGCTTCTCGACGGCCGGGTCGCGCCCCTCGCGCAGCAGCGTCTTCGCCGCGTCGCGCTTCTGCCGCGCCTCGACCAGCGTCACGCCGGGGTAGGGACCGAACGTCAGCGTCTTCTGCGCGGGCTTGCCGGCCGCGTTCTTCCCGAACGTGTAGTTCATCCGCCAGTGCTTGCCGCCAGCCGGCGTGACGTGAAGAAATAGCTGCGCCGAGTCGACCAGCTTGTATGCAGCCTCACGCGGCTTCGCGGCTTTGATTTTGGCGTCCGTCAGCATCCCATGCCTCCATACCATGTCCGCCGGTTTCGATACCATGCGGTGTACCATGCGGGGCGGTGAACGGATGAGAACAGCCGCGAACCCCGTCCGTCACATCTGGGGGCAGAAACGGCGGATTTGCAAGGAGGAGTGGACGACTAAGAACGCTTGCGCATGGTATCTTGGCGGAAGAGGTGGGATTCGAACCCACGGAGAGCTTGCACCCTCGCCGGTTTTCAAGACCGGTTCCTTAAACCACTCGGACACTCTTCCTCGACGGCTTGCGCCTAATGCGGGTCGGCGTCGTTGTGCAAGCCTTTGTCGCAGGAGGGGGTTCATCCGCCACCCGCGCTGTGCCAAAAGATCGGTCTAGCGGGAGGCTGTGTATGCGTATTGCGAAAGCGGGGTTGGCGGCGGTCCTTGCCCTGATGGCCGGAGGGTCGGCGGCGGCGCAGGATGCGGCCGGGTTCGACGCCTATATGCGCGAGGTGGCGCTGCGCGCACGCGCGCAGGGCGTGCGGCAGGAAACGATCGATTCCGTCCTGCCGACGCTCACCTACAATCCGCGCGTCGTCGAGCTTGACCGGCAACAGCCCGGCGCGTCGACGACGACCACCGTCTCGCGCTTCGCCCCGTACCGTATCCGCCATGTCGACGCCGCGCGGATCAACCGTGGCCGCACCGCCTATCAGGCGCAGCGCGCGCGGCTGGCGGCGATCGAGCAGCAGACCGGCGTGCCGGAATCGGTGATGGTCGCCATCTGGGGCCACGAAACCAATTATGGCAGCTATACCGGCGATTTCGACCTCCCGCGCAGCCTCGCCACGCTCGCCTATGAAGGGCGCCGCCGCAGCCTGTTCGAACCCGAATTCATCGCCACGTTGAAGATGATCGATCGCGGCGTGCCGCGCGAACGGCTGAAGGGAAGCTGGGCCGGCGCGTTCGGCTATCCGCAGTTCCTGCCGTCGATCTATCTCCGCCTCGCGCTGGACGGCGATGGCGATGGTGTCGCCAATATCTGGTCGAACCCGGCCGATACGCTGGCGTCGATCGCCAATTACTTCGTCGATGCCGGCTGGCGGCCCGGCCAGCCCTGGGGCTTCGCCGTACAGGTACCCGCCGGCTTCGATCGCTCGATCCTGACTCCGCGCACCCTGTCGCCGCGCTGCCCGCGCGTCTTCGAACGCCACAGCCAGTGGCGCACGCTCGCCGAGTGGCAGGCGCGGGGCGTGGTGCCGAGCGACGGGCGGCGGCTCGACCCGACGATTCAGGCGACGTTGATCGAACCCGATGGTCCCGGCGCGACCGCCTATCTGCTGACGGGCAATTACCGGGTGATCCTCGACTATAACTGCTCGAATTATTACGCGCTGTCGGTCGGGCTGCTGGCGGACGCGGTCGCGCAATGAGCCTTGCGGCGCTGCTGCTGATGCTCGCCGGACAGACCGTGCCGCCCGACGCACCGCCGGTAATCCATGCGCAATTGCTCGACGAAGTCGGTGTGGCCGGCACCTTCGCAGCCCCGGCCATGACCGTGCGGCACCGCAGCCTGGCGGACGGCAGCTATGCCGAAGTGACCACGCTGGACGATGGCCGGACCATCGTGCTGCAGGTTGAACAGGACCCGTCGCTGCCGGCCGGCAACCTCGCCCTGCTGTCGAACGCCGCGGCGAAGGCGCTGGGCATCCTCGATCAGATGGCGCCGAAGATCCGCATTCGCCCCGCCGTACCGTCGCCTGCCGAACAGACGGCGATCCGCGCCGGCACCGAAGTATCGCGCCTCGCCGCGCCGCCATCGTTGCTCGCGGCGCTACGGCGACGGCTGCCGACGACGCAAACCCCGGCAATGCAGCCCGTTGCGCCGCCGCGCCCGATTCCGACGCGATCCATGCCGGAGCCGACCCCGGTCACCACGTCCCCCAGACCGACGCCGCGCGCGACATCGCCTGTCGCACCCAAACCCGCCGCCACCGGCCGCTGGTTGGTGCAGGTCGCCGCCCTGTCTGACGCAACCCGCGCCGCAACCCTCGCAAAAACCGTCGACGGCGTTGTACGTTCGGCGGGCAGGCTGTACCGGGTGCAAGCAGGCCCATTTACCACCCGAGCCGCCGCCGAAACCGCCCGTGCCGCCATCGCACGTCGCGGCTTCGCCGACGCCCGGATCATCGCCCAGGACTGAACGGAACCACGTGCCCCATGCGTAAGATTGCCCTTTCGAGCATCGCCGCCATTGCCATCGCCACGCCCGGCATCGCCGCCGCGCCGCCGTTCGATACACAGGCCCCGGTCGCGTTCATGACCGACCTGTCGTCGGGCGCGACGCTCTATGCCAAGGACGCCGACCGCCGGATGCCGCCGGCATCGATGGCGAAGATGATGACCGCCTATGTCGCGTTCGACCTGATCAAGAAGGGCGATCTGAAGCTCAACGACATGGCGACCGTGTCGCCCGAAACGTGGAAGAAATGGCACGGTCCGCAGGCCGGATCGACCATGTTCCTGTCGGTGAACGAGAATGTCAGCGTCGAAAATCTGCTCTACGGCATCATCGTGCTGTCGGGGAACGATGCCTGTGTCGTGCTCGCCGAAAAGATCGCTGGGTCGGAAGAAGCCTTCACCAACCTGATGAACCAGCGGGCCAAGGAATTGGGCCTGACCAACAGCCATTTCGGCACGTCGAATGGCTGGCCCGACGAAGGGCGCACTTATGTGACCGCACGTGATCTGGCGAAGCTCGCCAGCGCGACGATCCAGAACCACCCGCAACTCTACAAGAAATTCTATTCGAAGACCGATTTCACCTGGGGCAAGACGCTGGGCGAGGGCGCCGCGATCACGCAGGCGAACCGGGATCCGCTGCTCGGCCGGGTGCGCGGCGCCGATGGCCTGAAGACCGGTCATACCGAGGAAGCCGGCTATGGCTTCACCGGCTCGGCCGAACAGGATGGCCGCCGTCTGGTGATGGTGCTGGCCGGCCTCACCAGCTCGAACCAGCGTATCGCCGAATCGGTCAAGTTCATGAACTGGGGCTTCGGCGCCTGGCGCGCGCGCCCGATTGTCGCGGCGGGCAAGAAGGTCGAGACCGCCGAAGTGCAGCTGGGCGATTCCTCGACCGTCGGCCTCGTCGCGCCGAAGGCGCTGACCGTGACCATGCCCGCCGGAACCAACAGCCCGATCACCGCGAAAGTCGTCTATACCGGCCCGATCAAGGCGCCGATCGCCAAGGGTCAGCATATCGCCGATCTGGTGATTTCGTCGCCCGACACCGGCGAACAGCGCATGCCGCTGGTCGCCGAAAAGGACGTGGCCGAGGCCGGCTTCTTCGGTCGCGTCTGGGCAAGCCTGACCTCGCTGTTCGCTTGAGCGCGGGGCGGTTCCTGACGCTGGAGGGCGGGGAAGGGGTCGGTAAGTCGACCCAGGCCCGCGCGCTGGTTGTCGCGCTGGAGGCGCGCGGCATCCACGCCGTGCTGACCCGCGAACCCGGCGGCAGCGAAGGGGCGGAGGCGATCCGCGACCTGCTGATGCAGGGTGAGGTGCGCCGCTGGAGCGCGCATAGCGAGGCATTGCTGTTCGCTGCCGCCCGCGCCGATCATGTCGAAAAGCATATCAACCCGCTGGTCGCTGCGGGAAGCTGGGTGATCTGCGACCGCTTCATCGACAGCACGCGTGCCTATCAGGGGGCGCAGGGGATCGACGATGCCGCGATCCTCGCGCTCCACGCCTTCGGGTCGCGCGGGTTGTTGCCCGACCGCACGCTGCTGCTGACGCTTCCCGATGGGGAAGGGGACGCGCGCGCCCGTGCTCGCGACGGCGAGGCGGCCGACCGGTTCGCGGCGCGCGGCGACGAATTCCATCGCTCGGTCGCGGCGACCTTCGACCGGATCGCGGAGACCGAAAGCGAGCGCGTCCGCCGTGTCGACGCCTCCGGCGCACCCGACGTCGTGACGGCGCGGCTGATCGAAGCGATTGCCGACCTGCTGCCATGACCCCGATCGGCAATGATGCCGCGCGGCAGGCGTTCATCGCCGCCGCCGAAGGGGAGTCGCTGCACCATGCATGGCTGCTCAGCGGCCCCGAAGGGGTGGGGAAGGGCAGCTTCGCCCGCGACATGGCGCTGCGCCTGCTTGCCACCGCACTCGACGGACGCAGCCGGATGCATGGGCAGATCGGCGACGACCACCGCGTCGCGACGTTGATCGCCGCCGGTGCGCACCCCGACTATCGCGAACTGGTCCGTTTGCCCAAGGACCCGGACAAGCCCGATCAGGATATCGCCCGAAGCATCAAGATCGATCAGGTCCGCACGCTACAACCGTTGTTCGCGACCAAGCCTGCGCTGTCGTCGCGGCGCGTGATCGTGATCGACGCGATCGACGACCTCGAACGTCCCGGTGCCAACGCGCTGCTCAAGAACCTTGAAGAGCCGCCGGTCGGCACGATCTTCCTGCTGGTCAGCCATTCGCCCGGACGGCTACTGCCGACGATCCGCTCGCGCTGTCGCCAGTTGCGCTTCGAACCGCTCACCGACGATCAGGTCGCGGCGGTGGTGCGGACGCAACTTCCCGAGACCGAACCGGCCGAGGTCGCGGCGCTGGTCACTGCCGCCGATGGCTCGCCCGGCCGCGCGCTGGCCTATGCCGGACTGTCGGTGGCGGCGCTCGACCGCGACCTGACGGAAATCGCCGAGACCGGCGACGCCGACAACCGCATCCGCGCGCGCCTCGCCAAGTCGCTGGCCGGCAAGACCGCGCAGCCGCGCTACGCCGTCTTCCTCGACCGCGCCCCGGCATTGATCGCGGCGACGGCGCGGACCCGAACTGGGCCAGCGCTGCGCGATGCTCTCGACGCTTACGACAAGGCGCGCGCGCTGGCGTCGATGGCGCCGGCCCTATCGCTGGTGGCGGAGACGACGGTGTTCGAAATGGCGGGCCTCGTTGCCCGACTGGCGCAGGGCCGACGTTTCGCCTAGAGCCTCGGACCATGTCCGATCCCTTCTACATCACCACCGCGATCCATTACCCGAACGGCCGGCCGCATATCGGCCATGCCTATGAAATGATCGCCGCCGACGCCATCGCCCGCTTCCAGCGCCAGGCCGGGCGCGACGTGTTCTTTCAGACCGGCACCGACGAACACGGGCTGAAGATGGTCAAGACCGCGCGCGACCGCGGCGTCGAGGTGCGCGCGCTGGCCGACGAAATGTCGGGATATTTCCACGATATGGCTGGCGAACTGAACATATCGTACGACCGTTTCATCCGCACCGTCGAGCCGCAGCATTATGCCGCGTCGCAGGCGATCTGGATCGCGATGCGCGATGCCGGCGACCTGTATCTCGATCGCTATGAAGGCTGGTATTCGGTCCGCGACGAAGCCTTTTACGAGGAAAAGGAGCTGACCGATGGCGAGGGCGGGGTGCGCCTGTCGCCGCAGGGTACGCCGGTCGAATGGACGGCCGAGGAGACGTGGTTCTTCCGCCTGTCCAAATATCAGCAGCCGTTGCTCGATTTCTACGCCGCCAACCCCGACTTCATCCAGCCCGAAAGCCGCCGCAACGAAGTGCTCCGCTTCGTCGAGGGCGGGCTGACCGACCTGTCGGTCTCGCGCACCAGCTTCGACTGGGGCGTACCGGTGCCCGACAGCCCCGGCCACGTCATGTATGTCTGGGTCGACGCGCTGACCAACTATCTGACCGGTGCCGGCTATCCTGAGGCGCCCAACCATTACTGGCCAGCGGCGCTGCATCTGATCGGCAAGGATATCGTCCGCTTTCACGCGGTCTATTGGCCCGCCTTCCTGATGTCGGCGAAGTTGGCATTGCCCAAAACGGTGTTCGGCCACGGCTTCCTGCTCAACCGCGGCGAGAAAATGTCCAAGTCGACCGGTAACGTAGTCGACCCGATGGCGCTCGCCGGCCTCTACGGCATCGACCAGTTGCGCTACTTTCTGCTGCGCGATGTCAGCTTCGGTCAGGATGGCACCTTTTCCGACGAAGCGATCGTCACGCGCGCCAACAGCGACCTGGCCAACAGCTTCGGCAACCTCGCCCAGCGAACCCTTTCATTCATCGCCAAAAATCTGGAAGGCGCGCTGCCCGAACCCGGCCGCGGCGACCCCGCCGACGCCGAACTCCTGTCCCAGATCGCCGACGCAACCAGTGCCTTCCGTGGCAACTTCGCCAACTTCCAGCTAAGTCAGGCACTTGAGGCTTGGATGCGCGGCGTCTTCGCCTGCAACCAGTATATCGACGTGCAGGCACCCTGGTCGCTGCGCAAGACCGACCCCGACCGCATGCACGCGGTCCTTGGCACGCTGGTCCGCGCGATCCGCGATCTCGCAATCACGATCGTGCCGGTCGTTCCGACCTCCGCCAACGCCTTGCTCGACCTGTTGAATCAGGCGGGGCAGGGCCATGATACGCTGGGCGATCACCGCTGGTACGAAGACGCACGCGCGGCGGGCTTCCGCATCGCACCGCCGACCCCCATCTTTCCCCGACTGACGATCGCGGAGACCGAACCGGCATGAAACTGGCCGACAGCCACTGCCACCTGAATTACAAGGGCGTAGCCGAGGTTCAGGGCGACGTTCTGACCCGCGCACGCGACACCGGCGTGGTCGCGATGCTCAATATTTCGACGCGCGAAAGCGAATGGGATGCGGTCGTAGCCACCGCCGAACGCGAGGCGGATGTCTGGGCGACGGTCGGCATTCATCCCCACGAAGCCGACCAGCATCCCGACGTCGATACCGCGCGGCTCGTCGCCCGCGCGGCCCATCCGCGCGTCGTCGGCATCGGCGAAAGCGGGCTGGATTATTATTACGACCACAGCGATCGCAACGCGCAACAGGCCAGCTTCCGATCGCATCTCGCCGCCTGTCGTCAAACCGGCCTGCCGATCGTGGTCCATACGCGCGACGCCGAAGACGACACCGCAGCGATCCTGCGCGACGAATTGGGGAAGGGGGCCTTTCCCGGCGTTCTGCACTGCTTCACCGGGTCGGCCGAACTCGCGCGAACCGCGCTCGATCTCGGCTTCTATATCTCGATTTCGGGCATCGTGACCTTCAAGAGCGCGCAGGCGTTGCAGGCGGTTGCGAAGGACCTGCCCCAAGACCGGCTCCTGATCGAAACCGACGCGCCGTTTCTGGCGCCCGTACCGCATCGGGGCAAGCAGGGCGAACCGGCGTTCGTCGCCGACACCTGCCGCTTCCTGGCGCAGTTGCGCGGCGAGGAAGCCGAAGCGCTGGCCGACGCGACCCGCGCCAATTTCCACACGCTGTTCGCGAAAACGCGGGCGTGAAGATTCGCATCCTCGGGTCGGGCACGTCGTCCGGCGTGCCGCGGATCGGCAACGATTGGGGCGTCTGCGACCCGAACGAACCGCGCAACCGCCGTACGCGCGTATCGGCGCTGGTCGAGCATGACGGAACGCGCATCCTGATCGACACCGGTCCGGACATGCGCGAGCAACTGCTGGCGGCGAACGTCGCGACGGTTGATGCGGTGCTGTGGACCCACGACCATGCCGATCACTGCCACGGCATCGACGATCTGCGGCAGCTTTTCCATACTCAGCGTGCGCCGGTCCGGGGCTTCGCCCGTGCCGATACCCTGAACAGTCTGAAAGCCCGGTTCGACTATGTTTTTGCCGGGCGGCAGGGGTATCGCGCGACCGTGACCGCCGATGTGCTGCCCGATCGGATTGCAATCGGCCCGATCGCAATCGGCTGTACCGATCAGCCGCATGGGGCGATCGTTTCAGCCGGACTACGGTTCGACGCCGATGGCGCCGCGATCGGCTATGCGACCGATTTCAGCGCGGTAACACCCGCGATGGTCGAACTATACCACGGGGTCGACGTTCTAGTGGTCGACGCCTTGCGAGTCGCACCGCATCCGACACATCCGTCGCTCGACGAGGCATTGACCTTTGCACGACAGTGCAATGCGAAGCGGACGGTCCTGATTCATATGGATCATTCGATGGATTACGTGACGCTGGCGGGAAGCCTGCCGGTCGGGGTCGAGCCGGGCTATGACGGCCTCGAGCTGGTGCTGTGAGCGACGACCGCAGCATCTATCTCCTGCTCGGCCTGTTGGCCTTGAGCCTGCCGCTGTCGTCTTTGCTCGTCCGACGACCGCCTGCACGTGCCGTTCTACGTGCCATCCTTGGCTGGGCCTGTATCGCGGCGATCCTGTATCTCGCCTTCAGCAACCGGTCGCGACTGGCGGAACTCGCGACCGGTCTCGGCAACCAGCTTGGCCTGACTGAACAGATGGTTGAGGGCGATACCGTCCGGATCCGGCAGGCACCTGACGGGCATTTTTACGCAACCGCGCGCTTGAACGGCGTCGAGCGGCGTATGCTGATCGACAGCGGCGCGACGACGACCGCAATTTCCGAAGCGACCGCGCAAGCTATCGGTGTCAAACCGCGACGTGTGCCGCCGGTAATCATTACGACCGCGAACGGCATGGTCGAAGCGGCACGCGGACGGATCGAGACGGTTCGGATAGGCTCGCTGGAAACACGCGATCTGCCGGTGGTCGTCGCGCCTGCATTCGGGAACCTCGACGTCATCGGGATGAACTTCCTGTCACGCTTGGGCAGTTGGCGTGTGGAACGCGGTACCCTCGTACTCGAAGCCGATAATTTTACATAATGTTTATTATCGGTCCTTCGAATGTCTGGTTTTGGAGGTAGGTTTGGAACCATTCGACGCCACCCCCGTGCAGCATTCATGCGACACCGTCGGGCGCATCGTCGCGATCATGGCGAGGCTGCGGGATCCCGAACACGGCTGCGAATGGGATTGCGCGCAGACATTCGCGACCATCGCCCCCTATACGATCGAGGAAGCGTATGAAGTCGCAGACGCGATCGAGCGTGACGATATCGACGACCTGAAGGATGAATTGGGCGATCTGTTGCTCCAGGTCGTCTTCCACAGCCGCATCGCCGAGGAAGCCGGCCAGTTCGCCCTGCGCGATGTCGTCGACGCGATCAGCGACAAGATGGAACGACGCCATCCGCATATCTTCGGTGACAGCGAAACCGGCGGACACTACCTCTGGGAACAGGTCAAAGCCGCCGAGCGCCTCCAGAAACCGGGACAGGATGGTGCGCTGGCCGGGGTCGCCTTGGGGTTGCCGGCACTTGCTCGCGCCGAAAAGCTTCAGAAGCGTGCCGCCCGCGTCGGCTTCGACTGGCCGGATGCGAGCGGTCCACGCGCAAAGATCGACGAAGAATTGATCGAAGTCGAACAGGCAACAACGACCGAAGCGCGGTTCGAGGAAATCGGCGACCTGCTGTTCTCGGTCGTCAACTGGGCGCGGCATTTGGGCGTCGAGCCCGAAGCGGCGCTGCGCGCCGCCAATGGGAAGTTCGAACGACGGTTCAAGGCGATGGAGGCCGAAGATCCCGGTTTCGCCGACCGCCCCCTTGGCGAACAGGAAGCGGCGTGGAAGCGCGCCAAGGCCTGACCTACCGAGTAAGAAGGTATCGCTAACTCACGGTTAACGATACCGATCAACGATCAGCGCGTCAGGAACCGGTCATAGTCGGCCGGTGCCATTCGGACATCGTATACGGCACGATCGTCATCGATCCAATGGTCGGTGACCTCCCCATGGGCATGCAGCCAGGCAGCGCTGGCGCCGTCTTCGGGGGCCAGCGCGATACGATAGCGGCGATGTCCCTGCGTCAAACGGTCGCCGATAGTGCGGACGAGGCGATCCACCCCTTCCCCGGTCAGCGCCGAGAGCGCGACAACGTCGTGACGGTGCAACGCTTCGCCCAGCATCTCGGTACGGTCTTCGTCGCTCAATAGATCGAGCTTGTTCCATGCCTCGATCCGGGGCGTGGTTTCGTCGACGCCGATCTCGGTCAGCACTGCTTCGACGTCGGTTGCCTGTGCTTCGGTATCGGGATGTGCAACGTCGCGGACATGGACCAGCAGGTCGGCGGACACGACCTCTTCGAGCGTCGCCTTGAACGCGGCGACGAGCTGGGTCGGCAGGTCGGAGACGAAGCCCACCGTGTCCGACAGGATCGCCTTGTCGATGCCGGGCAAGGACACCTGTCGTAACGTCGGGTCGAGGGTTGCGAACAGCAGGTTCTCGGCCATGACGTCGGCGCCGGTCAGCCGGTTGAACAGCGTCGACTTGCCCGCGTTGGTATAGCCAACCAGCGCCACGACCGGCCATGGCGCGCGCTGACGGCGGTCGCGATGCAGCGTCCGGGTGCGTGACACGCCCTCCAGCTCACGGCGCAGCCGCGCCATGCGATCACGGATCAGGCGACGATCGGCCTCGATCTGGGTTTCGCCGGGACCGCCGAGAAAGCCGAACCCGCCGCGCTGACGTTCGAGGTGGGTCCAGCTGCGGACCAGGCGACCAGCCTGATAATCGAGGTGCGCCAGTTCGACCTGCAACCGCCCCTCGGCCGTGCGGGCGCGTTCGCCGAAGATTTCGAGGATCAGGCCGGTCCTATCGATGACCTTGCAACCCAGCGCCGTCTCCAGATTGCGCTGCTGCACCGGTGTCAGTGCGGCATCGAACACCGCCAACTGGATATCCTCGTCGCGGACGATCGTGGCCAGTTGATCGACCTGACCACTGCCCAGCAACGTCGCCGGCTTCGGCGCACGAACGCGGAACGGTACGCGGTGGCGAACCTCCACGCCAATAGCGAGTGCCAGCCCGGCGGTTTCTTCGAGCCGGGCATCGGCATCGCGCGCCGACCCGCCCATGTCGGGCAGGACGACGATCGCCGTTGCGCCGCGCGCGAACTCCTGCGCGTCGCGATCGAAACCGGTGCTCAAGCCTCGTCCGCTCCCAATGCCTGTTCTTCCGCCAGATTCAGCGGATTGGCCGGCTGAATGGTCGAAACGGCATGCTTGTAGACAAGCTGCGACATGCCCTCACGCTGTAGCAGCATGCAGAACAGGTCGAACGCCGCGATCTGGCCCTGCAGCATGACCCCGTTCACCAGGAACATGGTGACGTTTTCCTGCGCCTTGCGAACCGCGTTCAGGAAAATCTCCTGCAATGGCGCGTTCTTCGACGTGTTTTCCGATGCGGCCTGAATCACCGACGACAGGTCGGCAGGACCGGCGGGCATGATGGTGGAAATGGCGTGTTTGTAAATGAGCTGCGACTGTCCGTCGCGGCGCAGCAACACCGAGAAGTTGTCGAACCACGTTACGATGCCCTGGAGCTTGACGCCCTTGACCAGAAACATGGTAACCGGCGTCTTCGACCGGCGGAGCGAGTTGAGAAACAGGTCCTGAAGCGACCCGTGCCTGTCGGCCATGGTTTGCCCTTGTTCTTGGCGGGGAATTTCCCGCGTGAGTGTCTTTAACCGGCACCCGGTTGCCGTGCCCCAGCGGCACGGACCTGCAATCTAGGTCGCATCGGGCGTGCCCGCAATGGTCCGTTCCGGCTATTCGTCGCCGCGCGTCTCGGTAATCCCCAGCAGCTTCAGTTTGCGGTGCAGCGCAGAGCGCTCCATGCCGATAAAGGTCGCGGTGCGCGAAATATTGCCGGAGAAACGCCGGATTTGCACTCGTAGATATTCGCGTTCGAACGACTCGCGTGCCTCGCGCAGCGGCGACCCCATGATCGCGCTGGCGGTGGCGCCGCCGCCCCCCTCGCCCGCCGAGCCCAGCACCTCCGGCGGCAACAGGTCGATATCGATGCGGGCGATACGATTGCCGGGCGCGAGAATGACGGTGCGTTCGACGACGTTGCGCAACTGGCGGACATTGCCCGGCCATTCATAGCTTTGCAGCGCGATCATCGCATCGGCAGCAACCTCCGGCGTCGGTACCCGGCGTTCATTGGCATAGTGCGCGACGAAATGCTCGACGAGGGGCGGAATATCCTCGCGCCGTTCGGCCAGCGACGGGATCTGCACCGGCACGACGTTCAGCCGGTAATAGAGGTCCTCGCGGAAATTGCCGTCAAGGATCTCCTGTTGCAGGTCACGCGCGGTCGCCGAAACGACCCGGACATCGACCTTGACCACCCTGGTACCGCCGACACGGGTAAAGCTCTGATCGGTCAGCACGCGCAGGATGCGAGCCTGGGTTGCGATCGGCATGTCGGCGATCTCATCGAGGAACAGCGTGCCGCCATGCGCCTGTTCGAGCAGCCCGGGGCGGACCAGATTGCCGCTCTCCTCTACGCCGAACAGTTCTTCATCGACCCGCTCGGGCGTCATGCGTGCCGCGCTGACGATCACGAACGGTGCCTGGGCGCGCTGGCTCCAGCCATGCAGCAGGCGGGCGGCGACTTCCTTGCCGACCCCTGCCCCGCCGGTGATGAGCACGCGGCTGCCGGTACCGGCGACGCGCTTCAGGGTCGCCCGAACGCTGTTGATCGCGGTCGAGCTGCCGGTCAGGTCGTCTTCGCGCCCCGCCGACACCCGCAGCGAAGCGACCTCGCGACGCAGCCGCTCGGTTTCGGTCGCACGCTGAACCATGAACAGCAGTCGTTCCGCCTCGAACGGCTTTTCGATAAAGTCGACGGCACCACGACGGATCGCTGCGACGGCAGTGTCGATATTGCCGTGGCCCGAAATGACCAGAACCGGTAGCGACGGATCGCGCGCCTTCAGTTCGTCGAGCAGATCGAGGCCGTCGAGACGCGACCCCTGCAACCATACGTCGAGCAGCACCAGCGAGGGGCGACGTTGCGCCACCGCTTCCAACGCCGCATCGCTATCGGCGGCGCCACGGGTTTCATACCCTTCGTCCTCAAGGACGCCGGCGACCAGTTCACGGATGTCGGTTTCGTCGTCGACGACAAGAATGTCGAGCTTCATGCGGATGTTCCGGTCCGGGTAAGCATGGGATGGCGCGTCTCAACCTCCTGTAGTGCGTCGTCGTCCGAGGTTCCCGAGCCGGCAAGTGCGGCAAGGATCGCCGGATCGAACAGGATCGATACGATCGTCCCTCCTCCGGGACGGTCGGCGAACGATATGGTTCCGAAATGTTCCTCGACGATCTTGCGAACGATGGCGAGGCCGAGGCCCGTTCCACCCTTGCGTGTCGTCATATAAGGTTCGGCGATGCGGTCGCGCTCGACCGGCAGGCCGATGCCGTTGTCGCTGGTGTCGATATGCATGCGCCCCTGCGCGTCATAGCGGACATCGATCTCGATCCGGCCGCGTTCAGCGCCGTCGGGTCGGGCGGCGACGGCTTCGGTCGCGTTCTTGACGATGTTAGTCAACGCCTGGCCCAGCTGCCGGCGATCGCAGACCAGGGGCGCGGGACCGGCGGTTTCGAGGACGAAATCGATTTCCGGATGCGCGACCTCGTGCAGGAACAGGCTCTGTCCCGCCAGTTCGGCAAGCGATTCATGGCGGAAGACCGGTTTGGGCATGCGCGCAAAGGACGAAAATTCGTCGACCATTCGGCGCAGATCGCCGACCTGCCGCACGATCGTTTCGGTCAGACGTCCGAAGGTGCCGTCGTCCTCGGTCAGCTTGCTGCCATAGCGGCGTTGCAGCCGTTCGGCGGCGAGCTGGATCGGGGTCAGCGGATTCTTGATCTCATGCGCGATGCGGCGCGCGACGTCGGACCATGCGGCGCGGCGCTGGTCGAGCAGCTGCTGCGTGATGTCGTCGAAGGTCAGGATATGCTGGCCATCGTCGCGGGTGATGCGCACCGCCAGCGTCTTGGCCTCGCCACCCGCCGCCAACTGGATGATCGCGTCCTGCGTTTCGCCGCCGATCAACGCGTCGAGTTCGGGAGCAACCTCCGCCAGCGGGCGCCCGACCAGCGAAGTCGATCCGGTACGGAGCAAGGCGGTGGCGGAGCTGTTGGCCAGCCGGATCACGCGGTCGGGTCCGACCGACATGACGCCGGCACTGACGCCCGACATCACCGCCTCGATCAGTGCGCGGCGGCTGTCGATCTGAGCGTTGGCGGCAACCAGTTCGCCGGTCTGTTCCTGCAACCGTTCGGTCATGCTGTTGAACGCGCTGGCGAGGGTACCGATCTCGTCCTTGGTGCGGTTATGGGTCGGTTCGGGGACGCGCGCCGAAAGATCGCCATCGGCGATACGCCGCGCGGCGCCGACCAGCGCGCCGACAGGTCGAACAAGGCGATCGGCGACGGCGAGCGCCACGAACACGGCCAGGCCGACGATCAGCAGTGAAACGACGAAGAGGGCCACGTTGAGCCGCAACTGCACACTGCGTGATCGCGAGAGCAACGCATCGTAATCAGACAGGATTTGGCGCGTCCGGTTCAGGCGATCCTGATAGGTCGCCAGATCGATTTCCCGCGCCGAGTAGAGATAATAAGGCGTACCCGCGACGCGGGTGACCGATTGCACCTGTCCGTCGCGGACGCTGACATAGCTCGGCTTGCCGGCACGCAACGCGGCGATCGATCGCGGATCGATGCTCCAGCGCAACGGACCTTCGAAGATGGAGGTCGATGCCAGCGATTTGGGACGCCCGTCCGACGGAATTTCGAACAGAACGGAGTCGGCAAGGCTGCGCATGATGATGCTGGACTGGTACAGCGCCTGGAACGGAGCGCTGTCGACCGGGTAGCGATTCACCAGCAACATCCGCTGGATATCGGTAGCGACGGCGACGTTCTGGCTATCCACCGCGCCCAGAAAGTCATTGTAGGACGACTGGGCGAGCGACTGCGCATTCTCGAAAATGCCGCGTGCGCGCGTCGACGACCAGAATTCAAGACCATATTGGAACAGGAACGAGGCGATCACCGTCACCAGCAGCATCGGCACGCTGGCGAGGATCGAGAACAGCGCGACCAACCGGACGTGCAGCGTGCCGGTGCCGCCGATTTCCGACCGGGCCGCGCGTCGCTTAGCGATACGGCGGCCGATCAGCACCAGCAGCGCCATCGCCGGGATCAGGTTGGCGACGAGTACGACCGCCATCAGCGACGGCGATGGCAATCGCCCGCGCGCCGCCTGACTACCGTCGAACAGGAAATAGCTGCCGATGCCGACCGCGATCGCCAGCAGCAGCACCGCGACCTCGATCGCCGGGAACCAGCGCGCCGGGATCGAGGTGGCCCGGGCCGGTTCCGTCAACGCTGCACCCATAGTTGCCGTTTTACAACATTCCGCCGCCAACGCACGTCAAATCGCAACATGGTCAAAACCGAACCGATCAGCGTTCCTTGTCAGCATGATAGGGGCGCAGCGCCGGATCGATGCCGAGATCGTCGAGCCGCTTGCGGAGCGTGTTGCGGTTCAGCCCCATCGCCTTTGCCGCGCGCAACTGGTTGTTGGCGTGGCGATCCAGCATCGCTTCGATCAGCGGTCGCTCCACGTCGGAGATGAGGCGATCGTACAGCGTGCCATTGTCGAGCGCGGCCGGTTCCTCGCGTGCGATGCGCCGAACCCAGGCGCGAACCGCTTCGTCGAGATCGGTATCGGGCAACGCCGCGGGCCGGCCGGTCGCCTCCCCCAGTCCGCCGCGCAACTCGCCCGCCTCGATCACCGCGTCGCGGCCGAGGACGGCGACGCGGCGCATCAGATTTTCCAGTTCGCGGACGTTGCCGGGCCAGTCATGTCCCTCCAGCAGTGCCAGCGCCTCGGCGGTCAGCGACTTGCGCGGCAGACCGTCGCGGGCGGCCTGATCGAGAAAGTGGCGGGCGAGCAGGGAGATGTCCTGCCGACGTTCGCGCAACGGCGGCAGCGCGATCGGCACGACGTTCAGACGGTAGAACAGGTCCTCGCGGAACTGACCCGACTGGACCTGTGCCGCCAGCGTCTTGTTGGTGGCGGCGACGATGCGGACATCGGCACGAATCACGCGGGCACCGCCGACGCTGGTGAATTCGCCCGATTGCAAGACGCGCAGCAGGCGGGTCTGCGCCTCCATCGGCATGTCGCCGATCTCGTCGAGGAACAGCGTGCCGCCGGCCGCCTGTTCGAACTTGCCGGCCGAGCGCTGCGCCGCGCCGGTAAAGGCACCGCGTTCGTGGCCGAACAGCTCGGCTTCGATCAGCTCGCGCGGGATCGCCGCCATGTTGAGCGCGATGAACGGCGCGCGGCGGCGGCGGCCGAGATCATGGATCGCGCGGGCGACCAGTTCCTTCCCGGTCCCTGATTCCCCGGTGACCAGAACGGTCAGGTCGGTGGCGACGACGCGGGCGATGATGCGGTACACGTCCTGCATCGCCGGCGACCGCCCGATAAGCGGCAACGACGAATCGAGCGCCTCGACCGGCTGTTCGTCGGCCACCCCCGCCCGCCTTGCCAGCGCGCCGCGGACCGCGAGGGCGAGGGTGTCGAGATCGAACGGCTTGGGCAAATAATCGAACGCCCCCGCCTCGGTCGCGCGGACCGCGGTGGTCAAGGTATTGCGCGCCGACAGGACGATGATCGGCAGGTCGGGATATTCGGTGGCGAGCGATGCCGCCATCTCAAGGCCGTCGCCATCGGGCAGGACGACGTCGGTAACAAGAACCGCCGGCAATCCGGCGCGCAGCTCCGCGCGTAACTGACCCAGGGTACCGACGCTCTGGACGTCATGGCCTTCGCGTCGCAGCGCCTGTGCGACGACGGTACGGATCGCGGCGTCGTCATCGACGACCAGAATACGGGCCGCGCCGGTCATGCGCGCGGCAGGTGAATGCGGAACACGGTCATCGGCGGATATCCTTCACGGGCATAGCGGACCAGACCACCCATCTCACCGACCAGCTTCTCGACCATCGGCAGGCCGAACCCCCGCCCCTCCCGCTTGCCGGATACGAAGGGTTCGAAAAGGTGACCGGCGATATCGGCGGGTGCGCCGGGGCCATTGTCGGTGACGGTCAGTTCGATCGGTACGGCACGGCGCCCGCTGCCCATGGCATGCGACATGCCGTGGCGATAGGCGGTGCCGAGAATGATGCGGGGCGTATCGACCTTTTCGAGCGCTTCGGCTGCATTCTTGAGCAGGTTCACCATCACCTGCACGAACGCGTCGCGATCGATGCGCACCGGCGGCAGCGACGGATCGAAGCGCTCCTCGATCGTCACGCCGCGCGCGAAACCGGCGGAGGCGAGCTGGACCGCATGCGCCAGCACCGGGTAGATGTTCTGCGTCACCAGTTCGCGAGGCCGGTCGTCGGTGAAGTCCTGCATACGGTCGATCAGCGCAGCAATACGGTCGACTTCGGCGATGATGAGGTCGGTCAGCACCGGGCGGTCGTCGACGTCGCCCGACAGCAGCTGCGCCGCGCCGCGAATGCCCGATAGCGGGTTCTTTATCTCATGACCGAGCATCGCCGCCGCACCGATTGCCGCGCGTGCGCCCGCGGCCTGGGGCATGGCATGGCCGCCGCGCAAACCGTATAGCATGACGATCCGCCACGCCGACCCGTGCGCGGCCGGGCTGTCGTGAAAGTCGACCCGCAGCCGCCCGCCGCGCTTCAGCTGCAGTTCGCAGTCATAGCTGGCAAAGGCGCGCCCGTCGCGCTGCTCGGCATAGCCCGGCGGCAGCGAGATGATCTGTTCGAGCGACAGGCCACGCATCGCCCGGTCGGACAGGTTCAGCAGCAATTCGGCCGCGCCATTGGCGTGGGTGACGCAGCCGGCTTCGTCGAGGACGAGCGCCGCGACCGGCAGGCCCGCGAACAGGTCCGCGAAGCCCGGCATCACCGTCGCCGGGGTCACGCCGCCGCGCGCGAGCACCAAGGCGCGTAGAACTCGTCGAGCATCGCCAGCACCGTCCGGGCGCTCGCTTCCTGATTGACCTTGTTACGGAAATCGGCCGAGCCATGCAGCCCCTTGGTGTACCAGCCGATATGCTTGCGCATCATGTTGACGCCGGTTTCCGCGCCATAATGGTCGAGCATCATGTGATAATGTTCGAGGATCAGGCGATACTGCTCCTCGATCGAGGGATCGTCAGGGACATGGCCGCCCGACAGCGCCGCCATCACCTGCGCCAGCAACCACGGGCGACCATAAGCGCCGCGACCGATCATGACGCCATCCGCCCCGGACTGGTCGAGCGCGGTACGCGCGTCGTCGACCGAACAAATGTCGCCATTGACGATCACCGGCACCTTCACCGCGTCCTTGACCCGACGGACGAACGCCCAGTCGGCGTGGTCGCGGTACATCTGGTTGCGCGTACGGCCATGGACGGTCACCATCTGCGCGCCCAGATCCTCGGCGATATGCGCCAGTTCGGGAGCGTTGAGACTGGCATGGTCCCAGCCCATCCGCATCTTGACGGTGACGGGGACCTGCACCGCCTTGACCACCGCCGCGATCAGTTCGGCGGCGAGTGGCAGGTCGCGCATCAGCGCTGATCCTGCATCGCCGTTCGTCACCTTGCGGACCGGGCAGCCCATGTTGATGTCGACGATCGCTGCGCCCTTGTCCTCGGCCAGCTTCGCCGCCTCGCCCATTTCGACGGGCGTACAGCCGACGAGCTGCATCGACACGGGTTCCTCGACCGGGTCCCACATCGCCTTCTGGATCGACTGGCGGGTTTCGCGGATCGCGGCCTGGCTGGCGATCATCTCGGTGACGTTCAGCCCCGATCCGTGCCGCCGCACCATCTTGCGGAACGGCAGGTCGGTTACGCCGGTCATCGGCGCGAGGATCACCGGCGTGTCGATGACGACATCGCCGATACGGATGGGAGCTAGGGTCATGGATTGTGCCTGAAAATTGGGCAGCCCCTAGCGCAAAGCGGCATGAAGGGCAAGGCTGGCGGGGGCACGCGCCTTGCGCTAGGCGGACGGCCATGCAGACCGGACCAACAGTCGCGCTGATCGTCGCCGCCGGAAGCGGTACACGGTCGGGCAGCGCCACCCCGAAGCAATTCGCGCATATCGTCGGACGACCGATGGTGGCCCATGCCTATGCTGCGCTGTCAGGCCATCCGGGGATCGACCGGGTCGTCGTGGTGATCGGTGTCGGGCAGGCCGATGCGCTGCGGTCCGCCATCGGTGACGTCGAGTACGTCATCGGCGGCGCGACCCGGCGGGACAGCGTCGCCGCCGGTCTGGCCGCGATCGGTAATGTGGCGCGGGTGCTGATCCATGATGCCGCTCGCCCATTCGTCCCGGCCGACACGATTGACCGCCTGCTCGCCGCGCTCGACCATGCGCCGGGCGCGGTGCCGGTGCTGCCGGTCGCCGATACGCTGGCGCAAGGCGGCGCGGCGCTGGGCGATGTCGTCCCACGTGCGTCGCTGGTTCGCGTTCAGACGCCGCAAGCCTTTGCCGTGTCGGCGATCCGCGATGCCCATGCCGCGTGGGACGCAAGCGCCGAGGCGACCGACGACGCGCAGATGGTGCGCGCGATCGGGCTGGACGTGGCAATGGTCGAAGGAGACCCTATGCTCGACAAAATCACCTATCCGGCCGACTTTGCGTTGGCCGAGGCGCGCGCCCTGCCCGCTCTCGTGTCGCGCAGCGCCACCGGATACGACGTCCATCGCCTCGAAGCCGGCGAGGAATTGTGGCTGGGCGGCGTGCTGATCCCGCATGATCGCGGCCTGTCGGGGCATAGCGACGCCGACGTCGCGCTGCATGCGATCACCGACGCGCTGCTCGGCACGATCGGCGCCGGCGATATCGGCACCCATTTCCCGCCGAGCGATGCGCAATGGCGCGGGGCCGAATCGGGGCAGTTCCTTGCCCACGCCGCGAAACTGGTGCGCACTGAAGGGGGCGTCATCGATTTCGTCGACCTGACGCTGATCTGCGAGGCACCCAAGATCGGTCCGCACCGTGCGGCGATGCGCAGTCGGATCGCCGATATCCTGACGATCGAAGAACGACAGGTCAGCATCAAGGCAACGACCAGCGAGCGGCTGGGTTTTACCGGACGGCAGGAAGGGATCGCCGCGCAGGCGATCGCAACGATCCGGGTGCCGGCATGATGAGACGACTTGCCGCCCTTCTGGCGCTGTTCGCCTGCGGTTCGGCATCGGCGCAGACGACCCAATCCTGCGTGACCCCCGCGGAGGCAGAGGCGCTGGTGCTGTTCGTCGCGCCCGAACTGATCCGACAGGCCGGCGCACGTTGCGCCAATGCTTTGCCGGCGACCGCACTGATCCGGCGGACCAGCGGGCCGTTCCTTGCCCGATACGAAGCCGAAACCGACGCTGCATGGCCGCAGGCCAAGGCGGCGCTCGGCCGACTGACCGCACCGCAGGCGATCCAGTTACTCGATTCGTCGTTCGCCGCGCCGATCGTCGCCTCGCTGATCGCACCGATGGTCGTCGGCAATATCGATCCGGCCGATTGTCCGCGGATCGAGCGCGCAGCAAACCTTGTCCAGTCCTTGCCGCCGCGCAACGTCGCCGGGCTGGTCGTGCTGTTCGCCCAAATCGATGCCGACCGCCCCAACCCCCAAATGCGCCTGCCGCTATGCGGACAACGCGCCCGGAATTGATGTGATGGATAGTATCTTGCCCCCCGAACTGGTCGAAGCCGCGCGTCGGGTCGTCGAAGCGAACCGCGCCGCGGGCCGGCGTATTACGCTTGCGGAGAGTTGCACCGGCGGGTTGGTGTCGGCAGCGATCACCGAGATACCCGGTTGCTCGGAAGTCTTCGGTGCCGGCTTCGTCACCTATTCGAACGAAGCCAAGGTCGACCTGGTGAAGGTCAGTTCCGACGTGCTGGAAACCTTCGGCGCGGTATCGATCGCGACCGCGTGGAGCATGGCGCAGGGCGCGCTGGAAGTGACGCAGGCCGATGTGGCGGTTGCGATTACCGGCGTCGCAGGTCCGGGCGGCGGCTCCGAGAAAAAGCCGGTCGGAACGGTCGTCTTCGCCCGCGCGGAAAAAGGCGGCGATCCGGCGAAGGTCGTCGCCGACCTGCGACAATTCGGCGATCTGGGTCGCGGTGGTATCCGGCTTCAGGCGGCGCTGTGTGCGCTCGAACTGCTGCTGCCGCCAGAAGTCGCGCCGGAGGAACCGGTACCCGAATCCCCGTAAAGGGCGGCGGCGCGATCCTCGAACGCGCCGATCATCTTGCGCAGTGCGCGGTCGAAGACCTGCCCCGCCAGCATTTCGAACATGCGGCTCTTGAACTGGAAGTCGACGCAGAAATCGACATAGCAGCCGCCCTGCCCGTCGGGGCGGAACCGCCAGTCGTTGTTCAGATATTTAAGCGGCCCGTCGAGATAGTCGACGCGGATATGGTCGGGCCGCTCCTTCTGCACCTTCGACGTGAAGCTCTCGCGCAGCCCCTTGAACCCGACGATCATGTCGGCCACCATTTCCGTCTCGGTACTGGACCGTACCCGAATCGCGCTGACCCATGGCAGGAACTCGCCATAGCGCGCGACATCGGCGACCAGATCGAACATCTGTTCGGGGCTGTAGGGCAGATGGCGGGTTTCGCTATGCTTGGGCATCAGGCGCGGACAACGCCCAGCTTGGCATCGCGGTTCGCCCGCATCCGTTCGAAATCGTCACCCGCGTGATAGCTCGACCGGGTGAGCGGCGACGACGCGACTAGCAGGAAGCCTTTGGCCCGGGCGATGGCGGCGAAGCCGTCGAACGCCTTGGGCGTAACGAAGTCGATGACCTTGGCATGTTTCGGCGTCGGCTGCAGATACTGGCCCATGGTCAGGAAATCGATGTCGGCCGATCGCATGTCGTCCATCACCTGATGCACCTCCAGACGCTCTTCTCCCAGGCCGAGCATGATGCCCGATTTGGTGAAGATCGACGGGTCGAGCTTCTTGACGCTCTCCAGCAGGCGTAGCGACGCATAGTAGCGCGCGCCCGGGCGGATCGTCGGGTAGAGGCGCGGAACGGTTTCGAGATTGTGGTTGTAGACGTCGGGGCGCGCCGCGACGATCATCTCGACCGCCGCCTCATGCTTGTTGCGGAAATCGGGGGTCAGGATCTCGATGGTCGTCGTCGGATTCGCCGCGCGGATCGCCTCGATCACCTTCACGAACTGCTTGGCACCACCGTCGGGCAAATCGTCGCGATCGACCGAGGTGATGACGATATGGTTCAGCCCCATCGCCGCTGCCGCTTCGGCGACATGCTGCGGCTCCATCGGGTCGACCGCACGCGGCATGCCGGTCTTGACGTTGCAGAAGGCGCAGGCGCGGGTGCAGGTGTCGCCGAGGATCATGACGGTCGCGTGCTTCTTCGACCAGCATTCGCCGATATTCGGGCAGGCCGCTTCCTCGCACACCGTCGTCAGGCTCTTCGAGCGCATCAGCGCGCGGGTTTCCTGCACAACCTTGCCGGTCGGAGCCTTTACCCGAATCCAGTCGGGCTTGCGGGTGCGCTGGGGGCGGGGCAGCGGCGTCATCTCGTTCATGGGCGTCAGATAGCGATGCGCGAGGAAACGAACAACCGCCTGCAACGTTCGCGGCGCCCATGCGTCTAGCGACCGAGGGAAGATTTATACCATCGGACGGAGAATATTTGATGCACTTCAGCGACCTCAAGGAAGGCTATTATCGCTTCCGCGGCACCGAGTGGCAGCAGGAACGCGAACGCTGGAGCGAACTGGCAACGGGTCAGAGCCCGAAGGTGATGGTGATCGCCTGCTCCGACAGCCGGGTCGATCCGGCGACGATCTTCGGTGCGCGGCCGGGCGAGATCTTCGTGGTGCGCAACGTCGCCAACCTCGTTCCGCCGTTCGAGGATGATGGCGGGCGCCACGGCGTGTCGGCGGCGCTGGAATTCGCGGTGACCAAGCTGGAGGTCGAGGAAGTCCTCGTTCTCGGCCATGGCGCATGTGGCGGCGTGAATGCCTGCCTTACCCAGTCATTGGCCAATACAAAGCCGGGTGAAGGCGGCTTCGTCGCCCACTGGATCGACCTGCTGGACGAAGCGCGCGAGAAGGTCGTGGCGGAGCATGGCACCGGCCCCGCAGGGCAGAAGGCGCTGGAGCAGGAAGGCGTCAAGGTCTCGCTCCAGAACCTGATGACCTTCCCGTTCGTCAAGGAGCGGGTCGAGGCCGGCAAGCTGAAGCTGCACGGCGCGGTATTCGCGATCGAGGACGGCCGTTTGCGCGTACTCGAGGGCGAAACGTTCGAAAACGCGTGATGCGACGCGGGGCGGGGATAAAACCCCGCCCCGCGAAACGCTTCAGCCTTCCTTCGGACCCTCGACGGTCACGCGGATGTTCAGTTCGCGCAACTGCTTGGGCGTCGCATAGTTGGGCGCGCCCATCATCAGGTCTTCTGCCTTCTGCGTCATCGGGAAGGTGATGACCTCGCGGATGTTCGGCTCGTCGGCCAGCAACATGACGATCCGGTCGACGCCCGGCGCCGAGCCACCGTGCGGCGGGGCGCCGAACTTGAAGGCGTTGATCATGCCCGCGAAGTTCGTGTCCACGTCTTCCTGCGAATAGCCGGCGATCTCGAACGCCTTGTACATGATCTCCGGGCGGTGATTCCGGATCGCGCCCGACGACAGCTCCACGCCGTTGCAGACGATGTCATACTGATAGGCGAGAATGTCGAGCGGGTTCATCGTCTCCAGCGCTTCCATCTCGCCCTGCGGCATCGAGAAGGGGTTGTGGCTGAAATCGACCTTCTTCGCGTCCTCGTCATATTCGAACATCGGGAAGTCGACGATCCAGCAGAATTCGAAGCGCTTGTCGTCGATCAGCCCCAGCGTCTCGGCCACGCGGGTGCGTGCGAGGCCGGCGAGCTTGGCGGCCTGCGCTTCCTTGCCGGCGGCGAAGAACACGCCGTCATCGGGACCAAGGCCGAGCGCTTCGGCGATCTTGGCCATGCCTTCCTCGCCATGGTTCTTGGCGATCGGGCCGCCCCATTCGCCGCCCTTGCGGGTAGCGTAACCGAGGCCAGCGAACCCTTCGGACTGGGCCCAGGCGTTCATGTCGTCGAAGAATTTGCGGCTCTTGTCAGCGGTCCTGGGTGCCGGCACCGCACGGACGACATCGCCCGCCTCGACGATCGAGGCGAAACGGCCGAAGCCCGATCCGACGAACAGGTCGGACACGTCGGTGATGAGCAGCGGGTTGCGCAGGTCGGGCTTGTCGTTGCCGTATTTGAGCATCGATTCGCGGTAGGGGATACGCTTGAACGGCAGCGGCGACACGGTGCGGCCCTTGCCCTGCCAGTCGGCATATTCCTCGAACACGCCGTGCAGGACGGGTTCGATCGCGGCGAACACGTCTTCCTGCGTCACGAAGCTCATCTCGAAATCGAGCTGGTAGAATTCGCCCGGGCTGCGGTCGGCGCGCGCGTCCTCATCGCGGAAGCAGGGCGCGATCTGGAAATAGCGGTCGAAGCCCGCGACCATCAGCAGCTGCTTGAACATCTGCGGCGCCTGCGGCAGCGCGTAGAATTTGCCCGGATGGACGCGGCTGGGGACCAGATAGTCGCGCGCGCCTTCGGGCGACGACGCGGTTAGGATCGGGGTCTGGAATTCGGTGAAGCCCTGATCGATCATCCGGCGGCGCAGCGAGGCGATGACGTTCGAGCGCAGCAGGATGTTCGCGTGCAGCCGCTCGCGACGCAGGTCGAGGAAACGATAGCGCAGGCGAATGTCTTCCGGATACTCGGCCTCGCCGGCGACTGGCATCGGCAGTTCCTGCGCCGCCGACTGGAGCGTTGCGGCGCGGGCATAGACTTCGATCGCGCCGGTGGCGAGGTTCGGGTTCTTCGTCGCCTCGCTGCGCAGCTTCACGCTGCCGTCGATGGTCAGCACCGATTCGGTGCGGGCCGATTCGAGGAGCGCGAGCGCGGGCGAATCGCTGTCGGCGACGATCTGGGTAATGCCGTAATGGTCGCGCAGATCGATGAACAGCACACCGCCATGGTCGCGCTTGCGATGAACCCAGCCCGACAGGCGGACGGTATCGCCGTCGTTCGCGTCCGTAAGCTGGCCGCAGTTATGAGTGCGATAGGCGTGCATCGGTAAGACCTTTGGCGGTGTTTCACTAAAATAGTGATTTCTGGATGTGCGCCGCTTCCCTCCCCCACCCCCTTTTGTCAAGGCGCGGAACCTTGCTATGCGGGCGTGATGCATATCCATCCGTTGATCGAGGACAGCGCGACCCTCGCCGCCCTCTGTACCCGCCTCGCCACGTCCGACTTCGTTGCCGTCGACACCGAATTCATGCGCGAGAACAGCTATTGGCCCGAACTGTGCCTGATCCAGATCGCCAATACCGAGGAAGCGGCGGCGATCGATCCGATGGCACCGGGCATCGACCTGACCCCGCTGCTGAACCTGCTGACCGACAATGACGAGGTGCTGAAGGTCTTCCATGCGGGCGGGCAGGACATCGAGATCGTCTATAAACTGACCGGCAAGACGCCCTTCCCCATGTTCGACACGCAGGTGGCGGCGATGGCGCTGGGTCAGGGCGAGCAGGTCGGCTATTCCAACCTGGTCGACGCCTATCTGGGGATCACCGTCGACAAGGGGGCGCGGTTCACCGACTGGTCGCGGCGCCCGCTCGACGATCGGCAGATCGACTATGCGATCGCCGATGTGACGCATCTGTCGGTGATCTTTCCCAAGATGCTGGCCAAGCTGCGCAAGACCGGGCGCGGGCTGTGGCTGGACGAGGAGATGGAGCGGATCGGCGATCCGTCCAATTATTTCAACGATCCCGAGACGGTGTGGCAGCGCATCCGCGTCAACAGCCGCAAGCCCGAGGTGCTGGGCCGGCTGAAGGCGCTGGGCAAGTGGCGCGAGTTGGAGGCGCAGGGCAAGGATCTGCCGCGCGGGCGAATCGTGAAGGACGAGACGATCGCCGATCTGGCCGGTAACCCACCGCGCAAGCAGGCCGATCTGGCGAAGGTGCGCGGGCTGTCGGCGGCATGGGCGCATAACGATATCGGCGCGCGGATGATGACCGCGCTGGCCGAGGCGCGTCCGTTGCCCGCCGACGAGATGCCGGGGCGCGATGAGCGCAAGCCGGCATTGGGCAAGGAAGGCGCGTTGGTCGCCGACCTGCTGAAACTGCTGCTGAAAATCCGCGCGAACGAGATCAAGGTCGCCGCGCGGCTGCTGGCGCGGTCGGACGATCTGGAGGCGCTGGCCGCCGGACAGCGCGACGGGTTGTCGATCCTGAACGGGTGGCGGTTCGAGCAGTTCGGGCGCGATGCGCTGGCGCTGGTGGAGGGTCAGCTTGGGTTCACCGTGCTGGGTGGACGATTGAAGATGACCCGAGCGGAGGTGGTGGAATGAAGCAGCTTGCGTTGATGGCAGTCGCGGTGGCCGGCTGTGCCGAACCACAGATCCCGCCGCCGGTACGGACGTCGCCGCCGACGATCGGGTCGCGGCCGGTCGGGCCGGGCGCCGCTTCAGAGATCGACAGTTGCGGTCTTGGTTCGATCGCCGATCTGGTCGGCAAGGCGGTGACCGAAACTACGGCGGACGATGCGGGCAAGCGGTCGGGCGCACGGGCGGTGCGGGTGATCCGGCCGGGGATGATGGTGACGATGGACTTTCGGCCCGACCGGCTGAACATCGATGTCGACGACAAGGGAATCGTGACCAATTTGCGCTGCGGATGACGTTCCGGAAGTTGACAAAGGTTACGGTACGTCGGCCTTTTTGAATGCCATAACCTGATTATTTACAATGGTTTGAGCGTAGCGGCAGACGCGGAAGTTGACACTTTGGCGGTTTCGCATTCGTGCGGCGCGTTTCGTGATCCTGACCGTGGAAAGAACGGCGGGAAGGTTGCAAATTCGCGCTATGTAGGAAAGCGCGGTCAGTTCGTGACCAGCGCCGCTTCCATACCAAGCGCCGTGGCGAGCGCCTTGTGC
The DNA here is from genome assembly GCF_022664395.1 of Sphingomonas lacusdianchii. Classification (GTDB taxonomy): domain Bacteria; phylum Pseudomonadota; class Alphaproteobacteria; order Sphingomonadales; family Sphingomonadaceae; genus Sphingomonas; species Sphingomonas lacusdianchii. The sequence goes on along the minus strand of NZ_JAKRET010000001.1, from coordinate 132,029 downwards.
CGTTTCTGGACGGCTTCGCCATACAGCGCGGTATCGCGGCCGGGAACGACCAGTTCGACCTGCCCGCGACCACGACGCAGGTCGGTGCGCTGCAAGGGAGCCGCGACGCCGCCGCTGAGACGCTGGCCGAGCCGCATGGCCAGCCCCCAGCGGTGCGCGGTGGAAAGCGACGCCGCCGGAGCGAGGCGGGGCAGCGGATCGGGCGCGGCGTCGCCGCCGCCACCAAGGCAACTGTAGAGCGCCTGCGCGACGATTGCGCGGCCCGCGGCATCGATCGCCACCCAGTTGCCGTGCAGCGCGATCTCGACGCCGCGTTCGGCGCGGAATTCGGGGTTGGCGTGCCAGCCCACATCCGCGAGCAGGCAGGCGGCATGGCGCAGCCGGACCATCGCGGCATCGTCATCCGGGAATAGCGGCGCGATCCACTTGTGCAGCAGGTCGCCATGTTCGGCGAAGCGGCCCTGCCGGGCGCCTTCGTCATGGGCGGCGATCAGCAACGGATCCTGTGCGCGGACATCGGCGGGCAAGGCAGCGTAGAGCAGCCCCTCGCGCAGGCCATAGGCCGAGACCATTGTCGTCGCCGAACCGAGATGCTTGGTCATCGACGCCAGCACCGCCGTCGCATTGTCGAGAGTCGGCACCCGCCCGCCCGACAGGTTCGGCACCGCCTTCAGATCGGTACGAGGAAGATCGGCAAGAATCTTCCGCAACGCATTGATTCGGTTAAGTGATATCGCATAGCCATGGGCGATCGGCAGCGGATAGCCGGTCAGATGCATGTCGAGCCGCGCGAGCGCGCGCCATGATCCGCCGACGAGATAGAAGGGCAGTCCCCGCCCCTGCCCCGCCCAGCCGGCGTCGCGCACCATCCGCTGTACCGTGCGGTCGAGTTCGCCCGCGCGTCGTTCGCGGATCGCGCCGATGCGCAGCACACCGAGCGGAAAGGAGACACGCTCGCCGAGCTTGCCGCCCCTTACCCGGACCAGTTCGAGACTGCCGCCGCCAAGGTCGCCGACGATGCCGTCGGCATCAGGGATCGCCGACAGCACGCCGTGGCCGGCAGCCTGTGCCTCCTCCTCGCCCGATAGCGTCTCGACGGTCAGCCCGACGCCTTCGGCGAGCGCGATCAGGTCGTGGCCGTTGCTGGCGTCGCGAACGGCGGCGGTGGCGACGGTGCGGACGACATCGACCTGCATCTCGCGCGTCAGCCATGCGAAGCGCGCAAGCGCGGCGCCGGCGACGCGAAATGCTTCCGCGTCGATCGTGCCGGTCGCCGCCAGCGAGCGGCCGAGGCCCGCCAGCACCTTCTCGTTGAATAGCGTCGCCGGGATGCGATCCGGCCCGCCATAGACGACCAGACGGATCGAGTTCGATCCGATGTCGATGATCGCGCTATGGGCGATGGTGGCGGGACGGCTCCACGGCAATCGGATCACATCGTTCCTTCCCGGGCCGCCCGCCATGCGCGCAGCGACAGTTTCTGTGGTACCGTTGCCGACCCGCTCTCGATCGCCGCACCGCGCCCGGACAGCGACGGGTTGGTCATGAAATAGCGGTGCAGGTTGAACGGCTTGTCACCCTTCGCCATCCGGCGATAGCTGCCATCGGGACCAAGGTCCCAACTTTGTTCGGTGTCGAGCAGATTGGCGACCATGACCTGATCGAGCACCTGGTCGTGAACGGTCGGGTTGGTGATCGGCAGCAGATATTCAACGCGGCGGTCGAAATTGCGCGGCATCCAGTCGGCCGAAGATACATAGACCAGTGCGTCGTCGTTCGGCAGCGCTTGTCCGTTGCCGAAGCAATAGATGCGGCTGTGTTCGAGAAAGCGGCCGACCACCGATTTGACGCGGATGTTGTCGGACATGCCCGGTACGCCCGGCCGCAGGCAGCAGATGCCGCGCACGATCAGGTCGATCTGCACGCCGGCCGCCGATGCCTCGTACAGCTTGTCGATCAGTGCCGGATCGACCAGCGAGTTCATCTTCAGCCAGATCGAACCTTCGCCGCCGGCGCGGGCGGTCTGAATCTCGCCCTCGATCAGCGCCTCCAGCCGGTCGCGCAGGTCGCGGGGACTGATGGCAAGCTGTTGCAGCGCCTGCGGTTCGACATAGCCGGTGATGTAGTTGAACACCTGCGCCGCATCGCGACCGATCACCGGATCGGCGGTGAAGAAGCTGAGGTCGGTGTAGATGCGCGCGGTGATCGGGTGATAATTGCCGGTGCCGAAGTGACAATAGGTACGATAGCCCTGCTCCTCGCGCCGGACGACCATCGAGATCTTCGCGTGGGTCTTCCACTCGATGAAGCCGTAGACGACCTGCACCCCGGCGCGTTCGAGCACCGAGGCGAGGTTCAGGTTCTGCTCTTCGTCGAAACGGGCCTTCAGTTCGACGACGGCGGTCACCGACTTGCCGGCCTCGGCAGCAGCGACCAGCGCAGCGACGACAGCGGATTGCTTGCCGGCGCGGTACAGCGTCTGCTTGATCGCGACGACATCGGGATCGGCGGCGGCTTGCTTGAGGAAAGCGAGCACCACGTCGAAGGTTTCGTACGGGTGGTGGACGACGATGTCCTTCGCCCGGATCGCCGCGAAACAGTCGCCGCCATATTCGCGGATGCGTTCGGGAAAGCGCGGAGAAAAGGGCGGGAATTTGAGGTCGGGCCGGTCTTCCGCCACCAGCATCGACAGGTCGCCGATGCCGAGGAACCCGCCGGTTTCGGTGATGAGCGCATCGCTGCCGCCCATTTCGTCGCGCAGCAGCTGGACCAGTTCGTCGGAAATGCCCGATTCAATTTCGAGGCGAATGATCCTGCCGCGGCGGCGGCGTTTGATCGCGGTGCGGAAATAAAGGACCAGATCCTCGGCCTCTTCCTCCAGTTCGATATCGCTGTCGCGGATGACGCGGAAGGCGGCGGAGGCGCGCACGTCATAGCCGGGGAAGAACTGCCCCGAAAAATGGCGCAGCACGGTTTCGATCGCGACATAGCGCGCCGACTTGCCCGGCAGGCGGACGAAGCGCGGCATCGCCGAGGGGAGCAGCACGACCTCGCGCACCTCGACCTCGTCCGACCGGCGGATCAGGTCGAACAGCATGGCCGAACCGAGGTTCGGGATGAAGGGGAACGGGTGCGCCGGGTCGAGCGCCTGCGGGGTGAGCACCGGGAACAGCTGATCGCGGAAATAGCGGGCAAGCCATTCCTCGGTCTCCCCATGCAGCGCGTCGGCGCCGAGCACGCTGATATCGGCCTCGGCCAGTTGCGCCGCGATATCGCGCCAGATGCGCTGCTGGCTGTCGACCAGCCCGGCGGCGTCGACGGTGATCGCGGCCAGTTGCTGCGACGGGGTCAGGCCGTCGACCGATTCATGGCCTACCTCCTGCATCTGCTGCCCCTTCAGGCCCGCGACGCGGACCATGAAAAATTCGTCGATGTTGGTCGCCGAGATCGACAGGAAGCGCAACCGTTCGAGCAGCGGATGGTCGGGGTTGCACGCTTCGTCGAGTACGCGACGGTTGAATGCCAGCCACGACAGTTCGCGGTTGAAATAGCGTGCCTGGGGCGCGGCGGCGACGGTGGTGCGGGCGGAGGGGACGGGATCGTTCACAGCAGGCGGTCCAGCAGCAACGGATTGCCGGCCAGCGCGGCGCGCGCGGCGGGAACGGTCAGACGGCGCGTCGAGCGCAACATGGCATCTTCCTCCAGAGCCTCGACGATGCGAAGCACCGCAAGGTGGCTCCGTTCGACGCGGCGGGCAAGCCAGCGCACCAGATCGGGCGCGGCGACAAGTTCCTTCCTGTCGAAGAGATATTGCAGCAGTGTTTCGATCAGCACGTCGTCGGGCGCTTCGAGGCGCAGCACCGGCGTCGCGTTGATGCGCGAGCGCAGGTCGGGCAGCCCGATCCGCCAGATCGGCGGCGCGGCATCGGCGACGATCAGCAGCGGGCGGGCATCGCTCTGTGCCCGGTTCCATGCGTGGAACAGCTCGGTCTCGCTCCAGCGATCGGCATCGTCGGCGATCGTCCCGCCGCTCTTCGCCGCGAAAAGCCGGGCGAGCAGCGTACGGCCCGATTTGCGCGGACCGACCAGCAGCGCCGCCTGGACGGGCCAGGTCGCGAAATGATCGAGATGGTGGACGGCGGCTTCGTTCGACGGCCCGACAAGGAACAGGTCCTGCCGGGCGCCGGCGGGAAGTTCGAGAGGCAGGGTAAGCTGAACCGTAGCGCGAGGCAGACTGGTCATTCCTGCGGGGCACTCGGCGGAGCGGTCGGGGTCGAGGCGGCGCGGCGACGGATACGCAGCGCGCCATCGCCCTGCTGCACCTGCCACCCGCGCGATTCGAGCGCGGCGCTGAGAATGGCGATATCGCCGTCGAACGTCACGCGCAGCACCGATACGCCGCCGAGCGCGAGGCTGGAGGTCGCCGCCGAGCGGACGCCGGGGACCGATCGCAACGCAGCCTCGGTCGATTCGACCGCGGCTACGGTCGGGGTGTCGGCCTGGATCGACAGTGTGACGCTGTCGCCGGTCGGAACCGGCGTCGGGGTTGCGCCCGCGTCGATGCTGGTCGGGTCGACGATCTCCTCCTCGTCAGGCAGGATCACGCTGCCCGGTGGCGGGGCGGCGAGGACGAGGTCGGGGCGGAGCGCGCCACTGCGCAGCCCCTGTTGATACAGCGCATCGAGACGGCGGACGCCTTCGTCGAGAAGCGCGGGAACGGCATCGCCCTGATTGACGCGGAGCGAGAAACTGCCGAGCAGGCGGTTGTCGGGGCCGTAGCCGGCGGTGAAGGTGCCGATCACCGGGCCGCCGGGCCATTGGCGATACAGGCGGACCTGCGGGATGAGCACGTCGGACGCGCCGTACTGGTTGAGGACGGTGCGCCACCAGCCACGCCCGCGCCGCGTCACCTGTCCGGCGTTGAGCAGCAGGCCGTCGGCGCCGGTGCCGCTGGGCCGGACATAGTCCATAACGCTGCCACCGGTGCGGAACCGCGCCCATGCCGCCTGCCACGGGGTCGCACGTTCGAAGACGGTGCCGGTGCCGCCGTCCCAGATCAGCGGCACCACCAGCATTGCCGGGCTACGCTCAGACACGCCGGCGATGCCGAGGATCGAGGCGGCGCGGCTACGATTGAACAGCACACCCAACCGGGCGATGTAGCGGTTCGGCGCGATCTGTTCGCTTTCGACGACGATGCTGGTCACCAACGAATCGAGCGTGCCGTCGGGCAGCGAACGGGCCTGTCCGGTCAGCCGCTGCGACAGCATCTGCCAGCCCTTGCGCTGGGCGAGGCGCCAGCCGGTGGTGCGCGCCGCCTCCGCCGTCCGGCCGGCGACGTCGACGCGCACACCGTTTACCTCGAAGCTGCCCGATCCGTCGACCGGCGCGACGCCGCCTTGCTGCGCCACGACCGCCCCGGTCGCGACCACGCCCAATGCGAGGGCGGCAAGGATGCGGCGGGGCTGAACCAAGGTCATGCGCGCCTTTTGACGAAGCAGGCGTGGAAATCCAAGCGCGATGTGGCTAGTCGGACCCAATGAGCAACGAAGCGGACCGCGGCGGCGGCTATACCTACGCACAGGCAGGCGTCTCGATCGCGGCGGGCAATGCCCTGGTCCGCGCGATCGGGCCGTTGGCGAAGTCGACGCGGCGGCCGGGGGCCGATGCCGAGCTGGGCGGCTTTGGCGGCGTGTTCGATCCGAAGGCGGCAGGGTTCAAGGATCCGTTGCTGGTCGCCGCCAATGACGGCGTCGGTACCAAGCTGAAGCTGGCGATCGAACACAATGCACATGACGGGGTCGGTATCGATCTGGTCGCGATGTGCGCCAACGACCTGATCGTGCAGGGTGCCGAGCCGCTGTTCTTCCTCGACTATTATGCCAGCGGCAAGCTGGTCGCCGACACCGCCGAGCGGGTCGTCGCCTCGATCGCCGAGGGGTGCCGGCAGGCCGGCTGCGCGCTGATCGGGGGCGAGACCGCCGAAATGCCGGGCATGTATGCCGACGGCGATTACGACCTTGCCGGCTTCTGCGTCGGTGCGGTCGAGCGCGAGCAGCTGCTGACCGGGGACAAGGTCGCGGTGGGCGACGTCATCCTCGGGCTGGCATCGTCGGGGGTCCATTCGAACGGCTTCTCGCTGGTGCGGCGACTGGCGGCCGACAAGGGGTGGAAGCTCGACCGCCCTGCCCTGTTCGATCAGGACGTACTGTTGATCGACGCGCTGATGGCGCCGACCCGGATCTACGTGAAGTCGCTGCTGCCGCTGCTGCGCGAAGGGCGCATCCACGGGCTGGCGCATATCACCGGCGGCGGATTGCTGGAGAATATCCCGCGCGTCCTTCCGCAAGGGGCGCATGCGACGGTCGATGCCGATGCGTGGGAGCAGTCGCGCTTGATGGCGTTCCTGCAGGCGCAGGGCAATATCGAGCCCGAAGAGATGGCGCGGACGTTCAACTGCGGCATCGGCATGGCGGTGCTGGTCGCTGCCGAGGACGCCGAGGCGGTCGCGGCGGCGCTGGCGGAGGCTGGCGAGACGGTGGTGCGGATCGGCACGGTCGATGCGGGCGACAAGGGCTGCACCGTCAAGGGCAGTGCTGGGACGTGGAGCGCGCGGAGCGACTGGAGCGCGACGCATCTTGGCTAAACACCGTGTCGGCGTCCTGATTTCGGGACGGGGATCGAACATGGCGGCGCTGATCGCAGCCGCCAAGGCGGCGGACTGCCCCTATGACGTCGTGCTGGTGGCGTCGGACAAGCCCGATGCCGCCGGCCTGACCCATGCTGCCGAAGCGGGCATCGCGACCTTCGCCCATTCGCCGCGCGGCATCCCGAAAGCGGACTATGAGGCGGCGATCGACGGTGCGCTGCGGGATGCCGGGGTCGAGACGATCGCGCTGGCCGGCTATATGCGGTTGCTGTCGGACTGGTTCGTCGGCCAGTGGCGCGACCGGATCGTCAATATCCATCCGTCGTTGCTGCCCGCCTATAAGGGCCTCGATACCCATGCGCGGGCGATCGCCGCCGGCGATGCCGAGGCGGGCTGTTCGGTGCATGTCGTGACCGAAGAACTCGATGCCGGGAGCGTATTGGCGCAGGCGCGCGTTCCGATCCTGCCCGACGATACGCCCGATACGCTGGCGGCGCGGGTGCTGGTGGAGGAACATCGCCTCTACCCGCGAACCCTGACGGAGTTTGTGACGCGATGACCGAGATGCTCGACCATATCCGTGAAGCAGTGAAGGTATTGCCGGGGGTCGAGGAACGACAGGAGGATGGCGCGACGGTCTTTCTGGTCGAAGGCGAAGCGTTCGTGCGGGTGGACGGCGCGGCGACCGTGCGCGGCGACGATGGCTGGGTGGCGTTGCCGGATAGCGACGCAGCCGCGATCGACGATGCTGTTGCCCATGCATGGGAACTGGCGGCACCGCGCGGACTGCTGGAGGCGGGCGGGCGTTAACCCCGTTTCGGTTCAGTCACGCTTCTCCCGCCCCTATTCAGCGGCGTCACGATCGGATACGATCCGGCCTGACTTCCCATGGGGGGGAAGTAGAGGGGAAGATCATGACGTTCGTGAAGATGCTTTGCGTCGCCGCTTTCGCTGGCGCGTCGATGACCGCTGCGGTCGCGCAGGACCAGTCGGCGCCGGTGACCGCCGTCGCGCGTGGGGGCGCCACTGCCAATGCGCAGCTGCCGGCGAACACTGAAGTGCTGCTGTCGATGAACGAGGACCTGACGACCAAGGGCGGTCGCATCGAGGTCGGCTACAAGTTCGGGCTGACCGTCGCTGCCGACGTGATGCTGGGCGATTATGTCGTAATTCCTAAGGGCACACCCGCCGTGGGCGAAGTCACCTGGCTGACCGGCAAGGGTGCGTTCGGCAAGTCGGGCAAGATGGAAATCCAGGTCCGCTCGATCGACCTGAACGGTCGCCGCATCCCGGTGACCGGGAAATATCGTCAGGAAGGCGAAGGCAACACCGTCGCGACGGTGGCATCGGTCGCGCTGCTGTGGCCGGCGGCGCCCTTCGTCACGGGCAAGAGCGCGCGCATTCCGGCGGGTCGCGAGTTGAAGGCGTTCACCGAGTCGGCGACGCCGGTTGCGGTGCCGGCGACGGCCGCGGTGTCGGCAGGCACGCCGGTTGTGGCGGTCGCGGCGACTGCCGGGGTGAAGTAAGGGGGGCTCTCCCCTCGGTCTCAATCCCATTGGAGGTTCGAGCCTATCGAGAACCGTCGTCGAGAAGGGGTGGCCCAATCAGCCCGTTCTCGACGAGGGTCGGGTGAACCAGGCGGGGCATGGTTCACCCGACCATCTTCTCGGCAGGCTCGAAGCTGCTCGACCCGAACGGGATGGAAGAATGGGGTAGCTTTTTCCGCTTCCGTTCGTGCTGCGTAGGGGCTGAGCGCAGTCGAAGGCTCGTATCGAAGCACCTGCCGCCAACGGTACTTCGATACGCCGCTTCGACAGGTTCAGCGGCTACTCAGGACGAACGGTGAGGCAAGTTCGCAGCCGACCAACGCAGAAACAAAAAAAGGCCCGCCTCCTCATCGGAAGCGGGCCTTTTTTCATTCGATCGGCCGATCGATCAGCCGACAATCTCTTCCGGCTTGAAGAAGAAGTCGATCTCGATCTTGGCATTCTCTTCCGAATCCGAGCCATGGACCGAATTGGCTTCGATCGATTCGGCGAGTTCCTTGCGGATCGTGCCCGGTTCGGCGTTCGCCGGGTTGGTCGCGCCCATGATGTCGCGGTTCGCCTGCACGGCGTTTTCGCCTTCGAGGACCTGCACGACGACCGGGCCCGAGATCATGAACGACACGAGGTCGTTGAAGAAGGGACGCTCGCGGTGCACGCCGTAGAAACCTTCGGCCTGTTCGCGGGTCATCTGGATGCGCTTCGAAGCGACGACGCGCAGGCCGGCTTCCTCCAGCATCTTGGTGACGGCGCCGGTCAGGTTGCGGCGGGTCGCGTCGGGCTTGATGATCGAAAAGGTACGGGTGGCGGCCATGGTGGTCGCAGCTCCTGCGTTGCTGGTTGGAAGTTGACGGTCCCCCTAGTCGGGCGCCGCGTTACAGGCAAGCGTTACGCCGCCTGTTCCCAACCATTGTCGCCCTGTCGCCAATAGCGGCGCTCGACGCCGTCGCGGTCGGCCAGCCCCTTCCACGCGGCGCGGGCGGCGGCGATATGGTCTTCGCCAAAGAAGTGGAAGGCGCGATCGAAGGTCAGCGCCGCGTCGCGCCAGCGGCCGTCGACGATCGCGATGTTGCGGGCGGTTTTGGTCGCAACGACGTCGGGAGCGATCAGCACCGCTTGGAGGCTGTCCTCTCCGGCCCCCGCCTGCGCGTGCGGCAGGAAACTGTCGGGGGCGTAGGTCCAAAGCAGCATGTCGAGATTGCGGCGCTGATCGGCATCCTCCGACACCAGGAGCAACCGCTCGCCGTCGCCGTGCAGACGCGCGGCGATGCGCGGGAGCACGCGGTCGAGCGGGCTGCGGGTCAGGTGGTAGAAGTCGACTTTCATAGGTTCGCTTGTATGCCCTCCCCCACCCGTCACCCCAGCGAAGGCTGGGGTCTCTCGCGGCGGGTGTGCCGTGCTTTCCGCAGGACATTCCAGCCTGCGCTGGAATGACGTGTGAGGCGGTCGGGCCTCAACCTTCGAAATTGTCCGCGACGAACCGGTCGAGCAGGCGCACGCCGAAGCCGGTCGCGCCCTTGTCATGGTGGTTGCCAGGCTTGTCGGCCCATACCATGCCGGCGATGTCGAGATGCGCCCAGCGGACGCCGTCCTCGATATAACGCTTCAGGAACTGCGCCGCGGTGATCGATCCGGCGCCGCGCGGGCCGATATTCTTCATGTCGGCGATCGGGCTGTCGAGCAGTTTGTCATAGGCGGGCGACAACGGAAAGCGCCACAACAGGTCGCCCGATTCACGCGATGCAGCGAGCAGCTGGTCGGCGAGCGAATCGTCATTGGCGAACATGCCGCCATGCTCGCTGCCCAAAGAGATGATCATCGCGCCGGTCAGCGTGGCGAGATCGACGATGGTTCCTGGCTTGTGCGTCTTCTGGACCCAGGTCAGCACGTCGCACAGCACCAGACGCCCCTCGGCATCGGTGTTGAGGATTTCGATCGTCTGGCCCGACATGCTGGTGACGACGTCGCCGGGGCGCTGCGCCTTGCCATCCGGCATGTTCTCGACCAGCCCGACGACGCCGACGACATTGGCCTTCGCCTTGCGCGACGCCAGCGCCTTCATCGCGCCGGCGACCGCGCCCGCGCCGCCCATGTCCCACTTCATGTCTTCCATCCCGGGTCCGGGCTTGAGCGAAATGCCGCCGGTGTCGAAGGTCACCCCCTTGCCCACCAAGGCGAGGTCGACATCGCCCTCACCCTTGCCGTTCCAGCGCATGGCGAGCAGGCGCGCTTCCTTTTCGGAGCCGAGGCTGACGCCGAGCAGCGCGCCCATGCCGAGTTCGGACATCTGCCGTTCGTCTAGGATGGTGAGTTCGATGCCGAGATCGGCCAGTTCGCGGCATTTTTCGACGAAGCTGACCGGGTAGAGGATGTTCGGCGGATCGGTGACCAGCGTACGGGTCAGGTCCAGTCCCCGGGTGATCGCATCGGCGGCGACGAAGGCGTCGTCGATGCCGTCCGGAGCGTTGGCGATGGTGATCGTCGTCAGCGTTGGCTTCGACTTTTCGGGCATCTTCGTCCGATAGCCATCCTGCCGCCAGCCGCGCTGGGCCGCCGTCGCCGCGAAGCGTGCAACCGATGCCGCCGACACGTTAATGCCAGCGAAATCGACGGTCAGCCCGGTCAGCCCCGACAGCAGGAAGCGCCCGGTAAGCGCGCCGCCCGCCTTTTCCAGCGCAGCGCCGTCGCCGGCGCCGATGCCGAGCAGGATGACGCGATCAGCGCTGTCGCCGTCACCGGGTACGAAGATTTCGGCCATCGACCCGGCCTCGCCCTCGAACCGGCCGGCACGGGCGGCGCCGGCGACCAGTGCCGTAGTGGCATCGTCGAGCCCGGCCGCGGCGATCCGGTCGAGTCCCCCGCTGGCGACGGGCAGGACAAGGGCGGTGGCGGTTCCCCGGTCGGGGGCGAACTGGATCGAGATCGACATGCACTTCCTTCTACGCTGGCGCACATGGGCGCTGCCGCCTTCTAGGCCCGCTGTTGCGGGCAGGTAAAGCGGGTGGACAGCGATTGCGGTTCCCGCTGCACGATGCGATAGGCACTGCCGACAAGGTCGCCAGCGGGCGGCGACAAGGGGAAGCGGAACTAGTGGTGCGTTCGATCGGCTCGCTTGCCCTTGGGTTGACATTGGCGTTCGGCGGGCCGGCCTGTGCGCAGGATTTGCAGGATCGGCCAGCACCCCCGCCCGCGCCCGAACAGGCGCTGCCCACCCCGCCGACCGGCGACCAGATCGATTTCTCGTCCGACCTGCTGGAATATGACAGCAACGCCGATATCGTGACGGCTAGCGGCGAGGTGCGGCTGCTGCGCGAGGGCAACCGGCTGCGCGCCGATCGGGTGACGTGGAACCGCAAGACCGGACAGGTCGTCGCCGACGGCAATATCGCGGTGACCAACCCGCAGGGCGACGTTGCGTACGGCGACCGGATCGAGCTGACCGACACGCTGAAGGACGGCGTGGTCGACAATATGCTGGTGGTGCTCGACGAAGGCGGGCGGATCGCGGCGAAGCGCGGTACCCGTTCCGAAAACGGCGTCGTGACCGTCGAAAGCGCGGCCTATACGCCGTGTTCGGTGACGAACTCGGCAGGATGCCCGAAGGAGCCGTCGTGGAAGATCACCGCGATCAAGGTCCGCTACGATCCGATCCGCAAGCGCATCCGCTATACCGGCGCGGGACTGACCATCTTCGGCCTGCCGACAATCCCGCTGCCATCCTTCTCGCACTCGATCGGCGATGGCAGCGATTCGGGGCTGCTGGCGCCGTCGATCCGGCTCGACAGGGTCAACGGGGTCGAGGTTGCCGTCCCCTATTACTTCAGTCTGGCGCCCAATCGCGACCTGACGATCGCGCCGCACGTCTATACCGCGGTGCTGCCGATGCTGCAGGGCGATTACCGTGCGCTGACGTCGAAGGGCGCATATCGGGTACAGGGCTATGCGACGGTCAGCCGGCGGAGCGACGACCTTGTGCTCGGCATCGTGCCGACGGGGAGCGAACAGTCGTTCCGTGGCTATTTCGACGCGGTCGGGCGATTCCAGCTCGACCCGAACTGGGCGGTGTCGGGATCGCTGCGCTATACCACCGACCAGACCTTCCTGCGCCGCTACGATATTTCGCGCGACGACCGGCTGCGCAACAATGTGACGGTCGAGCGGATCGATCGCGACTCGATGCTGACGATCAGCGGCTGGGCGGTGCAGACGCTTCGGGTCGGCGACGATCAGGGCATGCAGCCGGTGGCGCTGCCCGAAATCGACTATCGCCGCCGGTTCAACGGCCTGTTGGGTGGCGTCGCGCAGGTACAGTTGAACACGTTGGCGATCGGGCGCAGCGAGGGACAGGATACGCAGCGTGCCTTTGCCGCCGCGCGCTGGGACCTGACGCGCTATACGCCGCTTGGGCAGGAGGTGACGGTCACCGCCTATGCGCGTGGCGACGTCTATAATGCGCACGACACGATCGATACGGCGGTGCTCAGCTATCGCGGTGACGAAGGCTTCACCCCGCGCGGCATCGCGGCGGCGGCGGTCGATATCCGCTGGCCGTTCGTCGGCGCGATCGGCGGCGGCACGCAGCGGATCAGCCCGCGCGTGCAACTGGTCGCGTCGCCCAAGATCGCCAATCTGCAGGTCCCGAACGAGGATGCGCGGGCCGTCGATCTGGAGGATTCGAATCTGTTCGCGCTCAACCGCTTCGCGGGGTACGACCGGTTCGAGGATTCGTCGCGCATCACCTATGGCCTCGACTATGCGATCGATCTGCCGGGCGTCGCGGTGGCGGCGACGATCGGGCAGAGCTACCGCGCCAGCGAACGCGCCAGCATCCTGCCGAGCGGCACCGGGCTGGACGACCGCTGGTCGGATTTCGTCGGGCGGACCGATATCCGGTTTCGCGAACTGGTGACGTTCACCCATCGCTACCGGCTCGACAAGGACGGGCTGAAGATTCGCCGCAACGAACTCGACGCGACGGTCGGCAGCCGGCGGACCTATCTGCAGGTCGGCTATCTGCGGCTGAACCGCGATATCGACGAGCTGGAGGATTTGCAGGACCGCGAGGAAATTCGCGTCGCGGGGCGGATCGCCTATGGTCCATTCTGGTCGGCGTTCGGTTCGGCGACAGTCGACCTGACCGACAAGTCGGAGGATTCGCTCTCGCTGTCCGATGGTTATGATCCGATCCGCCACCGGCTGGGTGTCCAGTATGAGGACGACTGCCTGCGGCTCGGCCTGACGTGGAAGCGCGATTACCAGCGGATCGGCGACGCGCGCAGCGGCAGCAGCTATCTGGTAACGCTGGCATTGAAGAACCTGGGACGATAAGGCCCTGTTCAGGCGCGGCGGGTCATGAATTTGCCCGAATGGTGCGGCACCGCCCTGAATTCGCGCGCATGGGATAAGACGACCAAGTGACCAACAACATCGTGAATGTCGGCCGCATCGGCCGTTCGATCGCCGGTTTCGTCGCGATCGCCGCCGCCGCCTCGCTGGCGGCGCAGACCGTGGGCGACGGGCAGGACGTGCCCGGCGCCAATCTGAACCTGCCGGGTAACCCGACGATCTTCGGCAAGCTGGACCCCAATATCCGCAAGCCGACCGCGATCGTGAACGACACGGTGCTGACCGGCACCGATGTCGACCAGCGCATGGCGTTGATCGTCGCGCTGAACGATTTCAAGCTGAGCGAGCAGGACCGCGAGGTATTGCGCCAGCAGGTCGTGCGCCAGTTGATCGACGAAACGCTGCAGATCCAGCAGGCCAAGGCGAAGGACATCACCGTCACGCCGGCCGAACTGGAGCAGAGCTTCAACCGGCTGGCCAAGCAGCGGTTCAATCAGACGCCCGAACAGCTTCGCGCCTATCTGCGCACGGTGGGATCGTCGGACCGGTCGCTGCGGCGGCAGATCGAGGGCGAACTGGCATGGAGCCGGCTGCTGCGGCGACAGGTCGAGCCGTTTGTAAATGTCGGTGAAGAAGAGGTCGCCGCGGTCATCAAGCGCATGGAAGAATCCAAGGGCGCCGAAGAATTTAGCCTGCGCGAAATCTATATGAGCGCCACCCCCGATCGCGCCGCCGAGGTGCAGGGCGGCATGACCAAGATGATCGAACAGATCCGCCAGGGCGCTCCGTTCGAATATTTCGCGCGCAACTTTTCCGAGGCATCGACCCGCGCGGTCGGCGGCGATCTGGGCTTCGTAAGGCTGAACATGTTGCCCGAGCCGTTACAGCGCGCCGCGCAGCAGATGCAGGTCGGGCAGATCGCCGGACCGATCGAGGTGCCGGGCGGCTATTCGATCCTGTATCTGGCCGACAAGCGGCAGGTGCTGACGGCCGATCCGCGCGACGCCAAGCTGGCGTTGCGGCAGCTCTTCCTGCCCTTCCCCGCCGGCACCACCGAGGCGCAGGCGAGCGCGAAGGTCGCCGCCTTCACCGAAGCGACGCAGGCGATCCGCGGCTGCGGCGACGCGACCAAGGTCGCACAGACGCAGAAGGCCGAGATCGTCGACAATGACGCGGTCACCGTCCGCAGCCTGCCGCCGGCGTTGCAGGAAATCATCCTGAAGCTGAACGTCGGACAGGCGACCCCGCCCTTCGGTTCGCCCAAGGATGGCGTGCGCGTGCTGGTCGTGTGCGGTCGCGAAGATCCGCGTAACGGCGCGCTGCCCAGCGCCGCACAAATCCAGCAGGGACTGGAGCAGGAACGCGTCAACCTGCGGGCGCAGCGGATGATGCGCGACCTGCGGCGCGACGCGGTGATCGAATATCGTTGAGGGAGCGGGTACGATGCCGGCGATCGCGCCGTTAGCGGTATCGATGGGCGATCCGGCGGGAATCGGTCCGGAAGTGATCGCCAAGGCATGGGAACGGCGGGACGTGGAACGCCTCCCCTGCTTCTTCGCAGTCGGCGACGTCGCGGCGGTGTCGGCAGTGTGGAACGGTCCGGTCGAACGGATCGACGATCCGCGCGATGCGGCGCAGGTTTGCAGCCGGGCATTGCCGGTCGTGTCGGTGGTCGTTGGCGACGCGATCATCCCCGGACGCCCCGATATCGGCGGCGCGCGCTGTGCGTTGCAGTCGCTGGAACTGGCGGCGGGTCTGGCGCGGTCCGATGCGGCATCGGGGCTGGTCACCGCACCGGTGTCGAAGGCCGATTTGTACCGGATCGGATTCGACTATCCGGGGCAGACCGAATTCGTCGCCGAACGTTGCGGCGTCGCGCGCGAGAATGCCGTGATGATGCTGGCCGGTCCGACGTTGCGGGTCGTGCCGCTGACGATCCACGAACCGCTGTCGGCGGTACCGCATGTGCTGACCATCGATCTGCTGGTCGCCCGCGCGCGGGCGACGGCGCGGGGCCTCACCCGCGACTTCGGGATCGCAACACCGCGTCTCGCGCTGGCCGGGCTCAATCCCCATGCCGGGGAAGGCGGCGCGATCGGACGCGAGGAAATCGAGGTGATGATCCCCGCCGTCGAACTGCTGCGCGCCGAGGGGATCGATATCGTCGGGCCGCTGGCCGCCGATACGATGTTCCATCCCCGTGCCCGCGCGCGATACGATGCGGCGCT
Organism: Sphingomonas lacusdianchii; assembly: GCF_022664395.1. Classification (GTDB taxonomy): domain Bacteria; phylum Pseudomonadota; class Alphaproteobacteria; order Sphingomonadales; family Sphingomonadaceae; genus Sphingomonas; species Sphingomonas lacusdianchii. The sequence goes on along the minus strand of NZ_JAKRET010000001.1, from coordinate 116,262 downwards.
GTGCGCCTATCACGATCAGGCGCTGATCCCGATCAAGACGCTGCATTTCGATGACGGCGTCAACATCACCCTCGGCCTGCCGATCGTGCGGACCTCGCCCGATCACGGGACTGCCTTCGACATTGCCGGGCAGGACCGGGCGGAGCCGGGCGCGATGATCGCGGCGATCCGCATGGCGGGCGAAGCCGCCGCGCGCCGGGCCGCAGCGTGAGCGTCGCCCCGGTCGGCGACCTGCCGCCGCTGCGCGACGTCATCAAGCGCCACGACCTGTCGGCGAACAAGGCGCTGGGGCAGAATTTCCTGTTCGACCAGCAATTGCTCGACCGGATCGCGCGCGTGCCCGGCGACCTGCACGATCAGGAAGTGCTGGAGGTCGGTCCCGGTCCGGGCGGGCTGACCCGCGCGTTGCTGCTGGCCGGGGCGAAGGTGACCGCGATCGAACGCGACCGGCGCTGTATCCCCGCACTCGGGGAACTGGGCGCGGCGTTTCCGGGACGGTTGCGGGTCATCGAGGGCGATGCGCTGGAGATCGACGCGCCGTCGCTGTTCGAAGGGCGGCCGCATATCGCCTCCAACCTGCCGTACAATGTCGGCACCGCGCTGTTCGTGGGGTGGCTGTCGAGCGACTGGCAGCCCTGGTGGCGCAGCTTGACGCTGATGTTCCAGCGCGAGGTTGCCGACCGGATCGTCGCCCATGCCAATGACGACGCCTATGGACGGCTCGCCGTGCTGGCGCAGTGGCGCAGTGCCGCCCGGATCGCGATGCCGGTGCATCGCAGCGCCTTCACCCCGCCGCCCAAGGTCATGTCGGCCGTGGTGCATGTCGTGCCGACCGAAGCGCCCGACGGTGTGTCGCTCAGGACGCTGGAACGTCTGACCGCCGCCGCGTTCGGCCAGCGACGCAAAATGCTGCGCCAGAGCTTGAAGGCGGTGCCCGGTGCGATCGAAGCGGCCGAGGCGATCGGCATCGACCCGACCCGCCGCGCGGAAACGGTCAGCGTCGCGGAATTCGTGGCGCTTGCCCGACAGCTGGACGCGGGCTGACGCCGGTTATTGCTGGGTCGTTGCCGGCGTCCCTGGCACGGCCGGCGGCGTCTGCTGCGCCGTGGCGGTAACCGGCGGGCCCTTGGCGATGACTCCCGCCAGTTCGGTTGCGGCGGGGCACGTCGCGCCGCAGACGGTCTTGAGCCTCGCCAGCGTTTCGCGCGCCCTGGTGACGGCGCCCTTCTGGACCAGTGCCTCGCCCTCGCCCTTCAGCGCGACGACATCATTGGGTTCGAGGCTCAGCGCCTCGCGATACAGGCGGATCGACTTTCCGGGCAGGCCCTGTCCGCGCGCGATATCGGCAAGTGCGATATAAGCGGGGCGATTGCGCGGATCGACGACGAGCGCGCTTTCGATCAGTCCGACGGCGCCTTCGATATTGCCGGCAGCCTGTGCGGCACGTCCCTGTTGCAGCAGCGCGGTCGATCGCGGGTCGATCTGATTGTCGGGGCGCTGCCCGCTGAGCGAGGTCGACGCGCAGACCAAAGCAAGTGCGGCCGCGACCGAAACCGAGGTGAACCGCATCAATTTCTCCGAATGCGACACCGCCCTATGCCCGGCCGAGGCGCGCGACGAAGAAGCCGTCGGTTGAATCGGATGCCGGGGTCAGGCGCATTCCCGAACCGTGGACGTGCCCGCGCGGCAATGCAAGCGGCAGCGCGCGCCAAACAGGGTTGCGCGTCAGAAACGCATCGACCTGCCCCGCCCCTTCGGCATCAAGCAACGAACAGACGACATAGGTGATGGTACCGGTAGGCGAGGTGAGGCCGGCGGCGACGTCGAGCAGGCGTGCCTGCGTCGCGACCACGCGATGGAGCCGGTCGGGGGTCAGCCGCCAGCGTGCCTCCGGATTGCGCCGCCACGTGCCAGTGCCCGAACAGGGGGCGTCGACGATCACCCAGTCCGCCTGTCCGGCGACATCCGCGAGCATCGCGGCTTCCTTGCCCGGATCGAGCAGACGCGGCTCGGCGATCGTCACCCCGGCGCGGGCCGCACGCGGGGCAAGACGCGACAGCCGCGGGCGATCGGTATCGGTGGCGAGGATGCGCCCCTGCCCCGTCATCTGTGCGGCGATGGCGAGCGTCTTGCCGCCGCCGCCGGCGCACAGATCGATCGCGAATCCGCCCGGTTCGGCACAGGCGGCGAGCGATACGATCTGGCTGCCGAAATCCTGTACTTCGGCACGGCCGTCGCGCAACGCATCGCTATCGGGCAGCGTATCGGCCGGGAGTCGGATCGCGTCGGGCAGGTCGGGGGCCGGTTCGCCACCCAGTTCGGCGAGCAGCGATTCGCGGTCGGTGCGCAGGCGGTTGACGCGAATGTCGAGCGGAGCCCGTTCGAGCAACGCCGCGAGATCGGTATCGTCGAGCCCGGCACCGTGCAGCGCATCGACGAGCCATGCCGGTGCATAGCTGGTTTCGGCGCGCGGCTCGTCCGGTGCGATCGGTGCCGGACCATAGGACGATCCGTCGAAGGTAGCGGCGAGATCGGCATCGTCGTCCGCCAACGCGACGATCGTAGCACGGGCATTGAGGGGGACCGCACCAAAACGGCGAACCGCGTCATAGGCGAGCGTACGGATCGCGCGGCGGTCCTTCGATCCCGCATAGCGGCGCGCGGCGAAGAACCGCTTGGCGACCTGATCCCCTGCTGCACCGCCGGTGCGTGCAGCGTCGAGGATCGCGTCGACCAGATCGATCGTAGCCTGGGTCCGTGCCGCCGGAGTCACGCGTTACGGTCCTGAATCACCATGCCCGACACTAACAACATAACCTATATCAATCTACCATGCGGGGGCACAGAACGCGGTCCCGTACTTCAACGCACGGTGACGGAAAATGGGCGTTAGCGGGAAACGGACTGCGGACCGTGCATGATCCGCAGCCGGTGCGGTTCAGCGCGTGGGGTAGTTCGGCGCCTCGCGCGTGATCGTCACGTCGTGGACATGGCTCTCGCGCAGGCCCGCATTGGTGATGCGGACGAAGCGTGCGCGTTCCTGCAGATCGGTGATGCTGTGCGACCCGGTATAGCCCATCGCCGCCTTCACCCCGCCGACCAGCTGGTGGATGACGTCCTTGGCCGCCCCCTTGAACGCGACCTGCCCCTCGATCCCTTCGGGCACCAGTTTGAGCTGGTCCTTGATGTCCTGCTGGAAATAGCGGTCGGCCGAACCCTTGGCCATCGCCCCGACCGAACCCATGCCACGATAGCTCTTATAGGCGCGGCCCTGGTACAGGAAGGTTTCGCCGGGCGCTTCCTCGGTACCGGCCAGCAGCGATCCGATCATCACTGCCGATGCGCCGGCGGCCAGCGCCTTGGCGACATCGCCCGACGTGCGGATGCCGCCATCGGCGATCACCGGCACGCCAGTCCCCGCCGCTGCCTTTGCCGCGTCCATGACCGCGGTCAACTGCGGCACGCCGACGCCGGCGACGACGCGGGTGGTGCAGATCGACCCCGGTCCGATGCCGACCTTGATGCCGTCCGCGCCCGCGTCGATCAGGGCGCGGGTCGCTTCGCCGGTCGCGACGTTGCCGGCGATGACCTGAACGTGCGGCGCGATGGCCTTCACCCGCCTTACCGCCTCGGCGACCTGCCGGTTGTGGCCGTGCGCGGTATCGATGACGATCAGGTCGCACTCGGCCTCGATCAGCGCCTCGGTGCGCTCATAACCCTTTTCCCCCACCGTGGTGGCGGCGGCGACGCACAGGCGACCGGCACCGTCCTTGGTGGCGTTGGGATAGGTGACGGCCTTCTCGATATCCTTGACGGTAATCAGGCCGACGCAGTGGTAAGAATCATCGACCACCAGCAGCTTTTCGATGCGACGCTGATGCAGCTGGCGACGGGCCTCCTCCTGCGAAACGCCGATGCGGACGGTCGCGAGGTTGTCGCGGGTCATCAGCTCGGCGACGGGCTGGTTCGGATTTTCGGCGAAGCGGACGTCGCGATTGGTCAGGATGCCGGCCAGCTTGCCCGATGCCTCGACCACCGGAATGCCGCTGATCCGGTGCCGCTCCATCAGGGCGCGGGCGGCGGAGAGCGGCGCGTCGGCGGTGATGGTGATCGGGTTGACGACCATGCCGCTTTCGAAGCGCTTGACCGCCCGCACCGCCGCGCATTGTTCCTCGACGGTCAGGTTGCGATGCAGCACGCCGATGCCGCCCAGCTGCGCCATGACGATCGCCATGTCAGCTTCGGTGACGGTGTCCATCGCCGACGACAGGAACGGAATGTTGAGCGCGAGATTGCGGGCGACGCGGGTGCGCGGGTCGGCCTGGCTGGGGAGCACGTCCGATTCCTGCGGAACCATCAGCACGTCGTCGAAGGTCAGGCCGAGGGTGATATCCATGGGAGGCGTCGTCTCGTATCAGTTGGCGGGGTAACGGGCGGGGTCGGCGAGTGCGCGGGCGAGCGCGACATGCAGGTCGGCATCCTCGGCGGCACCGGACAGGTCGATATGCGCGAGGTCGTCATTCGGCTTATGGTAGGGACCGTCGAGATAGGCGAAGAGCCGCTTCATGTCGCTGACCGAACCGGTCGCCATGACGGCGGGAATGCCGCGCTTGCCGAATGCCCAGCCATCCTGCCGCTGCACCATGATGTTCGCCTCGGTATCGGTGTCGACCTTGCGGCCGATCGCGCGGGCGGTGGCGTCGACGATGGCGTCGATCTTCGGATGGTTGCCGCGCCCGACCATCGCCACCGGCATTCCGGTGGGCACGATCGCGGCAGTATCGATATTTAGGTTCGCGACGATCTTGAGCGGGGTTTCGGCGACCGCGGCGGCATAGGCATCGGCGCCGATCAACCCCTTTTCCTCCGCCGTCGTCGCGACGAAATAGATGCTGCGCTCGGGCGCCGGTCCCTTGGCAAGGACCTTGGCGACCTCGATCAAAATCGCGGTGCCGCTGGCATTGTCAGCCGCGCCGTTGCAGATCCGGTCGGGCGCGCCTTCCGCCCGGCAAATACCGATATGATCCCAGTGCGCCGACAACAGTACCGCTTCGTTCGGACGGGTGCGTCCGGGGATCATGCCGACGATGTTTGCAGTGGTGTAGCGGCGGCGGGAGGTCGTCGCCGTCAGGTCGAACGTGCCGTCGATGTCGACGGGGCGGAAATCCTTGGCGGTTCCTGCTTTCGCTAGAGCCGCGGCACGATCGCCGAGCAGCCCGGCCGCCTGCGCTTCGGACAGATAGGCGACCGGTATCGGCAGCGCTTCACCGTCGCGGACGGTCGAACGGCCGAAATTCTCGCGCACATCGGCTTCGGAAATGGTGACGGGCGTCAGATAGATTGCGGCAACGGCGCCGGCTTTCGCCAAGGCCCGCCCCTTTGCAGCGCGACCGGCACTGAGCGGCATCACCACGACCTTGCCGCGGACCGGGGCGGCGGCGATCGCATCGGCCTCGAGCCCGCCGGCGTAGACGATGCCGGCATCGCCGACGCGCGTATCGGGCTGGGCACCGATCGCAACCATGTTGGTCAACGGGGTGGTGCGTCCGCCGCGCGTCACCGATGCAGTTGCCGACTTCCCCTCGATCGCGGTCAATGCCACGTCCTGCCGCCAGCGGCCGTCGGGCGCGCCGGGCTTCAGGCCAGCATCGGCGAACGCCTGCAACACATAGGCTTCGGCACGATCGCCGCCCGGGGTGCCGGGTTCGCGACCCTCATAGGCGTCGCCGGCGAGTATCGCGACATGGTCGCGCAGCATCTGCGGGGTGATGTGCTGGGCATGGGCCGCCGAGGCGCTGCACAGCAGGGCGGCGAGTCCGAGGATCGGGCGGAGCGACATGCGCCCCACTATCGATCCGAAACGTGACGGGCAAGCGTCAACGCGCGCGTTCGAGCAACCTTTGCGCGGTTTCGACATGCATCGCCTCGATCATCCGGTCGCGAAACCGCTCCGCACCGCCGGTCGCAGCGGCAACCAGCGCGGCCGCCTCTTCCAGTTCGGCGGTGGTGGGCGAGAAGGCGGCGTTGGCGGCGGCGATCTGGCCGGGATGGATCAGCGACTTGCCGTCGAAGCCGAGCGCCCGCCCTTCGGCGCATTCGCGCGCCAGTCCGTCGGTATCGGCCAGCGCGTTGAACACGCCGTCGATCGCCCAGCCGCCCGCCGCGCGCGCTGCCAGCACGACGCCCTGCAACGCCAGCGCCAGCGCGCCCCGCCCGCCGCCGGGCGGCAGGCGCAGTTCGGCGGCGAGGTCGTTGGTCCCGACCATCAGTCCGATTACGCCGGGGACCGCGGCAATCTCGGCCGCCGCCAGCACGCCGCGCGGCGTCTCGATCATTGCCAGTACCGAGCGCCCGGCCAGGGGCGCGAGGTCGGCGGCGCGCTCCACCTTCGGCACGACGACCAGCGGCACATTGCCGATCGCCAAGAGGTCGGCGGCGAACTGGTCGCTGTCGGGCGCATTGACGCGAACCGCACCGCGACTGCCAAGCAGTTCGATCGCCGCCGGCAACGCGGCGCGCGCCGCTGCCTTATCCTCCGCACGAACCGAATCCTCAAGGTCGAGGACGATCAGATCGGCCGGCAAGCCGGCGGCTTTCGCGATCATGTTCGTCCTCGCGGCAGGCACGAACAAAAGGCTGCGCGGAGCAAGGCTTATGGTGGGTTCCATGCCGACGCTATGCTAGACCGGTCTGGGTCGAGGCAAGCGGGGATGAACGATGATCGTAGGCGTGATCGCGGCACTGGTGCTGTTGGTGCTGCTTTACCTGTTCATGAGCGTGAAGATCGTGACCCAAGGCCATCAATATACGATCGAACATTTCGGCCGCTTCACCGCAGTCGCACGGCCGGGGTTCAATTTCTACCCTGCCTTTTTCTATCGTGTCGGCCGGAAGGTTAATATGATGGAGCAGGTGATCGATATCCCGGGACAGGAAATTATCACCCGCGACAATGCGATGGTTTCAACAGACGGAGTCGTGTTCTTTCAGGTACTTGACCCGGCCAAGGCGGCATATGAGGTGTCCGACCTGTATGTCGCGCTACAGCAGATAACGACCACCAATCTGCGCACGGTGATGGGGTCGATGGACCTCGACGAGACGCTGTCGAAGCGTGACGAGATCAATGCCCGGCTGCTCGGCGTCGTCGACCATGCGACCAATCCGTGGGGGGTGAAGATCACCCGCGTCGAAATCAAGGACATCCGCCCGCCCGCCGACATCGTCAACGCGATGGGCCGGCAGATGAAGGCCGAGCGCGAGAAGCGCGCCAACATCCTGGAGGCCGAAGGCGCGCGTGCCTCCGAAATCCTACGCGCGGAAGGCCAGAAACAGGCGCGAATCCTCGAAGCCGAAGGGCGGCGCGAGTCGGCGTTCCGCGACTCCGAAGCGCGCGAACGCGCCGCCGAGGCGGAGGCGAAGGCGACGCAGGTGGTGAGCGACGCGATCGAGGCCGGCGGTACGCAGGCGATCAACTACTTCATCGCGCAGAAATATGTCGAGGCGGTCGGCAAGTTCGCGACCAGCCCCAATGCCAAGACGATCCTGTTCCCGGTCGAGGCGACGCAGCTGATCGGGACGCTGGGCGGCATCGGACAGCTGGCAAAGGAAGCGCTGAGCGAAACCAAAGCCACCCCGCCCGCCGCCGCTCCTGCCCCGGGGGTACGGGAACGGCCGGTCGGCCCGTTCGAGCCGCCCGCGCGATGATCGAAGGCGGGTACGGCTGGCTGTTGCTGGCGGCGGCGCTGGGCGCGGCCGAGCTGGCGGTGCCGGGCGTATTCCTCGTCTTCGTCGCCATCGCGGCGGCGATCACCGGACTGCTGGCGCTGTTGTTCCCGGCGTTGACCCTGCCGGCCGAACTGGCGGTGTTCGGGGCATGGAGCGTGGTGACCGTACTGATCGGGCGGCGCTGGTACGCCGACTATCCGGTCGACAGCGACGATCCGCTGCTCAACGATCGCGCGGCGCGGCTGATCGGGCAGGACGTGGTGGTCGTCGAAGCGATCGTCGGCGGAATCGGGCGGGTGCGGGTCGGCGACAGCGACTGGATCGCGCGCGGACCCGATCTGGATGTCGGTCGCCGCGTCCGGATCGTCGGGGTCAGCGGATCGACGCTGACCGTCGCGTCGGACGATTGACGACGGCCACGCGGCGCAGGACAAGGCGGCACCGCTTCGCTGACAAGGATTGCCGATGGAACTGACCCGCCGCGACTGGATCGCCGGTGCCGCCGCAACGACACTGGCCGCCGCCCTGCCCGCCCGGGCGCAGACTGCCGCGTCCACCGCGTCAACGGCCAGCGCCGCCGACAAGGCTGCCGAAGCGACGCTGTCGCGGATCGCCGAGGCGATGCTGGTCGACGCGCCGGAGGCGGCGGGCGGTCTCGGCATCGACACCGGCGCGCGGGCGGCGCTGAAGGCGCGGCTGGGCGATCGGTCGGCGGCGGGCCAGCGGGCGATCGCCGAGCATCTGCGCGCACATGTCGCGACGCTGAAAGCCATCGACACCGCGCCGCTGTCTCCCGCGACACGGACCGATATCGACGTGGTCAGGACCGCGTTCGAAACCGCGCTCGACGGCTTCGCGCTTCCCTATGGCGACGTCGCGGTCGGGGGGTGGCGCAACACCCCCTATGTCGTGATCCAGAATGTCGGCGCCTATCTCGACATACCGCGTTTCCTCGACAGCGATCACAGCATCGCGACCAAGGCGGATGCCGATGCCTATCTGGCGCGGCTCGACAGCTATGCGACGCAACTGGATGCCGAGACGGCACGGGTGCGCGCGGCGTCGGCGCGCGGGGTGGTGCCGCCCGATTTCCTGCTCGACAAGACGCTGAAGCAGATGACCCAGGCGCTGAGTGGCGATCCGGCGAGCTGGGATGTGGTCACGTCGCTGACCCGGCGGACCAAGGACATTCCGGGCGACTGGGGCGCACAGACGACCGCGATCGCCCGCGACCGGGTGAAGCCTGCGCTCGAACGGCAATTGGCGGCGCTGCAGGACGACCGGAAGAAGGCGACGTCGGATGCCGGCATGTGGGCGCGGCCCGATGGCGACGCCTGGTACCGTTGGGCGTTGCGCGCATCGACTACGACGACGATGACCCCGGACGAAGTCCATGCGATGGGCCGCGACGAACTGGCACGGTTGCAGTCGCAGATGGACGCGATCCTGAAGCCGCTCGGCTATACCAAGGGCAGCGTCGGCGAGCGGATGACCGCACTCGGCAAGGACCCGCGCTTCACCTTTCCGGAGGGCGATGCCGGCCGCGCGCAGATCATGGAGCTTGTCCAGAACCGGCTGCGCGACATCCGCGCGCGGATGCCGCGCGCCTTCAACACGCTGGCGCCCGGCAATGTCGAAGTGAAGCGCATCCCGGTGGTCGAGGAAGCCGGCGCACCCGGCGCCTATGGCGGGCCGGGGTCGATCGACGGCAAGGTGCCGGGCAAGATGTGGATCAACCTGCGCAATACCGGCATCTGGACCCGCTATTCGCTGCCGACGCTGACCTATCACGAGGCGATCCCCGGCCATGTATGGCAGGGCGAATACAGCTTCCGCCTGCCACTGATCCGCTCGCTGTTGCAGTTCAACGCCTTTTCGGAAGGCTGGGCGCTCTATGCCGAACAACTGGGCGACGAACTGGGCGCGTATGAGGGCGATCCGGTCGGACGGCTCGGTTATCTCCAGTCGATCGCGTTCCGCGCCTGCCGGATGGTCGTCGATACCGGGCTTCACGCGAAGCGTTGGACCCGGCAACAGGCGATCGACTGGTTCGCCAGCACCAACGGATCGAGCGTCGACGAAGTGACCGGCGAGGTCGACCGCTATTGTTCGTGGCCGGGACAGGCATGCGGGTACAAGGTCGGGCATTCGGAGATCAACCGCCTGCGCGACCGGGCGAAGACGGCGCTTGGCGACCGCTACGACTTCAAGGCGTTCAACGACGCGGTCGTGCAGGGCGGCGGGGTGCCGATGACGGTGCTCGGCCGCAATGTCGATGCGTTTGTGGCGGGGCGGAAGGGCTGAAGGCTACCGGCAACAGCCGCCCGGTTGTCACGCCCGCGAGGGCGTGACGTCTGCGAAAGTCGCACACCCTACCAAAATCTACTCGTACCCCGGCGGAGGCCGGGGCCCAGTTGGGAGACGATCGTAAGATCCGGAGAAGCCTACCCACCTGGGCCCCGGCCTCCGCCGGGGTACGTAAAAGAAGCCCGCTACCTATCCCGCCTCCTGCCCCTTACACCTGCGGATGCGGGGGTCCAGAGCCAAGCAAACCAACGCTTTCGCATGTGGCCCTTGATCCCCGCCTTCGCCGGGACACGGTGCAGTGGACTTTCGCAGAAGTCCCGCCTTCGCGGGAAGGACGGAGCGCGACGGTGGTTCGCGACCGTCAGCCGAGGCCGCGGATCGGTTCTGCCGCCCCGTCCAGCGCCACCCGCCGCCGCGGCAGCGCCTCGGGCATTTCGTCGCGGATATAGGCCAGCATCCCCTCGCGCAGCGAACAGCGCAGGTCGAAAGCGCGCGCGGCATCGGACGCGGTCGCGAGGATGCGGACCTCGATCGCGTCGGGTTTGGTATCGGTCACCTGCAACACATAAGCACGCCCGTCCCAGAGGGGATCGTCCTTCACCAACTCCTCGAACCTTGCGCGCAGGCGGGGGATGTTGGTCGTCGGGTCGAGCCAGAAGAACGCCGATCCCAGCAGTCCGCTGGTCGTGCGGGTCCAGTTCTGGAAGCTCGATTCGAGGAATTTCGACACCGGCACGACCAGCCGACGTTCGTCCCACAGGCGGACGACGACATAGGTCAGGCGGATTTCCTCGATCCGGCCCCATTCATTTTCGATGATGACCACGTCGTCGATGCGGATCGGTTCGGTGAACGCCATCTGCACGCCGGCGATGATGTTCTTGAGTGCCGGCTGCGCCGCCGCACCGACAGCGAGGCCGGCGAGACCCGCCGACGCCATCAGCGTGACGCCGATCGAGCGGATGCTGGGGATCGACAACAGCATCAGGCAGACGGTGACGAAGCCGATGGCGATGATCGTGATCCGCCCCAATATGGCGCTGCGCGTCCGCCGCCGCCGGGCGCGCAGATTGTCAGCGACGGTAATGTCGGTCGCAACCTCGACCGCCTTTACCGACGCGCGGATCATGGCGATCGCGAACCAGCCCATGAGCAACGGAACGATCAGCCCCGCCATCTGCGTCCATAGATCGTCCCAGCGTTCGGGCAGGCGCAGCGGCCGACGGACGCTGGCCAGTGCCATCGCCACGAGGATCCACCGCATCGGCCGCCACGCATGGTCGACATAGACGTCGTCGACCGAGCCCGGCGTGCGTGCCGCGAAGCGTTGCAGCAGCCGGAACAGGACCGCGTGGAGAAGCAACGCCGCCAATACCGAAATCGCGACCGTGGTGAGATCGGCAGCGGCCGGGGGCAGTGTGTTCAGGAAACGTTGGATGTCGCGCATGGCTGGAGCAACTTTTTGCGCCGCAGCATGTTCCGGGCGCCTGTCGAACCGAGCCGCAACGCTTGGCTTTCGCGACCCGACCGGCTAGGTTGTCGCCCAACCGAAACATTCCCCGAAAGCACCGAACTTTGACAGACGCGACGCTGATCGCCGACCCATCCGATATCGCCCCCATCTCGATCGTGGACGAGATGCGGTCGAGCTATCTTGACTATGCGATGAGCGTCATCGTCGCCCGCGCGCTGCCCGACGTGCGCGACGGGTTGAAGCCGGTGCATCGCCGTATCCTGTTTTCGGCGCAGGAAAGCGGTTTCGTTCCCGGCAAGGCGTATCGCAAGTCGGCGCGCATCGTCGGCGACGTGATGGGTAAATATCACCCGCACGGCGACACCGCGATCTACGACGCATTGGCGCGCATGGCGCAGCCATGGTCGATGCGGCTGCCGCTGATCGATGGTCAGGGCAATTTCGGGTCGATGGACCCGGATCCGCCGGCGGCGATGCGCTATACCGAAGCGCGGCTGGCAAAGTCGGCGATGGCGCTGCTCGACGATCTCGACAAGGATACGGTCGATTTCGTGCCCAATTATGACGGATCGGAACGCGAGCCGGCGGTGTTGCCGGCGCGCTTCCCGAACCTGCTGGTCAACGGCGCGGGCGGCATCGCGGTCGGCATGGCGACCAACGTCCCGCCGCACAATCTGGGCGAAGTGGTCGATGCCTGCCTCGCCACGATCGATCGCCGGGTCGAGGGCGGTGAGCCGCTGACTCACGAGGAACTGTGCGAGATCGTGCCCGGGCCGGACTTTCCGACCGGCGCGCTGATGCTCGGCCGCGCCGGTGCGCGCGCGGCTTATGCCGGGGGTCGCGGGTCGATCATCCTGCGCTCGCGCCATATGGTCGAGGCCCGCGGCGAGCGGCGCTCGATCGTGCTGACCGAAATCCCGTTCCAGGTCGGCAAGTCGGGGCTGGTCGAAAAGATCGCCGAGGCCGCCAAGGACAAGCGGATCGAAGGCGTCAGCGACATTCGCGACGAGTCGAACCGCGAAGGCGTGCGGATCGTCATCGACCTGAAGCGCGATGCGACGCCCGACGTGGTGCTGAACCAGCTGTGGCGGCACACGCCTGCGCAGTCGAGCTTCGCCGCCAACATGCTGGCGATCCGTGGCGGGCGGCCCGAGCTGCTCAACCTTGCCCAGATCATCGACGCGTTCGTCGGCTTCCGCGAGGAGGTCATCACTCGCCGGTCGAAGTACGAACTGGCCAAGGCGCGCGAGCGGGCGCATCTGTTGCTGGGTCTGGTGATCGCGGTCACCAATCTCGACGAGGTGGTGCGGATCATTCGCGGGTCGGAAAGCCCCGCCGCCGCCCGGGCCGCGTTGCTGGCGCGCGAATGGCCGGTCGCGGAGATCGCGCCATATCTGAAGCTGGTCGAGGCGGTCGAGGCCGACACGACCGGCGACGTGTATCGTCTGTCCGACCTGCAGGTTCGCGCGATCCTCGACCTGCGGCTCCATCGCCTGACCGCGCTGGGCCGCGACGAGATCGGCGAGGAGCTGAAGACACTCGCCGGATCGATCAGCCATCTGCTCGAAATCCTCGGCAACCGCGCCAAGCTGTATGCGGTAATGCGGCAGGAACTGGTCGACGTCCGCGCCGAATTCGCGACGCCGCGCCGGACCGAGATCGCCGGGGCCGCCGACGGCATCGACGACGAGGATCTGATCGAGCGCGAGGAGATGGTCGTCACCGTCACGGTGCAGGGCTATATCAAGCGCACCCCGCTCGACGCCTTCCGCGCGCAGAAGCGTGGCGGCAAGGGCCGCGCCGGTATGGCGACCAAGGACGAGGATGCGATCACGAACCTGTTCGTGACCAGCACCCATACGCCGGTGCTGTTCTTCTCGACCGCCGGCAAGGTGTACCGCATGAAGGTATGGCGCCTGCCCGAAGGGGGACCGGCGACGCGCGGGCGGCCGATGGTCAACCTGCTGCCGCTGGCGGCCGGCGAGACGATCTCGACCGTGTTGCCGCTGCCGGAGGATGAGGAGCGGTGGAGCGACCTGCACGTCATGTTCGCGACGGCGAATGGCACGGTGCGGCGCAACTCGATGGATGCGTTCGCGAATATCCCGACTGCCGGCAAGATCGCGATGCGTTTCGACGACGACAGCGACGATCGCCTGATCGGCGTGGCGCTGCTGACCGAGACCGACGACGTGCTACTCGCGACCAAGGCGGGCAAGGCGATCCGCTTCGCCGCGACCGACGTGCGCGAGTTCCAGAGCCGGACCTCGACCGGCGTGCGGGGCATTTCGCTGGGCAAGGACGACGAGGTGATCTCGCTGTCGATCCTTGGCGGGTTCGATGCGAGCGCCGAGGAACGCGAGCAGTATCTGAAGGCAGCGCCGTGGAAGGAAGGCGACCGCGAAGTTACCCTGTCTGCCGAACGCATGGCCGAGTTCGAGGCGGCGGAGGAATTCATCCTGACCGTCACCGCCAACGGCTTCGGCAAGCGGACTTCGGCGTACGAATATCGCCGGACGGGGCGTGGGGGTCAGGGGATCACCAATATCGTCACTTCCGACCGCAACGGGCCGGTCGTGGCGAGCTTCCCGGCGCATAATGGCGAACAGCTGATGCTGGTGACCGATCAGGCAAAGCTGATCCGCACTACCGTCGGCGACATTCGCGTCGCGGGCCGCAATACGCAGGGAATCACCATCTTCCGCGTCGGCATGGGGGAACAGGTGGTGTCCGCCGCGAAGATCGACGAGGACGAGACCCCCGAGAACGAAGCCGAGGCGATCGTCGCCGAGGAACGCGCCGCGATGCCGCCGGTCGAGGGCGATATCGTGCTCGACGACGGGACCGGCCCCGATACGATCAGCGAAAAGGATATCGAGGAATGAAGCCCGCCACCGCCTTCAAGGTGCTGACCGCCGAACAGATGGCGGTGCTGGAGGCGGGCAGCTTCGACGGCGCGCCGGTGGATATGGCGGACGGCTATATCCACCTGTCGACCTTCGACCAGTTGACCGAGACCGTCGACAAGCATTTCGCCGGGCAGGATGATCTGCATGTGGCGGAGGTCGATCTGGAGGCGCTGGGCGAGGCGGTAAAATGGGAGCCGTCGCGCGGCGGGCAGTTGTTTCCGCATCTGTATGGGTCGCTGCCGCTGGAAGTGGTGGTGGCGTACGGGCCGTTGCACCGGGATGACGCGGGCCGGGTACAGCGGCCGGTTACGGGCTGAAATCCTCCCTGTCACGGGGAGGGTGACCGCCGCGAAGCGGTGGTGGGGGCTCACCACCGCCGCTCCGCTTGCCGAAGCCCCCCTCCACCAGCCTGCGGCTGGTCCCCCTCCCCGTGCCGGGGAGGATTTAGGGGTAGAGTTCTATTATCTCGGCACCCTGCCCTACCGCTTCGAGCAGCAACGTCCGGTGGCAATGTTCCGGGTCCCGTTCGAAGCACAGCAGCGCCGACGGCATCTCCGCTGCCAGCCCGAGCATGATCGCCGCCTGCGCCTGCGCCTCGGGCAGTTCCAACTGCTCGTCATACACCGCGCGCAGGGTCGCGACGTCGCCCTTCTTGGCCGCGTCGCGTCCGCGCTTGGGTGTGCCGAGCGCCTTGAGATGCACATAGTCGATCCCGTGCGTAGCCAGTTCGGCCGCCAATGACGATTTCGAGAAGCCCGGCCGGCGCGACAGGGGAAGTGCGCGTACGTCGATGACCCGCCGAACGCCCGCCGCCTGCAACGCCGTGACGAATTCCGCCACGGTTACCGCCTCATATCCGATCGTGTAGATTTTCATGCGCTTTCCCTTCGTCGCACGCCACCAACGCGTAACCCAATAAATCGGCGGTCCGTTTCGTACGTTCATTGCCGGTTTGGTTCGACGGGCCTAGACGCCCGGACATGCAGTATGACGTTCATATCATCGGCGGCGGGCTCGCCGGGTCCGAGGCCGCGTGGCAACTGGCACAGGCCGGGGCGAAGGTCCGCCTGTCGGAAATGCGTGGCGGCGGCGACAGCACGCCCGCGCATCAGGGCGACGATCTGGCCGAACTGGTCTGTTCGAACAGCTTCCGCTCGGATGACGCCGAATCGAACGCGGTCGGACTGCTGCATGCCGAGATGCGGGCGCTGGGATCGCTCATCATGGCCAAGGGTGACGAACACAAGGTACCGGCGGGATCGGCGCTGGCAGTCGATCGCGACGGTTTCTCTGCCGCTGTCACTGCCGCGCTGGCATCGCATCCCAACATCACCATCGTCCGCGAACGGATCGACACCCTGCCCGACAGCGGCATGACGATCGTCGCCACCGGCCCGCTGACCGCCCCCGGCCTGGCCGGCGATATCGGCAGCGCGACGGGGGCGGAGGCGCTTGCCTTCTTCGACGCGATCGCACCCATCGTCCATCGCGACTCGATCGACATGGAGCAGGCATGGTTCCAGAGCCGCTGGAACAAGGGCGACGGCAAGGATTACATCAACTGCGCGATGAACCGCGAACAATATGAGGCTTTTCATGCCGCGCTGATGTCGGCGGAAAAGGCCGAGTTCCGCGAATGGGAAAACGTCCCCTATTTCGAAGGCTGCATGCCGATCGAGGTGATGGCCGAGCGCGGGCTGGATACACTGCGCTTCGGCCCGATGAAGCCGGTCGGGCTTGATGATCCGCGTACGGGAAGGTGGCCGCATGCGGTGGTGCAGTTACGGCAGGACAATGCCAGCGGCACGCTATGGAATATCGTCGGGTTCCAGACCAAGCTGAAGCATGGCGAACAGGTTCGGCTGTTTCGCACTATCCCCGGCCTCGAGAATGCCGAGTTCGCGCGGCTGGGCGGGCTGCATCGCAATACCTTCATCCGCTCGCCCGAACTGCTCGACCCGACGCTGCGACTGAAGGCGCGGCCGCATCTGCGCTTTGCCGGGCAGATGACCGGGTGCGAAGGCTATGTCGAAAGCGCGGCGGTCGGGCTGCTGGCGGGACGGTTTGCCGCAGCCGAACTGGCGGGACGCAATGTCGCGCCACCGCCGGTCGAAACGGCAATGGGCGCGCTGCTCCATCACATCACCGGTGCGGCGGTGGCCGAGACCTATCAACCGATGAACGTCAATTTCGGGCTGATGCCGCCGATCCCCGGCCGGACGAAGAAGGCCGATCGCAAGAAGATGTACACGTCGCGCGCGCGCGATGCGTTCGAACCGTGGGCGAGCGAGCTTACGGCCGGGTGAGGTTGAGCGCGAGGAAGCTCGCGCCTGCCCCCAGCATCAGCAAGCCGGTGCCGCCGATCGCGCCATAGACTGGCCCCCATGCGGCGAACGCCGCGACGAAGGTCGCGACGATCAGCGTCCAGCCGCCGCGGCGACGCCACCTAGGGTCGATACCCTGCCACCGGTTACGATGGCGGTCGCTGGCGAGGGCGAGCAGCGCAAAGGCTGTAAGCGCCAATAGGAGTGCGAGCAGGATCATTCGGCCGGTGCCCAGTTTGCAGTGTCGACTGCCGAAGCAGCGCGAGCGGTGCGCCGCCGCGCCTTCGGACGGAAGCGATGTACCCGCCATGCCGCGAAGCCGAAGCCGGTGCCGAGCGCGAGGAAGGTCAGGTCGGCCCCCGCCAGCACCCAGTCGCCTCGCGCGATCGTCGTCGCCAATCCGGTCGGCAGCGCGATGAGATTATAGATTGGCAGCGCGATCAGCAGCACCGCCTGCAATGCCAGCAACTCGACCCATGCTCGCGCCGGTCCGCGCAGCAGGGCGTAGAGGAACAGCACGCCCCAGCCCGCGAACATCGCGTTGATCTCGCCATCGGCGCGTGCCGCCATGTCGAGCGGCAGCAACCGGTTGGCCCAGAGATACAGCGTCATCGCGATCGGGAAGCCGGCGATGAAGCCGACATTCAGTCGCTCGACGACCCGGAAGCCGAAATGCGGTCGCGCCGGATCGGGCAGCCGCTCGCGCCGCTTGACCGTCCACAGCACCAGTCCGCTGGCCACCATCAGTGAGCCGGCGATGCCGCACAGGAAATACAGCCAGCGCATCGGATAATCGCCGAACCGCCCGGCATGCAGCCCGACCATCACCCCCTGCGTCTCGACCGCGCCACCGGGCGGCGGGGCGCGCCAGACGAGCCGCCCGGTCACGCCGTCATAGGCGAGTGCCGGCGCCCGCGCCGACAGCATCGACGTGCCCGACTGGGTCAGGGTGATCCGTGCCGCCGCATCGCCGGGGTTGAAGACGGTGATGTAGCCGACCGCGCCGCCCAGCCGCCGTTCGGCATCGCGGAGCACCGGGCCGAGCGGGGTCAGTGGTGCCGGGCGTTCGGTCCGCTCGACCGCCGGCGCCTCGGGAAAGACCGCCGCGTAGAGCTTGGCCGGATCCTCGTAATTGGCGACGATCGCCCAGGGCATCAGCATCGCGATCAGCGTGACCAGCCCGGTATAGGTAATCATCAGGTGGAACGGCAGCGCCAGCACGGCCGTGGCATTATGCCCGTCGAGCCACGACCTTTGTCCCTTGCCCCGGCGCAACGTGAAGAAGTCGCGAAAAATCTTCTTGTGGGTGACGATGCCGGTGAAGATCGCGACCAGCATGAACATCGCGGCGATGCTGACCAGCCAGCGTGCCCAGAACACGGGCATATAATGGAGGTCGAAGTGGAAGCGGTAGAAGAAGTCGCCGCCGCGGGTGTCGCGCGCAGTCCCTTCCTGCCCGTCGCTGCCGATAAAGGCGCGGGTATCGCGGTGTCCCCGGCGACGTTCCTCGCCGGGCTTGGCCTGCGGCACCCAGAAGACGTCGCCGCCGGCACTCTCGGCGCCGGGTACGGTGATGAACCAGCTCTGCGCATCCGGCGCGCGACGGTTGAGGAAGGCGACGGCGCCCTCGACGACATGTTCCCGACTGGCGACCGGCGCCAGTTCGGGCCGCGCCCAGCGGTTGATCGCCTCGCGCCAATAGGCCGAGGTGCCCGCGACGAAGATCGCGAACAACAGCCAGCCGAGCAACAACCCCGACCAGGTGTGGAGCGTCGATTGCGACTGGCGAAATCCCTTGCTCATATCCGCCCCCAGATGGCGACCGATCCCCAGGTGATCGCACCGGCCACCCCGCCCGCCACGGCCAAGGTCCACAGCGCCCGCCAGCCGCTACGTGCGGCATAGGCCCACATCGCGGCGAGGGCGCAGAGGAGCAGCGCGATCAGCGCCGCCGCCATCGTCGTCTGTACCGGATCGCCCGGCAGGATCCGCGCCAGCGCCATCGCCCACAGGCTGGCGACCGCATAACCAACCGGCATCGCCGCGATCAGACGAAGCGCGTTGTCGGCCAGCCGCCGCCACAGGATATGCCGCGCCTGTGCGATCACGGGAAATTCACCCGCACGCTGGCGAACACCGTGCGCGGGCTGCCGTAATAGTTGCCCCGGCCAGTCGAGGAGATACGCGCATAATAGGTTCGATCGAACAGGTTGTTGACGTTGAGCGCCAGCGACAGATTGTCAGTAATCCGGTATCCGGCGCGCAGATCGGCAACCGCATAGCTGCCTTGCCGCACGATCGTCGACGGCGTTCGCAGCGTACCGTTGGCGTTATAGGCCGGTGGGTTGCCGCTCCACGTGCCATCGAACCACGTCACCCCCGCGCCGATACTGGCCCCGGCCAGCGGGCCGTCGCCGGCTTCGTAGTTGCTGAACAGCTTGACCATATGTTCCGGAATGACCGGCAACAGGCTCAATCCCTCCAGCACCGGATTGGCGTCCTCCAGATACTTTGTCCGGGTGAAGGTATAGCCGCCGTTGATCCGCCAGCCCGGCAGGATCTCGCCGCTTGCCTCCGCCTCGATCCCCCGCGCGCGGACCTTGCCGATCTGATAGGCGAGGGTCGGTTCGTTGGGATCGTTGAACAGACGGTTGGTCTGAGTGATCTGATAGAGTGCCGCCGACAATAACAGCCGCTTGTCCATTAGCGACAGCTTGCTGCCGACCTCATATTGTTCGCCGATCAATGGCTCGACCGCGCCGCCGCCGGGCAGGCTGCGGCCGGCGGGCGGGGCCTGCGGCGTGAAGCTGTCGGCATAGCTGGCATAGAGGTTCAGATCGCCGGTCACGTCCCACACGATGCCGGCATAGGGGGTGAAGCGTTCGTCGAAGCCGTAGCGGCCGGGCAGCGGGATCGTCCCGGTCGCGACGCGGGTGGTGGTGATGGTCGTGTCCCACCACGTCATGCGCCCGCCGCCGACCAGCGTCAGCCCGGCCAGCGGGCTGAGCCGCATCTGGCCATAGAGGCCATATTGCTCAATCTCGGTATGCGACCCGCCATAGACCTGCGTCACCGGACCGTTCGGTCCCTGAAACGCCGGCAACGGGCCATAGGGGTCGAGCGGCGGTTCGGCGGGCGAGACGGGATCGAACACGTTGATCCGCGCATAGTTGGACAGGCGGGTGAAATCGGACGTCGCCGAACTCGCCTGATAATCGGCGCCGAGGATCAGCGTCTGGTCGCGGCCGAAGGCTGGGAAGCTGCCGACGCCGTTGAAGTCGAACGACCGGGTCTGCATCGCGCTGTCGCCGCGATAGGCGATGTGGTTGGTGGTGCCGCCATTGGCGGGGGTCACCGGCTGGTTGCCGATATAGCTGTAGATGTCGATGCGATCGACATTGGTCAGCAGGCCCGTCGCGCGCAATGTCCAGCGGTCGCTGACGCGGTGCGCCAGTTCGACGAAACCGGACCAGCTTTCCGAGCGGAACCGGTTCCAGTCGGCGCCCAGATAGGTCGAGCGATCGACGTCCAACAGCCGCCCGTCGCTGCCATCGGCACCGCCGACAACTCCGGGCAGGCCCGACTGGATCGCCGGCTTGAACAGGTCGTAATTGCCACCGACAGTCAGCGTCGTGCGATCACCGATCTCGGTATCGGCCACGCCGAACGCGGCGAAGCGATAGCGGTGGGCGACGTCGAAGAACTGGTCCTGATCCTGCGCCATTGCGCCCAGCCGCAGGCCGGAGCGATCGTCGAGCGGTGTCGACACGTCGACTTCGCCCCGGACATTCCGGAAACTGCCATAGCCGGCAAGGGCGCTGACGGTAAAGCTGTCGAGCGGTCGCTTGCGCACCAGATTGATGCTACCCGCCGGATTGCCCGCGCCGCTGAACAGTCCGGCCGGCCCGCGCAGCACTTCGACCCGGTCGTACAGGAACAGGTCGGGCACGGCGGCCGGAAAGCCGAAGGCGAAGGTCGGGACGCCGTCGACCAGATAGTTGTTGATGGTGAAGCCGCGCGACAGATAGGACGGGTCCTCGCTGCTGATCCCGGTCACGGTCACGCCGTTGGTGACGGTCAGCGCGTCTTCGAGGGTGAACAGGTTGCGCTGCTGCAACTGCGCCTGATCGATCACGGTGATGGTGTTCGGCACGTCCTTCAGCGGGGTAACGGTCTTGCCGACCGCCTGCCCATAGCTTTTGCCGACGACGATGATCTCTTCCCCTCGTTGCGCGTCCGCTTCCTCGTCCGCCGGAACGACCGGTTCGGCCAGTGCCGGAACCGCTGCCGCCATCGCAAGCAACCCCGCCAGCGTCGTCGTGCGTACCAGACGCTTCATCATTCCCCCTTTGCGAGTTACTTTCAATAGGTGCCGCACTAACGGCACGAAATGGACATTGCAACGCTATTGCGACCTACTCTCATTATAACTATGCCGGGGCATGGCGTCGCGGACGCCGACCGAACAGGAGAGATCGATGCGAACGCTGGCCCTTATTCTCGCGCTGGCAGTGCCAGCGGTGGCCGATGCCCATGAAATCTGGGTCGAGCGCGACGGGGCCGGCCCGGCGCGTATCTATCTGGGCGAACCGGCCGAGCCGCTGCCGCCGGGTGGCGATCCCGAATTCAAGCGGCTGGTCGCGCCGCGCATCGTCGGGGACGCCGGTGCACAATTACAGCGCAAGGCCGGCTATCTCGAAGCCGCGGTGCCGGCGGGCGACGTCCGCGTCACCGACGATTCGGTGTTCGCGCCATGGGGCGAGGCCGGGGCGAAGGAAGGCGTCGTCTATTATGCCCGCGCCGGCCGTGCCGATACCGCGACCGCCATGCCCTATGAGATCGCGCCACTGACGGCCGGCGGCAATCGCTTTGCGTTGCTGCAGGGTGGCAAGCCGGTGCCCGCCGCCAGGATCACGGTCATTACCCCCGATCGCAAGAGCATCGAGCTGACTGCAGATGCTCAGGGCGCAGTCACCGTGCCGGTCGCGGCGAAGGGACGCTACCTGCTGACCACGGCGCAGGCCGAGACGGGCAAGCTGCGCGTTGCCGGCGGGCCGGTCGACAAGCTGCACCATATCGCGACGACCAGCTTCGTCGCCGGTTGATCGACCGGGCGGCGGGGCTCCCTCCCCGCCGCCCGGAGACCGTCAGCGCACCGGCAGTTCGAACGGTGCCGCCGGCAGGTCGGCGCCGTCGAACAGGTTGACGAACGGCGCATCGGCCCAGGCGTAGCGCACCGCCGTCACCTCCGGCCGGTTGGCGCCGGGCAGAACGACCATATCGCCCTCGACTCGCCCGTCGACGAAGCTGCACGTCGTACCCGCGCAGCGTTCGAACCCGATCGCCCCTGCCCCGCCATAGCGTTGCAGGCCGCCGGTCACGTTGCGGAAGCGGACGACGACATCGTCCCCCTGTCGCACCGCTTCGGCGGCTTCGGGACCGCTGCGCAGGCCCGGCTGACCATAAGCGACGACCCGTGCCAGCCGGGCCAGCCGCTCGCCGATCACCGTCTTCTGCGCGGGGTGGATATCGAACCGGTCGCCGACGTCGATCGTGACGGCAAGGCCGGCATGCGCATCGGCCGCGACCGCCTGTGCCTGCGACTGGCGGAGGGCTGCCCAACCCGAGTCACGCGGCGCGGTGGCGGGCTTGCCATAGCTGGTCAGCTGCACGACGAAGAACGGCAGATCGGGCGCGGCAAAGGCGCGCCGCCAATCGGCCATCAGCGTCGACATCAACCCGCGATAGGCCGCCGCCTGCCCGGTGTTCGATTCACCCTGATACCATGCCGCCAGCTTCAGACCGTACGGCGCGATCGGCGCGATCATGCCGTTGTACAGCGTGGTCAGGCTGTTCGGCACGTCCCATGGCGCCGGACCGACCGACACATCCTTCAGCGCCGACCCGATCCGATAACGCCACGGCCCCGACAGCGGCACGGCGGTGCCATCGGCCAAGCCGATGGTGCGGATGCTCATGTCGGTGAAGCGCCCGTCCTGCTTGGGGCCGACCGTACGGATCGCGATCACGTTGCGCCCGGCGCGCAGCATAGCGGCCGGAATGGCGTAGTTGCGCCATGCCCAGTCGACGCTGCCGCCGCCGACGAAGCGTCCGTTGACATAGGTTTCGTCATAGCGCCCGATCGGTCCCAGCCGCAGTGTCTGCGCCGCCGCGACCTGGGCCGGCGTCAGATCGACCGTCGTGCGCAGCCAGACGACGCCGCCGAGCCGGTCGCGATCGGCGGCGGGCAGTTGTTCGTACTGCGCAGGCACGGTCGTCCATTTGCGATCGTCGTAATTTGCGTTGCGGAACGCGCGTTCGGCCTTGGCCGCCGGGTCGAGCGCTTCCCATGCCTTTTCCCGGCGCGTGCCGTCCGCCGCCGTTGCCGCCGCCGGATCGCGATCGTACAACGCGACCGCGTTCAGCCCGTCGGCAAAGCCCGGCTGCGTCGCGAGCGCAGGCGCGCTGATCCAGCTTTCGATGCGCGTTCCGCCCCATTCGGAGGCGATGATGCCCATCGGCACCTTCTCCGTCCCACGCAGCGAGCGCGCCATGAAGTAGCAGACCGCCGACGCGTCGCCGACTGTCTCCGGCGTGACGCTGCGCCAGTCGACCCGCTTGGCGAGGTCGGCGGCGGGCGCGGTCTTGCTGCTGTCGGCGATGGTTGTGAAGCGCAGCGACGCATCGTTCGCCGACGGGATCACTTCCAGTCCGGTGGCGTGCTTGACCTGAAACTCCATGTTCGACTGTCCGCCGCACAGGAACACGTCGCCAACCATGACGTCGGAAAGGCGCTGGGCCGCCGTCGTGCCGCTGCCGACCTCCAGCACATAGGGCCCCCCGGCCGGCATCGCCGGCAGCGTCGCGCGCCATTTGCCGTCGCTGCCCGTCTGCGCGGTGACGCTGCGATCGCCGAGTTTCACGGTGACCGGCGTGCCGGGGGCGGCACTGCCCCAGATCGCGATCGGACGGTCGCGTTGCAGCACCGCATGGTCGGCGAAGATATTGGCGAGTACCGGCGCCGCCGATTGTGCATGGGCCGGCATCCCCCATAGCAGCGATGCCGACAGCGCACAGCCTGCCAAGGCCCGAATCGAACGCATAACCTCTCCCCATTTATTGTGAGCGCTACCATGCAACAGCCGTGCGGGCGGCGCTACCATCGCGTTCGCACCGTCGGGGGCCGTCACATCGCCGTGCGCGTATCCTCCAGCGCCAGCGACACCAGCGAGGTCATCGCTTCCTCGGCGGCCTTCGCATCGCCCGCCACCACCGCTTCGAACACGCGAGTATGATCGGGCACCGGATCGCGGGGCAGCGCGCGCTGGCGCTGCTTGAACTGCGTCGTCCAGTTGACCGCCGCGCCGATGCTTGCGCTCAGCGCGACGAACGTCTCGTTATGCGTGGCATAGATCAACGCGTCGTGGAAATCGCGGTCGGCGGCGCGCCCCGCCTCTGTCGCCAGCGTGTGGCGGCGCATCCCGCCCAGCGCAGCGCGCAATGCCTTGATATCGTCCTTGTCGCGCCGCTCCGCCGCCAACCGCGCCACCGCCGGCTCGACGACCGCGCGCAACTCGAACAGGCCGCGAATGAACGCGATGTTCGGTTCCCCTTCGAACGCCCAGGCGAGGACCATCGGGTCGAGAAAGTTCCACCGCCGCCGGGGCAGCACCCGTGTCCCGATCTTCGGCCGGCTTTCGACCAGCCCCTTGGCGGTCAGCACCTGCACGGCCTCGCGATAGGCGCTGCGCGACACGTCGAGCGCTTCGGCATTGGCGACTTCGCCGGTCAGCAACTCGCCCGGTGCGATCCGGCCCGATACGATGGCGGTGCCGAGATAATGGGCGACCGCCCCCCGCAACCGGCGGCCGGATCCCTTACGCGCCGGGGCGGCGGGTTCGTCCGACAGCGCGTCGGCGACGTCTTCGTCGATTTCGGCCATGTCGATATCGTGCCCCTGTTTCGTGCTCACCCAGCTTCCCCTGCCATCAGCGTCGACGCGGCGGCCGCCCGCGCAATGTACAACTAATGGGCCGCAGTTCGATATCGGATCGATCGTTCGGGGCGATGCTACGGACGCGGACCCCCGGCGTCAAATCAGGCGAGATTTGCCGCCTTCGCCGGCGCGACCCCGCCGACCGGTTGACACGTTAACGCTACCACGAACAGCGTTGACGCATCGACGCCGGACGAATACCCAGACAATAAACGGCCGCAAGTCGCCGGAATGGGAGAGCGATTTTGGCTACCAAATCGATCCGGACGGGGTTGTTCTTCGCCATGGCCGCGTTGGCCGGCAGCGCGTCGGCACAGGTGTGGCGCGCCGATCAGGGCGATGGCAGCTATCGCAACCCGATCCTCTACGCCGATTATCCCGATCCCGACATCATCCGCGTCGGCAGCGATTATTATTTCGTCACTACGACGTTCGCCAATGCGCCTGGCCTGACGCTGCTCCATTCGAAGGATTTGCTCAACTGGCAGATCATCAGCCATGTCGTGCCCCGGCTGGACGATCGACCGGAATATAATCTCACCGGAGGCAAGGACGCCTATCGTCGCGGCTTGTTCGCGGCCAGCCTGCGCCACCACGCCGGGACCTTCTACATCGTCGTTACCCCGGTCGGGCAGAATACGCGTATCTATCGCACCCGCGACCCGCGCGGCGTGTGGACCATGAACGAGCTCGACCGGGCGGCGTTCGATCCCGGGCTGTTCATCGAACCTGACGGCACCGGCTATATCGCGACGTCAATCGGATCGGACGGCACGACCCGGCTGCTCAAGCTCGACCGCGATTTCCGGAAAGTCGTCGACGACCGCAAGATCCATTACAATGCCGGGGCCGAAGGATCGAAGATCATCCGCCGCGGCAACTATTATTATATGTTCAATGCGATCCCGCGCCGGCTGGGCCTGACGGTATCGCGGGCGAAGAGCCTGTACGGGCCGTGGGAAACCCGGCCGCAGATCGACGACAAGAGCGGCGGACATCAGGGCGCATTGGTCGACACGCCCGACGGCGACTGGGTCGGATTCGTGATGATCGATTCCGGCTCGATCGGCCGGATGACGAACCTCAGCCCCGTTTTCTGGCGTGACGACTGGCCGGTCTGGGGCACGCCCGATGCGCCCGACCGCGTGCCCGACCGCGCAGCCAAACCGATCAAGGGCTTCCCCTTTACCGAGCCTGCGACCTCCGACGCCTTTTCGGGATCGAAGCTCGGCCTGCAGTGGCAATGGAACCACAACCCTGTCGACGATCGCTGGTCGTTGACGCAGCGCCCCGGTTTCCTGCGCCTGCGCCCGACCAAAGCCGACGGTTTCTGGACCGCGCGCAATACGCTGGTGCAAAAGGCGCAGGGGCCGCGCAGCCGGGCGGAGGTGAAGCTGGACATCACCAATATTCGCAGCGGCGACCGCTGCGGCTTCGGCACCTTCGGGCAGTATAGCGCGACGCTGGCGGTGACCCGCGATGCCACGGGCGCGGCGTCGCTGGCGATGGACCTGATCGAGAGCACCGATACCGGCCCGAAAATCGACCAGCGCGTTGCGGCGCAACCGGTTGCCGGACGCAATCTGTGGATGGCGATGGACCTCGACTTCAAGGCCGACCGAGGCAGCCTGTCCTACAGCGTCGACGGCAAACGCTGGCAGCCGATCGGTGGCGATTTCCCGCTCGCCTTCGCATGGCGGACCGGCACCTTCCAGGGCGAGCAGATGGCGATCTTTTGCTATAATCCGGCTCCGGGTGCCGGTTTCCTCGACGTCGACAGCTTCACGCTGAAGGCCGCGAAGTGAAGCGCTGGCTGCTCGCTGGGATGACGGTGCTGCTGCCGCTCGCCGCCGCCGCGCAGGACCTTCGCCCGACCGGCCGCTGGAGCGCGAATGTCGAAGGGCGCGCGCAATTGCCGCCGATGGGTTGGAACAGCTGGAACGCCTTCCAAACCGATATCGATGAGGAAAAGCTGCTCGCATCGGCAAGGATCATCATCGATACCGGCCTTGCCAGAAAAGGCTATCGCTACGTCAACATCGATGACGGCTGGTGGTTGCAACGACGTCAGGCCGACGGGCGGGTGCTGATCCGCACCGATAATTTCCCGTCGGCGCGCACCGCCGACGGCAATACCAGTTTCCGCCCGCTGACCGACCGGCTGCACGCCATGGGGGTGAAGGCCGGTATCTACTCGGATATCGGCCGCAACTCCTGTGGGCAGGTGTTCACGTCGAACATGCCGAACCAGCCGCAAGGGTCGGTATTGGAAAAGGAAATTGGCCTTTACGGTCATGTCGATGGCGATATCAGGACCTATTTCGCCGAATGGGGCTTCGACTATATCAAGGTCGATGGCTGTGGCATTCGCGGGCTCGGCCCCGACAGCGCCGCGGTGCGCGCCGGGCGGCACCGGCTGTTCCAGCCGCTGGTCGATGTCGACTCGCTCGGCCGCACCGATATTCCCGCAACCCGCAAGCTGTACGAGGACGTCGCGAGCGCACTGCGGCAGTACAATCCCGATGGCGATTACATCCTGTCGCTGTGCCTGTGGGGTGCGGCCGATATCCGGTCATGGGGTCGCAATGTCGGGGGCACCTCGCGGACCAGCGAAGATATTTCAGCGAGTTGGAGCCGGATGCTCCATAATCTAGACAGCACCGCGCGGCGTCCGCTCTATGCCCATCCGGGGTCGTGGAACGATCCCGACATGCTGTTCGTCGGCACGGGCGAATTCGACGCCAACCACCTGACCGAAGCGCGATCGCACTTCACCCTGTGGGCGATGGTCAACGCGCCGTTGCTGATCGGCTACGACCTGCGCAAGGCGACCCCAGAACTGCTCGCGATCCTTGGTAACGAACGGGTGATCGCGCTCAATCAGGATGCCGCCGGCAATCAGGCGGTGCTGGCGCATGACAGTGATGACGTGCAGATTTTCGTCAAGACGCTGGCGGATGGCGACAAGGCGGTGGCGATCCTCAACCGGCTGAACCAGCCGGTCGAGGCAGTGTTGACCGCCGATCATTTGAAGCTGCTGGACGATGCCGATATCGACCTGACCGACCTGTGGAGCGGTGCCAGCATGCGCTTCCGCGACGAACGCAAGCTGCAACTGGCGGCGCACGAGACACTGGTCTACATCGCGCGTGGCAAGCGGCGGCTGGCCGATGGCCGCTATCTCTCCGAGATGCCCGGTCGCGTGAACCCGGCGGTCGATGGCGTCGTCGTGCCCGAGGTCGAGCCATTGATCCACCGCGGCATGCTGCCGTGGCGCAGTTCGCGGGGCGATGGCGAGCGGCCGCGCTATGGCGGCTGGGGCGGCGCACAGGTCGACAGCACCCCCTATGGCGAGACGGCGGGCGTCGCCGGGCGCCGCTTCCACACCGCGATCGGGGTCCTCGCCAATTCCCGGATCGAGGTCCGCAACACGACGGCGCGGCGCTTCACTGCGACGGTCGGCGTCGACGACAGCGCACGCGATCGCCGCTACCCGGTGACCTTCCGCGTCTATGGCGATGGCAAGCTGCTCGCGTCATCGAAGCCGCTGCGCTTCGGCGAGGCCGCCGCACCGATCGCCGCTGAGGTAGGCGGCGTGAAGCTGATCGAACTCGTTGCCGAAGGCGAGCGCGGCGGGCGGTTCAACGATCCTGTGGTGTGGGGCGACGCCGCGCTACACGACAGATAAGCAAGGGAACGGGGCATGACGACGGACGGGATCACACGGCGCGGACTGATCGGCGCGGCAGGCGCGCTTCCGGTCGTCGCCGGCGCGGCACGGGCGGCGCCCCGGACCAAGGCGAGGCTCGCCCAGACGCCGCCGATGGGCTGGAACAGCTGGAACAGCTTCGCCACGACGATCACCGAAGCACAGGCGCTGGAAACCGCGCGGATCATGCGCGACAAGCTGCTGCCCGCCGGCTATTCAATCTTCACCATCGACATTCAATGGTATGAGCCCGGAGCGACCGGCTACGAATATCGCGCCGATGCGGTGCCGGTGCTCGACGGTTATGGCCGGTTGCAGCCCGATCCGAAACGCTTCCCCTCCGCCGCGAAGGGTCGTGGATTTCGCGCTATCGCCGATCAGGTTCACGCGATGGGCTTGCAGTTCGGCATCCACCTTATGCGCGGTATTCCTCGTGAGGCGGTGCGTCGCAACCTGCCGATCCTCGGCACCCGCTACCGCGCGCAGGACATTGCCGACACGTCGAGCATCTGTTCGTGGAACGGCGACATGTACGGTGTCGACATGCGCCGCCCCGGTGCGCAGGCCTATTATGACAGCGTGTTCGCCCAATATGCCGATTGGGGCGTCGATCTGGTCAAGATGGACGATATGAGCCGCCCATATGACTCGCATGCGCCCGAGATCGAGGCAGCGAGCGCGGCGATCAAGCGCTCGGGCCGCCCGATCCTGCTCAGCCTCTCGCCCGGCGAAACGCCGGTCGCCAGCGGCGACCATGTGCGGGCGCATGCGCAGATGTGGC
Source organism: Sphingomonas lacusdianchii (assembly GCF_022664395.1). Lineage (GTDB taxonomy): Bacteria > Pseudomonadota > Alphaproteobacteria > Sphingomonadales > Sphingomonadaceae > Sphingomonas > Sphingomonas lacusdianchii. The sequence continues at coordinate 87,034 of NZ_JAKRET010000001.1, read as the reverse complement.
GGATCAGCGACGATTTCTGGGACGAATGGCGGATGCTCGACGCGCAGTTCGTCCGGCTGGAGAATTGGCAGCGCTTCGCCGGCCCCGGCGGCTGGCCCGATGCCGACATGTTGCCGCTCGGCCGACTGGCGCTGGGTCAACGCGACACCAAATTTACCCCGGCCGAACAGCGCACGTTGATGACCCTGTGGTCGATCGCACGATCGCCGCTCATCATGGGCGGCGACCTGCGCCATCTCGACGCGGCGACGCTCGCGCTGCTGACCAACCCGGAAGTCATCGCCGTCAACCAGGCGAGCACCGCCAACCGGCCGCTGCATGTGCAGGACGGGATGCGCGCCTGGACCGCAAGGGCAGCGAATAGTGGCACCTACCTCGCGCTGTTCAATCCCAGCGACAAGCCACTGAAACCCGGGGTCGATCTGCGCTGGTTGAACGTGAACAGCCCGGTGCGCGTCCGCGACCTGTGGGCACGCCGCGATCTCGGGACCGCCGCGACCCGGGTCGAGGCCGATCTGCCGCCGCACGGTGCCGCCCTCTACCGTCTCGACGCCTGACCCCATCCCTCTCCGACAGGAACGACCGATGCTCCGCACTTTGATGACCGGACTGGCATTTGCCGCCAGCACCACCGCGCTGGCCGAACCGGCGCGGTTCAGCCGCTTCACCTATGAGGGCCGCAGCGTCGAACGCGCAACGCCCGGCCCCGACCAGTATCGCAACCCGATCCTGTCGGGCTATTATCCCGACCCGTCGGTCACCCGCGTCGGCGACGACTATTATCTCGTGCTGTCGTCCTTCGCCCATTATCCGGGGCTGCCGATCTTCCATTCGAAGGATCTGGTCAGCTGGACCCAGATCGCCAACGCGATCAGCCGGCCCGAACAGCTCGACTTCACCGGGCGGCGCGTGTCGGAGGCGGTGTTCGCGCCCGACATCTCCTATCACGACGGCACCTTCTACATCGTCAACACCTGCGTGTCGTGCAAAGGCAATTTCGTCATCACCGCCAAGGATCCGAAGGGGCCGTGGTCGGACCCGATCTGGCTGCCGTTCGAAGGTATCGACCCGTCCATCTATTGGGAGGGCGACCGGGCCTATATCGTCAACAACCGCGCCCCGAACGAGCCGCCGCGCTATGACGGCCACCGCGCCATCTGGGTCCAGGAATATGACTGGCGCGCCGGCAAGATGGTCGGAGAATCCACCCAGCTCATCAATGGCGGCGTCGACATCAGCAAGAAGCCGGTATGGATCGAGGGGCCGCATATGTTTCGGAAGGACGGCTGGTATTATCTAACCGCTGCCGAGGGCGGGACAAGCGTCAACCATTCGCAGGTCGCCTTCCGATCGAAGAGCCTGCGCGGGCCGTTCACGCCGTGGAGCGGCAACCCGATCCTGACCCAGCGCGACCTGCCCGGCGACCGCACCGATCCGGTATCGGCGGCGGGCCATGCCAAGCTGGTCCAGACGCAGAATGGCGACTGGTGGGCGACCTTCCTCGCGGTGCGCCCGTACGGCGACGATTATTACAATATCGGGCGCGAGACGTTCCTGTTGCCGGTGACGTGGAAGGATGGCTGGCCGACGATCCTGCCCGCCGGACAGCGCGTACCGTTCGTCGCCACCCGCCCGAAGCTGCCGCGCCAGCCCGCGCCGAAGCTGCCGACCAGCGGCGATTTCCGCTATGTCGACGAGTTCGACGGAACCAGCCTCGCCATGCAGTGGATCGGCGTGCGGACGCCCAAGGCACCGGTCTATCGCATCACCGGCGGCGAATTGCTGATCGAGGGCGGCGCGCCGATCGGCGACCTGAACGGGGTACCGGGCTTTGTCGGTCGCCGGCAGCAGCACCATATCGCGACGATGGGTACGACGGTCGCCTTCACGCCGCAGCGCGACGGTGACCGTGCCGGGCTGGCGGCGATGCAGAATGATGAAAACTATCTGTTCTTCGGCGTCACCCGGCTGGACGGCAAGCGCGCCGTCGCGCTTTACACCCGGAACAAGGGGGCCGAGGAACTGGTCGCCTCTACGCCGGTCGCCGGCAAAGCGCCGGTCACGCTGACTATCCGTGCCGATCGCGGCACGATGGCGTTCGACTTCGTCACGGGCGGCGCGAAGCGGACGCTCAAGGCCGACGTCGACGTCCGCTTCCTCAGCACGAAGGTTGCGGGCGGCTTTGTCGGCACCGTCGTCGGCCCCTATGTCTGGCAGACGAAATAGCGTGGTTGGATGCGAGAGCGTCGTGGTGGCGCTCCCGTTTTCGAACGGCGAGTTCGGTACCGACATCAAAGAAAACCCCGCCGGACCGTTGGTCTGGCGGGGTTTTCTATGGCGCACCCGGAACGATTCGAACGTCCGACCCTCAGATTCGTAGTCTGATGCTCTATCCAGCTGAGCTACGGGTGCCCGGTGGAGGCAGCCTGTTAGACGCGGGTTTCTGGTCTGGCAAGCCCCCGCACCAAATGTTCGCGGCGCCTCGCTACGGGCTGACCCAATAGAGCCGCCAATTCTGTGCGACCAACAAAGAAAACCCCGCCGGACCATTGGTCAGGCGGGGTTTTCCATGGCGCACCCGGAACGATTCGAACGTCCGACCCTCAGATTCGTAGTCTGATGCTCTATCCAGCTGAGCTACGGGTGCCCGGTGGAGGCAGCCTGTTAGACGTGGGTTTTTGGTCTGGCAAGCCTGTTGTGCGATTTTTTTTGGACGCATATCGGGGACAGATGAAAGCCGCCCTGCTCCCGCCCGTCCTGTTCGCCGCCCTGTTGTCGGCCTGTGCCGCGCCGCGTGGAGACTATCCGTCGCTGCTGCCGCGACCGATCGAGCAGATCAGCCTTGCCGAACCGGTGCGGCCGGTGCCGGTAGCCACGCCCGACGCCGCGCTGGATGGCAAAATCGCCGCCGCGTCCGGCGCGATTGCCGCCGCGACCCGATCGTTCGAAGCGGCCGTCGCGCGTGCGCGCCCGCTGGTCCGCGCCGCGGCCGGCAAGGCCGAGGGCAGCGAACCATGGCTCAATGCGCAGGTGGCGCTGGCCGAACTCGACGTCGCGCGTACCGCGATCGACACGCCGCTCGCCGATCTAGAACGCTTGGCGATTGACCGCGCCGCCGCCGGTGCCCCGCCCTATCCCACGCTCGACGCCGCGCTGGCGAAGGCGACCGATGCGGCCAATGCGCAACGCGCGACGATCGCGACGCTGGGCGGGGATTTGCGTTAAGGACGCTTCGAACCCCGCTATTGCAACGCGCGAAGTACCGGCAGGATCGACGCATAATCGTCGGTCCAGGGCGCGGTGTCGGTCACCGGCAGCGGTTCCCAATAGCCACCGCTCGCCAGCAGCTCGCCCAGAACCTCGGGATCACGGGTCAGCGCGATCCACACCGACCCGCTGTCCCCTGCCGCCCCACCGACGGGTTGATAGGCCAGTTGCGCCGCCATCCAGCCCGACGCCGTCCGCGCCACGACCGGGGCGAGGTCGAGATAACGGTTCGACACGTGCACCAGCAACAGCCCCCGCCGCCCTAGCACCCGGCCATAGGTGTCGAACGCCTCGCGCGTCATCAGGTGCATCGGCACCGCGTCCGATGAAAAGGCATCGAGCGCCAGCATGTCGAGGCTCCCCGCCGTGGCCTGCGCGATGCTCAGCCGCGCATCGCCCAGTATGATCTGCGCGTCGGGCGCACAGCGGCGGAGGAAGGTGAATGCACCCGAATCGCGCGCGATCCGCACCACGACCGGATCGATCTCGTAGAAGCGCCATTGCTGCCCTGGCTTGGCGTAACAGGCGAGCGTCCCGGTGCCGAGGCCGACGATGCCGATCCGCGCATTGCGGCCATACAGCGCGGGCGCGGCCCGCAGCGCCTCGCCCACCCCCGAATTGGGGACATAGTAGGTGGTCGCAGTCCGTTCGCGCTCGGGACTGCCGGTCAACTGGATGCCGTGCAGCGTGGTGCCGTGCTGCAACTCGTTCACCCCCTGCCCGCGCGTGATGGTATAGACGCCGAAATAGCTGCGCGTCCGGGCGCCCGGCTCCAGCGACAACTGGATCGCGCGATAGCCGCCGAACAGGAACAGCGCGCCGGCCAGCGCAAAGACATAGGGTAGCCGCGATCCGATCGCGACGACGCCGACGATGGTGATGGCAAGGAACGCGATCGGTTCGGGTGCCGCACCCAGCACATCGCCCGGATTGGCGAGGCCCAGCACGATCAAGCTGCTGACAACGACCAGCGCCGCGATGGCCAGCCGCGCGCCGCCCGCGCGCCACAGCCGCTCGGTTACCGGCAACAGGAACGGCAGCGGCGCGAGGATACCGGCCGCAAGGATCAGCAGCGGATATTCATAGGTCCAGTCGAACAGCACCGGCGCGACCAGTCCGGCGAACACCCCACCCAATGCGCCGCCGACCGACATCGCCAGATAAAATCCGGTCAGCCGCGCCGGCGCCGGTCGCAGCGCATACATTTTCGTATGCAGCGCCACCGATACGGCGAACAACAGCATCAGCGCCGCCAGCGCGCTCAGCAGCGGCCAGTCATGATGCCCACCGATCATCATCCCGCCGAACACCAGAATGGTTATCGGCGCATAGCGGGTGATCGCCTCCGCCAGCCCGCGCCGATCGGCAAAGGCGACGGTGAAGCTGAGCAGATACAGTCCCAACGGCAGCACCCACAGTAGCGGGACGGCGACGATATCGGTGGTCAGGAAGGTCGAGGTTGCCAGCATCAGGCCCGACGGAACCAGCGCCAGCACGATCCAGTGCAACACTCGCCGCTTGCCCGGTGCCTCGCCCGGCTCAAGCTTCACAGCCTGTTCGCGGCGGTGCGGCAGCAACCATCCGCAACCGACGACAAGGACGGTCAGCAGCGCATAGCCCGCGCTCCACCCCCAGCTTTGCGAACGGAGCGGCAGCAGCGGCTCGACGAGCAGTGGATAGGCGATCAGCCCGGCGAAACTGCCGACGTTCGACGCGGCATAGAGCGCATAGGGATCCCGCCCCGGACACAGGAACGCGAACCAGCGTTGCAGCAGCGGCGCCTGTGCCGACACCGCGAAGAACAATGGCCCGATCGATGCCGTCAGCAGCCACGGCGCCCACAGCGCCGGCTCGACCCCGGCGGGGACCTGCGTCGCGTTGACTCCGATCGGCAGCCACACCGCCGCGCATAACAGAACCAGCAGATGCACCGCTGCCTGCGCCTTCGGCATCAACTTGCCGAGCAGATGCGCATAGGCATAGCCGCCGAGCAGCAGCGCCTGATAGACCAGCATCGCCGAGTTCCACACCGCCGGCGCCCCGCCCAGTTGCGGCAGCGCCATGCGGGCGACCATCGGCTGGACGAGGAACAGCAGGAACGATCCGGTCAGGATCGTCGCGACGAAGATCCACCGGATTGGCCACCCGGCAGTCCGTTCGGGTGCGCTCACGGGCGCTGCTTCCAATAGGTGATATGGCGTTTGAGCGGGCTGTCGTCGGGCACGGCGGGATGATCGAAATCCTGATCGATGGCGCGGACCATGCCCAGCCGCTCCATCAGTCCCCAGCTACGGGTGTTGGCCGGACCGGTGATCGCGCCGATCCGATCCACGGGCAGGTTCGCGAAGCCCCAGTCGAGGCTGGCCTGTGCCGCTTCGCGCGCAAATCCCTTGCCCCAATGCTCCTTGCCGAAGCGCCAGCCGATCTCGACCCCGCCCTCCAGCGGCGTACCCTCGGCGCCGGGTTTCAACCCGCAAAAGCCGAGCATGTGTCGGCTCGCGCGCTCCTCGACCACCCAGAAGCAAAAGCCATGCTGGTCGGCGAACCCGTCCTGCCGGGCGATGGCCGCGTCGACCTCGTCGCGGGTCAGCAGCGCCGGAAAATACCGCATGACCTCCGGGTCGGAACAATGCGCGTAGAAGGTAGCGCGGTCCCGCTCCTGCCAGCGCCGCAGCACCAGCCGTTCGGTATCGATCATGCCCCCAGCAACCGCGCCGCATGCGCCGCATGATAGGTCAGCACGCCCGAACACCCCGCCCGCTTGAACGCCAGCAGCGTTTCGAGCACCAGCGCGTCGCGATCGGCGACCCCCGCCGCCACGCCGGCCTCGATCAGCGCATATTCGCCCGACACCTGATAGGCGAACACCGGCACCTCAAACGCCGCCTTCACCCGGGTAATGATGTCGAGATAGGGCAGCCCCGGCTTCACCATCACGCTGTCGGCACCTTCGGCAATATCGAGCGCCACCTCGCGCAACGCTTCCTCGCTGTTCGCAGGGTCCATCTGATAGGTCTTCTTGTCGCCCTTCAGCAGTCCGCGCGATCCTACCGCGTCGCGGAACGGGCCATAGAAGGCGCTCGCATATTTCGCCGCATAGGCCATGATCTGGACGTTGACATGGCCCGCGCCCTCCAGCCCCTCGCGGATCGCGCCGACGCGGCCGTCCATCATGTCCGATGGCGCCACGATATCGCTACCCGCCTCCGCCTGCACGACCGCCTGCCGCACCAGTGCGTCGGAAGTCGCATCGTTCAGCACATAGCCGTTCGCATCGACGATGCCGTCATGCCCGTGCGAGGTATAGGGATCGAGCGCAACGTCGGTCAGCACGCCGATCTCCGGCACCGCATCCTTGATCGCCCGGATCGCGCGGCACATCAGATTGTCCGGGTTCAGCGCCTCCGCCCCATCGTCGCTGCGCAACTGCGGCGGCGTGTTCGGAAAGAGCGCCACCACCGGTATGCCGAGATCGCGCGCCTCGCGCGCCCGCGCGACGACTCCGGCCAGGTTCCACCGCGATACGCCGGGCAGCGACGCGATCGGCTCCCCCTCCCCCTCGGTCACGAACAGCGGCCAGATCAGGTCGGCGGGGGTCAGGACCGTCTCGGCATGGAGGCGGCGGCTCCAGCCGGAGGCGCGGGTGCGGCGCAGGCGCAGCGCGGGATAAGCAGCGGACATGGCGCGACTTGTGGGCCAGACCAGCGACGCGTTCAACCCAAAGTCGCGTGGCTCGATTTTCGTTACGGAGCGTTACCGACCGCATGACGCAGATCCGCTCCGCCGCCATGATCGTCAATGCCCGGTCGCGCAGCGGGCAAGACCAGTTCGCCCAGGCATGCAGCGCGATGCAGGGCATGCCGTTCGAAGTCGACGCCCATGCCGTCGAAGACCCCGACGACCTCGTACCCACGCTGCAACGCGCGCTCGAACGCAAACCCGATCTGGTGATCCTCGGCGGCGGTGACGGCACGATCAGCAGCCTCGTCGACTATCTGCTCGGTCATGACGTGATCCTCGGCGTCCTCCCTTTCGGCACCGCCAACAGCTTCTGCCGCACGCTCGGCATCCCGCTCGACATTCCCGGAGCGGTAGAGGTGCTGAAGACCGGTCGGCCGCGCCGCATCGACCTCGGCATGATCGACGGCGACTATTTCGCCAATTGCGCCGCGATCGGCCTGTCGCCGCAGATCGCGCAGACCGTGCCGCACGGCGTCAAGAAACTGTTCGGCCGCGCTGGCTATCTGGCATGGGCGACGCTGCAATTCGCGAAGTTCCACCCCTTTCAACTGATCGTTGGCGAAGGGACCAACGCCAAGCGGATGACCGCCACCGAAGTCCGCATCTCCAACGGCCGTTTCCATGGCGGGACCGAACTGGTCGAGGAAGCGCGACTCGACAGCGGCGAAATCATCATCCAGGTCGTGTGCGGCAAGGGTAAGCGCAGCCTGGTGCGCAATTGGGCGGCGGGCTTCTTCCGCCTCGATTCCCGCCGGGTCGATACGGTGACCTTCCACGGCAAGGCACTCCGCATCGAAACCGTTCCCCCACTGCCGATCTCGATCGACGGCGAGGTGCTGGCCAAGACCCCGGTCATGGCAAAGGTCGCGGCGGGCATCATCGAGGTGATGGCGCCAGTCGAGGCGTGAAGTCATCGGTGCGCGGGCGGCCCCATACGCAAGCCGAGCGCGACGCCGCCAACACCGATCGTCGTCCTTGCGAAGGCGGGGACCCATAAACGCTGACGCCGGACAACGATCCGAACGATTACGTCTATGGATTCCCGCCTTCTCGAGAATGACGAATCGGTAACCCGAAAAACGCCGGCGTACCCTTACCCGAGCCGCCCCAGCGCCGCATGCAGCCGCGCCGCCTCGGCCATCTTGTCGGCATGGTCCGCCCGCGCCTTCTCGACCGCCTCCGGCTTGGCGCGCTCGACGAAGCTCGCATTGCCGAGGCGCCCGCCCAGCGCGTCCCGCTCCTTCTCCGCCGCTGCGATCGCCTTGGTCAGGCGGACGCGTTCGGCATCGAGGTCGATGACGTCGCCCAGCGGCAGGACGAAGGTCGCCTCATCGACCACGATCTGCAACGCCCCGCCAGCCGGCACGTCGCCGGCAACCGCATCGACGCGCGCCAGCCGCGCCAGCACCGCGCCCTGACGGCCCAGCCGCTCGACCGTCACGCCGGACGCATCGCGCACGTGCAGCGGCAGCCGCGCCCCCGGCGGTACGTTCAGCTCGGTCCGCGCCGCGCGGATTTCGCTTACCAGCCGGATCAGCCAGTCGATCTCCGCCCGCGCCGCCGGATCGATCGCCCGCGCATCCGCCATCGGCCAGCGCGCGACGATCACGTCGTTCGACCGCTCGCCGAGGGCATGCCATAGTTCCTCGGTGATGAACGGCATGAATGGGTGCAGCATCACGAGGATCTGATCGAGCACCCAGCCCGCGACGGCGCGCGTTTCGTCGCCGCCCTCGGACCCGCCCTGCAACACCGGCTTGATCAGTTCGAGATACCAGTCGCAGAACCGGCTCCACGTGAATTGGTAGATGGTGTTCGCCGCGCCGTCGAAGCGCAGATCGGCCAGTGCGAGGTCCAATGCCTGTACCGTCTCGATCGTTTCGGCGATGATCCAGCGATTGACCGCCAGTTCGGCCTTGGGCGGTTCGATCGTCGCCGACGCACCGATACCGTTGGCCTGCGCGAAGCGGGTGGCGTTCCACAGCTTGGTCGCGAAGTTGCGATAGCCCTCGACCCGCTTCTCATCCATCTTAATGTCGCGGCCCTGGCTTTCCATCGCCGCCATGAAGAAGCGCAGCGCGTCGGCGCCATAACGATCGATCAGCCCCAGCGGATCGACGGTATTGCCCTTCGACTTCGACATCTTCGCGCCATCGGCGGCACGGACGAGGCCGTGGAGGTACAGCGTCTTGAACGGCACCTCCTTCATGAAATGAATGCCCTGCATCAACATCCGCGCGTCCCAGAAGAACAGGATGTCGAAGCCCGAGATCAGCACGTCGTTGCTGTAGCGCCCGCCGAGCGTCGGATCGCTATTCTCCGGCCAGCCGAGCGTCGCGAACGGCCACAAGGCTGAGGAGAACCACGTGTCGAGAACGTCCTCGTCCTGCTTCAGCGCAACGCCGGGACCAGCCTCGGCCTGCGCCTCTTCATAGGTTTCGGCGACGAACACCCGGCCGTCGTCCGCAAACCATGCCGGGATGCGATGCCCCCACCACAGCTGGCGCGACACGCACCACGGCTGGATATTCTCCATCCAGTTGAAATAGGTCTTTTCCCACGACTTGGGCACGATCTTGACCGCACCCGATCGCACCGCCTCGATCGCCGGCTGGGCGAGCGTCGCGGCATCGACATACCATTGGTCGGTCAGCCACGGTTCGATGACCACACCCGACCGGTCGCCGTACGGCGTCTGGATCGTGCGCGGTTCGGCGTCATGCTCGGCGCCGTCCTTGTCGAGATGGGGGATCAGGACGCCTTCGTCCTTCAACCGGCCAACGACTGCCTTGCGGGCGTCACCGCTCGACAGGCCGAGGAACGCGTCGGGAATCAGCCCGTCCGAGGTCTGCACGATGCACGCCTTCGCATCGAGCATGTTCAGCATGTCGCGCGCTTCGATGCCCGCCCGCCGACCGACCTCGAAATCGTTGAAGTCGTGACCGGGCGTAATCTTGACCGCGCCCGATCCCAGTGCGGGGTCGGCATGCTCGTCGGCGACAATCGGGATCAGGCGACCGGTGATCGGCAGGCGCACCTGCTTGCCGATCAGCGCGGTGTAGCGCGCATCGTCGGGATGGACCGCGACCGCCATGTCGGCGAGCATCGTTTCGGGCCGCGTCGTCGCCACCTCGATAAAGCCCGACCCATCGGCCAGCGGGTAGCGCAGACGCCAGAAGTTGCCCTTCACCTCACGCGTTTCGACCTCGAGGTCGCTGATCGCGGTGCCAAGGCCCGGGTCCCAATTGACCAACCGCTTGTCGCGGTACAGCAGACCCTGACGGTGCAGTTCGACAAAGACCTTGAGCACGGCCTTCGAAAAGCCGTCGTCCATGGTGAAGCGTTCGTTTGCCCAGTCCATCGAACAGCCCAGCCGCCGCAACTGGCCGGTAATCTGTCCGCCGCTTTCCGCCTTCCACTCCCAGACCTTCGCGATGAAGTCGTCGCGCGAGAAATCGGTGCGCTTCTGTCCGGCGGCATTCATCTGCCGTTCGACGACCATCTGCGTGGCGATGCCGGCATGGTCGGTACCGACCACCCAGCGCGCATCCTTGCCCTGCAACCGGGCATAGCGGACCAGTATGTCCTGCAGCGTGTTGTCGAGCGCGTGGCCGATATGCAGGCTGCCCGTCACATTGGGCGGCGGGTTGACGATCGTCCACGGCGTCGCATTCGGACGCTCGGGCCGGAAAAGGCCGCCCTGTTCCCAATGGGCATACCAGCGCGCTTCGATGGCGGCGGGATCGAAAGTCTTGGGCAGTTCGCTCATCGCCGCCGCATGGCGCGGATGCGGCGGCGTTGCAAGAGAGTGTTATTCGCGGCCGCTGATCCGGGCGATCTCGCGCGCGACCATCGACTCGACGATGCCCGGCAGTTTCGCATCGAGCCATTCGCGCAGCATCGGGCGGAGCATTTCGCGGACCAGCCCTTCGAGCGAATCGGCTCCCGGCGTCTCGGGCTTCACCAGCATCCGCGACAACTGATCCAGCGCACCGCGACTCGCCTCGGCGGCGCGGTCCGATACGATCGACGCATCGACCTTGCCCGGTGCGGGGGCCGCCGGCATCGGCTCCGGTTCGTCGTCCATCCGCGGCTCGGGCGGACGCGGACGTTCAACCCGCGGCGCCTCGACGCGGGGCTGCTCGACCCGGGGCTGTTCCATGCGGGGCGGTGGCGGCGGCGCGGCAACGCTCTGGTTCAGTTCGAGAATTTCGTCGCGATCATCCACGTCGCGCGGCTGTGCCGTCCGTATCGACTTGCGCCCGCGCAACGCCTGGGCCGATCCTTCGCCCTCTTCGGCGATGATCCGCTTGATCGAGGAAAGGATGTCCTCCATCGACGTTTCGTTGCTGATATCGCCCATCGCAACCCTCATTCGTTCCGCCCCTTGAACGCCTAGCCTTCGGGGTTCGTCCGCGGCGTGTCAACGCCCTGCGTTGCGCGCGGTGCTCCACCCTGTCGATTTGGCGCGTCGATGCCCTGCGTCGGGGTATAGGGATTGGGGGTCCGCTGCAACGCGGGATCGAGTTCGCGGGTCACCACGGGCGTCTGCGCCGGGGTGTTGACCGTGCTCGGCGCGACCGGCACCGGCGCGGGATCGTCGCTCCAGTCCCAGATGCGGTTGCGAACCCGTTCGTAATTCGCGACCGGATCGTACAGCGCCCCGCCGTCCAGCCCGAGGTCGCGCGCCTCTGCCCGGCCCATCGCCGCGAGCAGCGCGAAGCCGGCGACATAGGCGTCGCGCCGCGCCGACACCAGCTGCACCTGCGAATTGAGCAATTCCTGCTCGGCGTTAAGGATGTCGAGAATCGTACGCGTCCCGACACTGTTCTCGGCGCGCACCCCTTCCAGCGACAGGCGATTGGCCTGTACCTGCACTTCCGACGATTCGATCACGCGCAACGCCGATTGCCACGCGGCGAACGCCGAACGTGCGTCCGACACCACCGATCGTTCGACCTGGGTCACCTGCTCGATCGCGGCACCTTCCAATGCCTGCGCCCGGCGGATCTGTGCGCTCGGTCGACCGCTCTGGAACAGCGGCAGGCTGAACTGCACCCCGGCCTGCGCCTGTCCGCCATCCTGTTGCAGCACGATGCCGTTCACCGACTGCGCCGATCCGAGGAAGCTGGTATAGCCGCCGCCGGCCACCGCGCTGACCTGCGGGAGCCGGTTGGAGCGGGCGACGCGCACGTCGAATCCGGCCGCATCGCTGCTGCGCCGTGCCGCGATCAGCGCCGGGTTGTTCGAAACCGCCACGCCCACTGCGCCATTGGGATCGGCGGGCAGGTTCGGCAGCGCCGGCGGCGCGTCGAGCGTTCCCGCCGGCTCGCCCGTCGTCGCAACATAATTCTCGCGGCTGCGGATCAGCGATGCCTCGGCATTGCGCAGCTGCGCCTGTGCCGATGCCAGCCGCGCCTCGGACTGGGCGACGTCGGTGCGGGTCAGGTCGCCGACCTGGAACCGGTCCTGCGACGCCTGCAGATTGACCTCGAGCACGCGGACATTCTGCTGGTTCAGCCGCACGATCGCCTCGTCGCGGATCACGTCGTTATAGGCGGCGACGACCAGCGTGAAGACATTCGCCTCGGTACTGCGCAGATTGGCGCGACCGGCATCGACCCGTGCATCGGCGGCGCGGACCCCGTTACGCACCGCCCCGCCGGCATAGAGCGACTGGCTGAGGTTCAGCTGAACGCTGCCGGTCCGGGGAGCCTGGGTGAAACCGCGACTGGCCTGGGTCAGGACGTTCTCGATCACCTGTCCCTGGGTGGTGATCTGCGGCAGCCCCTGCGACCGCGCGATCGGCACCGTTTCGTCGGTGGCGCGCTGGTTGGCGCGCGCCTGCGTCAGCTGCGGATTGGTCGCATAGGCGCGTGCCAAAGCCTCGCGCAACGTCTCCGCACTCGCAGGGGAGGCCAGCAACGCCAGCGCCGCGACCCCACCGATGAACTTCCCCCCCCGCATATGTTCCTTACCTTGCGAACTGAAACGTCTTGGGCCGTGCGAAGCCCGGTAGAACGACACATTCAAGATCGGCGAAATCCACCACCCCGAACCCGCCTTCGCTACGCCGGCCAAGCGCCAGGCGCGTCACTCCGCGATCGACCAGTCCGGTCGCCAGCCGCCCGCCGGGGGCGAGCTGCCCCGCGACGGCGTCGGGGACCTGCTCGATCGCGCCGTCGATGATGATGACGTCATAGGGCGCACCCTCGGCCCAGCCGGCGTTGAGCGGCCCTTCGACCACCGTCACCTTCGTATCGGCAATGGCGTCGCGCGCCGCGCCGGCAAGGCCGGCATCTTCCTCCAGCGCGACCACCGACCCCGCCAGCCGCGCCGCCACCGCCGCGGCATAGCCCATGGCCGCACCGATCAGCAGCACCCGGTCGGTCGGCCGGATGTCGGCCGCGACCAGCAGCCGGCCGGTAATCAGCGGCGGATTGATCGCCCGGCCGCCCCCCAGCGGCAACGGCGCGTCGCGATAGGCCAACGCTGCCTGCGCCGAAGGTACGAACGCCTCGCGCGGCACGTCGCCCATCGCATCGACGACGCGCGGATCGCTGACGGCGCTGGTGCGAAGCTGGCTGACGACCATCGCGTGGCGCATCGCTTCGAAATCGGGTCGGGTCTGGTTCGAATCGGTCATGGTGCAATCCTGTCGCACAACTGTTTTAGCCACGCAATACACATAGCATCGCGACGCGCTGTCTATCGCGCCGCGCGTCCCACGCCAAGGACGGGACGGCGTATAATTTCGGACGCTACCTAAACGCCGTCCATGCCTCGCATCACTGCTTAGCGACGTCCGGCAAGTGCTGTATGACATCGCGCGAGGCTGCGAAGGTCAGATGCCCATAGTCGAAATGATAGGGTCCGTGATCGCTGTCGAACAATCGACACCTGCCTGCGGGGCACTCCACTTCGACCTCCGACACATATCTGCCGCCCGCCCGCTCGATCAGCGGTCGCAACTTGCCGTCCATGGCAATGCGTTGCGATGGCAGTTGCGCCGCCATGTCGGCCGTATCGCCGCGCAACATCGCGCGCGCCAGAATACGCGGCATGTCGGCCCTGTACTCGACGGTCGGGCCAATGACGGTCACCGCCAGATTGCGTCGACGAAGCAGTTTGACGGTCTCGACCAGCGACGGGATTTCGCGTTTTCTCCACCTGCCTGCCAAAACCGCTCCCGTGACGCCGGGGCGGCTGACTACGTCGTTGAACACGGTTCGCATAACGGACACGCACCGTTCCTGCCCGCTCAGTTCGATGATCGGACGGCAGCCGGACGCAGTTGCCTGAACGACATGGACGTTGGGATATCGCAACGCGATGGCTCGCCAATGTTGTGCCGCATGACTGTCACCCATGACGATGACATTGGGCCGATCGGAGCGCAGAACCAAACAACGTCTGAAATCATATTGTTCGCCCTCGCCGATAAAACAGCTGCCCGGCCGGAACTGGTACCGGTGCTGCGGCATCGCGCGATAGTTGAGATAGCTGCCGACCCGGTCGACCGCGGCCGGATGCTGCACGATTGCTTCCGCGTGCGAGCCCATCAGGAGGGACGCTCCAACCATTGCCGCGACCGCAACGCCGCCGGCAACCAGCACCGGACGGTTCGTTGCCGTCCGGTACCGGCGCAGGAAGGGACGTTCGATCATGAAGTACGAAAACAGCGCCGCACCGAAGGTCATGGCCAGTACGACCACCTTCCCGCCGGTCGTCAACGACATACCCTTCTCAAGCCGGTAGAGGGTGATGATCGGCCAGTGCCAGAGATACAGCGAATAGGAGATCATTCCCACGCCGCGCACCGGCGCCCACGAAAGGACCGTGGCCGTCATGGCATCGCGACCATAAGCAATGAGCAAAGCCGCCCCCAGACATGGCATGATTGCCCAAGGTGCCGGGAACGCGAAATCCGACCGGATCTCGACGAAAGAGATAATCAAAAGCGCCGCACCCGTGAAGGCGGCCACATTCCGCGCCTGTCTGGATGCGAGACGCGGTACCACATTCAGCGCGACCAACCCGCCCATCCCCAATTCCCAAGCGCGCGTCGGCAGGAGATAGAAGGCTGTCGTCGGTTCGACCCTGCTGAAATAGAGGCATAGCGCAAACGATCCCAAAGTCGCGATCAGCACCGCGCCGGTCAGGAAGCCCGGCAGCCAACGCCGGATCAGCAACAGCAGGAATGGATAGAAAATGTAGAACTGCTCTTCGACGCCCAATGACCAGGTATGCAGTAGTAGTTTTGTGTCCGATGATGCGTCAAAGTAATCGGCGGAAACCAGAAATGAATGTTGGCCACGAACGCAATCGCTGCGGCTGCGCTTTTTCCAAGGTCGCGTAATTCGACGGCGAGAAGCCAAAACTTGCCGGCTATCAAAGTAGCCGCGAGCATGAACAACAAGGCCGGCAGAATGCGAACGACGCGACGCCGATAAAATGCCGCGATCGAGAAACGACCGCCATCGATCTCGCGACAGATAATCGAAGTAATAAGGTATCCGGAGATGACAAAGAAGACGTCAACGCCGACGAAACCGCCCGGCAACGCGTAGATGCCGAGGTGAAACAGCACGATGGGGACCACGGCAAGCGCGCGCAGTCCGTCGATATCGTTCCGATGTTCCACCGCGCCCCCGCTTTGATTGACGCCTTCTACCGCTGAAAGCGGGCGTCTTATAAGACGCGGTTCGAGTTTTGACAGTGATTATCGGTCTAGAATCCTGCGATTTTCCACGCGTTCCGCTGCACCGATTCAGATATCGCTCGATCGAACGTAGCGCATATTGCCGGCAACGCCGCTTCCGCAGACTGTCGTCCGAGCCACGTCCGGCAGGGCGGAACGATAGGAACGCAAGCGATGGGCTTGACGCCGCGCGCAAACGCACGCAAATGCCCGCCTCCCACCGTATCGAGGCGCGATGGCGGAGTGGTGACGCAGAGGACTGCAAATCCTTGCACCCGGGTTCGATTCCCGGTCGCGCCTCCAGGGGGCGGCACATGCCGCCCGAATCGGTTCCTTCCCGAAATTCGGCATATTCCGCCGCCCGGTCGAGGGTTGACCGGACATGCTGCGTAGCATTCCTGTATAACCATGGAATGGATGCCATGACCGACGATCTCGACCAATCGCTGCGCCGCCTGTCCGACGTCACCGACGATCCCCGGCTTGACGCGCTGGCGCCGGCGGTCTTCGCGCGGGTGCGGGCGGATGGTGCCGCGCGTGCCGCCGGGGTCCGGCTGGCGGGCCTCGCCGCGGTCGGCGCGGTCACGATGGGGCTGATCGCCGCCGACCCGATCCCGCGTCCGCAGCCGGCGGCGACCTTTACCGACGATCTGGCGCTTGCTCCCTCGACGCTGCTGGTCGGTCGATGAGCCGGACCCGGTGGACGATCCTCGTCGCCATCGTCGCCTTTGTCGCGGCGTTCGCCGGGGTGTTGGCCGGGCGGGCGATCGGCGGCGGCCACAACGCCGGGCATGGCAGCGAACTGCATGCGCTGCTGCACGATCGCATGCAGCTGACCACCGAACAGATGCGCCGCCTCGATGCGCTGGAGGCGGCCTATGCCACGCGGCGGGCCGCGTTGCAGGCGCGGATGCGCGCCGACAATGCCCGATTGGCGCAGGCGATCGCGGCGGAACAGGATGACGGTCCGCGCGTCGCCGCCGCCGTCGATGCTTCGCACCGGACGATGGGCGATCTGCAAAAGGCGACGCTGGCGCATGTCTTCGCCATGCGGCGGCTGCTTCGGCCCGATCAGACCCCGGCCTTCGACCGGGCGGTGGCACGCGCGCTCACCCACCCCGCCCAGTGACCCCCGCCGATCCCGGCTTTGACGATGGCGCGCTGGCGGCACAAGCGCTTGCCGGGAGCGAAGCCGCCTTCGCCACGCTGATGCAGCGGCACCGCAGTCGGGTCTATCGCCTGATCCTCAACAGCGTCGCCGATCCCGACGAAGCGCTCGATCTGGTGCAGGAAACGTTCCTGTCGGCCTTTCGCGCGCTTGGCCGCTATGACGGGACGCGGCCGATGTCGGCATGGCTCGCGACGATCGCGCTCAACAAATGCCGCGACCATGCGCGGCGGCGGGCGTTACGGCGCTTCTTCTTCGGTGCGCGGACGATCGACGATCTCGCCGATACGCTCGCGGCCGGCGATCCGGATCAGGCGCGGGCGGCGGAAAACAAGCAGGAGACCGCCCGGCTGCGGGCCGCGCTCGCGCTGCTGCCCGCGACGCTGCGCGAGCCGCTGCTGCTCTGTACGGTCGAGGAGATGCGCCAGTCCGAAGCCGCCGCATTGCTCGGCATCTCGACCAAGGCGGTCGAGACCCGCATCCGCCGCGCCCGCGCCAAACTCGCTGAATTGCTAGGCGGTTGAGGGGAGGCGCACTGGGATGCGTATGACCGGACGGATGACAAGGATTTGTACATGACGACGATCGATCGCCGCCGGTTGCTTCAGGGCGCGGCGCTGGGGGGCGTGGCGCTCGGCGCATGGACGCCGCTGGGTGCGCGACAGGCGACGAACGGTCCAGTGGTGTCGGGCGAGCTGATCGAGTTGCGCATCGGCCGGATCAACCGCATGGTCGACGGCCGGCCGTCGCGCAGCATCGGCATCAACGGAATGTCGCCCGCGCCGCTGATCCGCCTGCGCGAGGGGCAGCGCGCGCGCATCCGCGTCGTCAACGACCTCGACGTCGAAACCTCGCTGCACTGGCACGGGCTGCTGGTGCCGTTCCAATATGACGGCGTGCCCGGCATCTCCTTTCCCGGCATTCCGGCCGGGCAGAGCTTTCTCTACGATTTTCCGGTGCGGCAGAACGGCACCTATTGGTATCACAGCCATTCGGGTGGGCAGGAGCAGGAGGGGCTGTACGGCCCGATCGTGATCGATCCCGCCGCGCCGGACCCCGTCGCGTTCGACCGCGAACATGTGATCGTCCTGTCCGATCACAGCCGCTCCAGCCCCGCGACGATCTTTCGGAAGATGAAGCTACAGCCGGGCTATTATAACTTCCAGCGGCAGACGCTGGTCGGCCTGTTGTCCGGTCGCGATCAGAAGGCGAAGGACCGCGCCGAATGGGGCAAGATGCGGATGGACCCCGCGGACATCGCCGACGCGACGGGTGCGACCTACACATATCTGGTGAACGGGCACGGCCCGGTCGACAACTGGACGGGCGCGTTCACGCCCGGCGAACGGGTGCGGCTGCGGATCGTCAATGCGTCGGCGATGACGACGTTCAACGTCCGCATTCCCGGACTGCCGCTGACGATCGTGCAGGCGGACGGGCTGAACGTAGAGCCGGTGACGGTCGACGAATTCCAGATCGGCGTCGCCGAGACCTATGACGCGATCGTCACCCCTGCCGAGACAGCCTATACGCTGGTCGGCGAGAGCGTCGACCGGTCGGGCATGGCGCGCGCGACGCTATCGCCGGGCGCGGGCATGGCCGCCCCGGTCCCGCCGCTCCGCGCGCGTCCGCTGGCGACGATGACCGACATGGGCATGGGCGGCATGGGTCATGAAAGCAAACCCGGCGGCCCCGATCCGACCGCCGAGCAGAATGGATCGCGCAAGCTCGCCACGACTGCGGCTACCCCGCTGCAGCCGGCGATGAACCACGCGGCGATGGGCCATGGCGAAGCGATGGGCGGCATGGAGGGCATGGGCGAGATGCAGCACGGCATGCGCGACTTCGCCAACGCGCCCGGCGTCGCCAGGACGCCCGGCGTCCAGACCATTTCCCCGATGGCCGCCGATCGTACCGACTATCCGGGTCAGGGGCTGGAGGATGTCGGTCACCGCGTGCTGACCTATCGCCAGCTCCGCGCGCTCGATCGCAACCCCGATGTCCGCGCGCCGGGACGGCAGATCGATATCCACCTGACCGGCAATATGGAACGCTTCATGTGGGGCTTCGACGGGAAACGCATGGTCGACACCCACGAACCCTTCGCCTTTGCCGAAGGGGAGCGGGTCCGCATCAACCTGATCAACGACACGATGATGGCGCATCCGATCCATCTGCACGGCCATTTCTTCGAACTGGTCACGGGGCACGGCGACCACAGCCCCCGCAAGCATACCGTGCTGGTGCAGCCGGGCGGCATCGTCAGCCTCGACCTGACCGCCGATGCCGTCGGCGACTGGGCGTTCCACTGCCACATGCTGTACCATATGCTGTCGGGGATGATGCGCGTCGTTTCGGTCCGTCCGCAGGGAGGCGCCGCATGACCTGCACCCTCGCCGCCCTGCTCGCGCTGTCGATCGCCGCGCCCGCCGTCGCGCAGGACCATAGCCATATGGACCATGCGCAAATGGGCCATGCACCGCCGGCGCAGCCCGCCGCGCCGGCCGCGTCCGCACCCGCCGCCACTCCCGATCCGGCCGAGCCGACCGGCACCGATCAGTCGCCGGGCAGCGCCCCGCCGCCACCGGTGCCGATGCCGCATTATGCCGACCGCGTCTGGGGCGGCGACGTCATGGCCCGGTCGCGCGACGCGATGATGGCCGAGGAAGGCGGCGGCCAGCGCTTCGCCCAGCTCCTGCTCGATCGCGTCGAGTGGAAGGATGGCGGCTATGCGTGGGAGGGCGAAGGCTGGTTCGGCGGCGACATCCACCGTCTGGTCGTGAAGAGCGAGGGCGAGGGTGGCGACCGCGTCGAGGGCGCCGAGGTGCAGGCACTCTATTCGCGGGCGATCGACCCCTATTTCAACCTCCAGACCGGCATTCGGCAGGATATCCGCCCGACCCCGGCGCGGACCTATCTGACGGTCGGCGTCGAAGGCCTTGCCCCCTATTGGTTCGAAGTCAACGCCGCCGCTTTCCTGTCGACCAGGGGCGAACTGCTTGGCCGGATCGAGGGCTATTACGACCAGCGCATCACCCAACGCCTGATCCTGCAACCGCGCGCCGAACTGAACCTGTCGGCACAAAATATCCGCGAGACCGGTACGGGATCGGGGCTGACCAATGCCGAACTGGGCCTGCGGCTCCGCTATGAGATCGCGCGCGAATTCGCACCCTATGTCGGCGTCAACTGGGAACGGCGCTTCGGCGACACCCGCCGCTTCGGCTGGGCGGCGGGCGAGGATAGCGGCGGCATCGGGCTGGTCGCCGGCATCCGTGCGTGGTTCTAAACGCGCGCGCTTGCCGCTAAGGCCGCCCCCTCAACAGGGGAAAAGTCGATGCCGGTTTCCGATGCCGCGGGGTCGCCCGCTTATATCCTGACGCTGTCCTGCGCCGATCGCGTCGGGATCGTCGCGGCGGTCAGCGGGCATCTGGCGCGGATCGACGGCTTCATCCTCGACAGCCAGCAATATGCCGATCTGGAGGCAGGTCGCTTTTTCATGCGCGTCGAGTTCGCCGGCGCCGGCCCCGCCTTCCCGGTCGACGACGACAGCTTGCACGCCGGGTTCGCCCCGATCGGCGACGCCTTCGCCCTCGACTGGTCGATCGTGCCGCGCGCCGAACGGATGCGGGTGTTGATCGCGGTGTCGAAGGGCAGCCATTGCCTCAACGACCTGCTCCACCGGTGGAAGACCGGCGACCTGCCCGTCGAAATCGTCGGCGTCGTGTCCAACCACCAATCGTTGCGCGCGCTGACCGAATGGCATGGCGTCCCGTTCCATTATCTGCCGATCGTCGATGGCGACCGGTTGGCGCAGGAAGCGGCGATGCTGCGCGTCTTCGAACAATCCGATGCCGAATTGCTGGTGCTCGCGCGCTACATGCAGGTGCTCGGCAACGACCTGTCGCAACGGCTGGCCGGGCGCTGCATCAACATCCACCACAGCTTCCTGCCGAGCTTCAAGGGCGCCCGCCCCTATGCCCGCGCCCATGATCGCGGCGTCAAGCTGATCGGCGCCACCGCGCATTACGTCACCGGCGATCTCGACGAAGGGCCGATCATCGAACAGGCGGTCGAGCGCGTCGACCACCGCGACACCGAAGCCGACCTGATCCGCATCGGCCGCGATATCGAGGCACAGGTCCTCGCTCGCGCCGTCCGCTGGGCGGCGGAACGGCGAGTGTTCCTGAACGGGCACCGGACGGTGGTGTTTCGCTAACCTGCTCCCTTCCCTGTTCAAGAGAAGGAAGCAGCCTCACGCACCGTCCGGCTTGGCCATGTTCGTATGCATCTTCGCCAGCACGCTATCGGGCGTGACGTGGCTGATCGCCGCCTGCAGCTTGTTCTTCGCCCCCGACACGACATGCGCGGAGCCTGCCATCACCGCGTCCCAGCCATTGCGCGCGGTCTTGGCCGGGTCCTCCTTGGAATCATCCTGTCCGACCGGCGTATCCAACATGCCGGCGCGTTCGAAGAACCGGGTGTCGGTCGGCCCCGGCATCAGCACGGTGATCGTCACCCCGCTATCCTTCAGCTCCTCGCGCAGTGCATAGGCGAAGCTGTCGAGATACGCCTTGGTCGCGTTGTACACCGCCTGATAGCTGCCGGGGATCAGCCCGGCGATCGACCCGGTGATGAGGATACGCCCCTCACCCCGCGCTGCCATGTCGCGCGCGACCTTCTGCAACAGATAGGTCGTGCCGGTGACGTTGGTGTCGATGACCCTCCGCCACGCCGACACCTCCTGTTCGATGAACGCATGCCCCAGCCCACGCCCGGCATTGGCGATCAGCAGGTCGATCGGCCGCCCGGCAACCTCGTCGAGCAACCGGTCATTGCCCTCGAACGTCGCCAGATCGGCCTCGACCGCACGCACCGCACCGGCGCCGAAGTCGTTCGCCGCCACCGCGATCTGCGGCTCATCGGCGACGACGATCAGGTCATAGCCTTCCGCCCCTGCGATCTTCGCCAGTTCATAGCCGATCCCGGTCGACGCGCCGGTAATCACCGCAAGCTTGTTCGCCATTACGCTTCTCCCGTCGCGGCGGCCTTTGCCCAATCGGGCTTCAGTACGACCTTGGTGCAGACATTCTGTTCGTCGTGGAATTTCTTGTAGCCCTTGGGCGCATCCTCCAGCGCCATCCGGTCGGAGATCAGGAAGGTCGTATCGATCTTGCCCTCCATGATCGCCGCGAGCAGCCCGGGCAGGTAGCGCTGGACATGGGTCTGTCCGGTCTTGAGCGTCAGCCCCTTTTCCATCAGCGCGCCAAACGGGAATTTGTCGATCATCCCGCCATAGACGCCGGGCACCGACACGCGGCCCCCTTTGCGACATGCCACGATCGCCTGGCGCAACGCATGCGGCCGGTCGGTGCCGAGGAAGGTCGACGCCTTGATCTGGTCGACGATATTGTCGACGAACAGCCCATGGCTCTCGAGGCCGACGCTGTCGATCACCGCATCGGGGCCGATGCCGCCGGTCATCGTCATCAACGCGTCATAGATATCGGTTTCCTCGAAGTTCAGGACCTCCGCGCCCAGTCCCTTCGCCAGCGCCAGCCGGTGCGGAAAATGGTCGATCGCGATCACCCGGTGCGCGCCCATCAACAGCGCCGACTGGATTGCGAACAGCCCGACCGGGCCGCAGCCCCAGACAGCGACGATATCGCCATCCTCGATATCGGCATTCTCCGCCGCCATCCATCCGGTCGGCAAGATGTCCGACAGGAACAGCACCTTGTCGTCATCGATCCCGTCGGGAATGACGATCGGCCCGACATCGCTGAACGGCACGCGGACATATTCGGCCTGACCGCCCGGATAACCGCCGGTCATATGGCTGTACCCGAACAGCCCGGGGGCGACCTGCCCCCATAATTCCTGCGCGATATCCTGATTGTCGGCGGGGTTGCCATTGTCGCACCCCGAATATTGCTGCTTCGAACAATGGTAACAGCTGCCGCAGGCGATGACGAAGGGCACGACGACGCGCTGCCCCTTCTGCAACGTCGATTTGGGGCCGGTCTCGACCACCTCGCCCATGAATTCATGGCCGAGGATATCGCCGGCCTGCATCGTGGGGATGTAGCCATCATAGAGATGCAGGTCGGACCCGCAGATCGCGGTCGATGTGATCTTGATGATCGCATCGCGCGGATTGATGATCTCGGGATCGGGAACGCTATCGACGCGGACGTCGTGCTTGCCGTGCCAGGTGAGTGCGCGCATCGCCGGCTCCTTCTTAAGACTTGGGTTCGCGGTTGGGCGGCGTGGTCGTTGCGATCTCGCCGGTTTCCATCAGTTGTTTGAACCGGCGGAGGTCGCGCCGCGCCTGGATCGCCGGTTCGCGCTGCGTGACCTTGGCGACCAGCTTGCCGAGGATGCCGGCGGGCGGGGAATAGGCGATCATGGCGGTCACCACGGTTCCGCGTCCCGGTGCCGCTTCGTGGAACGATACCCAGCCGCTGTTCGGTACGTCGCTATTTTCGGCACGCCAGCCAATGCGTTCGCCATCGACGTCTTCGGTAACGATCGCGTCCCATTCATAGCTGCCGTTCGGGCCACTCACGGTCCAGTGCGACCGATCCCGATCGCGAACCTCGATCGCCTCGACATTCAACATGAAGGTCGCGAGGTTCCCGAAGTCGCGCCAATAGGCATAGAGTTCGCGGGCCGGCCGGTTGATCGTCACCGCGACCCCCGATACCGATGATTCGCCATTCGGGGCGGCCTCGCCGCGTTCGCTGCTATCCTTGGATGTAAAGGACGGCGCGTCGTCGCGCGCGATGTCGCCGGGGTGTCCGCTTTCGGCCATGGCCATGCTCTCCCGTCCGCCGAACCCAGGGGTTCGACCGATTGATCCATATTAAGATATTGATCGAAACGTGTTTTTCGATCGTGCCAACCCTAACCGCCGTCGTGGCGGCCTGTTCCGGGAGTGGCGCGCTTTTGCCGGTCAACGGTACGGATTTGCAGACGGGTCGCGTCGCGCTATGCGCTCGGCCATGCACGGTGCCCCGCTTACGCTTCACAACTCGCTGACCCGCAACCTTCAGCGTTTCGAACCGCTCGACCCGGCAAAGGGGGTGCGCGTCTATTCCTGCGGCCCGACGGTCTACAACTACGCCCATATCGGCAATCTGCGAGCGTACGTCTTCACCGACACGCTCAGCCGGGTGCTGCGGTGGAAGGGCTATTCGCTGACGCACGTCATCAACATCACCGATGTCGGCCATCTCACCTCCGACGCCGATGCCGGCGACGACAAGATGGAAGCGGCGGCAAAGGCGCGCGCCCAGTCGATCTGGGACATCGCCGCCCATTATACCGCGGCGTTCAAAGGCAATCTGCGCGACCTCAACATCGACGACCCGACGCGCTGGTCGGTCGCGACCGATCATATCGCCGAGATGATTGCGTTCGCCGAAAAGATCGCGCCTGATCACTGCTACGAACTCGACAGCGGCCTCTATTTCGACAGCAGCAGCGTGCCGAATTACGGCGCGCTGGCCGGCGGTCAGGACGATGCCGGCGAAGGCCGCATCGATCCGGTCGCGGGCAAGCGCCATCCGCAGGACTTCGCCATCTGGCGCAAGACCCCGCCGGGCGAGACGCGGCAGATGGAATGGGAATCGCCCTGGGGGAAGGGCGCGCCGGGCTGGCATCTCGAATGCTCGGTGATGAGCCTCAAATACCTGGGCAGCCCGTTCGACATCCATACCGGTGGCATCGATCACCGTGAGATCCACCACCCGAACGAGATCGCGCAGAACCAGGCCTATTGCGGTTGCGCGGATAGCGGTGCCGCCTTTTGGATGCACAACAACTTCCTCGTCGAGCGTTCGGGGAAAATGTCGAAGTCCAATGGAGTGTTCACCACGCTCCAGACGCTCATCGACGGCGGCGTGCATCCGCTCGCCTACCGGCTGATGTGCCTGTCGGCGCAATATCGTTCCGAACTGGAATTTTCGGCCGAAAACCTGATCGCGGCACTGACCCGGCTGAAGCGGCTGGCGATGACCGTCGTCGCCCTGCGCGCCCGGGCGTCGAGCGACGGCGATGCGAGCAAGGCGGCAACCTACCGCGAACGCCTCGACGCGGCGGTGTCCGACGACTTGAACACCCCGCGTGCGCTGCCGGTGCTCGACGAACTGCTGGCCGACAAGAAGCTGACGCCCGCCGACCGCCTCGCCGCGCTCGCCGATTTCGACGCGGTGCTGGGCCTTGGCCTCGCCACGATCGAGCGCGCCGACCTGCGCGTCCGCCCCGCCGACGCGACGATCGATGCGGCAACGATCGAGGCGCGGCTCGCCGATCGCAAGGAAGCCCGCGCCGCCAAGGATTTTGCCGCAAGCGACGCGATCCGCGACGAACTGACCGCCGCCGGCGTCGAGGTCATGGACGGCGATCCGCTTGGCTGGGACTGGCGCCCGACGCTGGGATAGGCGGCGCTAACCCCTTGCTCCCGGACCGCCTTCCCCGTCATACCCTTTCCCGCGAATCATCGGGGGACGATATGCGGGGACAGGTGCTGGGCGTCGATCGGGACGGACGCGAGGGGCGGATCGCCGGCGACGATGGTCAGCGTTACTGGTTCCAGCCCGACGATTGGAGCGACCGTATCGGCCCGTCGGTCGGCGCGCAGGTCGATTTCGAAACCTCGAACGGCCGCGCACTGCGCATCTATCACGTCCCCGGCACCGTCGCCCCCCGCCCCGCCAACGACGACCGCCGCCCACGCGGGCGCAAGGACAAGATCGCCGCCGTCCTGTTCGCCTTCTTCCTCGGCACGCTCGGCATCCACCGCTTCTATCTCGGCAAGACCGGATCGGGCATCGTCATGCTGCTGTTGACCTGTACGGTCGTCGGCCTGCTGGTCACGGGCATCTGGGCGCTGATCGACGCGATCCGCTATCTCGTCATGGACAATGACGAATTTCATCATCGCTATGGCTGATCGAAGCAGTCGATCGGGCTGACCAACCTTTCCTTCATTGCGCCAAGGAACGGTTTCGCGCATGGGAATTGCCCGAACCGACTGGATGGAATTCTCCCATGGCCGCCAACTGGGCCCCCGATAGCTGGACAACCGCCGAAGCGCGCCAGCTTCCCACCTATCCCGACCGCGCCGCACTCGACGCGACCACGGCACAGCTCGCCAGCTATCCGCCGCTGGTCTTCGCCGGCGAAGCCCGCAGCCTGACCGCCGAACTGGCCGAAGTGGCCGAGGGTCGTGCGTTCCTGCTCCAGGGCGGCGATTGCGCCGAGAGCTTTGCCGAATTCCATCCCAACTATATTCGCGACACCTTCCGCGTCATCCTGCAGATGGCGGTGGTGCTGACCTTCGCGTCGAAGCTGCCGACGGTGAAGGTCGGTCGCATGGCTGGCCAGTTCGCCAAGCCGCGCTCGGCCGATACCGAGGTGATCGACGGCGTCGAGCTGCCCAGCTATCGCGGCGACAATATCAACGACATCGCCTTCACCGCCGAAGGCCGCATCCCCGATCCGCAGCGGATGATCCGCGCCTATTCGCAGGCGGCGGCGACGCTCAACCTGCTGCGCGCCTTCGCGACCGGCGGCTATGCGAACCTGCATCAGGTCCATCGCTGGACCCACGACTTCATGGGCCGCAGCCCTTGGGCCAAGAAATATGCCGACGTCGCCGACCGCATCGGCGAGGCGCTCGACTTCATGGCCGCGTGCGGCATCGACGCCGACAGCGTGCCCCAGCTGAAGGCGACCAGCTTCTACACCAGCCACGAAGCGCTGCTGCTGCCGTACGAACAGGCGCTGACCCGGCAGGATTCGCTGACCGGCGACTGGTACGACACCTCGGCGCACTTCCTGTGGATCGGCGATCGCACCCGGTTCGACGGATCGGCGCATGTCGAATTCCTGCGCGGCATCGGCAATCCGATCGGCATCAAGTGCGGCCCGACGCTCGAACCGGACGCGCTGCTGCGCATGCTCGACACGCTGAACCCGAACCGTATCGCGGGGCGGATGACCCTGATTACCCGCTACGGCCACGACAAGATCGAGGCGGGCCTGCCCAAGCTGATCCGCGCCGTCCAGCGCGAAGGGCATCCGGTGGTCTGGTCGTGCGACCCCATGCACGGCAACACCGTCAAGGCGACGACCGGCTACAAGACGCGGCCGTTCGACCGCATCCTCGCCGAAGTGCGCGGCTTCTTCGCCGTTCACCGAGCGGAGGGCAGCCATGCCGGCGGCATTCACGCCGAAATGACCGGACAGAATGTCACCGAATGCACCGGCGGCGCGATCGCGGTCACCGAACAGAGCCTTGCCGATCGCTACCACACGCACTGCGACCCGCGCCTCAACGCCGGACAGAGCCTTGAACTGGCGTTCCTGCTGGCCGAGATGCTGAACGAGGAAATGGCCGAACGCCGCGCCGTCGCCGCGTAAGGCTGGCTTTCCCAGGAACAGCATCCCGCGCGGATAGGACCGCGGCTAAGCTACTTTCCGCGTGCCCCGGCGAAGGCCGGGGCCCAGTTGCGGGACGTCCGTACCTTACTGACGGGCCTTTCCAACTGGACCCCGGCCTCCGCCGGGGTACGATGGAATTTGGTTTGAAGGTCTGACTTTCGTGGAAGTCTCGTCTGGCAGAGGCGAAGGCCACGAAGCGACTGAACGCGAAGTCTCCTCCACGCAACAACCACCCCCTAGCCTCTTGCCCTCACACGCAATACAGCACACCGCATCGGGCACGCGCGCTATCATGGCGCGTACGTCAGACGACTGGCCCGGGTCGTTCCGCCATGCGCGGGGCGGGGCCGAACGCGTTAAGGGAACCGGTAGATGACCGACGAGACACAGATGGTTGAGGCGCTGGACGCACGGGCGCGTCGGCGCGAAGAACGCCGCGATTTCTTCCGCGCCTTCGGTGCGGCGGCGGCGATCGGCGGCGGTCTCGCGCTAACCTCGTGCGGCGACGGCAATTCCTCGCCGACTCCGACCCCCACCGGCACTGGCACCGCGACCCCCACGCCGACCCCGACCCCGACCGCATCGGGCACCGCCGGGACGTCCGACGTCGACGTGCTGAACTTCGCGCTCAACCTCGAATATCTCGAAGCGCAATTCTATGCCTTCGCCGCCAACGGCACCGGCCTCGCCGCCGCGTTGCTGACCGGCCCCAGCGGCACCACCCCGGGCGCAGTGACCGGCGGGCGCAAGGCGACGCTCAACGATCCGGTCGTCGCCAACTTCGCCCGCGAAATCGCGCAGGACGAGGTCGCGCACGTCGAATTCATCCGCAATGCGCTCGGCAGTTGGGCCATCGCCATGCCCGCGCTCGACCTCAGCGCCACCGCGACCAGCGCCTTTTCGGTCGCTGCCCGCGCCGCCGGCCTGATCGGTGCCAACGATACCTTCGATCCGTATGCCAGCGACGACAATTTCCTGCTCGCCGCCTATCTGTTCGAGGATATCGGCGTCACTGCCTATCGCGGCGCGCTGCCCGGCATCGCCAACACGCTCATCCGACAGGCGGCGGCCGGCATTCTCGCCGCCGAAGCCTATCACGCCTCGATGATCCGCTCGGCGCTCTATGTCCGCGGCCTGTCGACCCCGTCGCTGATCGACGCGACCGAATCGATCTCGGCCGCGCGCGACAGCCTCGACGGCGGCACCGATCTCGATCAGGGCGTCCGCCCGATCGGCGACCAGTCGAACATTACGCCGTTCGATCCGAATACCGGCCTCCCTTCCGGCCGCACCACCGGACAGGTGCTCAACATCGCCTATCTGAACCGCAATGCCGTCGCCACGGGCGGGTTCTTCCCCGCCGGTGTCAACGGCAACATCAAGACCAGCGCGGCGAACTGAGCCTTTCGGGAGCGAGACACATGACCAACGAATCGATGCTGCCCGTGCTGGACAAGAATGACAGCCGCCGCGATTTCCTGCGCGCCGCCGGTGGCGTGTCCGCCGCCGTCGCCGGGGCCGGACTGCTCGCCGCCTGCGGTGGCAACAACGCCAACCCCGCCCCCACGCCGACGCCGACACCCACGCCGACCGCTTCGGGTACCCCGACCCCGGTGCCGAGCCCGGCAACCGACGCGGACATCCTCAACTTCACGCTGAACTTCGCCTATCTTCAGGCGCAATATTACAGCTACGCCACGACCGGTACCGGTCTCGACGCCAGCCTGCTGGGCGGCGCCGGCACGCCGGGTGCCGCGAGCGGTGCACGGCAGGTCGCCTTCAGCGATGCGACGATCGGGCGCTATGCCCGCGAACTCGCCGCCGACACGCGTGCGCATGTCGCCTATCTGCGCGGCGTGATCGGTTCGACGGTGATCGCGCAGCCGGCGATCGACCTCGGCGTCACCGCCACCAGCGCCTTTTCGAACCTCGCCCGTACCGCCGCGCTCATCACCACCGCATCGGCGACGTTCGACGTCTATGAGAGCGACGACCGTTTTCTGCTCGGCGCGTTCGTGTTCGAGGATGTCGTCGTCACCGCATGGCGCGGGATCATCGCCTCGGTGGCGGGCGCCGCGTTCCTCGATGCCGCCGCGGGGATGCAGGGGGCAAAGGCCTATCATGCCGGCCTGATCCGCCAGGCGCTCTATCGCCGCGGCATCGCCACCCCGGCGCTGATCGACGCGACCGAGGCATTGTCGACCGCGCGCGACAATTTCGATGGCGCGGCCGATATCGATCAGGGCGTGCGGCCGGCGAACAACGCATCGAACATCGTGCCGACCGACGGCAGCGGCATCACCTATGCCCGCGCACCCGCGCAGGTTCTGAACGTCGCGTACCAGACGCGCAGTTCGGTTGCGCTCGGCGGGTTCTTTCCGGCAGGTGTCAACGGGCTACTGAAAACCAGCGCCGCCATTTGACCTTCCTCCGGGGATAGCGACCGACCATGGCTCCACCACCGTCTGCCGCCGACATCACCCCGGAACGTCGCCCCAGTCTTCCCGGGTCGTTCCGCACCGTGCCGGTTCCGGCCGGTGCGGGGCAATTCTGGCGCAAGCTCGGCGCCTTTGCCGGCCCCGGCTATATGGTCGCGGTCGGCTATATGGACCCGGGCAACTGGGCGACCGACATCGCCGGCGGATCGGCGTTCGGCTATACGCTGTTGTCGGTAATCCTGTTGTCGAACGTCATGGCGATGGTGCTGCAATCGCTGTCGGCGAAGCTCGGCATCGTCACCGGTCTCGATCTTGCGCAGGCGTGTCGCGAATATTATCCCGCGCCGGTCCGATGGGTGCTGTGGGGCCTGTGCGAACTGGCGATCATCGCCTGCGATCTGGCGGAGGTGATCGGCACCGCCATCGCGCTGCAATTGCTGTTCGGCATCCCGCTGGTCTGGGGCGTGTGCATCACCGCCGTCGACGTGATGCTGATCCTGCTGCTTCAGCAATATGGCTTTCGCAAACTCGAAGCGTTCATCGTCGCGCTGCTGATCGTGATCGCCGGCTGTTTCGCGGTCGAGCTGTTCCTCGCGCAACCCTCGATCGCCGCGATCGCAAGCGGTCTGATCCCGCGGGCGGAGATCGTCACCAACCCGGCGATGCTCTACATCGCGATCGGCATCCTCGGCGCGACCGTCATGCCGCACAACCTCTATCTCCACAGCTCGATCGTGCAGACGCGCAGCTTCGACCGATCGCCCGAGGGTCGGCGCGAGGCGGTGAAGCTCGCCACGATCGACAGTTCGATCGCGCTGATGCTCGCGCTGTTCATCAACGGATCGATCCTGATCCTCGCCGCCGCCACCTTCCACACCGCCGGACGCACCGACGTGGCGGAGATACAGGACGCCTATCAGCTGTTGACGCCGATGCTCGGCGCCGGCGCCGCCAGCATCCTGTTCGCCGTCGCGCTGCTGGCATCGGGACAGAATTCGACGATCACCGGCACCCTTGCCGGGCAGATCGTGATGGAGGGATTCCTCAACATCCGCCTGCCGTCATGGCTGCGGCGGATCGTCACGCGGCTGATCGCGATCGTGCCGGCGGTCGTCGTCGCTGGCCTCTATGGCGAAAGCGGCACCGCGCAGTTGCTGATCGCCAGCCAGGTGGTGCTCAGTCTCCAGCTGCCTTTCGCCGTCTATCCGCTGGTCCGCTTCACCGGCGACCGCGGCAAGATGGGCGACTTCGCCAACCGCCCGATCCTCGCCATCGCCGCGTGGACGATTTGCGCGGCGGTGATCGTGCTGAACTCCGTCCTGTTATATCAGGTGGTGACGGGCTGATCCGCGCCTAGGCCTGCACCCCCGCCGCCCGCACGAACTTGCCCGACACCCGCCCGCGCACCGCACAGGCATCGCCGCCCTCGAAACACAGCAGCAGCAGCGCATCGTCACCGACCCGGTACCAATGCACGTCGCCCTTGGCGGCACCCAGCCCCAGATCGGTCAGCTTGGTCAACCGATATGCCGCGGTCGCACACGCCGCCGGCACCTGCGCGACCGGCTTCGAACCGGCATAGTCGCACCCGGCCGGCGCCTCGAACGCCGCCGCCACCACGGGCTGGCTGGGATAGCGGTGCATCTCCAGCACCCCCTTCGCCACCACCCCGAACGCCAGCAGCAGCAACAGCGCCGCCGCACCGATCTCGAACAGCACCAGGCTCCGCTTGCGCGCGACTTCGACCATCGATCCTTCCCCTTCCTGTACCGGCAAACGGTAGGACAGGAGGGTTAAGAAGGCGTTCGCCATCTCCGCCGGCCGAACTTTCCTACAATGCCGGCGGATGCGACAAGGGCTATGTTCTGTGAAAGCGCTGTTCCGATCTGCAGCCAATGGCGTATTCGGTGTCAACATCGGACCCAACGATGCAACCTAACCAATTACAATTGCTATCTTTGTTATAAACGAATCCCGCCCGGCGACACCAACTTCGTGTCAACTTCGCCAACTTCCGCCACTGGACAGCCATTACGGTTGCGCTATGAAACTCATATGGCGCTTCCCTCCCTGTTCGACACGCTCGCCCTCCCCGTGATCGGCTCGCCGCTCTTCATCATCTCCGGCCCCGACCTCGTGATCGCCCAGTGCAAGGCGGGGATCGTCGGCTCCTTCCCGGCGCTCAACGCCCGTCCGCAGGCGCAACTCGACGAATGGTTGCACCGCATCACCGAGGAACTGGCCGCGCATGACCGCGCCCATCCCGACCGCCCCGCCGCCCCCTTCGCGGTCAATCAGATCGTCCACCGCTCGAACGACCGGCTCGAGGCCGACCTGACCACCTGCGCCAAATGGAAGGTGCCGATCGTCATCACCTCGCTCGGCGCGCGCGAGGATCTCAACACCGCCGTTCATGGCTGGGGCGGCATCACCCTGCACGACGTCATCGACGACCGTTTCGCACACAAGGCGGTCGAGAAAGGCGCCGACGGTCTGATCCTCGTCTGCACCGGCGCGGGCGGCCATGCCGGCCGGTTGAACCCCTTCGCCTTCACCCAGGAAGTGCGGCAGTGGTTCGACGGCCCGCTGGCCCTGTCCGGCGCGATCGCCAATGGCGGCGCGGTGCTGGCCGCACAGGCGGCGGGGGCCGATCTGGCCTATGTCGGCTCGCCCTTCATCGCCACTGCTGAAGCCAATGCCGTACCCGCCTATAAACAGGCGGTGGTCGACGGCCGCGCCGACGATATCGTCTACAGCAACCTCTTCACCGGCGTACACGGCAATTATCTGCGAGCCTCGATCGTCGCCGCCGGCCTCGATCCCGACGCCCTGCCGCAAAGCGACCATTCGGCGATGAATTTCGGTTCGGGTGCAAAGGCGTGGAAGGATATCTGGGGCGCCGGTCAGGGCATCGGCGCGGTCGATGCGGTCGTCCCCGCGGCCGATCGCATCACGCGCATGGCCGCGGAATATCAGGCCGCCCGCGCCCGCCTGCTATAGCCGCGTCGCCAGCCGTTCGAACATCGCCCGCGCGGGACTCGCCGCCGGGGGAGCGCTGCGCGACCGCTCGATCCGCTCGGCGCGGCGGTACAAGTCCATGCTCGCGCGGATCAGGCCCTGCGTTCCGGCCGGCATCGTCGCCAGCGCGTCATCCTCGGTTTCCGGCCCGGCGGGCAGCGCGCGCATCGGATCGTCGCCCATCTCCACCGTCATCTCGCCCGCATCGATAGCCTTCTGCGTCAGCAGCCATGCGATGACGTGCATCAGCCGGGTGGTGATCTTCAGCGACTCGCAGGACAGGACGACCCGCGCCATCGGGTCGAGCATCGCCCGTTCGGCCAGCCCGCCCTGATCGAAATAGGCCCGGGCCTCGTCGGCCAGCACCATTGCCTCAACATACATCGAATCGATCAGTCGGCGATGCACCATCGCGCCGTTTGCCGGTACGTCCATCGGCGCAGAATGCCACGCCCCCACGACTCGCGAAAGAGGCGCCTGATCGACCAGCTGTTCCGAACGTCCCCGAACGTGACGATCAGGCGATGATGTCGGGGATCAACTGATCCTCGATCGCCGCCATTTCGTCACGCAGGCGCAATTTGCGGCGCTTCAGCCGGGCCAGCTGCAACTGGTCGAGGTGAGTCGCCGACGCCAACGCCGCGATCGCGTCGTCGAGGTCGCGGTGCTCGATCCGGAGCATGCCGAGCCGCTGTTCAAGGTCCGATTCGTCCATCGCCCGCCATTGTCACCCGCCGCCCGGGCGCTGGCAACGGTCCGTCAGCGATTTTGACACGTCATGTCGAAAATCCCATCCGACATGGCGACATTCGCCCGTTCCTGTGTTTTACTCATTCCCCCAACAGCCAAGCAGGAGGATGCAACGATGCAGTCTGCCCACCTCACCGCACTCGAAGCGAAACATGCGACGCTCGACCGACAGATCGCGGTCGAAACCCAGCGGCCATCGCCCGACCAGTCGCTGTTGTCGTCGCTCAAGAAACGCAAGCTGCTGGTGAAGCAGGAGATCGCGTCGCTGTGACGCACCGCGCGGGGTCGGGCACCGGCCCCGCGCTTCGCATCCGCGCTATTCCTCGCGCGAGACCTTTTCCTGCCGTTCGTGGCGACTCTGCGCCTCGACGGTCATCGTTGCGATCGGGCGCGCTTCCAGCCGGCCCAGCGCGATCGGTTCCCCGGTCACTTCGCAATAGCCATATTCGCCATCGTCGATCCGGCGCAGCGCCGCCTCGATCTTGGAGATCAGCTTGCGCTGCCGGTCGCGGGTGCGCAACTCGATCGACCAGTCGGTTTCGCTCGATGCGCGATCGGTCAGATCCGCCTCGCGCAACGACTCATTCTGCAGATGCGCCAGCGTATCCTGCGACTCGCGCAGGATGGCATCCTTCCATGCCAGCAGCTTGGCCCGAAAATAGGCCTGTTGCCGCGGGTTCATGAACGGCTCGTCCGCGTGGGGGCGATATCCGTCGTCGTTCGCCGGCGGCGGTATGTCGAGAGGTTGTGTCGTGTCGCTCAAAACCGTGGCCATCCCCAATCTCCACCCCGGAGCTTCCCTCCGACCAAATCGGCAGGGTGCCCCCTCTCATTCGTCCGCGCGCCTATATCGGGCGGAGGGCGGCACCACAAGCGTTCAGGACCAACCGACGAAATGCCCGTTGTTCACAGGGTTAACCGGATAGGTTCCCTTATCCACCCACGTCCCTTTACGGTACGTTAACCAGCATCCCCGACTGGCATGTCTTGCCGTTCCGAAATAAGGCTGGAATTTGAACCCGAAGCGGGTTGCGTTTTACGCTTTGTTTTGTCTTGGTGGCGCAAATCGATCCGATACACCGCGGCGACGCGGTCGTCGTCGATTCTAGTGAAAGAATGGTGTGGCATGTCGGTAAAGATGGCCCTTGCGAAACTGTGCGCATGTGCCTGCGGTGGCGCGGTCATCGGCGGCGGCGCGGTACACGTCGCGGAATCGGCCCAGAACCGGGAGATCACGAAACGCGCGATCACCAAGCGTGCCATCACCAAGCGCGCCGCGCCGCGTCCCGCCCCGCGCCGGGTCGTCACCCGCGTCGTTACACGGACCACCAATGTCTGCCCGCCGACGGTCGTGACCGTTGCCAGCCAGGCAGCGCCAGTGCCACTGCCCCCCGCTTTTGCCGGCGCGGACATGCCGCCCATGACCGGTGGCGGCGGCTTCGGCGGCGGCCCGGTGCTGGTCGGTGGCACCGGCGGCGGGGGCATTGGCGGCGGCTTCTTCGCCGGCGGCTTCTTCGGCGGCGGGGGCTCGGGCGGCGGGTCGAGCGGGATTGTGGTGTCGTCGACGTCGAGCACCAGCGGCGGTTCGACATCGACTTCTTCCGGGGGGTCGGGCGGCTCGTCCTCTTCGACCTCGTCCGGCGCGACGTCGTCCTCGACCTCCTCGGGCGGATCGTCGACCAGCACCGGCGGCGTGTCGAGCACCAGCAGCACCTCGTCCGCCTCGGGCGGCAGCAGCGGGAACGTGTCGTCCTCGTCGAGCGGGAACGTGTCCTCGTCCTCAAGCGGCAATGTCGCATCGTCGGCTTCGTCCAGCGGCGACGTGTCGTCGTCCACTTCCTCGTCGTCGAGCGGCAATGTCTCGACCAGCACCTCCTCGGCGTCGTCGGGATCGACCAGCAGCTCGACCTCGTCCTCGTCCTCGTCGAACGGCTCGTCGAGCAAGGGCTGGAGCTCGAATGGCGGATGGAGTTCGAACGGCAGCTCGCACGGCAAGCCGCCGCCCGGACCCGACGGTCCGACGCCGGTGCCGGCACCGCCGATGCTACTGTTGTTCGGGGGCGCCGCCGCGGCGCTGGTCGTGCGCAAGCGCTTCGCTCGCAAGACCGCCGACGCCGCATAGGGGACCGCGCGGCAGCGCGCGGCCCCCGCGCCGGTCAGGCGGCCGAAATCAGCTTCTCGATCTGATCGACCGGATGGCCGGTTAGGTCCTTGTCAAGTTCACCGGTCAGCCGGTCGCTGACCGTCTTGTGATAATGTTTGCGCATCTCGCCCAGCGTCTTGGGCGGCGCGACGACGATCAGCGCTTCGAATTCGTTGGCCAGCGCACGCTTGCGGAGCAGTTCGGCCGCATCGGCGGCGAACCGGTCTTCGGCCTGCTGGTGATAATCGGTTTCGCCCATGCTGCCGCCGCCCTGCGCGAAATTGCCGCCGCGGATCGACTGCGCCTGGCCGGCGGCATCGGTCTTCTGATGACGATCAGCAGGGTTGGCCTGCATCGCCTGATCCTCGACGATCAGGTTGGGCGCATTCGCATCGCCCTCGTTGCGGAAGAACAGCATTTTGCGGCCATCGGCGACCAACACGCACGCGTCATGGGGTATCCGCATTCCATCTCTCCTCGGGTTTCGCTGCTCGCCCAACGCACCGGCAGCGGCGGCGGTTGCGGCTTGCATGGCTGCGGATCGCTCGCCATAGCCCGGCCATGCACGATATCCGCCTGATCCGCGACGATCCCGCCGCCTTCGATGCCGCCCTTGCCCGCCGTGGCATCGAGCCGCGATCGGCGGCGCTGGCCGATCTCGACGAACGCCGCCGCGCGCTGCTGACCGAAGTGCAGGTCGCACAGGCGCGCCGCAACGAAGCGTCGAAGGCGATCGGCGCGGCCAAGGCGAGCCGCGACGAGGCCACCGCACAGGCGCTGATGGCCGAGGTCGCCGCGCTGAAGGAGCGGATGCCCGCGATCGAAGCGGAAGAGGCGGCCCTCGCCGAAGAACTGAATGCCAGCCTCGCCGCGATCCCCAATTTGCCGCTGGCGGACGTGCCGCAGGGCGCCGACGAAAACGACAATGTCGTCGAGAAGACGGTCGGCGATCCGACTGCCTTCGGATACGAACCGCGCGAACATGACTCGATCGGCCCGGCCATCGGCCTCGATTTCGAAACCGGCGCCAAGCTGTCGGGTGCGCGCTTCACGCTGGTGCGCGGGGCCGCGGCGAAACTGCACCGCGCGCTCGGCCAGTTCATGCTCGACACGCTGACCGGCATCCATGGCTATGAAGAGGTCGTGCCGCCGGTGCTGGTGCGCGGGGAGGCGCTGTTCGGGACCGGCCAGTTGCCCAAATTCGCCGAGGACCTGTTCCGCACCACCGACGATCGCTGGCTGATCCCGACGGCGGAAGTGTCGCTGACCAACATCGTCGCCGGACAGATCCTCGCCGAGCGCGAACTGCCGCTGCGCTTTACCGCGCTGACCATGTGCTTCCGGTCGGAAGCCGGTGCCGCCGGCCGCGACACGCGCGGTTTCATCCGCCAACATCAGTTCGAGAAAGCGGAGATGGTGTCGATCACCACCCCCGATCAGTCCGACGCCGAGCATGAGCGGATGACGCAGGCGGCCGAGGATATTCTCAACCGCCTCGTCCTGCCGTTCCGCCGGATGAAGCTGTGCACCGGCGACATGGGCTTTTCGGCAGCACGGACCTAC
This sequence comes from Sphingomonas lacusdianchii, assembly GCF_022664395.1. Taxonomy (GTDB): domain Bacteria; phylum Pseudomonadota; class Alphaproteobacteria; order Sphingomonadales; family Sphingomonadaceae; genus Sphingomonas; species Sphingomonas lacusdianchii. The sequence goes on along the minus strand of NZ_JAKRET010000001.1, from coordinate 49,796 downwards.
GACCTAGAAGTCTGGCTGCCGGGTCAGGGCCGTTATCGCGAGATTTCGAGCTGTTCGACCTGCACCGATTTCCAGGCGCGGCGGATGAACGCTCGCTTCCGGCCGGAGGGAGAGAAGGCGACGCGCTTCGTCCATACGCTCAACGGATCGGGTCTTGCCGTGGGTCGCACGCTGGTGGCGGTGCTGGAGAATTACCAGCAGGCCGACGGTTCAGTGGTCGTGCCGGAAGCGCTGCGCCGCTACATCGGACAGGACGTGCTGACACCGGCGGGTTGAACGACGAACGGGGGCGGTGATGCGGTTCGTGAAACGGGGTACGGTAGCAGCGGCGCTGATGATCGGTGTCAGCGGATGCATCCCGTCCAACGCGGGCCGGGTTACGCCTGCGCAGCAAACCCTCCCGACCGTTGCGCCCGGAACGCCACCCGCCACCGAACCGCAAGGTGAAGGCGTCACTGCGCTGCCCTCGCCCCCGCCCGCTTGGGAAGCGAAGCGGGTCGAGCCCAACGCCCGCAGCGTGGCAGCCAGCAGCTATATCGTCCGCCCCGGCGATACGCTGCGGGGCATCGCCAACACGACCGGGGCCGGCACCGAAGCGATCGCCCGCGCCAACAATCTGCCGCCGCCGTTCCCGATCCGCGCAGGGCAGCGGCTGACCATCCCCGGCGGTCGCTACCACATGGTCGGACGGGGCGAGACCGGCATCGCCATCGCCCGCGCCTACGGCGTCGACTGGTCGCGCATCGCCACCGCCAATGCACTCAGCGAACCGTTCATCCTGCGCGCCGGACAGCGTATCCTGATCCCGGGGGATGCGGCACCACGCTCCGCCGCCGAACGCGCCGCCGCGTTCCAGCTCGACATCGACGACATTCTGACCGGTGGCGAACCGGCGATCGAGCCGAACGCCCGCCCCAGCCCCGCCGTCACCTCGCCACGCCGGGTGCTGCCCTCGACCGCAGCGGTCGCGCCGCCCAGCAGCAACCCCGGCACGCTGATCTGGCCGGTCGATGGCCGCGTGTTCAAACGCTTCGGCGCGGGCGACAGCGGCGAACGCAACAACGGCATCAAGATCGCGGTCCCGCTCGACACGCCGATCGCCGCCGCCGCCGCCGGCACTGTCGCCTATGTCGGGACCGGCGTGCCGGGCCTTGGCGGTGTGGTCATCATCCGCCATGGCAGCGGCCTGACGACCGTCTATGGCCATGCCAGCCAGTTGCTGGTCCAGCGGGGACAGGCGGTGAAGAAGGGGCAGAAAATCGCTCTGTCGGGCGACACCGGCTATGCCGAGCGCCCGGCGGTCCATTTCGAAATCCGGTCGGGCCGGACCCCCGTCGATCCCCTGTCGCGGCTGCCGCGCCAGTGACGCCGCCGCCCCGCCGCGCGATCCTGCGGCAATCGTCGCCGCTGCCGGTCTGGGCGTCGATCCTGTGGCGGGTGGTCGCGGTGCTGACGCTGGTCGGCATCGCCGTCGCGGTCCACTGGTTCGATCGCGAAGGACTGCGCGACAACTATGACGGGCAGGTGAGTTTCGCCGACGTCATCTACTTCACGATGATCTCGATCACCACGACCGGCTATGGCGATATCGCACCCGTTACCGAACGCGCGCGACTATTCGATGCGTTGATCGTTACGCCGATCCGGGTGTTCGTCGTGCTGCTGTTCATCGGCACGACCTATCAATTCGTCCTTCGGCGCAGTTGGGAGCGTTGGCGCATGGCGCTGTTGCAAGACAAGCTGACCGGACACATCGTCGTGGCCGGTTTCGGCAAGACCGGTTCCGAAGCGGTCGACGAACTGATCGCGCGTGGCGAGGACCCGCGCCGGATCGTCGTCATCGAACCGGTGCAGGCGCATCTCGATCGTGCGCAGAAACTCGGCTGTATCGTGCTGCTGGCGGACGCCACCCGCGATGCCACACTGAACGATGTCTGCATCGCCCGCGCCCGCGCGCTGATCGTCGCCACCGGTCGCGACGATACGTCGGTGCTGGTGACGCTCACCGCCCGCCATCTTGCCCCCGACCTGACGATCAGTGTGATCGTGAAGGCAGAGGATAACGAGTTTCCCGCCCGTGCCGCCGGGGCGACGACCGTCATCAATCCGGTCAGCTTCGCCGGGTTGCTGCTAGCCGGATCGTGCCGGGGACCGCATATCGCCGATTATATGCTCGATCTCGCCTCGATCGACGGGTCGGTCGCGCTGTCCGAACGGCCGGTCGCTCCGCACGAGGTCGGCCAGCCGCTGTCGGCGATCACCACCGGTCTCGGCCTGCGCATCTATCGGCAGGGCGGCAAGATCCGGTTCGACAGCCCCGAAGCCCGCAACCTGCAACCCGGCGACACGATCGTCGAAGTGGTGACCCGATAATGCCCGACGCTGCCCGTATCTGGCCGATCGTTCTACTGATCGCCTCCAACATCTTCATGACCTTCGCATGGTACGGCCATCTGAAGCATAAGGGCGCGCCCCTGTTCTTCGTGATCGTCGTCAGCTGGGGCATCGCCTTCTTCGAATATTGTCTCGCCGTCCCCGCCAACCGGATCGGGTCGCAGGTCTATTCGGCCGCCCAGCTGAAGGGCATGCAGGAGGTCATCACCCTGACCATCTTCGCGATCTTCTCGGTCGCCTATCTGGGGCAGAAGATCACGGTCAATCATATGATCGGTTTCGCGTTGATCGCGGGGGGCGCCTTCTTCCTGTTCCGGCAATGATCTGATCCCGGCACCGGCCCGCTCCCAAGGGAGCGGAGCGAATGGCGTTCCGCTGCCCCTATCATTTTTCGCCGAAATCGCTATGTGACCCGGCGATCATGGCAACTCGTCTTCCCTCGCCCCCCCGTGTCGGGATGGTTTCGCTCGGCTGTCCCAAGAACCTGGTCGACAGCGAACGCATCCTGACCAAGCTGCGCAGCGACGGCTATCAGATGTCGCCCGACTATGCCGGGGCGGACGTGGTGCTGGTCAATACCTGCGGCTTCCTCGATTCCGCCAAGGAAGAGTCGCTCGAAGCGATTGGCGAGGCGATCGCGGAGAATGGCCGCGTCATCGTCACCGGCTGCATGGGGCAGGAAGCGGAGACGATCCGCGCCCGCTTCCCGCAGGTGCTGGCCGTCACTGGCGCGCACCAATATGAACAGGTCGTCGACGCGGTCCACGAAGCCGCGCCGCCAATCCCCTCGCCCTTCGTCGACCTGGTCCCTGAAAGCGGGCTGAAGCTGACGCCGCGTCACTACAGCTATCTGAAGATTTCGGAGGGCTGTAACCACCGCTGTTCGTTCTGCATCATTCCGTCGATCCGCGGCGACCTTGTCAGCAGACGTCCCGACGCGATCCTGCGCGAAGCGGAAAAGCTGGTCGCGGCAGGGACGAAGGAACTGCTAGTCATCAGCCAGGACACCTCGGCCTACGGGATCGACATTCGCCGCGAACCGCGGGCCTGGAAGGGGCGCGAGGTCGTGCCGCACATGACCGATCTCGCCCGCGAACTCGGGCAGATCGCGCCATGGGTGCGCCTGCATTACGTCTACCCATATCCGCACGTCGACAGCATCATCCCGCTGATGGCGGAAGGGCTGGTACTCCCCTATCTCGATATCCCGTTTCAGCATGCCTCGCCCAATGTGCTGAAGGCGATGAAGCGTCCGGCCAATGACGCCAAGGTGCTGGAGCGCCTGCGCGGCTGGCGGGAAGTCTCTCCGGACATCGCGATCCGCTCGTCGTTCGTCGTCGGCTTCCCCGGCGAGACCGAGGCCGATTTCCAGTATCTGCTCGACTGGCTCGACGAAGCGCAGCTCGACCGGGTCGGCGCGTTCCGCTTCGAACCTGTCGAGGGTGCCGCCGCCAACGCCTTGCCGGACCCGGTGCCCGAAGCGGTCAAGGAAGAGCGCTACGCCCGGATCATGGAAAAGACCGCCGCGATCTCCGCTGCCAAGCTCGCCGCGAAGATCGGTCGCACCGTCGACGTCATCATCGACGAGGTCGGCGACGAAGGCGGCGCGACCGGCCGCAGCACGGCCGACGCGCCGGGCATCGACGGCGAGGTGTTCCTGCGCGACGCCGGGCATCTGGCCCAGGGCGACATCGTGAAAGTCGAGGTCGAGGACGCCGACGAACACGATCTGTACGGCGTTCCTCTAGCCTAACTCCTCCCCGGTACGGGGAGGGGGACCGCCGCGAAGCGGTGGTGGAGGGGGCTGGCCGGCAGCGTACCGCTTGCGGAGGCCCCCCTCCACCAGCTTAGCTGGTCCCCCTCCCCGTTCCGGGGAGGATTGCGTTTTGCGCGCGCCACCCCCACCATTACGGCCATGACACCGACGATCGTCGCCGACCGTGGGCAGCCCGCCCGCACCATCCACCTGATTCCCGCCGACCTATTCGACGCATGGCTCGCGGCACAGCCGCCGCGCATCCGCGCTGCGGCCACCGCCCAGCGCTTGCTCGCAAAGGCCGGCAAGACCGCGACGCTGCCCGGTGAGCAGCCCGACGACTGGTCGGTCGCCACCGTCGTCAACGACCCCGCCAAGCTTTCGGCATGGGATCTGGCCCATTTGCCCGCCCTGCTCCCGCCCGGCAGCTATCGCCTCGCCGGCGGTACGCCCGGCCCGGCCAAGCTCGGCTGGGCGACCGCGCAATATCGCTTCACCCGTTACCGCAAGGGCGAGGACGACGCCCCGCGCGTGCTGCTGTCCAACGAACCCGCCCGGATCGACGAGGCGCTGCGACAGGCCGCCGCCACCGCGCGCGTCCGCGACTTGGTCAACACTGCCGCTGCCGATCTCGGCCCGGCCGAACTCGCGACGGCCGTCCGCACCCTTGGCGACGCCCACGGCGCGACCGTCACCGTCACCAGCGGTCGCGACCTCGAAACCGGCTATCCGATGATCCACGCGGTCGGCAAGGCCGCTGCCAAGGGCCGCGAACCACGCCTGATCGAACTGGTCTGGGGCAATCCCGCCCATCCGCGCGTGGCGCTGGTCGGCAAGGGCGTGTGCTTCGACAGCGGCGGGCTCGATATCAAGCCGTCGTCGGGCATGCGGCTGATGAAGAAGGATATGGGCGGGGCGGCGCATGCGCTGGCGCTGGCGGGGCTGGTTATGGAAACCCATCTGCCGGTCCGGCTCCACCTGCTGATCCCGGCGGTCGAGAACAGCGTCTCGGCGGACAGCTTCCGTCCCGGCGACGTGCTCGCCACGCGCAAAGGGCTGACGGTCGAGAACACCAATACCGATGCGGAGGGCCGACTGGTGCTGGGCGATGCCCTGACCAGAGCGTGCGAGGAACACCCCGAACTGCTGATCGACTTCGCGACGCTGACCGGCGCGGCCCGCGTCGCGCTCGGCCCCGATCTGCCCGCGACCTTCGCCAATGACGAAACACTCGCCGCCGATCTGCTGGCGGCGGGTACCGCCGAGGACGATCCATTGTGGCGCATGCCGCTATGGGACGGTTATGACGACATGCTGAAATCTGACATCGCCGACATGGTGAATGCACCCGAAGGCGGCATGGCCGGCGCAGTCACCGCCGCGCTGTTCCTGCGTCGCTTCGTGACGCCGGGCACGGCATGGGCGCATCTCGACACCTTCGCATGGCGTGCCAGTGCCAAGCCGGGTCGGGCAAAGGGTGGCGAAGCCTATGGCCTACGCGCGACGTGGCGATTGGTGAAGGATCGGTATTCGAGACCCTAAATCCTCCCCGGCACGGGGAGGGGGACCGCCGCGAAGCGGTGGTGGAGGGGGGGCGCCACAAGCGGACCGTTTGCGGATACCCCCCTCCACCAGCCTGCGGCTGGTCCCCCTCCCCGGTCCGGGGAGGATTCAAGCCGCCTCCGCCGCCTCGGTCGTCCACCCCAGATGCGGCAACGCGATCGAGCGCTTGCCGGCCAGGTCGATCCGGCACACCAGCAACTCGCGCCCCTCGATATACGCCAGCAGCCGCTTCACCCGGCCGAGCGAACTGGTGCCATAGGTCCGCGCGATCTCGGCATCGCTGGGGCATGGCCGCCCTTCCCGCGCCGCCCGGGCGATCAGCATGAACGCGCCGAGCATATCGTCGGGCAGCACATCGGCGATCGCCAGTGCCTGCGCCCATTCGTCGTCGGGTGCTTCGAAAATGCCCGCCCGCGCGCACGCCAGCCGCCGGGTGAATGCCGGCAGGTCGAGCGGCGGACGCGGCAGACCGACCATGCGGCAGCGCACGTCGAAATCCTGATAGAGCACCGCCGCCGCGCGCGGCTGATCCCCCTCATCCTCGACCAGCGCCCGCAACACGTCGGCGACGATCGTGTCGGTCTCATCGGCCGATCGTTCGGGCAAATCCGGTGCCGCGCCGGATCGTACCGGCGCCGCGATCGCCGCCTCGACCGCTTCGGGCGGTGCGACATGCCGGATCGGGGGGCCCAGCGGCAGCATCGCCTCGACCGGGGCCAGCAACAGGTCCTTGATATCCGCCACCGGCGCGGTCGGCAGCGGGGTCAGCTTGGGGCTGCCACTGCGGGCGGAGGTTTGCACCGGCCCGATCTTGATCGATAGCGGTCGCCGTGACACCGCCGGTCCAAGCGCAAGGAAATGGCCGCGTTGCAGATCGCGGATCGCCTCTGCCTGCCGCCGCTCCATGCCCAGCAGGTCGGCGGCGCGCGCCATATCGATATCGAGGAAGGTGCGGCCCATCAGGAAGTTCGATGCTTCGGCCGCGACGTTCTTGGCCAGCTTCGCCAGACGCTGCGTCGCGATGACGCCGGCCAGGCCGCGCTTGCGACCGCGACACATCAGGTTGGTCATCGCCGACAGCGACGCGCGGCGCACCTCCTCGACCACCTCGCCCCCGCCCGCCGGCGCGAACAGCTGCGCTTCGTCGACGACGACCAGCGCGGGATACCAATGCTCGCGCGGCGCATCGAACAGCGCGTTGAGGAACGACGCGGCGCACTTCATCTGCCCCTCGGCCTCCAGCCCTTCGAGGCTCAGTACCACCGACGCGCGATGCTCGCGCGCGCGCGTCGCGAATTTGGCGACCTCGCGTTCGCTATGGTCGGCCGCCTCGATGACGACATGGCCATAGGCCCCGGCCAGCGTCACGAAATCCCCTTCGGGATCGATCACAACCTGCTGGACATGGCCGGCGCTGCGTTCGAGCAGGCGGCGGAGAAGATGCGACTTTCCCGAACCCGAATTGCCCTGCACCAGCAATCGCGTCGCCAACAATTCTTCGAGATCAAGGGGAACGGTCTTGCCCGCCGGGTCCGTCCCCATATCGACGTTCACGGTCATCGCGGGTCTTTAGGCGGTGGTGCCGCACCGGGGCAAGCGCTTGCGTCGGTATCCGTCGCACGCCATGGCCGTCGCACTTCGGGGGGAGCGTTCATGCGACTGCACAAAGGCTATGCCGCGCTTACCATCGCGCTGCTGGCGATCGAACTGGCCATCGCGTTGTTCCTGAACGATCCGATCGTCCGCCCCTATGTCGGCGACGCGCTGGCGGTGGTGCTGGTCTATGCCGGCCTTCGTGCGGTGACGCGGTTGCCGGTGGTGCCAGCGACGCTGGTCGCCTTCGCCGTCGCCGTGGCGATCGAGTTCGGCCAATATTTCCGGCTGCTCCGGGCTGTCGGCCTCGACCACAACCGTTTTGCGCGCATGATCCTCGGCAACGGATTCGATCCGAAGGACTTCATCGCCTATGCGAGCGGCGCGGTCGCGGTGCTGCTCATCGAGCGTTACCGCCGCGCGTCGCGCGCCGATGCCGGCACCCGCACCGTCAGGCCATCGAGCGATTCGTCCAGCACGATCTGACACGCCAAGCGGCTCGTCGCGACCGCCCCTTCGGCGAAATCGAGCATATCTTCCTCTTCCTCGCTCGCGGCGGGCAGGCGCGGTGCGTCGACCGGATCGACGATGACGTGACAGGTCGAACAGGCCATCTGTCCACCACAAGTCCCCTCCAACGGCAGATCATAGGCCTGCGCCAGATCGAGCAGCCGGTCGCCGGCCGCACCGCGCACTTCCTCGACACTCCCCTCGGAGCGAACAAAGCGGACGATCATCGTTGCCCCCGCGCCGCGCGATCGATCGTCTGCACCGCCTGCACCAGTTCCTCTTTGGTCGTGTACCGTCCGAACCCGACACGAATCGCATTCTTCGCCTGCGCATCGCTCAACCCGATCGCGCGCAGCACATGGCTGGTCCGCCCCGACCCGCTCGCGCAGGCCGACCCGGCGGAAAAGGCGATGTCACGACATTCGCTCATCAACCGCGCCACATCCAACCCGTCCATCCGCACGTTCAGATTGCCGCGCCACCGCGCCTCGGCATCGCCATTCAATATCCAGTTAGTTGCCGACAGGGTCTCGCGCGCGGCGGCCCACAATGTCTCGATATGGGACGGATCATCCTGCGCCAGCAACGCTGCCGCTGCTCCGAAGCCGGCGCACAGGGCCGGGCTGAGCGTACCCGATCGCAAGGCGCCCTCCTGTCCGCCACCGTGGAGGATCGCCGCCGGCTCCGACCCGGCGCGGACCCACAACGCCCCAATCCCCTTCGGCCCATAGACCTTGTGCGCCGACACCGCGATGAGGTCGCAGGCGGCGACCGGCAACGCGACCCGTCCCCAGCCCTGTACGGCATCGCAGACCATCACCGCCCCGACCGACCGGGCCAGCTCGCCTAGCCATGCGATCGGCTGCACCACCCCGATTTCATTATTGACCAGCATCGCCGCGACCAGTGCCGTCCGCTCGTCGATCGCGGCCATCGCCGCGCCGCGATCGACCAGACCGTCCGTACCAACCGGCAGCACCACCACCTCCGCCCCGCGCGCCACCAGCGCCCGAACGGTGTCGAGCACGCAGCTATGCTCGGTCGCGATCGTCACCACTTTCGGCCTGGCGGAACCCGCGCGTTCGAAGGTGCCGGCAAGCGCCCAGTTCGCCGCTTCGGTCGCGCCGCTGGTGAAGAACAGCCGCCCGTCCTCCTGCGGTGCCAACGCTGCCAGCACCTGCGCCCGGGCGACCTCGACCGCCGCCCTCGCCCGCCGCCCTTCGCGGTGCGGCGAGTGCGGATTGGCATGATGGTCGCGAAGCCACGGCACCATCGCGTCGAACGCCTGTGGCGCGAGCGGCGTCGTCGCCTGATAATCGAGATAGGTCATCGCCGCCCCAGTCCCGCATAGGCATCGGCAAAACGGTCGAGTTCGTCCGTCGTCGTCGACCAGCCGAGGCTGACCCGTATCGTCCGGTCCGCGACCTCGCCGGGTATGCCAAATGCCGCCAGCGCCCGGCTGCGTTTCAGGGTCCCCGACGAACAGGCGCTCCCCGCCGATACCGCGAAGCCCATCGCATCGAGCCGGATCAGTTGCGCCGCCGCCAGCAGCGTCGCATGCGCGACCGCGAAGATGTGCGAGCATTGCACGCCGGGCTGGATCACCTCGCCCGCCTCGCACAACCGGTCCTTGAAGCGCAAGCGCTCGTCGATGCTGGTCGCCCAGCACTCCAGCCCTCCCGCCTCCAGCGCGGCGGCAAAACCCAGCACCCCCGGCAAATTCTCGGTCCCGCCACGATAGCCCGATTCCTGCCCACCATCGGGAGCGACCATCGCATAGTCGCGGAGCAACAGCGCGCCGATCCCGGGCGGTCCGCCCAGCTTGTGCGCCGACACCACGATCATGTCGGCGTCGGCCAGCACATACTTCCCCGCCGCCTGCGACGCATCGACCAGCACCAGCCCACCCGCATCCCGCACCATCGCGATCGCCGGATTGCTGGCGTAGGGCAGCAGCATCGTGCCGGTTTCCGAATTGATCGCCTGCACCGCGACGACCGGCGGCGGGTCGGCGGCTAGGTATTGGGCCAGCGCGTCCTCGTCCGGCTCCCCTTTGACGATCGGCAACACGTCCGCGCCCGGTGCCGCCCGGAACACCGCGTCATGCTCCACCGCCGACACCAGTCGTCGCGTCCGCTTTGCCCGGCCCAGCCCGATCGCTAGCGCCTCGCTCGCCCCGCTGGTCAGGATGACTTCGCCATCCCAACCCAGCGCCTTCGCGATCCGGCCGCGCGCGTCCTCCAGAATTCGCCGCGCCGCGCGCCCCTCGGCATGGGGGCTCGACGGATTGGCCCAGCACGCCATGCCCTCGGCGACGGCGGCCGCCGCTTGCGGAAGGATCGGGGTGGTCGCGGCATGGTCGAGATAGATGCGGGTCGTCAAAACACTTCCGTTCCGAATGGGTACGCCTATATAGCCGCGATCCCATTCCGCGCCATTGCCGCGCCCATTTGTTAGCAGGACGTCCCATGCCCGAAGTCATCTTCCCCGGTCCCGAAGGTCGACTGGAGGGCCGTTTCGCCCCCGCTCCACGCCCCCGCGCGCCCGTCGCGATGATCCTGCACCCGCACCCGTCGTCGGGAGGCACGATGAACAATCGCATCGTCCAGGAACTCTACAAGACGTTCCAGCGCCGCGGCTTCGCGACGCTGCGCTTCAACTTCCGCGGCGTCGGCAAGAGCCAGGGCACGTTCGACAATGGCGTCGGCGAATTGTCGGACGCCGCCTCGGCGCTCGACTGGGTGCAAAGCTTCCACCCCGAAGCCCAGACCACGTGGATCGCCGGGGTCAGCTTCGGCGCGTGGATCGGCATGCAGCTGTTGATGCGCCGTCCGGAAATCCGCGGCTTCATCTCGATCGCGCCCCCGGCGAACATGTACGACTTCACCTTCCTCGCGCCGTGCCCGTCATCGGGCATCATCATCCAGGGCGATGCTGACGAGGTCGTCACCCCCGCCGCGACGCAGAAGCTGGTCGACAAGCTGCGGACCCAGCGTCACATCACCATTCATCACGACACCATTCCCGGCGCCAACCACTTCTTCCAGAACGAGATGCCCGAACTGATGGGCAGCGTGGACAAGTATCTGGACATGCGGCTGGACCCGAACTCGCCGATCAAGTGAGGCTCGCTGCAGCGGATTAGCACCGCTAACCCGCGCCTTGCGAGACAGCCCGCCCGGCGGAGCACCCACGCCGACCGACGACGTGGTTCCGCCGCGCCGGGCATTCATGCTTGTCATATTGCTTGAACACCATAGGATGCTGTCAATGCTCCGTTACAGGACTGCCGCACTATGTTGTTCACGCTGCTACTTGTCGCTGCGAGCCAGACCGCGCCCGCTGCCGAAACCCCGAAGCCCGAGAAGAAGATCTGCCGTCGCGAGGTGACGACCGGTTCGATCATGGCGCGTCCGGTTTGCCGCACCAAGGCGGAATGGATGCAGATCGACACGCAAAACGCCGCCAATGCAGGGCAGGCGCTCGACCAGCGTAGCTATCGCATGTCGCCGCAACGCGACTAACGGCTAAACGGTCCAGATCGCGACATTCCCGACCATCACGACGGCGCACGCCAGCATCAGCCAACCGTTGCGCCGCTCCCCCCGCCCGATCATCCTGACCCCGAACACGATCAGCAGGATGGCAACGAGCATCAGCACGGCGAGCAGCGTTCCCGCGGGATCCTCCGTCACGCGGCAATGACCTTGCCATAGGCGACGGGATCTACATTGCCGCCGGACACCAGCACCAGCGTGCCCGGCTCGACCGTCACCCGGCGCGACAGGACCGCCGCCAACGCCACCGCGCCGCCCGGCTCGACCACGGCCCGCAAGTGTCGCGCGGCCCATCGTTGCGCATCGGCGATTTCCGCCTCGCTGACCGCCACCCCGGTAGCGCCGCGTCGCGACAGCACGTCGAAGGTCCGCTCCGCCACGCGCGTCGTCTGTAGCGCGTCGCAGGCGGTAGGGGGCGGCGCATCGCCGACCGGTTCGATCCAACCGGCTTCGAGGCTGCGGCGCATATCGTCCCATCCTTCGGGTTCGACCGTCACGATCTCGGCATCGGGCAGCGCCAGCGCGATCCCCGCCGAAAGGCCGCCGCCACCGCAAGGCACGATCGCGCGCGACGGTTGCGGCAACCCGGCGGCGGCCATCTGCTCCGCCGCTTCGATCCCGGCCGAACCCTGCCCCTCAATCACCCACGCATCGTCGAAGCTCGGCACCAGCGTCGCACCGCGCGCATGGGCCAGATGGGCGGCGATCTTTTCGCGGCTCTCGGTCGCCCGGTCGTAGCGCACGACCTCCGCGCCCAGCGCCATCGTTGCCCGCAGCTTCGTCTCCGGCGCGTCGGCGGGCATGACGATGGTCGCCGGCATACCCAGCCGCTTCGCCGCCCATGCGACGCCCTGCGCATGATTGCCCGACGAGAAGGCGACGACGCCGCGCAGCCGCGATTCGTCGCTCAGCGCGGTCAGGCGGTGCCATGCCCCGCGCAATTTGAACGCGCCGATGGGTTGCAGGGACTCCATCTTCAAAGCAACCGGCAAGCCATTGATTTCGCGTATCATCAACGGGGAATATGGAAGGATTTCCGCCATCTTCGCCGCCGCATCGCGGACGCCGGCACGGGTGGGTTGTCGCATAATCGTCATAAATTGCACTTTCCGCCGCACAAACACTTTACATCAAGGTTTGTGGGTCATAGATCGCGCCTCCGCTGCCCCATGGGACTTCCAACCGCAAGGCAGCTTTTTGTCACCGTATGCCGAAAGGCAATTGGAGGTCCCTTGAATTGGCCGAGCACCATAGCGCGCTGGGGCTAGCTGCCCCCTTTATCGCCCGTGACTCCTCGTTCGAGCGCGGGATCGACATCGCAGAGCGCCGACCGGTCGAACCGGTAACGGTCGTTCGCCCGCACGCCGCCGCGCGCGCAGCCCGATTCTTCGTGGAGAAGTTTCCGGGGCGCTCGATGTATGCGGTAAAGGCGAATCCGTCGCCCGACCTGCTGCGTGTCCTGTGGGACAACGGCATCGTCCACTATGACACCGCGTCGATCGGCGAGGCTCGTCTGGTGAAGGCGACGCTGCCGGAAGCGACCTGCCATTTCATGCACCCGATCAAGGCGCCGGAAGCGATTGCCGAGGCCTATTTCGACCATGGCGTGCGTACCTTCTCGCTCGACAGCATGGACGAGCTGGAAAAGATCGTCGCCGCCACCGATGGCGCGACCGATCTGACCCTGTGCGTGCGGATGCGCGTGTCGTCCGAATATGCGAAGCTGTCGCTCGGCTCGAAGTTCGGCGTTGGTCCGGGTGAAGCCAGGGAACTGCTGATCGCCACGCGTCAGGTCGCCGATGCGCTGGGCATCTGCTTCCATGTCGGTAGCCAGACCATGTCGCCCGATGCCTATAGCAACGCGATGGAGCGGGTTCGTGGTGCGATCGTCGATGCCGGCGTCACCGTCGACGTCATCGACGTCGGTGGCGGCTTCCCGTCGCGCTATCCGGGCATGACCCCGCCGCCGCTGGAGCGTTTCTTCGAAACGATCCACCGCGCGTTCGAAAGCCTGCCGATCAGCTATTCGGCCGAACTCTGGGCCGAACCGGGCCGGTCGCTCTGCGCCGAATACGCATCGGTCGTCGTCCGCGTCGAACATCGCCGCGGGTCGGAGCTGTTCATCAACGACGGCGCCTATGGCTCGTTGTTCGATGCGGCGCATATCGGCTGGAAATATCCGGTGCAGCTGCTGCGGCAGCCGGAATCGGACGCGCGCGACATGGACTTCAGCTTCTGGGGTCCGACCTGCGACGATATCGACCAGATGCAGGGCCCGTTCCCGCTGCCGGCCGATACGCGCAGCGGCGATTATTTCGAGATCGGAATGCTCGGCGCCTATGGCTCGGCCATGCGCACCGCGTTCAACGGCTTCGGCAATGGCGAGACCGTCCTGACCGACGACGAACCGATGGAGTCGATGTATATCGAGCTCGATCCGATGCCGGCGTTCGTTTCGAACAACGTCGTCAAGCTGTAACGACACCATCCTAACCAGCCACCTCCCCCTTCCCGCTTGCGTAGCGGGAGGGGCCGGGGGTGGGCTTTGCATGGCTTTGCCGCTATGCGACCGCCATCGGCTCCTCCCGCAACATGTGGGCAGGAGGCCAAACCGGGTTTCCGCGTCCCCATAACGACGACGGCTTATCGATGATGATGGGACCATCATGACCGACACGACGATCAACGACACCCGCAAGGCCGAACTGCTTTCGACCACCGTCGAGCATGTCGACATCACCAAGTTCGACGCCCGCCCGATCATCGACGCGATGGGCAAGATGAGCTTCACCAGCCGCGATCTCGCGCGCGCCACCCGCATCTACAACCAGATGCTGGAGGACAAGGACTGCTCGATCTTCCTCGTGATCGCCGGTTCGACCTCGGCCGGCGGTTGCATGGACCTGTACGCCGAACTGCTGCGCTCGAACATGATCGACGGCGTCGTCGCCACCGGCGCGTCGATCGTCGACATGGATTTCTTCGAAGGGCTTGGCCACAAGCATTATCAGGCGCTGGAAATCCCCGACGACAACACGCTGCGCTCGCTCTATATCGACCGCATCTACGACACCTATATCGACGAAGAGCAGCTGCAGGACTGCGACCACACGATCGGCAAGATCGCCGACTCGCTGGAACCGAAGGCCTATTCGTCGCGCGCCTTCATCCGCGAGATGGGCAAGTATCTGTCGGAGCATGGCAAGAAGGAAAACAGCCTCGTCAAGCTCGCCTACGAGCATGACGTGCCGATCTTCTGCCCGGCGTTCGTCGACAGCTCGGCCGGCTTCGGCCTCGTCAAGCACCAGGTCGACCGCGCGAAAGAAGGCAAGCCGTACATGGTGCTCGACGCCATTGCCGACTTCCGCGAACTGACCGACATCAAGATCAAGGCGGGCACCACCGGCCTGCTCATGATCGGCGGCGGCGTGCCGAAGAACTTCATCCAGGACACCGTCGTCTGCGCCGAAATCCTCGGTCACGACGACGTCGAGATGCACAAATACGCGGTGCAGATCACCGTCGCCGACGTGCGCGACGGCGCCTGCTCGTCGTCGACGCTGAAGGAGGCGGCCAGCTGGGGCAAGGTCGACACCGCGCTCGAACAGATGGTCTTCGCCGAAGCCGGCTCGGTCATGCCGCTGCTGGCGTCGGACGCCTATCATCGCGGCGCGTGGAAGGACCGCGCCAAGCGCGCCTTCGGCAAGATGTTCGACTGATCGTCGGTCCATCACCGGACAAGCAGGCGGCGGGGGAGCGATCCCCCGCCGCCTTGCCTTGCGCCGATATCGCTTTCCTACCCTCGCCTGCTTCGCCATCGTCGCCGATCCCGACGCCCCCCGCGTCGCGCCGGACCAGGGCTGTACATACGGCACCGACCGCGTAGCCGGGAATTGCGGGCGAGTGTGACTTTCGTGAACTTTGGACTATCCGAACAGCCGCGCCGCGCTCCGCTCCAGCATCACCAACTGCCACAGCGTCCGACCATGCTCGGCCCGCCCGGCGCGGTGGTCGGCGACGATCCGCTCGATCGCATGCAGGTCGAACCAGCTCGCCAGCACCGGCGACCGCGTCAGCGCCGCCGCCTCATCGGCCAACTGCCCGCGAAACCACGCGCTCACCGGGGTCACGAACCCCATTTTCGGCCGGTACAGAATGTCGCGCGGCAGCCATGGCTCCAGCGCCTTCTTCATCAGCCACTTGCCCTCGCCCCACCGCAATCGCAGCGCGGACGGCAAGGTGGCGCAGAATTCGATCAGTCGGTGGTCGAGCAGCGGCTCGCGCGCTTCCAGCCCGACGGCCATGCTGGTCCGGTCGACCTTGGTCAGGATATCGCCCGGCAGCCAGTGTCGGAAATCGGCATATTGCGCCCGGTCCAGCGCATCGCGGGCCGGTGCCGCCCGCATCGCCGCGACATAGCGATCCTCGCCGCGATGCCCGCTTAATTGCCGCGCCATTGCCGGCGTATAGAGCGACTGCCGCACACCGGGCGTCGTTACCCCGACTGCACCGGCATAGGCTTCGTCGCCATCCTGCGCCAAAGCGAGCAGCGTCGTCTTGGCACGAAACGGGCGCGGTGCCCAATCCGCCTTCGGATACACGTCTCCGAGCGCCCCGAACACCGGCTCGCGAAAGCTCGGCGGAAGCAAGCCCCGTACCCGCTCCTCGGCGGCATGGAATTTATAGCGGCGATATCCCGCCAGCGCCTCATCGGCACCGTCGCCCGACAGCGCCACCGTCACCCGTTCGCGCGCCAATGCGCAGACGCGATAGGTCGCCAGCGCCGATGCATCGGCAAAGGGTTCGTCGAACGCCGCGACCAGCGTGTCGATCAGCGTGAAATCGTCCGAGCGCACCGTCCGCACCGCATGATCGGTCGCGAAGCGCGCGGCGATTTCTCCCGCCGGGCCGCGTTCGTCATGCCCCGATTCGTCGAACCCGATCGTACAGGTCTGCACCGGTGCGCGGCTCGCATCCGCCATCAGCGCGACGACGGCGGACGAATCGACACCGCCCGACAGGAACGCGCCGAACGGCACATCGGCGACCATCCGCGACCGCACCCCTTCGCGCATCCGTTCGACCAGTTCGGCCTGCAGATCGCGCGTGCTACCCTTTGCGCGCGTCGAAAAGTCGATGTCCCACCACCGCACCGGCTCGGGGACCGGCCGTCCGCGCTGCATCCACAGGAAATGCCCGGCGGGCAGCTTGCGCACCCCCGCGACGATACAGGCGTCGTCGGGCACATAGCCGAGCGCCATGTAATCCTCGATTGCGGCGAGATCGGGCGTCCGCCGCACCAGCGGGTGCGCCAGCAACCCCTTCAGTTCGGACGCGAACGCCACCGCACCATCGGCCAGTTCGACATAATGGAGCGGCTTCACCCCCATCCGGTCGCGCGCGACGAACAGCGACTGGCGATCGGCATCGTAAATGGCAAAGGCGAACATGCCGTTCAGCCGCGCCAGCATGTCCGGCCCCCATGCCGTCCATGCATGGAGCAGCACTTCGGTATCGCCCTGCGTCCGGAACACCGCGCCCCGGGCGGTCAGTTCGGCGCGCAGTTCGGCGAAGTTGTAGATTTCGCCATTATAGGTGACGACGTGTCCCTCGCCGGGCAGCGCCATCGGTTGCGGACTACCCGCCACATCGATGATCGACAGCCGCCGATGGCCCAGCCCGACGCCCAGCGCCGTCCATACCCCCGATCCGTCTGGCCCACGATGCGCCTGTGCGTCGGTCATCGCGACGATCCGCGCGGGATCGACCGGCTTGGGGCTGGCGGGATGGAAGAGGCCGGCGATGCCGCACATGGTCAGTTTGCTCCCGCCGCGCGATCGGCGATGGCGTCGACCGGTCCTGCCGCGCGCAGGAAATCGGTGATGACTGCACGCGGATCGGCTGCGCCCTTCTCCGCCGATACCAGCACCGCCACGCCGCGCTGCGGTCCGCCGAGCAGCCGTGCCTTGAGCGTTTCCAGCTTCACCCGATCCTCGCTGCCGGTGGTGACCGATCCGATCCGATACCATGTCGCGACCTCGCGCTCGACCGGGCCGGGTGCCGCCATCCGCAGCATCGCGCCACCCGCGATCGGTGGGGTGTCGGCGATCCGCACCCAGCGGTCATTCTCGCGGATCGGTCCCTGCCCGAACCCGACCAGTTCATGCCCCTCGCCCTGCGCGGCATAGACCGCGATCGCCATGTCGACGCTGCGCCCGCGCGCATCGCCGTAGCGGCCGATCAGGGAATGATCGGCACCCGGGTAGTTCGGCACCCATGGCTCGCCCGTAATCGCGATCCGCTGCCATCCCGGCACGTCCGGCAATGCGATCCGGTCGGGCAGGCGATCGGCGCGGCTGTCGATCACCCAGCCCCATCCGGCAAAGGCGACGGCGATGCCCAGCACCGCACCCGCTGCGATCGACCGGTCGGCGACGCGCATCGGCATCGCCTGCACCCGCGCGACGTCGAACCACGGCGCATCGGGATCGCGATCGAACCAGCGCCATCCGATCGCCAGCACGCCGGCCATGGTCAGCGCGAAGAACACCCAGCCATAGACGATATGGTCGAACCCCGTCGCCGCCTCGACCGAGGTCAGATACGCGGCATAGATCGTCCCCGCCGCCCGCACGCCATTGGCCAATACCGGCACGACCAGCGCCAGCGCCATGAACGCCGCCCGCCGGTCCCATGCGACGTAGCAGACATTGGCGACCAGCGCGCCGTACGCGATCATCGCGATGACGAACTTCGCGCCCGAACACGCCTCGGCGACTTCGAAATAGCCGTTCGGAATGGTGATCAGCACCCCGTCCACGCTCGCCGGCACGCCCAGCGCGTGGAGGATCGGCATGGTCAGCGCGACCGTCACCGATTGCAGCCACGGCTCCATGAAATCGCCGAACGGCACCATGAAGAACATATAGCCGAGCGGAAACGACAGCCCACGCGCGACGCTCGGTCCGAGCAGCGTGACCACCGCCCCCTGCAGCAGCATCACCAGCCCGACATGCCGGAACAGCGCCACCGCCGCCGCCTCGCCGACCAGCCAGCCAAACCCGCCCCCGGCGACGATCGCCAGTCCCGGCCACCACGCTCCCGGCTGCAACGCCAGCACCTCGCGCCGCCGCTGCCATACCAGCCACCCGATGATCGGCGGCACGAACAGGCAATGGCCATAGGTGGTGGAATTCCACCAAATTTCGACCACGTCGCCCACGTCGCGGCGAAAGATCAGCAACAGCGCCGCCCAGATTCCGCCGAGCGCGATCAGCGACCGCCGCCATTCGGGCGTCAACACCTGCGCCGGCCGCTCGATCGCCACGCTGCTCACAGCCCCAGCAATTCAGCCAGCGGCTCCAGCCGCGCATCCCATCCATAGCGCGCGATCGTCCGCGCCCGCGCCGCCTGCCCCAGCGCAGACGCCGTGACAGGATCGTTCAGCAACCCGCTAATTTCTCCTACGAAATCTACGGCATCCGCCGCGACACGGATTAATCCGACATGATCGATCCCCTCCGCCGCCGCACTCGACGCGACGACCGGCCGCGCCATCGCCATCGCCTCCAGCACCTTGTTCTGCACGCCGCGCGCCAGCAGCAGCGGTGCGACGACGACATCCGCCGCCGCGATCCAGCCGCGCACATCGGCGACCTCGCCGGTCACGATCACCCGCTCGTCCGCCAGCGCCCGCACCGCCGCCACGGGACTGCGCCCGACGATCGCGAACCGCCCCGGAACCCCCGGCAGCACGTTAGTCACGAACCAGCGCACCGCATCGATGTTCGGCCGGTAATCCATCTGCCCGGTAAACACGATCAGCGGCCCCGCCTCCGCCACCGGCGCGACCAAGGCCGGATCGAAGAAACCGGTATCGATCCCGTTCTCGACCGCCTGCGCCTGCCCGCCGAACATCGCCGCCTCCGCCGCGCTGACGAACAGCGTCGCCTCGGCCCGCGCCGCCACCGTCCGCTCGAACGAACCGAGCAACCGCGCCTCGCGCGCCAGCATCCAGCGCATCGGCCCGCGCGCATCCTCGGCATATCCAGCGAACTTGGCCGAATCGAGGTCGACGAAATCCATCACGAACCGCGCATCGGCCGGCAGATACTGCGCCATCTGCCCCGAATAGACATAGACGGCGTCGTAGCGCCGCTCGGCCAGCAACCGCGCCACCGCCGCCCGCATCGCGCCATGATCGAACGCGGTCAGCGACACCGGCCGTCCGCGCGCCAAGGCCTCGACCGCTGCGCGCGCATTGCCCTTGCTCCGCGGCACCACCGCCGCGCTCGCACACCATCGCTTGAGCGCGGCATCATGCCCCAGATCGCGCGGATCATCGGCGAACGTGGCCAGATGCACCCGCCCCAGCGTCGACAGATGCCGCATCACATGATGGCTGCGCACCTTGTCACCGCGATCGGGGGGATAGGGCACGCGGTGGGCAAGGAACAGGATGTCGCTCACCCCAGCCCCTTCGCGATCCACGGCCCGACCCGGTTCGACACCGCCAGCGGCAGTCTCTGCCACGCCGCGATCTTCAACCGGTATTTGGGGTTGAGCGGACTGGC
The DNA here is from genome assembly GCF_022664395.1 of Sphingomonas lacusdianchii. Taxonomy (GTDB): domain Bacteria; phylum Pseudomonadota; class Alphaproteobacteria; order Sphingomonadales; family Sphingomonadaceae; genus Sphingomonas; species Sphingomonas lacusdianchii. Next base: position 29,850 of record NZ_JAKRET010000001.1, on the reverse strand, counting down.
ATCGCGCGGCGCGGCACCATCGGCGGTCCAGGTCGGATAGCCGAGCGGTTCGCCGACGAACCCCCAATTCTTCTTGTACGCCGCCGGCCCGGTTCCGACCTTCGACCGCCCGAAATCGAACCGGTCGCAGCCCCGCGTCCGCGCATGGCGCATCAGTTCGAAATACATGCGCTCATTGGCGCGCAACCCCCGCGCTTCGGCCGTGCCGCCGCCCCAATAGGGATAGACCGTGCCCCGCCAATAGATCGACAGCACGCTCGCCACCGTCCGCCCGGCATGGCGGATGGTCAACACATCGGCATCCTGCCCGAACGCCGCCACGACCTCGCGGAACAATGCTCTCGGAAAGACCGGCGTGCCGAGATTGCGCACCGACGTGCCATAGACCCGGAAATGCTCGGCCAGCGCTGCCGCATCGCGCCCGATCGCCACCTCGAACGGCGCGGCCAGCGCCTTGCGCACATCAGCACGCTGCTTGCGCGGGATCGCCAGCAATTCGGCGTCATCATCCGCCGCCAACGGCCGCACGAACCCCAGATAGCGCGTATCGTCGAACGTCCAGCCCGCCGCATCGATCGGCGCTCCGCCGCGCATCTCGATCGTCGGACAACCCAGTTCGCGCGCCACGCCCACCGCAGCCTCGGCCAGCATCCGCGCCGCCGCCCCGTCGCCCAGCACGCCACCGCCAACCCCGAAGCCGGTCGACACCAGTGCCGCCCCGAACAGCGGCGAGCGCACCTGCGTCAGCGGCACCAGCCCGACCAGCGCCCCCGCCTCTTCGGCCAGCAGCATGCGATACGCCTGCCCGCACCCCGCCGCCGTCGCCTCCCCCCAGATCGGCAGGTGAAAAGGGCTAGCCTCCACCCGCCCCTCGACGAACGCTGTGATCCGCGCGCGCTCGGCGACGTCGGTCAGGTCCGCCCGCCGAACGCGCAGGCTCACAGTGCGACCGCGCGCTCGGCGACGATCGCATCGGCCCGGCCCCAGTCATGCCGTGCCATCAGCCGCTCCAGCTTGCCCGCCATCGCCCCCAACCGCGGATAATGGCGCAGTTTCGACTTCAGCGGCGCATTGGCGACGCGCGGCTGGCCCGGATCGATCTCCCACGGATGGAAATAGAACATCGCCGGATGCGCCTCCATCCGGTTGCTGCGGACCACCGCATCCTCGACGACCTTGTTCGGCAGCAGCCGGAAAAACCCGCCCCCCGCCGACACATCGCGTCCCAGCACCTTGGCCAGCGTGATCGGCCACTCGATCAGCGTGCTGCCCGCCACCGGCCGGTACAGCCCGCGCGGTGCCCCCGCCCAGCCATAATGGTCGTGGGTCAGCGGCGCGACCGACGACGAATAGGCATAGCCCGCATCGGCCAGCACGCCATGCGCCCATGGCGTCCGCGCATCGATCGAGAAACTCGGCGCGCGATAGCCGGTCACCGCCTGCCCGCCGGCATCCTCCAGCACCGTCCGCGCCCGCGCCAGATCGTCGCGAAATTGGTCCGCCGTCATCGTGAAGACGCGCTTATGGTCCCAGCCATGGCTGGCCAGTTCATGCCCTCCGGCGACGATCCGCTGCATCAGCGCCGGAAACCGATCCGCCACCCAGCCGAGCGTGAAGAAGGTCGCGGTGACCCCGGCAGCGGCGAACAGGTCGAGCACCGCATCGGTATTCGCCTCGACCCGGTGTTCCAGCCCGTCCCAGTCGCGCCGGTCGATGACCGTTTCGAACGCACCGACCTGAAACCAGTCCTCGACGTCGACCGACATCGCGTTGCGCATGGGGAAACCTCAGCCGGCGACGCGCACGGACGTCAGGTCGGGCCGGCGCTGCTCGCCCTCGACCCAGTCGACCAGCAGCGTCAGCACCCGCCGCAGCGCCAGATCCTGTTGCTCCAGCCGCGCTTCGAGCGATTCGATCCGCGCCAGCAACGCCTCGGTCTCGGCGACCGGCGGCGCCGGACGCTGCCCGCTCTCGACCACCGACAAATGGATCGGACGCGGCGGCATCGGCGGCGGCGGCGGCGTCATCGGCCGCGGCTCGGCATCGCCGAACGACGTCGGTTCGTCCGCCTCGGCATCGCCCGCCCGACTGCCCAGCCCATCCTTGTCCAGATCGGCAATCACATTCTCGACGTCGAGCGCGCCGAACCGGTCGATCCCCTCGATCGCACCGAACAGCAGCACCCGGCTGGCCAACTGGTTCAGCCGGCGCGGGATTCCCCCCGACCAGCGGTGCAGTGCCTCCAGCGTATCGGGCGAGAAACTCGGGCTGCCGCTCCATCCGACCACACGCAGCCGGTGTTCCAGATACGGTCCAACCTCCTCGACCTCCATTGGGTCGAGGTGATGCATCGCGATCACCCGCTGGCGCAGCTGCTCCAGCCGGTCCGACCCGTGCAGCCGCTGGCGGAATTCAGGCTGGCCGAGCAGGCAGATCTGCAACAGCGCATATCCGCCCGCCTGAAAATTCGACAGCATCCGCAATTCTTCGATCGACCCGACCGGCAGCGACTGCGCCTCGTCGATCACCAGCAGCGTCCGCCGGCCCGAGCGCGCGACATTGTGCAGCCCGCGTTCGATCCCGCTCAGCAACTGCGCCTTGGTCAGCCCGTCATGCTCGACGTCGAGGCCGGCGGCGACCAGCCGCAACAGGTCGTCGGCCTCGATCTGCGTCGTCACGATGCGGATGACGTTCAGCCGCGCGGCATCGATCGTCCGCATCAGATGGCCGAGCAGCGTCGTCTTGCCGGTGCCCGGATCGCCGGTGATGACGATGAAGCCCTCGCCCTGGCTCAATCCATAGCCGAGATACGCCATCGCCTTGCGATGCGTCGCGGTATCGAACCAGAAGGCCGGATCGGGCGTCAGCTGGAACGGGCGACCGGTCAGGCCATAGTGATCGTCGTACATCAACATCTCCGTTGGGAGTTGTATAACCCCGATCGGTTTATTCTTCTTAAAATTTTGCGGCGGGGCGAATGTGTCCACCGCAAATGCACCGCAAGCCGTTGAAGATCGCGGAATTTCGCATTCGCCAGCCCTGCGGGGGCAGGTGTCCCCATCCGCAACGTGGCCGATTTTTGATGCACATCAGCGGATCGGCATTCCCGTCTGCGCGGGAATGACGGGAAGCTGATAGGAGCACGCAGCGTTATCCCGGCACCTCAGAACACGATAAGATAAGCCCTGTCCGTTCGTCCTGAGTAGCCATTGAGCTTGTCGAAATGGCGTATCGAAGGACCGTCTGCCGCGTGTGCTTCGATACGGGACTTCGACAGGCTCAGCCCCTACTCAGCACGAACGGTTCCGCGTATTTCCGTAATACCCTAGAACCGATACCCGACCCCTAGCAACGCCTGCGCGATCACATCGGACTCCGCGCCCTCGACATCGAAGCCGTACAGCCCCGCCGTCAGACTGCCATAGGCCCGCCCGAACCGCCGATAATAGCCGCCCTGCGCGCCTGCGCCCCATGCGTCCAGTCCGCCCTCGATCCCGCTGACGAAATAATTGCCATAGACGTCGACGCCGATCGACGACCGCCCGTCGACCGCCCATTGGCCAAAGCCCTGCACATAATAGCTCTCGTCGCGCGATCGATAGACGACCGCCCCCGGCACCGGCGGCAGGTAGAAGCGCCGGCTGGCATAGCCCGCGCCCAGCCCCAGCCGGGTCGGACCGCGCGTGATCGAATAGACCGCGTCGATCCCGCGCGCGCGGAACGTCGCCGCGCTGATCGACTGGAATACCGGGGTCAGGCACGCGCCCGCATTCGACTGCCCCTCGGGCGTCACCCCGCCGCCGAACACGCAGCCACCATAGCGCGCGCCGAACGGGTCCTGCCCGTCGATATAGTTGATCGGCAGTTGCGCCAGCGATCCGGTCAGCTGCCGGCCGAACGTCGTGACGCTGTCGTACACCCCGACCTGCACCGCCGCCCCCGGCCCGCTCTGCCATTGCAGCGATGCGGTATAGCTCATCGATCCATAACGCCGCCCCAGCCGCGCCTCCAGCGCGGTGCGCGGCGACGGTCGCCACAAGACCCCGGCATCCCAGATCAGCCCATCGGTGTTATAGGCGATGCGCGGTTCCGACGCTGGATCGGTCACGAACCGCCCCGCCCCGTCGAGCACCGGCTGCCCCTGCGCGTCGAGCAGCGGATCGCGCTGTGTCACCTCGATCTTTTCATAACCGACGCCACCGACTGCCGCGACCGTCCGGCTGAGCGGCAGCACCGCATCGACCCGGCCGTACGCGCCCTCGAACTTCTGGTCGAGCTGGCCCGCATCCTCGCGCAGCCACGCGCCCGACACGGTGAAACCGATCGGCAGGATCGTTCCCGCCCGCGTCCCCGCGCTGCCCATCACCAGATGGCTGGTCGCTTCGTCGAAATAATCGACCCGGCGCTGCCCCGGTGCCAGGTCAATCGCGCCCGGCGCCTCGGCCTTCACATAGCCGAACTGATAGGTACCGTTGACCGCGAACGGCCCGACCCGCGTCGCGATCGTCGGCCCGGCATAGAGCCCGTACACCTGCGCGGTGTTGACGTTGCTGACATTGACGAACGGCCCGAACCCGCCCCCGCGCTGGTCGCCGCGCGCCCGCGTCGCGATTGCGCCGCCTTCGAGGTTCAGCCAGCGCGTGATCGCGACATTGGCCCGCGCCAGCCCCGAATGAATCTCACCGCCGCCGAAATCGCTGCCCCAGTCGAAGATGCGCTGATACTGGTAATTGGCCTGCACCTGCACGCGCTGCGTCGTGACCTGCGCATCGATCCCGGCGGTCACCTGCGTATAGGTCACCACGTCGCCATCGGTCAGGTCGGCGGCGACCGCCTGTCCGACCTTGATATAGGGGCTGACATCGACCCGCTGCGCCTGTGCCGGCGCGGCGGCCGCGATCAGGACCGGCAGGACCGCAGCCCGAACCATCAATCCTGTTCCTGCCCGTAATAGCCGAAGCGCGGCCCCTCGGCGCGATAGGTCGTCGCGTTGAGCAGCAACTGGATTTCGGCGCACCCGTCAAGCAGCGCCACCGCCTCGCGCAAATCGGCTTCGCTGCTGCGGTCGGCGCGCACCACCAGCACCGTCTGCCCGACCAGCGTCGCCAGCACCGCCGCCGACGACGCGGCCAGTGCCGGCGGGGAATCGAACAGGAGGATGCGATCGGGATCGGCGGCCAGCAGCGCGTCGAGCACCGCCCGCGCCCGGTCGCTGCGCAACAATTCGGTATCGGCGTTGGTCCGCGTTCCCGCCGGCAAGATCGACAGTTGCGGCACGTCGGTCGCGATCACCAGCGTTTCGGGATCGATGCTCGCATCGCCCAGCGCGTCGAGCAGCCCGCGCTCCGCCTCCAGCCCCAGCCGCCCCAGAATGTCGGGCTTGTTGAAATCGGCATCGACCAGCAGGACGTTCAGGTCGCGCTCGGCCGCCAGCGACAGCGCAAGGTTGATCGCGCAGAAGGTCTTGCCGTCACCCGGCTGCGCCGAACATAGCAGGATCATCCGCGCAGCATCCTCGTCGCGCTTGGCGATATCGGCTCCGGTCGCCAGCAACTGCCGCTTCACCAGCCGAAATTCCTCGGCCAGCGCCGTCACCGGACCGCCGGGCACCAGCATCCCACCCTCGGCCAGCGCGTCGCGATCGATCCTTGCCGGATCGACCGGCCGGATGCGCGCGGCCGCCATAGGCTTCTTCGGCGCCGGGGCAACCTCCGCAGCTGGCTCGACCGGGACCTCGGGAGCCGGCGCCATCTGCCAGCGCGCCGCCGCCCGTTCGAGCAGCGACTGGCTACGCAGGCCACGATGCGACTGATCGTTCACTTGGGCCGTCCTCCCTTCAGGCAACCAGCCCGCGTTGCGCGAACTCGAGGCCGAGCAACAGCACGAACGCGGCGAGCAATGCCCCCGTGCCCCCCGCGAACAGTTTCAACCGCCGCTGGCGTTCGGCGCGTACCGCATCGGTCACGACTTCGCCGATCGCGCCCAGCACCGGCATGCCGCTGATCTTCTCCAGCCGTGCCGCCGTGGCAAAGCTCGTCTTCAGCCGGCTGAGCGCGAATGCCGCGCTGATGCCCGCGCCGATCCCGACGACCAGCACGCCAAGCAGCAACAGCGGCCGGTTCGGTGCGGTCGGTGCGCGCGGCTGGGTCGGCGGGTCGATCACGCTGAACTTCACCGCATCGGTATCGGTCTGCACGCTGCTCTGGATCCGCACCTGTTCGCGGTCCTGGAACAGCGAGTCATATTGCTGCTTTAGCGACGCGATATCGCGGTCGAGCTGCGACTGCTGCGCCGCCGCCTGCGGGTCCTCGGCGATCTTCGCCTGCAATCCGTTCAGCTGTGCCTCGATCTGTTGCTTGCGCTGCGTCAGTTCGGCGACCGTCGCCTGGCGATCGGCCTGCGTCGCGCGCAGCTGCAGGTAGAAGGGGTTTGGCGATGCCGCCGTGCCCCCGCTGACGCCACCGCCCTCGCCCCGCGCCGCCGCGCGTGCCGCTACCAGCTGCCGGTTCAGCGCCACCATGTCGGGATGGGCATCGGTCCATCCCCGGCTGCGTCCCTCGGCGATCTGTCCCTCGATCGCGTTCAGCCGCGCGCGTGCCGGCCCGACCGTCGCCGTGCCGGCCGTCCCCGGCAGCGTCGCCGCCGTGCCCGCCAGCTGCGCATTGACCGCCGACAGGCTCGACTGCGCCGCCGCAAGGTTGCCGTCGATCTGCGCCAGTTCGGCGCGCGCGTTCGACATGCGATCGTCGAGCGACCCCGTCCCCGGCAGCATCGCCATATACTGCGCCTGAAATGCCTGCCGCCGCGCTTCGGCATCGGCCAGCTGCTTCTGCCGCTGCGCCAGCTGCTGGTCGAGGAAGCGCAGCGACTGCACCGTCGCATCGCGGTCGCTCGCCAGATTATCCTCGACGAAGATGTCGATCATCTTCTGCACGATCTCGCGCGCCAGCTTCGGATTGCCCGCCGTCGCCGAAATCTCGAACAGATTGTCCTGCTGCGCGGTCAGCTTGATCGCGTTCTGCAGCGACGCCACCCGGTCCGCCACGTCGCGGTCGTTGGCGATCGTCTCGGCCATCGACGTGCCGCGCACGACCTTCTCGAGGTTCACCGCCGAGGTCAGCGTCTGGCGGATCCGGTCGATGTCCTTGGCCTGCGCATTCTGCGCCACCGCCGCCTCGGCCCCCGGCAGCACCTGCCGCATCTCGACCATCACCCGCGCGGTCGACTGATAGCTGTTGGGGATCTGGCTGACGACCAGCCACCCGGCCAGACACACCACCCATGCGATCGCCAGCGCGATCCAGCGCCGCTGCCAGATCGCGTGCAGGATCAGCTTCAGCTCGCCAACCAGCCCGTCCATCTCAGAACATGCTCTCGGGAATGATGATGACGTCGCCCGGCTGCAGCTTCACGTTCGCGCTCGAATCGCCGTTCTTGAGCAGGCTGGAGATGCGCAGCCCGAATTCTTCCTGCTTCCCCGTCGCCCGGTCGTATCGCACCAGCCGCGCGCGATTGCCCGACGCATATTGGTTCAGCCCGCCCACCGCGATCATCGCATCCAGCAACGTCATGTTCGCCCGGTAGGGCAGCGACGCCGGCTTCTCGGTCGCACCGACCACCCGCACCTGCTGGCTGAAGGTGCCGGAAAAATTCTCGACGATCACCGATACCAGCGGGTCCTTCACATATTCGCCCAGCGCCAGTTTCAGGTCGTCGGCCAGCATCGCCGGAGTCTTGCCGGTGGCGGGCATGTCGTTGATCAGCGGCGTGGTGATCCGCCCATCGGGCCGCACCTGTACCTTCGCCGACAGTTCGGGATTGCGCCATACGAAGATGCTGAGCTGGTCGAGCGGCCCGATCACATAAGCCTCGCCCGGTGCCTCCTTCGCCTGCACGAACGGCGCGGGCGGCAGTTCGGGGCGCGTCGCACCGCCGGCGCACCCGCCCAGCACCGCGCACAGCGCCACCCCGGCAACTCCACCCTTCAAACGCATACCACTTCCTCGTTCGAACGCGCACGGCCGACACGGACCGCGCAGGACTGTAGCCCGCTATGCCGGCCAAGGGGTAAATATCCGGTTGAGTACAGCGACAAACGCCGACCCTGTCCCATTTTGCGACAGTCGGTTGCTAACCCGCTGCCCCGACCAGCAACTCGCGCGCCGGTGGATGTCCCAGAAAGGCTGCCGGACTGGCCGTCGCGCCATAGGCCCCGGCCTGGAACAGCACGATCGTATCGCCGACCGCGACCTGCGGCAGCGCCACCCGGTCCGCCAGCCGATCGAGCGGCGTGCACAGGCATCCGACCACCGACGCCGTCATCGTCGCCGCCGCATCCATCCGCCCGGCCACCGCCACCGGATAGTTGCGCCGCACCACGGTGCCAAAATTGCCGCTCGCCGCCAATTGGTGATGCAGCCCGCCATCGACCACCACGAACGTCTCGCCGCCACTGTCCTTCACGTCGACGACGCGCGTGCAATAGACGCCCGCCTCCCCGACCAGCCAGCGCCCCAGTTCGACCGCGAACCCGGTCGCACCCAGCACGTCGCCCCGCACCGCCAGCCGCTCGCCCAGCGCCGCGCCGACGCGTTCGACATCGACCGCCACATCGCCCGCGAAATAGGGAATGCCGAACCCGCCGCCCAGATTGACGAACGCCGGCACCGCCCCCGCTTCCTCCGCCAGCCGCTCGGCCAGCGTCACCGTCGCCGCCTGCGCCTCGACGATCGCCGCACTGTCGAGCGTCTGCGACCCCGCAAAGATATGAAAGCCGTGCCAGTCCGCCCCGACCGCCACCAGCCGCCGCACCAGCGCCGGCACCCGCGCCGCATCGATCCCGAATGGCGAGGCGCGCCCGCCCATCCGCATCCCCGACCCGCGCAGTTCGAAATCGGGGTTCACCCGCACCGCGATGCGGGGGGCGAGCCCGAGCCGATCGCCGATCGCCAGCGCCCGCTCTGCCTCGCCCTCCGACTCGACATGCAACGTCGCGCCTGCCCCGATCGTCGCCGCCAGTTCGTCGTCACGCTTGCCCGGCCCCGCAAAGCTGATCGCCACCGCCGGCTTGACGGCCAGCGCCAGCGCCAGTTCGCCGCCCGACGCCACGTCCAGCCCGTCGACCAGCGGCGCGATCATCGCCAGCAAGTCTCGATGCGGATTGGCCTTGATCGCATAATGCACGCCGACCTCTGCCGGCAGCGCCGCGCGCAACTGCGCCACCCGCGCGGCGATCGCCGCCCCGTCATACAGGAACGCTGGCGTGTCCCCGGCGCGTGCCAGCAACTCGGCGAAGTCGACCCCGCCGACCATCAACCGCGACTGCCCGGCAAAGCCCGCCGGGATCGGCCCGATCGGCTTCATGCGACCGTCCCTTCCGCCAACGCCCGCACCGCTACCCGGTCAAGCTTGCCATTGGCGTTGCGCGGCATCGCCTCGACCCAGACATAGCGCACCGGCTGCTGAAAACTCGGCAGGTCGCGTCGTAGCCTTGCCCGCACCGCTTCCTCCGCGCCCTCGATCGCCGCCCGCGCCACGACAACGATCGCCTGCCCCTGCCGCGCATCGGGCAGCCCGACCGCCACCGCCTCGGCCACCTCGCCGCCGGCCTCGACCGCTTCCTCGACCTCAGTCGGGCTGATCCGGTTGCCCGCCACCTTCATCATCTCGTCATCGCGTCCCACGAAGCGCAACAGTCCGTCCGCGCCTTGCGCCACCGTATCGCCCGACCAAACCGCCATGCCGCCGCTCGCCATCCATGCCGGCGCCGGCCGAAACCGCAGCACGGTCCGCTCGGCATCGTGCCAATATCCTTGCGCGACCAGCGGCCCGGCATGGACCAGTTCGCCCGGCTCGCCCGGCTCCGCACGGCTGCCATCGGCGCGTACCACCGCCACCTCGGCAAAGGGGATCGCCCGCCCCATCGCCTCGGGCTTCGCATCGATCAGCGCCGGGTCCAGAAAGGTCGAGCGGAACGCCTCGGTCAGCCCGTACATCGCGAACAATTCCGCCCCCGCGAAGCGCTCCCGCAACCCCCGCACCAGACGCGGCGTCAGCGCCCCGCCCGAATTGGTCAGCCGCCGCAGCCGCGCCGCCGTCTCCGCCGGCCATTCCGCCTCCAGCAATTGCGTCCACAGTGGCGGCACGCCGGCCAGCGTCGTCGCCCCGAACCGTTCGACCGCCTTCACCACGTCGCGCGCGGTCAGATAGTCGAGCGGCACCACCGCGCCCCCCGCCGCCCAGGTCGAAAAAAGCTGGTTCTGCCCATAGTCGAAACTCAGCGGCAGCACCGCGAGCACCCGATCCCCGGGTACGATCCGCAGGTAATGCGCGACCGAAATCGCCCCCAGCCACAAATTGGCGTGGCTCAGCATCACGCCCTTGGGCCGCCCGGTCGATCCGGAGGTATAGAGGATCGCCGCCAGCGCGTCCGGGTTGCCCTCGCTCGCCCCGACCGGCGCGCCATCGGGCGCATCGGTCACGACCGCGCATCCCTTGGGCACATCCCCCGGCGCCAGCGCCGCGACCCGCGCACCTTGCGTCACCAGCAGCGACGCGCCGCTATCGGCAAGGATATGCGCCACCTGCGCCCGTTTCAGCACCGGATTGACCGGCACATGCACCAATCCGGCGCGCGCCGCCGCCAATGGCATGACGCAGGCCAGTCGCGTCTTGGGCAACCACGTCGCCACCCGTGCCCCCGCCGGCAACCCTCGCAGCCCGCCGGCCACGCGCGCGACCAGCGTTTCAAGCTCGGCATAGGTCACGATGCCGTCACGATCGATCAACGCCGGCGCGTCCTGCTCCCCACGCAACGGCAAGCGATCGATCATCTGCGGAACCGGATCAAGCATCCCCGCGCCTTAGACCAGTTGCGGCACGGATTGAACCGGGGGCGGTTCACCAGATGGAGGCGGCGCGCCCCCCCCCATTTCGTCCAGTACCGCCATACCCGCATATTTCCCTCACCCCTCGCAGAGGGGAGAGGGTTGCGCAGACTTGGTCTTTGCGCAGCAAAGGCTTAGTCGGAGCTGGGAGAGGGGTGGAGCGCTCGCCCAAGCGAGCGCGCGAGCCAAGGGCTCGCTCGACCCCTGCATGTCCGCGGGACGACTGCTCCATCACGATCGTCACTCCCGCGCCGGCGGGAGGCCCTATGCGCCAGCGTCGCGAGCCCAGTCGAAACGTCAGCGGCTATGGATTCCCGCCTGCGCGGGAATGACGAAAATTCACGATCGTCGGTCCCCCTTGCCGAAAACCATCGTCCCATCGCCCCCCTCTCGTCGACCGACGGCAGAACAAAGGACCCAGCGCAACGAAAGCAACCCGCTTCGCCCCGCCCTTAACCCCCACCCACCACCTTGGCATCGCGCCGCCCACCCCCTAAACACCCGCGATCCGGCGACCCTATCGCCGACAGGGGAAATTGAGTGATCGCACAGGGTTCAGCATCGACCGAGGAAACCGTCCGCGCCGTGTTGCGCGACGTGCTGGGCCTGTCCGACGAACGCGCCGCCGCGTTCGACGATAGCACGCTCCTGTTCGGCGCGCTGCCCGAACTCGATTCGATGGCGGTCGCGGGCGTCCTGACCGAGATGGAGGATCGGCTCGGCATCCTGATCGAGGACGACGATATCGACGGCGACACGATGGAGACGTTCGGCTCGCTCGTCCGCTTCGCAAGCGCCAAGGCGCCCGCTTGATTGACCGCTACGACTGGCCCGGCGGCAGCGAGGCGCTCTGGCGTTTCGGTCCTGCTGCCGGCCCGGTCGTGCTGTTGCTGCTGCCCCCCTTCGAGGAAGCGAACCGCACCCGCACCTTCGCGGTCGGCCTGCTCCGCGCGCTCGCTGCCCGCGATATCGGCGCGATGCTGCCCGACCTGCCCGGACAGGGCGACAGCCTCCTGCCGACCGAAGCCGTCACGCTGGCCGACTGGCGCAGCGCCGTCGCCGCGCTTGCCGCCGCGACCGACCGTCCGGTCATCACCGCCGCGATCCGCGCCGGCGCACTGCTCGACCAGGATGCCGCTGTCGCCGGCCGCTGGCATCTCGCCCCGCAATCGGGCGCGCGGCTGCTGCGCGAACTGACCCGCATCGGCATCGATCGCCGCGCGGACATCGCCGAAGTTGGCGGCAACCGCCTGTCGACGACGCTGCTCGACGAACTCGAAACCGCAACGCCTGTAACCATGCAACCGCTGCGGACCGTTCGCCTCGGCACCGATCCCGGCCCCGCCGACCTGCGCCTCGACGCCGCCCCGCTCTGGCGACGCAGCGAACCCGGCGACGATCCCGCCCTCGCCAATGTCCTCGCCGACGACCTCGCCGCATGGAGCCGTGCATGCGCCGGCTGGTAACCATCCCCTGCGCCGGCGAAACCATCGCCGCGACCCTCGATCCCGCCGAAGGTGACACCGCGCTGCTGATCGTCTCGGGCGGCAACGAACTGCGCATCGGCGCACATCGCGGCATGGCGCTGCTGGCGGCATCGGTCGCGGCGGCGGGCTATCCGGTGCTGCGCTACGACCGGCGCGGCATCGGCGATTCGACCGGGACCAACGGCGGATTTCTGTCGGCGGCACCGGACCTTAGCGCCGCCGCGACGTGGCTCCGCGCAGCGACCGGCGCCACGCGCATCCTCGGCTTCGGCAATTGCGACGCCGCGACCACGCTGGCGCTGTTCCATGCGCAGGCCGGCATCGACCGCCTGCTGCTCGCCAATCCGTGGGTAGTCGAACCCGCGGGCGACCTGCCGCCCCCCGCTGCCATCCGCGCAACCTATGCTGAGCGACTGGTTTCGCCCTCCGCATGGCGCCGGCTTTTGACCGGCCGTGTCAACTTCCGCCGCCTGACGCGCGGATTGGTCACCCTCACCACCACCAGCCGAACGCCAACTGGCCTGACCAATCGCTTCGCCGACGGGTTAGCCTCTGGCGTGTCCACGGAAATCCTGTTGGCAACCGGCGACCACACCGCAACGGCATTCCTCGCTGCGTGGCACCTTCGTCACCTTTCGCCGCTGCGCGCCCGTATCCCCCTGCACCAGCACGATTCCGCGAGCCACAGCTTCGCCCGCCCCGCCGACCGCGACTGGCTGCGCGCCCGGATACTGGCCGCGCTCAGTCGAGATTAGGCCGCAGCCACCGCTCCGCCTGCTCGACGCTGACCCCGCGCCGCGCCGCATAATCCTCCAGCTGGTCCCGCCCGATCCGCGCCACCCCGAAATAGGCGCTGTCCGGATGCCCGAAATAGAACCCCGACACCGCCGCCGTCGGCAGCATGGCAAAGCTGTCGGTCAGCGTGATTCCAGTCGCTTGGGTGGCGCCCAGCATCTCGAACAGGATCGGTTTCTGGCTATGGTCGGGGCATGCCGGATAGCCGGGCGCGGGGCGGATGCCGCGATATTGCTCGCGGATCATCGCCTCGTTGGTCAACTGCTCGTCGGGCGCATAGCCCCACAGCACCGTCCGCACATGATGGTGCAACCGCTCGGCAAACGCCTCCGCCAGCCGGTCGGCCAGCGCCTTCAGCAAGATGTCCTGATAGTCGTCATTCTCGGCCTTGAACCGCGCGATATGCGGGTCGATCCCGTGGATGCCGACCGCGAACCCGCCCATCCAGTCGCCCGCCGGATCGACGAAATCGGCAAGGCACATATTCGCCCGCCCCTCGCGCTTCTGCACCTGCTGGCGCAGGAACGGCATGCGGATCGCATGGGTCGCATGGCTGTTCTGCAACGGCGTCGCGAACTCGTGCGGCACGCCCGACAGCGGCGACACCCGCCCCGCCTCCAGCGCCGGCTCGATCTGCTCGGCGGGCACGTCGACGATCACGTCGTCGCCCTGCGCACGGGCGTGCCACAACGCGGCAACCCCCTTTGCCGTCAGCCATTTTTCCGAGATGATCCGGTCGAGCATCGCCTGCGCATCCGCGTAGAGCGACGACGCGCTCTCGCCCACGACCTCGTCGGTCAGAATCGCCGGAAAGTTGCCGGCAAGCTCCCACGCCCGGAAGAACGGCGTCCAGTCGATATAATCGCGCAGGTCCGCCAGATCCCAGTCATCGAACACATGCCGCCCCGGCCGGGCCGGCGTGCCGGGCTTCTGGCTGAAATCGGTCTTGAACCCATTGGCCCGCGCGTCGGCGATCGGGGTAAGTTCGCTCTGCCCCTTGCCCGCGCGCGCGACGCGCACCGCCTCGTAATCCGCCGCGACCTGCTCGACATAGGCATCACGCCCGGTCTCGCTGACCAGCGTCGTCGCCACGCCGACCGCGCGGCTCGCGTCGAGCACATGGACGATCGGCCCGTCATAGGCAGGCGAGATGCGCAGCGCGGTATGGACCTTCGACGTCGTCGCCCCGCCGATCAGCAGCGGCATGGTCATGCCCGCGCGCTTCATCTCCTCGGCAACGGTGACCATCTCGTCCAGTGACGGGGTGATAAGGCCCGACAACCCGATCATGTCCGCGTCATTCTCGTTGGCGGCCTCGAGGATCTTCGTCCACGGCACCATCACGCCCAGATCGACGACGTCGAAGCCGTTGCATTGCAGCACGACGCCGACGATATTCTTCCCAATGTCATGCACGTCGCCCTTCACGGTCGCCATGATGATCTTGCCCTTGCCCTTGGCACCGGGCTCCTTCGCCGCCTCGATGAAGGGCAGCAGGTGCGCCACCGCCTTCTTCATCACGCGCGCGGACTTGACCACCTGCGGCAGGAACATCTTGCCCGATCCGAACAGGTCGCCGACGACGTTCATCCCGTCCATCAGCGGCCCCTCGATCACCTCGATCGGCCGGGCGAATTGCTGGCGGCATTCCTCGGTATCGTCGACGACATGCGCGTCGATGCCCTTGACCAGCGCATATTCGAGCCGCTTGACGACGGGCAGCGAGCGCCATTCCGCCGCCGCCTTTTCGGCAACGGCGTCGGTCCCCTTGTACTTTTCCGCCAGTGCGATCAGCCGGTCGGTCGCGCCCGGATCGCGGTTGAGGATCACATCCTCGCAGGCGGTGCGCAGTTCCGGATCGATCGTGTCGTACACGTCGAGCTGCCCGGCATTGACGATCCCCATGTCCATCCCCGCCGGGATCGCGTGGTAAAGGAAGATCGAGTGCATCGCGCGCCGTACCGGCTCGTTGCCGCGGAAGCTGAACGACAGGTTCGATAGCCCGCCCGAGATATGGCAATGCGGGCAGCGCGCCTTGATCTCGCGGCAGGCTTCGATGAAGTCGACGCCGTAATTGTTATGCTCCTCGATCCCCGTCGCCACCGCGAAGATGTTCGGATCGAAGATGATGTCCTCTGGCGGAAAACCGATCGTCATCAGCAGGTCATAGGCGCGGGTGCAAATCTCCACCTTGCGCGCCTGGGTATCGGCCTGCCCGACCTCGTCGAACGCCATGACCACGACCGCCGCGCCATAGTTCATGCAAATCCGGGCATGACGGAGGAACTGTTCCTCGCCCTCCTTCATGCTGATCGAATTGACGATGGGCTTGCCGCTAACGCATTTCAGACCGGCCTCGATCACGTCCCATTTCGAGCTGTCGACCATCACCGGAATGCGGGCGATATCGGGCTCGGCCTGAATGAGCTTCAGGAAGGTGGTCATCGCATGATGCGCGTCGAGCAGCCCCTCGTCCATGTTGACATCGAGCACCTGCGCCCCGCTCTCAACCTGTTGCAGCGCGACTTCGACCGCCGCCGCATAGTCGCCGGCCATCACCAGCTTCTTGAAGCGCGCGGATCCGGTCACGTTGGTGCGTTCGCCGATATTGACGAAATTGGTCGAGGCGTTGGTCATATGGTGTTCCAATCCTCCCCGCTCCGCGGGGAGGGGGACCAGCCATCGGCTGGTGGAGGGGGGTCTCCACAAACGAAACGGTAGCGATGGCGGAGACCCCCCTCCACCATCCTGCGGATGGTCCCCTCCCCGTGCCGGGGAGGATCTCTGGCCTCTCCCGAGGGCGGCGCTTACGCCGCCATCGTGAACGGCTCCAGCCCGGCGAGCCGCGTCTGCACCGGCACGGTCGGCACCTTGCGCGGGGCGACGCCCTTCACCCGCTCGGCCATCGCCTTGATATGCGCAGGCGTCGATCCGCAGCAGCCGCCCAGTACATTAACCTGTCCATGATCGGCCCAGTCACCGACCAGCGCCGCAGTCGTCGCGGGCGCTTCGTCATAGGCGCCCAGTTCGTTGGGCAGTCCGGCATTCGGATACACCATGATGAGCGTGTCGCAGATATCCGACAGCGTCTTCACATGCGGGCGCAGCTGCTCCGCCCCGAACGAGCAATTCAGCCCGATCGTCACCGGCCTGGCATGGCGGATCGCATGCCAGAACGCCTCGACCGTATGCCCCGACAGGTTGCGACCCGACAGGTCGGTCAGCGTCATCGACAACATGATCGGCAGATCGCGGCCAAGCGCCTGCCCCGCCTCGATCGCCGCCATCACGCCCGCCTTGGCATTCAGCGTATCGAACACCGTCTCGATCAGCACGAAATCGATGCCACCGTCGACCAGCGCGTCGATCTGTTCGCGATACACGTTCTTCAGATAATCGAAATCGATCTCGCGATAGCCCGGATCGTTGACGTCGGGCGACAGCGACAGCGTCTTGTTGGTCGGCCCGATCGCCCCGGCGACGAACCGGGGCCGCCCGTCGCGCGCCGCATAATCGTCGGCCAACGCCCGTGCGATCCGTGCGCTCTGGATGTTGATGTCGGCGACCAGCGCCTCCGCGCCGTAATCCGCCTGGCTGATGAGGTTCGCGCTGAACGTATTGGTCGACACGATATCCGACCCGGCGTCGAGATAGGCGCGGGTGATCGTCTCCGGCACCTCGGGCTTGGTGATCGCCAGAATGTCGTTATTACCCTTCTGGTCATGGCCAAGCGTCAGGCTGCCGGCATAATCAGCTTCGGACAATTTCCAGTTCTGGATCTCGGTACCGAACGCGCCATCGGTGATGAGGACGCGCTGGGCAGCTTCGGCGTTCAGCCGTTCGCGGGCGGAGGTCATAGGTCTTCCTTCGAACCTTCGGGGATCAGGCCGCCGCCGCAACCGGCGTCGGCTTGGGTCGCAGCCCCAGCAGGTGGCAAATGGCGTAGGATAGTTCGGCGCGGTTGAGCGTATAGAAATGGAAGTCGCGCACGCCGCCGGCATAGAGTTTGCGGCACATTTCCGCGGCGACGGTCGCCGCGACCAGTTGCCGCGCACCAGGATGATCGTCGAGCCCCTCGAACAGCCGATCCATCCACGCCGGGATCGATGCACCGCACAGCCCGGCGAACTTCCGCACCTGCCCGACATTCGACACCGGCAGGATGCCCGGCACCAGATCGGCGGTGATCCCCGCCGCGCCCGCCGCGTCGCGGAAGCGGAAGAACGCTTCGGGCGTAAAGAAGAATTGCGTGATCGCGCGTGTCGCCCCGGCGTCGATCTTGCGCTTCAGATTGTCGAGATCGGCGGCCTGATGCGCTGAATCCGGGTGACATTCGGGATAGGCGGCGACCGAAATCTCGAACGGGTGCAGCTTCTGCAATCCCGCGACCAGATCGGCGGCATTGGCATAGCCGTCGGGATGCGCCACAAACTTCTGGCCCATGGTCGGCGGATCGCCCCGCAATGCGACGATATGCCGCACGCCGGCTGCCCAATATTCCTGCGCGACCTGATCGATCTCCGCGCGGCTCGCCTCGACGCAGGTCAGATGGGCGGCGGCGGGCATCGCCGTCTCGCGCGCGATGCGGGCGACGGTGGCATGGGTCCGCTCGCGCGTCGATCCGCCCGCGCCATAGGTCACCGACACGAATTTCGGCGCCAGCGGCTCGAGCGCGCGCACCGTTTCCCATAGCGCGGCTTCCATCTTCTCGGTCTTGGGCGGGAAAAATTCGAAGCTGACCGCACAGTCGCCCGCCAGATCGGCGAACAACGGCGCATCGAGTGCGCGCCGCGCCTCTTCAAGATCGGAAATGGTAGGAGTCATGCCGCCTTCACCTCTCGCACGTCGAACGTCCGCCGTGCCATCCATAGTTTTACCGTCAATTCACCGCCGCCCAGCGTCTGGGTCGATATCGGTGCCAGCCCTGCATCGGCGAACCATCCGAGCATCTGTTCGTCGGAAAAGCCGAGCCGCGCATGGGCATCGCGCTGTCTCAACTCCTCGCGCGCATGGGGCGCGAAATCGCAGATCAGCAGCCGCCCGCCGGGTCGCAGAACGCGCGCCGCCTCTTCGATCGCCGCACCGGGATGCTGTACGAAGTGTAGCACATGGTGCAGTACCGCCGCATCGGCGACCGCTGCGGCCAATGGCAGCGCGTGAATATCGGCCTGCCGCAATTCGGCATGGTCGAGCCCCTGTTCGGTCAGCTTCGCCCGTGCCAGTCGCAGCATCTCCGACGACCGGTCGATGCCGATCGCCTGCGTCGCCTGCGGAGCGAACAGTTCAAGCATCCGTCCGGTACCGGTCCCGATATCGACCAACAGCCCGATCGGGTCGACGCCGAGCGCCGCGGCCATCGCAGCCTCGACCTGTTCTTCGGCGATGTGCAGCGAGCGGATCGCATCCCATTCCCCGGCATGCGTCTCGAACCATGCCGCCGCCGCCGCCGTGCGGTCCGCCCGTACCGCCGCCAGTTGCGCCCGGTCCGCGACAGTCACCGCATCGTCCGCCGGCATCCAACCATCCAGCGCCACGAGCAGCGGGTCGACCAGCGTCGGCGCACCGAGCGCGACAAAGACCCAGCTGCCTTCCTTGCGCCGCACCGCCAGCCCGGCATCGCACAGGATCTTGACGTGGCGGCTGACGCGGGGCTGGCTCTGATCCAGCACCTGTGCCAGTTCGCCGACCGACAATTCCATGGCCCGCAACAGCATCAGCACCCGCAACCGGGTAGCATCGCTCGCCGCGCGCAGGATATCGAGGGCCGGAACCATGAACCATCATATAAAGATATCTTTATATGACGTCAATCGATAGCCGCGCTGTGCTGCACCATCATTGCGCAAGGGAAACTGTCCGGGGGCTGGTGCGTTGGGCCGCCGATCATAACGGAAGGGTAACCGACATGAAGAAGATTCTCCTGCTGCCGCTCGCCGCTGCCGCTTTCTCGATCGGCGCATGCAGCCAGAAGGCGCAGAATGAAACCGGCGAGGCCGCCGACGCTGTCGCCGCGGACGTGAACGCGACCATGGGCGAAGCCGTCGACGACGTACAGACCGCTGGCGAACGCGCACTGGGCGCCGCCGAGAATGCCACCGACCGCGCTGGCGACAAGATCGAGAACGCAACCGACCGCGCCGGTGCGGCCATCGATCGCGGCGCCGCGAAGGCCGATGCCGCCGCCGACAATGCGCAGCGCGAAGCGGGCCAGGAACTGGAAAAGGCTGGTCGCGACATGCAGCGCTGACCCGAACCGGTTAGAAGCGACAGGCCGCCCCCCCGATGCAACGGGGGGCGGCCTTTTTCGTTGGGAGACGATCGATGCGCCAACTGCTTGCCTTAGCCCTCCTGTTTCCTGCCGCCTGTAGCGGCGATGACGAACCATCCGGGCCGGGCGGCGTGACCCAGAGCGAAGCCGCAGCGCTGAACGATGCCGCGGCAATGCTTGACGCCAACAGCGTCGACGGCAACGTGCTGACGCCCCAACAGAAAGAACCGTGATGACCGATTTGCCGATGCGAACACTGGGTGCGACCGATCTTGCCACCCCGCCCCTGATCCTCGGCGGCAACGTCTTCGGCTGGACGATCGATCGCGCGCTCAGCTTCCGCATCCTCGACGCCTTTGTCGATATGGGCGGCACGATGCTCGACACCGCCGACGTCTATTCGGCATGGGTCGACGGCCATCAGGGCGGCGAGTCCGAAACGATCATCGGCGAATGGCTGCGACACTCGGGCAAACGCGACCGCGTGCTGATCGCAACGAAGGTCGGCATGTTACCCGGCAAGGGCGGCGAGAAGCTGGCCCCGGCACGGATCGCGGCGGCGGCGGAAGCGTCGCTGGTGCGGCTCGGCACCGATCGCATCGACCTCTATTACGCGCATCAGGATGATGAGGACGTGCCGCAGGCCGAGTATCTTGTCGCGTTCGGACGGCTGATCGACGCGGGGAAGGTGCGTGTGCTCGGTGCCTCCAACTTTCGCGCGATGCGCCTGAAATCGGCGATCGATCTGGCCATCGCCGAAGGGCTGCCGCGCTTCCACGTGCTACAACCCGAATATAACCTCGTCAGCCGCCGCCGATACGAAGGCGAACTGCAGAATCTTTGCGTCGAGCATAATATCGGTGTCGCGCCTTATTACGGGCTCGCTTCCGGATTCCTGACCGGCAAATATCGCTCGACCGACGACCTGTCGCAGAGCGTGCGAGGGGCCGGCATGGCAGAATTGCTGGAGGGTAAGGGCGCTGCGGTGCTGGCGGCGATGGACGCGGTCGCCGAGGAAACCGGTGCGACGCTGGCGCAGCTTGCGCTGGCGTGGCTCGCCGCACAGGAGGGCGTAACCGCACCAATCGCCAGCGCGACCAGCGTCGCACAACTGGAGGAACTGGTCGGGTCGTGGCGGGTCGAACTGTCTGCCGACCAGCTGGCCCGGCTGACCGACGCGGGCGTGTGATGCACAGTGCGGGGGTGACGAACCACCCCCGCTGGTGCGCTATTCCGCCGCTTCCGCCAGATCGTCGAACTCGGCGGCTTGCAGGAAGCGTTCGGCGTCGAGCGCGGCCATGCAGCCGGTGCCGGCCGCTGTCACCGCCTGCCGATAAACCTTGTCCATCACGTCGCCGCACGCGAATACGCCGGGCACGCTCGTGCGGGTCGATCCGGTCTCGACCGCGATATAGCCATCATCGTCGAGCGCCAGATGGCCGCGAAACAGCTCGGTCGCCGGGTGATGGCCGATCGCGACGAAGCCGCCATCGACATCCAGCATCGAGATCTCGCCGGTAACAGTATCCTTCAATTCGATACCGATGAGGCCGTGGGGATCGCCACCACCGACGAAACGCTCGACCTGCTTGTTCCACAGCACGCTGATCTTGTCGCTGGCGAACAGCCGCTGTTGCAGGATGCGTTCGGCGCGGAAGCTGTCGCGGCGATGGACGATGGTCACGTCGTCGCTGTGATTGGTCAGGTACAGCGCCTCCTCGACGGCGGTGTTGCCGCCACCGATCACTGCCACCTTCTTACCGCGATAGAAGAACCCGTCGCAGGTGGCGCAGGCCGACACGCCCTTGCCCTTCAACAACTCCTCACTATCCAATCCCAGCCAGCGCGCCTGCGCGCCCGTCGCGATCACCAGGACGTCGCCCTCGTAGATGTCGCCGCTGTCACCGGTCAGCCGGAACGGACGGCGGGTCAGATCGACGTCGACGATCGTGTCCCACATCATCCGCGTGCCGACATGTTCGGCCTGCGCCTGCATCTCGCCCATCAGCCATGGGCCCTGCACTACATCGCGAAAGCCCGGATAGTTTTCGACGTCGGTCGTGGTCATCAACTGACCGCCGGGCTGAATGCCCTGCACGACGATCGGCTCCATACCAGCGCGCGCGCCATAGATGGCGGCAGACAATCCCGCTGGTCCCGAGCCAAGGACGAGCATGCGGGTATGATGGGTCACAGACATTGCAATAGTTCCGTTCGAAGCCTTTGCGCCGTCTAATCAGACGCGCCGTTCGAACGCAACATGGGTCGTCCCCAGGCTACCGCAACCCACGCCGACGGCCGCCCTAGAGAACGACTGCGAGCACCACCCCCCAAAACGGCAACGCCAATAGCGTGCAGAGGATCAGGCCCGTCATATTGCGTGGACGATCGCGCGACCCGTCGAGCATCGGGCGACGCTGACTGATGGTAACCATTATCTGAGCCTCTCCGGTTTCGTTGTTCAATCTTAACGAACGAAGGTGGCAACAGTTCGATTTTGGCACAGAAAAAGCCGCAGCGACGCCAATCATAGCATCGCAACGGCTTGCGCTTTCCGATCCTCGACATTTCGGTGGTAGCGAAGGAACGCTCCCAGCATAACCGGGCGATTCGAACGCTCAAAGTTTGATGAGCCGGGCCGCGAGCGGCCCCCTAGCCCCAGAATCAAGAACACGGACGCGCGCGCCGCCATAGCAACGCGCCCCCGCCCCGAAAACCGAACACGTCTGGCGACGTCGGAAGCCGCTTCCGGCGCCGCATTCGTGCGCCCCATCGACTTCCGATCCGGGAGCCGGCGCGATGTCGCGTGCCCAATACAATTCTGCTCAGCAAACCCGCGCAACCCGCGCGCTCATTCGTAGAACCGGCGCGCGCTTGGCAGGCCGCGAGCGTGGACGCGATCGCGCCGTCCATCGCGAGAGCTATGACGTCCACGACAGCCGCGCGCAGGTCTCACGCCAGTTGGCGGACGGCACCGAGGCAGCGACGCACGCCTACGTCGACGCACTGGTGAAGACCGCGCGCGAGTTCGACTTGTTCGAACGGAGCAAGGGTAAGGCGCGGCCTCTGAAGGACTCCGGCATCGTCGTGCTGGAAGCGCTGCTGCGACAGCATTGGCACGAGTTTAAGACCGGCCGGATCGATCCGGCCATCAGCCAGCTGATGAAGGCAACCGGCTATGTCCGGCAGACGATCGTCGACGCGCTCGCGCGCCTCGAGCGGCACGGCTTTATCGGTTGGGTCCGCCGCACGATCCGGATCAGCAACCCTATGCCGTGCGGTCCAGTCCGCCAGCAGACGAACAACAGCTATTTCGTTGACGAGGCGCGCATCGCGTCCCGCGCCGGCCGGAACGTTCGCGACCGTTTCCACCAGCTCCTCTCCCGCGCGAAGGCGCGTATGGTCCTGCGGGCAAAGCAGCGCACCGCAACACCGCCCCGACCTACGCCAAGCCCTGCTCCCCGCCCTGCCGCGAACAACGACCTCGCTGCCGCCCTTGCCGCCTTCGGAGCCGCCGTCGATCGAGGAACGAGCGCGAGTCTGGATAATGGACTGTCTCCCCCCTCAGAATGAAGATCATAAGGTGTCGCTACCGCGACACGCATCAATAGGCAGCACCACCCAGCCCAACCGACCCGCCTTGCGTTTTGTCCCCGCCTGCCACCGCCCGGCAGACGAACCGTCGCGTCCAGCGGACGCGGCGGGACAGGGCGGCTGCGCCGCCCCAAGGCTTAGCGACGGGGACGAGCATGAACCGTGCCGAAAGAGCCGCCCGCCCCCTTCGTGGACAGGTCAGGCGACGGGGAACAGGAGATCGGCCCAGATCTGCATCAACCGGCGGCGGGCGCGAATCTGCTTCGACCGATTATAGGCGCCCTCGACCTTCACGTTGACGTCCGCCTCCTTCTTCCCCGCGTGGCCGAGCGCGCGATCGATCGTCACGCGCTCGGTCGGGAACCGCTCGTTCAGGATGGTAGAGAAGGTGGCGCGCCAACCGTGCGGCACATGCCGACCAGCGAAGCCGGCCTTCCGATACAGCGCGCCGATCGCGCTCTCCGACAGGCGGCCGAAGACGAGATCGGCATCAATGCCGAACGCGCGGACGATGCGCAGGATCTCGACGGCCTGACGCGACAGCGGAACGAGGTGATCGAACCGGGCGTCGCCCTTCTTCGCCTTCGCCAGCTTCATGCGCGCCGCCGGCACGCGCCACACCGGCGCGGCCGGACCGATTGCATTACCGGTCCAGTCGAGGCCCTCGACCTCGGCCCATTGCATGCCGCGCAGCGTCCCCTGCCGGACCGCGGTCAGCGCCAAGAATCGAGAAGCGAGATCGACGATCGCCGGGCCGCCGGCGGCGGTCGACGCGGCCAGCAGCTCGCGCGCGTCGTCGAGCGTCACCAACGCCAGTTGCTCGCCGGCGATCGGCGCGGCCGACAGCGCGTGACGGACCGCGACCGACGGGTCGACCTCGGCCAGCTCGTTGGCGATCGCGTACCCGAACACCTTGCTGATGCGCTGGCGCAGCCGCTTCGCGGTCTCGATCGCGCCGCGCGCCTCGACGGCACGCAGCAGGTCGCGAATGTCGCCGGCGCCGATATCGTCGACGTCGATCGTGCCGATCGCCGGGAAGACGTCGCGCTCGAGGCTGGTGATGACGTCGTTCGCATGCACGTCGGTCCAGTTCGACCGCCAGTGCGCGTGCCACGCGCGGGCAACGGTGGCGAAGGTCCGGTCGACCTCGACACGCGCTGCGCGCTCTTCGCGCGGATCTCGCCCGGCGCGCAGCGCGTCCCGCGCTGCTGCAGCCGCCTCGCGCGCCGCCGTCAGGTCGACGTCGGGAAACTGGCCGATCGTCAGCAGCTGCTCGCGGCCGGCGACGCGGAATCGAACGCGCCATGATTTGAGGCCGGTCGGCGCGACATACAGGTGAAGGCCCTGCCCATCGGACAGCTTGTAGGCGCACGGCTTCGGCCGCGCGGATCGCACCGCAGCGTTGGTCAGCATGGGATCTCCGATCAAATGTCGGTCAAGAACACAGGGTGAGGATTTCGCAGGATTTTCGTGCGAACCGGGGGGCCTTCACAGGCCGCGATCAAGAACGCGATCGCGCGGTTCGTACTCGAAAGCACGAACGCCGCGGCGGACATCCGCTCCGCCGCCGGCATCGCAGAGGGCGCGGAAAACCGCCAGTCTGCGAACTTGCGCAAACCCGCGATACCCGCGCCATACCCGCACCTAGCGGGGGTGGTTGCGGATGATCAGCTCGGTCACCTTCGTTCCCGCCCGAGTGGCATGCCCCGAGACCGTCCACGTCGTCGCGACTTCCTCGATCGCGAACCGGCCGAAAATCTCGCGGATCAGCGGCGTGTCGTTGATCGACATGAGGAAACCGCCGGCGATCGTGTCCAGTCGTTCGGCCAGCGCGCGATACTGGTCCGGGCCGAAGTCCAGCCCGTACCCGGTGGTCTCATGATAGGGCGGATCGAGGTAGAAGAGCGCGTCCCGGCTGTCGTAACGGCCGATCAGCTCCACCGCATCGAGCTGCTCGATCGTCACCGGCGCGAGCCGCCCGCTCAGCCGCCGCAGGTCCGCGCGGAGCCGCGCTTGGTTGAAGCGCGATGCCCCCGCGCGTTTCACGCCGAACGTCCGGCCGACGACCTTCCCGCCGAAGCTGAGCCGCTGGAGATACAGAAATTGCACGGCACGCTCGATGTCGGTCAGCGTCGCCGGATCGACAGCGCGCATCCGATCGGAATCGGCCCGGCCGGCGAAGAGAAAGGCCATCTCGTCGACGAACGGTTCGTAATGCCGGCGCACGATCCGGAAGAGATTGGCGACGTCGCCCGACAGGTCATTGATGACCTCGATCGGCGCCGGCCGGGCGCGGCGCAGGAAGATACCGCCCATGCCGACGAACGGCTCGATATACGCCTTGTGGGGAATGGTCTCGATGATGGTGCAGAGGCGCTTGGCAAGGTTGCGCTTGCCGCCGAGATAGGGCGCCGGCGGGCATGCGTTGGGCAGATCGGTCAAGTTCAGCTTCTTCCTCGAGAAGCACGTCGGTCAGGCCGCGCTGGTGTCGCTGTTGGGTGGCCTTCGGGGATACGCTGGCTGATCGCGACCGCGGCACCACCGGTACCGGGTGGCTAACCGCGCAGCTCAGGCGACTGCGCCCTACGTATTCCCCGAAGGTCTTTTATTCCGCAGGCCACCCGGCAAAGCCGGTTAGCCTGAGACCGCGCGCGCGGGCTGATCCTAACGGTTAGGTTCGAACCAGCGCGATCGGTATGCCCTGCCGGGCAGGGTGCCTCAAGAGGCGATCGCGGATCCGTCGATCACGATCCGCAGGCGCGTCGACGCGCCGATCGCCAGCGTGCCGATATCGAAGCAGACGTGGATCGAGTCATCGCCCTTGCGCTTCGTGCCCACCGGCAGCGCCTTGATCGCATAGGGATCGAGCGTCGGCGGGACGGCGACCGCCAGCCCGATCGTCGCGCGTGGATCGTCGCTGCCGACCGTCAGCACCGTGTCGCCCGCCATCGTCGCCCGTGCCCGGCCGCGCTCCACGACCTCGTTGACGGTCTCGAACGCGCCGGGCTGGTCGAAGTCGATCAGGCGCATGTAGCGCAGGTCGACCAGCTCGGCACCGGTCCGGTTGGTCAGGCCGACATCGATCAGGATCCGCTTGCCGTCGATCGAGATGCACTGGTCGACCCCGATGGCGTCGGGCGTGGCGCCGATGAAGCGCACTGCGTCCGGCTCGGCCGAGACCGCGCCGGCGATCTGGGTATAGCCGGTCAGCAGCGCCGAGGCCGACTGCACCTTCTTGCCGGCGACGCGGTGCGCGACGACGAAGCCCTCGACCGATCGACCGTACATGATCGCGTCGCCCATCAGCGGCATCGTCGCGTGGCAGAAGAGCGCGGCGCGCAGGAAACCACGATCGCGATCGGTCGGGATGCCGGCGGGCAGCGGGCCGGCGGTGCCGAGGCTGCCGCGCTTGCCGACGCCCAAGGTGTAGAAGTCGGTCAGCAGGAAGGCCTCGAGCCCGCCGGCGTCGGTGGTGAAGGTGCCGGTGTGGACTTTCGTTCCCGTCGCCGATTCGGTCGCCGGCGGCTGCGCGGTCACCGGTGCCTCTGCACTATAGGTCGTTCCTTCGACCAGATAGAGCCGTTCGATGCCGGCAAGGAAGCACACGCGGGTGCCCCACTTATACGCATACTTTTGTTTCTCGTCATCCCAGTCGCCTTGCAAAGTATTGAGCGCGGCCGGGAACTTTATCAGCTGACCCGCTGCGAGTTTCGGCGTTTTGCCATGCTTCGCGATAATCGTCGTGGTCATAGACTGCTCCATTCTGGATGGGTTGTTGATCGGGCGACAATTTTGGGGGAATCGTCGAAGTTGGGGCTGCCGGGGGGCGCCCGAAAATCGGGGATGATCGTGGTCAGCGAAGGGTATGGACGTCGGTGGGCGGGCGTGCTGCGCATGCTCGTGCAGCACTGGCAGCGTGGCGTGGCCGCGCTGGATGCCCGACTGGTGGCATTGTTTCCGGACGAACCCGAAACGAAGGATCGATGCCCCGTATGCGGGGGCACCGATCACTTCGACGGCGAGGGCACCTGCCAGATCTGCGAACCCATGTAGGCTCAGGCAGCGTACTCGGTGACCGAGATTTCGCCGTACTCCCAACCTTCCGAGCCATTGCTCGAATAGGCGGTGATGTTGGCGAAACCGGTGTTGGTGCCGTAATTCGTCCGGAACGTGTGCGTCGGGGACACCTGCACCCCGTCGATCCACTGCTCGAACGTATTACCGCGGACCTTGATGACCATTTCGTACCAGCGGAGAAGCTCGATCGTGACCGCCGAACCGCCAGTGTACCCGGTCAGCTGATTGTCGCCTCGGCGATCGTTGCACGACCATGAGGCACCGTTCGCCGAATAGCCCACCGTAACGCAGCCTCCGTCCGTGCCCATGCGAAGCGCAATGCCGGCAGCCCGGAGACGGACGCAGCGGATAATGACCTTCAGGTCATAGTTGGCGTTTGCCGGGGCATAGGAGGAGCGGACATAGCCGGTACCGGCATTCCATCGGACCCGGTTGTTCCCCGGTGAGATGGTCATGTCGTACGTACCGACCTTGGAATAGGTGTGGCCGCTGTTCGAGGTGTGGGCGGTAATCGAGACCGCCGAAGTTTCCGTCCAGTTGTCCCGATAAGCGAAAGTTTGCAGCCCATCGTCGTTCACGATGATGCCCGTCCCGACGACACTGCCGTTGGAGTTGTATCTCGCCGGGTTGCTCAGGGTGATGGTGAAGGTTTCCGCGCTCTCCTCGACGTTGTCGCCGACCACCGTGATGTTGATCAGCTTGCTGGTTTCGCCTTCGGCGAAGGTCAGGCTGCCGCTCGACGGTAAAAGCCCGCCCAGATAATCCGCCGCGTCGGTCGTGCCGGCGTTGAAGGTGTACGGGATCGTCACGGTACCAGCACCCGTCGAACGGATCACCTCGAACCCATAGACGGTGGTGCTGCCCGCGTTTCCTTCGGGCTTGGTGATGCCAGCGTAGCGGAAGCCGAAGGTCGGCAGCGAGTCTGCGCCGCGAACCACCGACCATTCCGAGGCGATCATATTGATCGTGAGGACGGCGCCCTGATCGGCAGCGATCGTCACATAGGGGACGACGGTCGCATTGGCACCGACCGCCATGTCCGGGGTGTCGATATACAGATCGAGGCCGTTCGTGGCGTCTAGGGTATCGATCGACGCCGAAGCCGTCGTCGTGATGTTGACGGCGGCATAGGCGTTGGCACGGCACGCAAACATGCCGACCGCCCGCTGTGGCGTTGCGCCGGCGGTCGTCTCGAGCAGCCCGCCACCAACGACGACGCGAGCCGATGTCGGCTCGATCCGAACGTGCATCCTCGCGCGGTAGTTGCCGGCATTTGCCAGCGTTGCCGTCGGCCCGGTGATGGTTGCGCCCTCGGCGACGGTGGCCTGCGTTACGGCAGTGGTCAGGGCCAAAGCCACGGACCCAGCGGCCGGGATGCTCGCAGCGACCGAGACCGTCGGATCCTTGGTGATGCTGAATCCTGCAGGTGCCGTGCCGGTCACACCGTTGCTGACCGTGCCCGTATTGCCCGCAACGGAAATCAGGTTACCGGTATCGACATGACCGACGAACCTATCCTTGATCGCATCGTAGACGGCCGCGGCGCATGCCTGTGCGCCAAGGTTCGAATAGTGCGTCTGACCGTCGCAAAGGAATTCCGGCTTCGGATTTTCGTCCGCGGTCCCGTCGCTCATGATCGCCTGAAGCGGGACGTAGATGACCTTGCTGCCGTATCGTGCCGCGAGCTGCGCAGGAAAGCTCGCGTTTATCTGATCGGTGTAGGCCCGGTTGGACCCGCCCTTCTGCCATCCGTCCGCGGCCGAAAAGTCGCGCTTCCAAAGACCGGGAACGATGACCAGGTCAGCTACTGCAACCAGCTTATCAAGGTTCGCGAGTTCGCGTTTGATATAGGTCGACGCGACAGTCATGCCGTTTCGACCACCGCTGTACCAAACCACCTTTTGGCGACCGTTCGGAAGCGTCTGGGCATGGGCGACCGCAAGATCGACCTGATCGTTGATGGACCATCCGGGGTTTGGAACGCTGGTCCAGTCCGCCCCACCCGTGGCGTACGAAGTGGGGCGGTAATAGAAGGGCTCGTTGGGGTTGAGCTGCCCCCTTCTGAGTGGTCCATCGACTATGACAGTCTGGATCAAGGAAGGGACGACGAATGCCAGCGAAGAAGCACAAGCCGGAGGAGATCATCGGCAAGCTGCGTGAGGTGGAGATCATGCTGGGCCAGGGCGGCACGACCGCGGAGGCCTGCCGGCGGATCGCGGTCAGCGAGCAGACCTACTATCGCTGGCGCAAGGAATATGGCGGCCTGAAGACGGATCAGGCGCGGCGGATGAAGGACCTGGAGAAGGAGAACGCCCGGCTGCGGCGTGCGATTTCGGACCTGACGCTCGACAAGCTGATCCTGCAGGAGGCAGCCAAGGGAAACTTCTGAGCCCCGCCCGGCGCCGGCGTTGCATCGACCAAGTCCGGGGGGTGCTGGACGTATCCGAGCGGCGGGTGTGCCGCGTGCTCGGGCAGCACCGGTCGACGCAGCGCAAGGTGCCGTGCGGGGCAGATCACGAAGAAGCGCTGACCGAGGATATCATCGCCCTGGCCAAGCAGTATGGGCGCTACGGCTATCGCCGGGTGACCGCGCTGTTGCATGCGGCCGGCTGGTCGGTGAACCACATGGCGTAATCAGGAGCGGTGCTCGTTGGGATAGCCTGTCGTCCCCTGAAGAGGAGGACGGAAGATGACCTGCTATGTTGGCCTAGATGTGTCGATGAAGGAGACCGCGATCTGCGTC